>NZ_RAQF01000002.1:2751164-2833694 GCF_003610675.1 Chryseobacterium sp. AG363
TACTAATTTATTATCCGGAAAATTTTTGGTTCCATTGAAGTTCATGTGCTCCATAAAGTGAGCCAACCCTCTTTGATTCTCATCTTCAAGGATAGATCCGGCATTGATTGCCAGACGGAAGTCTACTTTTTTCTCAGGTAATGTGTTTTTTTTGATATAGTACTTCATTCCGTTGGAAAGAGTACCAATTCGTACAGATGGATCCACTGGAATATTCTGTCCAAAGGCATTCGCAGACATCAGGAAAATGACTGCAAATGAAGATAATACTTTTTTCATGGTTATTTGATTTTATTTACGGCTTAAAACTAATATTTATTCAGAAGGTGAAGAAATCATTAAATCAATTTTATAGTTAAATTTGAGTTAAAATTATTTATATATAAAAAAAACCAGGAAATTCCCGGTTTTTGTGTCTTAAAAAGTATCTTATTATTTAAAATCAGCATCCGAAACTCCGGAGTTAATAACCACTTTTGTGGTTTTAATTGTCATTTTCTGACCTCCACCTTCAGCTTCTACTTCAGCAGGGAACTGTATTCCGTCTACCGCCATATAGCTTTTAATGGTTGCTTTACCTTCTCCGGCATCTGTTTTATATAAAAGTCCTGTTCCGGCATCGAAATAGAATTTACCTTTGTCTGAAGACAATACAGTATAATCTTTTCCGTCAAGTTTTTCTGTAGATACAGCCTGGAAATTAGAAGCATCAAATGCTAAAGCATCCATTGGCTTTCCTTTTTTAAGTTCAGCAATTTTGTCAGCAGGAATATCTGTTTTGGTTCCCATCTGATCAAAATATCCTTTTTCACCATCAAAAAGCTGTACCATTTCTTTCCCCATGAAAGATTGTACAGATTTGAATTTATTTCCTAATTTCTTAGTTGTCATTTGGATTTCCATTCCCTGTACAGCCACTGTGTTATCAGTAATGGTAGATTTTACAGCGTCCAGTTTATCTTTTCCACCTAACGCTTTGAAATAATTATCAATAACCTCTTTAGGTGTAAGTTTTGATTGTACGGCTTCTGTTTTAGCAGATGCAGCCCCTTTTTTCTGAGCTGCTGCAGGCACTGAGAAAAGTACAGCGCAGAAAAACGGAATGATGATCTTTTTCATATTTATAATAAAGTTTAAAGAGTAAATATAGGAATATTGGCGGACATACAAATAAATAATGAGCAATTAGTAATGATTGATAATTGATTAATGATTAATGATTTTCAGGTGGGATATATAAAAAAAACCGCCAAAAAATTGACGGTTTTCAAATATTTATATCTGGATATAATTATTTCTTAAGTTCTTCTAAAAATTCGTCGTGAGAAATTTTAGTTTCTTTTTTGCTAGCTTTTTCAAGAATTACATCTTTCAATTTAGCCATTGCTACTTCAGAAGAAATTTGTCTTACCTGCTCTTGGTCTTTCAACATTTCAACAGCATATTTCTGGATTTCTTCATCCCCTAAGTGGTGGATTCCGTAGATTGCCAATTGGTTTTTCACTAACTGCTCAGCCTGAGCTAATACATCAGCATAGTCAAGGTTGATTTCGTTCTCAGTCATCAATTTACCTTCGATGATCTGATATTTCAATTGGTTTTTCTCAGCTTCAAGAATTTCTTTAGCCTGTTCTTCAGACTGGATATTCTGGTTAGAGAATAATAACCACTTCACAAGGAAAGATTCAGGTAGTTTTACTTCTTCTTTCTCTGTTACTTGCTCTAATACTTTATTCACGAAGTGAACATCAGCATTCTGTTGGAAATACTCGTCTAATTCAGTTTTCACTTTATCTTTAAGCTCATCTTCAGACTTAATGTTTCCTTCTCCGTATACTTTGTCGAATAGATCCTGGTTAAGTTCAGCTAAGTTTAATGAATAGAAATCTTTTACTTTAACTTCTACTTCATTGTGGTGTAGGTGCTCAACTTCTTCCTTGCTGAATCCTAATTCTTTAGCTAATTCTTCGTCACCTGCAAGAGTTTCTTTCGTTACTTTTACAGAACCTTCCATTTTCAAACCTTTTACCAATTTGAAAGCTTCTTTGTTTTCAGCAGTAATAGTAAGGTTTTTTGGGTGGTGGTGGTGCTCTCCTTCAGCATCTTCTTCCACAACCTGAGAAACTTCTAAAGCAATGTAAGAATCTTTAGTGATTTTATCTTGAGGAACCTGCTCAGCGAAACGCTTCTGCATGTTTTCAATGCTCTTACTGATTTCTTTATCAGAAGCTTCTACTTTGTAATGAGGAGCTTCATATTTAGCTAAATCTATAGTGAATTCAGGCTCATATCCTACTTCGAAAGCAACTTCTATTTGATCAGCGTTGTAATTTAATTCGTTTACTGGCTGAGGAACAGGCTGACCAACTAATCTTAATTTGTTTTCATTAACATAGTTGTTTAAAGCATCAGAAACTTGTCTGTTGATTTCTTCAAATGCAATACCTGCTTCATATTGTTTTTTAACCATACTCAAAGGCACTTTCCCTTTTCTGAATCCAGGAACTTGCGCATTTTTAGCATAATTAATCAACTGCTTCTCTACTTTTTCTTTGTAGTCAGATTTTTCCAATGTTACTGTAAGCAATGCACTTACGTCATCATGGTTTTGTGCGGTAACCTTCATTATTGATTAAAATTTTAGGTTGCAAAAATAGGAATTTTTTATGAAAAAAGCCCATTTAAAATCAACTAATAAAGCCAAATATTGTTAAATAAAAAACCACCGGAGAATTCCGGTGGCCCAAACAAGATTAAAGGTATATTAATTAACAATATTATAGTTAGCCTGTGCATCAGTTTCTCCTCCTGTATGAGTTCCGTAAATCACTCCGTTTCCGCTTACGGCAGAAGCTTCAGAGACCGTTACCGGCTCATGGAATAATGTAAGAACCAACTGACTAGGTGCAGAAGCATTTTTTACCGCAGTATTGACTACCCATTTTGTTTTCAACCCAACACGGTTTCCATCTTTTCTGGTTGATTTTTCGTCATCTGTACGGGTTAAGGTAATATCTGAGTTAGGAAAATTATATACAAGGAAATGTTCATCCTTTGCGTCTTTAATTTCCTGAGTAGCATCTTCATCTCCGTTTTTAAAAATAACTTCTACATTATAAGTATGGCCATTGATCAGTTTAACATTAGGATTAGTAGTACTGTTCACCTGATAATCATAAACAATAGGATTATTAGGGTCAGCCTGATCCGTTACTCTTAAAAGGACATCTGACAATTCTTCCTGAGGAAGGTCATCTGCTTCATCATCGCTTCTGTTACACGATATTAAGCTTAAAGAAACAGCTAAGAATAAAAGTCCTAAGATAAGTGTTGTATTTTTAAAAATATTTTTCATGTTTTTGATTTTAAATAATTAAAATTGATATTTAAGAGTTAAAATGAAGTTTCTTCCCATTTCGTTGGAAAAGAAACGAAGTCTGTTCAGATAATCTCTGTAAGACGTATTGAATACATTTCGAACTGAGAAATCAATTCCGAAATTTTTAGACAGATTTACCCCTGTCTGAAGGTTCCAAAGGGAATATCCGTTTGGAGGTGTAGAAATATCCACTTCTTCATTGTAAGGATTTCCGTCTGAATCAAATAATCTGATCGGAACGTTATAAACAGGAAATCTCGTCTGTTTCAGATATGTATTGTTACTTACGGTGAAATAGAAGTTCTTCCATTCTTTTTTATTGAATTCCAATGAATTGTTAAAGTTCGGAGGCATCATAAGAATAAGCGGTACATCATGAGTCTGATCCTGCCCATAAACGTAAGATCCGCTTCCTTTGTAAGTCAGATTATCTGTGATCTTAAGCTGAGCATCAATATCCAATCCATACATTTTTGCATTGATCTGTTGATAGTTGTATACCACAAAAGCTCCGCCCCACTGAGTATTCTGATATCCTGTAGGAATCTGGTTGATAAAATTCTGAGTATAAAAGAAATATGGGTTAACAGAAATATTCAGTCCTTTTAAGACATTTGCTTTTACATCTGCCACCAAGTTAAACTGATTTCCGGTTTCACTTTTCATTCTCATATCTCCTCTTTCAATAATAGCTGCAGAATGGTGAAGTCCGTCTGCAAAAAGTTCTGCGATATTCGGAGATCTTGAAACCCTGGCGTAATTGAATTTCAGGTTAAAATATTCGGATGGATGATAAACAATTCCCCCGTTTACTGAAATATTATTATACGTTAATGATGGTTTTGTGAGAATTCTATTTTGATCTATTCTCACTGCAAAATTTGAATAATCTGCAGCATATTTTTTATTCCAGTCGCTCAGACCAAACCATTTTGTTACATCATAATGATCGTAATCATATCTCCCTCCCAGTTCAAGATCCAGTTCCGGCGTAATTTTATATTTTAGTACAGAATAAATTCCTGCATAATATCTGTCATAGTTCGGGACAAGACGTCTTGCCTCAGTCTGCGTATTGGAATAGTTATTCTGATATCCTGCATTAATTCCTGTCTCAAGATTCCAGTTCCCTCTTTCTATGAGGTGGTTTACATTCAGATCATTGGTGATCAGCTCAAGATTCAATGCCGGCTTCTTATTCAACACTTCTGTACGTCTGATATCATATTCTTTTCTATGATTGTACTGAAAACTGTAAGTAGCCGTTATTTTTCCAAAATTTTCAAACCTTTTATAGGCCGAAACTTTAGCGATATGATGTTCAATTTCCTGTCTGGGATTATCGATATCATAGCTAAAATCTCTCTGATAGATAGGTTCTGGTGATGTAAGAGCATTACGTAGATCTTCAGAGTTCCCTACGTGAGAACTTCTAAGAATCCCGACTGTGCTTTTCGTCAGATAGTAATCAAATGAAAATCCTTTTTCAAATGTCATCTTCTGCACACCGAAATTAAATCCTGAACTCTCAAGCCCGGTATTCATCAGTCCATATTCCGGAGCTTCAAGATCACCAAGCTTTTTATAGCTTCCATTGGTTTTTATGCCCCATCCATTCTCCCATGTTTTTGCCAGTTTTACATTAAGATCGGCTCCTCTTCCGTTGGAAATTCCGGAAAGAGAAACATTTCCCATAATAGTATCTTTCTTAGGCAAAACCTGAGGCTGTAAAACAACTACTCCACCTACAGCGCCGGCTCCATATTTCAAAGCAGATGCCCCTTTGATCACATCAATATGTTCAAAATTATTGACATCCACATTGGGGGCATGCTCTACTCCCCATTCCTGTTCGGCAAGTTTTACCCCATCATTCATGATGGAAACCCTGCTTCCATAAAGCCCATGGATAATAGGTTTAGCAATATTATTTCCTGTTTTAAGAACATTTACACCGGAAATATTGGTTAATAAATTCCCTAAGTTTTCGGTAACATTTCTTGAAAGCGTTGATTTATCAAGTGTTTTCACCACCATACTTCCATTGTTCTTATGACTACCATGGATGGTAACCGTTTCAATATCTTTAACATGGTGTTCCAGTGTAATCACCAGCTGAACATCCTGATTAACTCCTATATTTTCAGTATAATCATCACAATCAGGATGTTGTGCAATGAGTGTATACTTCCCTGCAGGAATTTTATCTAAAGAAAATTTACCTTTCTTGTTTGTTTTGGCTGTAAAGTTCCCGATTTTAATCACTGCATTTTCCAGCAATGTTTTATCATGGAAATCCTGAACGGTTCCCTCTACAGTATAAGTTTTTTGTGCACTTGTAAATACTGATCCGCAAAAGACCAGCAGCAGGCAATATATCAATTTCATTGTAAATAGATTGATTGCGTACCCTTTTCAACAGGGTACATTTTTCGTTAAAATTTGTGGGAAGGGTTAGTTTTGATGGTACAATGTATTCTTGATAAGAAGTTAAGAAACCGGAAAATAGTAATTGAACATTATTAAATATTAAATATCAATTACAGATTATCAGGTATTTTTCCCAACATCTTGAAACCTTAAACTTTAAACTTTAAACTTTAAACATTGAATTTAAAGCAGTAAACATTGAACTTTAAACCCTATAGAATCTATGAATTATGCAAGTGCGGGCGGTCCCCGAAGCTGGAAGGTGAATTTGGTCTGTGACCAGATTTTCTCCTGGATGGCGATGATTTGTTTTACTTCATGGCTGTAATGCTCAAAAGTAAAATTGAATTCTTCAGGAGCTAATGTATGTCCGGTAACCAAAAAGTGGCAGGCCAGACAGTCGCCAGCTTTCTCTTTAGTAACGGCTTTCGTCATCGTATTCTCTGCTTTTTTAAGATGAAAAGCCTTAAAATAGTCTACAGAATCGTGATGGTGAAAGCTTTGAGAAAGCAGCGCGAGGAAATACACTCCAAACAACAGTTTGGAGATAAAACTCTTTATGTTTCTGCTTTCTTTAAAAATCATGCTTCAAAATTATGAAAATAATTTAATTGTTTCCTTAAACTTTTATTAAATTACTTAATGATTGTTGACAATAGGTAGAAACAAGTACAATTTTGTTACAAAAAAATGCTTCATCTTACTGATTTGATGAAGCATTTATATTTTAGTTTAATCCAGTTGTGTTCCAAGATATTCCCACTCCTGTAAAGCGGTATCCAGCTCTTCCTTAGCTTTGTTGTATTCTTCTAAGGTTTCATCTGAAGGATTTTCTTTGGCAAAAGATGCTTCCATCTGCTCTACTTTTGTTTCAAGCTCAGAAATTTTCTCTTCCACTTTCTTAATTTTATTCTGAATATTTTTCTGTTCTTTACTTACAATATTTGAAGACTGGCTGTTGCTTACGACAGGTTTTTCTTCCACTTTCTTAGGCTCTACCTTTACTTCGCTGTGAAGTTTTGCCTTTTCTGCAGAAATCTCTCTGATGGTTTCCTTTTGTCTGTACTCCAGGTATTCGTTGATATCACCTAGGAATTCTTTCATTTTCCCGTCACGGAATTCGTAGATTTTATCACAAAGTCCCTGAAGGAATTCCCTGTCGTGAGAGATTACTATTAAAGTTCCTTCAAAATTCTGCAGTGCCAGCTTGATAATTTCCTTAGACTGGATATCAAGGTGGTTGGTAGGTTCGTCCATGATCAGCGTGTTGAAAGGACGAAGTAACAGTTTACAAAGTGCCAGACGGTTTCTCTCTCCTCCGGAAAGTACTTTTGTTTTCTTAGTAACGGCATCTCCCTGGAAAAGGAAAGATCCTAATAAGTCTCTTACTCTTGGTCTTGTTTCTTCTGTTGCTGCATCTTCAGCTTCTTCCAGAACCGTTTTATTAGGTGTTAAAACCTCTTCCTGATTCTGAGCGAAATATCCGATGTTAACATTATGTCCAAGATTCCAGGTTCCGGAATAATCTTTAATATCTCCGGCTAAAATTTTAGCCAATGTCGTTTTTCCTTGTCCGTTCTGTCCCAAAAGGGCAATTCTGTCTCCTCTCTGAACGATAAAGTCTACATCATCAAAAATCTGCTTCTGCCCATAAGCTTTTCCAAGATTGATGGCTTCGAAGATCACTTTCCCCGGAACCATAGACTGTACGAAACGGATATTGAATTTCGAAACGTCCTCGTTATCCACTTCGATACGTTCGATTTTATCTAATTTCTTAATAAGGGACTGCGCGAAAGATGCTTTGGTAGCACTTGCACGGAACTTATTAATGTTATCCTCCATTTGTTTGATCTCCGCATCCTGGTTCTTTTTAGCCTGAATCAGTTTCTCACGGCGATCTTCTCTCATGACAAGATATTTCGAGTAATTCGCTTTATAATCATCAACTTTTTTATTGTTGATATCAAAAGTACGGTTACACACCGCTGTCATAAACTGTTTATCGTGACTTACCAGAACAATAGCTCCCGGATAATCTTTCAGGAAGTTCTCCAGCCAGATGATAGATTCCATATCCAGGTGGTTGGTAGGCTCATCGAGAAGCATGATATCGTTCTTCTGAAGAAGTAATTTTGCCAATTCAATTCTCATTCTCCATCCTCCGGAAAATTCATCGGTAATTTTCTGAAAGTCATCTGCTTTAAATCCTAAACCAAATAACACTTTTTCCATGTCGCCTTCAAGATTGTAGGCATCATGGTTCATCAAAAGGTCATTCAGCTCGGTCATTTTATTAATCAGATCCGTATAGGAATCACTTTCGTAATCTGTTCTTACGGTCATCTGGTGATTCACCTCTTCCAGTTCGTTTTTCCAGGCATTGATCTGTTCAAAAGCCTGCATGGTTTCTGCCCACACTGTTCTTCCTTTTACGAAATCAAGATCCTGTTTAAGGAAACCAATGGTAACACTTCCTTCAGTGACAACTTCTCCCTCGTAGAAATTAATTTCTCCTGAAAGCATTTTCAACAAAGTGGATTTTCCTGCTCCATTTTTACCAACGAGACCTACTTTATCATCCTTTTTAATGGTGAAATTGACATTTTGAAATAAATAATTTCCTGAATGGTGTAATCCTAAACTTTGAACCGAAAGCATCTTAATTAATAATTAGTAATGAATAATGAATTTTCGGGTGCAAAAATACGGAAAAAGAAATGAATAGCCGAGAAATAAAAAAAGTGGTCAGGATTCAACAGTTTTTCCTTGTATATAATACATTAAACCGAAAAAAGGAGACACCCTCAGATGTCCCCTAACCTAAATTTAAAACTGAGAAGTTTTTCATTAATTCTTCCATTCATTTAATATCGTAGCTGCCGGTGCTTTTATAATAGAACGAACCCAGATATCATTATTGGGAACGTTTGTTCCATATAGGAAATCTGCAACAAAGCTGTCTTCAGGAAGATGAAGTTCTACGGAAAGCCTTTTTGTACGGCTTGTTTCATCAACGGTGGTACGACTTGATACATTTAATCCATTATTAATCAACTCAATATTAATTTCACGCTGAGTTCTGTACCGGAAACTATCACTATACAATCCGAAGTTTGAAGAAATATGGGTATAATCCACAAATCTTTCGAAATCATATATCGGTTTTTTGTTTGTAGAAAGATCCTTTACATATTCTTTCATTTTGATATAAAACCGATTGAGAAAAGCATGCTTATTATAATCTGTTCCAAAATACGCTTCATTCTCAGTACTAAATACTGATAATATGGTATTGGTTTCGTCCATCATGAGTTTTCCATATACTTTTGACAGGTCATTATATACTTTATCCCGGCAAACATAGGCCTGTGAAAGGGCATTAACCGTTTCCACTTTATATTCCGAGAGTAAAGCATCCCATATTTTATTTCCATCAGCATTGGTTTTTGCATTTCTGATATCTGAAACGTAGTCATGCAGATCATCAACATTAATGAAATCTGTAGAAATATAAACAGATTGTGGACCTTCCAGATATCCTCCTCCAATATCAGCATGATCTCCAGGAACAAATATTTCTTTCCAAACTGAAGACTGATTTTCCAATTTCTGATCCTGCATTGTTTTCGAATTCTCAAACAAACCTGTCAATGGAAAGAAAAACCTGCCCTCATTAACCGCACAGAAATGCATAGCATTCTCTACCTGTGCAGAGATCTTCATGTTATAATTATTAAAAGGCTTAGACTCAACCGTATCAAAAAGCCCCAAAAATTTTATTCTGCAATTTCCTACCGCATAAAAAGTCAGAAGCTGATTACAGAAAGTTCTTGCTAGCATCCCTCCTCTCCCGAATCCATAGATATAGAAATGGTACTCCTTTGTCTCATCATGGATTATTTTCTGCACAAAATCTCCGGCTTTCTGAAGTTTATCATCAGACGAATATCCGCTTCCATAGGGTGGATTTGCACAGGTTGCCATGGCAAAATTATTATCTTCACTGCCTGTCGCGGTACCAATTCCTTCAATATATATTTTTTCATCTCCAACGAATAAACTGTATAATTTATAGATATTGCTGAAAGTACCATAATAGCTTTCATTATTATTCAGCGGTTTATCCGGTGAAAGAATATTTGCTCCATTATTTCCTGTACCGTCAAAGAAAATCCCGACGGAAATCACTCTGTTACCATTCATGTTTCTACTTTAATTTTTACTAAAGATCCTGTTTGTGTTTTTTTTCAACTACCATCCCTGAAAGAGACATTCCAAAATAACAGAAGAAAAATAAGGTTCGCTAGAGTGAAAAGTACCAAATAAAAAAATCCGTATTTCTACGGAATCAATTTAGATTTTTTCAAGGGAGTAAATATTGTTGACAATGGCATAGATTACTATACCCACAGTATTCTTGGCTCCGATTTTCTCCAGGATACGTTGTCTGTGACTTTCTACAGTTCTGGGGCTGATAAAGAGTTTTTCTCCGATTTCATTGTTGGTCAATTCCTGACAGATCAGTTTTACCACATCTTTTTCTCTTTCGGATAATTCATCTTCTGTTTCAAAAAGAGATTTTTTTTTGGCAGAGCTGTTCATATAAGTAAACAGCATCTGATGATCTTCGGCCGTAAAAAAGACACCATTTTTATCTACCATTGTGATGGCTTCAATAAAGGTTTTTTTATTCGAGTTTTTGGGAAGAAATGCTGATACTCCTAGCTTAACCATATATCCGAGAATAGAGGTTTTATAATGGGATGACAGGATAATAATTTTAAGATCCGGATATTTTTCTTTCAGGATTTCTACCAGTTCAAAACCATTCATAGGTTTCATCTGAACATCTACGAGAGCAATATCAGGAAATTCATCTTTTGAAAGTTTTCCGAGGTCTTCTATAAAATCGGGGCCATTATCTGCGGTAAGGCAAACCGATATATTTTTTTCATTGGACAGCAACATTTTTACCCCTTCAAGGATGAGCTGTTCATCATCAATCAGTGCTAGTTTGATTTGGGAACTCATGATATTTTGGAATTTTTATAATTAAACGACTTCCTTTATTTGAAAATGTTTTTTTCCATTTGTGTGTGGCGTTCATTGATTTGATACGGGATTCAATATTTTTGATTCCCATCCCTTTTTTCACTTCTTCATATTCAAATCCCTGTCCGTTATCAGAAATTACAACGGCCATATTTTCAGGATAATCTTTAATGTAAATCCAAATATCCGTTGCATCGGAATGCTTGATCACATTGGTGGTAAACTCCTGAATAATCCTGTACAGCTGTACTTCCACGAAAAGATCTTTCTTTTCATATCCAGACATTACCTGCAGGGAAATATTGATTTTATGGGAAAGGTTGGCTATTAATTCTTCAACATATAAAACCAGACCCACAGATTCCAGGTTTACAGGATATAATGAATGGGAAATACTTCTGGCAGCATCGATCAGGGAAGACATCTGACCGTAGATATTTTTTTTGATGAGCTCATCACCCTGAGTATCGAGGTTATTCAACCACAAAGAAAGAATATTGAGGCGGTTTCCGATATCATCATGAATCATCACAGCAATTCTTTTCCTTTCTTCTTCCTGGGCCTTGATGTTTTCCAGAACTAATTTTTTCTGATGAAGAACTTCCGCTTCATGCTGTACATTTTTTTCCTTAATAATTCTGGTAATAAAAGCTCTGTAAGCTAGCAGAATAAAGGATACGATAACTGTTATGGTAACAATTATCAGGATCAGCAGATTGATATTTAGTGTTACTTCTTTAATCTGAAAAAAGTATATAAAAATGAACAGTACAAAATACTCGAAAGAATATTATTGGCACTGAGAATAGTATAATAATCGTTTTCGGACAGATTGGCGATCTGGTGCTGAATGATAAAAATAAATACTGAGACAGAGTAATAGAAAAATATACTGGCATCTACCAAAAGAAAGCGGTTCTGTGTAGAGGTATTCTTAATCTCCCGAATCAGAGTAAATCCGGAAAGACAGATGATGATAATATTGGAAACCACTTTCGCTATGTCAGCATTGGCAGGATAATCAAATCCGTATTTCGAGATCATAAAACCTGTTGCCAATACACCTGCAATCCACAAAACATATCTTGGCCAGTCCAGCTTTCTGATAAATAAACCTGTAAGCAGGAAAAACTCTCCCGCAATGTATAAGGGATAAAGGAATGAGGTATCATTCAGTCTGAAGATATAAGGCAGCGCCAGATTCAGCAATTCAATAAAAAAAAGAAAAGCAATACAATGAAAATATTGCTTTTCTTTATGATTTAATATGCGGTATTTTGCTGCTCCCAGTAGTATAACGGACAGGAGCAGTGCATAATTCAGGAATAAAATTGCCTTATAAAGTTCAGCCATTCCTCAATAGATCGTTTTAAAATTCACTTCCTACATCTACATCAGGGATACGGCAAATAGGAGGACATGGTTTTGCCCAGTCGTAAGTATTGGAAATTGATTCTGCTCCCAGTTCTGCATTTCTAAGGTTTTCACGGAAAGAGATAAAGATAAGCGTTACCAACATTTTTCCGTAAATATCATTGTATCTGATCCCAAAAGAACAGGTAATACCTGCCAATCCTTCATCTGAAAGACAAAGGTCTGCTGTAGGAACATAGAATTTTCTGAAAATTCCACTTCCCTGATTTTCTCTGGTCTCTTTATAAAACCAATCCATACCTTGATTTCTCCAACGTTCAATAGCATCTACAGCTTTGTCCTGTTCAAGAATGGGTGTATTGGAAACAGGCAATCCCATATTGGCATTTTTTTCCATGCTTTCAAGATCTTTGGATAGAACGGCGTTTCTAATAAGTGTATATTCCTGAATTTCCTGCAATCTCAGATCTTTTTCAAGTTCGGTAAGGAAACTATATGGATATTCTTTTACATCTATTTTTACCCCATCATTGTTCATAGGATAAAAGATAAGAATCAATCGGTCTCTGTAAATTCCTACTGCAGCACAGAAGTCTTTATAATCCTTAAACCCCTTCATCCATTCAAGGTGTTCTCTGGAAATATTAAAAACATAGTTGGTAGGGATAAGCTTTTGAATTTTGGAAAAGTCAGAAAGACATGCTTTCCACTGGTTTGACGCTGCTCTACATTCTTCTACAGGCAGCATATAGTCTACAATGTTTAATGTTGACATAAGCATAGTTTTTAGTCGTATAAAAATATACAAACTAAATATGCTATGCAAGAGGATTTTAATTAATAATTTTTCACAGTAATATGATAACAGCTCTGCTGCTTCTCTTTGATGTAATATATTCTACCAGCCTTCTCATAATGCTTTAAAACTTTCTCCAGAGCTATTTCCATTTTCGGATTGTATTTTAAAACGTTGTTGAATCTTATGTAAGAAATATCAAAAGAGTTGCCATAGTTGTGAGAACTAATTCCTAGTGAGGCGTTAGAATTCACTCTTCTCAGCCTGCACTGGTCTTCAAGGGTTCTGGTAATGGATGAAACCGTAAATGTACCGCCTTTTGTATCCTTACTGAACTTTGACCCTATTTTTTCCAGAGTAGTTTTTGCCTTGGATACCATATAAGCCCTGCTGTAATCAAGTCTCTGAACCTGATACCCTTTGCCGGATTTTTTTATTTTGTGGAATTTTCCGTTGTTGATATATTTCTGTACGGTTTTGGAATCTTTCAATAACTGCACTCCAAACCCCTTGGAAGCATCAAGATGAGATTTATAAAGCGGTGTAGGTTCTACCTTTAATACAGTGGCAAGATCATAGCAGGGAAAAGCTTTTTTGGCTGCCTGCGAATAATGTAAACTATAAATAAAAGGTACAAAGACCACACAAAAAAACTTTCTCATTCACCTTCCTTTTAAATTACAAATGAAAGATAAAACATTTATGTTAGATCTTTCAAGACTGATGATAATACTCTCTCAATAAATCCCAAACAAACATTACACCAAATTACAGATTTTGCAATTTTTGTTCCCTCTTTTTTGAAATATTTTTTCAGTTTTAACTTTTTACTTTAAGATTTAAATTTTACATTTGAGATACATAAACAATAAACAACATGATAAAAAAACTTTTCGCTGAATTTTTCGGCACATTTTGGCTTGTTTTCGGAGGGTGTGGAAGCGCTGTTTTCGCAGCGGGTGTTCCAGACATCGGCATCGGACTTTTAGGCGTTGCTTTAGCCTTCGGTCTTACTGTTCTTACCATGGCTTACGCTGTAGGGCATATCTCAGGAGGGCATTTTAATCCGGCAGTTTCTTTCGGGCTTTTAGCAGGAGGAAGATTTCCTGCTAAAGACCTTATTCCTTACATTGTAGCCCAGTGTTTGGGAGCGATTGTAGCAGCAGGATGTCTGTACACAATCCTTAACGGTGCCGGAGCGGTAGAATTCTCAAAACCCGGAGATTTTGCCACGAACTTTTACGGTGAAGCCGTTTACAATGGAAAAGCTTTCAGTATGGGAGCAGCATTTCTTGCCGAGTTTCTATTAACCGCATTTTTCCTAATTGTAATCATGGGAGCTACAGATAAGTGGGCTAACGGTAAGTTTGCCGGTCTTGCCATCGGTCTTGCGCTTACGTTGATCCACCTGATCTCTATCCCGATTACCAATACCTCTGTAAACCCTGCGAGGTCCCTTTCTCAGGCAGTCTTTATGGGAGGAATTGCCATGTCACAGCTTTGGCTGTTCTGGGTAGCCCCTATTTTGGGAGGAGTTGTAGGCGGATTGATCTACAAGTTCTTACTTCAGAGAGATACTGCTGAAATTGCAGATTAATTTTAAAATAATATTTAATGATAAAATCCTGTCAGGCGGCAGGATTTTTTTATTTCTGATTTGAATAAATTGCTTTGAAATTCTTGTAAACGCAAAGTTTTTTTATAAGAGAAACTTTTTATTTAAAAGGGGACAAAGTGGTTACAAATACGTTGCTTATGAAGCTAATTGTAATGTTGGCTTAGTAAGAATCAATGTCATTGATTTCACCTTTGCTTCCATAAAACTTAAAAATAGAGATTAAACTTTTCGTTAAACCCAACATTTTTTTATTTCAGCTTTTTGATTTCAAAAGGATTTTTAAAGATGAGCTCTTCATGTTTCCCTTTAATTTCCATTTTGCGCTGAAGAAGATTAAGCGCCATTTTCCTGATGAAAAGATCTTTGTCATTCAGTTTCCAGTAAGAATCTTCATGAAGCTTTTTAGGCTGGCGGATCAGATAGAATTCAGTTTCCCAGGTATCTGCATTATGATAGAATTCGATGATTCCACAATGTTCAGGGATAAGAGCTGCGTCTACCATTCCCATCGGGAGCAAAAAACTAAAGGAATTACATACATAATCTCCACAGGAAATTTTATCATGTTTCAGAAATTTTTCCCCGGTATCTTTGTTGATATATGATTTTTTAAAATCATTTTTAAAATCACTCTTTGAAAGCTTGATCTCAATTTCATGACTTCCACCTTCCGAATCTATGATTAATATGTCCGCTTCCCAATCTGCCTGAAAATAATTCGTCAGTACAATTTCTTTTTCAAAATCGCAATGGGAATGGATGTAGGCATGTATGAGTTCTTCTATTTTGATCATTTTTTATGATGGTAAAAATATTTTAATAAAACGCAATGCCCGCAAAGTCTTTAATATCCAAGTGTTTAAAGGCTCGCAAGGGCGTTTCACTCAGCAAAAGTCGCAAATTATTTTATGATACAAAAATTGACAAGCGAAGCGAATTGACCATTCACAATTGTTCTCTTATGTCCAAAATCATCAACTCACCAGCAGGCTGCATCCTCTGATATCTGAATGATCTATTCTTCCTAATACCTGAAATTTATCACCCATTATTTTCCCTAAATCCTGTGTTGCAATAAATGAGCAGGAATGCGTATTGGCAAGATCAATGATATTAATAGCTCCTGTACGGCCTTCTTTTTCGTAAGCCAAAGGATCTTCTGCATTCCGAACCATGATTCTCATCCAGTTCGGACATTCGTATTCATTATTTCCAAGGGAATAAGCCTGTGAAAGTAACTCTGTCATGGAATATTCTGAATATATTCTGTCCGTTTTAAGTCCTTCCTGCAAGATTTTCAACAATTCATCCTTGGTCATTTCTTCTTTTCGCCCTTTCATACCGCCGGTTTCAATTACGATTAAATTTTCAGGGAAGTTCAGGGATTCATCGCTTTGCTCGGAATGACAGTAATCAAGAAAGTCTAATAGGGCAAAAGAAACCCCAAAAAGAATAACTTTTTTGCCCTGCAGTGTATTTAATAATTCAAAAAGCTCAGCATGATTATAAAGAAAATATCCGTTTTCCGGTTTTGCAGACTTCTTCATCAGATAGTCTACCATATAGATCAGTGATGAGTTTTGTCTCTCAAGATAGCTTGGAAGTAGCCCAAGAAAAATAAAATCTTCCGGTTTTCCGATAAATTGTTCAAAACTTTTATAAATGCTTTCTTCATAAAGCTCCGGATCTGCAATAAAATGTTTGGAAAGGTTCATCTGGGTGGTTCCCGAACTTTGAAAGTAAAGATCCGTATCCACATTTTTATCCAGAATCTGATGGTTTTTAAACATTTCAATAGGAAGAAACGGAATTTTCACCAGGCTATCTACCTCATCGGGGTTCACCTTCAGAAAATCAACGAATTTCCGGTATATTTCAACATTTTCATATTGATAACGAAATGTTTTCAATGATGCACTTAGAAAATGCTGTTCAGTCTTTATGTTGAATATATTTTTCAATTCCATAATTTTTAAATTCCTTAATCCCTTACTACAAGGCAATTACAGAGATAAAATATTGTTATTTAATAATTTTTTACTATATAAAACCTATTTTGGTAGACTTATTGCAATGTATTACTTGGAATATGGATTAAAAACAAGAGTGGGTCTTCCACCCGTTCGAAAGTTACCTCTTTTTAGGGGTAATTTTTTTTGCTTTATTTTTCAAAAGTCTTGAGTTCAAAATCCTTTTCAAAAACTCCGTAAGTGAAATAGGATATCCAGTCTCCAAGGTTGATATATTTTGCGTTTTGTTGCAGATCCAGTACCATTGGCAGGTGTCTGTGACCATAGATGAAATAATCAATCTTCTGAGTTTTCAGCTTTTCTTTGGAATAAATAATCAGAAACTCTTTATCTTCTCCCAAAAAAGCTTTGTCTTCTTCTCCGGAGATCATTTTATTTTTTTGGGAAAGGTATAATGCAATTTTCATCGCGATATCAGGGTGAAGCCATTTGAAAAACCATTGAGCCGCCGGATTGGTGAATAGTTTCTTCATTCTTTTATATCCTTTGTCACCAGGTCCCAAACCATCTCCATGAGCCAGCAGAAACTGCTTTCCTCCCATTTCAAAATATTGTTTCTGATAGAATACGGTACATCCGATTTCTTCTTCCAGATAATCTTTCATCCAGAGATCATGATTTCCTACAAAGAAATAAATATGAATTCCTCTGTCTTTCAATTCTGCAATTTTTCCAAGCACACGAACGTATCCTTTAGGAATAACATGCTTCCATTCATGCCAGAAATCAAAAAGATCTCCCATTAAAAACAAAACCTGAGCATCCTCTTTGATCTCATCCATCCAGCGTATAAACCTCTCCTCGCGCACCTTGCTTTCCTTGGGTGTAGGAGCACCAAAATGCTGATCCGAAGCGAAGTATACTTTTTTCCCAGGTTCTAAATTAATTGTTGTTTTTAACACTTTCTGAGTTTTGTGAAAAATTATTGATTATCTTCTGCAAACCATTCTCCATAAGAGTTTTCTGTCTCATGAAGTTTAAGATAAGCTAAAGAAATTCCTTCGGGAAGTCTTGATTTGATTTTAGCAGCAATAGCATACAGCATGTTTTCACAAGTCGGCTGGAAGCTGCAATAGATTACTTTATGGCCTTTCTGCTCAAGGTCATCTCCCAGTTCTTTGTGTGGAGACAGTGCATTGACAAGAACCGCATGGTCCCATACATCTACGATCTCAGATTTTACGATACTTTTGATATCTCCGAAATCTACCACCATTCCATTTTTAGGATTTTCAATATCATTAATCGGTTTTCCTTTCACTGTTACAAACAGTTTATAGGAATGTCCATGCATATTTTTACACTTCCCATCGTAGTTGTAAAGCACGTGAGCCGTCTCGAATGTAAAAATTTTTGTAATACGTATCATAATACAAAGATAGGATAAAACAGCTTAATACAGAAAAGACTGTTTCTATTACAGCGATTTTAAGATATTCTTTTTAATCAATTTTGAAAGTCAGATTATGATCCTGGGTCTCATCTACATTAGCAGCATTGTAAGGTACAGAAAGCCAGTTTTTTTTATTCATAACAAATTTAAACTGGTAAGTTTTCCCACTTTCGAAATGAGATTTTGGGAGTGTTAATTCAAAAGTATTGTTCCTTTTCAGATTCATATAATACACCTGATCATCAGGATTCCAGTTGTTAAAAGAACCTGTCACAGAAATACTTTTGATGTACTCTACACTTTTCCCTTCTGGAAATTGATAAGAAAAAATGATATTATCCTTTTCAGTCCGGTAGCCATAATTTTCTTTTTTAAGATTGGGATGAACAATAGGTTCAGACTTTGTATATTCTTCTGCCACCATATATGGGTTCAGCATTCGTTTATCCATCATGCCGGCAATCTGATTGATCATAGGATAAAAAACAGGAAATTCTTTATATCCGTTGTACATAACTATAATAGCTATATTCTGATCCGGAAAAATTCTGTAAGCACTCACATTTCCTCCTGAGAAATCATAGGATTTTATAGCATTAAAGATGTCCGTATCCCAACCATGAGTAAAGGTGATCTCTTTATTTTTGTATTCAAACGGTTTCCACATCAACGCTTGTGTGGCAGGTTTCAGAAAATCATTTTTACTCAAATGAATGCTCCATTGTAAAAATGCAGGCAATGCAATCGCTAAGCCATTCGCTGAATGCGCTCTTCTCCCTTCTACAAATGTGGATTTTTCGTATTGATGTGTATTTTTGTTGTAGTTATATTTTACAATTCTATTAGGGATTTTTTCAATGGAATTGGATGAAAACACTACCTTATTTTTGGAGTCTGAAAACTGATTCTTCAGGATATAATTTTCAAATTTCTCTCCTGTTATTTTTTCAATGATCATCGTAATCAGCATGTAGTTGGTCTGATTATATCTGTAATCACTTCCGGTTTCAAATTCCATTTTTTCTTTTGATAAGCGGTTAATAACTTCAGCGTTGGTAGCATCTGTTGCAATATCATTGAAATTAATCCAGTCCGGAAGTCCTGAAGAGTGGGAAAGAAGATTTTTTACTTTAACATTTTTCCATTCTTCTGGTATATTGTCAATATATTTTGAAATTTTATCTTCCACAGAAAGTTTTCCTTGCTCAACAAGCTGAAAAAGCCCAACATTTGACATCAGTTTTGTACTAGAATACACCCTGAACATGGAATTCTGATCTACTTTTTTATCGCTTTCCAAATTTTCTGTTCCATAATATTTCTGGAAAGTCACTTTATTATTCGTTACAATTCCTACGGCCATTCCCGGTATCTCATTGATTTGAATAACTTTCTTTATATAGCTGTCTATCGCTTTCGATTGTTCTGCAGTCTGACCATAAGCTGTAACGAAAAAGCCTGAAAATAATATTGTTAAAATAGATGATTTCATGGAGATGTTTGTTTGATGTTTCCTTATTAAAAACAACTGCGGGCCTTTTTGTATTACATTTAGGAAAAATTTTGTTACTTCAGCTATTATTTTATCTTTTTTTCAAATCTATTAATGACTTTATACTCTTTGTCTTTGATAACAATTTCATAATTCCCGTTATCCAGGATTAAAAAACGACTGTCATTGGACGTTTTGAGCTCAATAATATCAGCAGGAATTCCCTGTTTTTCAAACTCTCCTTTTCTGTATGCTAAAACCAAGGCCGGATATATCGAAACTTTAGAGGCTGGAATTTTATAAAACTTTCTGTTTTTGTTCAACATCCAATTGGGTCTGCCTTCAACATATTTTGTAACGGGATGAATGATTTTAATATCAGTATACAACTCTTTGTCTTCCCCATTATATATTCCATGATTCTGATCTTTTAAAACAACAGGGACAGTATTTTTCACAAGTCTTAAAAGAGGGTCATTAAATTTCAGGCTACTTTTTTCTGAAAACTGAGTCTGATCAATCGTAAAAGGATTGATCTCCGTAAGGTCTGAAAGTCGTCCTGCCATTGTTTTCTCCCAGGATTTATGAATACCTTCATAAGCATGCTGATAACCGCAGTAGATAAGATATTTGCCATCTTTATTTTTCTGCATAAAATCGAAGATATTTTTTGCTTCTCCAATTTCTCTTTCTTTGTTATTTCCTTCTGCTTCGTAGGGAAAAAGTTTAAATCCAATTTTCAAAGCATTGTAGATAAAATTTCCAAATTCCGGTTCTTTGGAATAATATCCGCTACTGAGAGCAGCAAATTTTGTAATATTTAAAGAATCACTCGCCAATGTTTCGAGGCCCAAATATCTGTAGCCTTTGTCATACAACCCTTGGAGTAAGGAAGAGGCAAATGCTCTGTGACTGGCATTATGATGAGCTTCATTAATGATGATAATCTGTTCACTGGCAGCTCTGTCTAAAATATAATCTTTTGCATTGACGGGGATTAATTTTGTGAATCTCAGACTATCTGCAGTACTCAACTTTTTTACACGTCCAAAAGTCTCATCCCAACTTTCCAATGCCGGTTTGTATTGTCCGCTTATTGAGTAGTATGTTGCTGCCATCTGACTTCTCCAGGATTGACTTTGGGTAGAGTCTGCTACCTTTTTTTTGATATCATCTGTAAACCAGTAAGGATTTTCCTGACCATAGCCTATTATGCTTAACAAGAGTAAAGCCAGTGAATAAGAGAATTTCATGTGTATTTAGTTTTTGATTTAGGGTTATATAGCTAAAAAAACTTCTCCAGCCAGTCGTTTTCCAGACGTTTTATTTTTTTGGTTTCAGGATCGAACAGAATCCAAAGCGTGCTTGAGTCTACCACAAGTTCTTCATTGCAATAGAACTCAACTTTTCTTGGCTGTTTGGCTCCTTCGGGAGTCAGAGGATAAGTTCTTACCGTAATGATATCATCCAGATAAACCTGTTTTTTATATCGGATATGATGATCCAGAAGCATCCAGGCATCGTTTACATATTCTGTTTGCTGTTTCAGAAGATCCCAGTGTTCCGCTGCTACTTCCTCCACCCAGTGCACATATTGTACGTTATTCACATGATTATTCTGATCAATATGATCTTCTGTTACCTTTATTTGTTTTTCGTACATTAAATTCATTCTGCTTAAAGTTTACTCAAATGTATCATTTTAAAATAAAATTTCTTCATTCAACCCAACACTTTTATACATAAAAAAACGGGATCATAAGTTCTGATCCCGGTATAATATTCAGTATATTGAATTTCTTATTTAGACTTTCCAGCAGGTTTTGCAGGCGTTGCTGTAGCTCCTAATTTGGTTTTTACCAGAGCTGTGATATCTTCACTTCCATCTGTGTAAACTAAATTATTAGATTCATGGAATGATGTATCGAAGATAAAATTCAATCCTCTTTCTTTAGCAACAGCAGAAATAACGCTCTTTACCTTTTGTTGTAAAGGAGTGTACAATTCACTTTGCTTAGCTGAAATATCTTTAGCAGCCTGTGCTCTTGAATCTTCTATTTTTTTACCTAAAGTCTGCAATTCTGTTTGTGCTGCCATCAGTTCTTTAGTCACAGCTTCTTTGTTGGCTTCACTAAGAGTCTTTTCTTTAGCCTGTGCTGCTTTCAATTTAGTCTGATAATCACCGATCATTTTTTCAATTTCAGCCTGCTTAGACTTAGTCAGATTATCAATAGTAGTTCCTATAGTGGTTACTTCAGATAAACTTGCAAAAATATCCTCTGTGTTTACACTTCCAACCTTCTGTTGAGCATTTGCAGCATTTGCAGTAAGCGTTAATCCTAATGTAATAAAAAGTACTTTAATTAAATTCATTTTTAATAATATTTTTTCCAGCCCCAAATATAATTCAAATTTCAATTACTTATCATGTCGCATTTATTTCTTTATTATTTTGAAATATACATATTGTAAAAACAGTTTCAAAGCCCTTTAAACAAAAGAAAAACCTTCCCACAAACGAGAAGGTTTAACATCAAAAAAATATGGAAAAACGACTAATGGAATTGTGCCGTTTCTGTAGAATCTTTCATCGCTACAGTAGCTGAAGAGCCGTTGGTCACAATATTCTGTACTTCATCAAAATATCCTGTTCCTACAAAAGACTGATGTTTCACTGCTCTGAATCCTTTGTGCTGTAATGCAAACTCACGCTCCTGAAGTTCTGAGTATCCTGCCATTCCTCTTTCTTTATAAGCTAATGCCAATTCAAACATAGCGGTGTTCAAGGCATGGAATCCTGCAAGGGTAATAAACTGAAATTTGTATCCCATTTTAGCCAACTCTTCACGGAAAGTAGACATTTCTTCCACACTCAGTTTTGCTGCCCAATTGAATGAAGGTGAACAGTTATAAGCCAGCATTTTTCCCGGGAATTTCGCATGAATTCCTTCTGCAAACCTTTTGGCTTGTTCCAGGTCGGGATTTGAAGTTTCCATCCAGATAAGATCTGCATAGGGAGCATAAGACAGTCCTCTGTCGATGCCTTGTTCTACTCCATTTCGTACCACGTAAAATCCTTCGGAAGTTCTTTCTCCTGTAACGAATTTCTTATCTCTGTCATCAATATCGGAGGTCAGTAAATCTGCTGCATCCGCATCTGTTCTTGCTATAATGAGACTCGGAACTCCAAGTACATCAGCAGCCAGACGTGCCGCAATCAGTTTATTGACTGCTTCCTGTGTAGGCACCAATACTTTTCCTCCTAAGTGTCCACATTTTTTGGCCGAAGAAAGCTGATCTTCAAAATGTACACCAGCTGCTCCTGCTTCAATCATCTGTTTCATCAGCTCAAAAGCATTCAGATTGCCTCCAAAACCAGCTTCGGCGTCGGCAATGATAGGCACAAGATATTCTTTATTTCCTGATCCGCTTACCGACTGCACCTGATCTGCTCTCAATAAAGCATTATTAATTTTCTTTACCACTGAAGGTACTGAATTGGCTGGATACAATGACTGATCAGGATACATTTCCCCGGATAGATTGGCGTCTGCAGCCACCTGCCATCCTGAAAGGTATATTGCTTCCAGACCTGCATCTACTTCCTGCACTGCCTGATTACCCGTTAATGCACCAAGCCCTGCCACATAATCCTGAGTATTCAATTTATCCCAGAATTTTTTGGACATTTCTGTCGCAATAGTGTATTCAATGGTATAAGAACCGCGAAGTTTAAGAACTTCTTCTGCCGTATAAGGTCTTTTTACACCGTGCCAACGTGGATTTGTCAGCCAATCTTGCTCTATAGCCTGGATTTGTTCTTGTCTTGTTTTCATAATATTTGGATTTTGTTTGATTAAATTTAAGGGTTCGAGATACGGGATTCGGGGTACAAGGTTTCGAGATATGATTCTCAAACTTTCGGACACTCCTACTCTCTCACTCTCAAACTATATAAAAGGATATGCTTTAAGGGTTAGAAATTCTTCAAACTTTTCACAGAAAATCAATTCATTGAAAAGTTCTTTGGCAAGGTTGAATTTTCCGTTTTGGAAACGGATTTCTCCTACATACTTTTCAATATTGTCCATTTCCTCTTTTTCCCACTGTAATACCATACTTCGGGTTAATGTTCTATCGTCACTCAGGACCGCTTCGTTTTTCAGCCATTGCCAGATTTGTGTTCTTGAAATCTCAGCAGTAGCTGCATCTTCCATGAGATTATAAATGGCGGCTGCGCCAGTTCCCATCAGCCAGCTTTCCAGATAAAGAATTCCTACATTGATATTTTTTCGGATTCCTTTTTCGGTAATATCACCTTTAGGAATTTCCAGCAACTGGCTTTCTGTTATATGGTATTCGAATTTTTTATCGATCTGATTTTTGGAAGGCATATACTGGTCAAAAACTTCTTTTGCTACAGGTACCAAGGCCGGATGTGCAACCCAAGTTCCGTCATGACCATTTTTCACTTCTCTTTCTTTATCATTTTTTACTTTTTCAAAAGCAATACGATTAGCTTCATCATCGTCTTTTACAGGGATCTGGGCTGCCATTCCACCGATTGCATGGACATTTCGTTTATGACAGATTTCGATCACTCTTTTTGAATAGGCACTCATAAAAGGAGAGGTCATAGTCACCTGATCTCTGTCCGGAACTATAAATTCAGGAAGATTTCTGAATTTTTTAATGTAAGAGAAAATATAATCCCATCTTCCGCAATTCAATCCTGCGCTATGTTCTTTTAATTCAAATAAAATTTCATCAATCTGAAACGAAGCAGTAATCGTTTCTATTAAAACAGTCGCTTTAATGGTTCCCTCCGGAATTCCGAGATAGTTTTGGGCAAAAACAAAAACTTCATTCCACCATCGGGCTTCTTTATAGTGTTCTAATTTTGGAAGGTAAAAATAAGGGCCACTTCCGTTTTCCAAAAGTTGTTTTGCATTTCTGAAAAAATAAATTCCAAAATCAATCAGTGATCCGGAAGCTTTTTCTCCATTGATTTCAATATGTTTTTCAGGAAGGTGCAGGCCGCGTGGACGAACCTGTAAAACAGCCGTTTTTTCATTAAGGGTGTATGCCTTTCCTTTTTCGTTGACAAAATCAATAGTCCGGTTAATGGCATCAGAAAGATTAATCTGTCCTTGGATACAGTTCTCCCAAACCGGTGAACTGCTGTCTTCAAAATCAGCCATAAACGTAGAAGCACCGGAATTCAAGGCATTGATAATCATCTTGCGGTCAACGGGGCCGGTAATTTCTACTCTTCTATCCAGCATATCGTCAGGAAGCGGAGCACATACCCAATTTCCATTCCGGATGTCTGCTGTTTCTTTCAAGAACTCAGGAAGATTTCCTTTATCAAAATTTTGCTGAGTAATTTTTCTTTCTTCTAAAAGTTCAAGTCTTTTATGATTAAAGTTCTGATGAAGCGAAATCAGAAAATCTGCCAAATCAGGAGTAAATACTTCCTCAAACTGCTTCTGTGACTTTATTTCTAATTGAGTCTTTGTTTCCATAACTTATTGATTTTGTGATTTGATGTTACAAACATAAATAAAAATTTTCATAAACAGCGAACGTTCGCTAAATTTATTTAAAAAATTATTATGCGAATAATCGCATCTAATTATTTATATTTGAGTAATGAATTCAGAAAGCGACTTTATCAAAACAGTTTTCGGGCTAAAACTGAAACAGCAGAGACAAAAGAAAAACTGGTCTCTGCAGGACCTTGCTGTAAAGACAGGATTATCAAAATCTTACCTCAACGAAATTGAGAATGGGAAGAAGTATCCCAAACACGATAAAATTATTCAGCTTTCTGAAGCACTCAGCTGCACTTTCGATGATCTTGTTTCTACCAAGCTGGATAAAAGTCTGGCCCCATTCAACGAAATTCTTCAGTCTGATTTCTTCAAAGAAGTCCCACTAGAGCTGTTTGGAATCAATAAGAACAACCTAATCAGTATTATTAGTGATGCTCCTAAAAAAGTAACGGCTTTTATCAATGCACTGATCGAAATTTCTCAGAATTACAATCTTGGTAAGGAAAGATTTTATTTTGCCGTCTTAAGGTCATTTCAGGAGTTATATGATAACTATTTTCCGGAAATTGAAGAAAAGGTTGATCTGTTTACCCGGGAAAATCAGTTACAACCCGGAAAAGATCTAAAGTCTGACATCCTGGAGGCAATTCTTGCAGAAAAATTCAGTTACACCATTCAGTCTGAAGATTTTGAAAAATATGGAACTCTGGATAATCTCCGCTCTCTTTTCATTCCTGAGAAAAAACTTTTACTTCTGAATCAAAAACTGGAAAAGGATCAGAAAACATTCATTCTGGCTAAAGAAATCGGCTTCAATGTACTGGAATTAAAAAATCGTCCCAATACATATTCGTGGCTTGATTTCGGAAGCTTTGAAGAAATTCTGAATAACTTTTACGCGTCTTATTTCGCAGGTGCATTGCTCATTTCAAAAGAACCTGTCATTGAAAAAACCGCAGAATTTTTCCAGCAAAATACATGGGAACCTAAAAATTTTGAGAGTCTTATCAGCAGTTTCACCCACTCGCCTGAAACATTTTATTACCGGCTGACCAACATCCTCTCGGCTGAAATGGGAATCAAAGATCTTTTTTATTTATGTCTGGTAAAAAAGAAAAATTCGGATAAGATTCAGATTTTAAAGGAGCTTCATCTTAATCACCAGCAGGCTCCTCATGCCAATGCAATGAACGAGCATTACTGCAGAAGATGGATTGCGGTAAAAAACCTTGGTGATTTAAAAGAAAATGAAACCCTTACAGATGCTCAGGTTTCTCACTATAAGGATCAGGGAATAAGCTATCTTGTGATTTCTACTTCACAAAAAAATCCCTTCTCAGATGGAAGCAACAGAAGTTATTGCCTGGGGATTCTATTGAATTCTCAAACAATAAAGAAAATAGGGTTTATCAAATCTCCTTCTTTAAAAACCATCAATGTAGGAGTCACCTGCGAATCCTGCAGTATTGCAGATTGTGAAGTAAGACGGGCACCCCCTGTGAGACTGGAAAAGGAACATTTTAATATGAGTATGAAGAGCTCTGTGGAGAAGATCAGGAAGAGATTTGAGAATTAGTAAGTGAATAGTGAATCGTCAATACGCTTCGCTCGTGAATTTTATGTGGAGTGTGAGTTGTAAGTTGTAAGTTGCAAGTTGTGAGTAATGGACTTGGGTAAAATCCACAATAACTTATTTTCATCTTAAACGCAGAGATCACAAAGTTTTCTATTATAATTTTAGAATATTTTGCTCGCCAAGACGTTACACTCAGCAACAAAAAGGCTTTTCCCTTGCTAAATGAAATGCCCTTGAGAACAATACAAAATAACAAACTTTGTGAACATTAGCGTTAATAATAATTCAACATTGGCTTTGCAAAGCAAAATTTGACAATTATTTTCTATCTTAGTAAAAACACACTATGATATTAGATGTATTGTTTCCCAACCGCTGCATCCACTGCAACACAATCATTGATCCAGAACTATTGGTTTGTGGCCTTTGTTTCAGCCAGATTCATTTTACCCATTACAATTATTTTGAAAATAATCCAGTCAAGGAAAAATGCAGTTTATTTTTTCCGGTTGAAAATGCGTTTTCTTTAATTCAGTTTGAAGAGGAAAGTTTAAGCCGGCAGATTATCCATGAACTGAAATACAGAAGCAGGGAAAGAATAGGAAAGATTCTTGCAGAGTGGATGATAGATCGTTTGGATTTTAGAGATGACCATCCTGATCTTTTAGTAACTGTACCACTCCATCCAAAGAAATTAAGAGAACGGGGATATAATCAGCTTCATTTATTCACAGAAACATTATCAGAATTTTATGATATTCCGTTTGATCATGAATTAGTCAAAAGAAATCATTATTCCAAAGCTCAGGCTTTAAAAGACAAAAAACACAGGCTGAAGACCACTAATACATTTTCAGTCACCCAACCTGTTTCCGGAAAGCATATCCTCCTGATTGATGATGTTTTTACTACAGGAAATACTGTTTCATCGGTTGCGTGGGAGATTTTAAATGCTGGTGACAATAAAGTAAGTGTATTGGTGATGGCTGTGGATGTTTGAGGCGGAAGACGAGGTGTGGAGACCATCTTCAAAAATATTATAAGGTAAAAACCCACTCAAACTCTCCCATTCTCAAGCACTCTTACTCTATATACCACCCATTTTCACCATTCAATTCTTTTTCCTAATTTTCCGGAAACTATACAACTATGCCAAATCTGCTTTTACTGCACGGAGCCTTAGGTCACAGCGACATTTTTAAACCTTATCTGAATACACTGTCCCAATATTTCACGGTACACACCCCTTTATTTTCAGGACACGGAGATCAGGAACTCTCTGCTGGTGGCATCAACATTGAAAAATATACTCAGGAATTATCTGAATATTGTAAGGTGAACAATTTGACTGAAGTATCAATTTTCGGACATAGTATGGGTGGTTATGTAGCGCTTTGTTATGCTATGGAAAACCCTGAAAATGTAAATTCTATTATAACATTGGGAACAAAGTTCGATTGGACTGAGGAAGAGGCTTTAAAAGAAAGTAAAATGCTTAATCCTGATATTATTCTTGAAAAAATTCCGCAGTATGCTCAGCTTTTAGAATCACAACACGGAACAAAATGGAAACAACTTCTTCCGGCTATTGCTGATCTAATGGTTGATTTAGGTAAAAATCCTCCTTTGGAAAATAATTTTGCCACGATTACTACTCCAACTCAAATTATGGTGGGAGATAAAGATAATATGGTCACTATTGAAGAGTGTATGAGAGTGTACAGAAGCCTTCCAAACGCAAAACTGGCCGTACTTCCGGACACAAAGCATCCTATGGATAAAGTACGACCTGATTTATTATTGAATTTAATAAAAGATTTCTGGAATCTTTCTTAAATTATCTCTGAAGTTTTTCTCCGTAGCTCAAGTCTCCGGCATCTCCTAATCCTGGAGTGATATATCCTTTTGAAGTCAAATGTTCATCAATGGCTCCTACCCAGATGTGCGCTTCAGGATAAGCGTTCTGAACTGTTTCAACTCCTTGTTTTGAAGCAATGGCTGCTACGATGTGAAGCTGGGTTGGATTTCCGTTGGTAAGCAAATCCTTGATCGCTTCAATTAAAGAAGCTCCGGTTGCCAACATAGGATCTGCTACGATCAAAGGTCTGCCTTCGATACTAGGACAGGTAAGATAATCCTGTTTGATTGAGAAATAATCGTTAGCATCGTGTTTTCTGTATGCTGCTACAAAACCACAGTCTGCTCTGTCTAAATAGTTAAGAATTCCTTCAAATAATGGAACTCCTGCTCTTAAAATGGTTGTAATAACCGGCTGTACGGCAATTTCTCTGCTTTTTATTGTATCTAAAGGAGTTTGAATTTCAACTTCTCTATACTCCAGTCCTTTACTGATTTCAAAAGCGGCAATCTCCCCGATTCTTTCCATATTCCTTCTGAATCTCATTCGGTCGTGCTGGATCGTAACGTTTCTAAGTTCGTTAATCCATTCGTTGACCAGAGAAAAGTGTTGCGATAAAATAGTAAGCATGAAAATTTTTATTTTTAATTTCAGATATTAATTGCTGCAAAATTACAACTAAAAAACGAATTGAAAGATTGCACTTAAGGAGAAGTCCGTTCTGATGGTATAAAAAACTCCGGCAAGCTTCGCTTGCCGGAGTTTTCGTGAACATAAGTTCTTATTATTTTTGTCTGAAATAAACTTCAATCGGAACTCCGGTAAACCCGAATTGTTTTCTCAACTGGTTTTCAGTAAATCTCTTATACGGTTCTTTCACATATTGTGGAAGGTTACAGAAGAATACAAACTGTGGTGAAGGTGTAGGAAGCTGTACACAATATTTGATTTTAATGTATTTTCCTTTCAACGCCGGTGGTGGTGTCTGTTCGAAGATCGGAAGCATTACTTCATTCAGTTTTGAAGTCTTAATTTTCTTCTTACGGTCTTCATAAACCTCCATGGCTACTTCTACAGCTTTTAAAATTCTCTGCTTCGTCAAAGCTGAAACGAATAGGATTGGAATATCCTGGAACTGACCAATTTTATCTTTGATTGATTTTTCGAAATCACGCATCGTATTGGTCTGCTTGTCTTCGATCAAATCCCACTTATTCACAAGGATTACAATTCCTTTTCTGTTTTTCTGAGCTAAACCGAAGATATTCATATCCTGAGATTCCCAACCCTGTGTAGCATCCACCATGATGATCACAACGTCAGAATATTCAATAGAACGGATCGATCTCATTACAGAGTAGAATTCAAGATCTTCATTTACCTTAGACTTTCTTCGCATCCCCGCCGTATCTACCAATACAAACTCGTGTCCGAATTTGTTATATAAAGTCTGGATACTGTCTCTTGTAGTTCCTGCAATATCGGTTACAATATTTCTTTCAACATCCAATAAAGCATTGGTCATTGTAGATTTTCCTACGTTTGGACGACCTGCAATCGTGATTTTAGGTAATCCTTCAAATGGATCTTTATATTCTGTAGTAGGAAAATCTTTAACGATATCATCTAATAAATCTCCCGTTCCAGAACCTGTAGCAGAAGAAAGTGTATAATATTTATCAATTCCTAGCTGATAGAATTCTGTTGCAGGAAGTTCTTCCTTTGCAGAATCTACTTTATTGATAACGATATAAATTGGTTTGTTGGATCTTCTAAGAAGTCTGTAGATTTCGTGATCTGTATCGGTAAGCCCTTCTTCTACGTTCATCATAAAGATAATAGAAGTGGCTTCATCCACCGCTAATTGTACCTGTTTACGGATTTCCTCTTCGAAAATATCATCTGTACCTACATCATAACCTCCGGTATCAATTACGGTAAAGTCTACTCCGTTCCAGTCTGATTTTCCATAGTGACGGTCTCTGGTAACACCAGCTGTAGAATCTACAATAGCTTCTCTTCTTTCTAATAAACGGTTAAAAAGCGTGGATTTTCCTACGTTGGGACGTCCAACGATTGCAACAATATTTGACATAAAAAATGTTTAATAATCCTTTTGCTTTGCTCAAGGATATGTTATTAATGGGTTACTCCAACTTTTGGAGCCCAATTTTTTGCAAAGATAGGGTTTTATTATTTAACAGATGGAAGCTGGGAAAAAGAGGTGAGATGTATTATCTATCTGATAAATTAACGTTAACCGTACTCTTCCAATTGAACAGATAATATCCACAAATCTCCTATTTACTAGGAGAAGCAGATTTTTTTTTAAATTTTTATTAAAAAATAATTATTTGGATATCAATAAGTAAAGCGTTTTGCATCCTTATTATGTTAATTAATCTTTAATTTAGATTTTCATATTTAAAATAATTTCTATAATTTCGCGGCATAGAAACAGACCCATGGTGTAGCGGTAACACTACTGATTTTGGTTCAGTCATCTGGGGTTCGAATCCCTGTGGGTCTACAAACCATCCTTTTTTAAGGATGGTTTTTGTTTTTTGTTCCCTTTCGAAAATTAAAAAGGTAGATAGTGAATTAATCATAAAAGGATCAAGCACAAAAGTAGTGGGCTAAGCAAAAAATTTGGTTAGAAAAATGACCTATCCTTTACCCCTCTATGCTGCATTCTGAAGTTTTTGATTTTAGCATTAAAAGATTCAGCAAAAGCATCAGTGCTTCTTTGGTTAAAAAAGGCTAAGATTTCTCTATAATGATTCATTATTGATAGATTCTCCAGTGGTTTTATCAATCCATCCCCTTCTTTTGATATGAAGTAGAACCCGTTTTCCCATCACTCCATCAACTTCTTCTTCTTCTTCTTCTTCTTCTTCTTCTTCTTCTTCTATTATCAAAGTACTCTACTAAAAATTCTGAAGCAAGAGTTTTACTAGCTCATCAGGAATATACGTATTCCAAATTTAAAACTTAACACTACATCCACAACTTTTGAGATTGATATTTATGGTACTACTATAAAATACCCCCGTCTTATTTCGGTTAAAAATACTTGTTACTGCAACTACAGAATAGCGAGGTCAAAAAACTTTTATAACGACCGGAAAACAATGAAATTTGCACTCTAAAGAATGTAAATGATCATTGAAGTCAAAAAAATATACCAAGAAAACAGCGTAGAAAAAATATAAAAGAATGGAGTTGATTTAAAATAAAATTACAAAAAAACATGCAAAAACATATGTTTTCTAAGCTGTAACCATATTAATAATTCACTAATTGACAGTACGATAAAAGAGGCCAAAAATCAATAACTGTTCAAAAAACACAATTCTATTTAACTACATTAAGTCTGTCAAGAACAGACTCTCCCTCAAATTATCAATCTTATAAAAACTAATTATCAATAATAATGAAAGTACCATTAAAAACAATATTTAGCTGGTTTGAAAAGGGTGATATTCCCACAGAACATCAGTTTCAGCAGACCTTTTCTTCATTCCGTCATTTAGATGAAAATATCAGGATGGATGAGGTAACGGGGTTAAATGAAACTTTTCAAAAAACGGTATCCAGCACAACTTTTACAAATCATCTGCAAGATGAAGGAGCACACGATTTAGTGCTCGCAAGACTTAATGCATCCAATCTTACTGCCAGAAATGTAGAAGAATGGAAAGAAAAATTAAAGATCAAACCAGCAGCCACTATAGACAATGGTGAAGAAACAGGAAATGTCTATACAAAGGAGCAAATCGAGGAAATTGTAAATATACTTCAGGCAAAAGATAATGAAATGCTTGAGCTGACTGCAAAAATCAGCGAAATACTAACCTCGAATGATGATAACTTTGATAAGCTTCAGAAAATCGTAGACTATATCAAAGAAAACAGGGAGCAGATAGAATTACTTAAAGGTTCAGGAGCAAATTCTTCCTTTGGAGGAATTTTAAGGCCTACTGATAATATTATTATTAAGCCGGGATCAGCAAAATGGTTTTGGGCAGGGAGTGGAGTTTACGAAAATGCTTCAGGAGTTACGATTGAAAATTTCGGAATAATTTCCTTTGACGGTTTTGTTTGGTCTGTTCTGGAGGTTAATATGCCTGGAGGTGGAACAGATGGTTTTATTGATTTAACACAAGAAGATTAAAATGAGAAATACAGGAAGAATTTATTTTACAAATTATGAAAGATCAGATAAAGAAGTTGCAGATAATTTCATTTATCCCGTCATGTTTTTCATTAAAAATGAAAATGGAAAAATCATTAAACAGATTGCATATTCAGCTTTAGGAGAAAAGTCAGAAAGTGAATACGGAACTGGTGGTGGAACCGGAGGAGGCAATGGAATTGTTTTCCGCGCAAAATCTGAAATACCTGCATCGTTCGTAAAATCATTTGGAAGTGAAGTTAGAATAGTTTTTTCGTGGTCATCCATCGACAGCGTTGATGGTAGTGAGACTGGCGGAGGAACTGCGAGTATTTTAAAAGGAAACACGATCCTATTTAATAAAAATATTAATCAGGGAGCCAATGATATAGATATCACGCCATATATTTTGGCAGGAGACAATACAATAACGCTTAGTATCACAGATAGTTATGGAAATAATAGAAAATTAAAATATGATATTCAAACAATAGCACTTGCTTTAAGTACCACATACGACAAGACCACTATTAATTCGGGATCAATCATTTTTCGATATATTCCAACCGGGAATGTAGAGAAGACGATTCATTTCAAATTAAATGGATCAGATCTTCCGTCTGTAGTTACTTCAATAAATAACAAAGAGCTTCTTTATGAAATTCCTGCACAGTCGCACGGAGTTCATATTTTAGAGGTTTATATGACCGCTGATTTGTCAGGAGAGATCATTGAAAGCAATCACTTATTTACAGATATCATCAGCGTTGTTGCCGGTAATTTAACGCCTTTGGTTTCCTCAGCAAATAATGTTGTTGCTAATCAATATGCTCCAGCTTCGATTGAATATCTGGTGTATTCACCATCGTCAAATTATAGCGATGTTGAGATTTTAGTGGATGGAGTGAAGGTTTCTGAATTACTTGTAAATAGAAGTTTGCAGAAGTTCACCTATACATTTGCGGACTCAGGTGCACACACTGTAACTTTTAAATGTGGAAATGTCACGAAAAATACTTCAGTAGTTGTAACTGCCTTCGATATTCAAGTTGAAGCCGAAACGTTAGGCTTGGAATTATTTTTAAGCAGTAGAAACAGAAGCAATTCAGAGATTAACAAAAACGAGTGGAAATACAAAAACCTGTCATGTACTCTTACAGATTTTGATTTCAGCACCAATGGGTGGATTCAAGATTCAAAGGGTTCTGTGGCGCTTAAAGTGAGCGGAAATGCAAGGGTTGAGATTCCTTTCAAGATTTTTGAAAATGATTTTAAAACAGGTGGTAAAACATTAGAATTTGAATTTTCAACTTCAGATATAAAAAACAGTGACAGTACTATTTTTTCTTGTAAAAATGGAAATGTTGGATTTGTTGCTACCTCAAATTCGTTTTCGTTCAGTTCTGAGCAGGACGGCACGTCCATATTTTTTAAAGAAGATGAAAGGATTCGCGTAAGTGTAGTCGTTACAAAGGTTGCAGATCAAAGATTGGTATTTGTGTATATCAATGGAATTATATCTTCACTATATCAGTATAATTCACTAGACAGCTTTTTACAACAAGCTCCTCAAAACATTACCATCGGAAGCAGTGATTGTAATATTAATCTATATAATATTCGGGTCTATAATAATAACCTAAACGCCGATCAGATGTTGTCAAATTACATCGCTGACATGGATAACCTGGTTGAAAAAGTCAACATTTACGAGAGAAATAAATTGTACGATGCATTCGGAAATTTGTCCTACGATAAATGTTTACAATCAATTCCATGCTTAACCATTGTTGGAGATTTGCCAACTTATAAAGGCGATAAAAAAACAATTGTTGGAGAGTATGAAAATGCTCAGGATCCTACAAAATCGTTTTCTTATGTAAATGCGAGCATTGATGTTCAGGGTACATCATCACAATATTATCCCCGAAAAAACTTTAAAATTAAATTTAATGGAGGTTTTAAAAATGGTGAAATAAATTCTTCAAAATACAAGCTTCGTGACAATTCATTGGCGGAAAAGACATTTACTTTTAAAGCTGACTTCATGGAATCTTCAGGTTCTCACAACATTGGTTTGGCGAGGCTTGTACAAGATTCTTTAAATCAATTGGGTTATTTGGTTCCACCACAATTAATTGATCCTAATATCCGTACTACGATGGACGGGTTTCCAATGCTTATATTTCACAGAGCAACACCAGATTCGGAGCGTATTTTCTTAGGGAAATATAATTTTAACAATGACAAGTCAAATGAAGCAACAACGGGTTTTACAGGTGGTCAGGAATGTTGGGAATTTTTAAACAATACGTCAGATAATACATTATTTATTGCTACAGATTTTCAAAGTGTAGACGAAAATGGTAAGCATTTATGGAAAAATGATTTTGAGGGAAGATATCCGGAAAATAATGAAGATACTTCGAATCTTGAAGCTTTGCATACATGGATTGTGAGTTGCAAAAATAATCCTGTAAAATTCAAAACCGAGGCTCCAGATCATTTTAACATTCAGTTTTTACTGTTTTATTATGTCTTCACTGAGTTTTTTGCAATGGTCGATCAGCGCGCTAAAAATCAAATGTTTGCCATGTATCCAGATGCGCAGGGAAACAAACGTTGGTATCTTATTTTTTATGATAATGATACGGTTTTAGGGCTTAATAACGAAGGCCACAATGTATATGATTACTGGGTAGAGGCTCACGACCAAGTAGGAAGTGGTTTTGTCTGGAATGGCGCGCTTTCAGAGCTTTGGAAACTGGTTGAAGTGGCTTTTGATACTGAAATTACGGCTTTGTATCAGAAAATGAGAACTTCAGGAATTCTGACTTATGATAAGTGCAACACTTATTTTAACACATTAGAATCTGACAAATGGGCGGAAAGTATTTTTAATGAAGATGCGAAATATAAATATATAGACCCTTTGGTTGTTGCCGGGAACGGAAGTTACTTATACACTGCACAAGGCTCAAGAAAATCGCACAGGAATTATTGGCTATTAAACAGATTCAGATATATGGACGGAAAGTATGATACCTCTACTTTCTCTTCTGATTATATCACAATGAGACTTTATACACCTTCGAGCACGCCTGTAGTTACTCCCAACGCTAATTTTTTACTAACTGCTCAAAAAGACGGGTATACTAAAATTAAGTTTGGTTCTTATATCAACCGTGCGAGACTTAGAAAAAATGTTGCATCCTTAGTTCAAGCTCCGGCTATTACTTTTAACGACACGGAAACTATTATCTATGGTGCATCTGCAATTAAAGATCTTGGAGATTTGTCAGGAAAGTATCTTGGTACTTTAGATGTTTCCAAAGCGACGAATTTGTCAAAATTACGAATAGGAAGTCAAATTTCCGGTTATTCAAATCAAAATTTGAGAAACTTGTTTATTGGTAATAATACAATTTTAGAAGAATTAGATATTTCAAATTGCCCAAATTTAAAACAATCAATAGATTTAACTGGTTGTACAAGTATTAAAAATATTTCCGCTGCAGGAACAGGAATAACCTCTGTATTGTTACCTAAAGGCGGGTTGCTCTTTTCTTTAATTTTGCCAAATACAGCCAATACTTTGATTTTGGATAATCAAAAATTTATTAAAAATTCTAATTTAACTTTTACTGCAAGTTCTATAACAACTCTTGTAATTAAGGATTGTCCTTTGATTAATGTTTATGATATTGCCACTTCGTTGAAAAATTTGGCTAGATTGAGAATTAACAATTTAAACGGAAGTAGTACTTCTAGTGAAAATTTTTTTCCACTTATAAATGCTAAAGGAATTGATGATTCGGGTAATACAACCCCACATTCTATCGTTGAAGGAAAATGGACTTTTACAAACATTTATGCAGAGGATAAAAATTTTATGGAAGCTAACTGGCCAGATTTTAAATTTACTTATAAAAACATTACTAATTTTATCCAAATTAGTGATTCAAGAAAAAAAGATATTTTATTAAAACTTTATGATACTGATGGTGATAAAGAATTAAGTTTTTCAGAAGCAAGATCTGTTACTGAAATACCTGCCAATACTTTTAATCCTTATGTTAATTCCGGAACACATCTTTTAGGGAATTTTGATGAATTTAGATTTTTTACAAATGTAGAGACGATTGGGGATAATGCTTTTAGTAATCAAACAATGCAAAGCATTTTCTTTCCTCCTAACGTTAAAAAAATAGGAAATAATGCTTTTGAATTAGCCAACGCATCTGCTTTAAATGCCAACTTTGACAAGATTGAAGAATTAGGTATTGCTCCGTTTGGTGGAATATACTTAAATATTAATCTATTTAAAAATGTTAAGATCTACCAACAATCTTCATTTATTTCCATGTATCCTGTAGGTGGTATATATAATCTTCCTTATATCACTCGAATATTTGAAAATATGTTTAACATGTATATTTCCCTTACAAATCTTCCAGGTTATGTTACTAATCTTGCTGATTTTCAAGCATGCACAAGTCTTGAAAGGATAGATTTCCTTGGTTTAAGATTAAGATTAAGAACTGGTGAAAGGGAAATGAATATTATCTTTCCTGCTTCTATTAATTATATAGAAAATGGTTGTATGATTTTGAATCCACAAGATGGTCAAGATAGTGTTCAAAAAATAGTAATTAAAATTTTAGCAACAACGCCTCCTATTTTAATATCAACTAATTTATTAAATAACAACGTCTACCTTAGTAAAATTGAAATTCATGTACCCGCAGCCAGTGTTTCTGCTTATAAAACAGCAACCAACTGGAGCTATTTTGCCGCAAAAATTTATCCGATAACATAATAATAACATATGACACAGACAGACAATATAATTAAAGCAGATCCTGGGAAATGCTTTAAAAGAAAAATAGATGGAGTTGTTTTTGGCGATGAAATCTATTTAGGAACAACTTATTATCTTGATGGAATAAGACTTCAAGAACCCATTCAGGAAACTCCCGATGATTTTGAAGAAATTGATATCGAGGTTCGAACAGAAGAAATTAATTAAAAGATGATAATTTTATAACTTATTTCCCGAACGGAAATTTATAACTAGTCCTGGGAATATGATAAAGATCTTAGGACAAAAATAAATAAATATAAAATTTACATGTTTAACAAACCATCCTTTTTTAAGGGTGGTTTTCTTCTTTTATTATAAAATGAAATATGAATACGATATATAAAAAGAGGCAGCCTTAAAAGCTGCCTCTCTTTATTTTCATTTTATTAGACCAGATCAAACCTGTCCAGATTCATCACCTTCGTCCATGCCGCCACAAAGTCTTTCACAAACTTACCTTGTGCATCAGCACTTCCGTATACTTCAGCGATAGCTCTCAATTCAGAATTAGATCCAAAAACAAGATCCGCACGCGTTGCTGTCCATTTTGGCTGACCTGTTTTTCGGTCAGTTCCTATATACAGTTCTCTGTCATCTGACATTGCTTTCCATTGCGTTCCCATATCCAGAAGATTCACAAAGAAATCATTGGTAAGAACTCCCGGACGGCTGGTGAATACGCCATGTTTTGAACCGTCAAAGTTCGTATCTAAAGCACGCATTCCTCCTATCAATACAGTCAATTCCGGGGCAGTAAGAGTTAAAAGTTGTGCTTTATCAATCAATAAAGATTCGGTAGACACCGTGTATTTTCTTTTCAGATAGTTACGGAATCCATCCGCTGCAGGCTCAAGATATCCCATAGATTCTACATCCGTCTGTTCCTGAGAAGCATCCATTCTTCCCGGAGCAAAAGGAACTTTTACGTCCTGACCCGCATTTCTGGCAGCCACTTCTACTGCAGCATTACCTGCTAAAACAATCAGATCAGCTAATGATATTTTTTTACCTCCGTTCTGAGAATCGTTGAATTCTTTCTGGATTCCTTCCAGAACATTTAATACTTTATTCAGTTGTGAAGGATTGTTGACTTCCCAGTTTCTTTGAGGCTCCAGCCTGATTCTGGCTCCGTTGGCACCACCACGTTTATCACTTCCTCTGAAAGTAGAAGCGGAAGCCCACGCTGTAGAGATCAGCTCAGCATTACTTAATCCTGAATTTAATACTTTTGACTTCAATGTTTCTATATCATTTCCATCAACCAGTTCATGATTCACTTCCGGAATAGGATCCTGCCAGATCAGTTCTTCCTGTGGTACATCCGGACCTAAATAACGGGCACGTGGTCCCATATCTCTGTGAGTCAGTTTAAACCATGCTCTTGAAAATGCATCGGCAAAAGCATCAGGGTTTTCATAAAAATGTCTTGAAATTTTTTCGTAAACAGGATCCAGTCTCAAAGAAAGGTCTGTGGTAAGCATGGTTGGTTTATGCTTTTTAGAAGAATCAAACGCGTCAGGAATAATATCAGCTCCATCTTTAGCTACCCATTGGTGAGCTCCGGCAGGGCTCTTCGTTAGTTCCCATTCATTTTCAAAAAGATTTTTAAAGAAATAATTACTCCATTGAGTCGGAGTTTCTGTCCAGGTTACTTCCAGACCACTGGAAATAGCGTCTTTTCCGCTTCCTGATTTATAAGTGCTTGCCCATCCAAGTCCCTGCTGCTCAATTCCTGCAGCTTCAGGCTCTTTACCTACATGATCTGCAGGACCTGCTCCATGGGTTTTACCAAAAGTATGTCCGCCGGCAATCAAAGCAACGGTTTCTTCATCATTCATTGCCATACGTCCGAAAGTATCACGGATATCTTTAGCAGCCGCAATAGGATCTGGATTTCCGTCCGGACCTTCCGGATTTACATAAATAAGTCCCATCTGTACGGCAGCCAATGGATTTTCAAGATTTCTTGAATGAATATCTCCGTCTGCATTATCATCGGTAGGAAGAACGGCTGATTGTCCTTCTACTACTCCTTCTGAACCGTGAGCATAACGCAGGTCGCCTCCCAGCCATGTTTTTTCTGATCCCCAATAGATATCAGCATCCGGTTCCCAAACGTCTGCACGTCCTCCTGCAAATCCGAATGTTTTGAAGCCCATTGATTCAAGGGCGATATTCCCTGTAAGAATCAAAAGGTCTGCCCATGAAATGTTTCTTCCATATTTTTGTTTGATGGGCCATAATAATCTTCTTGCTTTATCAAGACTTACGTTATCTGGCCAGCTGTTTAATGGTGCAAAACGCTGTTGTCCGGCTCCTGCTCCACCTCTTCCGTCACCTACACGATATGTACCTGCACTGTGCCATGCCATACGGATAAACAGAGGTCCATAATGACCAAAGTCCGCCGGCCACCAATCCTGAGAGTCTGTCATCAATGCATGAAGGTCTTTTTTTACTGCCTCCAGATCAAGGCTTTCGAATGCTTTGGCATAATCAAAATCCTTATCCATAGGATCTGAAAGGGAAGAATGCTGACGCAGAAGATCTACTCTAAGCTGATCAGGCCACCAATCAGAATTCTGGGTTCCTCCGCCTGCTACGTTCTTCTTCATGGTTCCGTTATGAAACGGGCATTTACTGATGTCATTCAAATCTTTTTCCATTGTCGTTTATTTTATTTTTTATGTTGATTAATACAGTTTCAATTTTCTGTTGTAAGAACATGACAAACCTACAACGTTTGATCGATAAATACAATCTATTAATTTTTATTTCAACGATAGTTAAAAACTATAAATAAATATTTCAACAGCTAAAAAGCCAAGACATAATTGAGGTATTAAGTTAGTCATTTTTCAGATTAACTTAAATAAAAACAGCTGTATACAGCCCAATTTAGAATTACTCAACGTAAGATTTTAAAGGAAAAAGGAAGTTGGAGGCTGGAAGAAGGAGGTTTAATCGCATCATGAAAAGTAATTTGATAATTACTGAAAAAACACGCTATTTCAACAATTTCTAAAAGTTCTTCCTTCATCCTCTCTTCCAGCTTCCAGCTTTCTCCCACTAAAAATAAATTAACTACCTTTATATTGACCAAACATGAACATCTGCTATGAAAAAAATAATTGTTGTGATTCTCGTTGCCTTTATTATCATCCAGTTTTTCCCTATCGATAAAACAAATCCACCGCTTACTCCGGGAATGGACTTTCTAAAAATTAAAAATACACCGGAAAAAATTGCCCGTACCCTCAGAACATCCTGCTATGACTGTCACTCTAATGAAACCAGATATCCATGGTATAGCAGTATTTCCCCAACTTCATGGTGGGTAAAAAATCATATTGACGAAGGCAGAAAACATCTTAATTTTTCTACCTTTGCAGTATATGAACCTCAGAGACAACTTCATAAGTTGGAAGAATGTATAGAAATGGTTGAGAAAAAAGAAATGCCGCTAGAATCTTATTATTTAGGTCATCAGGATGCCAAACTGTCGGATGAGCAGCGTGCAGATCTTGTTCAATATTTCAAAAAAGTAAAAGAAGACACTGAGAGAGGAATCATGTTTAATAAATAAAGTCATGGAAAGTTGGGAAAATAAACATATTGTTTTTTTTGACGGAGATTGCGGAGTTTGTAATTTCTGGGTGCAATGGATTTTGGAGAGAGACAAAAAAGACCAATTCATGTTTGCTTCTCTTCAATCTGATTTCGGACAACAGTTTTTATCTGAAAGAGGGCTTGAAACCAATGTATTCAATACGATGTATCTTTGGAAACCCGGACGTTATTATCAGATCAAATCAAGAGCCGTACTGGAAATTGCTAATTTACTGGGAGGAGTTTATAAACTTTCCTTTGTTGGGAAAATCCTGCCGGCATCTTTAAGTGACAAAGTGTATGATGTTATTTCCAGAAACAGAATGAAGCTGGCCAATCAGAAATGTTATTTACCTGATCAGCATCAGAAGAAAAAATTTATTCAGGTGTAATTAATTGTTCTTACTCCTTTTCATTTAACTTATAAAAAGATCATTCCGTAAGAGTTAGCTACAATATTAATGCATTGTATTGATTCCTACGGAATGACAAATAAGACGGATAGGTGTTCCTGTTTAATGTTTAATGGAAATCAAACTGAAGAATAGTCTCTTACCAGCTTTATCAATTATCAATTATCAATAATTACCCATTGCTCATTACTTATAAATTAAGCGACCACACAGAATAAGAATTCGGAGGGCATTGGATTTTCACCCATTTATCACCCTGAGTTGTTGGATACCAACTTGAATTTCCTGTGAAATCTTTGATTTGCTGACTGCTCCAATTCGTTTCTATCCATCTTTCCTGCCAACTTGAAGAAGTATTTATATAAACAACAAGCCCTGGATTACCATTATAGCCGTTACGTCTTGCAATATATTCATCGTTATCAGTATACAGAATGGAAGTTGTTCCGGTAGCTTTATTATTATGAATCCAGATCAGATTATTCAGTCTTTCTTTGTTTAACCATTCTTCATAATCTCTGTAAAAAATGGTCGGATAACCTTCATGGGTTAGGATATAGGCATAGGCGGGCATTTTATTGTAAATAATATCTGTATCATGATTGGCCACAAAAGTGACTGCTTTGTATGGATTTCTTTTCCACATCATATCATCATTCAAAGCATTTAAATTACCATTATCAAAGGCTTCATCCATTTTATAATAAGCTGCAAAATCAAATACGGAACTGTTGGCATTATTGGCCCACCATTCCAATGTGTTGACATTTGAATCCCATAATTCCCCGACAGAAAATCCACCTACGTTAGAATTCCAGGTATTAACAACCCATGGCCCGAATCCTTTAACGTAATCAAACCTCCAGCCATCAAATTTCATCACATTTTTATAATATTTTGCTACGGAATCCTCTCTCCCCCAAAGCCAGTCCTGCACATGAGGATTAGCATGACATAAATCCGGGAAGCCACCAAAAGCCCCTTCATCATTATTCCCGTAAGAGTTTTTATAAAAGTCATTGTAGTTTCTCTGGAATTTTCCGGAAGCCACACCAGAAAAATTAGTCCAGGTATTGGTTCCTGTAAAAGGATTGGCTTCAGACTGCCCGCCACTGTTGTGATTGATTACAATGTCTGCATACACCTGCATGTTTTCAGCATGCGCTTTGGTAATCAATGCTTCCAGTTCAGCTCTGGATCCGAAACGGGTTTCTGTACTTCCATTTTGATTAAAATCTCCAAAATCATAATAATCGGTAGGATCATATCCCATAGAATAAGCCCCATTCTGAGCTTTTGATGCAGGCGGTAGCCATACAGCTCCAATTCCGGCGGTAGACCATGCGGTTAATTTATCTTTAACGGTATTCCACCAGTTACCCCCTTCCGGAACATCCCAGTAAAAACCTTGCATCAGAACTCCGCCACCCGGTCCGGCTGTGAATTTACTTTGTGCAGAACCGGAACCGTTTCCTGTACTGAAAGGGCGTCCATCATGATGGGTAACATTCACTGTTTTGTTGTGAACCTCTTCTTGTCTGGTAGGTTCAGTTGTCAATTCATCACTGGTTCTACATGAGCTTACTAATGCTAAAGCCAGCAGTGAAAGGAAAAAGTTTGTTTTTTTCATCGCTTTAATTAATTATCAATCTATTAAACAAGATACAATTTTATTAAAAACAAATTCAAATAAATGGGAAATATTTTCATTTCCCACAATAAATCAATAAGAAAGGCATTCAATTTTTTCATTAAAAAATCATAAATTTTTCAGAATCCCGAGACAATTTTTCTTTTAATCCATATATTTGCATACTATGGAATACAATACCCAAAAAACTCAGCTTCATATGCCGGAATATGGCAGAATTATACAACAGTTGGTTGAGCGCTGCAAAGAACTTCCTACCAAAGAGGAAAGGAACGAAATGGCTATGGCAATCATCGATTTTATGGGTCAGAGAAACCCACAACTTCGCGACGAGGAAAATTATAAACATAAACTTTGGGACCATCTTTATATTCTTGCCAATCATGATCTGGATGTAGATTCTCCTTATCCCTTCCCCACAATGGAAGAGCTGGCAGAAAAACCTAAAAGAATGGAATATCCAAAACTTCAAGGTGACTTTAAGTTCTACGGAAAAAGTATTCTTCAATTGATAGAAAAAGCAATTGAACTGGAAACGGGTGATGAAAAAGAAGCCCTAATCGAGGTGATTGCCAACAATATGAAGAAGTCTTATAATGTCTATAATAAAGAACATGTGACGGATGATGTGATTTTCCGCCACCTGAAAGAACTTTCCGAAAACAGGTTGGATCTTACCGGAATAGATTCTCTTGAAAAGAGTAAGATCTATTACACCAGCAATAACAACAACCGAAATAACAACAATAACAACAGGAATAACAACAATAATAAAAACAATAATAACCAGCCTAACAAGAGAAGGCATAATAACAATCATAAAAACAGAAAATAATGAGTGGAACATTTCAAATAAGAGGAGGAAAAAGACTGCAGGGTGAAATAACTCCACAAGGAGCCAAAAATGAGGCTCTACAAATTTTATGTGCGGTTCTTCTGACAGATGAGGAAGTAAGAATCAAAAATATTCCGGATATCCATGATGTAAACAGGCTGATTGAAATTCTTGGGGATTTTGGAGTAAAAATTACTAAAAACGGACAGGGAGATTATACTTTCAAAGCTGATCAGGTTAATTTTGATTATATTAAATCTAATGAGTTCAAAAAGGACGGAGCAAAACTACGTGGATCCATTATGCTGATGGGACCAATGCTTGCCCGTTATGGAGAAGCTTATATGCCGACTCCGGGTGGTGACAAAATCGGAAGAAGAAGATTGGACACTCACTTTCAGGGACTTGTTGAATTAGGTGCTGAATTCAATTATGATGAGGAGGAATATTTCTATTCTTTAAAAGCTAAGGAACTAAGAGGAAAATTCATCCTGCTGGAAGAAGCTTCTGTTACCGGAACGGCTAATATTGTAATGGCAGCAGCTCTTGCAAAAGGAAAAACAAGAATCTACAACGCAGCCTGCGAGCCTTATCTTCAGCAATTATGCAAAATGCTGAACAGAATGGGAGCCAATATCTCAGGAATCGGATCCAACCTTCTTACGATTGAAGGGGTTGAATATCTGAGAGGTACTGAGCATACGATGCTTCCGGATATGGTAGAGATCGGTTCATGGATTGGTCTTGCAGCCATGACAAAATCTGAAATCACCATCAAAAATGTAAACTGGAACCAGCTTGGTGTGATTCCGAATACCTTCAGAAAACTGGGAATTCAGCTTGAGCAAAGCGGTGATGATATCTATATTCCTGCACAGGAGCATTATAAAATCCAGAAATTTATTGACGGTTCTATCCTTACGATTTCGGATGCGCCTTGGCCAGGATTTACACCGGATTTATTATCTATTATTCTAGTGGTAGCTACTCAGGCAAAAGGAAGTATTCTGGTTCATCAGAAAATGTTTGAGTCCAGATTATTCTTTGTGGATAAATTAATCGATATGGGTGCTCAGATCATTTTATGTGATCCGCACAGAGCTACAGTGATCGGATTAAACCAGGAAGCTCCGTTAAGAGGAACAACGATGGTTTCCCCGGATATCAGAGCCGGAAACGCCCTTCTTATTGCTGCTCTTTCTGCTGAAGGAAAATCTATTATCCACAATATCGAGCAGATTGACAGAGGATATGAAAATATTGATGGAAGACTGAGAGCTATTGGTGCTGACATCGAAAGAATTTAAAATTATTTTATTTAATAATAGGAAAGCGTTCAGAATATTCTGAGCGTTTTTTTTGTTTTACCACCCCGTCAAAAATTCTTTGAATTTTTACCACTCCTCCAGATGAGGGGAATTTTATCCAGGTTAACGATTGATCTTTTTTATCTGTTTTTAGTGCAAAAATAAAAAGTGCCCGGTAAAAACACCGGACACTTTGGTAATTAAAACTATATGAATCTCACTTAAAAATAGGTTCTGCAGGTATATTCTACCGTCGTATTGATAAGTTTATTTTTATTCAGATAGACTTCAAGCTGCTGAAAATCTTCTGAATTAACATTAATATATAACTGTACCGAACCGAAACTGTATCCGTTCACGTACTCTACATTAGCAGATAACACTCTATGACAGATGCCGAATTGATTATAGATCGTATTCATCAAATGTTCAAATTTCATTTTGCCATTCAACTCTATTTCCAGTAACAATTCTTTTTTAGGCAGGTTAATTTTATTTTGTAAAACCTGCAGGCCGGGATTAGGTGTAATCATTGCTAAACATTTTTGGGTTAAACATTGTCAGATCATATGACACTTTTGTTTTTAAATCTGTGACAAAAATATAAAAAAATATTAGTCCACCAAATTAGTAGACTAATATTTTTTTAAAATTTAACATAAAAAAAAGAAGCCCGTTCAGCTTCTTTCTATATTTTAAAAATTCCCTACTCTTTCCAATTTGTCGGAACCAGCCAGCCCATTAGGATTACAACCGGGCTCTCCTTCAGGGACTTTGAGATTTTTCTTAGTGTAAAATTCTTCCCAGAATGTATTCGTTTTTCCTGTTTTGGGATCAATAAACGTCATCGGTTCCAGTTTGAAAATATTTTCTGTCCGAAAAGCTCTTTCTACAAAGTCCGAACAGTAATAGGATTGTTCATCCAGAATATAATTGAAGTTGTAAGGTTTTCCCAACATGGAAATTGCTTTTTTAACTGCTTCAGGAATTGCTTTCTGATATTCCGGTTTCAAACGGTAAACAATAACCTCCTGCCCTTCTTCTTTCTGATCTTTAATAAAATCTTTCAAATCCTGTCTCTGAGAACCGCCTTTGGGAGCAGCGTGCAGAACAAACATCCGGTTGTCTTCTTTTTCCAGAATTCCTATATGATCAAATGAAGCCGCTTTTTCTTTTTGAGTTACATTATTGATCGCTCCGGAAAGTCCCGATTCTTTTGCGGTTACAAAAAGAAGATCTCCATTTTTAAGCTGTACATTACCTGCATAAGAGTGATTACACTGGATCACCAAAACGATTAAACAGGACAAGAGCCCAGTCAACATAATGCCTTTGATTCTTCTATTAAAAAATGTTTTACATTCAGACATTTTATTATACTTTTCGGTACCAAAATTACAAAATAGAATTCATTACATTTGTGGGAATATTGATCTATTCCTCACACCAACCCAAACATTCCACAATCTTATGCCCCATATTTTATTAGTTGAAGACGACGACAGGCTTTCAAAACTGATTGCAAAAGGATTTCAGGAAGCTGAATTTGAGGTCACTGTAGCATATGACGGAGTCACAGGCCTGAAACTGGCTTTACAGACAAATTTTGATCTGGTAGTGACCGATATTATTCTTCCCAAAAAAGATGGTCTTGAATTTTGCCATGAGATCAAAACTTTAAAACCCAATCTTCCTGTCATTATGCTTACTGCCCTGGGAACTACTGATGACAAGCTGGAAGGATTTGATGCCGGAGCAGATGATTATCTCACCAAGCCTTTTGAAATGCGGGAACTGGTAGCAAGGATAAAAGTACTTCTGAAACGTTTTTCACAACAGTTACATCAAAAAGTTTTTGTTCTTAAATATGAAGGCATAGAAATGAACCTGGAACAGAAAACTGTGAACCGTGATCAAATGCCTATCAAATTAACCCCAAAAGAATTTAATCTTTTAAAATTCATGATGGAAAATTCCGAAAGGGTTCTTTCCAGAACTGAAATTGCAGAGAAAGTATGGGAAACCCATTTTGATACGGGGACTAACTTTATTGATGTTTATATCAATTATCTCAGAAAGAAAATAGATAAAGATTTTGAAACCAAACTGATCCACACCAAAGCCGGCATGGGATTTATTCTGAAAAAAGACTACGAATCAGGTACCGTATAGTAAATCAATAAGATAAACTAAAAATATCGGGATGAAAATAAGAACCAGACTTACCCTGCTTTTTACCTTAATCACTGCAATGCTTTTAAGTATTTACAGTATTTCGATCTATTATTCATCCAAAGAAGCCAGAGAAAAATCTTTTTTCAGCGAACTTCAGAACGAGGCGATTGCCAAGGCTGATTTATTTTTCCGAAGCTCCCTTCCGGAACAGGAAATGCATAAGCTTTATAAAAACAATACCAGAACATTGAATGAAGTTCAGGTTGCCATTTATAATTCCAATAAGCAATTGATCTATCATGATGATGCCAAAGTAGATTATGTAAAGGAAACTCCGGAAATGCTAGCTCAGATATTTCAAAAGAAGAAAATCAATTTCTTTTTAAATGATTTGCAGGTGATCGGGATGACCTATCATTATGAAGGAAAAACATATGCAGTAACTGCAGCAGCCTATGATCAATACGGATATGATTATCTGACACATCTTCTTACCATCAGTATTATTTCATTCTTCAGTATTCTCATATTAATTTATCTGGCAGGAATATTTCTTTCCAAAAAAGCATTAAGTCCGCTCAGTGAAATGGTTATTCAGATTAAAAAAATTACAGCCGGAAAACTTCAATTGCGTCTGAAAACTACTAAGGAAAAAGACGAACTTAATGAGCTTGCTCAAAATTTCAACGGAATGCTGGAACGGCTTGAAAATTCTTTTGATTCACAAAAACATTTTGTCTCCAATATTTCACATGAACTGAGAACTCCCTTATCCGCCATTATTACTGAGTTGGAACTGGCTTCAGCAAAGGATAAAACCAAAGAAGAATATCGGGAAACCATCCAATATGCACTGGATGATGCCCGAAATATGGTAAAATTGTCGAATAGTTTAATGGATCTTGCCAAAGCAAGCTATGATCCCAATGAGATCAGTTTTTCGGAGGTACGTCTTGATGAAGTTCTTCTGGAATCTTATACCAAAATCACCAAAGAAAATTCAGGATATAAAGTTTCTTTAAACATAGAAGATTCCGTGGAAGAGCATCAGCTTATCATTCAGGGAAATGAATATCTTCTTCAGGTTGCCTTCAACAATCTTATTGACAATGCCTGCAAATATTCACCGGAACACACTTGCCTGATTGATGTAAATACCAATTCAAAAATTCTTACAATGCGTTTTACCAATACCGGCAATAGCATTAACAAAGAAGATTTACAACATATTTTTGAACCTTTTTACAGAAGCGAAACATCCAGACAGGAAAAGGGCCATGGAATAGGATTATTTCTCACCCAGAAAATTATTCTGCTCCATAATGCAAAAATTACGGTGCTATCAGAAGGTAACGAAACTATTTTTGCAGTGATATTTGATATTGTATAGACAACCGAAGAAATTAAACTTCAGAATCAACTTTTTTATTCTTTTTTTTACGTTGGTAATAAATATTTCTGATAAAAATCACACTGCTGGTCATAAAAGGGATCATGTGAAACAATTGTCTGAGCAAAAGATATCCTGATTTTTTTTCATCTACAATACTTTCCATACCTAACCCAACAAAAAACAGGGATATAAGAAGTAAGATTAATTGTATTTTCCAATGCATTCTTATCATATTGTAAAAATCTTCTTAATGGTTAGAAACTTTGCTAAAAATAGTTGTTCCAATACTCGCTGTAATCACGCAGGCAATAGAAATCCACTGTAAAAAAGATAATTCTTCAGCAAGAAAAACCAATCCGGAAAGCGCTGCAAATGCAGGTTCCAGGCTCATCAGAATACTGAAAGTTTTTGCAGGAAGTTTTTTCAAGGCCATCATTTCCAGTGAAAAAGGTAAAGCACTCGAAAGAATAGCCACACCAAGCCCTTTCATAAAAATCGTCGCAGTAATATTAAAAACAGCACCATCCCATATCGTGAATGGAATAATCACAAGACTTGCAAAGATCATCCCTGTAGTAACCGCATCTTTTCCATCCATTATTTTGGAAACTTTTCCACCCATGATAATGTAAAGTGCCCAGAAGACTCCTGCGAGAAAGGCAAGTCCAAGTCCTAATAAATCTACATGATCACTTTTCCAGGGAACAATCAGCAGAATTCCTACACATGCCAGTAACGCCCAGATAACATCCAGCAGTTTTCGGGACAATGCCAATGCAAGAAATAAAGGACCTGCAAACTCTACAGTCACCGCCAATCCCAGCGGAATTCTTTGAATAGCCATATAGAAAATAAGATTCATTGCAGCCAGTCCAACTCCATAGATTGCACAGTATTTCCATTTCTGACGGTCAAATTGTAAAAATTTAGGACGGTTAATCAACGTAAGCAAAACCGCAGAAAGTACAATTCTTAAAGTAACCGTACCAATAGCTCCGATAGCGGGAAAAAGCTGCTTTGCAATGGAAGCTCCTCCCTGCACACAGATAATCGCTAAAAGCGTAGCTGGTATTGCTAAGTTTGATTTTTTCATATCTAAAATATATAATTCAAAAGGTATTGGAAGGAAGTCTCCGGGATTAAACAAGCTTTTATTTCATATGACAAATTGTAAAATTCGACCTACAAAAATCAGCTTCTAAATGTATTGAAATTTTATCTCTTACCATGGGTACAGTTTACATATATTAACAAGATATAATAAATATTTCCTGCAGGATCATTAAGAAAAACAGGAAGTAACTTTCTCTAATGATTTTCTAATAACATTCTAAAGCTTTTCTAACGGTAAAAAAAAAGAGACCGTTCTACTTTTGCACAGTAAAAAATAAAGCATATGGACTCAGATCCTTACAGTAATTATCAATCTTAAAAGCTTTAGTTGTACTCACTTTTCCCGTACAGCTGAAAAGCTTTATAACAAAAGGAAAAGTTATGACTACATTAGAATTTACTCTTCGTCTCCTTACCGCATTTGCTCTGGGTGCCAGCATTGGTTTTGAAAGACAATGGCGCCAGAAAAGTGCTGGTCTCCGCACCAATACACTGGTATGCCTTGGCTCCGCAGCATTCGTACTTCTTTCCATCAGAATCGGAGGCGATGCTACAGGTAGAATAGCTTCTTATATTGTAAGCGGGATTGGTTTTTTAGGTGGAGGCGTTATCATGAAAGATGGTCTTACCGTGAGGGGGCTCAATACAGCAGCCACCATCTGGTGTTCGGCCTCTGTAGGTGCTCTCAGTGCTATGGGATTTCCCGTGGAAGCAGCCATTACCAGTGGATTTATTATCCTCACTCATGTCACCCTTCGTCCTTTAGGCGTAAAACTGGGCAACAATATCAACAGCAGAAACCATTATACAGAATACCTTCTCAGCATCAAATGCAAAAGTGAAGTAGAAAATCACATCCGCGTGCAACTGATGCAGTCTCTGAGCGGAAATGATAAAGTATTGCTGAAATCTCTTACCAGCGATGATAATGGGCTGCCTGAAAACGCCATCATTACAGCGGAAGTTCATGCTTCTACTCCGCAGGACAGTTTCATGGAAAAAACAGCCAGCAGATTAACGATTGAAGACAAAGTCATCAAAGTAAGCTGGGAAATTATAGGTACCGAAAACGATTTGTAACATTAAAAACAACCTTTGAAGCGATGTTAAAAAAATCTTCAAACAAAAATCTCAATTCCGCGGCTCTTGTAAAATTGAAAGAAGCTGCAGCCGAGAATGAAAAAATGGTGTATGCCCTGCTGGAAACCTCAGAAGAAGGACTTAGTGAAAACACCGTAAAAGACCGTCTGAAAATTTATGGTAAAAATGAAATTGCTACCCAAAAAGCGCCCTCATGGGTAAAACAATTTGCTCATTCTTTCTTTAATCCATTTAATTATATTCTGGCCTGCATTGCCATAATCTCATTATTTATTGATGCTATTCTTGTCCCTGCAGGAGAAAAAGATTTCAGTACAAGTATTATTATTTCGGTGATGCTGCTCTTCAGTACTGTTTTAAGATTCATTCAGGAATTCCGAAGCAACAAAGCAGCAGAAGCATTAAAAAAGATGGTAAAAACAAGCTGTCTTACCAAAAGAAAATTTAATGAGAGCGAAGAAATAGAAATCACTGAAATTGTTCCCGGAGATATTATTGTTCTGTCCGCAGGTGATATGGTTCCGGCCGACTGCAGAATTCTTAAAAGCAAAGATCTTTTCATCAGCGAATCCATTCTTACAGGAGAAGCTCTTCCGGTTGAAAAAAATGCACTTCCTATCAAAGATGCCCAATACCGTAATCCTCTCAGCCTTCAGAATATCTGTTTTATGGGAACCAATGTGGTAAGCGGATCAGCAACGGTTGTTGTAGCCAATACCGGTATTTTCACCTATTTCGGAAGCATCAGCAGAAGTCTGGCTTCTAAAAGACCTGAGACTGCATTTGATATAGGAGTTAATAAAGTGAGCTATCTGCTGATCAGATTTATGCTGATCATGACTCCTGTTATTTTTCTGATCAACGGATTGGTAAAAGGGGACTGGATGCAGGCTTTATTGTTCGCCATTGCCTTAGCTGTGGGATTGACTCCTGAAATGCTTCCTATGATTGTCACGGCCAATCTTGCCAAAGGTGCAGTCAATATGAGTAAAAAGAAAGTAATTGTTAAAAGACTCAATGCCATCCAGAATATCGGAGCTATGGATATTCTGTGTACCGATAAAACAGGAACACTTACGCTGGATAAAATTGTATTGGAAACCCACCTCAACGTTCGTGGTATTGAAGATGATGAAGTATTAAAATGGGGCTACCTTAACAGTTTTCATCAAACCGGCCTCAAAAATCTGTTGGATCAGGCTGTTCTCGATCATGCTGAAGTTCACAATATGATGAGGGCAGATGAATTGTATCAAAAAGTGGATGAAATTCCTTTTGACTTTGAAAGAAGAAGAATGTCTGTCATCCTGAATACATCAAAAGGAAAGCATCTTATGATCTGCAAAGGGGCAGTGGAAGAAATGCTTCCTTTATGTCAATATGCCTTAGATCCTGGAGATGATCGCAGCCTGCATGTTGAGAATGACAATAGTGTTCCGTTGGATGATCATATGAAACAACAGATTATCAGAATGTCTGAAAAGCTCAATGCTGAAGGACTTCGTGTATTGCTAATTGCCATCCGGGAATTTGACGGTGATCATCCATTGAATTATTCCGTTGCCGACGAAAATAAACTTACCCTTACAGGATTTATGGGATTTCTTGATCCTGCAAAACCATCAGCAGAACCAAGTATCAAAGCTTTACACAAGCTTGGTGTAGAAGTGAAAGTAGTAACCGGAGATAATGATATTGTTGCTAAAAAAATATGCCATGATGTAGGAATTCCTATCAATACCATTATGCTGGGTGATGAACTGGAGCATATGACTGATGATGAACTTTGCAAGGATATGGATCTCTATTCTGTTTTTGCTAAAGTAAGCCCGTTACAAAAACAACGTATTGTAAAAATATTAAGATCAAAAGGTCACACCGTTGGTTTTATGGGTGACGGTATTAATGATGCAGCAGCTATAAAAGAAGCAGACGTGGGAATCTCTGTGGATACCGGAGCAGACATTGCCAAAGAAAGTGCAGATATCATTCTGTTGGAAAAAGATCTGATGGTGCTTAGAAGCGGAGTAATTTATGGAAGAAGAACTTTCGGGAATATCGTCAAGTATATCAAAATGACGGCCAGCAGCAACTTCGGAAATATGTTCAGCATGATTGGAGCCAGTGCACTACTTCCGTTTCTTCCTATGCTTCCGCTACAGATTCTGACACAGAATTTACTGTATGATGTATCACAATCCTCCATCCCATGGGATACAATGGATAAAGATTTTCTGGAAAAACCTAAAAAATGGGAAGCTGCAAGCATTAAAAAATTCATGCTGTATATAGGTCCTTTGAGCTCCATTTTTGATTATGTCACGTTTGCCGTACTATTTTTTATTTTCAAAGCCAATACACCAGAACAACAAGGGTTGTTTCAGACAGGCTGGTTTGTGGAAGGTTTATTATCTCAAACCTTGATTGTTCACATTATCAGAACGAAGAAAATTCCATTTATCCAAAGCTGGGCCGCCACACCAGTTGTTGCTTTAACAAGTTTAATCATGCTGATCGGAATTATGATTCCTTTCACTCCAATGGCAGTGTATCTCAAAATGCAGCCTTTACCTCTGAGCTACTTCCCTTATTTAATAGGGATTCTTACAGGATATTGTGTTTTAACCCAGTTTGTGAAACAATGGTTTATCAGAAAATTCGGGCAGTGGCTTTAGTAACAAAATTCATTGCTAGCAGATCTATCAATAAAATAATGGTTATAAATAACTTATATGAGAAAAACAGTCTTAACAATGGTACTTTTGACAATTGTTACCTCTTGTAAAAATTCCAAAAGTGAAACTCCGCAGGATCAGGATCTCCTCATCAAAAATAATCAGGTCACCGTTCCGGAAACCCATCCCGTTTTCAAAAAAATTAAAACACAGGTCGTTACTGAACAGGAACACAGTGATGGAGTGATTTCAGCGGGAACAATCCAGGCAATACCTAATCATTATGCGGAAATTGCCAGTCCTTTTTCCGGAAGAATTACAAAATCTTTTATTCAGCTTGGACAAAATATTTCGGCAGGAAGCCCTCTTTTTGAAATCCTTTCTTCAGATTATTTTTCGGTTCAAAAGGATTACACAGATGCGTTAAATGATGTACAGCTTGCAGAAAAAAATTACAGACGCCAACAGGATCTTGTAAAACATGGAGTGGGTATTCAGAAGGAACTGGACGAAGCAGAAACTGATTTTAAAAATAAAAAAACATCCCTCTCCAATACTTCTTCTGCGTTGAAGGTATATAACAGCAAAGGCGGAGGTATAGGAAGTCCTCTTTTGGTAAGAGCACCCATTAACGGAGAAATTATTTCCAACAAAATTGTCAACGGCCAATATCTGAAAGGAGATGCAGATCCGGTAATGATCATCGCAGAATTATCAAAAGTCTGGATTTCCGGTGATGTAAAAGAAAAAGACATCCGTTTTGTGAATAAAGGAGATCAGGTTTCTGTAAAGGTAAGCGCCTATCCCGACAGGAATATTACCGGAAAAGTATACCACATCAATGAAATTGTAGACGAAGATACCCGAAGCATCAAAGTCCTTATTGAATGTAACAACCCGGACAGAAAACTAAAGCCGGGCATGTACGCTACAGTCAACTTTTCAACAACTCCTGAAAAGACAGTAATGATTCCCGTAACCGCTTTAATGCAGCAGGATAACTCTCAGTATGTATGGGTAAAAACAGGCAAGAGCCAATATACAAAACGTGCTGTCACAACAGGAGAAACCGATCAGAAAACAGTAAGAATTATATCGGGATTAAAATCCGGAGAAACCATCATGACTGAAGGAGGAATTTATATGCTGGATGCGAAATAATGTAAAAGAAAAACTATGAAGAAATTACTAACAATCTCGATACAGAAGAGATGGCTCATGCTTGCCCTTTTCCTTTTACTGGGATTCTTCGGGTATTATTCCTGGACCAGGCTATCCATAGAAGCCTATCCCGATATCGCCGATGTAACTTCCCAGGTGGTAACACAGGTTCCGGGCTTGGCTGCCGAAGAAGTAGAACAACAGATTACCATTCCTCTGGAAAGATCACTCAACGGGCTTCCGGGAATGCATGTAATGCGAAGCAAAAGTACCTTCGGACTATCCATCATTACTATGGTTTTTGATGATGGTATAGACGATTACTGGGCACGGCAGCGTATTCAGGAAAGACTGACGGATGTGGAGCTCCCCTATGGTGCACAGCCTGGATTAGATCCTCTCACCTCTCCTATTGGCGAAGTTTATCGTTATATTATCGAAAGTAATAACCACAGTCTGCGGGAACTTACGGATTTACAAAAATTTGTAATTATCCCCCGTATCAAACAGGTTTCAGGAATTGCCGATGTGACCAATTTCGGAGGAATTACCACGCAGTTTCAGATTGAGCTGGATCCGCATAAACTTGAACAATATGGACTGTCACTTTCTGAAGTTACTGAAACCATCTCCAAAAATAACGTAAGCGCTGGAGGAAGTATGCTGCCCCGCGGAAATCTTGCCTATGTAATTCGTGGAATAGGTTTGGTAAAAGATTTAGATGATCTTGGAAAAATTGTAGTCAAAACCCAAAACGGAGTTCCAGTTTTCCTGAATGATGTAGGAACATTAAAATACGGGAATCTGGAAAGGAAAGGAATTCTTGGCTACACCGACAGAAACCGCAATTATTCTGAAAGTGTGGAAGGAATCGTGCTTTTATTGAGAGGTCAAAACCCATCACAAGTGCTGGAAGGAGTACACAAAGCTATTGAAGAATTGAATAATGAAACACTTCCTCCCGGTGTAAAGATCCATCCTTTTCTGGACAGAACAGACCTTGTCAAAACAACGCTTACCACAGTGTCTCATACTCTTACCGAAGGAATTGTTTTGGTAATTATTGTGCTGATTGTATTTCTTGGAAACTGGCGTGGAGCGTTCTTAGTGGCTATTACCATTCCTCTTTCTTTATTATTTGCTTTTATATTAATGCATTTTACCAATATTCCCGCCAATCTGCTTTCATTGGGAGCTATTGATTTTGGAATCATTGTGGACGGAGCCATCGTCATGCTGGAAACCATTCTGAAGAAACGGGAAGAAAATTCTGAAGAGACACTGGAAGAAAAAACCATTACCCAAAGAGTGATTGAGGTGGCAAAACCTATTTTCTTTTCAACCATCATTATCATTACCGCCTATCTGCCTTTATTTGCTTTTGAAAGAGTAGAAAAAAAATTATTTACCCCCATGGCTTTTACTGTTGGATATGCTCTGTTGGGAGCCCTTGCTGTAGCATTACTTCTTATCCCGGGATTAGCTTATGTAATTTATCGGAAACCACAAAAGATTTATCACAATAAATGGCTCGAGAAACTCAGCGCAGCCTATGGAAAAAGCATTGAAAAAATAATGCAGACTCCTAAAAGAGTTCTCATTCCCATTATGATTGTCTTAGTATCTGCCGGAATTCTCTCCTATCAGGTCGGAAAAGATTTCCTTCCCGAACTGGATGAAGGTTCTATATGGCTGCAGGTACAGCTGCCTCCCGGAATTTCTTTAGCCCAATCAAAAGAAATGAGTGATACCTTACGTGCCCGCACCTTAAAACATCCTGAAATTACGTATATGATGGTTCAGGCGGGACGTAATGATGATGGTACCGACCCGTGGACAGCTTCCCATTTTGAAGTCTCGGTCGGGATAAAACCTTACAGCGAATGGCCCGAAGGAAAAACCAAAGCAGACCTCATCAAAGAACTGGCAGCTGATTATAAAGATATGCCGGGATTTACCGTAGGTTTTTCACAGCCTATGATTGACGGAGTTATGGATAAAATTTCCGGAGCTCACAGCGAATTAGTAGTAAAGGTATATGGAGAAGATTTTAAAGAAACCAGAAGAATTGCTGAAAATGTATTGTCTACTTTAAATAAAATTCCGGGTTCAGCAGATCTTGCTATAGATCAGGAACCCCCATTGCCTCAACTGCAGATTATTGCCAACAGAGATAAAATTGCCCAATATGGTTTGAATGTAGCCGATGTCGCCGATCTCATTGAGGTTGCACTAGGTGGAAAAGCCATTTCCCAGATCTTTATCGGCAATAAAGTATATGATATTTCATGCCGATATACAGAAGACAGCCGTGACACTCCTGATAAAATCGGAAATCTGATGCTAACCTCAGCTTCCGGAGCAAAAATTCCTTTATCACAGGTGGCAGAAGTAAAATTAAGTACAGGTGAAAGTACTATTACCAGAGAAATGAATAAACGACATCTTACGGTAAAGCTGAATTTAAGAGGAACCGATCTTTCTTCTTTCCTGAAAAATGCACAGGATAAAATTGAAAAAGATATCCAATATGATCATGAAAAATACCAGATCAAATGGGGTGGACAGTTTGAAAATCAAAACAGAGCCTATTCCAGACTGGCATTTATTGTTCCACTGGCATTAGCCATCATGTTTCTGTTATTATATGGTGCATTTGGAGATTTCAGACAGGCTTTGGTTCTGATGTCTATTGTTCCACTGGCATTATTTGGTGGAATGCTGGCACTCAATATCCGCGGAATGTCTCTGAATGTATCTTCCGCAGTAGGCTTTATCGCGCTCTTCGGAGTTGCTATCCAGAATGGAGTCATTATGATTTCCCACATCAACGATCTGCGTAAGAAAGGATATGAACTGAAACAGGCTGCCATCAAAGGAGCAAAAGACCGTTTCAGACCTGTACTGATGACTGCGACGGTTGCTGTAATCGGGCTTTTCCCGGCATCATTGGCCACAGGAATCGGTTCTGATGTACAACGTCCACTGGCAACAGTAATCGTATATGGATTGATGTTCTCTACTATTTTAACCTTATTCGTGCTGCCGGCTATTTATTTTATGGCTGAACGCCGAAACGAAAAACAAAACTTAGAATCAGATGAAAATTAGAGTTCAGTTTATCATATTATCTGTAGTATTATTGAGCATTACAGGGATAAAGGCACAGGAAAAAGAGCTTTTACTATTTGAAGAATACCTGAACCTTGTCGGAAATAAGAATCTGGGTTATGCCTCTCAGAAATATAATGTAAGCATGGCCGAAGCTGCCATTCAAACCGCTAATATGTTTCCTGACCCTCAACTGGAAATGGAAACCACCAATAACGGAGTGAAGCAGAATATGGGATATGTCTACGGAGCCGCCATTGGTTGGACAATTGAATTGGGAGGAAAAAGAAAAGCTCGTGTTAATCTGGCCAAAAACCAGTCAGAGCTAAGCAAAATACAGCTGCAGGATTTTTTCAGAAATCTTCGTGCAGATGCCAGTTTAGGATATATTGAGGCTTTAAAATCCAAGGCTTTGCTCGAAGTACAGCAGGATTCTTATCAAAACATGCGGCAACTGGCAAAATCCGACAGTATTCGGTACCAATTGGGAACGATAACCTTGGTCACTTCCAAACAGAGTAAGCTGGAAGCAGCTTCTTTACTCAATGAAGTATATCAGGCCGAAAGTGCAGAGCAGCAGGCTCTCACCGGTTTATCTGTATTTCTTGGAGACAGCAAAATAACTGGCAGAGATGTTACCGGAGATTTTAATACCTTCAACAGAGATTTCAGCATTGACGATCTCATTCTTCAGGCATTGAATGAAAGAGCAGATTTATTGGCAGCCAAGCAAAATACAGAAGTTGCCAAAAGCCAGATCAATCTTGAAAAAGCCAATCGGGTCATAGATCTTGGCATCAGTGCCGGAACAGAACAACACACCGAAGCCACTAATGAAATTGCTCCTTCCCCAACTATAAATGCTGTAAAAATGGGTATTAGCATTCCCCTGAAGTTTTCCAACAGAAGAAATGCCGGATTGAAAATAGCAGAAATGGCCTATTCGCAGGCAGAAGTTGAGTATAAACGGATCGAACAGGAGATAAAAGCTGAGGTAACGCAGGCTTTTCAGCAATACACAGCCACTCAGAAACAGCTCAGACAATTTCATAACGGAATGCTTTCTGAGGCCAAAAGTATTCTGGAAGGAATCATTTATAGCTACAAAAGAGGCGAAAGTTCTATTCTTGAAGTTCTGAATGCCCAGAGAACCTATAATAATGTACGAAAAGATTATTATCAGGTTCTTGCCGATAATGCAGCAGCTTTAATTGAACTTGAAAGGAAGGCAGGAATCTGGGATATTCATTTTTAAGCTGGAAGAATGAAGCAGAAGGATGGAGACATCTGGAAACCGATGAATAAATACACGCCATTTAATTAACTTATTAATACTTGGAATATTTATAAAGAAATGACAATCAGTAGTTTAAAAAACAAGTGTTACTTCCAACTTCCTGTCTCATATTGATTTTAAAAACATAAATATTACTTCCAGCTTCCAGCATAAAAAATCCCTGAAATCTGTTTGATTTCAGGGATTTTTTTATCTCCTATACTGCGATTCATAAATTTTAATCCAGTCGTCTGCGGTCATTTTTTTACTGAGTTCAGCGATCAGCTCAAAAGGAATATCTTCTGCTTTTTTGAAACGTACACAGGATTTTCCCATATCAAGTTTCTTTTTGGAGTGTTTAGGATATTCTGTCACAAACCAATCGAGGAGTTCCGGCGTTGAATACAGTCCCATATGATACAATGCTATAAAATTCTTCTGGGAAGCAATATTGATAAAAGGCAGCGGGGTCCCGGGTGCACAGTGATATCCGGCAGGATATTTTGCTAAAGGAACTACCCAGCCTATCATCCCATAATTGGCAGCGTCTTCAAAACCTTTCGGAAGGTTATCGTTCACCGTATCAAAAAGTTTTTTAAAAGCTTCCTGTCTCTCTTCAGGAATTTTTGAGATATAATCTTCTATAGAAACCGATTGAATCTGCATGTGATAATTTTTTCTAAAATACGATTATTTTATAAAATTGTAAACACTGAACATCTGAACCTCCTTGCTGCTCTTTTGAAGGAACATCATTTTGTTAACATTCGGAACATACTGAATCATATTTCCATCTGCAAAACCATAATTCTGGAAGAAGTTTCTGCCTTTATAATCAAGGCTTACTTCCTGAGGTTTCAGATTGGCGAAGTCAAAAACTTTCATAGAAAATCCTGTATTACCAAATGCTCCTTTAGGATAGAAAGCGGAAATATAAAGTTTGTCTCCTGCTTCCACCACATGAATTCTTTTTCCGGTAGAAGTGCCTGCCGCTACAAATTGTTTTACCTCACCTTCTTTATTAAACTTGATCAGCATTCCCGCATCCAGAGAATATACAGGATCCGGGAAACGGTTCATTGCTGTAGGCATCGGTCTTGTTACCGTCTCCTGCTGAACAGCCATTAAAGTTTCATCTCCTTTTACAATTGTTTTGATGACTTTCACATCACTCATGTCTTTACTTCCTGCCAGATTGGTATTGCTGATAACTGCTTTTCCGGATTTCATATCATAAAACATTACCGTTCCGAAAGTACTTGAACCTATAGTAACCGCTGCATTTTTTCTTCCAAAAGTTACCAGGTAATCATTATCATTTTTACTGAATGCATATAATTTTTCAGGAATATATTTATCATCGAATGGAAGGTCTTTATCTTCCGTATTGGAAACCAGTTCCAGCTTGTAAGATTCCTTCCAACCTGCTGCTTTACGCAATACAACGATTTTCGCTGAGTTCGTTAATGTCAGAGACTTTTCAACATAGTCACTGCTTAATATAATTTCTTTGTTCCATACCGGAGTAAGTGTTCTCAGATCCAATACCAGAACGTCATTTACATTTTCAGTTTTTTTATTGGCAAATCTGTCGTTGAAGATGGCTGCATATTTCCCGTTTTCTGAGAAAAGGACATAAGTAGTTCCTGATTTATTGGTAGATTCAATACTGTATTTTGCAATACTCTTTGTTGTAAAAGTACCTTCCTTTCTGCTGAAAACATGCTGGAAAACTTCTTTTCTGTTTTCTTTTCCGAAATACTCTTCCGTAAATGCTATAAATTTATCATCATCAATCTGTTGTGACCCCAGATAATTGTGAAGAACACCATTCGTTTTGTTGGCATAATCTTTCACATAAGTATCCACAAGACTTCCGTTCTGATCCAGTTTTCTCATCAGTAATTTCTTATGAGGAAAAACATTTCTCATCAGACCGTCAATATTGATAGCACTGAACATATAAGAATTGTAATCATCTGCCAGCACCAGTTTATCATCCGTTTCAAGATTGGCATCCACAGTGAATTTTGTTCCTTCCGTTACTTTCGTCTGTGCATAAGAGTACACAGAAGCGGTAATTAATGCCGAAGCAATAATCTGTTTAATCATATCGTTTTCTTTAGTTATTATAAATTTTTTCTTCCAGTCTTTTCAGTTCAAGATTAGCATCGTAGGACAGTTTAATATCTACTAAATGTTCCTGTAACTCATTTAAATATTTCTCTGCTTCCTGGTAATTACCTAACGCAATATTCAATCTGATCAGGTTAAAATAAAGGTATTCTCCGATCTTCTGATTGTAAACTGCTTTCTTATCGTTGTAATTTACTTTTGTTAAAGCTGTTTTCCAAAGATCAATTCCTTTCTGCATGTTCTCCATGGCAATTTTATTCGGTGCATAATCAGATTTTGCCTGAAGTTTCTTCAGATTGGTCGTCACATAGATATATGCTTTTTCCAGATCATCATACTCTCCTTTATTTTTTACAGTTGCTAATGTGACTGTAGAATTAATGGTCTGATAGCCGAAGTTTTCATTGATAATATTTCTTGTACGGTCAATTGTTCTTTGCAGAAATCTTTTTTCCTGGGCATTCAGATTAATTTCATTAGTTGGAACACTTGCTATTTCAGCAAAATCTGAGAAGTAGGTTTTATCCAGTTTTATGGCACCGTCCTGCTTCGCCGTGATTTTTGTAGGCTGATTGGCAAAGGTTTTTCCCTGATTGTCCTGAAAGTTTGTTCTTTCCATCTCAATCACAATGTCAAGATAATTTCCACCTTTTGAAAAACCAATCACATCGATTTGAGAAGCCAGAATTTTGTTATCCACAATTAAAGCATCTCTCAGGTCGGGCTGCTGGTAAACCGGCATTGGAGGAATATTAAGGACAGGTCTTGAAGGAAGTCTAAGCGTAGGAGCACCGTTGGTTGCGGCAATTTTTTCAACCGCTGACAATTTGCTGTATTCTGCAGATTCAAGTTTGTATTTTTCCTGAAGTTTTTTCACCTCAGCATCATAGTCCTTTAATCTTTCCTGATGCTCATACTTGGCATTTTCAACATTAGTCTGGTAATTGTCTACCTTTTTCTGGTGGTCTTCTTTTGAAATTCTTATGACATCATCTTTTGTAATGTTATAGGGAGACTTTACCGTAATCGTATAAGTTCTGTTGGAAAGTTCCGTAGGAAAAACCGGCTCTTTTAAAAGCTGGAAACTGATTATTTCTTTATCAATTCGCTGAGCCTGGGAAAATTCGGAATAAAATAATGGTATTAAAAAAAGTAGTTTAAATTTATTCATGGATATTATAGTTTTCGGTGCAAATGTATAATAATTTTATGGACATTTTCTGATAATATTTTGTCCAGTTATTAATAAACCGATCACAAAAAAGACAGCTGCACGAATGCAGCCGTCTACAGAAATTATTAACTCAAAAAATTTTATTTTTTAATGGCTTTTACTGTTGATTTTGAACCATCCTTAAAGTTCATCGTCACTAAGTATAAACCGGCATTCAATTCACCCAACTGAAGTTCTGTGGTAGGATTGTCAATAGTTTTCACTACTCTTCCCGCTACATCTGTAACAGTTACAGATTTAACATCTTTGATATCCGCAATATGCAGAACATCTTTGAAAGGATTAGGATATACACTCACTTCTTTTTTCTTCAATTGCGTTTCTGAAGTTGATAAAGAAGTAGCTACTTCAAATGTAAAATCAATAAATTCTCCTCTTGAAATAGCAGAACAAGGGTTTGAAGGGGCTGTACTATTATAATCAGTCACCACTCTCATTCTGTAAGTTCCCAGAGGTGTTCCTGCAGGCACAGTGATAGATCCCGAAGCATTTGTAATATAAGTGTTAGTAACAAACATTCTTTCTGAAGCTTCAAAAGTTAAATTATTATTCCAGTCTACCCAAACCCCGATTCCACATGTAGGACCACCGGCAGTGAAAGATACTGAAGTACTGGATCCCGGAGCATTGATTATTTTATTACTGCTTGTTGTTAAGTTTTGATACCCACCTGCAACACTTGATCCAGATGAATAAGCCATATCTACAAGGCCTCCTGTAGAACTGAAGTCAGAAAGCCAGGAATTCTGAGAACTGGATGAAGGCAGACAATATCCCGTTCTGAATGCAGTCGCTTCACTCCAGATACTTTTATCACTAGCACTACATACAGATCTTACCCAGGCATAGTAATTCGTATCCGTAGATAATGAACTTAATGGTGCAGAAATAGTGGTAGAAGTTACGGAATTGGTAGCATTCAATACCGTTGTAGCATCAGGTGCTGTATTGGTTGTACTGTAATATACTTCGTATCCGTTTGCAGGAACTGAAGCTGGTGCCGTCCAACCGATTGTTGCCGAGTTCATTGTTACGTTTGATGACATAAGTGCCGTTGGTTCAAGGCAGGAAGGAATATTCTGAACGGTAATATTATCAATATAAATAGAACGTGAAGAACCTCCTAAACCATGTTTAAATGCTAACTGTAAATCAGTACCCACTGGAATATTAACGGTATATTGGGTGTGGGTAGTTGTTAAAGTAATAGGAGAACCAATTTGTGTGAAAGAAGCAGGATCTGCAGGGTTTGATAATGTTCCCACTAATAATGTATAATTACTTCCTCCGGCTTTTGCATAAAATCTTACCCTCTTCGTACCATCTGAAAGATTTATAGTAGGAGGTGCAACCAACATTTGGCTACCTGTTGTCCCACTTGAATTATTCATATAATAAGCATTAGGTGCTGAGTAATTATTCGTTGTGGTTACATAACCATATCCTGCAAATGACGCACTTTCTAAATATGCCCAGCAGCTTGGTGCATTCGTATTTGAGCTGGAACCTGTACTTGTGGTATCAAAGTTTTCTGTATATGGAACAGTGAAAGTAGAACAAGCTGTCTTAAATGTGCCTGCAAAAGACCATACACTTTGGCCTGTCGCCGTGTTACAATTTGATCTGACCCAATAATAATAAGTTGTATTGGAGTTAAGACCTCCTATTGTTGTGCTGGTACCTGTTACTCCCGGATAAGTAGGTGCTACTGAGCTCGCCGGTGTTGTGTTTGAAGTACTGTGGTATACATCATAACTGGCAGCACTACCTGTCCATGACACTAAAGCAGAATTAGCTGTGATCCCTGAAACCGCCTGCAATACAGGAGGCATACAATCCGAATAAGCATCTGCTGAAAAAGCAAAAATATTTGGTATACCAGAACCACTTACTTTGGTTACTGTTACACTTTGTACTAGTTTTGCCTGATTGGCTGCATCTATTGCCAGTTCAGCCTGATATAATCTTGGATTAGTTCCGCCTTCGGGAGAAGGAACATCATCACCAGCTCCAGGAGTAGCTCCCGGCTTTTTAATTCTTCCTATCCCCTGGATCGCAAAATTAGGTCCATTATACCAGTCAGCAAGACTGATACCTGAAAACGTCTGCGAGCTGCCATCTGTAAAATTTACCACCACACTTACCGTAGAAGTACCACTTCCACTTACAGCAAGCATATACAGCTTGGTTGCTGCCTTTGGTGTTGTAAATGCCAAAGTTCCGTTATCATTGGTTGCAGCCAGTCTTAAAGAATTATTCGTATTCAAATTTGCTAACTGAAAACTCAATCCGGGCGTGGTTGCCACTACAGAATTAATAATTCCGTCAACAGGAATCCCATACGTAATGGCATTACTTGATGATGTAAGCTGAAAATCTTTAGCTACAAAAGCATAAGAAACTCCGTCTACATCATTATTTGTACTAATTGTTGAAGAACCTATCCCGTTGGCAATCACATCGGCTGTAAAGCCTGAAGAGACCGGCATAGTTTGATAATTCTGAGCCATGAATACACTGGCAGAAAACAGAGCGATAGCAGGTACCACTCTAGAAAATAAATTTATTACCATTTTAATCACATTTGTGGCGAAATTTAGGAAAAATAACAATACGAAAATATTATTTTTAACAAAATCCTAAACTTTATTTAAAATGTATGACAAATTAATATTAAAAACTATTTAAATCAGTAAATTTTAAAGACAACGTAAGGCTTAATGAAACACCTTCTTATTGATTCTTAATTTTATTATTGAGAAATTAAATCCTATTTTTGTCATACAAATTTTTTGAACAATGCCGAATATTTCAAACAGAGCACTGCATATGCCGCCATCGCCGGTAAGAAAACTGGTTCCCTTTGCGTTACAAGCAAAACAAAAAGGAATAAAAGTATATCACCTTAATATCGGGCAGCCTGATATTGAAACTCCGGAAACAGCTTTAAATGCTTTAAAAAACATCGATTTAAAAGTATTGGAATACGCGCTTTCTGAAGGGAATATTGAATACAGAAAAGCCCTTACAGAATACTACCATTCATTAGGATTCTCAGATCTTACTCCTGATAACTTTATTGTTACCAACGGAGGTTCTGAAGCACTAAACTTTGCCATTTCTACTTTATGTGATGAAGGGGATGAAGTGATTATTCCTGAACCTTATTATGCCAACTACAATGGATTCACCAGCACATTTGATGTGAATGTAGTAGCAGTTCCTTCTACAATTGACACTGGTTTTGCTTTGCCACCTGTTGAGGAATTCGAGAAAAAAATTACAGAGAAAACAAGAGCAATCATTATCTGTAACCCTGGAAACCCTACCGGATATCTTTATACCCGTGAGGAACTTCAGAAACTGGCAGAAATTGCTTTGAAATATGACATCGTAATCATTTCTGATGAAGTTTACAGAGAATACGTTTATGATGGGAAGCAACAGATTTCAATGCTTGATTTCCCGGAATTAGCTGAAAACTGTATCATCATTGATTCAGAATCCAAGCGTTACTCTATGTGTGGTGTAAGAATCGGATGTATGTTAACACGTTCCAACAAGATCCGCAATGCTGCCATGCTTTTTGCACAGGCAAGATTAAGCCCGGTTCTTTTAGGACAGATTGCAGCAACAGCAGCACACCAGAATGATGGACCTTACATCAGAGCCGTAAGAGAAGAATATACCCACAGAAGAAATGTATTGGTAGATCTTTTAAATGCTATTCCTGGGGTAATTTGCCCTAAACCAAGAGGAGCATTCTACTGTGTTGCCGAACTTCCGGTAGACGATACTGAAAAATTTGCTCAGTGGTTACTTGAAAAATATTCTCTGAATAACGAAACCATCATGGTGGCGCCTGCAGGAGGATTCTACAGCAATCCTGAATTAGGTAAAAAACAGGTAAGAATTGCTTACGTTCTGAAAGAAGAAGATTTAAAAAGAAGTGCTGAAATTCTTAAAGAAGCTTTAAAGAAGTACAGAGAAGAATTCAGTCTGTAAAATAGACCCTATGCCGACAACAAAAAAACTCCATCTGAAAATCCTGTTTTCGATCCTTTTGCTGTCGGCATTTTTTTCCTGTGACTCCAAAAAGACAGAACAGCCTGTTTCCCCTAAAAATCCACACGAAATTACTTTCATCAGTGTATCTGATGTTGAAGGAAACCTCGGAAACTACAGGATTATCAAAGCCACAAAAGATTCTGTTTTTGCAGAAAAAGGAATGACAGCCAATCAAACCCATAAAGCGTGGGCATCTGCCATCAATTCCGAAACGTGGAAAAAGCTTACATCATCTATTAACATTGTAGATCTTGACCATATAAAAAGTTCTCACAGTCAACAGTCCGTAGACGGAATAGATGAAACCTTCCAGATTCGGACTCCCAAAAAATCACATATCTATGTGAATGCTTATGCAGACACTATACATTACAAGCAGCTACAGCAAGTTAAAGAACAACTAGACAAGATTCTTCCTAAAGAATACCAATAAAACATGCAAGAAAACTTTTCATTAAAATCTTATAACACATTCGGTGTTGAAGCCAAGTCTCGATTTTTTACTGAAGTCAATACCATTGATGAGTTAAAAGAGGCACTTAATTTTGCAGAAACCCAATCTCTTCAGCTTCTTTTTTTAGGAGGCGGAAGTAACATTCTTCTTACCAAAGATTTTGACGGTCTTGCCATTCAACTTAATTTAAGAGGAATTTCTGAAGAGCATATCAATGAAAATGAAGTATGGGTAACCGCAAAAGCAGGGGAAAACTGGCACGAATTTGTAATGTTCTGCCTGCAAAAAAATTATGGAGGCCTTGAAAATCTTTCTTTAATTCCCGGAAATGTAGGAACTTCTCCCATGCAGAATATCGGAGCTTATGGAACAGAAATCAAAGATATTTTTATAAGCTGTAAGGTATTGGATTTAGAAAATCTTGAACTGAAAACTTTCACTCTTGACCAATGCAGATTCGGATACAGAGATTCTATTTTCAAACAGGAAGGAAAAGGCAGATATGTTATTCTGGAAGTTACTTTTAAACTGACTCAAAAAGATCACCTTATCAAGACAGAATATGGAGCTATCAAATCTGAACTGGAAAATCTTGGCATTGAAAATCCTACAATTCAGGATGTTTCCAGGGCAGTGATCAATATCCGACAAAGCAAATTACCAAATCCTAAAGAAATCGGAAATGCCGGAAGTTTTTTCAAGAATCCTACTATTCCTTTGGCTCAGTTTGAAGCATTAAAACAACAGTTTGAAAATATTCAGGGTTACCCGAATGGAGAGATAGTAAAAGTCCCTGCCGGATGGCTGATTGAGCAATGTGGATGGAAAGGGAAGCAGATCGGAAATGTAGCTTCACACAAACTGCAGTCTCTGGTCATCATCAATGCTACAGGAAATGCTACCGGAAAAGAAATATTTGATTTTTCCACTGAGATTATTAATTCTGTAAAAGAAAAATTCGGAATAGAATTAGAAAGGGAAGTGAATATTATTTAATCTAAAAATACACAAAGGCTGATTCATATGAATTCAGTCTTTTTTTATTTCTTAATTATCTATAAGTGTCGAATATTTTGAAGTCTTATTTTATGAAATATATTTCTCGCACGGATTTCTCATATAGCACAGATCTTTATGATATTAATTTTATTTCACTCTTACTGAAAATCTTCGATTTTCTTACGCCTTAAAACAGCATATTATTCAAATCTTGCACCTTTGCCCTTGCGTAACAAAAATTAATTCAGAATCAATTCATATCCAGTCTCCGGAAAATCATTATTTTAGCTTAAAAATTACAATTTGCGATGAAAATAGCTATTCTTGGAGCCGGAAATATGGGACTTTCTTTTTCAAAATCATTTCTGAAATACGAACTGATCAAACCTGAACATCTGCATCTTATTATAAGGAGTCAGGAAAAAATTACCAAAATAGCTGAGGAATTTCCCAAATCTAAAATTTCCACTTTTCAAGAAGTAAAAGAAATTGATGCTGATCTGATTATTATTGCTGTAAAACCTCAGGATTTTCAAACCGTTGCCCAAAATATTCAATTTACATTTAAAGAAAACCAGATGATTTTATCGATCATGGCGGGAATCAATATTGAAAAAATCCAGAAATTACTGAATCATCCACTTGTGGTAAGAGCAATGCCGAACTCTCCTACCCTTCTGGGAATGGGAATCACAGGATATACTGCAGCCAATGGAATTTCTTTCAGCCAGTTAATCAATATTGAAAGATTATTGAACAGCACAGGAAGATCGGTTTATCTGGAGAACGAAGAACTTCTGGATGGTGTCACCGCCCTTTCAGGAAGTGGTCCTGCATATTTCTATTATATCATCGATGCTATGATTAAAGCAGGTATTGAAATGGGAATTGAAGAAAATCTTTCCAAGCTTTTTGTAAAACAGACCATGCTTGGGGCTTATCATCTGATCAATAATTCAGAAAAGAATCTTGAAGAGCTGATCAAAGATGTTGCATCTAAAGGCGGAACTACTGAAGCTGCTTTAAAAACATTTGAAGAAAACAGTTTTAAAGAAATTCTGAAGCAGGGAATTCTGAACGCCGAAAAGCGTGCAAAGGAACTTAATAATTAATTTTTTTTTCAATCAATCCGCAAATCTTCAATCCCAGATACACCCCAAAAGTATTCAGGATGATATCGTCTACCTCAAATATTCCCATCCTGGTAAAATACTGAAGAGCTTCTACAATAACGATGCATGAGATAAAACCAAATAATAACGGCTTCAGTTTTTTCAGTTCAGGAATGATCCAACCCAAAAATCCAAAAGGAATAAACATTATGATATTCCCTAAAACAATCCTCACAATATCTATCGTCTTATTAGGCCCCTGAATAAATTTTATGGTAGAAAAAAAAGGTTCTACCGTAATGAGATTTTCCTCATATTGAAATCTGCCCATTCCTAAAAACATCAAATAGAGCAAAAACAGAGTGTACGGAACAATAATGATTTTATAAATTTTCTTTAACATCGAACTGCTAATATATTCATTTCAAAAATATTAAATTTGTGTATTAAAATAATTTAATGAAATACGTTCTGCTTACACTTATTTCAGCAATGCTGCTGTCGGTTTCATGGCCAACTTATGGGGTTCCGTTTTTTATATTTTTTGCTCTTGTTCCTCTTCTGATGATGGAGCACGGAATTTCAAAATTTTCAGATTATAAAAGGAAAAGCTGGATGGTCTTTGGATTATCTTATCTGTGTTTTATCATCTGGAATGTAGTAACCACAGGATGGCTGTATGGTTCCAAAAACCCTGACGGAAGCCACTCTCTGATGGCTGTTTTATTTCCGGTACTGGTCAATTCTCTTTTATATTCTTTAGTATTCCAATGTTATCACTGGTACAAAAATGCTCAGGGAACATATTGGGGATTAGGATTTTTAATCGCTATCTGGATGAGTTTTGAAAAATTTCATCTGGGATGGGAACTTACGTGGCCCTGGCTAAACCTTGGGAATGTATTTTCAGACTACCCAAAACTGATCCAGTGGTATGATACCCTAGGAGCAACCGGAGGAAGTTTCTGGATTCTACTGATTAATGTACTTATTTTTTACACAGTAAGAACATGGGAAGCCGGAAGAAAGAGAAAAGATTTGATCAAAAATTCGGCTATTATTGGAGCTTTAATTGCTTTGCCTATGATTATTTCGGTAATCAAATACAATAATTTCGATGAGAAACCAACAGGACAAGTTAATGTTCTGATGCTGCAGCCGGATCTTGATCCTTATGCTGAAAAATATTCGAAAGACAGTCTAACCATAGAACAGGATTTATTAGCACTTGCTGAAAAAAACTCAACAGGTAAAATTGATTATTACATTGCCCCGGAAACAGCTTTACCGGGAAGAGGATCTATTTCCGAAACAGCTTTTGAAAAGAGTTTACTTCTCAATAATATCAAAGGATTTTTATCCAATCACCCTGGATCTGTTTTTGCAACAGGAATTTCTTCACACCGTTTTTTTTATAATCCAGCCGATTTACCAAAAGAAGCATACCAGATCAACAGCGGAGTTTGGGTGAGCAGTTATAATACCGCCATTCAACTGGTACCTAACCAAAAAGTACAGGCTTATCACAAAGGAAAACTAGTGCCAGGCGTTGAAATATTCCCTTATATGAATGTTTTAAAGCCATTGCTTGGAGATGCTATGCTGAATCTGGGAGGAACAGTAGCTTCTTTGGGAACAGATAAAGAAAGAGTTGCCTTTTCGAATCCTTACAACAAAGGGAAACTAGCGCCTATCATTTGCTATGAAAGTATTTATGGTGAATTTGTAACACACTATGTCAAAAAAGGAGCTAATTTCTTAGGTATTATGACCAACGACTCCTGGTGGGGCGTTACAGAAGGACACAAACAGCTTTTATCTTATGCTAAACTGAGAGCTATTGAAACCAGAAGAGAAATTGCCCGAGCGGCCAACAGTGGAATTTCTGCACATATCAATGCTAAAGGTGAGGTAACTGCTGACACTTTCTATGGTGACCAGACAGCCTTATTCGCAAAAGTAAACCTGTATGATACCATGACATTTTATACAAGAGCAGGAGATCTTCTTTCAAGGTTTTCCATATTTGCGTTAGGATTCTTATTGTTCTACTATCTGATTGAATGGTTCAAAAAGAAAACAAAGAAAGCGTAACCCCGAGGGTCAATAAAAATTACTAGGTACGGCTAAAATGAAAGCAAAAATATTCAGATACAGATATTCTGTTATTTTTCTGGTGTATTGTATTACAGTATACTTTCTGAGTAAAAATGCCAGTCTTGTATTTGAATGGAAGGTAATCATGGAAGATTTTTCCATTTATGATGAGTATTATTATCTGGGCAAACCCACGGCTTACATGCCTCCTTTATATCCTTATTATTTACTTTTAATAGAAAGTATTGTTAAGACACCGCAGTGGATTATGATTTCATGTATTCTGCAGTCTGTCATTTTATTTTTCTCAGTTTTAGTACTTGTTCTTTCTTTTGAAAAAAATGCAATAAAAAAAAATAGATATTTCTTTGCTTTTGGGTGTATTATTTTTTTTCCGCCTATTCTTTTAGGCGCTACAAAAATCAGTTCATTTGCTCTTACATTATCTGTATTCTGCATTTTCTTTGCTTTAGTATTGAAATTATCACAGACGGTCACTGCAAAAAGTATAATATTAATTTTAATATTTTCAATAGCAGGGCTGTACCTCCGGTTTGAATTTCTGTTCTTAATGATCATCTCAGCAATTATGCTGATCGGATATAAGAGAATGAAATATTACAACCTTCTGTTTGTTTTCGCATTTATTTTCATTGCTTATCTTCCATGGTGTATAAGAAACTATGAAAAAACGGGAGTATTCCATTATTCAACTTCTCTCAATTATAATTTTGCAAAGGGCAACAACGAAAAATATGATATTTTCTCAAGTGAAAATCTACCGTATGATCCAAAAAAAAAATTATTATTAACCGATGAATATCTCCGTCAGAATTTTACAGATGAAAAACAAATAGATCAATATCTGAAACAGCTTAATAAAAATTTTATTTCGGAGCATCCGGAACTGTTTATTAAAAACAGTTTTAAAAAAATAGGAATCAACTTTTTAAATTATTATCCAGGAAACTATAATTTCACAAGCGCTTACATAATGTATCTGTACTCTGGTATTTTACTGGTTTTTAGTTTGCTTTTTATTTACACAATCATTAAAAAGTTAAAATTAAGATTTTCATTTGATGCTGTATATACAGGAATCATTTTCATTTTTTATTTACTGTTTTATTCAATAGCACCATTACCGAGATATTTCCTGTTATATTTTCCTTTATTTTTTCTTTTTGTATTTCAGAACTTCGATGGTAAACTCCACTCATATTTACTGAAAATCAAAAAAACAAACAGATAGAAAAGAGAAAAGCCAGCTGGACGTCTGGCTTTTCTCATTGATAGAAGATAGAATTGATTCAATTACTTAATCGTAAGCTTTCTGGTGGTTATTTCGTTTTTTATCTTCAGTTTTAATAAATAGACTCCTTTAGATAAATGAGAAACATCAATAGACTGATCTCCATTGATACTGATATTCAGTTTTCTTCCATCCATAGAATACATTTCGGTTTCCGAAACTTTTTCTCCTTTGATATATACTTTATCTGACGTAGGGTTGGGATAGATAACAAGCTGCTTTTCAGATTTAATTTCCGCTGTTCCCAGCACACTTTGTGCAGAAGCGTCAGAATATACTTTTGCAGCATCAATTGATTTTACACTCCAGTATACATTCTGGACAGCCGGATCAAGCTCCAGAAACCATGATGATGTTGTTACTATGTATTTTGCAATATCATGAGCTCCCTGTGTAGATCCTACGGTAATTTCATAACGCAAAGCATTCACCGGAGTTCTATCGTCGGATGCGCCACTCCAAGTAAAATTGAAACGATTTCCGTTTTTAGTCAGATTCAGTTGCGTTGGTGCTGCAGGTTTTGCGTTTGCTTCTGCAGCATTATTTTTAAATACTTTAGTCAGTGAAGGCAGATCTGAAGCAGACCAGTCGAATCCACCCAATAAGATGTCCGGATGATGATCATTATTAAAATCAAAAAGCTGCACCAGCCCTGGACCTCCAAGCGCAGTAATACCCGTTACAGTTCCTTCATTGAATGTATGATTGGAAACATCATAGATATAGGTTTTCACTACAGCATTATAATTTTCATTTCCTGAAATGATAAGGTCATAGTAGCCGTCATTATTTAAATCTCCGACACTTAATGCAACATCAGAAATATCGCCTGCTTGAATTATATGAGGAGTTAATGCTCCGGTACCATCATTCATTAAAACAGCAGAATAGGCATCATCGTTGGCATCTCTTCCAATTACCACGATATCCTGAAAACCATCTGCATTAAAGTCTGCAAAATCTATTTTACCCACTGCTACAGGCGCAAGATCCTGTGTAGGAGTCAGAACTCCAGCCTGGTTCATATATACTTTGGATACCGCATCACCATTAATATCCGATCCTATAATCACAAGATCCAGCAGGTTGTCGTTATTGAGGTCTACTACTTTAAAACTTCCACTCTGAGTTCCATCTATCCAATTTTCCGTAAGATCAAAACCGGCGCCTGTGTTTTTGTAATAATCCAAGCTATTTCCAAAACCTCCTCCATGAGCATATTGAGTTCCATTAATGGCATAATCAGGTTTCCCATCATGGTTAAAATCAAAAACTTCCAGAGAACCATAAATTTTACCAGGCAGTTCTGCTTCTTTTACAAATCCTGTCCCGGTATTTTTGAATCGGTATTGTTTATAATTAACAACATCCATATAGCTGAGTCCTGTAGAAATAATATCCATCAGACCATCATTATTATAATCAATAAACTTAATATCTCCAAGATGGGTTACATCAGCTCCCAATCCTACAAATGGCAATAAGGTTGTCCCATTATTCTGATATACTTCATTATAGGTACTGTCTACATTTCCGTCCCCATCAGAATCTATTGCTCCGTTGAGCACAATATCAAACGTCCCATTGTTGTCTATATCCGCAATATCAGCTGCAGAATAATAAAAATTATTCATGCTGGTCTGTACCTCAGTAAAGTTCTGAGCCATCAGACTGGCTGGTATCATAGACCATAGAATATAAATCCTCCTCATAGTTGTTTTTATTTAGATTAATTAAAAACAAAGATAGAATATTAAATTCTGAGGGTAAAAAAAAGGCTGTATGAAATATATCAGCACCCTTTATCTGCTGTATCCCAAGGATTCTGCTATTTTAAAAATTCAATATTATTAATCAGCCACTTATTTGCAAATATTTTCCAAAAGATTTGTCTATCTAAAAAATTCTTCGTTATTTTGCACTCTCAAATATTATACAAATAAGAACATCGAGATATGTCAAGAATTTGCCAAATAACAGGAAAGCGTGCAATGGTTGGTAACAACGTTTCTCACGCTAATAACAAAACGAAGCGTCGTTTTGAAATTAACTTATTAGAGAAGAAGTTTTACCTTCCGGAGCAAGATAAGCACGTTACACTGAAAGTATCAGCTCATGGATTGAGAGTGATTAACAAGATTGGAATCGAGGAAGCTATTGAAAGAGCTACTAGAAACGGATTGATTAAAAAGAATTAATAAATCATGGCAAAAAAAGGAAATAGAGTTCAAGTAATCCTTGAATGTACAGAGCACAAAGAAAGTGGTATGCCAGGAATGTCTAGATACATTTCTACAAAAAATAAAAAGAACACTACAGAGAGATTAGAGCTTAAAAAGTATAATCCAGTTCTTAAGAGATCTACCCTTCACAAAGAAATTAAGTAATTTATAAATAATAACTTACCATGGCAAAGAAAGTAGTAGCAACCCTACAAAGCGGTCAGTCTAAGAAGATGACTAAAGTGGTGAAAATGGTTAAGTCTTCTAAATCAGGAGCTTACGTTTTCGAAGAAAAAGTAATGAATGCTGACGAAGTAGACGGTTATTTAAAAAAATAATCAATACTTTGTTTACAATATAAAAAAACTACTCATTTTTTTGGGTAGTTTTTTTGTTATATTCGTTTCATAAAAAAAACACATTATGAAGCAATTCTTTATTTTATTTTCCTCCCTATTATTCACTGGATCTTTATATCATTCTCAAAGTCTTCAAAACAAAGAAAGCGCTCCTGGGAATGTAAAAATTATTGTTTTAGGAAATGTACAGGACGCAGGGTCACCCCAGATCGGATGCCGTAAAGAATGTTGTTTGGACCTCTGGAAACATCCTCTGCAAGACAGGAAAATAACTTCTCTGGGACTTATTGATAAAGAGCTGCAGAAAAATTATATCTTCGATGCCAGTCCGGATTTTACCCAGCAACTGCAATTCCTGATGGAACATACAGCCATTCCGAAGAAAACGATACCTGATGGTATCTTTATCACCCATGCTCATATCGGACATTATACAGGTCTAATGTTTTTGGGGAAAGAAGCTATGAATTCCAGGGATATTCCTGTGTACACCATGCCACGGCTTAAAAAGTTTTTCGAAAACAATGGACCGTGGTCTCAGCTGATCCGTTTGCAGAATATTGTTCCTTATGAGATGCAGAATGAAACACCAATACAGGTGAACTCTCATTTGGAAGTTACTCCTATACAGGTTCCTCATCGTGATGAATATTCAGAAACGGTTGGTTTCATCATTAAAGGGCCTCATAAAAAGGCGTTATTCATTCCGGATATAGACAAATGGAATAAGTGGAAATACAATATTACAGATCTGATAAAAACAGTAGATTATGCATTTCTGGACGGTACATTCTATGACTCGGAAGAAATAGGCTACAGAAATATTGAAGATATCCCGCACCCATTTGTAGTGGAGAGTATGGAACTGTTTAAAAGCCTGTCACCTGAATATAAAAAAAGAATTTTCTTTATCCATTTTAATCATACCAATAAAATTTTAAATTCGGAAAGCAAACAAAGTAAGCAGGTCATAGAAAAAGGTTTTAATATTGCACGAATGGGAGATGAGTTTGAATTATAGCGACAATCAGTTTCATTGAGGAGACAACAATAAAACTCCTGATAAGTAGCTTCAGGAAATAAAAATAATAAAGACTTTGTTTACATATAAAAAAACAACTCCTGTTTTGGGTAGTTTTTTTGTTATCTTTGCTCACCAGATTATTAATCAGTAAAGTATGAAAAAGATACTTGTTCTGGCCTGTACAGCAACTTTTCTATTTTCATTCAGTCAGAAAACAATGAATTCTGTAGAATATAAAAGTTCGCCAAAAGTTTTCACTATTAAAGGATTATCACAATCAGTAAGTATTGACTGTGGAAATTCTAAAATGATTTTATTATCCGGACAGGTTCCTCTGAACTCTGAAGGTAATCTTGTGGGAAATACTATTGAAGAGCAGACGCAGCAGGTTTTCAAAAATATTGAAAACATCCTGAAAGAATATGGAGGTACAGGAAAAGATATTATCAAACTGGTAATTTATACCACAGACATCAAAAAAACACCTGATTTCAGAAAAGTAAGGGATTTGCATATCAACCTTCAAAACCCTCCCGTAAGCAGCCTTGTGGAAGTGAGCAAGCTTTTCAGAGATGACGTGCTTATAGAAGTAGAAGCCACAGCAGTGATTAAAAATAAATAAGAATAAACTAAAACTATGAGTTGGTTTAAAAATATTTTCAAAAAGGAAGAAAAAGAAACCTTAGATAAAGGATTGGAAAAATCCAGCCAGGGATTCTTTGAAAAAATGACGAAAGCCGTAGTCGGTAAAAACAAAGTAGATGATGAAGTTCTGGATGATCTGGAAGAAGTACTGATTGCTTCCGATGTAGGAGCCTCTACCACTATCAAAATCATTGAAAGAATTGAAGAACGTGTTGCCAGAGATAAATATGTAGGCGTCAACGAACTTGACAAAATTCTTCGTGATGAGATTTCAGGATTATTGCTTGAAAATCCGCATGCCGGTACAGGAAATATCGATACTTCCAAAAAGCCATACGTCATTATGGTCGTAGGGGTAAATGGAGTTGGAAAAACAACAACCATCGGAAAACTGGCTCATCAGTTCAAATCAGAAGGTAAAAAAGTAGTTCTTGGAGCTGCAGATACCTTTAGAGCTGCTGCCGTTGATCAGCTTGTTATCTGGAGTGAAAGAGTGGGTGTTCCTATTGTAAAACAGGAAATGGGATCAGATCCCGCTTCAGTAGCCTTTGATACAGTACAAAGTGCTGTAGCTCAAAATGCAGATGTTGTCATCATTGATACTGCAGGAAGACTTCATAACAAGATCAACCTGATGAACGAGCTTTCCAAGATCAAAAGAGTAATGCAGAAAGTAATTCCTGATGCCCCTCATGAGATTCTATTAGTACTTGACGGTTCTACAGGACAGAATGCTTTCGAACAGGCAAAACAGTTTACAGCGGCAACAGAAGTAAATGCTTTAGCAGTAACTAAACTGGATGGAACAGCCAAAGGAGGCGTTGTAATCGGTATCTCCGATCAGTTCCAGATTCCGGTGAAATATATCGGTGTAGGCGAAAAAATGCAGGATTTACAACTTTTTAATGGTACGGAATTTGTAGACTCATTCTTCAAGAAAAGATGATTTATATCATGTTTTCCCTTATATTAGTAACAAATCATTTTTAAAATATTAACAATAAAAAAATTTGCAACTATGGGAATTATTACATGGATCTTATTCGGTCTTATTGCAGGTGCTATCGCTAAAATGATCATGCCTGGAACTCAGGGAGGAGGATGGCTAATCACTATTATCCTTGGAATTCTGGGAGCATTTGTAGGAGGAGCTATAGGAGTTTACGTTTTACACTGGGGAGATGTTACCTCATTCTGGAATCCAAGAAGCTGGATTCTCTCAATCGGAGGAGCTTTAATCATTCTCTGGATTTACGGAATGGCCACAAAGAAAAGCTGATAGTAAAGCTGATAAAAAATAAAATCCCGGATCTGAAATTTCAGGTCCGGGATTTTTGTATACAATATAAAATTTAGTTAGTCGTTAATTCTAATCTGATATGGCATCTCCATTTTCACCTCAGATTGTAGTTTCTTATCTATAATCTGCTGCAGAATTTCATAGTTGGATTTACCAATCTTGTTCTTGATAATTCTGGCAGAAACGTCCTCTTCATTCAGGTCTTTAAAGATTTGCTCGAACGGAGTCATTCTCTTAGGGAAAGCCTCTACATGATAAGATTTTAATCCTGCTTTCTGAGCGGCAAATTTCACAGCATCAGTTAAAGTACCCAATTCATCTACCAATCCTATTTGCTTGGCACGAACACCACTCCATACTCTACCGCCTCCTACATTGTCAATCTGCTCAAAAGTTTTCTTTCTGTTTTGGGTTACAAAATGAACAAATCTCTTGTAAGTACCTTCTACACTTCTTGTCATCATATTCACTCCATAAGGCGTCACTCCGTTTAACCCGGAATAATACATAGAGTTGGCATTGGTAGAAACAATATCTGCACGGATTCCGTTTTTAGCCGCAATATCTTTATAGTAAGGCATTACTCCGAACACTCCGATAGAACCGGTAAGTGTGTTAGGCTCTGAATAAATTTTATCTGCAGCCATTGCTACATAATATCCTCCTGATGCCGCATAGTCTCCAAAAGATACGATCAGTGGTTTTTTCTTTTTCAGCTGCTGTAACTCAAATAGGATCTCATCTGAAGCATTAGCACTTCCTCCCGGAGAGTTGATTCTGAAAACAACCGCTTTCACTTTATCATCATCCTGAAGTTTTTTAATATACTTCACATATTTCTCAGAATGAATATCATTGTATTCATCTCCGTTATTAATAGATCCTGAAGCATACAGTACTGCGATCTTTTCGCCGGATTTATCTTCATCCGCATAAGAATTGATATAACTTGTCAAAGAAATCTTGTTCAGTTTTTCGTCATTTTTTACGCTTAACTTAGCCTTAAGAAGATCTTCGTATTCTGATTTCTGAATCAGTTTATCTGCTAGTTTATATTTTAAGCTTTGCTCAGGAATCATTCCATACAAACTATCTGTGATCATTCTGAACTGAGCAGTATCAATTTTTCTTGAAGCAGCCATTTTATTGGAAGTGTTTTTCCAAAGGTCATTCAAGAGAGTGCTTAACTGTTCTTTATTTTCAGGAGAAATATCATTTCTTAGAAAAGGTTCTACTGCAGACTTGAATTTACCATGACGAATTACTTCAATTCCAATCCCGTATTTATCTGCAAAATCCTTGAAGAAAGCAACCTCTGTAGAAAGACCTTTTAATTCTACCATTCCTGCAGGATGCAGATAATATTGATCAGCAACAGATCCTAAATAATAAGCAGACTGTGATACTCCATTTCCGTATGCATATACAAATTTTCCGCTTTTCTTGAAATCTTCAATGGCGTTTCTCAGATCATCAATCTGAGTAAGTCCTGCAGATAAATAATCAGTTTCTATACTGATTCCTTTAATATTGTCATCAGTTTTTGCTTTATTGATAGCTTCCAGTGCGTCATATATAAGGATACTTTTATTTTGAGCACCCAAGCCGAATAATCCCATCTCTTCTTCAGTAGGGCTATCGATTATATTTGTCTTTAAATTAATCGTAAGAACGGAGTTCTTTTTTACCGCCACCGACTTATCATTCCCCATCGCACTGAACACAAGCATCATAATGAAAAAGATGAAAAATAGAGCGCAAAGTATGATAATTGCTACTATATTTGCCAAAACATTTTTAAAGAAACTTCTCATAAATCAATCAATTTTCTAATATGTCGCAGCATAAGGTCGTTTTGTTACTGGGAAGTAACTTAGGAGAGCAAAAAAAAAATGTAGAGCTTGCATTAAAGATGATAAATGATGCTGGAAATCACATTTCACAAACCAGCGAATTTTTAATGTCTGACCCTGTAGAGTTTGTCAGTTCCAATATTTTTTGTAATATTGCAGCAATAATATTCACTCATCTTTCACCAATCCAACTGCTTGATTGTATTAAGAATATAGAAGTTGAGATGGGAAGAATTAATGATTCAAAAGTATCCGGAGGTTATACTGACAGGATTATAGACATTGATATCATTAAGTATAATGAGTTAAATTTTAAATCAGAAAGGTTAGAAGTCCCTCATAAAAAACATCTTTTTGAAAGGGATTTTTCCAGAATATTATTGAAAGATTTTATTTAAAACATAAAACATATTGTATGAAATTAGGTTTATTATTATTGGCTACGTCATTGCCAATTGCAGCTTTCGCACAGAACAGCGGCACAACAGTAAACTCTTCCACAGAGTACCCTAATACATTCTCCTCAGGTTCCGCTAATGTAAAACCCTTTGACAACAAATCCAGACGTTTCAGAGACTGGTCTATTTCTGTTGGAGGAGGTCCTGCATTTATGGTACACTCCGATTTAAAATCTATCCGCAAGGATAAGACTAATTGGGGTTACAATGCGTACATAAGCGTAGACAAACAAATTACACATGCATTCGGGCTAAGCCTAATGTATATGAGAGGAGAAACGAAACAGACAGCCCAGCTTCCCGGTGCTGCAGGTGTAAAATCAGGAATAGCTACTGCTACAACACAATTTGACAACATCTCTTTATTAGGTGACATCAACTTCTCGAACTTATTCAGAAGAGTAGACAACCACTCTCCATACAGATGGGCTTTCCATGGATATATGGGTATTGGAGTTCAGGGATTCAGAACATCACTACATGATAACGACGAATTCAGATGGAGCAATACTCCAAGAAGAACTCCTTTATTCATTAAACAGGACATTGATATCAACTCTATCTTCTATCAGGGAGGTGTGGGAATAAAGTACAATGTTTCAAAACTTATTGACGTTGAGGCAAGAACCATGTACATTATCAGCGGTGATGATGAATTCGATGGCGGCGGATGGGCAGATCCTAATGATTATGACCCTTCCACTCCAGGTTCAAAATACAACATGTTAAATTCCAGAAGATCTGATAACGCCTGGACAGTAAGTTTAGGAGTATCTTTCAAACTAGGAAAACACGAATCTCACCTTGCATGGCATGATCCGCTTCAGGAAGCATACTACAGAACCAGCGTTCTTGAAAACGCAAGTACTGACCTTGTTGTTTGCGAAAAAGGAGATGCAGACAATGATGGAGTATGTGATGACTGGGACAGACAGCTTGACACTCCTGCAGGTGCAAGAGTAGACGGTGCCGGAGTTGCTTTGGATATGGATCTGGATGGCGTTATTGACCTTTACGACAAGTGTGTAACCGTACCAGGACCTGTTGAAAACAATGGATGTCCAGTTAAATAATTAAAACAAACTTAAACTTCTTTTTCAATAAAAGAAATCAAATAATAATACACGATGAAATTAAGTTTAGCAATTGTTGCATTAGCTTTGGCAATTCCTTCTGCTACTTATGCACAAGACTCAACTGCAGATTCAAATGGAAAATATCCTAATACATTTTCTTCAGGATCTGCCAATGTTACCCCATTTACCAACCAGTCTAAAAGATTTAATGATTGGTCTATTTCTGTAGGAGCAGGTGTTCCCCTTCTTCAGTCAGCAGATTTGACTTCCATTAAAAATGGTAACGGTAAAAACCTTTTTGGGTATTCAGCCTATGTAAGTATTGATAAAGCGATTACCCATGCTTTTGGGATCAATTTACAATATGACAGAGGTGAAACCAGACAAGGATGGTTCAATACTAAAAATGCAGCACCTGATGCATCAGCAGTAGGAGCAAGAACTCAGTATGACGCAATCTCTCTCTTAGGAGACATTAACTTCTCAAACCTGTTAAGAAGAGTGGACAACCACTCCCCTTACAGATGGGCACTTCACGGATATGCTGGTATTGGTACTATTGCGTACAGAGCATACCAGAAAGACGGTAGTAACAGACAGAGACTGATGACCGAAATTAAACCCTTCGAATTAGGTTCTCTGTTCTTTCAGGCTGGTACAGGTGTGAAGTTCAAAGTAAACAGAAGAATCGACATTGAAGGTAGATTAATGTATGTGGTAACAGGTGATGATGAATTTGACGGAGGCGGTGATGCTTACAGCGCTAT
>NZ_RAQF01000003.1:0-732028 GCF_003610675.1 Chryseobacterium sp. AG363
TCTTTCGCTTTTTAACGAAGCAATCTCTCTGTCAGTGTCGCTCCGTATTTGCGAGTGCAAAAGTAAAACTTTATTTTTTAATGACCAAATGTTTTGAAGAAAATTTTAAAGTTTTTTAAGTAACCTTAATCCTTCTCAAAACCTCAATCTCTCTACTCCTGCGCTCCCTCTAATTGGGACTGCAAAGATACAAACTCTTTTTAAACTGGCAACTTTTTTTACAAAAAGTTTTAAAGTTTTTTTTTCGTCCGTTTCTTTTTGGAAGTAATATCGTTTTTGCCCATCTAAAGGCGCTTCTGCGCTACTGAATGTCTTTCGTTTTTCAGTGGGGCAAAGATAGTAACTTCATACAACGCAAAACAAGTTTATTTAACATAAATTTCATATTCGGAGAGGTTTTTATCCTAATCAGCTGGAAGGCAGAGAGAAAAATTTTAAACATTTGTTTGGAGGTGTGGTTGGAGAGTAAGTGGGTTGGAGGTTGGGGGGATCTGTGTGTGAAGAGGGAATGTGAGATTCGGGGTTTTGGGTGGCTATGATCAAATAAAGTATATATTATATAATAGAGAGACTAGACTAGAGAGCTGACTTTCTTCAACGAAGACTGAAGAGTATATTTATATATAATATAGAACAATAAGATTTAACTCCTGTACCCGTAATTAATTATAATGCTTCGACTCAGCTCAGTATGACATGGCTAATACTAACTGTTAAAAGGCCTTAGACGTTATATTGGTATTTTACTTCTTTTAATACTCTCATAAAGAAGCTTGGATTCCTGCGGAATGACACAATAGGAATAGAGATTGATACTCAATAATATGTTTCCATAGAAATCTACAATATGAAAATTCAAACCAATATTCCTTTTATACCTGGAAACTCGAACCTGGAAACTCGAACCTCGAAACTCAATAACCAGAACCTCATCATTCATCATTAACCACTTATCATTAACGACTCCTACCCTAGCCCTGATAGAAATGGTTACCCCGCAGCTTGGGTTGGAGAGTGGTGGGTTGGAGCGTAGGAGAGCGCTGGCGCGAGGAGTAGAAATGGATAGCAGGAATTAGCTCCTGAAAAAAGTTCGAGAGTTTGAGAGTAAAAGGGTTTGGGAGTGCGGGAAGAAGAATAAAGAGGTAGGCTCTCTTTTATATTATATATATAAGGCAAGCTTAATCAAATAACCGTAGCTGCTGATCACGGGATCCAGTAAAGTTAGACGTTGAAAGCTTTGGAAACTCTTTGCCTTCAAAAAACTTCTTTTTGCCGATCTTAAAGGTGGTATGAATCATTTCTGCAATATTCCCTTCTCCTTTCTGTCGTTCAAAATATCTTTTATCACCCAGTTTTCCTCCTCTCATGGAGCGGATAAGATTTAAAACTTTTTGCGCCCTGTCCGGAAAATGGGTTTCAATCCAGTTTATAAAAACTGGTTCCACGGTATCGTTTAGTCTTACAAGGGTATAACCGAATCCTAAAGCACCTGCATCCGAAATAGCTTTTAATATGTTTAAAGACTCATCACTATTGAGTCCTGGGATAATGGGTGCTACCATTACATGTACGGGGATATTGTTTTCAGAAAGAATTTCAACTGCTTTTAATTTATTTTTTGCAGAGCTTGTTCTCGGCTCCATCTTTCGTCTCAGTTCTTCGTTGATGGTTGGAATGCTTAGAGAAACAGATACCAGATTCTGTTCTGCCATAGGTTTTAAAATATCTAGATCTCTTAGTACCAGTGCATTTTTTGTCAAAATATTGACAGGATGTCTGTAATCAAGACAGAGTTGCAGTAATTTTCTGGTAATTTCAAATTGTCTTTCGGCCGGCTGATAGCAGTCGGTATTTCCTGACAATAGAATCGGGGCAGCTTTGTATCCTCTTTTCTGAAAAAATTTCTCCAGCAACTCAGGGGCATTTTTCTTTACCATAATTTTTCTTTCAAAATCAACCCCGGCACTATAACCCCAGTATTCATGAGTAGGTCTTGCAAAGCAGTAAGAACAGCCATGTTCGCATCCCTGATAAGGGTTCATCGAATATTCCATTGGAAGGTCTTCACTTTTGACCTGATTGACAATGGTTTTGGGAAATACTTCCGTAAAAGAAGTCTTTACGGTTTCGAAATCCTCATCTTCTGGTTCATAGGTATACCTGTCGAAACGATTGACAACGTTTCGCTGAGCTCCCTGACCTTTTATGAAATTTTCGTTTTGCATTCCGGTGTAAAATTAGAATGGAATTTTTATAAAATAATGAGTTTTAACATTAAAGTTTTCCACAAAAAAAATCCAACACTTTCAAAAGCGTTGGATTTAAACATAATTAAATATATTTTTTTACTACTTCAGCGCGAATAATTCTACTCCATGAGTTTCATCATCATTATTTTTTTCATCAAAGTGTCTGTGATAGTCCGAATAGGAATCACTATATTTTTTATCTTTTTTAGTCAAAATTTTTTTAATGCTTATTAAACTCAATACTGCCAAAAGACCAACTCCTCCTGCCAGTAAAACTCCAACTTCTTTTTTCATATTTTCTCTGATTTATTATTGATACCATTGCAAAAAGCATACCTATTTTATTTTTTTTAATTATAAATTTTGTTAACATTCAACTTTATTTTTAGGAAAATTGCAATCTGCTATTTTTCTTATATTTAAAGTTTGCAATGGTTTAATTATTGTACTTAAAAATAAAAATATTATTATGGAAAATCCAGAAAACATAGACAGAATGACGACCTTGAGCCAGGTGATGAAAACACTCTCTGAAAGAGGAATACACAGGGAGTTCAGAATGAATGATAAATGTGAAATGAAGTTTGAAAACTCTGACAAGGTGTATCAACCCTCTGAACTGGTCATTTTAAAAACTTATCGCTTCGAGGGAGACAGCAATCCTGATGATAATGCTGTACTTTATGTTGTGAAGGACAATGCAGGAAATCGTGGGATGATTATAGATTCCTATGGTGCAGACAGCAATTATCCAGGCGAAGAATTTGATAAGTTTTTAAGAGATATCCCTATTCAGGAAAGTGATGAATTCAATTTTTAACAACTCAATCACATATTAATTTTTTAAACCATTAAGGTTGTTTTCAATTAAAAACTGTACAGTGGTTATGACTGGCCGCAAAAGGATCTGTCTTAATGGTTTAAAGAATTATTCTTCAGTTTTTTCCTTTTTTCTGAACACATTATTCAGGAAACCTTTCTTTTCTTTTTTCTCTGCTTCCGGTTGGGGAGTTTCTTTTTTATTTTTTATTTCCTGTTTTATTTCTTTTACCGATTGTTTCATATCCTTTACAGAAGAAACTGCTTCTTTGACTTTCTTTTCTGTTTTTTCAACATTTTTACCAATCAGGGTTTTCTTCAATCCCTGCTCTATTCCTCTCCAGAAAAGATTAAAGAAAGACTTTGTAGGGTCACGTTCTACATTTTCTACCGTAACAGCTTCCGGAAAGCTTCCTGAATCTGATTTCAGAAAAATATTGGCTACTGCAGTCAGAAACCCTTTTTTCTCATGGTTATTCTTATTTAATACGGCAATTTTTAAGTCTTTATGTTTAAGATTAAAAGTTCCGTGTAATCCGGCAGGGTTTCCTTTAAAGTTAAAAAGCATTTCCTGAATAGTTCCTGCAGTAGCGGTCACATGAAGATAAGGTCTGATAAAGGGATTGATTCCACTTGCAGGGAGATTGGAAGTTTTCCCTGAAATTGCAAATCTATCATTCTGATCAGCCACATCAAAGTTCCAGTTGACGGAAAGTGGTGAGAGGTTCATGAAAGAACAATTGATTTTAATATCCACTTTTGTGGGGTTTCCTTTTATTTTGGCAGAGTTCAGATTTTTAACGTTCATATTAAAATTACTGAAGGTCAGCTTTCCGGGTCCCATACTTTCCGGAGTATCTTCTTCATATACCAGAACAGAATTTTTGAGATCAAGATTATGAATTGTCATCGGAATTTTAATAGAACGAAGCATTTTAGAATATAATGCTTTTATCTTCGGATCATCTTTAGGAATTTTGCTTCTGAAAATATTCGCATTTGCAGACTCAATGTCTACCTGGGAAGCATTAACCATTTTGTTGTGAGAAAAAAGATCCCACTCTCCTTTTGCAGTAATTTGTCCGGCTTCTAAATTATACAGATCTCTTTCAACGGGTATCATTTTGATAAACTGTGCTCTTGAAACGAGAGGCTTCATGGCAAAATTGTTAATCTGTACCTTATTTTTATTCAGTTTAATAAGCCCAAGGCTCATATTGTAAAACTGCGTTTTATAAGCCAGATTTCTAGTGGTAATATAATAGTCTTTTACTTTGAAGGACAGCCCTTTCTGATTAGGTCTAGGTGATAATTCAATATCATTTACCGTTGCGTTAAGATCGTGGAAAGTCAGTGGTTGTTTTCCTTTATCATAAGTAATGTTTGAGTTTTTTAAGGATGTTTTTCTGATGATAAAGGAATTAATAATCCCTGGTCCGGCAGATTTATTGGTTGTTTCACCTGCTTTAAAAGTTCCGTTAACATTTTCTACGAGAAGATCTTTAAGATCCACATTCAGTTTTTTATCAATGAATTCCAATTTATTGATATTAAAAGCAATATGATCTGTTTTTAACACTGCTGTTGCTTTTCTCTCTGCAGGATGCCCTGGTGTCAGTATGACGTCCCTGATTTCACCGTTTGCAGGCTTCAGCGCAAGACTTCGTATTGTAATATTCTGAGCATTGGAATATTCAATATTCCTTGCGGCTATAGTAAAATCTTTATATCCTATCGGAATAACCTGCTCAGAAGTTTCTTTATTAAACATCAGCTGATTGATATTTACACTAAGATTCCCTACTGACAGAAGATTATTTCCATCCGTTTTTGTGATCTTTACTATGGCATTATTCAGCTTTATATTTTTTAAATCAACTTCAAAATTTGTTTTTTTTTCGGCTTTCTTGGTCTTTACTCCTGTATTATAGACTGTCAGAACAGGATTCTCAAAGTCTGCATTCGTAAGTGAAACTTTATTTTTGTTTAAAATAACATCCGTAAAATCCATTTTGGGAACTGCAAATTCAAATAATTGAGCCTTCTTAGGATAAAACTTTTTAAACTGAGCAAAAGAGAGCAGCGGGGTCAGCCTGAAATTCTCAACAGCCATCTGTCCGTTACTTGTATTTATACTGCTGATGGTAACCGCATATGTTTCATCTGGACGAAGAAAGAATTTTTGTCCTTTGATGCTGTATTTGTCAAAAACAACGGGTAGTTTATTTTCTACGGATTCTTCCGTCATCTGTAAATTTTCTACAAACAGATCCAGTTGTTGGACAGACAGAAATTTCTGCTTTGTATGCCTGAAAACAGCAATTTTACCTTCGTTAATTCTTATATTTTCAAATGAAACCGGATTTCTTTTCTTTCCGGTTTTGCGGTCGGCAGGTTTGGCAAGAATGACATTTAAATTGGGTTTAGCCAACAAAAGGTCTGACGAGCTGATTCTTTTATTAAAAACAGCATCATAAATTCCGAAACGGCTTATTTTCAAGGTATCAATAGTTCCCTGCAAACCAATAACGTCTGTATTTTGCGGATCTTTACTGTTAACTGAAATTCCTGTTGCAAAGATATTTCCTGTTCCCAGATCAACATCCAGCGTTTTGTAAGAAACTTTATAGTTTGTATTTTTTTTGATGTATTCCGGAAGTTGGGTTTTGAGCCATAGATTCAGTCCGAAATTCGCAGCAAGAAGAATTCCTGCCAGGACTCCGAAAGTTATTAATAGCCTTTTAACCCATTTTTTCATATTTTGTGATTTGGTTCTTTCCTATTATATAGATCAATTCTTTATTTCCAGTTCTATTACATACCCTTCATGCCCTCTTACATTGATAAAATTTCCTCCTTCAAATCCAAGATACTGACCTTTAATTCCTGTAAGCTTTCCTGTAAACTCTGGTTTTTTATCTAAAGTAAATGAAGAAACTTTTTCCGGTTTTTCAAAAGGATAATCAAACATCCACAGTTCTTCTCCTTCCCTATAAAATTTCTGGAAATCGTCAGGAAAATATTCTTTTATCTTTTGTCGGAAATCAGCAAGGTCTACTTCTCCTTCAAAATCATCCTGCAGCATCTTTCTCCAATTGGTTTTATCTGCCAGATGTTCTTTTAAAGCTACTTCTATCATTCCTGCTTCATAACGGTTTTCCGTTCTTGCGATGGGTAATGCAAAAGTTGCACCCTGATCAATCCATCTTGTAGGAATCTGTGTATTTCTGGTTACGCCTACTTTTACATCTCCTGTATAGGCCAGATAAACAGTGTGTGGCTGCAGCTGAATTTGTTTTTCAACTTCAAGATCTCGCTCTGCAACTCCCAAATGAGCTGTAGATAGTTCCGGGCGGATAATGGTATCGCTTGCATAAGGGCTTTCAAAAAAACAGTTTTTGCAGAATCCCATTCTGTAAATTGGTTTATTTTCACCACAATTTACACATTGAAATCCGGTATGTTTGATGCTTAACTCCTTTCCAAACAGCTCATTCATATGGATCAGATCTCCAGAAAGATTGAGATAATATTGGATTGGCTTAGCATCGACGCTTGTCATCTTTAAAATTTGCCCTTGAAACTGCATATTATATTTATATTACTTTTTTAAGTAAATTTAATGATTATATTTTTCAAAAAGTAAAATTTATATTTTTGTGCTCATAAAAAATACAAATGGTTTATCTTGTAACAGGCGGTAGTGGGTTCATCGGTTCCCATTTAATTGAACGATTATTAAGAAATGGACATTCTGTCATAAACATTGACAATTTTGATGATTTCTATGACTATCAGGTAAAAATTAAAAATACTTTGGAGTCAATCGGTAAAAATTCGGATTTTGAGTTCTCAGAAAAAGAGACGGATATTCCGCGTTTGGTTTCCCTCACCCATTCAGACCAATATTCCCTCTATTGGCAGGATATCAGGGACCTAAAAGGTCTTGAAAACATCTTTAAGAATCATCATATTGACATGGTGATCCATCTTGCTGCACTTGCCGGTGTTCGCCCTTCTATTGAACGTCCTCTGGAGTACGAAGAAGTGAATGTACGAGGTACTATGAATCTTTGGGAACTGTGTAAGGATTTCCATATTAAAAAATTCATTTGTGCATCTTCATCAAGTGTTTATGGAAACAATGAGAAAATTCCCTTTACGGAAACAGATAATGTAGACAATCCTATCTCTCCTTATGCTGCTACCAAGAAAAGCGGAGAAATTATAGGACATGTTTACCATAATCTATACCATATAGATATGATCCAGCTCAGATTCTTTACGGTATATGGGCCAAGACAGAGACCTGACCTTGCTATACACAAGTTTACAAAGCTCATTTCGGAAAATCAGGAAATTCCTTTCTATGGTGACGGAAATACGGCCAGAGACTATACTTATATAGATGATATCATTGATGGAATTACTAAGTCTATTCTTTATCTTGAAAACAATTCAGGAATTTATGAAATTGTGAATCTGGGCGAAAATCAAGTAATCACTTTGTCTGAAATGGTGGCTACAATCGAAAAGACGCTGGGAAAATCTGCCATCAAAAAAATTCTGCCATTGCAGCCGGGAGATGTCACAAAAACCAATGCCGACATTGCAAAAGCAATGGATTTGATAGGGTATAAACCGGCCACAGACTTCCAAAATGGCATAAAAAAATTTGTGGAATGGTTTTTGAGAAAACGACAATAAGTAAATTGCTGACATAGCTGCCAGTTAGTTTGTGACAGCCATTTATAAGAAAAAATTATAAAAAGAATTGAAAATCAAGTATAAAAAAGTTTATTATACAACCTATTTTTATACTTTTGCAAAAAATTAGAAAATTATGTACTGGACATTAGAATTAGCTTCATATTTAAGTGACGCACCTTGGCCAATGACAAAAGCAGAGCTTATCGACTACGCCATCAGAACTGGTGCACCTATGGAAGTAGTAGAAAACCTTCAGGCTATTGAAGACGAAGGAGAAATTTATGAATCTATCGAAGAGGTATGGAGTGACTATCCTACTGACGAGGATTTCCTTTGGAACGAGGACGAATATTAATAAAGCGATAAGCTTTAGGCTGCATGCTTAGAGCTTTTTTGCCCTTTTTATATATAATTTACACGATAAGTGTTATTTAAAACGCTTAAAGCATTTTGCATTAAGCATAAAGCAAAAAATTTATGAGTTTTTTAAACAAAGTTCTTAAAGGGTTTTTGGGAGACAAAAAAGCGCAGGACCTAAAAGAAGTAAAAAAAGTTGTAACAAAAATCAGAGCTGTAGAACCTAACATTCAACAATTGTCGGATGATGGGTTGAGACAAAAAACTGCTGAGTTTAAAGAGAATATAAAATCTGCAACCAGTAAGATCACAGCTCAAATAGAACAGATAAAAGAGCAGATAAAAAATTCAACCAACGTTGATGAAAAAGAAGCTCTTTTCTCAAAAATTGAGTCTTTAAAGAAAGAATCTTACGAAATTGAAGAGAAAGTTCTGGTTCAGGTTCTTCCCGAAGCTTTTGCATTGATCAAAGAAACGGCAAGAAGATGGGCTCAGAATGGAGAAATCCGTGTAACTGCTAGTGACTGGGATAGAGAACTTGTCGCTTCAGGAAAAGATTTCGTTAGCATTCAGGGAGACACAGCTATTTGGAAAAACTCATGGGACGCTGCCGGAACTCCTGTAGTTTGGGATATGGTCCACTATGATGTTCAGTTTATCGGAGGGGTTATTCTTCACAGTGGTAAAATTGCCGAGATGGCAACCGGTGAAGGTAAAACTTTGGTAGGAACATTACCTATTTACTTAAATTCACTTCCGGAAAGAGGAGTGCACGTTGTAACCGTAAACGACTACCTTGCAAAAAGAGACTCCGCTTGGATGGGTCCTCTTTATCAGTTCCACGGAATGTCTATCGACTGTATCGATAATCACCAGCCGAATTCAGACGGAAGAAGAAAAGCATACAACTCAGATATTACTTACGGAACGAACAACGAGTTTGGTTTCGATTATCTTAGAGATAACATGGTGACATCACCTTCAGAATTGGTACAAAGAGAACTTAACTTTGCTATCGTGGATGAGGTGGACTCTGTATTGGTAGATGACGCCAGAACACCATTGATCATTTCAGGTCCGGTTCCTCAGGGAGACAGACAGGAGTTTGATGTTCTTAAGCCTTCTATCGACAGAATTGTTGAAGTACAAAAGAAAACCGTTTCTGCTATTTTCAATGAAGCGAAGAAATTAATCGCTGCAGGAAATACAAAAGAAGGTGGTTTCAAATTACTTCAGGCATACAGAGGTCTTCCAAAAAACAGACAATTAATCAAATTCTTATCGGAAAGCGGAAACAGAGCATTGCTTCAGAAAGTTGAGGCGCAATACATGCAGGACAACAACCGTGATATGCCGATCGTAGATAAAGATCTTTACTTCGTAATCGAGGAGAAAAACAATCAGGTAGACCTTACAGACAAAGGTGTTGAATACATGTCTCAGGGTAACTCTGATCCTAACTTCTTCGTACTTCCTGATATCGGAACTGAGATTGCTGAAGTAGAAGCTAAGAACCTTTCTAAAGAAGAAGAGTTTGAAGCAAAAGAAAGACTTTTTTCTGATTTTGCTGAAAAATCCGAGCGTGTTCACACGATGAGCCAGCTATTGAAAGCGTACACATTATTTGAAAAAGATGATGAGTATGTAGTCATTGATGGTGAAGTAAAAATCGTTGATGAACAGACAGGTCGTATCATGGAGGGACGTCGTTATTCAGACGGTCTTCACCAGGCGATCGAAGCGAAAGAGAATGTAAAAATTGAGGCAGCTACTCAAACTTTTGCAACCATCACGCTTCAGAACTACTTCCGTATGTATAACAAGCTTGCGGGGATGACGGGTACTGCTGAAACTGAAGCTGGAGAGCTTTGGGAAATCTATAAATTAGACGTTGTGGTAATTCCTACCAACCGTCCTATTTTAAGACATGACAAGCAAGACTTAGTTTTCAAAACTAACAGAGAAAAATATAATGCTGTAATAGAGGAAATTGAAAAATTAACAGCACAGAAAAGACCTGTATTGGTAGGTACTACTTCTGTTGAGATTTCTCAGTTACTATCAAAAGCACTTCAGTTAAGAAAGATTCCACACCAGGTATTGAACGCAAAGCTTCACAAAAAAGAAGCTGAGATTGTAGCTGGAGCAGGACAGCCGGGAGTTGTAACCATTGCAACCAACATGGCAGGTCGTGGTACCGATATTAAGCTTTCTAAAGAAGTAAAAGATGCAGGAGGTTTAGCCATCATCGGTACGGAAAGACACGATTCAAGACGTGTTGACAGACAGCTAAGAGGTAGAGCGGGACGTCAGGGAGATCCGGGAAGTTCTCAGTTCTATGTATCTCTTGAAGATAACTTAATGCGTTTGTTCGGTTCTGAAAGAATTGCTAAAATGATGGACAGAATGGGTCACAAAGAGGGAGAAGTAATTCAGCACTCTATGATCAGTAAGTCTATTGAAAGAGCTCAGAAAAAAGTGGAAGAAAATAACTTCGGAACAAGAAAAAGACTTCTTGAGTACGATGACGTTATGAATAAGCAGCGTGACGTAATCTACAAAAGAAGAAAGAATGCTCTTTTCGGAGACCACTTGAAGTATGACATCACCAATATGATTTTTGATGTAGCTAATTCTATCGTTGCGAAAGGGAAAGCTTCAGGAAATTATAAAGATTTTGAATATGAAATCATTAAAACATTTACGATGGAATCTCCGGTTTCCCAAAGTGATTTTAATAATAAGAATGTTCAGGATCTGACCAATATTTTATTCAAAGCCGCTCAGGAGGATTATAGAATGAAGCTGAATCTGTTGAAAGAAAAATCATTCCCTATCATTGAGAATGTGTACCAAAATCAGGGTTCAATGTTCAAAATGATCCAGGTTCCTTTCACAGACGGACACAAAACAATGACTATTGTAGCTGATCTTAAAGAAGCGTATGATACTCAGTGTGAAAGTTTAGTGAATGATTTTGAAAAGAATATCACTTTATCAATTATCGATGAAAACTGGAAGCTTCACCTTCGTGAAATGGACGACTTAAGAAGATCATCACAGGGAGCTGTGTATGAGCAGAAAGATCCATTGGTAATCTATAAGCAGGAATCTTTCCATTTATTCAGTGAAATGATCGATAAATTAAACAAAGAAATTATTTCTTTCTTATATAAAGGAGAAATTCCAGCGTAAGAAAAATTTAATAATATCATCTAAAAACCGCTCTGGCATTGACCATAGCGGTTTTTTGTTATTCAGTATATAATAATTTTATGATAAATATCAATCTTATTATTTATTTAGAACAGTTAAAAATAATATATTTGCAGAAAATTTGAGTTTCATGAAAAATGTACTGATCTGTGCTTCCGCACTGGGAACAATGTTGGTTTCTGCGCAAAAAAAAGACACCATCAAATCCAATGATATTGAAGAAGTAGTTGTTAACGGAAGATATTATCAGAAGTACAAGCTGAATGAGGTTTCAGGTTCACTGAGAATTCAGACGCCTATTCTTGAGCTGCCACAAAATGTACAGTCTGTAAGTTCACAGGTTCTTGCTGATCAGATGACTCTAAATATGTCTGAAGGAATAGTCCGTAACGTAAGTGGGGCAAGAAAAGTAGAACACTGGGATAATGTATATTCCAATGTTTTCATGAGAGGAGCAGGTATTGCTACTTTCATGAACGGGATGAATGTTTCTTCTACTTGGGGACCCATCAATCCTGACGCATCTATCATAGACAGAATAGAGTTTGTAAAAGGTCCTGCCGGATTTATGGGATCTATGGGAGATCCTGCCGGATTTTATAATGTAGTAACTAAAAAACCTACAGGAAAGTTTGCCAACAGTGTGCGTTTCACAACGGGAAGCTATAATCTTTTCAGAGGAGAAGCTGATCTGGATGGAGTTCTTGTAAAAGACGGGGTTTTAGACTACCGTATCAATTTAATGGGAAGCTCCAACAATTCCTGGGTAGAAAATGATAAGACAAGCAAAATCATTGTTGCCCCTTCCATTACTTTCAGACCTACAAAGAGCACCACATTTACGGCTCAGTATAACTATCAATACTTAAAATTCAACCAGCCTGGAGCTTATCTGATGTCAAACGACGGATATGCTTCACTGAATGTACATACCAACTTTAATGACCCTAACTTTAAGAAAACTGAAGTAAAAGACCAGAGTTTATTCTTAAGTTTAGACCAGAAGCTTTTCAAAGACTGGGTTTGGAGCACACAGTATGCTTATATGGATCTGAATTACGACGGAGGTTCTTGGTGGGGAACTTTTGATGCGAACAATAAGAATGTTTTCAACAGAACCTTAAGCAACTGGCAGGCAAAAGGAAAAAATCATATTTTCCAGACCTATGTGAGAGGAACACTTAATACAGGGAATATTGTTCATAAAATAATCGCGGGATTCGATTATGGAGACAGAAAGTATAATGCAGACTTTTCATCTTTTGCCGGAGGTCCTTTCCCTATAAATATTTATAATGTAAATTATGGAGTAGATCCTTCAAAACTTCCTTCTTCTGACTTTTATACATTAAACACTTCTGCTCCGTTTTATAACGATCAGGGCGTAAAATATACTTCATATTATGCTCAGGATCAGATTGAAATGTTTAATAATAAATTGAGATTAACATTAGCAGGAAGATATACAAGCGGTAAAACTTATTCCGCATATCCTAATCTAAGTCCAGGGACTCCTGTTGTACCAGATACAGCGGGTGAATTTACCCCAAGAGTTGGAGTGAGTTATTCTATTAATGAAAACTTTTCTGCTTACGGAATCTATGATAAGACTTTTGTACCACAATCCGGAACAGGAATTAACAAAACCAAAATTACAGATCCTTTCAGAGGACAGAATATTGAATTCGGATTGAAAAAAGACTGGTTCGGAGGAAAATGGAACTCTACTTTTGCAGTATACGAAATCAGAAGACAAAATATTCTTGTAGCAGGAAACGCTAATGAAAACGGTGGAGTTGCTTTTCAGATTCCAACCGGAGAACAAAGAGCAAGAGGTTTTGAAACCGATATCAAAGGAGAAATCATCAAAGGATTGAACATCATTGTAAACTATGCCTACACTGATGCAAAAACCATCAAAGACACAGATCCTGCAAGAATTGGAGTTCAGTCTCCAGGAAATGCAAAAAATGTTCAGAATACCTGGATCAACTATAGATTCCAGAATGGTGTTTTAAATGGTTTCGGTATTTCTGCAGGATATCAATATCAGGGAGGAAGACAATCCTGGTATGGGGTAAGTGCCACAAAAGATCAGAGTCTTCCTGATTATTTTGATACCAACTTCGGCGTTTCTTATGTTGCTAAAAAATTCGATATTAACTTTATGTTGAACAATGTTCTTAACAGAAAGCTTTACAGCGGATATAGAGGTGATGGAGGAGAATATGCCTGGATCTACAATGCTCCGCGTAACTGGAGAGTATCAATAGGATATAAATTTTAAAAAATCAAAGGTTAGCCCCTCATGGGGTTAACTTTTTGCTATGAGAAAAAAGCATCATCATAAAAAGAAGGTTTCTTCCACAAAAAAATGGTCTGCAAAGCTGCATTTGTGGCTGGGTTTGTCTGTTGGAATCATTGTATTTATAGTCTCTCTTTCAGGGACTTTATATGTTTTTAAGGATGAAATACAGAATAGCTTACGCAAAGAAGCCATTTACCTGAAAAAGGATGATATCGGAAAAAAGCCATTGTCTATTAATCTGCTTCGTGAAAAAGTTACGCTGGAACTTAATGAAAAATATCCTGTAAGCGCTGTAGAAATTCCTTTGGATAAAAATAAATCCTACCAGTTTGAGTACTATGACAAAAGCAAAAAAGGATGGAATTATTTTCAGCAGGTACACATTAACAAACTGGTCTATGTGAATCAGTATACCGGGCAAATTCTGGCGGTTTATGATGAAAAGTATGATGTGTTCAATATTCTGAAATATATCCACTGGGGACTTCTGCTTAATTCAGAATGGGGACCGTATACTGTAGGAATCCCAACTGTTATTTTTGTCATTATGCTGATTACAGGAATCATTTTATGGTGGCCAAAAAACAAAAATGCAAGAAAAGGACGTTTTTGGTTCAACTGGGAAAATGTAAAAAACTGGAAGCGTAAAAATTATGATCTTCATAATCTTCTTGGATTCTATGCATCATTTATTGCATTGCTATTAAGTATTACAGGGCTTTATTTTGCTTATCCCTATGTAAAAAACACTTTTACTTTTGCATTATCAGGTTCATGGGAACTTCCAAAGGAAAAAGAAAGAAAATCTCCGGACTCTCTGATAGCAAAGAATGAAGCTGTTTTTGATCTCGCTGCGGCACAAACTCAAAAGCTGTACGCAAAATCATCCAGCTTCAGAATTACTTTGAACGGAAAGAATAAAAAAGGAAAAGAACTGAAGAATCTTCCTGTAACGGTTTACGGAATGGATGGAAGATACAGTGAAAGAAACATCCTGACATTCGACAAATACTCCGGAAAACTACTCGCCAATAAACCTCATCACAATCTCAATACTGCCGAGAAATATTCCAACGCCAATTACGACATCCATACCGGTTCCTACTTCGGAATCATTGGAAAGGTCATCTGGTTTATAGCCGGCCTCACATGTACATCGCTCCCTGTAACCGGATTTCTGGTCTGGTGGGGAAAAAGAAAGAAAAAAGGAAAGAAAATATAATGAAAAAAGTGCTTTTATCAGCTGCCTGCTTAGGAACTGCCACTGTTTTTGCTCAGGTAAAAGATAGTTTACAAACTAAAAATGTAGACGAGGTTGTCATGACTGCTTCCAGAAAAAAGGAAAGCATCAAAGAAGTTCCAAGCTCCGTAACGGTGGTAGGAGAGAAACAGATTCAGTCTCAGCTGACCGTTAACTCAGATATCACAAGCATCCTGCAGTATACCGTTCCCAGTTTAGGAACCAATTCGGGACAGACATCCAATACAGGACAGACCTTAAGAGGACGTCAGGTTCTGGTTTTGATTGATGGAATTCCACAGTCTACCCCACTTCGTAACGGAGCAAGAGATTTAAGAACCATTGATCCTTCAGCGATCGAAAGAATAGAGGTAATCAAAGGAGCTTCTTCCATTTATGGTAACGGAGCAGACGGAGGGATCATCAATTATATTACAAAAAGAAGCAAAACAGATAAAAAAATCTCCGGGATTTCACAGATCGGGCTTACAGGGCAGCCTTATGGAGGTACTTTAGGAGTAAGAGCCAGTCAGCTTTTATCGGGAAAGATCAACAAGTTTGATTATACCCTTTCATTAGCCTACGAAAGAACAGGATATACAAAAGACGGTGATGGTGTTTTGATAAGTCCTACGTATAGCATTGCGAAGATGGACAACTACAACGGACTGGTGAAAATAGGTTATGACATCAACGAAAATCAGAGAATTGAGGCTTCTTACATTGGCTATTCATCAAGATCAGATCTGAATGTAGGATTAAAAACAGGAAAATACGGCATCAAGCCAACGATTGGTGAAGGAATTGGGAAAGGTTTGGAAACCACTCCTCAGGGAACTCCTAAAAACCACAACATAAGAGTAAGCTACGACAATAAGAACCTGTTTGCAGGAACGTCTTTGAATATCAACCTTTACTATCAGGATTTTAAAACCGTTTACGGTTACAGCGACACCTTTTTCAACGGCGGGCAGTCGAATGTAATTTCAAAAAAAGCAGGAGCAAGATTCAATTTTGATACCCAGCTTTGGAATTCAGCGAACTCTCAGGCAGAAATCATCTACGGAGCCGATATTCTGAATGATGAAACCGTTCAAAAGCTGGAAGACGGACGTTTCTGGACTCCGAATATGAACATGACCAATATTGCACCTTTCGTACTGGCAAAAATAGATCTGTTTAAAAAGTTCACCATCAAAGGAGGACTTCGTTACGAAAACATCAAAGTAAATGTAGATGACTTCAATACCCTTTCTACCCTGAAAAGTGACGGAACTTTCACCAAAAGTATTCCTGTCGCGGGTGGAAAACTGAACTACAATGCATTGGTAGGAAATATTGGAATTCGTTACAATATTGAGCCTTATATCAACCTTTTCGGAAGCTTCTCTCAGGCCTACTCTATCAATGAGTTGGGAAGAATTTTAAGAACCTCAACTTCTGAAACGATCAAAAATCTGGAAACGAAACCCATCATCGTTAATAATTACGAATTGGGAGCAACAGGACAGCTTTCCAGCTGGCTGAATTATGAATTAACTTCTTATGTAAGCACATCGAAACTGGGAGCATCATTCGTACAAAGTCCAGACAGAGCATTGATGATTCAGAGATCTCCCGAGATTGTATACGGGGTAGAAGGATTTTTACACTTTAGCCCTACAAAATGGATTCAGTTTGGTGGAAGCTACAGCTGGATGGAAGGAATTACCTCTATAAAGGACGACGGTGATTATTCTACCAAGATCAACAACAGCAGAATTTCTGCGCCTAAAGTATTGGCTTATGTTCAGGCAAGACCTGTTCCAGCTCTATCCGTTGGTCTTGATATGCTTCACTCTTTCCAGCAAAACAGATTTGAACCAAATGCCAAGACGGGATTGTATGCTTATGGTGAAGGATATGTACCTGAGTATACTGTTTTCAATTTCAAATCCAGTTATGAGGTTGACACCAACTGGAGAGTATCATTAGGTATTGAAAACATTTTCAACAAACTGTATCAGCCTGCTATTTCATGGTGGACTGCAAGAGACAGTGATTTTACCAATGCTCTTGGATTGAGAGGGACATTCATGATTGAATACAAATTTTAATTAATCTAAATAAAAGTAAAGCATATCTTTGCTTTACTTTTTACTGTTATATGAAGAAAAAGCATCATCATAAAAAGAAACCGGGCTTTATCAAAAAATGGTCTGCCAAGCTGCATCTTTGGTTCGGGTTGGGAATAGGATTTCTGATCTTTATTATCTCTATTACCGGAGCATTATACGTATTTAAAGATGAAGTGGAAAATATCACCCGAAAAGACGTCATCTACCATCACGAGCAAAATATAGAGCAGAAACAGGTCCTTCCCATCAGAGTGATGGAAAAGGCTGTTGCGGAGCAGGTAAAAGAAAAGTATCCTATCCACTGGGTAAATGTTCCTATTGATAAAAAAATGTCCTATATGTTCTTCTGGTATGAACATAATACAGATGCCTGGAACTATTTTGATGAATTTCCTATCTACAAACAGGCCTATGTAAACCCATACACAGGGAAAGTACTGAGAGTCTATGATGAAAAAAACGGATTCTTCAATATTGTAAAAATGATCCACTGGAGCTATCTTTTGAAGCAGGACTGGGGAACGTATGTGGTTGGAATTCCTGTTATCATTTTTATCATTATGCTGATCTCGGGGATTATCCTCTGGTGGCCAAAGAACAAAGCAGCAAGAAAACAGCGATTTGCCTTCAAATGGAAAAATATCAAAAGCTGGAAACGAAAGAACTACGACCTCCATAATGTCTTAGGATTTTACGCGTCGATTTTTGCTTTAATCTTCTCAATTACAGGTCTTTTCTATGCCTTTTTTGTAGTACAGGCGATGATTTACGTGATATTTTCCGGTGGACAAACAAAGTATCCTGACTTCTCACATATTAAAACAAAGGCACCTATCGAATTAAGAACAGAAGGAACACTGGATAAAATCATCAATACAGTACAGACAAAATATCCTGAATCTTATGGTTTCGCTATCGATTTAGGACATCCGCATATGGATGACCACGAACATCCCAACTTTGAGGTGTACGTAAAACATCTTTCTTATTCTTACCATAAAAGCAGCAGCTTAATCTTTGATGAGAACTCAGGGGAATTGCTGCACACTCATGATCCTAAGGACAAAAACTTTGGAGAAAAGGTTGTGAGCGCCAATTATGATATTCACGTTGGTGCTATTCTGGGACTTCCCACCAAGATCATCGCTTTTATTGTAAGTATTATCTGCGCTTCTCTTCCGGTTACCGGATTTATGATCTGGTGGGGGAGAAAAAAGAAAAAACCAATAAAAACAGCTTAAAGTATTAAATAAAACCTACTTAATAATCCATTAATACAATCTTTTTTATAATTTTAGCCCCTAGAATTTAATAATAGAAATGTCATTAATAGATTTATCAAAACAAGTTGCCCTTGGAGTTGACATCGGCGGAACCAATACTAAATTCGGAATCGTAAACCACCGTGGTGAAGTTCTGGATAAAGGAAATCTGAGAACTGATGCCTATGACAAAGTGGAAGATTTCATCGATGCTTTATATGAACATGTTCGTCCAATGATGGAAAAGTATGGTACTGAAGCTCACTTTGACGGAATCGGAGTAGGCGCACCAAACGCTAACTATTACAAAGGAACCATAGAACTCGCCCCTAACCTTCCATGGAAAGGTGTTATTCCTTTCGCTGAGCTGATGACGGCAAAATTTGGCCTTCCTTGTACAGTAACCAATGATGCGAATGCTGCGGCACTGGGAGAAATGCTTTTCGGAGCTGCAAGAGGAATGAAAGATTTCATCATGATTACGCTGGGAACAGGAGTAGGAAGTGGAATTATTGCCAACGGAAGCTTAATCTATGGACACGATGGGTTTGCCGGAGAATTGGGACATACAATTGTAAAGCCAGGCGGGAGAAAACACTGGAGCACAGGTTCTGAAGGAAGTCTGGAAGCCTATGCTTCTGCCACAGGAATTACCATTACAGCAAAGAAAATGAGAGCTGAGTTCCCGGAATCTATGCTGAACCAATATCCTGAAGACGAGATCAATTCTAAAACAGTATTTGAATGTGCAATGAAAGAAGATCCTATTGCAATTGAAGTTTTCAGATATACCGGACAGAAGCTGGGTGAAGCCTTAGCCAATTTTGTAATGTTCTCTTCACCTGAAGCGATTCTTCTTTTTGGAGGAGTTATCAAGGCAGGAGATTTTATTTTAAAGCCTGCAAAACTTCATATGGAAAGAAACCTTCTTCCAATTTTCAGAAATAAAGTGAAACTGGTATTCAGTGAACTTGACGAAGCCGATGCTGCTATCCTTGGAGCGAGTGCTTTGGTTTGGGAAAAATAACTGAAAGTATTTTAAATAATATAGAGCACCTTTTTTAGGGTGCTTTTGTTTTTTGACAGATTGCACAGATTTTCACAGATGATTGCGTTTTATTTTCCTTATGTTTATTTGTAAAAAGCATCGTGTTATTTGTGTTTAAAGAATATAAGATGCTTCGACTAAGCTCAGCATGACATACCTGATACTAAATGCTTTAAAATACTTTGTGGTGATTAAATGCAAGAAATTGTATTCTTATTTTCCTTTGTTATTTGTGAAAAACATTCGTGTTATTCGTGTTTAAAATCATTTGCTACATCTATCATTGCAATTTAAGTTTAAGAAGTAAAAGCCTGTTCAAATGAAAAAGTTTTTCATATTTTTGATTGCATTTTCCGGATCAGGGAATGATAATAAAACAATATAATTACCAAAAATGGACAACAATAATTTAGAAGAGATTACTTTCGGAGGCGGATGTTTCTGGTGTGTGGAAAGCTGTTTCAATATGCTTAAAGGGGTACAATCTGCTATTTCAGGATATTCAGGCGGACATAAAGACAATCCGACTTATCAGGAAGTATGTACGGGAGAAACCGGACATGCAGAAGTGGTTCAGATCACTTATGATCCTGCTGTTATTTCCTACGAGCAATTGATGGATGTATTTTTCTTTTTACATGATCCTACCCAACTTAACAGACAAGGGAATGATATCGGGACTCAATACCGTTCCGTTATTTATTATAAAGATGATGCTGAAAAAGCAAAAGCTGAAGAAGCGATCAAAGTATCTCAGGAATCAGGAAGATGGACAGGAACTTATGTAACAGAATTAACGAAATTCAACAAATTCTGGCCGGCAGAACAATATCATCAGGGGTATTATAATGAAAATCCGACACAGCCATATTGCAGCGCTGTGGTTGGTCCTAAAATCCAAAAGTTTAAGAAACATTTTGGGGAACTGGGAATGCTGAACGCAGATTAAAACGTGATATTTTAAATTTCTGCTAGGCAGATATTTTATCAAACAGACTAAAAGTCCGTTCTTACTGATGTTTAATATGCATCCTGAATACTTACAGCTCAATAAAATATAGAAGCGAAGAGGGAATCTCTTCGCTTTTTGTTTGATATAAAAATGAGTCCCCTGACAAACATTCCAATTGAATTTTAAATATTGGTGAAGGAAGTTTATTCTGTCTGCACGATTTCATTTTTCCCCGAATATTTTCTAATGATGTATTCTGTGGCCGGCTTTAATTCTTTTTTGTTTTCCGGATCTACTCCATCCATAGTAAAAAACTCAACTTTCCCCCTGACCTTTGAATACCACATTTTTCCCAAAGCATTTTCTACTGTAAGTGTATCTTTTCTTGTAACACGTTTAAAGTATTTAATCTGAATATCATCCTTAGGAACAGTATTCAATACAAGACTTTCTTCATTGCAATCAGCAAGCTTATATTCATTTTGATCCCAGTACATACAATTCTTTTCAACTGCGGGAAGAGTCAAAAAACCGAATGGTTCATATACGTTTCTGTTTCCTGATGAGCAGTAATAATTTCCGATCAAAAATCCTCCAAGCATTAATACCCCTACAAGGCCAAAACTATTTTGTCTGACAAACTCAGGCATTTTAAAGTGCTGTTCATTAATAATATTTATATTGATCTTAGAAAGTCTTTCCGATATAATTTCCTCATCCTGATCCACACTTATTTTTACAGTGGTCAGATTTTTTTTTTCATCATTTTTGATAAAAGTCCTTGAAAAATCTGTAAAATCTTTGTAGCCGATGTACTGGCTCATTTTATTCAGTCTCTCAGGTTCAATATTCCTGCAGCTATTGCCTTCTACAAAATCTTCATAATACCGTATGAAGGTTTTCTCTGAAATATCATAGAATTTCAGGTTATCAATAAAACAAAGATGCAGATAAGTAGCCAGCCCACTTTTTGTGGTCTTCTCTGACTCTCTCCTTGCCTGCTCAAATACTTCATTAATCAGTAGTTTTTTCTTGGACATATACAGTGTTTTCGGGCATTACAAAGTAGATGATTTTCAATCACACCACATTACGGATTTCCGTAATAACTCCACGCTTACTAACTGTCTATTGATGTCTATGTTTTGTCTAACATCCCTTTTCTTTTTTGCCGCAAATTTGCTTCAGAAATCAACAAAAACATTAAAAAACTGATTTCAGAAAAACCAGAGAAAACAGAGATTAAACTCCGGATTGGGAAGCAGATGTTTCTTCTCCGTTTTTAAAGGTTCACTTCCCTAAAAATTAAGAAGCGCTTCGAAATTTTAACAGTGTACAGCTTACGATAAATACTTCGTGAGAGGAAGAAATACGATTTCAACTTCGAAAATTTTAAAGGAAATGATCCAAATTATAATAATGCTATTAGGATTAGCATTTTCAAATAATAATACCAACACTTCAACAATTGATAACAATAATTACGAATCCACTACAATAAGCCCCTCTACGGGAACATTAGGAATGGCACCAGAAGACACAAGCGGCGAAACAGGACAGATTTTGCCACCAAAAAAATAATTAAATAAAGGGCAATGAAAATTGTCCTTTTTTTAATACCTTTAGTTGCTATCAATTATTATCATGTATGCTGGTTTTAAATTTGTAGGAATTTTTCTTTTATTCATTAGCTGTAATTTTTCCGAAAACAGGAATCCTCCGGCAAAGGCCCCTTCAACTGAAGCGGACAAAATGTACAATGAAGCAGCTTCTTTATACAATAATGATAATGTAAAGGCATTTACACTCCTTTCAAAAGCGGAAAGTATCTATAAGCTAAAGAATGATTCCGCCAATATTGCATCCTGTTTAACCTTGAAGGCTATTATACTTAATGATATCGGAGATTATCTTAGCAGTAATGAAAGAGCTATTGATGCATTATCCTTTTTAAAACTACCCAGAGACTCTGCTTATCTTCCTTCCATTTATAATAACCTTGCAATATCTGAAAAAAATCTCAAGCATTATTCTGAGGCCCTCAACTGGTATCATAAAGCTTTACAGGTAAGTTCTGATAATTTTCAGAAAATAACGATCAAAAATAATATTGCTGACGCCTACGGAAAACAGAAAAGCTACCCGCAGGCCATCAATATTTACCAATCTCTTCTCAAGAATAAAGCACTGCAAAAGAACGAGATTGAATATGCCAGAATTTTAGACAATTACAATTATATCAGCTGGCTTGAAAGTAATAATTATAAGGCAGAAGAAGGCTTATTAGCCGCAGTTGTTTTAAGACAAAAGATCAATGATAAATCTGGTCTCATATCCAGTCATTCTCATCTTGCTGAATATTATCTACGCTCAGATAGAGCTAAAGCACTGTATCATATCAATGAAAAATATCGTTTGGCAAAGGTGATCAAAAATCCCAATGACAGATTGGAGGCTCTTGACTTTCTGGTAAAAAATGACAAAGGAGTTCACTTACAAGGTTACTTCGCAGAGTACCAGCAGCTTAATGACAGCATTCAATTATCAAGAGATAAAGCAAAAAACAGATTTGCTCTGATAGAATTTGATGTAGAAAAAAAGAAAGCTGAAAATCTTTTGCTTCAGAAAGGTCTCGTCCAAAAAGAATATCAAATTACTAAAAAGAATATTTTAATTATAAGTATAAGTTTAGGAACGCTTGCCCTAATAATCGGTGCTTTCTTTTGGTATAAAAAACGTAAGCAGACCATGCTTTTGGAATCTGATAATAAGTTAAAAGAACAGCAGCTAAAAGTTTCCAAGAAAATTCACGATGTAGTAGCCAACGGAATTTATCAGGTAATGACCAAGATCGAAAATCAGGAAGATTTTGATAAAGAAAAAATACTTGACGAATTGGAGTTTGTATATGAAAAGTCAAGAGATATTTCCTATGAGAAGGCTGCCCCTGAAAATAAATCTGAGTTCAGCAAAAGAATATCTACTCTTATTGCATCTTTTAATAATGAAAATGTAAAGACTTATCTGGCCGGAAATGATGAAAATATATGGAAAACACTGAAAGAATTTACCCGGGAAGAAATATATCAGGTGATGCGTGAACTTCTGATCAATATGAAAAAACATAGTCAGGCTACCCTTGTTGCTTTTAAATTTGAAAGAAAAAATAACAGGATACAAATTCAGTATACAGACAATGGTATAGGCATTTCAGAAGGAATTACTTATAAAAATGGTTTAACAAATACGGATTCCCGTATTGAAGCTATCAATGGAGAAATTATTTTTGATACCGAAACCGAAAAGGGGTTGAAAATTTATATTTCATTTCCTGCTTCTTAAAAAAGAAAAAGAATGTTCAAAAAAATTTTAATAGCTGAAGATCACGAAAGCAGTAGTATTTCTGTACAGAAAACATTAGAAGACCTTAGTATTTCCAACACAGATTATGTCTATTATTGTGATGATGCATTAGCTAAAATTCAAAAATCCATTCGTGAAGGTGATCTTTATGATTTGTTAATTACAGATCTTTCTTTTGAAGAAGACCATAATATACAAAATCTCAAAGACGGAAAAGAGCTGATAAAGACCATTAAAGAACTACATCCTTCATTGAAAGTCATTGTTTTTTCTGCAGAACATAGATCCGGGGTGATAGACAGCCTTTTTAACGAATATGGAATTAATGGTTTTGTTCGCAAGGCCCGAAATGATTCAAAAGAGTTGAAAAAAGCAATTGCTTCAACCTATGTAGACGAAAATTATCTTTCACTGGATCTTAAACAAGAGGTAAAGAAGCTCAACAATTATGAATTCTCTACTTATGATATTACTTTAGTATCTCTTTTGTCTCAGGGAGTTTTACAGAAAAATATTCCTGTTTATCTCCAAAATAATGATATTAAACCCAATAGTTTAAGCAGTGTAGAGAAAAAACTGAACAGCATGAAAGAAGATCTGCAGATAACAAGCAATGAACAGCTTGTGGCTTTCTGCAAAGATTTGGGAATTATATAAGTAATTACGGTTTTCCGTAAGGTTAGTTTTCTCAATAGTCTTACTTTTGATGTAAGAAATGATGAAAAAAAACTAATAGCACCCAATATAATTTTATACAGTTCGAAAAAGGTATCTCGTTTGAGATACCTTTTTATTTTCTTATCATTTCCGTATGCGGAATATCGTCTTCAAGATATTTCTTTCCTGTATCTTCAAATCCGAACCCACTGTAAAATCTTAAAAGATAATCCTGGGCCGATATTTTGATTTCAGAAGTATGAAAACGGTTTTCTATAGTTTCCACAGCATACTGTATCAGCTGTTTTCCCAAACTTTTTCCTCTCGCCAGCTCTGTGGTCAGAACTCTTCCTATAGAAGTTTCATCATACTTTATTCCTTTATCAAAAATCCGGCAGTAGGCCAGTACCTGTCCCTCTTCTTCAGCCCAGATGTGAACCGCTTTCTGATCATAATTATCCAGATCAGGGTAAGGACAGTTCTGTTCAATAACGAAAACATCAATACGGGCTTTCAGTACTGCATATAATTCCCGAACAGTAAACTCATCAAACGTTTTGATTTTCCAGACAATATTACTCATCGAAGCTTATATTATTATGGGTTAAAAAATCATTGGTCTTTTGGATAAAGTCAAGAATTTTATCTCCTCCTTCTTTCTTTTCTGCTGAGGTGATATACAATTCGGGAAGATCTTCCCATGTTTTATGAAGTTCAGCTTTATAGTCTTCAACATTTTTGACAACGGCATTCGGTTTCAGTTTATCTGCCTTTGTGAAGACAATGGAAAACGGTATTCCACTTTCACCACACCACTGGATAAATTCCAGATCGATTTTCTGCGGAGTATGCCTTACATCTACCAATACAAAAAGATTGACCAGATTTCTTCTGTTCAGAATATAATTGGTGATCAGCTTTTCAAAATCCTTTCGCTGGACTTTTGAAACCTTGGCATAACCATATCCGGGTAAATCGGTAAGGTACCAGTTCTCATTCACCAAAAAATGATTGATCAGCTGGGTTTTCCCCGGGGTCTGCGATGTTTTAGCCAGATCTTTATGATTCATCATGGCATTGATCAGTGATGATTTTCCTACGTTCGACCTTCCAATAAAAGCATATTCGGGAATATTTGGTTCAGGGCATTCCTGCCATTTTCCACTACTCTTTACAAACTCTGCTGTCTTGATAATCATTTTTGAATGTATTTTAGAAAAATAAACCATTAAGAAAAGCTCTTAATGGTCATTTATATGTTTTAAACTTTATCTTTTATCCAGTTATACAGGATTTCATTGAATTCATCTGGTTTTTCCATCATGGCTGCATGGCCGCATTTATCAATCCAGAATAAGTCCGAATTAGGAATAAACTTGTGCATATCTTCGGCTACTTCGGGTGGAGTAACATTATCCTGTTTACCCCAGATCAGACAGGTAGGCGTCACAATCTTGGGAAGATCATTCAGCATATTGTGTTTGATGGCACTTCTTGCCAGCATTACTGTTTTTATTCCTTTCATTCTGTCATTGACAACTGCAAAAACTTCATCCACAAGATCTTCTGTTGCTACCTTTGGATCATAGAAAACTTCCTCCGTTTTCTTCCTGATATAAGATCGGTCATTTTTTCTCGGAAAACTGTCTCCGAAAGTTCTTTCATAAAGCCCGGAACTTCCAGTAAGAACAAGATTCTTAACCAGATCAGGTCTTGCTAAAGTCAATATAAGCCCTACATGACCTCCCATTGAGTTTCCTACAATAGAGACCGGCCCCTCAATATGACTTTCTATAAACTTGATAATATATTTTGCAATCGTGGTAAGATTCGTATTGAGTACCGGCAGATCATAGATCGGCAGCTGAGGAACATATACTTTAAAGCCTCTATCCGAAAAAAAATCTACCATTTTATCGAAATTACTCAAACCACCCATTAACCCGTGCAACAGCACTAATGGATGTCCTTCTCCCGCTTCTACATAGGAATATTTCTTTTCTTTTTTTGTACTAAATATCATAAAACGCCTTAATAAAGCCCTGCAAAAATACAAATTAAACCTCAAAAAAATTTTGATTATCCTAATTTAAGATAAAAATAATATAATATTCTCCTTTTTAACTTTTTTTTTCAAACGCGCTTTATTATGGCCTAAATAGCACTTTTAACAAGTCTCTTCATATCAGCATTTTACATTATTGAAATTCAATCTTTAATAAAACTTATTAACATTGAGTCAAAAAGTGGGAAAAAGTGGGAAATTTTGGAAATTATTATATAAATTTGTCCCAAATGAAAAATTTCATTGGGACATATGAGTGTAAAATTGACGACAAAGGCCGCTTAAAAGTTCCTTCATCTTTAATCAAACAGATGGAAAACTTCGACGATAAGGCGTTTGTAGTCAAAAGATCTGTGTTCCAACCTTGTCTGGAAGTTTATCCTATGAATGCATGGGACAAACTGATGGGTAAAATTAATAAACTGAACAGGTTCATAAAAAAGAATGCTGATTTCATACGAATGTTTACGGCAGGAGTAAAAACAGTAGAATTGGATAATGCAGGAAGATTACAGATCTCCAAAGACCTGACAGTTTTCGCAAATCTTCAAAAGGACATTGTGATTACCAGTGCAGGAGAACTCTTCGAAATCTGGGATAAAGATGCCTATGAAAAGGTAATCTCCACTAACGAAGCTGATTTTGCAAGCCTTGCCGAAGATGTGATGGGCTCTTTCGATGAAGAATAACTGTTGTAGGTTATTAATTGATTATATAGTAAATAAAAAACACAATTAAGCATGTATCATAACCCCGTTTTGTTGAAGCAGAGTGTTGATGATTTGGTAACGAATCCTGACGGAATATATGTGGACTGCACCTTTGGAGGCGGAGGCCATTCAAGAGAAATCTTGAGCAGACTTTCCGACAAAGGGAGATTGTTCAGTTTTGATCAGGACCTGGATGCACTTAAAAATACAATTGATGATGCCAGGTTTACATTAGTGAATCAGAATTTCAGATTTCTGGAAAACTCATTGCTGATGTATGGAGTTTCACAGGTGGATGGTGTTTTGGCAGACTTAGGCGTGTCTTCTCACCAGTTTGATGAAGCAGACAGAGGTTTCTCTACAAGAAGCAATGCTCCTTTGGATATGAGAATGAATGTAATGCAGAATCTGGATGCCAAAAGAGTGATTAATGAATATGAAGAAAGTGAACTTGCAGATCTTTTCTATCACTATGGGGAATTAAGAGAAGCAAGAAAGCTGGCGAGAGAAATTGTTCATCACAGAAAAACTAAAAGTATAGATACGACGGAAGATCTGAAAAAATTGTTCAGCTATATTCCGCCTCACAAGGTGAATAAATTCTATGCTCAGCTTTTTCAGGCGATAAGAATTGAAGTCAACCAGGAACTTGAAGTATTGAAAGAAATGCTGGTTCAGGCTTATAATGTTTTAAAACCGGAAGGAAGATTAGTCGTTATTTCCTATCACTCTTTAGAAGACCGCTTGGTAAAAAGATTCCTGAAAAACGGAATGTTCGAAGGAGAGCCGGAAAGAGATATCTACGGAAATTATAAAAAGGCATTCGAATTGATAAAGAGTAAAGCGATCATTCCTGACGATCAGGAAATCGAAGAAAACTCAAGAGCAAGAAGTGCCAAAATGAGAACGGGAATTAAAGTATAAATGTGAATGAGTGAATCGTGAATCATTTAGCAAAATAAAATTGACTATTGACACGAAGTAAATTCACTGCGAAGCAAATTGACATCATAAATTGGCAAAAAGAACAACAAATCGTCCCCAGAAAAGACTCACTTTTATAGACATTATAAAAGGAAACTTTCTGAATCGTGATGAGATCAAAATACATTACAAGTATTTTCTTCTCTTGTTCGTTCTGATGATGGCCATGATTTATACTAACCATCTCGTCAATAAAAAAATAAAAATTGTAAACGCCTTAAAGGAAGAAACAGAAGAATACAAATCACGAAACGCTTACGCCCAGAGTAAGCTGATCAAAGTAAAAATGGAATCAGAGCTGGGGAAAGAGGTTGCCCGGGATTCATTGATGACCCTGGAAAACCACCCTCACAAATTGCTAATAAAACTGGATAGTACAGATGCAAAAGCAAAATGAATACGACAATAAACGTAAGAAAACGTTACGATGGGGCTACCTCTTTGCAGTGGTAGCTTTGTGCGTGTTTGTCATGTTCTTGGCAAGGATTGTCATCCTTCAGAATACCAATGTCCAGGAAATAAAAGATGATTACATTAATAAAAACTATCGTGAGGCCACTTTAAAAGCTGCCCGAGGTAATTTGTTTGCTTCCGATGGTTCTATTCTTGCTACAACGGTGATGAGATATGACATCTATCTTGATTTCAAAACAATGAAAGATACGGTGTACTCCAACAATATCGGAGCGCTAACTGATTCCTTGAGCAAAATGTTCGGAAAACCAAGAAGTGAATTCAGACAGAAGTTTGACGAGCAGAAGAAAAAGAAAAACCAGTACTATACTTTGGTAAAAGGGCTGGATTTCGATCAATACGATAGAATCCGAAAGTTTCCAATCTTCAAAAGAGGAAAAAATAAAGGAGGATTTATTGTTGACAGAAACTATAAAAGAGAATTGGCCACTTCAGAAATCGGAGCCGGAACCATCGGTATGGACAACGGTGAGCTTAAATCCGGACTGGAAGGTGCTTTCTCAAAATATTTAACCGGAACAGACGGTAAAAGGCTGGAGCAAAGAATCAATTCTTCCCAATGGAAACCGATCGACTTCTGGAAAGTTCAGGAACCGGTAGACGGAGAAGATGTTTATACGACTTTAGACCTTAGAATTCAGGACATTGCGCACTCCGCACTTGAGAAGCAACTGATTAATTTCGAAGCCAAGCACGGAACCGTGATTGTGATGGAAGTGGAAACCGGAAAAGTACGTGCTCTTGTTAATTTAAGAAGAACAGAAGAAGGAGAATACGAAGACTCTTACAACTACGCGCTGAAAGATAATATCGAGCCCGGATCTACTTTTAAAACCATTTCGCTTCTGGCAGCAATGGACGATGGATTTATCGATGAAAACACAACGGTAAACGTAGGAAACGGAGTTTGGGTCTATGCAAAACAGAGAATCTCTGACGGCCACGGAGGAGGAACATACGATATCAGTGATGTATTGGCGAAGTCCAGTAACGTAGGAACGGCCAAACTGATCACAAAGTATTATGCTGAAAAGCCACAGATTTTTCTTGATCACCTTAAACGTTGGAAATTATTTGATAAAATGGACATCGAGCTTCCGGGAATCACAAAACCGAAGATCGTGACACCACAAAATAAAAGATGGAATGCCGCAACACTGGCTTCCATTTCTTACGGATACTCTTCCAACATCAACCTGCTGCAGCTGACAACCTTCTACAATGGAGTTGCCAATGGAGGAAAAATGCTTAAGCCTTTATTCATTGATAAAATCATGAAAGACGGAAAAGTGATGTACAACGCAAAACCTGAAGTAATGGTAAACAAAATGGCTTCTGAAAAAGCTATTAAAATGATGACCAGTGCTTTAACCAAAGCAGTAGAAAAGGGAACCGGACGAAGCATCTTTACTCCCAACCTGAAAATGGCAGGAAAAACAGGTACCGCAAGATTCGAATACTGGCTGCCTGGCCCAATGAAATATCGTGCATCGTTTGCAGGATTCTATCCAGCTGATGCTCCAAAATATACTTGCTATGTCATGATCAGTGAACCTAATACCGCAAAAGGATTTTATGGAGGTTCCGTTTCAGCGCCGGTGTTTAAGGAAATTGCAGGAAAAACATTCCTGAAAACGCCTCAGAATATTGAAAAAGAAATGCTTGTAGACAAAAAGGTAAACCTTAGCAAAATGGTGGAGCCTAATGTTAAAGTAGCGGTCAATGATAAACAAATGCCTAATGTGGTAGGATTAATCGGGAAAAATGTAATCCCGCAGCTGGAAAACTTAGGCTACCGTGTCGATTATAAAGGAGTAGGAAGAATTAAAGAACAATTCCCTCTGGAAGGCACCACGATCAGTAAGAACCAGAGAATTTATTTATCTCTGCAAAATTAAAATAAGGTTTCGGAAGAACCATTTAAACCAAAATAAGGCAAGACCTTATTGATAAAGATGATTATAACAGAATTAGTAAACAGAATCCCAGTACTGGAAATCCACGGTGATAATAACCGTGAGGTAACTGAATTGGTGATCGACAGCAGAAAGGTTACAGAAAACTCTCTTTATATTGCCATGAGAGGAACAGTAGTGGATGGTCATTCATTCATTGCCTCTGCTATTGAAAAAGGAGCTGCCGCAATTGTTTGCGAAGAATTCCCTGAAACATTGGTGGAACATGTAACCTATGTTCAGGTAAAAGATTCTTCTAAAGCCCTTGGTCATCTTGCTTCAAACTTCTATGGAAATCCTTCTCAGAAATTAAAACTGATAGGAGTTACAGGAACTAACGGAAAAACATCCGTTTCGACCCTTCTTTTTGATGTTTTCAAAAACCTTGGATATCCGGCCGCTTTACTTTCTACTGTTGAAATCAGAATTGGTGAAGAAGTTATTCCGGCAACCCACACCACTCCTGATGTGATTACCATCAACAGGATCTTGGCGGAAGCGGTAGAAAAAGGATGCGAATTTGCTTTCATGGAAGTAAGCTCACACGGAATTGCCCAAAATAGAATTGAAGGACTACACTTCAAAATAGCAGGCTTCACCAACCTTACTCATGATCATTTAGATTATCATAAAACGTTCGAAGAATATTTAAAAACAAAGAAAAGATTCTTTGATCAATTAGAAGATACCGCTATTGCCATCTCCAATGTGGATGACAAAAACGGGAATGTCATGCTTCAGAACACCAAGGCTAAAAAGAAGTCTTACGCTTTGAAAACCATGGCAGACTATCACGGGAAATTATTGGAAGTGGATTTCAACGGAATGCTGTTGAACTTCAACGGAAAAGAGTTCTGGACAACACTGACCGGGAAATTCAATGTATATAATTTACTGCTTGTCTTTGGAATTGCTGCTGAACTAGGTTTTGAGCAGGATGAAATTCTTCAGGCTATCAGCAAATTAAAAAGAGTTTCCGGAAGATTTGAAACCTTCAAATCCGATGGTGGAATTTTCTTTATCGTAGATTATGCACACACTCCGGATGCTTTGGAAAACATTCTGGACAGCATCAACGATATCAGAACCAAAAACGAAAGATTAATCACCGTATTCGGCTGCGGAGGAGACAGAGATCACTCCAAAAGACCTGAAATGGGAAATATTGCCACTAAAAAATCAACCCTGGCAATCATCACTTCAGACAATCCGAGAACAGAAGATCCTGCGCAGATCATCAAAGAAATTGAAGCAGGCGTTGAACCACAGAACTTCAGCAAATACACTTCAATTCCAGACAGAAAAGAAGCCATAAAAATGGCCATCAAGTTTGCAGAACCTAAAGATATCGTTTTAGTTGCCGGAAAAGGCCACGAAAACTATCAGGAGATCAATGGTGTGAAACATCATTTTGACGACAAAGAAGTAATTAATGAGCTTTGGAAATTAATGAGCAAATAAATTACAAATGATAACTGAAAGAATAATTGTTCAATCATTCATCAATTATCAATGATCATTTATTAACAATTGAAACTATGCTATACTATCTATACGAATATCTAACCAACCATGGAATTCACGTTCCGGGATTAGGATTGTTGAAATACATTTCCTTCCGTGCCGGAATGGCTGTACTATTCTCATTGATTATTGCTCTTGTCTACGGAAAAAGAGTAATCAATTACTTGAGAACAAAACAAATGGGAGAATTGGTGCGTGATCTGGGATTGGATGGGCAGAAACAAAAAGAAGGAACTCCTACCATGGGAGGGCTTATCATTATTTTGGCAACCATCATTCCTGTATTGCTGTTTACAAGAATCACCAATGTGTACATTGTGCTGCTGTTGGTTTCTATGTTCTGGATGGGTGCTATTGGTTTCCTTGATGATTACCTAAAGAAGATTAAAAAAAATAAAGACGGTTTAAGTGGTAAATTCAAAATTGTAGGACAGGTCGGATTAGGGCTAATTGTCGGAATTACAATGTATTTCCACCCGGATATTACCGTTAAAAGAAAATATGCAGATGCTAAAGTAGTGAACAGGAACAATGTAGAGCAAAACTTTATGCCTACAGAAAAAATTACCGTTTCCACTGTTCCTTTTGCAAAAAATAATGAATTCGATTATAGTGGAATTTTGTTTTGGATGAATGATAAAGATGCCCATGAGTGGGCATGGATTGTCTTTATTCCCATTGTAATCTTCATTGTAACAGCCGTTTCCAATGGAGCCAACATCACCGACGGAATTGATGGTCTTGCAGCAGGAACAAGTGCTATTATACTGCTCACACTGGCTCTTTTCGCTTACCTTTCCGGGAACATCATCTTTGCAGACTATCTCAATATCATGTTCCTTCCCAACATGGGGGAAACCACCATTTTTGCAGTCGCAATGGTAGGTGCTGTAATTGGATTCTTCTGGTACAACACTTATCCTGCGCAGGTTTTCATGGGAGATACCGGAAGTTTGATGCTGGGAGGAGTAATTGCCGTTTTGGCCATCATTTTAAGAAAAGAATTGTTGATTCCCGTATTATGCGGAATCTTCTTAATTGAAAACCTGTCTGTAATGCTTCAGGTAGTTGTTTTCAAATACAGAAAAAGAAAATATGGGCTGGAATATGCCCAAAACAACAGACTCTTCAAAATGTCACCATTACACCATCACTATCAAAAGGAAGGGTTCCACGAAAGTAAAATCGTGAACCGAATGATTATCATCGGGGTAATATTGGCCATTGTATGTCTGATCACATTAAAAATGAGATAAAAATAAAAGCTGTAAGCAATAAGCATAAAGCTTAAAGCCTATAGCATAAAGCTTTTATAATATGAAAATAGTTGTTTTAGGAGGTGGAGAAAGCGGATGTGGAGCTGCTTATCTGGCTAAAAAGAAAGGTCTGGAAGTATTTCTTTCAGATAAAGGAGCCATTAAGGATAACTATAAGCAGTTTCTTACCGAAAATGAAATTGAATTTGAAGAAGGAAACCACGATGAAGAAAGGATTTTAAATGCTGACTGGATCGTAAAAAGCCCGGGAATTCCAAAAAAGGCTGATATCATCAATAAAATTCATGAAAAAGGAATCAGACTTTCCTCTGAAATTGAATTTGCTTCAGAATTTACAGATGCAAAGATCATTGCCATTACCGGAAGCAACGGAAAAACAACCACAACTTCACTGATCTACTACATCCTGAAAAATGACGGATTGAATGTAGGTTTAGGAGGAAATATCGGATACAGCTTTGCGAAGCAGGTGGCGGATGAAAACCATGAATACTATGTATTGGAAGTAAGCTCTTTCCAATTGGATGATATTCAGAATTTCAGACCTTATATTTCTTTATTGTTGAATCTGTCTCAGGATCACCTGGATCAGTACAACTACAATTATGAAGAATATGCACTGGCCAAGTTCCGAATCACAGAAAACCAGGAGAATGATAACTTCTTCATCTACAACAAGGATGATGAAATGAGTAAAAATCTTCTTGAAAAGCTTGAAATAAAGGCGAAAATGATTCCTTTCTCAACCAAAGAGAAATTAACGGAAGGAGGTTTTGTGAATGATGATGAAATTGTGGTAAAAATGAAAGACGAATTCGCAATGAAAGTTGATGAATTGTCTCTGCTGGGAAATCACAATGTAGCCAACAGCCTGGCAGCATCTATTGCCGGTAAGATATTAAAAATCAACAATGAAAGCATCAGACATTCATTGATGACCTTCCAGGCCGTAGAGCACAGATTAGAGTTCGTTACTGAAATTGATAACGTAAAATACATCAACGACAGTAAAGCAACCAATGTAAATGCTACTTACTATGCCTTAGAAAGCATGAAAACACCAACCGTATGGATTGTTGGCGGTTTAGATAAAGGAAATGACTATACCGAAATTGAAGATTTAGTCAAAAGAAAAGTAAAGGCAATTGTTTGTCTTGGAGTAGATAACAAGAAGATCATCGATTTCTTTAAAGATAAAAAAGAGCTTATTTATGATACTTCAAGTATGGAAGAAGCCGTGAAAATTTCAAAATCACTGGCTAAAAAAGGCGACACGGTCTTATTATCTCCATGCTGCGCAAGCTTTGACTTGTTCAAAAGCTATGAAGACAGAGGACGCCAGTTTAAAGAACAGGTATTAAATGCCAATGGCCATTAGCCATTAGCCAATAGCATTAAATATGGACGAACAGAACACAGAAAACAGATTTGAATTTCTAAAGGGCGATAAAGTACTTTGGATGGTCATCCTTGTGATCTCCATTTTCTCTATTTTCCCGGTATACTCTGCAAGTTCAAATCTCGAATACATTGTCAATAACGGGACCACAACAGGCCACGTTATCAAACATATGTTCTTTGTAGTTCTGGGACTAGCCATTATGAGACTGGTAGGAACTATAAAATATGAATACATCGGAAAGCTCAGCAGTATCCTGCTCGGCCTGATGATTATTCTGTTGATTGTTACCATGTTTACCGGACAAACCATTGATGGAGCAAGTGCTTCCAGATGGCTGAAAATTCCGGGAACACCAATCTCTTTCCAGCCTTCATCATTTGCCTTTTTAATGCTGATCATCTATCTGTGCAGGTATCTGACCAAAAAGATCACCAGGGAAAGGCTTCCGATAGAGAATATCATGTATATTTTCGGGCCTATCCTGCTTGTTTTTGTATTGGTAGCCAAAGATAACGGTTCAACGGCATTAATGATTTTAATGGTTTCCGTAGTGGTTCTCATAATAGGACAGCTTCACTGGAAATACATTGCAGGATTTATCTCCGCATCATTTGTAGCCATTGTGTTCTTTTTATTGATTGCTTTAAATACCAATATGATCGGTGGAAACCGTGTTCACACATGGATGAGCCGTATTGAAACCTTTACATCAAGCAAAGCCAAAACAGCAGATGCAGATGATGAAAGTGTAAAAGCAAAAAATTATCAGGTAATGCAGGCCAAAGCAGCTATTGTACACGGCGGAATTACCGGAATGGGGCCAGGGAAAAGTGCATTGAAACAAATGCTTCCGCAATCTGCCTCCGACTTTATTTTCGCAGTGATTGTAGAAGAATATGGAGTGATAGGAGCCGCTTTTCTGATCAGTTTGTACCTGATTATGATGATCAGGATTGTAATGATTGCCAGTAAAATGCCGGCATTTTTCGGATCGTTGCTCGTGCTCAGTCTCGGGGTAATGATCTTCATTCAGCTTTCGGTAAATATTGCCGTTGCTGTAAACCTAATCCCGGTAACAGGACAGCCGCTGCCTTTAATTAGTTATGGAGGAACATCCATGCTGGTGACCTATTTACAGTTAGGTATTATTTTAAATATAAGCTCAAGAATTCAGATTTATGATGAAGAAGGAATGGGCAAAAAACAAAGTATAGCAGAAATAAACGATATCGCTTAAAATGGACAAAAAATTAAGAATATTATTATCCGGCGGAGGAACAGGAGGACATATCTTCCCGGCCATTGCCATTGCTGATGAGATCAGAAAAAGATTTCCTGATGCAGAATTTTTGTTCATTGGTGCCAACGGAAAAATGGAAATGGAAAAAGTTCCTCAGGCAGGCTATAAAATTGAAGGAATTGATATCGCAGGAATCGACAGAGGTAATCTGTTATCCAACCTGGGACTTCCTTTTAAGATTCTGAAAAGTTTATCAAAGTCTAAAAAGATTATCAAAAACTTCGCTCCTGATTTTGCTGTAGGAACAGGAGGATTTGCCAGTGGACCTGCTCTTTATGAAGCTAGCAAAATGGGAATTCCGATTTTCATACAGGAACAGAACGCTCACGCTGGGGTAACCAATAAAATTTTAAGCAAGAAAGCCAAAGCCGTTTTCACAGCCTACCCAAAAGTAGAAGGCTTTCCTACAGAGAAAATAAAGTTTCTGGGAAATCCGATTCGTGAGAATATTGTTTCAGGAATGCAGGAAACCGCTCAGGCAAAAGAGAAAATGGGATTGGATAAAGATAAACTTACGATTCTTTCTGTAGGAGGTTCTTTGGGATCCAGAACATTGAATAATGCCTGGAAAGAAAATATTGAGAATCTGAAAGAAAAAGGATATCAATTAATTTGGCAAACAGGAAAGTTGGATTACAAAGAATTATCTTCCAGCCTCCAGCTTCCAGCTTCCATTCATTTGAAAGAATTTATCAAAGACATGGAACTGGCGTATTCTGCAGCTGATATCATTGTTTCCAGAGCCGGAGCTATTGCCATTTCAGAGTTGGCTGTAGCACAAAAGCCGGTGCTTTTGGTACCTTTCCCTTTTGCAGCGGAAGACCATCAAACCAAAAATGCCATGAACCTGGTTGAAAAAAATGCTGCCAGAATGGTAAAAGACTCTGAAATGCAGGAAAAATTCTGGAATACATTATCAGAAATCTGCGAAAATGAAAGGATAAGAAAAGAAATGTCCGACAATCTGAAATATTTTGCCAAACCTAATGCCGCAAAAGAGATTGTAGACGAGATTTTTAACGTAATAAAATAATTAGGAAAGGCTTAGGCAAGCTCAGCCTAACATGAGTAAATAAAACAGTTAGTATTAGAGGTGTCACCCTGAGCTTGTCGAAGGGCCAATAAGCAAACACTAATGAATGAAAATATATTATGTATACATTGTAAAATGTTCCGATAATTCTTACTATACAGGCTTTACCAATGATTTGGAAAGAAGAATTAACGAACATAATGACGGATTAAATCCTGAAAGTTACACGTATACAAGAAAACCTGTGGAACTTGTTTTCTACCATGAGTTTAATGATGTTAATCAAGCTATAAGATTTGAAAAACAAGTTAAAGGCTGGAGTAGGAAAAAGAAAGAAGCAATAATAAATGATAACTGGGATTTATTACCACTGCTATCAAAAAATAGGATGAAAGATTAGAAGGCTTCGACAAGCTCAGCCTGACACCGTTAAAATTTAATTCATTAACGAGTCACTAGCGTAAGTTGATGAAAGCCTTATAATATAAAATATTAGTAATAAAACTCTGAACTGGTTAAAGAGTTATTAAAGATTAAAATATAAATGAACATTTTACAAACATATCAGACTTTTTACTTCGTTGGAATCGGAGGTATAGGAATGAGTGCATTAGCCCGCTATTTCAATGCATCCGGAAAAAAAGTATTGGGTTACGACAAAACCAATACAAAGCTTACTCAGAATCTGATGAATGAAGGCATTGATATTGTTTTTGAAGATCTTATTGATGAAAGGATTACTTCCCTTCAGAAAGAAGATACGTTGGTAATTTATACTCCGGCTATCAAAACGCTTGGAATATTGGATTATTTCAATCAAAATCAGTTTGAAGTTTTAAAACGTGCTAAAGTTTTAGGCTTAATTACTGAAAATACAGACTGTATTGCCATTGCAGGAACTCATGGGAAAACCACCACGTCTACCCTTGTAGCTCATTTGTGTAAAGAGGCCGACCTTCCTTTCTCATGCTTTTTGGGAGGAATTTCTGAAAACTTTAAATCCAACTTCCTGTACAACGGTTCTACCTATTCTGTAGTAGAGGCAGATGAGTATGACAGAAGCTTCCTGAACCTTTCTCCGGACTGGGCAGTAGTAACTTCTACAGATGCAGATCACCTGGACATTTATGGAGACATTAATCATATTGAAGAAGGATTCAGACAGTTTGCAGCTTTAGTTCCTCAAGACAAACAACTTTTTGTAAGAAAAGGATTGGAAATTGGCAGAGGGCATCAAACTTATGCGGTAAATGAGCTTGCAGATTATTATTCAGACAACCTGCGTATGGAGCATGATAAAATTTATTTTGACTTCCATACTCCAACGGAAACAATAAAAGATTTTGTCTGGGAAATTCCGGGAATTCATAATGTGGAAAATGCCACTGCAGCACTGGCTATCCTGCATAATTTAGGCGCAGATTTTGATACGCTGAAAAAAGCAATTGCCAATTTTAAGGGAATTAAAAGAAGATATACCAAACATATTTATCAAAACGGTAAAATTTACATTGATGATTATGCTCACCACCCTACAGAAATCAATGCTGTAATGAGCTCAATCAGAACATTTTATCCGGATAAAAAACTTCTGGTAGCCTTCCAGCCTCACCTTTTCAGCAGAACAAGAGATTTCGCAGACGGATTTGCGGAAAGCTTAAGTAAGGCAGATGAACTCATTCTTCTTGATATTTATCCTGCAAGAGAACTTCAGGAAAATTTTGAAGGAATCACTTCAAACTGGCTGCTGGACAAAGTAACATTAGATAAAAAAGAAGTATCAACATTATCCAGTGCTTTTGAAAAAATAAAAGAAAAAGATTTTGACATCCTTCTTACGGTAGGCGCAGGAAATATAGACACCCTTTATGACCCTATTTGTGAATGGATAAATAAATTATAAAAAGTAATAATGTATTTACGTATTCATGAATACATTTTACATAAATACATGAATACAAAAAATGTATGAAAAATAAATACAGAATATTAAAAATTGTTGTCACCGTAATTATCCTGGGATTGTTACTGAGCTTCTCATTGAGGAGATTCAGCCGTGAGCAGATTACGGATAACAAGATTTCTGTAAAAATGAACGAGAAAACTCCGGTATATTTTGTTGATGAAAAAGATATCAGGGAAATTGTAAAAAAAGAAAATCCTTCAGGAAAAGTGGGAGATCTCAATATTCCTTCTTTGGAAAAAAAGATCAATTCCCTACCAGCGGTAGACAGCGCCAATGTTTATCTGAACTTGAACGGAAAGCTGAATCTGGATATCAAACAGAGAGTGCCTGTTTTCAGATTAAATAAAGACGGAAAAGACTTTTATGTGGATGAGAAAGGAGTTGAATTCCCTATTTCAAGAACCTATTCCCACCCATGTATGCTGGTAACAGGAAACGTAAAGCCTGATGAATATGAGAAGCTGGCAGAACTGGTAGAAAAAATTGATAAAGATGATTTCAGTAAGAAATACTTTATCGGAATCTCAAAAAGTAAAGACAGCTATAGCCTTCTGACAAGTGAAGGAAATTATAGAGTGGAAATTGGAGACCTTGATAATATTGATTTTAAAGTAAAAGGATTTAAAACGTTTGTGGAAAAATACCTTGTGTATCAGGACCCTCAGAAATACAGCATGGTTTCGGTGAAATATCAGAATCAGATTGTCACTACTTTAAACCCTTATTTTAAAGAAAATGACAGTATTTTAAAGGCAGGAAAGATGGAATTGGCAAAAGTTCCTTCCCCAACAGCCGCTAAAAAGACGGAAGCTAAACCCAAAATAGCAGAGGTAAAAAAGACCAGCTCCACCTCGGTAAAACCGAAAGAGAGTACCAAACCGAAAGGACAAACAAAAGAAACTAAAAAAGCAGAGAAAAAGCCTCCCGTCAAGGCGCAGTCCAAGCCTAAGGCAAAAGTAAAAATAGAATAAGTCCCTCAGGGCATTTAATACACAAATAGGAGCCTATCCTTATAGATAAAAAAGTAGAAAAAATCAAATCGATATAAAATGGAAAATCAAGAGTATTCAGTAGGTCTGGACATCGGGACAACGAAGATAGTCGCGATTGTCGGAAGAAGGAATGCACACGGGAAGATAGAAGTTCTCGGTGTAGGAAAAGCTAAGAGTCTTGGTGTTCATAAAGGTATTGTGAATAACATTTCACAAACCATTAATTCAATCAAGGCTGCAGTATCCGAAGCACAATCCAGCGCCGGAGTTCCTATCCGCAAAGTTACGGTAGGTATTGCAGGAAAACACATCCGTTCTCTGCAGCACTCCGATTATATTATGCGTGAACATCCTGATAAATTTATTACAGACGATGACATCGAAGCATTAAAAGATCAGGTAAAAAAGCTGGTTATGCTTCCTGGAGAAGAAATTATCCACGTACTTCCTCAAGAATATAAAGTGGACTCCGAGGGGGAAATTCAGGAACCTGTCGGAATGCATGGAAAACGTTTAGAAGCCAACTTCCACGTCGTAGTAGGGCAAATGGGCAGCATCAGAAATATTGCAAGATGCGTTCGTGAAGCCGGATTAGAAATGGAAGCCCTTACTTTAGAACCATTGGCATCTTCTGAAGCTGTCCTTACAAAAGAAGAAAAAGAAGCCGGTGTAGCCATTGTTGACATTGGTGGTGGTACAACAGATATTGCAATCTTTAAAGATAATATCATTCGTCATACCTGTGTGATTCCATACGGAGGCGGAATTATTACCGAAGATATCAAAGAAGGCTGTTCCATCATAGAAAAACATGCAGAACAACTGAAAGTAAAGTTTGGTTCGGCTGTTCCCGAATTAGAAAAAGACAGTACTTTTGTAACCATTCCCGGACTTCACGGAAGACCGGACAAAGAGATTTCTTTAAAAACTTTAGCGCAGATCATCAATGCAAGAGTAGAAGAAGTTTTGGAAATGGTAAATACAGAACTGAAGGCTTATGGTGCTTTTGAACAAAAGAAAAAACTGATTGCCGGAATTGTTCTTACGGGTGGTGGTTCAAACCTGAAACACCTTCGTCAGCTGGCCAATTATACAACAGGTTTTGACAGCAGAATCGGTTTTGCGAATGAATATATCGCCAATGATAAAAATCAGTATCTGAAAGGCCCTGAATTTGCTACTTCTATCGGATTACTGATGGAAAGTTTAAAGATCAGAGACAAAAAACAGAATATTGACGAAGTTGTAGAAGTTGTTACAGAGCAGCCAAAACCGGAAGTCACTGCAGCACAGGCAGAAACGGCTCAACCCGTTCAGCAGGCAGCCCCTGTTCAGGAGCAGCAGTCTTTTGAAAATGAAAAGCAAGAGAACAGAAAAGCGAAACTGACCTTCGGGCAGTCGCTTATGGAAAAAGTAAAAAAATTCTTTGAAGAAGTAGAGTAAATAAATATAAATGATAAAAGATTAATGATCAATGATACCTGAAATAGATTAATATTTATTAAATTAAAGACGAATATCATTCATCAATTATCATCTATCACTTATCAATTATTAAAAGTATAGTTATGGAAAATATAGGTACACAAGGATTTTCATTTGATTTGCCAAAAGGAAATTCATCCATTATAAAAGTAATCGGTGTAGGGGGCGGTGGAAACAACGCTCTGAAGCACATGTACGAGAAAGGAATCCACGGAGTTGATTTCGTGATTTGTAATACAGATGCTCAGACTTTAGATAATAACCCGGTAGCCAATAAAGTTCAGTTGGGAACTTCTATCACAGAAGGTCTTGGAGCTGGTGCCGATCCTGAAGTTGGTGAGAAATCAGCCATCGAAAGTATTGAAGATATCAAGGCTGCTATGGGCCAAAACACCAAGATGGTATTCATCACTGCCGGAATGGGTGGTGGTACAGGAACCGGAGCCGCTCCTGTCATTGCTAAAGTAGCGAAAGACATGGGAATTCTTACCGTAGGTATTGTTACCGTTCCTTTCAGCTTTGAAGGGAAAAGAAGGTTGGAGCAGGCAGAAAACGGTCTAGATAAATTAAGAAACAATGTTGACTCGCTTATTGTCATCAACAATGATAAACTAAGACAGCAATTCGGAAACCTTGGATTCAAGCAGGGATTCTCAAAAGCCGATGAAGTGTTAACCAATGCTGCAAAAGGGATGGCAGAAGTTATTACAGGTTACTTTGATGTAAACATTGACTTTAGAGATGCTAAATCTGTACTTCAGAATTCAGGTACAGCCTTGATGTCTACAGGAACTGCTTCAGGTGAAAATAAAGCCGAAGAAGCTGTAAGAAAAGCCCTTGATTCTCCGTTATTAAATGATAACAAGATCACAGGTGCTAAAAACGTATTGTTATTGATCAGAAGTGGGGCTGAAGAAGTTACCATGGATGAGATCGGTATCATTATGGACCACATCCAAAAAGAAGCAGGAAACACTGCAGATATCATTTTCGGGGTGGGTGCAGATGAAGAATTAGGAGATGCAGTAAGTGTTCTTGTAATTGCAACAGGATTCTCTAATGATAATAAGAAATTCGCAGGACCTACTGAGAAAATCAGAATCAGTCTTAACGACAGTTTTGAAGCACCTAAAAATTCTCCTTTCAAAACAAGAGAAGAAAGAGAATCAGCTCCTGAGACAACGCATGATTTTGGAGGAAAAAACCTTTTCAGGCTGGATGACGAAGATCACGACACTCCGTTCAATGTGACCTCTGCTGAAAAAAAAATGATTATTGAAGAAGAGCAGCCAAGAACTGAAATCAAATTCTTTGATAAAGAAGAAGATACAGTAAATACACCGGAACAAAACTGGAGAAATGAAGAAGAAGGAGAAGAAGAATATAGCTTATTAGCTATTGATGAGGAACATGATGATCCTAACGATCTTGAGATCCAGTCTTTTTCATTTGATTTTGAAAACAAAAAAGAGGAACCACAATCCGGAACTTCCTTCAACAATTCATTTTCAAATGAAAAACCTGTTGAGTTCAGCTTCTTTGTAAACGAGCCTATCAGAAACGAGCCTAGTAAGGATTTCGGGCAGCCAAAAGCAGAGTTTAATACTCCTACCAATGCTGCGGTAGCTGAACCAGCTCAAAAGATTGAAACGTTCTACCAAAAACAGGAAGAGCCAAAGGTTGAAACAAGATCAACTTTTGAACACAAAACAGAAATTGAGACTCCAAAAACTGAAGAATCAGAATTCACTTTCGTGAATAAAACGATTGATCAGGACAGAGTAATTGAAAGAAGAAATAAATTAAAAGAATTCAACTCCCGCTACCAGAATTTTGACAGCACAAGTGAATTCGAATCTATTCCCGCTTTTAAAAGAAAAAATATTTCGATCGACGGAAACAATGCATCAGACCAGAACATCAACACTTATCTGTCTGATAACAATGGATCCATGCAGATCAGAGAAAACAGATTTTTAAATAAAGATGTAGACTAAATAATATAACAATGTAGAAATGTACCAATGTAACAATTACCAGACATTTATTGGTAAACTGTTACATTGATACATTGTTAAATTTGAAACCATGAGTTTAGAAAATACAATAAACGAAGCTATAAAAACAGCAATGAGAGCCAAAGACAAAGTGGCTTTGGATTCTCTGCGCTCTGTGAAATCTCAGATATTACTGCTTAAAACGGAAGCCATCGGAGCTGAAGTAACAGCAGAACAGGAAATTGCTATTCTTCAGAGAATGGTAAAACAACGTAAGGATTCTTACGATCAATTTACTGCACAGGGAAGAAATGATCTTGCAGAAGTAGAAGATGCTCAAATGAAAGTTATTGAGCAATTCTTACCTAAACAGCTTTCTGCTGAAGAATTAGAAACAGAAATTAAAAATATTATTTCTGAAACCGGAGCTGAATCTGTTAAAGATTTAGGGAAGGTAATGGGAGTGGCATCAAAAGCATTAGCCGGAAAATCAGACGGAAAAAGTATTTCTGAGATGGCTAAAAAGCTCCTTTCTTAATGGTGATATATTTTTAAACTTAGATTCATTTCAAAGTTTAAAAATGCTTCTCACTCCATAACTATAGGATATACAACCTTTGCATATCGATTTGATTAGAAGCTCGGAACTGAATAGTTCCGGGCTTCACTTTCTTTGGATATTAAAGTTTGTTAATCAGTTTGATTCTAAACTGAAAGAGAATTAAGCTACTACCATATTTCAGAGAGTATTTAAGTGATTGATTGCTTGAGGGAAAGCTTCAAATGTTTTTTTCACGGTCGTTTGTTTTTCAGAATCATTTCAAATTTAATAATAATATTTTATTATTCCTAATGTTAATTCACTTTTTTTAGAATATTATTACAATATTAATACTTGGTTAATTTTATATGACTAATCAATTGATAGTTTTTATATATTGAACAAACGCAAAGAATTGCTTAACTTTGTACAGATAAAAAACAAAATATATGTATCCAACAGATTTAGTAATGCCTATGAAGGCAGAGCTTACAGATAAAGGTTTTCAGGATTTAACAACTCCTGCTCAGGTAGAAGATGCGTTAAAACAATCCGGAACCACATTATTGGTCATCAACTCCGTATGTGGTTGTGCTGCAGGTGCTGCAAGACCGGGAGTAGTATACTCTTTAACGGGAGACAAAAAACCAGATCATCTAACAACTGTATTTGCAGGATTTGATACTGAGGCTGTAGTAGAAGCAAGAAAACACCTTGCTCCATTCCCTCCAAGTTCTCCATGTGTAGCACTTTTCAAAGATGGTGAGTTAGTTCACATGCTGGAAAGACACCACATTGAAGGAAACCCTGCAGGAGCTATCGCAGCTAACCTTCAGGCAGCTTACGATGAATATTGCTAAGAATCAATAAACTAAATATCAAACCGTTACAAATTTTGTAACGGTTTTTTTATTTAATCACGTAAAAAATTTTCTGAAAATTCAAATATCATTATATTTGTTGAAATGGCAACCAAAGCACTTTTCAATACCGTAGTCAACTGGTTCATCCGTCAAAGGATTGACCAGATACAGAATTTCATGGACCATCCTATTGAAACCCAGAAAGGTATACTCTTTTCTCAGTTGTTTCATGCGGAGGATACGGAATATGGTAAACTATACGGATTCAATTCAATATCAAGTTATCAGGATTTTAAAAGCAAAGTTCCTATTGTTAGCTATGAAGAAATGGAACCTTTTATTGAGAAAGCAAGACAAGGCCATAAAGATGTAAGCTGGCCAGGTCTCATAAAACATTTTGCCAAATCATCGGGTACCACCAATGCTAAAAGCAAATTCATTCCGATCTCTGCAGAAAGCCTTGAATACTGTCATATGAAAGCCGGAAAAGATATGGTTTCTATCTACGCCAACAACCATCCTGAAAACCAGCTTTTTAATTATAAAAACTTACGTTTAGGCGGAAGTTCTGAGCTGTACGCTGATTTCAATACAAAATTCGGAGATCTGTCTGCTATTCTCATTGATAACCTTCCTTTTTGGGTAGAAATCACCACCACTCCGAGTAAGAAAGTTTCTTTGATGGGAGAATGGGAAAGTAAGCTTAAAGCAATCACCTCCGAAGTAAAAAATGAAGATGTAGGAAGTATTCTTGGAGTACCAAGTTGGATGATGGTTCTTCTTCAAAGGGTATTAAAGGAAACTCATGTAGAAAGTATTTCTGAGCTGTGGCCTAATTTAGAGGTGTTTTTTCACGGTGGAATCAGCTTTAAGCCCTACAGGGAACAATTCAGACAGATCATCGGAAAAAACATCAATTACTACGAAATTTACAATGCTTCCGAAGGCTTCTTCGGTATCCAGGACAGATCAGATAGTGATGAGATGCTGCTGATGCTGGATTATGGAATATTTTATGAGTTTATCCCTATGGATCAGTTTCATTTTTCAAATCCGAAAGTCGTAAGTCTGGAAGATGTGGAAGTAGGGAAAAACTACGCAATGGTAATCACCACCAATGGAGGATTGTGGAGATATCTGATTGGCGATACCGTTGTCTTTACCTCGATCAATCCTTTCAGAATAAAAATAACAGGAAGAACAAAACATTATATCAATGCTTTTGGGGAAGAACTGATGATCACCAATGTGGAATCTGCCCTTTCAAAGGCCTGCGAATTAACAGGAGCACAAATCACAGACTTTACAGGAGCTCCGGTTTTTATGAAAGGAAATGAAGGTGGTGCCCACGAATGGATCTTTGAATTCAGTCAGTATCCTGATAATCTGGATCATTTTATTGATGCTTTTGATAAACATTTAAAGACCATCAATTCAGACTATGAAGCGAAAAGATACAACAATATGACTCTTAAAAGACCGATTGTACATATTGCAAAAGAAAATCTGTTCTATCACTGGCTGGAAGCTAAAGGAAAGCTAGGTGGACAAAATAAAGTACCAAGGTTAAGCAATGACAGAGAATATATTGATCCATTATTGGAAATGAATAAATAAGAGAGAAAGATTCCTAACTCTCAATTGCATATAAAAAAGCCGTAATTCTATTGAACTACGGCTTTTATTATTTATTTGCTTAAATCTTCTTTTACTTTTTTCGCGGCTTCTTCTACTTTTGAAGCTCCTTTTTTAGCAGCTTCTTTTGCATCCTGCCCTACTTTGTTAGCTTCAGTTTTGATATCCTGTCCTGCTTTGTTAAGATCTTGTTTTGTCTTATCTGCAGTAGCATCAATCTTATCTTTCGCCTTCTGAGCAGCGGCATCAATCTTATTGCCAGCTTCATCTACTTTAGCCTTAACGTCTTCTTTCGCGTTGTTGATTTTTGCAGTATCCACAACGTTCGGTGTTTCGGTAGTAGTAGTTGTGGTTGTGGTAGTAGACCCGTCAGGATTTTCTACCTGTTCTGTTTTTGTTGTTGATTTTGTACATGCTACAGTGAATATTGAGATCACCACTGCAGCTAAAATTTGTTTTTTCATATTGTTTATTTTTTAATGGAATTTAGATTTATTCTGATTTGATTTCCGGTGTTACCGGTTTTTCTGTTGCCTTCAGTTTCTTTTCAGCTTCTGCTTTTTTCTTTTCCTCTTCCTGTTTTGCTTTGGTTTCCTTTTCAAGCTCTGCTTTAAGCTTATTTTCTTCCTCCTGCAGCTTTCTAGCCTGTTTTACAGAATCAAGATACTGAGGAGAGGACATTCTTATTTTTCGTGCAATATCCACTGAAACAGCTCCTGTAGAAAAGGAGTCAACAGCAGTTGTATCATAACGTACTCTCACCTCCTGTTCAGCCCCAAAACCCGGAGATTCTTTCTTGGAACACGCAGTAAAAAGAATGGTAAAAACAAAAATCGCAGCCAGTAAATTTTTCATGGAACTAATTTAACAGAAATTCTGCAATTACAGGATAGTGATCCGATAATTTCACAGATTGATCTACTTTATAGCTTAAAGGAATGATTGATTTTGAAGTGAAGATATAATCAATCCTTAACGGGACTTTATAATCATGAAAACTGCTTGCACTACCCTTTCCTGCAACTAAGAACGCGTCCTGGAGATCTTTTCCGAGATTATAATACTCGTATGAATTAGGAACAGAATTAAAATCTCCTGCCAGGATAACAGGATATGGAGATAAATCTATCATTTTTCTAATTCTTTTTACCTGATCTTCATGTGCCTGAAAGGTCGGTGTCATATGAGAAAGCAATGTTGAAACATTTCCCAAACCTAATTTATCAAGTTTCGTAAACATCGATTTATGAAGCCTGAAGGGTTCAAGATACACATTAATAATTCTGATTACTTTCCCATTAATGTCTATATCAGCATAGAATGAATTTCCGCGAGCCTTTTCATCAATAAGTTCCGCTTGTCTTACAATTTTATGCTTAGTTTTAAGAATAACTGACGGATATTTTATAAGATCACGTTTTATAACACGGTTTGTATCTTTTTCCTGTACCAGAATAATGTCTGCATCCTGTGCTTTGATATAATCTTTTACTTTATCCCAGCCATATTCTCCGTATTTCACATTAAAAGTCAATACTTTAATATCCCGTATTGTTTTTAAATTTTCTGTTTTGGGAGAAAAGTTCACCCATCGTCTGATCGGATTGTAGAAAATAAGTGTACCCAGTGCAAAAGCAATCGCAATTTTTTCTTTTTTTACGATCCAGATCAGTGTAAGAAGCAGGTGTGACAGGATCAGATAAGGAAAACCAAGAGACAGAAGATTAAGGTTGCCTAAAATATTAGGTGGAATCCATGCATTCCCCAATGTGCATAACAGCAATACAGCAATAACGATATGTATAAATAGTAATATCTGGTTCGACTTCATGAAAAAACGGTCTTGGTACGGTTTTCTTTCAACAAAAATCCTACCAAGCAGATAACTTTAACTATTTTTATGATTATTTGCCTTCCGTAGAAAACTTAACTGTGACAGGATAATGATCTGAAATACTTACAGAACGGTCAACTTTATAAGATATTGCCCTTACAGTTTTGGAAGAGAAAATATAATCTATTCTAATGGGAAATTTATAATCGTGAAAACTGGTTGCACTTCCTCTTCCTGCTTCCACAAATGCATCTTCAAGCCCTTCTGATAAATGATAATATTCGTAAGAATTGGGTACAGAATTAAAATCACCCGCTAGAATTACAGGATAAGGAGAATTGTCAATAGCTTCACGAATAAGTGTGACCTGATCCTGATGTTTTTTAAAGGTGGGAATCAACCTTTTAACAACATCTTTTATTTTTTGTTCGTCGTTATCGGTATCTCCGTTAAGTTTCACCATTTCTTTCTGAAAGCGAAAAGGATTGAGATAGACATCAATGAACCTGTAGGTTTTGCCTTTAATTTCTATATCAGCCAGCAAACCAGGAATTCTTAATTCTCCATCTTGTGGCTCTATAATCTGCTGTTTCAGGATTTTGTGCCTGGTCAGAATTGTTAAGCCTCCTCCGGGATTTGCTTTTTGATAGCCTTCAAATTGATATTTGATACCCGCATCCTCCTGTAAAAGAAGAACATCTGCATTTTGAGACTTCAGATAGGGTTCGAGCTCTTTGTTTCCTACTCTTCCAGCTCTGGTATTGAAAGAAACCACTTTTATTTCGGAACCTCCTTTCCTATCAGAATAGTTAACCCAACGTTTTACAGGATTTATAAATGCTAACCCAGCAAACATAAATACAAAAGCCCTTTTTTTCCAGCTGAATACCCAGAAAACTGTTAGAATCACATATACTATAATAAGCACAGGAAAACCTAAGGAAAGCAGATTAAACCATGGAAAAATCTTTGGAGGTACATAAGCATTCAATAAAGTACCCAACAGCAGAAATAAAATTCCCAGATGGACAATGAATACGATAAGTCGGAAAATCTTCACAAAATTATTTTAATTGAAACGGTACAAATGTTTTTTCCAAATTCTTGCCAGCAGCCATCCAACCAAAGCACCACCAACGTGGGCAAGGTGGGCAATACCTCCTCCATTTCCAGAAACCCCAAGGTATATGGAAACCACAACAATGATGGGTAAGAGGTATTTTACTTTCATAGGAACAGGGATAAACATAATTCCGATTTTTGCATCTGGATACAATGTAGCAAAAGCAGCTACTACTCCGAAAATTGCTCCGGAAGCACCCACCATTGGTGTTGCAACAATAGCCTTAAAGCTTTCCAGTAATTCTTTTTGTTTAAGAATGGAACCTGTATTTCCTGTAAATTCAACACTTGCTCCGGATAAATAAGCATTTACATTGAACCCCAGCTGATCCAGTTCGTGGGAAAGCTGCTGCACTTCAACAAAATTCCATAGGTTAAAAAGGAAGAATGCTCCCAGGCCACTTGCAAAGTATAGAATCAAATATTTTTTATCCCCTAATGTCTGCTCCAGAATTGGTCCAAAGCTGAAAAGGGTCATCATATTAAATAAAATATGCATGATACTTCCATGCATGAACATATGGGTAATAACCTGCCACGAATGGAAAAAAGGTGAGAACGGATAAAAACCTGCGAGGTAACCAATCATCTGGTTTCCCATAAAGTAAGTAGCAATAAATACTATAACATTGATGATAATAATATTTCTTGTGATGGGCGGTATATTGTTAAACATATTCTTTAAAATTTGTTTTTAAAGTCGTTAAACGGAACTTCATAAAAGCATCTTTTACCGTCCGGTAAAAATTCCGGGAAGCCTAATGCTGTAAAGTCTTTAATCAGTTGTTCCGCATCTTTTTTATAAATAAAGTCAAATCTTGACTTCGACTGCATTTTATTCCATTGATTATGGTAATACTGCAAAAATTCTTCTTCTGTCTTGTAGTCGAGGATCTCAAAAAGGTTTTCCAGGAACTTCATGGCCTGGGTTTCTTTCAATCCTTCAGGAAGTGAATCTATTCGAAGTACACTTTCATGAGCAATTTTCATGTCAAACCCTAATTCCGGAAGATATTTTTTTATCGAATTATACTTTGTCTTTTCAATTTCATTCATATGATACTCCAGAGAGAAAAGAAGAGCATGACTGTTTGTATTGGATTTTCTGGTAGATTTATTTCCTTCAGAAACCAATAGTCTGTGCATTCTTCCCAAATCCAGCATTAAGGTGACATCTCCTTTGTTGAAAAGCCAGTATCCATTAGGAAGTCTCATCAGATCTTCATCAAAATCCTCATCTTCAAACAGGTTAATTTTTGAAGGTTCTGCTGTAATATTCTGATGATACATTTCCGTAAGATTCTGGATTTCCTCCGGATGTACTACGTTTTTTTCTTCCAGAAACGGATTATAGTCTTTATCTACAATAATTTCAGGCATTTTAAAAACACCTCCGCCGGACCCGCCTCCATTTCCTTTGCTGGGAATCGGTTTATTCATCATTTCATCCAGTTCCGGATCTCTATCAAAATCTAGGCTTGGAGAAACATTATAAATTCCTAAAGATCTTTTTATAGTTGAACGAAGCAAAGCAAAGATAAGATGCTCGTCCTCAAATTTCACTTCGGTTTTCTGAGGATGAATATTCACGTCAATTTTCTCCGGATCAAGCTCCAGGAAAAGGAAAAACGAAGGTACATATCCAGGTTGAAGAAGCCCTTCAAATGCTTCCTGTACGGCTTTATTGAAGTACGGACTTCTGAAATACCTCCCATTCACAAAAAGAAACTGTTCGCCTCTTGCTTTCTTGGCACCTTCAGGCTTGGCAACAAAGCCATGCAGTTTACACCAGATAATATCCTCTTTAATAGGAATTAAAAGCGGCTGAAGCTTTCTTCCGAAAACATCCACAATACGCTGCATCTGGCTTCCTTTTCTCAACCTGAACACAGCTTCGTCATCATGGAACAGTGAAAACTCAAGGTTCTCATGAGCGAGTGCAACACGTTGAAATTCATCAATTACGTGTCTGAATTCAATATTATTATTTTTCAAAAACTTCCTTCTTGCAGGAACGTTATAGAAAAGATTTTTTACTAAAAAATTTGATCCGTCTGCTGTCTGAACCGGGTCCTGAAACTGGAAAACCCCTCCTTCGATATAGATATTGGTTCCAATGGAAGTATCTTTCTGTTTCGTTCTGAGCTCCACCTGAGAAACCGCTGCTATTGAAGCCAGTGCTTCACCACGGAAGCCTTTTGTGGCGATTTTAAAGATATCTTCTGTTCCTTTGATTTTGGAGGTAGCATGTCTTTCAAACGCCATGCGGGCATCTGTTTCAGACATTCCTTTTCCGTCATCTACCACCTGAATAAGGTTTTTCCCGGCATCTCTGATGATCAGTTCAATTTTCGTTGCATCTGCATCAATAGCATTTTCCAAAAGTTCTTTCACGATGGATGCAGGCCTCTGCACCACCTCTCCTGCTGCAATTTGGTTGGCTACATGATCCGGTAAAAGCTGAATAATATCTGACATAAAAACGTAAATCAACTTACAAAAATAGTCAATGGAAACGGGAATTAAAATACTAAAATCGTGATTTAATATTTAATTATCAACATTTTTACCTATTTATCCCCAACCGATTTTTTTAATGTTTGTAATGAAGGGCGTTAGCAAGTTGATGCGTCTCATCCGGAAACTTTTATTTTAACAGACATGAAAATATGATTAAAAACAATAGAAATACCGATCCAGAAGTTGATTTTTCAGAAAAACGCCCCTATTTCATAACAAAATAAGGGCATTTACAGCTAGTTTATACAAAAAATTAATAGTGTGTTTTTCTATTTTAATCCTCAAAGACAAGCTTTCTTTTCTTCTCTCTTTTAGGAATACCGTGAATTTTCTCATACAGATAAGCAAAAATATTGGGCTTTCTGTAAATCCTGTTATATCTGTACTTCGTGTTGAAGTGACGGATATGAATTTTATAAGCATCGTACCCGATGACAATCAGAAGACATATACTGATGACATAGAAGACTCTGAATTCCAGATAATAGTATGTCAACCCTGAAAATACAGCTCCCATTACATAGGCAAGCATAATACTCATCAGAAGTTTTGCTCTGCCAATCAGTTCTCCGTTTCTCCTGTATTTTTTCTGGGTAAACATGGATACCAGAATTCCCAGGTCGGTAGTTGTTCCCGTAAGGTGGGTTGTTTTTACAGAGAAATTGGAGATACTTGCCGTTAAACCGTTTTGCAATCCTGTCGCGAAAAGCATCAATGCTACTAAATATTCTGTCTCTTCTAATGTTTTCTGATAATAAAACTGCCCGTATACACCTACAAAAAGGAGACATATGATTTCCAGCACAATGGGCATGGAATGGGCAAAATATTTACTTTTCTTATTAAAATTGATGACAATGAAGTTGGACAGAAAGCTTCCGAAGAAGAACAAAAAGATCCATCCTCCTACAACTCCTACCTGCGTCCAGTTTCCTTTACTGATTTCCGCTGCTAAAATTGCGTAGTGTCCCGTTACGTTCGATGTAAAAGAAAGAAATATTAATAGGGAAGCAATGTTTATAGTACCTGCTGTGAAGGCAGTCAGCGTCCCCAATCTGATATTGTCTCCCAGTGTCCTGCTGTTACTATAATTTCTTAACATTTTTAATCGTTTTTAAATTGTGTTTAATCTTTAGACCTCTACAAAGATCTCTGCCAGTCTTCCTCTTTCCGGAAGCTTTTCTCTTACTTCGATGGAAATTTCATGAGACTTCAGCTCTTTGCATTTTTTGATATAAGGAATCAGATCAAATTTGCCTTTTCCTTTGCTTTTAATAGATGGAGCATAGTAAGCTTCCTCAATATTTTCCGCCTTTACATATTGATTGAATGTTCTTTGGAAACTTCCTGTAAACACATCACAGATGATTTTATTAACCAGGTGAGGATATTTATTACTGATAATTCCAAAGGCATCGCAGAATTCTGTAGGTCTTATTTTATTGAAAACTGATGTTTTGGTACTGAACAAAAGATCTCTGATAGAATCTCCGGAATCATACCCGGAAGTCAGAAGAATGTTATATTGGTTTTGATCTTCAGCGGCATCTTTCTCTTTAAGTACTTTTTTCAATATATTCAATGACTCAAGAGAGTAATCTGTTGCAATTAAAATTGTTTTAGTCATGTTCTTATTATTTTGTATTGTGTTTATCTTTTTTGATGATACAAAACTAGAACGACCATATTAGAAGATCTTTGGAATGGAATTAAAATGTGATTAAAGAGATTAAAATGAGATTAGAAAATTGTTAAGAGCCCTTAATATAGGAAAGAATCAGGATCAAAAAAAGATATAAACATTTGTTTTTCAAAACAAAACAAATGAAAAATAAGTAAAAAATGCTAGAATAAAGATTCTTATTTGTTTATCTCTTCGCCTTTCTGCATGCTATAGAAATTCGGGAACTTCATCTGTACGGTTGTTCCCTGATTCTCGTGCGAGCTTACAATCAGTTCACCATGATGCATTCTTACGATGTTTCTCGCTAATGGAAGTCCGATTCCGTAGCCTTCATAATTATTGGTATTAGAAGCCCTGAAGAACGGGTCGTAGATTTTGTTCATTTCCACTTCAGGAATTCCAATACCGGTGTCTTTTACAATGATGTACACATCCGAATTGGTTGCTCCCAGAGAGACTTTAACCTGTTGGAAATTAGAATATTTACAGCCATTACTGATGATATTGGCTACTGCAAGATGCAATAACTGCTCATTCCCTTGTACTTTCAGTTTCTTCGGGTTATCGGGAAGCATACTGATATCCAGATAGATATTATTCCGGGAATCAATTCTTCTGAGCGTTTCTATAACGTCCCAAAGCAACTGATCAATTCTTACCTTATCCATTTTCTGGATTTTCCCATCGAATCCGGTTTGGGCAATCATTAATAAGGCTTTGATCTTTTTATCCAGCTTTTCGGCTTCATCCAGAATAATTCCCAGGGTTTCTTTATATTCATCCGCTGTTCTGCTGATAGAAAGGGCAACATCGGCTTCTCCCATAATAGAGGTAAGCGGAGTTCTCAATTCGTGGGAAACATTTCCAATCAGGTGATTCTGGGTTTCGAAAGAAGTTTCAATGCGGTTGAGCATATCGTTGAAAGTATCCACCAGTTCGTTAAGTTCTTTATTATCAGGCTGAGACTCCAGTCTTAAGTGAAGGTTTTCAGAACTGATCTCCTTTACTTTTCCAGTGATTTTTAAGATCGGTCTGAATAAAGTTTTAGATAAATAAAAAGAGAAAATCATACTAAAGAACAGAGACAGTACAATGCAGGTAAGCAGTGTTCGCTTTAAAAAACCCAGATAATAAACAACATAATGGTTTTTAGCAGAAGCAATAGCAATATAATCTTTATCATCATATTTGAAGCTCTGTCCTATATAATAGAATTCTTCATCATTATAATTGGACTCTCCTTCCTTGATAATATTTTTAAAGAAGTATGAAGGAATATGAATTTCCTGAGATATTTTTTTGAAATTGGAATCTGTAGGAACGGCAAAAACATAGTCTTTTTCCATTGGAAGTTCCTCATCATTCAGGCTGTTGAGAACATAATTTTCCGGAAGGTCGAGATGATCTTTGCTTTTTTCGATCTGAACAATCGTTGCTGTCCTGATCTTCAGCAGTTCATAAAATCTCTGGTGTGAAAAATTAACAATTGAAAAGTACACCAAACCACTGAACAGCAAAATGATGGCGGTAAAAACCAACATCAAGAGTACCATCGTTTTGGTTTGATTTGTAATGACTCTGTTAAACATTCATTATGTCTTTTTTAACACATACCCCATTCCTATCACGGTATGAATCAACTTATTATCGTCCTGGCTATCCAGTTTCTTTCTTAAATAATTTACATAAACATCTACTACATTGGTTCCCAGCTCGTAATTTACGCCCCAGACGGCATCCAGAATTTCCGCTCTTGAAATTACTTTTTCAGGATTGTTCAGGAAGTACAGCAGCAGTTTATATTCTGTGGAAGTAAGAGAAATCTCTTCTCCGGCGCGGGTTACTTTCTTGGTATAATCATTTACCATCAGATCCGAAAACTGGAATACATGTTCATTATCCGGCTCCGGTTCGGCAATTTCCTGTGGACCGTTGTTGTTGCTTCTCCTTAGTAAAGACTTTACACGGGCTACCAGTTCAATGAATTTAAAAGGCTTCACCAGATAATCATCTCCACCACTTTCCAATCCGAGAACGATGTTTTCAGAAGTTCCCAAAGCAGTCAGAAATAAAATCGGAACACTCTGATTGGTTTTTCTTATTTCTTTACACACGTCCAGACCATTCATTTCCGGAAGCATAATGTCTAAAATTACCAGATCGAAATCATTAGCCTGCACCAGCTGCACTCCTGTACGCCCATCAAAAGCTACAGAAATTTCATATCCGTTTTCCTGAAGTCCCTTTTTAATAAAGGACACCACACTGGTTTCGTCTTCGATAAGAATAATTTTTTTCATAGATGAAATAAGGAGTTTTACAAAAATAGGGAAATTTTCTTGGGGAGAAAAAGTGAAAGAATCCGGGGAAGCAAGCAACAAATAATAATTTTCAATGAATTGATTCCCTCCTGTATCCAAACTCTATGGAATAATATTACCTTTGTTTGAATATAATTCAGGTTAAATTACACACAGTATGAATGACTTTTTAATAGGTATCGGCAAGAGATTAAAGGATATTAGAAAAAAGAATAATTTAACCATTAATGAGCTGGCCTTCAAAGCGAATGTAAGCAACGGACTTGTTTCTAGAATTGAAAACGGAAGAACGATTCCTTCACTACCTGTGTTATTGGATCTGATTCAGTCGCTGGAGATTGATGCCAGTTATTTTTTTGAAGGGGTTGAGAAAAAATCCAACGCCAAATTCATTTATGTTCCGAAAGAAAGCCAGCAAGTCATTGAAAAAGAAGTAGAAGCTGAAGGATTTAAGTATATGCATATCTTCAGCAAGAGTCTTCATTCTTTAGGTTTTGAAGCTGTTTTACTAACTCTTGAGCCCAATTCTAAAAGGGAAAAAGTCATTACGGATGCGTGGGAATTCAAATATATCCTGAAAGGAGAAGTAAAATACGTAATTGATAATGAAGAAGTCATCTTGAAAGAGGGTGATTCTTTGTATTTCAACGGAAAATTTCCTCATGTTCCGGTAAGCATCAGTGATGAAAGTTGTGTGATGCTTGTTCTTTATTTTTATACGGCTTAACTATTTCTTTTTTTATTTTGCTTTTGTTATTCTGAATGACACGTCAAGAATAGATTCAGTCCAAGTGTATGTAACGCTTCATCAGCGACAAGTAGCAGCCTTTGATTCCTTAAAAACATACTGTTTGAATCATAAAACTTTGTGTCTAAAATATCATCTACTGTAATCATTATCCTTTAATTTCTGATTTTCAGGCAACACAAAAGTTTACAAATATGCAACTTTCATTTTTCTGTTTTCTTCCAAGATGAACGAAATATGAATTAAAAAAGGCCCATTTTCAACTGATTTCAATTCTTATTATTTATGGTAAATATTTACTAAAAACGTTGAAACATTCACTTCAAAGCTTGTTTTCCTGAATTTTCAAAGGTTAACTCCTATTGGTTTTAAAGTAAAAAAAGCGTAACAAACCGGGCTTATTTGTTAAACAATACTTAACACAAAATATTTATATATATTAAAATTATTAGCGTGATTTGCATAAAAAATTTAATATATGTAAAAATGAAAACAAATTTAGAGAAATTATTCACCCTTGTTTTTGTCTGTTTCATAGTCTTTGTTACAGCGCAGAAGCAGTTAATTATAGGAACTGTGCTTGACGACAGTCAGCCTCTCCCCGGGGCCACAGTCAAAATAAAAGGCTTATCTAAAAATATGACGACTGATATTGAAGGGAAATTTACCATCAACGATATTAAAGAAGGCCAATATACTTTACAAATCAGCTACATCGGTTATGAATCTTCAGATATCAATGTAGATCTTAAACCGGAACAAACTGTTGACTTAGGAATTATCAAACTATCCCAACCGAGAAAAAATATTGACGAAATTGTCGTTACCGGAACGTTAAAAAATACGGAAGCGAGAGCTTTAAACCTTCAGAAGAATGCCATTAATATCACCAATGTCATCGCTTCTGACGGAATCGGAAAGCTACCGGACAGAAATGCAGCAGAAACCGTACAGCGTGTGCAGGGAGTTTCTATTGAAAGAGATCAGGGAGAAGGAAGATTTGTTTCCCTGAGAGGACTTCCGCCATTCTGGGCATCCACAACCATTAATGGAAACAGACTTCCCACCGCAGAGGAAGAAACGACTTCCAGAGCTACGGCATTTGATTTCTTTCCTACAGAACTGATCTCCTATGTACATATAAACAAGTCTTTTACCCCAGATATGGAAGCTGACGGAATAGGCGGCGGTGTCAATTTTATCACCAAAACTCCACCGATGAAAACAGAGTTCAAAGCTACTGTGGGAAGCGGTTATAATGCAAAGTCTGATAAAGGAGTTTACAATCTTGGATTTTTGTATGGGGGAAGAACGAAGGATAAAAAGTTCGGGTATTTATTCAACTTTGCGCATTTCATAAGAAACTGGTCTACAGATAATTTTGAGGCTAGAAGAAGTGGCGATGAAGGAGTTTTCAGACTGGAACTTCGTGATTATAACGGAGTCAGAAAAACAACAGGGATCAATACTGCTTTTGAATATGTATTATCTCCAAAAACAACCTTCTATTTAAAAGGAATGTATGGTACTTTATCGGATGATGAAACCCACTATAAACACAGAATCCGTTTTGATAAATTCAGCAGTGCTAATAATACAGCAAGAGTAGAGCTCCAGAATATCCACAATTTACTGATAACAGAACTTACTTCTGTTTCTTTGGGAGCAGTTCATAACTTAAATAAAGGAAAAATCGACTGGGATCTCTCTTATTATGACAACAAATTTAAGTACGGCAATATTCCTGATAAACAGAACAATTCTTACTATGTCATCAAGTACACTCAATCTGGAGTAGGCATCAATCCTGATTATATTTCAAATCATGGAAATGGTCCGAGAGCATATTGGAAAGCTGACGGTGGAAAATTAGATTATAAAAATCCGGATGCTTTATTTGGTTTCTACAGTGACCCGAACTTTAAAATGGATGCTTCTCAGATGAGATTTACAGATCTTGAATTTTATAAAGTCTTTGTGGAGGAAAAGGATAAAATCGTAGCGGCTTTCAACCATGAGATCAATGCTTCTGATAAACTGACTTTAAAATATGGTTTTAAATACAGAGATAAAGAACGTAATGCAAAATTCTCCGATATTTTCTACAACTGGAGCAGTGGAACAGCCCCTCTTCTATCAGATTATTCACAATATCTCACAACACAGCCCAACGGACCGAAATATTTAAGTGAAATGAATGCCCATATCGGCAATACTTTTGGTCCGGTACTTTCAACCACAGGAATGAACCAGTTTTGGTATGACAACCAGGGAAATTTAAAAATCAATACTGCTGATTCCGAAGCATTGCAATATAATAAAGCATTAGGAAGAAACTTTGATGTGTTTGAAAAACATGCAGATGCTTACGGAATGGCAACCTATAAACTGAATGATAAAATCATCATTTTAGGAGGAATCAGGTTATCCAATACCAATACTAAAGTAAGAGGATACAGCGTGAATGATGACGTACTGACACCGGTAGAAAATACTAAAAACTATCTGGCTGTTCTCCCAATGATTCATTTAAAATATACGTTAAACGATAAAACCAATCTTCGTTTTGCTGCGACAAGAACTTTCTCAAGACCTAATTTCGGAGATCTTACTCCGGGCGGAACTTATATTGAAGCAGATAACGAGTTCAAAGGGGGAAACCCAAATCTTAATCCTACCTATTCTTTGAATTTTGACCTGATGGGAGAATATTATTTTTCCAACGTAGGGATTCTGAGTGGCGGTGTTTTCTATAAATCGATTACTGATCCTATTTTCCAGGACTCTTTTATCGGAAATTACAACGGAATCAATGGCGTACAATTCACAGCTCCTAATAATGGGAAAGCAGCATGGTTAGGAGGAGTTGAGTTGGGAATTAATAAAAGATTTGACTTCCTTCCAGGGTTTTTACAATACTTTGGAGTACAATTGAATGCCACCTTCATGACTTCCGAAATGGAAAAGCCAGGCGGAAGAACGGTAGCACTTCCCTACCAGGCAAAAGAATTGTACAATGCGCAGCTTTTCTTTGAGAAAAAAGGATTCAATGCAAGACTGGCTTATAACTACAAAGGAAAGTATGCTGTAGAATACGCTGAGGAGGATATCAATGATTCTTATTATGGTAAATACAGCAATCTGGATTTCGGAGGTTCTTATCAATTTACCAAATACCTGACTTTGTATGCGGATGTGAATAATATTCTGAACAAACCACTGATTTACCACTTCGGAAAAAGCGAAGACCGTCCTGAACAGGTGGAATATTATGGAGTACGTTTCAATCTTGGAATAAAACTGAACTTCTAAACCATTACCATGGCCAGAACCATCAATAAAAAAACACTGGTAACACTGAAGGCCGCATTTGCTGCTTTCGGTGTTTACTTCTGCATGTACGGTTTCAGGAAACCTTTTACCGTAGCTTCCTTCGAAGGGCTTTCCTATTTCGGAGTAGATTATAAGATTCTGATTATCATTGTCCAAGCTATTGGATATTTTATCTCAAAATTCATCGGGATCAAATTTATTTCGGAACTGAAACCTGAGAAACGAATCGCTTATCTGTTTACTTTCATTGCTATTGCTGAGCTTTCCTTATTAGGATTTGCAGCCGTTCCTGCTCCTTACAATATTCTCTTCATGTTTATTAATGGTATTCCACTGGGAATGATCTGGGGAATTGTTTTCTCTTATATTGAAGGACGAAAAACCACCGAAATCATAGGATTATTTTTATGTTCAAGCTTTGTGGTTTCTTCTGGTTTTACAAAATCTGTAGGAAAATTTCTGATGGATACTTTTTCCATTTCAGAATTCTGGATGCCTTTTTCAGCCGGACTTATTTTCATTATTCCTCTGATTCTTTTCGGATTATTGCTTGAAAGAATTCCCAAACCTTCAGAAGAAGATATTTTGCTTAAAAATAAGAGACAACCGTTGAATGGTAAAGAAAGAAAAGCCCTGATCCAACAGTTTTTTGTTCCAATTGTGTGCATCATATTTTTATATATCAGTTTAACCGTTTTAAGGGATTTCAGAGATAATTTTAATCGTGAAATCTGGGACGGACTGAACTTTACTTTTGACAGTTCTATTTTCACTTTAACGGAAATTCCTATCGCCGTAATGGTTCTGGTAATTTTAAGCTTTATGGTAAAAGTAAAGAACAATAAAAAGGCATTTGCCTATTATCATTACATTCTTTTTATGGGAATTCTTACGGTAGGGCTTTCTACGTATCTGTTTCAGCATGGTTCTCTGTCACCTTTTTTATGGATGACGGTTTCAGGCTTCGGAATGTACATTTGCTATATTCCTTTCAATGGAATTTATTTTGACCGGATGATTGCCGCTTTTGAAATTAAGGGAAATGTTGGTTTTCTGATCTATATTGTAGATTCTTTTGGTTATCTGGGAAGTGTTCTGATTCTTTTGTATAAAAACTTTGGCTCGGCCCAGACTTCCTGGTTGCATTTTTATATCCACTTAAATTATATCATTACCATAGCGGTTTTCGTTCTTTCCGTGATTGCTTTTCTGGCTTTCAGAAAAAAGTCAAAACCCAACTCTAAATCTAATCAATTCATCAATTTCGATACGTCGAAAATTTTATAAACTATAGTACAATGACAACAAAATTTGATTTACTCGTTGTAGGAGGTGGAATTTTAGGAACATTCCATGCTTATCATGCACTGAAGAAAAACCTTAAGGTAGCTTTACTGGAAAGAAATTCTGTTCCTCAGGGTGCCACGGTAAGAAATTTCGGACAGGTAGTACCTTCCGGAATGGATCTTAAATGGCAGAATTTCGGAAGGGAAAGTCTTGCCATATACAATGAACTTCATAATCAGGCAGACCTTACCATCAGGCAAAATGGCTCCATCTATATTGCTTCCAATGATGAAGAGCTTCAATTGATTGAAGAGCTATATGAAATCAACAGAAATAATGATTATGAATCTGTTTTATTATCTAAAAACGACTGCATCAAGAAGTTTGATGGTCTTCGTTCAGACTATTGCAAAGGAGGTCTGTTTTTCCCACAGGAACTTTCCGTAGATTCTGCAGATATGATTGTAAAGCTTCACAAGCTGCTTCAGGAAAAAATGGGCTTACAGATCTTCTACAATACATCTGTACTGGAAACCCATGAAGATGATCAGAAATGTACAGCGGTAACGGCTGATGGAACGGAATTTAACGCTTCCAAAATCATAATCTGCGGTGGACACGAGTTTAAAACTTTATATACTAAAGTATTCAATGACAGTGATCTGGAAGTGAGTAAGCTGCAGATGCTTCAGACCAAACCACAAGGAATCTATTCACTTCAGGGAAATATCCTTACTGGACTTTCTGTAAGAAGGTATGAATCTTTCAGCGAATGTCCTTCTTTTAAGAAAATCAAGGCTTTAGAAGATCCTAATTCGTTTGAGAAGAAATACGGAGTTCATATTTTATTCAAACAGGCTCTTGACGGTTCTGTAATCATAGGAGATTCTCACGAATATGCAGATGCCAAAAATGCCGATGATTTGGGGTATGACCTTAATATGGAGATTGATGAATTCATGATTCATGAGGCTAAGAAAATTATTGATCTTCCTACGTATGAAATTCAGAGGAGATGGTTCGGAATCTATTCCCAGTGCAAAACAAAAGATATTTTTGAGCACAGCCCATCTGCCAATATTCATATTGTAACAGGGATCGGAGGAAAAGGAATGACGGGAAGCGGTGGCTTTTCCAAATTTAATATTGAAAAAATTTACGCATAAAATTCAAATGAAAAATATAGAATTACTCGTTCTGGATATGGCCGGAACAACAATTGATGAAGATAACGTAGTCTACAAAACACTTACCAATGCTGTAAATGATTACGGCTACGCAGTAAGCCTGGAAAAAGTATTATCCAGCTGTGCCGGAATGGAAAAACTGGAAGCGATCACAAGTCTTTTAAAAGAAATCAATGGGAACGAAGAAGATGCTCCTGCTATTTTTGAGAATTTTTCTGACCAGCTGAAAGAATCTTATCAAAATCTGGATGTAAAACCCATCAACGGAACGCAAGATTTCTTATTGAATATGAGGTCTCAAAACAAAAAAATTGTTTTAAATACAGGGTATACCTCAGAAATCGCCCACCAGCTTTTAGATAAACTCAACTGGAAAGAAAGTATTCATTTTGATGCTTTGATTACTGCTGATGATGTTTCAGAAAGCCGTCCAAGTCCTGAAATGATTCATCTTGCAATGAAGAAATTCAATATTACTGAAGCTCATAAAGTTTTAAAGGCAGGTGATTCTGTGATTGATATTGAAGAGGGCAAAAATGCAGGCTGTGGATTAACAGTAGCGGTACTTTCCGGAGCTCAGAGTAAATCAGAGCTTGAAAAGGCAGCTCCTGATTATATTCTGAATACGATTTCTGAAGCTGAGGGAATCCTTTAATCCATTTTTTCAGATTATTTTTAAATACTTCTTGACACAAATGTTTCCATGGTTTTTCTATTGGAAATGTTTGTGTTTTTACCGCCCCGTCAAAAATTCTTTGAATTTTCGACAGCCCTCCGGAGGAGGGGAATGTAGTACGGATCATTAGGTATTTGTTATAACCGACATATTCAGAAACCTTTTTTGATCTTCTATTCACAAAGTATGTAACTTAAAATAAACAGAGTCATTTTTCTTTGTGGCTTTTGTGGTTAATATCTAAGCTTTTTTCGGTGATCTTTTTAATTATCAATTAATTAACTTTCCGTTCATAAATTTTTACAAATAGTAAACTAATTTTACAATAGTTAAAAATAAATTACTATTTGTAAACTTTCACAATTCTAAAAACCCTTTTTCCCCATGAAAACAAAACTATTGTCAATGGCTGTTGTAATGAGCTGTTTCCTTGGAGCTCAGACCAAAAAAGTTCTTTTTATCGGTATTGACGGATGCCGTGCAGATGTCATGATGTCTACCCCAACTCCCAACATCCAAAACCTCATTAGTCAGTCTATTTATTCTATTGACGGACTTTGCGCTGCTACTACCTGGAGCGGAAACGGATGGAGCACCATGCTTACAGGCGTATGGCACACCAAACACAATGTTCAGGACAATAACTTTACCAGCCCGAACTATGTCAACTACCCTGATTTTTTAACCAGAGCAGAGACTTATAATCCCGCACTAAGAACCATTTCTCTGGCTCATTGGTCACCTATTAACGACAAAATCATTCAAACCGCTGATGTAAAAAGTAATCTCGCAACGGATCTTGCAGTGAAAAATGCAGCTGTTACAGCTTTACAGAATGATAATCCGGATATTCTCTTTGTAGATTTTGATGATGTAGACCATGCCGGACATTCTTATGGATTCTCATCCACTGTTTCTCAATATGTCAATTCTATTAAGACTACAGACTCTTATATTGGAGAAATTGTGACTGCAATGAAAAACAGACCTTCTTATAATAATGAAGACTGGTTGGTTGTATTAACCACAGATCATGGAGCGATCGAAAGTTCTCATGGAGGTGGAAATCTTACCGAAAGAAATATTTTCACGGTGTATTCCAATCCTGGATTTATTCCTCAGCAGATCAGCAAAACTGTTCTGGAATCCAATAAAACATTCAATCAATTGAATTTCCCGGCAGGAACTTATGCAAAGCCAGCAAGCCAGACTCCTTTTAATTTTGGAGCTAACCAGGATTTCACCATCGAGTTTTGGGTAAAGCCTAATGCAGCTTACTCCAGTGATCCGGTGATGATCAGTAATAAAAACTGGGCTAATGGGAAAAATAAAGGATTTGTGTTCTCAGGATATTCAGGACAAACTTTTAAAATGAATATTGGAGATGGAACGAACAGAATTGACCTGGTAGGCGGAAAAGTGGAAACAAATAAGTGGAAACATATTGCGGCAAGCTTTGACAGAGATGGTCTTGTAACATTGTACGAAGATGGTGTTCCGGTAACTTTTGCTAAAATGAATACCATCGGAAATATTGATTCCGGGCTTCCTTTGAGCTTAAACCAAGATGGAACGAATGCTTACGGAATTAATCTGGCGGCTTCTTATAAAGATGTAAGAATCTGGAAATCGGTTCTTCCCAATGATGTTATCGTGAATTGGGCGAACCAGGATATTACAACTTCACATCCTTATTATTCTCAATTATTAGCCAATTGGAAATGTAATGGAACTTCAGGAAATACATTGACTGACTCTGGTCCAAACGCCAATCATATGACTGTGACAGGTTCTCCTACTTATAATGCGGGTATAGTGAATAATTTTAAAGTGTATGATTACACCTCAACGACAAGAGAAACGGATCATTTCCCTACGGTATTGAACTGGCTTTGTATTCCGGTACAGTCTTCATGGGGAATAGATGGAGTGAATAGAATTCCGGCATGTTCCAAAGAAATATTGGCAGCAAAAGAAACGAAAGCAATCATTGAAGATTTTAAAATTTATCCTAATCCAGTTTCAACATTCCTTGGAATCCAGTATCAATGTGAGGATAAGGAAATTAAAGCAGAAATCATCGACAGTAAAGGATCAAATGTTTTAACAACCCATTTAAAGTCTTCAAGAGGTTTTTACGATGAAAAAATCAATATCGGAAATCTTCCGGCTGGTGTGTATTTCATTAAAATCAACGGAAGCAAAAAAGCACTGACCAAGACATTCATCAAGAAATAAAACAGTAAAGCAATTAGATTTAAATTTGATATTAGAACAAGGATATTCCTATCCGAGTTCTAATATTTTTTTGTTTATGCAAAGATTAACTCCATTCTGACATCTGCACGGTCGTACTCAGCATGACCGATAGGGATATGGATAAAGCCCAGCTTTTCGTACAACTTAATAGCCGGAACAAGGATAGAGTTGGTAACTAGAAAAACTTTTTCTGCCTTTAATTCTTTTGCTTTTTCCACTAGAGCATTTCCCAGCAGATAGCCTATTTTTTTTCCCTGAGCTTTAGGACTTACTGCCATCTTTGACAGCTCAAAAGTAAGAGGATGATCTTCCGTTTTTACAAATGCGCAGGTTCCTACAACTTCTCCATCCAGCAAAGCAAAGGCTATATGTCCTCCTTTATTTAAAATCTCTTCTTCCGGATGATCCAGCAGTTTATAATCTCCCGCTTCCATTACAAAAAATGTTTTGATCCATTCTTCATTTAAAGCTTTGAAGGCTTCTTTATACTGAGGTTCATACGCTATAATTTTTACTTCATTCTTGATATCATTCATCACTATAAGGTTTATTAAATTCTGTTTTTTATCATTTTCCCCAGCTTTTCCAGATCACTTTCCACTCTGTCTGTCCATTCTAATGCATAATTCAGGCGCATACAGTTCTGATACTGATTATATTGTGAAAACATCCTTCCCGGGGCAAAGTTTACTTTCTGGCTGACCGCCAAATCATAAAGATCTTCTGTGCATATTCTCTTATCCAGTTCCAGCCAGAGCATAAAACCGCCTTTGGGTTCTGAGATTTTGGTATTATCCGGAAAATATTCAATCACCGATTTCTGGATCTGAAGGTAGTTGGCGTATAATTTTTTTCTAAACATTCTAAGATGATGATCATAGCGTCCGTGGGCAAGAAAATCTGCAATCACATCTGAAAACAAAGAAGGTCCGCTCACCGTCTGAACCAGTTTTTGGCGAATAATTTTCTCTTTAAATTTTCCAGGTGCTACCCATCCTACTCTAAATCCCGGAGCCAATGTTTTGGAAACCGAGCCTACCCACATCACAATTCCTGCTTCATCATAAAACTTACAAGGCTTTGGTCTTCCTGCTCCGAAATAGATGTTTCCGTAGACATCATCTTCTACCAAAGGAACATTGTGTTCGGTAAGCATTTTAACCAATTCTCTTTTGTTTTCATCCGGCATCTGAAATCCTAGTGGATTATTATAATTTACCACAAAACAACATGCAGACAGCTTTGGAAGCACTTTCTTTAGAGCATCCAGATCCACTCCTGTAATAGGATGCGTAGGAATTTCTACTGCTTTCAATCCCAATAATTGAATGGCCTGAAGAATTCCAAAATACACAGGGCTTTCCACTGCCACCGAATCTCCCGGTTGCGTCACGGCCATTAAACAATTATAAACGGCATTCATCGCTCCGGAAGTGATGACCAGATCATCTTCTGTGATTTTCCCCTCCATAACCATTGACCATTTGGCAATTTCCCGGCGCAGCACTTCGCTTCCCTGCACGGGTTCGTAGTTGGTTCCGCTGTCACTTTTCCTTTTCATCACATCAATCATGCATTTTTTCATCTTAGCTACCGGAAGAAGACTTTTCCCCGGAATTCCAAGAGCAAATTGTGTAACATCTGTTCCTCCGATACTTCCGAACACCTTGTCAATCAAATCCTGAGGGGTATTTTTACCTTCAGAAACCTTCATCTGTGTCACAGAAGGCAGCGCCAGTTTTCGCTGGGAAGTCTGGCTTACATAATATCCATATTTCGGACGTGATTCTACCAGCGAACGGCTTTCGAGTTCCATATACGCCTGTTTTATGGTATTCAGACTTACATTATATAATTTCTGGGCACTTCGCAATGAAGGAAGCCTGTCCCCAAACTGCAGAGTTTCACTTTTAATCTGCTCTGTGACAGAATTGGCTATTTTAAGGTACAGAACATCTTTAGACATAGAATCCGGGTTTTAAGTAAATGTACAATTTTATCCTGTTTTTATTCAGGATTCAGCCAACTGATCATACTGTTGATACTGCTTTTTAATTGCTCCGGATCCTTGAAATTGGATGTATTATTATTTTTGCAATATCTTTCAGCCCGGGAATAAAAATTCCTTTTTTCTGATTCCGTCATTCTGTTTTTATCATAGATTTTAAAAGATATTTCATCCTTTTCGTTGATGATAAGACTGGCAAAAGCAACAGTTTCTTTTCCGTTTTTAGCCAAAAGAAAAGGAAGTCCGAAATTCTGATCTACCTGCTTCAAATTCTGTGTTTCCAGAAAAATGTTTTTCAGCACCAACATGTCTGATACATAAGCCTCAGCATATTGAAACTGTTTCTGATGTTGAGTGATTGTTTCCATATTTTCTTCTTTAGCTAAACAAAATTATGGAGTATTTAATTTTGGACACAGATACAGAACTATAGAATATTATGGGTACAGATTTTTTATCTGATCTTTTTCCTGTCGCATATAAAGCAGATTTTGTCTGGAAGAAATCCTTATTCGCACAATTGATATAATAGCATAGAAATAAAAAACAGACTGTTTCTATCTGAAACAGTCTGTCTGCAACTATTTAAAGTCTCATGGTTATTGTTCTACTTTTTTCAGGGCTTCTTTGATTCCTTCCAATCCGTCTCCAAATTGTGCGAGCAGCGCTACAATCTGTGACATTCTATCATTTTCACCCAATCCTTTTAAGGTTTTATTTTTAACAAAGGTTTTCTTTATTTCATTCCAGCGTTTTGTTTCTTCTTCTGAAAGAATTCCTATCAGTTCTTTCAGTTTCAGCATATTGGCTTCTGCTCCGGTTGTCAGTGTCTGAGATTCATTCTGATAGTGATTCAGGACAATCTGGGTAACTTCATTATCTTTAAGAATAGGCTGTATTTGTGCAATCAGCTTATTCATATTACGGTAAGATCCCTGCAGTTTGAATGGCGGCTCATTTCTGTAATCGTCTGACATGGCTGCGGACGCGATATATTCTTTGTTCACCTTCAACACCATATTTCTCACTGTGATTGTGCTTTTCAGTACTGATCTGAAATCTGATATTTCACTGGAGCTGAAATTTCCTTTCAGGTTATCGGCAGGATTATCTGTAAGTACACAATCATAAAGTTCATACAGGTTTTCCATTCCCGGATTGGTCAGCCTGGTCAGATATTCATTAGACATTAAAGCATTTTCAATAAGACTCAGGTCAAAAAGGTCTGTTTTCGATCCGGATATTTCTCCCAGATTGTATGTATCTGAACGGTTGGCCAGCATGTCCGGAATTTTAAACTTTTCTCCACTCTCTGTGTATGGATTTCCAGCCATGACAAGGCAGAATCTTTTGGATCGAAGGTCATAAGTTTTACTTTCTCCATTGTATATTCCTTCAATCTTTCTCTGTCCGTCTGCAAGAGAGATGAATTTCTGTAAAAATTCAGGATTACAGTGTTGGATATCATCAAGATAAAGCATAACATTATCTCCCATTTCCAGCGCAAGATTCAGTTTTTCAAGCTCTTGTCTTGCCCCAGCATTTTTGGCTTCAGAAGGGTCTGTTGATACAATATCGTATCCTAAAGATGGTCCGTTGATCTTCATAAATACCAGTCCCATACGCTCTGCCATATATTCCATCAGGGTTGTCTTTCCGTATCCGGGTGGAGATACTAGAAGAAGCATTCCCATTCTGTCTGTTCTTTTGTCTGAACCTGCTGTTCCCAATTGCTTGGCAAGATTCGCTCCGATAAGAGGAAAATAAACATCATTAATCAGTTTATTTCTCACAAATGAGCTTAATACCTGAGGCTTGAAAGTATCCAGCTTCAATGCTTTTTTCTTTTCATCTACCCAGTTGTATTTCAATTCCTGAAGCTGTTTGTATTTAGGAACGGTAACTGTATTAAAATGGCTAAGGCGGGATACAAACTCAAAGTAGTTAAGATGATATTCTGTCTCTTTTTCAAGCGACTTCAGCTCTTTTATGGCTACTTCATACGCAATGTGTTTGATATTTTTCGGATCAAATTTTTGGGTAATGATAAATGCTGCCACCTCCGGCATAATATCCCGGTTAACCTCTGAACCAAAGGCATTTACCGCGCTTTCCGCAATATAATAACATGCCTTAGGATATTCATACATCACCTTTAGCTGGTTAATAAACTCAAGGTCTTTGCCTTTTTCCTTCAGTTCTTTCAGGAACAATTCATACAATGCTGCTGCTTTTTCTGAAATCAGGAAGTTTTCTTTATCTTCCTGTTTCAGGTAGGTGGCAGCATTGATACAATCCGTTTCTTTAAAAATACCATGGGCTGATGCAAAAGATTTCATTTCTTCTGAAAGTTCTCTGCTTAAATACTCAAATCCTTGCTTTATAGTGAATGATTCAGCAATAATAGCGGCTGCTTCAAACTGTTTGGTATAATATTCTTTTTTATCATTTTCCAGGAAAAACCAGAAAAGCTGTGCTAATGATCTTTCCTCTGTTGTGAACCTCATCAGTCCCAGTTCATTGTGCATCTGCTGAAGTTTCAATACAATTATCTCAGCATCTTTATCATGAATTCCTTTTACCAGTCCTTCTCCGAAATGCTCTGCTGTAAACTGCTGTACAGCCTTTTCGTTTTCAGCCTCTGAGGTTATTTCCTTGTGAGCGGAAAACACATTCCAGGCGAGGTATTCAAATCTTTTTACTTTGTTATTTTCTGAAACAAATTCCTGATTCCATACTTCTTTGAATTCATCAGCTGTGAAGTTTAAAGGTTCATAAAAGCTGGTTCCGGTAAGGTGGTAGTAATATTGAGCATTTCTAAGCACCAAAGTAAGGTCCAGCTTCTGCTGATTGACTGCAAATTTATAGTCTCCCAATGCAATAACGCTTTCCCCGTCTGCGTAGATCTCTTTTTTATCTTTCAGCTTTCTAACTGCTTCCTGCTGCTGGGTTTTTAACAAGGTTTGAACCTCCTCCGACTTTGCTGAATCTTCCAGTTCTGCGAGCTGTCTGGAGAGATCTCTCACTTTCTCCACCATCAGATCGGCGGCAAAATAGCCATTGATATCATTTTCTGAGTCAAAAGATTCTGCTTTGGTCTGTACGGATTTCAGGATTCTCTGTGCAGCATCAAAAAGATTCTGAGTCCTTTTATTTCTTGCTTCGGTAAGCTGTACCCTTTTATTTTGGAAATGTCCGTAAACCTCTTCTCTTTTGATTCCTATCTGCTGAATGAATTCTTCGAAATCAATAAATTTCGTTTCCATTTCTTCCAACTGAATAGAAAGTTTGGTCAGATATTCATCACATTTCTCAGGAGTTTGCGAAAGCTCCAGAAAATTGATCACAGACTGGTCAAATAAGGTAATCTGAGCCTGAAAATCTGAAGCCAGTTCTTTCCCTGAAATTTCTCTTTTTCTTTTGCTGAGTTCAAGTCTTTCCTGATTCAGTTTTGCAAAAATCAGAGAGATGTTTTCAATAATCTGGGTAGACTGGGAGGTGTCTTCAATTTTAAGGTTATTAACGATATCCACCAATAATTCAAGCTGCCCGGAAAGGGTATTGATATTTTCTTCAATTGTTTTGGCATCAATGGCTTTCTGTAATCCAATGATATCTTCGGAAATCTGCTGTGCCCTTTCTTCGTATGGCAATAATGCTCCTTCCTGAAGCAGAAATTCTACACAGGCATTTGAAAGTTCTGTATAACGGTCTGCAAGGGATTTTTCCAATTTATCCAGTAAAGCAGTGTCTGCATATTTAAGCTCTCTTGCTCCTGTCACTTCACCCCTTAAAGCTCTGATCTGAGAAAGGGCATCAATATACTCTGTAAGCTGAGAGTAATGAAGCCTTTTGGTATCATCAAGAATTTTCTCACAGGACTGTTTTATCTTTTCTAAAGCTTCTTCTGTGTTCTTCCGTTGTTCTACTACTTTTTCATATTCATTGATGGCAGAATGGGCAATCGCTCTGATCTCCTTCAATGGTGCATCAAGCTTCTGGACCTCATCTTCACCAAGGAAATAGTAAGTATCCAGAATAAAGGTTGAGAGCTTTACGATATCATCATATAAACCACTGTAAGAGTCTTTTTTGTTCAGAAGGGTGATCAGCTCCTGACTCTCTGCCATTACTCTTACAATATCCTTATTTCCTATTTTGTAAAGTAAACTGTCTGCTTTTTCAATATTGGGTAACAGTTCTTTAGAAAAAGGAGTCTGCCAGATCTGAGACAGATGATGCTTTGTGGTTTCGATGCTTTCTCTCAGATAGATCAGTTTTCCATCATGTAAAAACGTAAATCCACTACAACGGATCGGAGTTTCTATGGTCTGGGTGATGATATTGTAAGAAATAAGCTGATAGTTATTCGTTTTATCATCATAAAAAACATACAAAAAGTTCTCTCCGTTCGGTTCCGTAATGGTTTTCAGATAGTAAAGCCTGTTCTGATCCTGAGAAATCACTTTTAATCCTCCGGTCTGAAGCGCATATCCGTTTGAAAACAATACCCCTTGATTTTCGGGAAGCAAAAGTCCCGAATATTTAAGAGCATCTGCTCTGGAAACGGTCTTTTCTTTGTGGTTATAAATAAAATAGCGTTCTGTTTCCTGATAAGGCTTTATTTTAAACAAAACAAGATTATCCAGATCACAGAAATGAATCTCTGCATCATCCAGATTCTGATCTTTGTGAATGACATCTTCAGAATAAATTCCCTTCCCGGTATCTGTATTGTCTTCTACTTTGATGGTAATATCTCCACCGATGCTTTCTACAAAAACTTTATCTGCTAAGGAAATATGAGGATGTTTTCCGGATCTCTGCATATCTCTTGTTGCCTTTGTCCATACAAAGCCATGCTGCTGAGGATATGAGGTTTCGGAGGCACTTCTCGAATCGATATACGTCAAGTGATTCCCTTTAATCAGCCATTTAAAGGCTTTGATATCTGTAGTACTTTCCGACAGCTGAAAAACCATATAAAGATAGTTTTCCGTGAAGGTAAATCGGGCAAAGAAAGTATTTCTGTAATATTTGTAAAGGTTTTTAAACTCGTCAATGAAAACCTCATCATTGATCAGGGTGTGATCCTGAGGTTCAAACCGGTCATTATTGATTGTATATATTGAAAAAACGTCCGAAATATTGATTTCCGTCTGAAGTCCCAGATGTGCATTAGACCCGAAAATCAGGTGGTCACCCAGTGAATAGATATCTTTGGCAATACAGCTGTGATCCGTAGAAATTCTTTCATTGGCTACAAGCGAAAAATCGACTCCGCCAAATATATTTTTACGGTTTTCATTAAGCTGTTGAAGTCTCTGAATCAGATCATTCTTCTGCTCATTTAAACGGTTCTGAATAATTTCGTAAGTTCCGGAATTAAGTTGTTCTGACATCGTTTTTATTTAGGTTGTCATGACTGCTGAATTACAGCAGGTCTTTGTATAACTTGTGGTACTTTGAAAATTTTTTTGATATAAACCTTATAGATTTTGGAAACCTATAAGGTTTGAGTGTTAGAATCTTTTAAGCATTTAAAGCACTCTTGTATTAAACATGGTTGTTATTCACCGGCTTGTGCTCCACACCCAGGTGTTTAGCCATGTCCAGAGCTCTTTCCAGAATACCTTTTTCCTGTTGATTGGCTACGCCATTCAGTTTAAAGATCAAAGAAGCAATGCTCATATTTTTGATGTCATCAGAAGAGATTTTATATTTATCCACCATTCCCATCACTTTTCCGATGATATTTTCTCCATCACCCAGAAGGTTTTCTTTTACAATCTGTGCATTTTCACTGTGGCTGATGAACTTATCCAGCCCTTTTCCTGCAGAAACCTGTCTTATAACATTGTCGAAGAAAGTATTGTCCCCTCCGACGATATCAATTTTTGCAGATTTGAAAGCTTCCGCCAGTACCATAGACTGCGCTTCTGCGATATCTTTCTGAATAGCGATCTGAGCCAGTTCCACATCTTTTTCTTTGGCAAGCTGAAGACGGAATTCTTCGTGATCTTTTCCGGCATCATTCAGTTTCTTCATGGCTTCTGCTTTCTCTGTGATTCCTGCTGCTTCTGCCAATGCTTTTTCTTTGATGACTTCTGCCTGGGCAATTCCTTCTTTTTTGTTGGCATCAGCTTTTTTCTCAATAACAGTTGCTTCTGCAACGCCTTGTCTTTCTGCAGCATCTGCTTTCGCATGCATTACCTGAGCTTCTGATAATCCTACGGTTGCTTCTTCTTTTGCTTTCGCATCTGCAATGATCTTACGGGCTTCAGCTTCTTTTTCTGCTGCATCTCTCTTCGCCTGTGCTTCAATTACATATTTCTGCGCATCTTTTTCTGCTGCCAATCTGCGGGATTCTGCAGCTCTTGTTTCCTCGATCAGCTTTTTCTCTGCTTCCTGAGTGGCAACGGTAATTTCTACCTGCTTGTTTCTTTCTGCTGTTTTGAAGGCTTCCAGATCTTTGATTCCCTGCTGCTCTTCCACTACGGTTTTCTCCATGGTTAATCGCTCGCGGATCGCATCCTGAATACTTTTCTTCTCCAGCTCTATTGCTTTCTCTTTTTCAATCTGAGCAAGAGAGACAATTCTTTCTCTTTCTGTAGCTTCAAGGGCTTTATCTTTTAATACTCTTTCTGTTTCTACCAGATCTGCACGTTCTTTGTTTTTAGCAGCAATAACGACCTGACGAAGTTTATTTTCTTCTGCAATCTGCAATTTTTCTTCTGTAGCAATACGAACGGTTTCATATCTCAGACGTTCTTCTTCTTCTACTTTCAGAATTTCCGCATTTTCTCGGGCTTTGATATTGGCCACTTCTCTTTTTTGAGATTCTTCTTTTTCTGCCAGCTGTTTTTCAAGTTCCAGAATGGCTTCACGGGCTTCTACGTTCTGTTTTGTAATGGTTTTTTCTTCATCACGACGAACCTGATTGGCTTTAATATTTTGGGTTGCTGTAAGTTCAGTAATTTTCTTAATTCCTTCTGAATCAAGGATATTATCTTTATCTAATTTATCAATGGAAGTCTGCTCAAGGTAGTCTATCGCACAGTCATCCAAGACATATCCGTTAAGATCTGTTCCGATGATATCAAGGATTTCCTGGCGGAACTCGCTTCTTGCTTCATATAATTCGGTGAAATCAAATTTCTTTCCTACTGTTTTAAGAGCTTCTGAAAATTTAGCTTCAAACAATTCTCTTAATGTCTGGGCATCAGAAGCACGCTGGCAACCAATAGTTTGCCCTACATTCACAATATCATCTACTGATTTATTGACACGGATAAAAAATGCCACCTGAATATCTGCTCTCATATTGTCTTTGCAGATCAAGCCTGCTCTTCCCTCTCTTGAAATCTCCAGTTTTTTTACGGAGATATCCATAGATTCCATACGATGGATAATAGGAATGACAATACCGGCATTAAAGAAGACTTTTGTACCTCCATAACCAGTTCTTAAAATAACAATTCCCTGAACAGTTTTTTTATACATCGATAAAATCCAGAAAATCAATCCGATTGATGCTACCACAGCAACAACAATTCCAGCAATTAAAGGTAAGTTCATAGTTTTATAAGTTTATAGTTTATATAGATGTGTTTTTTTTGTTTTTATAAGAATTGGAAGATGATATCCTGGATATAATTCAGCAAGATCAAAAAAATAGTTAGCATGGTTATTAGTTTTTTATTTTAATATCTTATTGATTTCTGTACATAGTAAATCCTTTTTTCGGGTTCCTCATCTACAATCATAACCCGGGTTCCATGCTCCAGCCTGCTTCCGTCATTGCTCCTCACCATCAGCGTCATAGGATCGCTTCCGATAAAGACTTCCATCATCCCTATTTTATCATCCTGAATGCTTGATTTCAGGCGGCCTTCTCTTCCTAAAAAGGCGTACGATAATTCACCTTTATGATTGATTTCCTTAAAAAAGGGATTCAGCGGTTTCAGAATGATTTTGGTTAATAGCATTCCTCCAATCATCATTGGAAAAAGGATCAGTATTCCTGCCCAAGTAGGAAGAGGTACGAAATAATTCAGATAAAACGAGCCCAGCCATGTGATCAGCAATGAAAGTGTAAGAAAATACGTGACCGGAACGATATCCAGATTCAGAAATTTCAGGAAATGCATCCAGGCTGAAGGATCATGATCGGATGCGTGAAGATGACCGTCCGGAGCTTCTATATCAGCATCTGCATCCAGGTCGGAATGAATTCCTACATCGATATCCAACCCTGTAAGAATGGTAAAGAGCCAATAGACCACTGAAAGCCCGAGAAGCACTGTCAGCACCGTATTTACCGGAGAAAATGCTATATTTAAAAATTCCTGAAAGGTCATATATTAGCCTTTTTTAAGGGTTTCCTTTAATCTGTTTAAAGCTTCTTCAGCTTTTGTATCATTATTGTTTACCATGGCATCGATCTCTTCATCAATGCTTTTTCCTGATTTTGAAAGGTCAGAATAAGCTTCTGCAAGGGCTTCCTGCTGTACAACACGATCCTTCAGTTTTTCCAGCATGCTTACCGCGCTTCCGGTATCCATCTGGGTCATCTTCTGATTGATATCTTTTGTGGCTTCACTCACCTGAACTCTTGCTTTCAGGGTTTTCAATTCATTTTCCCATTTGGTAATGCTTGATTTCAAATGGTTGATATTACCCTGTAACTTCTCGCAGTCAGCAAACAGTTTCTCATGTTCTTTCTGAAGAGCTGTTGCCTTTTCCAATGAAGAGGTCTGTTTTTTCAGTGCTTCTTTAGCAAGGCGGTCTGCCTCAGCGGTTTCCACTTCTCCTTTTTCGGCTTTCTGAACAATGACTATAGCTTTATTATAGTAATCTTTGGCTGTTTGCTCTTCAGTCTCTGCTTCATTTTTTTTGCGTATGGCAAGAGCTTTCAGCTGAGCGAGAGCTTCTATACTTTTTCCCAGCTGTTCTTTCATTTCGCGGATTCCCTGTTCCGTTAAATTGATTGGGTCTTCAAAGCTGTCAATCACAGAATGGATTTCTGCTTTTCCTATCGTTAACAATCTTTTAAAAATGTTCATTTTAAATATCTTTTGTGAATTACTTACTCATTTCAAGCATTTCCGTTGTAAATTCCCCCACAAGGATTCCTAAAGAATTGATGGAAGCCATCACTTCGTTTTGCGCCATATTATCGGTTGGGAGTGTATCTCTGAAAATCACCCTTCTTCCGCTTCCGTCCAGTACAAATGCTCCGTGAACGATGTCTCTGTTTTTCTGAAGGAGTCTCAGAAATATTTTTTCGGATGGATTTTTGATTTCAAAAAGAAACTGTTCCATGATCAGAATAGAGTCTGATATTATAAGAATCATGTTTTTTATCCCGTTGGATTCTTTTTCGATGATTAAGATTCTCTGAGCCTCATCTTCCAACGTGATGTTAAACTCATAATCTAACAACCACTCTTTGACCGTTCTGAATATTTGATTTCTCATGATGGCTGGTTTAGTGTTTTATTTTTCGTCTAGACAAATATAAAATAAAATTTTCAAAATGCAAATATTATTAGCAAATAATTGTTTCAGATTCTCTATATTTGCAAAAAAGATTAGACAAAATGAGCTTCTTTGGAACTAATATTAAAAAAATAAGACAGGTTAAAGGACTAAGTCAAAAGGCTTTTGCTGATTTATTTGATTTAAACAGAGGGGTAATAAGCTCTTATGAGGAAGGGCGTGCAGAACCTAAGATAGAAACTATATTAAAGGTAGCTAATCATTTTAACCTTAATCTTGACAAATTACTGACAGAAATCCTCCAGGTAAACCAATTAGTAAGCGTTTCTGATATAGATCAGCTGATGCTTTTCCCGGAGCTGGCTATTCAAAACAGCAAAGAAGCAAAGACAGACACAGAAGAAAATAATCCAAACACGCCAGTAGTGCAAAAAATATTAGCATCCGTTGATCTTTTGTATGAATTTACTTCTGAAAAACCTTTGCTACCACAATATCAATACGGTGATATTCTATTTCTGAACAAAGCAGATCAGAAAACAGAATCTATCAACCATCTTCTTATTTATCAGGATGGGAACCTCTCATATGTTACTGATAAACAAACAATAACCAAATCTCGTACGGAATATTATAAAATTGTAGGATACGTTTCTACTACTGAGAAAAATATTTTCACCAGTATTTTTGAAAGGCTGGAAAAACTGGAAAAGAAAACGGATCTGCTCAACAACTGAGAAAGCATCAGTTTATTGACTTTGCAAAAAGGTTGAAGATTATAAAACAAAAAAGCCCTCCGTAATACATTACAGAGGACCTTGTACCCCAGACGGGACTTGAACCCGTACGTCCTTGCGGACACAGGATTTTAAGTCCTGCGTGTCTACCAGTTCCACCACCAGGGCATGGTGTGGGCAAAAAAAAAAGATTCGAACCAAGGGTTCCAACCTTCTTAAAAACTCTCCAGAGTCTTTCGAATTGTGCGGATGAAGGGACTCGAACCCCCACGCCTCACGGCACCAGATCCTAAGTCTGGCGTGGCTACCAATTACACCACATCCGCTGGTTTTGCTGATCTGAATACTCAGATTCAACCTGATTTCTTACAAATATAAGATTTTTATTTAAAGAACACTCTCTATTAAAACAAAAAACCCTCTGTAAGATATTACAGAGGGTCTTGTACCCCAGACGGGACTTGAACCCGTACGTCCTTGCGGACACAGGATTTTAAGTCCTGCGTGTCTACCAGTTCCACCACCAGGGCATGGTGTGGAGCGAAAAACGGGATTCGAACCCGCGACCCCAACCTTGGCAAGGTTGTGCTCTACCAGCTGAGCTATTTTCGCATAGTGCGGATGAAGGGACTCGAACCCCCACGCCTCACGGCACCAGATCCTAAGTCTGGCGTGGCTACCAATTACACCACATCCGCTGGTTTTTTATATTGTAAGTTTTAAAGAGCTTGCTTCGTTTTTGTGAGTGCAAATATAGGACAATTTCCTTTACTACCAAACTTTTCAGGAAAAAAAAATAAAATTTCCATATTTTTTTTTCACGCCTTCTTTTATTACATTTCATTTTCTTACTTTTACATCGTTAATATTTACGATATGGAATTACAAGGAACGGTAAAGAAACTTTTTGATGCTCAAACATTTGCGAGCGGGTTTCAAAAAAGAGAAATGGTTATTTTGACCCAAGAACAGTATCCACAGCCGATAAACATAGAATTTTTATCTGATAAAATCAGTTTATTAGATAATCTTAAAGAAGGAGAAAACGTAAAAGTAGGAATCAACATCAGAGGGAGAGAATGGGTTTCTCCTCAGGGTGAAACGAAATACTTCAACTCTATTACAGGGTGGAGAGTAGAAAAAGTTTCTGACAATGCTTCAGAACCTACTCAGGCGATGCCACAGCAATCTGCATCTCCAGTTTCTAATGAGAATCCGTTTGCCGGAGACGACGATGATGATTTACCTTTCTAATTAAAGAATAAAGATCAAATATAAATCCTGCTTTTTGAAGTGGGATTTTTTTTCTAAAAATGGTCCGATTAGACAAAAACGAGATTTCATTTCCTGACCCTGAGCTTTATGAGGGTCATGAGGGAGTGGTTGCTTTTGGTGGCGACCTGTCTGTAGAACGTATTTGGTTTGCTTATCAGCTGGGCATTTTTCCATGGTACAATCCCGGAGAGGAGATCCTTTGGTGGTGTCCAGATCCAAGATTTGTTCTTATTCCTGAAGAATTAAAAATCTCAAAATCAATGAGAAAAATCTTAAACAGGAATGTTTTTACTTTTTCTGAGAATAAGAATTTCAGGGAAGTCATCAGGAACTGCCAGCAAGCCACCAGAAAAGGGCAGTCAGGCACATGGCTTTCTGATGAACTGATGGAGTCTTTTGTTCAACTCCATGAATACGGCCTAGCCAAAAGCATTGAAGTGTGGCAGGATGAAGAACTTGTAGGGGGTTTTTACGGATTGCAGATTGGAAATGTATTCTGCGGAGAAAGTATGTTTGCTAAGGTAAGTAATGCTTCAAAGGCAGGATTTATCAATTTTGTGGAAAGCAACAAGAAAAATATTGAAATAATTGACTGTCAGTCACATACCGAACATCTGGAGAGTTTGGGGGCAAAAATGATTCCCAAAAAAGAATTTCTAAAAATCTTACGAAAATAATGAACGCAGATAAAGAAAAGTGGGTTCTTCTGGTTGTCCTCAGCATTATCTGGGGATCATCCTTTATTTTAATCAAAAAATCACTGGAACACTTCAATCCGTTTCAGGTTGGATCTTTAAGAGTTCTTATTGCCGGCATTATTCTGCTTCCGGTTGCTATTTCCAATTACAAACTTTTCCCTAAAAAACATTTGAAATGGTTGATTCTGGCTGCTTTCACCGGAAACTTCATCCCCATGTTTCTGTTTCCGATTGCTGAAACCGAAATAAGCAGTAGTATTGCAGGGATTATCAACTCCATGATGCCTATTTTCGTCATTATTGTTGGAGCTTTGGTATGGAAGTTCGAAACAACTAAAAAACAAATTGTGGGCACATTAATAAGCTTCACCGGAGTCTGTATCCTCGCATTTGGAGGCGGAGACAGCGGAGAATTGAAAATGATCCCGATTCTGTTGCTTTTATTGGCTACTTTATGCTACGCAATGAGCACAACGACCGTGAAATCCAGACTAATGGAGGTATCTTCCACGGTTTTATCTGCTTTTGTTTTCTCATTTGTTTTATTACTTCCGTCCATTATCGCCTTAACAGGTACAGGATTCTTTTCAGAGTTCAGCTTTTCAAAAGATAATCTGATGGGACTTATGTTTGTCAGCCTTTTATCTGTTTTCGGAACCGGATTGGCAATGATGATGAATTATCGTTTGCTGAAAGTTTCCTCTCCTCTTTTTGCTTCAACGGTTACTTTGGTAATGCCAATCGTTGCAATTATCTGGGGAATCATTGATGGTGAAAAACTTACTTATTTACAATTTATAGGAGCCGGAGTTATTATTGCCGGACTCATATTTTTAAGAACAAATCCAAAAAAATAAAATCATATTATAAATTAAATTATATTTGGATGATTTAACTTATAACTATGAAAAAACTTCTACTTTTTGGGGCTATAGCCTTATCTACACTTTCTTGTTCCAACTCTGATGACACTCCTTTCGACAACAGTGATCCGTCTAATCAAAGCGTAATTCTTCCCACGAAGATGACAATGGATGGTATTGTAATGAAAATCAATTACAACGGAACCAAAATCATCAGTATGATTAACAACATTAATCATGGACAAAGAGTGGAGTTCTCTTATACCGATGATTATGTTTCCGGGATTAAACATTACGAAAATAATGTTCTTGAAAGCTCTGTAGAATATGGATATTCTAATGGGCGCATGGCTTCGGCTGTTATAAAGGAATATTCCACTACCGGAACTGTACAGAATACGATTGCATTTACTTATAACTATACCAGCAATACGGAAATCAATGTAAAAAGACAGACGAATTCAGGAACTGCCGGTTCTTATACGATCAACAGTGTATTTACGTACAGCAATGGAAATATGGTAAGTAACGTAGGATCAGGAAACGGAATCGTCAATGGAAATACGGTTAATTATACAGAAAAAGAGACTTATACCTATACTGATAAGAACTATCCTTTCAAAAATGTCAAAGGTTTTGACAAAATCATATTCAATGGAAATGAAAGCAGTGATGGGATAAGCATGCTATTTTCGAATATTAAGAACAGCTTAAGTACTTATAAAGGAGAGTTTACCAATACGACTGCCGGAGGAGGAACAGCAACCGGAACAACGTCTCACAAGTATACAACTACTTTTAATACTGCCGGTTATCCATCTGAAGAAAGCAGACAATCTCTTGATGTGAATGGAAATGCAAATACCAGTGTTCCGGATAAATTTTTCTACGAATACAACTATCAATAAAAAAACCTGCATTTCTGCAGGTTTTCTGTTATTTGTTAGAGACATCTAGTTCTTTTTCTTTACTTTATTGGCCTTGACCTTTTTCACTTCGTCTTTAATGAAAGGATATTTTTTCTGCATATCCTTAGCTAAAGAAGGATCAAGTTCCAATGCTTTTTGAAGAGATTCCATTCCTTTATCCTGTTCTTTCAGATTGTAAAAACAGTTGCTCAATTGATAAAACAGCTCGGCTCTGTGATGTTTTTTAATGGCTCTGTTCAAGACTGTTACCGCATCTTCATACTCTCCTACTAACATTAAAACTTCTGAATAGGCATACCAGTTGTAGAACCTTGAAGGTTCAGCATCCACCAGTTTTTTAAGACAAGAAAGGCTTTCTTCAAACTTCCCCGAATCGATGAATAAAAACGCCAGTCTCTTCTGATAGTCAAGATTGTTTTCATTCAGCTGGGTAGCTTCTTTGGCAAAATGTAATGCTTCAGACATTCCTCCCATTTCTTCATAAAGATAAGACTGTTCCATCATCGCAAGATAAAACTGAGGGTCTTCTCTCAATGATTTTTGGAATGAATTTAAAGCTAAAATAGGCTGTTTTAAAGCCTTGTTGCATAATCCGATCTTATAAAAAGTAAATGCTTTTGTATATTCCAGCTCCAGCATTTCTTCATAAGTTTCGATGGCCTTCTGGTATTGTCCCAAAGCTTCATAACAGGCTGCTTTATTGGCATATACTCCTACAGAGTTTGAGTTGATTGCCAGTAAATAGTCATAGCCTCTTATCGCTTCATCATAATTTTTTCTGTTGAAATAGAATTGACCGTATTCAAACCAGGCGGTTTCAGAATAAGGGAATTCATCTAAATATTCATTAAGAAAGGCAATAGCCTCCTCACTCTTATTCAGGTCACTGAAACACACCATACAGTTTTCCAGCGAATATTCATCCGTAGGATCTTCTTTCAGTGCTTTTCTGTAATGTTTAAGAGCGTTAAAAGGATCTCCGAGATTCACATATTCATCCGCAATAAAGTTGTGGAGAAAGTTTTCTTCTTCCTCTAATGTCAAAGCTTTTTTACAGATTTCAATGGATTTTCTGGGATTTCCTAGGTTCGAATAATACTTGGCGTAGCAAACCAAAAAGTCTGTATGCTCCATAGAAGCACCTTTCAGTTCGTCAATAAGTTCTTTCGCCGTACTATACTCTTCCCACTCCAGAAGGATCTCAAGTCTTTTGATCTTGATATCCAACGAATTGGGATGAAGCTTTAGCCCATAATTAACAGCCATGTCAGCGTAATTAAAGTCACCAAGCTCCAAATAATAAACAATAATGTCTTCTAACTCTTCGGTATCGAAGTAGAATTCGTCATTGTTTTCCATCATTTCCTCGAACTTTTTTACAAGTTCATTTCCAAAATACTCTTCCAATAGTGTCCTCTTTGTCGGCCCAACGCTTGAATTTGCTTACAAACCTCGGCAAACGTTTAGTTAATAATACATCTGAAACTGATATTCAAATATTTATGCAAAGTTGCAACTTTTTTTTGAATATTCCATTTCATAAATTTCTATTATAAAAATAGTAAAAAAAGAAAACCGATAAAAGGATTGTGGATAAAAAAACGGAAATTGGGGTTAAATTCTTATGACCAGACGTTTTCCGCTTTCTATTTCAGCGTTCCATATGGTTTCGATATCTTTAATATCAACTTCGTGAGTTTCCATTTTAATTTCCCCTTCAACTGCTGCCTGAAACATTTCCGGGATAATTTCCGAAAAAAGTAGCGCTGATTCTTCTTTTGTCCAGCTTCCCAATCCTGATCCTGAAATCTGAATATCGGTTCCTCTGAGGATCTGAGAAGACAGCTGAATGGTATCCCCGCTCATTCCTCCTATCGTTACAAGCTTTGTTTTATGGGAAAAGGTTCCGTCTCCTTTGAAAGCAGACAAAATCATTTCTACAGAATGACCCCAGACATAATCTATGATAATATCTATCGGTGTTTCCTGATGAATTTCTTTTATTTTTTGTTTAAAATCATTGTCCTCCAATTTTAGAGAAACGATCTCATCAGCACCCAGTTCAAGTAAAGACTGCAAAGATTCTTCATTTCTTCCGGTAACAATAATTTTCTGTGCTCTATATAATCTGGCGATCTGGACAGCAATTCTGCCTGTAATTCCTGTTGCTCCATTAATCAGTACAGTATTTCCAGGCTGTATTCCTGCTTTGAACTTTAATGCCATTGCTGAGCCCATAACGGCGTTGGGCAATGCTGCAGCCAGAGAAAAATCAAGTCCTTCAGGAATTGGAATGATCATCTTTTTATCTGCTACAGCTTTTTCGGATACAGTCCCTTTTTTGCTGAAAAAATAGACTTTACTTCCGTTTTCCAGATATCCTGCGCCGTCTGTTCCGATAACCGCTGGCTGGTGTTTCTGATTTTCTGTTGAATAATGATTTCCACCTGCTCTGGCTCTGTCGAGATTTTTAATTGATGCGGCTTTTACTGAAATCAAAATTTCATTTTCCTGTACTTCAGGCTCCTGGAAATCTGCATATTGAGGAATGATTCCTTTTGCAAATACTACGGCTGCTTTCATTCTTTTAATTTTTATACAAAATTAGGAGTGTAGAAGGCTGTGAAGCGATAACATTTGTTATCAGTTTGGAAAAGGGAGCTGGAAGCGGGAGGTTGGGAGTTTATAAAGCTGGTAACAGAGTTAACAAACGCAGCAATCGCTAGGAAACATGATATTGTTATTATTATTTGTTCACAAGGACATTTCGTTCAGCAAAGAATAGCGACCCTTGATGATTGGAACGTCTTTGCGAGCATTTTTATTATTCTTCGCGAACATCGCGTTTAAAATTTAAACAGGACAAATCCGGAGCAATGCGGTGTCTATTTAAATCTCCAGCTTCTGGCTTCCATCTTCCATCCTCTTAAAGTCCTTCTTTCAATATTTTGCTTTTGATTCTGCTGAGATGTACAGTAGTAATGCCAAGGTAGGAAGCAATATAATGCTGGGGAACTCTTTTGATGATCTCAGGTTTTTGTTTAACTAAATTCAGATATCGCTGCTGCGGAGTATCCTTAATGAATGAAAAGAAATGTTTCATATAATCGAATACCCTTTCGAAAAGAGCATCCATAAAAAGGTTTCTAAGCTCCGGATTTTCGTAAACTTCTTCCAGAAAAGCTTCCACATCAGGTTTATTAATTTTGTATAAAATACAGGGTTCTATGGTCTCAAATGAAACCATGCTTGGTAGACCTTTTTTAAAGCTTTCAAGAGAGGAAAACATTGTGTTCTCAGGGAAAAACTGAAAGGTAACATCTTTTCCGTCATTATTATACCAGGCTCTTACCATACCTTTTTCAAGATAATAGGCATTGCAGGAAACTTCACCTTCTTTTAAAAGCAAAGTCTTGGCAGGAACATTCATACGCTGGAAGCTGCCCAGAAATTTTCTCCACTTTTCTTTAGGGAAAGGAAATCTGTTTTTAATATGTTCAAACATTTCTGGTATAAAAAAAGAACGGACTGTTTGTCCGCTCTTCATATATTTTTAGATTAAACTCTTGATTTTAGCAATGATATCATCTCCCAACTGATCTGCCTCTTCCTGAGATTTAGCTTCAGTATAAATTCTGATGATTGGCTCTGTATTGGATTTTCTAAGGTGAACCCAGTTGTTTTCAAAGTCTATTTTAACACCATCTACTATAGAGACTTCTTCATTCTGATATTCCTGTTCCATTTTGCTTAAGATCGCATCTACATCAATCTCCGGCGTAAGTTCTATTTTCTTTTTACCCATGAAATAGCTTGGATATCCTGCTCTTAATTCAGAAACGGTCTTGTTTTCTTTAGCTAAATGTGTTAGGAATAAAGCGACTCCTACTAAAGAATCTCTTCCGTAATGCAATTCAGGATAAATAATTCCTCCGTTTCCTTCTCCTCCGATCACCGCATTTTTCTCCTTCATCAAAGTAACAACGTTTACTTCTCCTACAGCACTTGCAAAGTATTCTGAATTGTGGGTTTGTGCTACATCTCTCAATGCACGGCTTGAAGAAAGGTTGGAGATTGCTACTCCATTTTTATTTTTCAACAGGTAATCTGCAACGGCTACCAGGGTGTATTCTTCCCCGAACATTTCTCCTTTTTCATCAATCAAAGCCAGTCTGTCTACATCCGGATCTACCACCACTCCTAAGTCTGCATTTTCTTTTTTCACAAGATCACAGATATCTCCCAAATGTTCTTTCAACGGTTCAGGATTGTGTGGGAAGTGTCCTGTAGGTTCACAATATAATTTGATGGTTTCACAACCTAATTTATCTAAAAGCATTGGAATAGCAATTCCTCCTGTAGAGTTTACAGCATCAAGAACTACTTTAAAATTCTTTGCTTTGATTGCTTCCACGTCTACCATCGGTAAATCCAGGATCTGCTGAATATGGATATCAAAAGCATCGTCTCTTGTTTCATATTTTCCAAGATCATCTACTTCTGCATAGTTGAAATCTTCGCTTTCTGCCAAAGCCAGTACTTCAGCTCCGTTTTCACCACTGATGAATTCTCCTTTTTCGTTTAATAATTTAAGGGCATTCCATTGTTTTGGATTATGAGAAGCAGTAAGGATGATTCCACCGTCTGCATTCAGCTCAGGCACCATTACTTCAACAGTCGGGGTTGTAGAAAGACCCAGATCTACCACATTAATTCCTAATCCCTGCAATGTAGCTGTAACTAAAGAGGAAACCATCTGGCCAGAAATTCTGGCATCTCTTCCGATGATAAGGGTAAGATCTTTTTTGTTTTTATTATTTTGAAGCCAGGTTCCGAAAGCGGATGCGAATTTTACAACATCCAGCGGTGTTAAGTTATCATTTACTCTTCCACCAATGGTTCCGCGAATTCCGGAAATAGATTTTATTAATGACATGATGTTTTTGCTTTTATTTTGTTCTTTCTGAATTTTTCCAACGCAAAGATACTTAAAAGACCCTTCAACTTATAGAACCGGAATCTTTTTTTGGACTTTATCGTAGGTATTTTTCACAACTTTCGGTGGTGCAAAACGATACCCAATATATAACAGTCCATAAAGGTTATTATTTTCAACTGCTTCTCCGTTTTTCTGATACGTATAAGCCCTAAAGTTCATCCTTCCTCCAAAAAGAAAGCGGTCTGAATTATATCCCACGTGAAGACCTCCTTCCATTCTCAGGGTTACAAACTGTTCGTTTTCTTTCTGCTCATTGTTCTCCTGGGAGCCTGAAAACTGTCCTCCAAGTCCTACAGAAAGGTAGGGAGCAACATTCACTTTATCTCTTATAATCCAATTATAAAAGTATCCCATATTGGCCCCTATTTTATACTGAACTTCCTTGTTTTTCACTTCATTTATTGTATTGGTGAAAAAGCTGACATTATAATCCAGATAAGGAATCCAGCTTCCGCTGCTTTTTTTCTGCCATTCACTGTGAGTATATACACTTTTGGCCGAGAAGTTTTTATTGAACACATACGATGTTGTTCCTCCAAAACTCACCACTTTTAAGTCTGGAAACTGTAAATAAGCATCTGCTTCCTGCCAGTCCGGAACAAAATCTTTCATATTTTCCACGTAAAACCCTTTTACTTTTTTATAATAAAAAGTCTGGATAAATCTTTTTGGAAAAAACCTGAAGCTCAGATCTGTATAAGAACTTTTCCCTTTCAGATCATCCTCATTATTTCCCGGGATAAATTTTGGGGAAAAAGAGAGGGTTGCACTAATGGCACGGTAGTCAATAGATACGGACGTTCTTGTTTTGTTATTGATGGACAGTTCCATTTTATCATTTCCTCGCTGGGAAAGAATATACTTTTCAAGATTGGTATCCAGATTAAGGCGGATCATCACCTGATCTCTATACGATTTTATTAGTGTTGTATCTGTCTGACACCTAGCGTAAAAAATGCATGAGAACAACAAGAGAACTGAAATTGTGTTTTTTAGAGTCAAAATAATTAATATTTTCAAAGGATGAAAATACTATTATTTTTTGATTTCTATTAAACCTTGTTTAAGAACAGCCGCAATCTTTATCGCAGTTGGTTCTTTTGGAGCTGAATTTCTTAGGAGCGAAATTTTTTTTAAGTACTTTAAATAAAGAGTAACAAGCAAATGCTACAATTAATACAATAAGTACGTACTGAATGATTAATGATGAGTCCATTACTTTAAAATCTGATATACTATCATCGACACAAAATATGCCAAACCTGTCATCATGACTACCTGAAAGCCAGTCCATTTCCAGCTTTTGGTTTCTCTGTAGACTACTGCAAGTGTAGAAACACACTGCATTGCAAATGCATAAAAAAGAAGCACCGAAATTCCGGTTGCAAAACTGAAGACTTTTTCACCGTTTGGTTTTACATCTCTTCTCATTTTATCAATAACTTTCACTTCCGGAGCATCATCTTCCAGGCTATAGAGCGTAGACATTGTTCCCACAAAGACTTCCCTTGCCACGAAGCTTGTAAGGATTCCTACTCCCATTTTCCAGTCGTAACCAAGAGGAGCAATTACAGGTTCTATTCCTTTACCCATCTTAGCAAGGTAAGAATGGTCTAAGTGAACATCTGCAGCTACAAATTCATTTGTTTTCTGGCTTGGCCCGAAATAGCTTAAAAACCAGATAATGATACTTACGATGAAAATTATTTTTCCGGCTCCGGTAATGAAGTCCCATACTTTTCCTAAAACCATTTTAAAGTCATATCCGAAAAGTGGTTTTTTATAGGCTGGAAGATCCATTACGAGATACGTTTTTCCTTTACTTTTAATAAATCTTTTAAGGATTGCTGCAGAGAATAAAGCGACTAAAAACCCAAGGAGATACATTCCCATCAGGACCAGTGCTTTGTATTTGATTCCTAAAAATGTTCCTTCTGATATAATCAGTCCGATAATGATGCTGTAAACAGGAAGTCTCGCAGAACATGTCATAAATGGGGTTACCAATATCGTAAGCAATCTTTCTTTTACATTTTCAATATTTCTTGTAGAGATCACCGCCGGGATCGCACAGGCAGTCCCTGACACAAGGGGAACGATACTTTTTCCGTTAAGCCCGAAAGGACGAAGTAATCTGTCCATCAGGAATACTACTCTTGCCATATATCCTGAATCTTCCAATAAATAAAGGAAATACAAGAGAATTCCGATCTGTGGTGCAAAAACCACAATTCCTCCGATTCCGGGAACGATTCCATTTGAAATCAATGAATTAATTGGTCCTTCAGGAAGATGTTCGCTTGTAAATGCGGCCAGCCAGGAGAATGTATCTTCAATCCAGCTCATCGGGTATTCTGCAAGGAAGAAAACACTTTGAAAAATAATCAGCAGAATAGCTAAAAAGACCACATAACCCCAGAATTTATGAACCAAAACTTTATCCAGTTTCTCGGTTAATAATTCTTTGAACTGAGCCTTTTTAAAAATAACATCAGCCAGTATTTTGTCAACATTCTGGTACCTTCTTACAGTTTCCTGAACCTGTAATCTTTTAGGAACCAAACTTTTAGAATCAGGTTCATTGAGCTGTTCCATTACTCCGCCGATTCTTCCAAGATCTGTTCCCAGAGAAAGGCTCATCCATGCTTTATATTCGTTATCGAAACCTTTATGTGCTGCCAGTTTCTGAATAAAGTCTCTGTGTTCGTTTGGTGTTTCAAAAGAAAGTTGATCTGTTTTTACGAATTCATTGTTATAAACAGCTTCCCTTACTTCATCAATCCCGATCTGTTCCTTGGCATTGGTCTGAATAATTTTAATGCCTAATGCTTCGGAAAATTTTTGAATATCGATAGTAATTCCTCTTCTTTCTGCCTGGTCAATCTGATTGACAATCAGAATCATTGGAATGCCAAGGTCCTGAATCTGCTGAAACAACAGCAGCCCTCTTTTTAAACTTAATGCTTCAAGAATATAAACAACTCCTGCGTAGTTTTTCTGCTCGTCAATAAGATATTTGGAGAAAATGGCCTCATCTTCTGAGCTCGGGTATACACTGTAAGAACCTGGAAGATCTATCACCTCAACTTCTTCATTTTTGTATATGTAGTTTCCCGAATGACTTGCAACGGTAACGCCGGCGTAGTTTCCGGTCTTCTGCTTTTTGTTGCAAAGCGTATTAAAAACCGTTGACTTTCCTACATTAGGATTCCCGACTAAAAGTATCTGTTTTTTCTTGTTTTCCTGCATTAATTCAATTCTTCAACAATGATGTAATCTCCTTCTTCCTCACGAAGAGCAATCCGGCTTTTTTCTGCTCCAAATTCTACATACATTGGCCCGCTGAACGGAGCCTGATACAAAATTCTGAAAATGGTCTCCGGAAGAAGCCCCATTTCAATAATTTTATTGGGCATTTTAAGATGGTCGTTATCATATCCCAATATCTTCCCCATTTTATTTTTAGGGAATCCACTTAATTTATGTAATCCTTTCTCTTTCAAAGCCTAATTTTTAGTCCTGCAAATATACGCTATTTAAATTTAATCTAAATAACGTTTTGAGATAAAAGAAATAAGCCCAGACACATCGTTGTATCTGGGCTTATTTATATCTTATTAAGATTATCCTTCTGCTCCAAGCTGAAAACAATGAACAGGAGGCCCCGCAATTACAGGACCAACAGCAAGTTCAATAGCGCATTTTTCTTCTGTAGTCAATTCCTTTTCCCTCTCTTTTGCAGTTGTGGATAATGTAATAGGTTTTTGTAGTTGATCTGTTTTTTCAATAGTCTTCTTAGTGACTAAAACAGTTTCTGTTGCCTTTTGGGGCTCCGTATTTTTATTTGGAGATTCATTTTTAGCAAATAGCAATGCAGATGTTGTCAGCAGAACTGCGACAATAGATTTTTTCATGGTATAATTTTTAAATTAGTTTTAGCAAACATATGAGAATAAAAAATAAAATCAAATTTTTTCTGATAATTTTTTAAAATTTCTGCTGGTCAAACGTAGAATTTACCTGATAAAAAGAAATCAACCCAAACACATTGCTGTATCTGGGTTGATTCAAAATATAATTTAGTTGATATGAAGTCTTACTTTTTCTTCTTGTCAGAAGGCTGTTCTTTTTCTATGGGATTATCATTGGACCCGAAGAAATCTTTCACCTGCTTTTCCAGCCTTTTCATGAAATCTCCTACAGTTCCGTCTGTTCCCGGCATGGGTCTGCTCATATTCTCTGCAGTCATATATGGACGGGATTCTGCAAAAGGATCTGCTTTGTATCCTTCATAAGATTTAAGAAACTTTTCTTTTGATGTAGGTGTTACTGTATTGCTCATCATTCCCATCTTAGCATTGATCTTATCGGCATATGATAATTCATCATAATTTTCGATCTTTTTATTTCCGCTCAATTGCCATGAATAGTTTTTATCAGCGTCTTCGATTTTTACAATCAGACCAGGAAGTCCTTTAAATTTGTAAGGTCCATCCTGAAAAGGGATATCCGAACTGAACCATGCAGTCCATGTTCTTCCTCCAAATTCAGTAGTTGCTTTCTGAGCATTGTACGCGCCTATTTTTTGTTTATCTGGTAGAATACTCCATTGCAGCTTCGGATCGTCTTCATATGAGAACAGATTTCTGCTGATTCTGTCTACATACTGTACTTTCATGTCAGGATAAGTCTTAATAATTTTATATGAAAATTTCGGCCACCTAATCAACTTGGTCATATCCTTAAAAGATTTGGTTTTCTCCATTTCTTCTATCTGAACTTTAATGATAGAATCCTGAGCCGGCATTGTATAATCCTGGTAGATTGATTTCTTTGGGGTTATATCAAGAATAGTAATAATCTTATCCATTCTCGCCGAATCTTTTTTCGGCTTAAAAGTCAGTTCATAAAAGAAACGGTTGGCTGTTTCTTTTGACTCCTGAGCTCCTGCAAATGCAAAAAGAGCAATAAGAAATACTGAGAATAACTTTTTCATTGTAACAAGTTTTATATAATTAGTAATCACTTGTCTTCTTTTGTTACAGTTTTTCTGAAATTTTATTTTTCGGTAAAAAATATTCACCTGTTTCAAATCTTTACTAATTAAAAAATTATGATTCTCTTAAAACAGTTTCATATTTAAAACGCTTACCTTTAAGTTTCTAAAAAACAAAATATTATGGATACCTTATCTCAATTAAAATCCGAACTGGAGGGAGAGTTCCAAACCACAAAAAAATTTATTGAACTATTCCCTGAAGGAAAAAACGATTATGCTCCGCATGAAAAAAGCATGAAAATGATGCCTCTTGCTACCCATCTGGTAGAAGTTTTTGAATGGCCGAACACTATTTTAAAAACTTCGGAACTGGATTTTGCCAAGGGAGATTATAAACCTACCATTCTGTCTACAAGAGATGAACTCATGAAAAAACTGGAAGATGATTACCAGTCTGCAAAAACAGCATTGGAAAACAGTACAGAAAACGATCTGAATCCCAGCTGGACGATTAAAAATGATGGGCACGAACTGGCAAGCTGGAGCAAGTACGGAGCCATCCGGCATGCTTTAAACCAGATTACGCATCACAGGGCTCAACTGGGAGTGTATTACAGACTAAACAATATTCCTTTGCCGGGAAGCTATGGGCCTTCAGCAGACCAGCAAAGCTTTTAATTTCAGTATATCTCAATAAAAAACCAATCCGTATGGATTGGTTTTTTTTTATTTAAAGTTGAATTTTACGGTAAACATAACCTGGCTAGGACGGAGCTGAATTCTTGTGTAAGAAATACTTTGTGCATTAATATCATACGTTTCAAAAACTTTTTTGTTCGCGATATTCATCCATTTCAATTCAAAATCAATTTTCTTCTTTGCCCAGCTGAACTGATAGGATAAATCATAGAATCCATTGTTATATTTCTGAGTTCCGGCGCTGCTGTTTACCTGATCCCAATTAAATCCAATGGTATGATTTTCTATTGGATAGAAGAACACTCCTAAATTATGATTAAATCCATTTCTTGAGTTTATATTATTCAATTCAGGTGTTTCACTTGTATTGGTTTGTTTTGTTCTGGAAATCGTAAAATTATAATCTACACTCATCCAACTGAAATAGGTATTATTAAATTTAAATCCTACTGATTGAGAGTTGTTTTTACTTTCATAAGATTTATCATTCTGATAAGCGTCTGATGTTGAAGTATTGTTACTATAGCTAACTGAAGCATTTGTTTTAAATTTTGGGAAATACTTTCCTACTTCTCCACTAAATCCATTATTTTTTGTGTGATTATCCTGTTCCAGATATTTCACGGTTGTATATCCTGCTTCATTTCTTACTGGGGAAGAAATAAGGTTTCTTTTAACATCGGATAGCCTGTAATTAAGATTAAAGAACAAATTATTCAGAGGATTTCTATATTCTATTCGTGTTCCTCCAGATTTTGTATTGTTCTGAGGAATCGGGTTGGTAGCATCCATTGCATTGATACCATTGGGTGAAGTCATTAAAAATCCTGAATATGCTGTGTTTACCTCTCCAAAATTATTACTGATATTTCCTGTTAATGAAGCTTTCCAGAATGAAGCAAAAGAATACTGTGCAAAAATATTGGGTTCAAAAGTGACTTTATTTACCGATTTTGAAACAAGCCTCAAAGGATCTTCTGCCTTAATATTATTTGAATTTACAGGAAGATTAGCATAAATCATCCATGATTCACTTTTATAATTTACTCCTAAGCTTCCATATGGTGTAGCTGTAGTGTATTTTAAATCATTGCTATATGACTCAGGTTTAGGATTGGGGATATTAGGGTTGGTAGATGGAATTGCTCTAATATTTGACAAGTCGGTAACAAGATCTGTAGTTTTAAAGTTAAATCCAACCTCTGGTGTAAAAGTCCATCCTTTAGCTGAAAATCCTAAATTGGCAGAATGATTGGCTTCGAAAGTTTTCAGCCTCATATTTTGTCTTGCAATATCCGAGGGTGTTGCCGTCATGAAACCAGGGATCTGTAAATAAGATGCAGGCGAAACTTCCAATGTCTGCTTATCTGTCTGATAATTAATATACGACTGAACATTAATCATTTTCTCGTTCCATGGGATAATAGTACTTAATGAGTTCTGAAATGAAGAAGTAGGAGATTCTATTGCTTCCTCCCCATGTCGGCTGCTGTTTCCATCTGTTCGATCTACAATACCACGATCTGCATTCCAATATTGAGAGAAGCTTGTGGTATTTTTAAAGAATCCTTTTTTTGCATTTTTAGTGAAAATCAATTCTCCTTTTGCTTTATCAGTATAAAAGTTATTGAAAATATTCTGAGTAACTCTTGAAGCCGGCTGATTAGATGTTGCAAAATAATCAGTTTGGCTATAAGATTCTCTATTTACGGAATTATTAGTATAGTTTGCATTGGCTTTAAGCTCCCATTCCTTTTTCTTATCAATATTGGTAAGATAGTTGGCTGACAAATAATGAACACTGTTCATCAGATATCTTTTCACCGGAAGATTAGGTGTACTTGCATTTTCTACATTTAACCAGTCATTTTGAGAAGCATTGATCCTTTTTCCTTCAAATCTATTACCGAAAGCCAGAATATTTCCTTCATTTTCCACCTGCTCACCCATGTTATTGGTTTTATAATTGACAACCCATTGGCTTTTCTGCCCGAAAAACATAGGCGTCAGTTTTACATTCCAAAGCCACGGATCTCCAAATCCGGTTCCTACTTCTCCTCTTCCAGTCATGGTGACAGAGTTTTTCAGTTTGATATTGATGGCTGCCTGATCTGAAGGGACTTTATCCTGAAGGATTTTTACCGGCTGGTGATTCTCCAGAACTTCTACTTTCTGTACAGCATCTTTAGGAAGGGAATTGTTGATGGTTCCATAACCTCCTTCCATAAGGTCTTTTCCGTTGACGTAGAATTTATTGATGGCATTTCCCTGGTAGAGAATTGTTCCGTCTGTATTGACCTCAATTCCCGGAATCTTTTTCATTACATCTGCAAGGGTTCTGTCGTTTTTACTATTGAAAGCCTTAAGATCATAAGAGATGGTGTCGCCTCTTGCAGTGATCATTTTGGTTTTCAGCTGTACTTCTTTAATTTCTGTAGCTTCAGACTGCATTTTAAAGTTCAGAGTCTGATCGCTGTTATTAATTTGCTTCGTAAGAGGTTTCTGATTGAATGCTTTCACTTTTAAATCCACATTGGATTCAGCGGATGTAAAAGTTACTTTATATTCTCCTTTGGAATTCGTAATGGCATAAGCAAGAATAGCATCTTTACCGGGCTCTTCTATCGTTACACTGGCGCTTGGTATTGCTACCCCGTCATCATCCGTGATCTTTCCTGAGATCGTTTTCTGGGCGAAAGTAAGCACCGTAAAGAAAAGCATCAGAAATAAGGAAATATTTTTTTTCATACTTATTATTTGCTCAATTAGTTAATGGATATTGTTTTTTGTTACACTTTTTATAAAGATGAATTTTATAGATAAAAGTTAAACCATTATCACTACAAACATAGTGATAATTTTTAAGCTTTTGATTTTCTTTGAAAAAAAGAAATCTTTTTAAGCAGATTCACAATCTGTTTATCCGCTTTTGTGAATATTTAATTTATCATAAAATGATGTTTGGCATAAAAAATTTGCAAAAGAAGTGGATGATTTATTTTTTGATTTATGTAACATAATCTGAATAGATTTTGTCTTATTGATTAGATAAAAGAACAATTTTAAGAAGAAGCTAAGAAATTAATAATCTTACTTATTCTAAATAGGAAAATCTGATTTGAATCATAGATTAAAAAAAAATTAAACACTGGTACATCAATATATATTTAATAATTTTGTAACATAAAATTTATAAAATGGGAATTATTTTAAAGCCTATAGATGTTGTAGATGACATTTCGAAAGAAGAATTCTACGAAAAATATCTGAAGCCAAGAAGGCCCGTTGTCATCAAAAATATGGCAAAAAAATGGCCTGCTTACCAAAAATGGACGATGGAATATATGAAGGAGGTTGTAGGAGATGTGGAGGTCCCGCTATATGACAGCTCAAAGGCAGACCCTTCTGCTCCCATCAATGCGTCAGCAGCAAAAATGAAGTTTGGAGATTACATAGATCTTATTCAGCGAGAACCTACTGATCTTAGAATTTTCCTATTCGACCCCATAAAATATGCTCCTAAACTTTTGGAAGATTATATTTCTCCTAAAGAATTAATGGGAGGCTTTCTTGATAAATATCCGAATATGTTCTTTGGAGGAAAAGGTTCTGTAACCTTCCTTCACTTCGATATCGATATGGCCCATATTTTCCATACCCATTTCAATGGAAGAAAACATATCCTTCTTTTCGACTATAAATGGAAAGAACGCCTTTATCAGATACCCTATGCTACGTATGCACTTGAGGATTATGATATCGAAAATCCGGATTTCACAAAATTCCCGGCACTGGATGGTGTAGAAGGTATTGAATGCTATCTTGAGCATGGTGATACTTTATTTATGCCTACAGGATGGTGGCACTGGATGAAATATCTGGACGGAAGTTTCTCAATTTCCTTAAGAGCATGGGACAAATCATGGGCAGTAAAAGCACATTCTCTATGGAATCTTACCGTACAGCGTAAATTTGACGACATTATGAAGTCGAACTTTAAAAAGAGCTATATGGACTGGAAAGAGAAAATGGCAATTAAAAGAGCAGAAATGGCCTTGAAGAGAGGCTTACCAAAATAAAAAAAGACGTTTCAATTGAAACGTCTTTTTTTATTCTATTATAAATGTTATTTCTTAATCATTTTATAGCCTTTTTCAGTCTCTTTATCTTTGACCTTCACTATATAATTCCCTGCTGCAAGTTCACTTACATTTACAGTTCCGTTTTCTGTATCCATCGTTTCTTTTTTCACTAGCTTTCCGTTAAGATCATAGATGCTAATTTCAGAGATCTTAGTTTTATTTTTGATGTGTAAAACATCTTGTGCCGGGTTTGGGTAGATGGATGCACGGCTCTTATCCGCTTTTGCATCAGAAACCGATAAACTGTTTGTTGAAATCTGGAAATCGTCTATCCCTATAAACCAAACATCTTCTGTAGTGGAATGAAAAGCAATATAAATTGTTTGTCCTACAAAAGGAGTCAGGTCGTACGTATACTGATTCCACGAAGTAGGAGGTTTTACTGCTGCTGCGAGCGTGTTGGTAAGTCCTGCAATAGTAGGAGTTGTGGTTGATACTTTTATATCCACCGTCTCAGCAAGTCCTGCCCCTCTGTTTCTTGCCCAGAAAGTAAGCTTATCAGATACTCCTGCAGTGACCACTATAGCAGGGCTTATGGCATAATCATCATGGGAAGTACTGCCGTATTCCAATCCAAGGAAGTGGGTCCCAGAATGAGGAGCGTTGAATGAAGAGTCATAAGAACTAAAGGTTTCCCAGGTTCCAGGATCTCCACCATTAATTATTGTCCAGTCAGCAGGCATTGTTGCCGAATCAAAACTTTGAGAATATTGCGCCAGTACACCTATTGGTATAAAGCACAGCAATGTTACGAATTGATAAATTTGTTTCATAGTGTTTGTTTTTGATACTAATTTAATAAAAATATAAAACATTGATTAACAAATTACTATAAAAAAACAAAAAAATCATCAGAATTTTTGTGAAAAAATATTTACAACACTCTGTAAACGGGATACTGTCTGAATGTTTTTTCTTCAAAATAAGGAGAATGTCTGTACACCCAATCTAATTGTGCATCTCCATCTTCTGACAGCTTTTTATCCGATGCTTTGGCAGCTTCAAACGCTTCTTTCAATTTTTTATCCTTTTTCAAAAGTTCAGCAGCTGTATCTTCGAAAATATAAGCGGAATAGTATTCTTTCTGTGCCAGAATTCCGTCAAAGAAATTCCAATTGAAAAATGAGTCTAATGCTTCAGGTTCAAGGGTTTCTATAATATATTTTACACCAGGCTGATTGGTTGAAACCAGATAATCTCCGGCTGTAAATACCCTATTTTTCTGCGTAGCATCAACCGTAGTTTCAAAATGCAGGTAGTGCCCTTCATAAGGATTTTTAACGGTTTTAAAATCTTTAATTTTATAGGACTCAACCGTTAAAGTACTGTCTTTCTGTATCGGTTTCATCTGAATATTATTTCTTTTAAATTCTTCAATCACCAGGTACTGCGACTGCGGAATTACATAATATTTTGGAATGGTAATATATCCCGTTGGAACAGCCGTGGTAAAGAGTTTTATATTCTTCGTAAAAGGCTTATTTCTGTCATAATACAGTCTTGGTTTGCCTGAAACTTCACTGGGCTTATATTTTCCTTCATAACCTTTAAAATCCATAGTAGAGAACTTCGTAGAATCTATTTTCCAACGGATTCCGTATTGTTTTCCAGCCTGATATTGTTTTAGATTTTCTATTCGAAGCTGCTTTATTTTATGATAATCTTTATCTAAATTCCGTAGATTCACCAGCATATATTTGTAAGTGGCATCTACCCTTTTATCATAAGGCTTCAGCATATGGGTTTCAGGAACTGTTCCCAGAGAGTTGAAAAGGGAAGTATATCCTGTAGAATATCTCGGAGAATCTTCAAATGAGGCAAATCCTACTTCCGGAACATCTCCGTGGATATTGACATAGGGAGTACTATCATACCCCAGTTTTTTCATATCCTCAATATTTTTAGCCTGATAATCATTGTAGAAATAATTTCCAAGGGTATTTCCCAAACGTTCTTTAAATGTAGAAATATAGGTGAACGTATATTGATAATCTGCTCCGTTGCTGACATGGTTATCGATAAAAATATCCGGTTTCAACCATTGATAGATTTCCTGAAAGCTTCTGGCATTTTTAGAATCTGCTTTGATAAAATCTCTGTTCAGGTCATAATTCCTTGCATTTCCTCTGAAACCGTACTGCTCCGGTCCATTCTGATTGGCTCTCGAGTAAGATCCTCTGTTCAACATTCCACTGACATTGTAAGCGGAAATCGCAGCAATAATAAAATTCTGCGGAGTTTTAATTTTTTTAGCCGCAAGATCTCTCATCAACATCATGGTAGCATCTATTCCATCCGGCTCTCCCGGGTGAATTCCATTGTTGACAAAAAGAATGGCTTTGTCTTTTCTTAATTTTTCAAGGTCTTTTTCAGGAAAGGGATTATAAACCACTACATAAATTGGCTTTCCGTTGTCATCTTCTCCTTTTTTAAGGTACTGAATAGTATTGAAATTTTTCGCCAGATCCTGATAATAGCTGTTCATTTCGTCGTAGGTAACTGTCTGATTTCCGTTCCCTTTTTCAAAAGGGGTCTGAAACGATTTTTGAGCCAAAAACAAGGTAGAACTTAAGGTGAATAAAAGATATTTCAGTTTCATTGAAGTCATATTTTCAGACTTTAAAATTAATCATCTTTTGTGAGAAACGGGGATGTGCTGGCAGTCAAAATTGCAAAAGATTGAAAAGGTAAAGTTGTTTTGCAGATAAAAACCTAACAGGTTTTGAAAACCTGTTAGGTTTGTTCTCAACAGTATTAATTTCGCCCTTTTTCTTTTGGATATAAGGAAGGAAGCGGATCACTTTGCCAGAATTGCTTGGAGTCAATATCCATGATGGATAAAGATCCGGTATAGGCTGCTCCGGTATCCATATTCCAGATATTAGCTTTATTGGCTGGTATTTTTATCCCAATATCAAGAGTAGGCGTATGTCCGATGAATATTTCTTTATACAATAGCAGTCTTTTAGGATATAATTCAGAATTTTTCGACAGTTTTTTATCCATTGCCACGGCAGTTTCCCAAAGCGTTCTGTCCCAACGGTAATTGCTTGAGTACACTTCTTTTTCAGGACCGTGCATGGAAGCGTATCCGGCATGAATAAACAACCGGTTCTGATCATCAATATGATAATTTTTCATCCTTTGAAAGAATTCGAGATGAATATCCAGATCTTCAAGAGAATAATCAGCATAACTTTCTACTGTACTTTTTCCTCCATTGAAAAGCCACAAATCAGGTTTTTGTCCTAAATTCAACCAATCTTCACACCATGCATCATGATTCCCTTTGATAAAAATACATTCCTGTCTTTCAGAAAGCTCCAGTAAGAACTGTACGACTTGTGAAGATTCGCTCCAACCATCTACATAATCTCCGAGGAAAATCAGTTGATCATTTTTCATCACTCCTGCTCTTTCAAGAACTTGTTGTAAGGCTTTAAACCCTCCGTGGATATCTCCTATGACTAATGTTCTGCTCATTTTACTTCGAAATATATTTTGCATCTACGAAATCTGTTAACCAAACCCCGTTTGCAGACTGATAGAAAGATAATCCTTCCTGATGCATTGTTCCGGTCCTGATGGTCAAAATCACAGGTTTACCGTGTCTCATTCCGACCTTTGCAGCAGTCTCTTTATCAGCACTTAAGTGTACATGCTGACGGCTTCTTTTTTCAATTCCTTTTTCTAAAATAGAAGAAATATTGGCTTCTGCTGTTCCATGGTACAGAAATTCCGGAGGCTGTCTGGCTTCCAAAGCCAGGTCAATATCAATAGAGTGTCCCTGACTTGCTCTGATCATTGTTTTATCTTCATTAAAAGCAAAACGCTTTTTGTTGTTTGTTTCTACCACCTCATCTAATTCTTCGGGAGTAAAATATATTCTCTTTTGGGCTGATTTTGCTCTCAGCTCTTCCACATCTGCCCAACCATTTTCATCCAGGGTAAGACCTATACTATCCGGCTGATGACGTAAGATCAGGCTTAAAAATTTACTTATCTTTTTCTTTTCTATTTCGTTCATGGGTTGTGTTTTAGTTCATTAATTTTTGGTGTAATTTCTCGCACAATGCTTCAATATCATCCTTTCTCACCAGTTCAGAAATCCATTCTTGTGGAATATTTTCATATCCATAATAAATTCCGGCAATTCCTCCTGTGATAGCTCCCGTTGTATCGGTATCTTCCCCGAGGTTGACAGCCTTTAAAACAGCTTCAGAATAGGTTTCTGAGTTTAAAAAACACCATAGAGAGGCTTCCAGGCTGTGAAGAACATAGCCGCCGCTCTTAATTTCATCTTCAGGATATTTGGAAATATCATTTTTTAAGATCCTTCTGAAAAGTTCAATTTCATTAGGATTAAATCCTTGTTCTTCAGCATATTTTAAAGTGATATTCTGTGTTTGCTCATATACTTCTTTTTTATTCTTTCCTTTCAACAGTTGAATGGCAAAAATGACATAGATGAAACAGGCAAAAACAGAACGGAAATGGCCGTGAGTTATTGTAGAAACCTCTTTTACCGTCAGATAGAGTTTCTGAATATCATTTTCCTTCTCAAGATAGAAAGCGAGGGGAAGAATTCTCATCAGAGAACCATTCCCGTTATCTTCTTCAAAAATATTTCCTGAAAATCGTGCACTCTCACCTTTGATTAATCTCGCCAGAGAATGTCTTGTCGTTCCTCCAATGTCAAAAAGCCTTCCATGGGCAGTCCAGTGACCGTATTTATTCCATTTTACGAAACTCTGTCCGATTTTTTCCAGATCATATCTTTTGGAAAGTTCATCAGCAAGGCAAAGTGTAAGAGAGCTGTCATCACTCCAGGTTCCTTTGGGTTGGTTCCATGACATATACTCCAGCATTTTCGTTACCGGAAAACGTTTTAAATCTTCTCTTTTTTTGAATTCTACAGGAACGCCAAGAGCGTCACCTATGCAAACACCCATAATTCCAGCTTTTACCTTATTTTCCATCAGGCTAAATTGACTAATTTATCAAATAATATTTTCATTCCCTGAGTGGCTGTTTCCTTCATTACTACAGCTCTCTGTCCGTATCCGAATCCCGTTTCATTAGGATTGATGACAATTAAAAGACAATCGTCTTTGATATCATGAATCAGTCCTGCTGCGGGATATACCTGCAAAGAAGTCCCGATAACCAGCAGAATATCCGATTCTTTTACGATTTCTCTTGCAGTCTGATATAAAGGAACATCTTCTCCGAACCAAACGATAAAAGGTCTTAATTGCGCTCCATCTTCAGCTTTATCACCAATTTTAATATCCTCTTTTTGTTCATAAATCAGGTTTTTATTGTTGCATGAGCATGATTTGAACAGTTCTCCGTGAATATGAAGAATCTTAGCAGATCCTGCTCTTTCGTGAAGGTCATCAATATTCTGGGTAATGATCTGAACATCAAAATATTTTTCCAGCTCTGCCAGTAAGCGATGAGCTTCGTTGGGCTGTACTTCATGCAGCTGGCGTCTTCTCTGGTTGTAAAATTCCAGAACCAAAGCTCTGTCTTTTTTCCAGCCTTCCGGACTTGCTACATCCGTTACATTATGATTTTCCCAGAGACCGTCTCCGTCTCTGAAGGTTTTTATTCCGCTTTCGGCACTGATTCCGGCGCCGCTTAATATGGTTAGTTTTTTCATTGGTTTTTAATTTTTTCTAGTAAAACCTGGCCAGCAACAATAATCAACACGATTATAATAAAAGGAGCTACCAGAATCCCTAAAAAGGTATTTCCTATTCTTTTAAGTCGCTTTGGTCCAAATTTATCTTTCGTTTTATGATTGATAAAATCTACAAAATTTTCTTTATTTGTAAGCTCTTTATCATATCCTCGCCAATCAAAATTGGTGATAAAGTCTCCAAAAATATACAGATCGGGAGATTCAGGATGTGATAAATTGAAAAAATAAAAGGTTTCAAAATCCTGTCCCACCAGAGGTTCATACTCTATATTATACTGAAAACAAAAAAGACTTTCGGTGCGCAGTAAGCCTCTTTGCTTCAAAGCATCTTTCAATTGATTTTGGTATTTTTTCAGCTTTACAATATCATTTTCCACAGGGAAAACATTTGATTCTTTTCCAGCATGTTGAAGATAATAAATATAAATTTCAGGAAACTGCAGATTCAATTCTCTCTGAAGAAAAGCAATTTCTTCATTTGCCAATCCCACGTTAGGATCTTCAGGTTGATCTACGAATCTGAAATTATTTTTTTTCACAGTTGTAAAAGGTCTTTATAAATATTTTCATTTTCATCATCAAAACAGACAAAAATAACTTTATCAATACTATCTGAATGAAATTTTCTGACTTCATCTACCGCAATTTTTCCTGCCAGTTCTTTTGGAAATCTATAGACTCCTGTACTAATATTGGAAAAGCAATCGTCTTCACACCAAGGCTTTCTGCCAAATTCAAAGAATTATGATAACAGTTTGCCAGAAGAATGGATTCCTTTTCTTCGTGACCGTTCCAAACTGGTCCTACTGTATGAATAACATATTTTGCAGGGAGATTTCCTGCATTTGTTACTACCGCTTCTCCCGTTTTGCATTTTCCTTGTCTATTTCTGATCGTAACACATTCTTCCAATATCTGAGATCCTCCCACTCTGTGAATAGCTCCATCTACACCGCATCCACCAAGTAAGGATGAATTGGCTGCGTTAACAATTGCATCAGCTTGGATTTTTGTAATGTCTCCTTTTATTAATTCTATTTTCATCTTAAATTGAGTTTTCTATTTAAAACCTCATCATCAAATAATAAAGGTTTTTCCTCAGGGATGATCAGGTTATCTAAATCATCATTCAGTACAAACTGATATTGTTCTGCCACAAAATCTGAAATATTTTCAATGAGAAGAATATCATCCTTAGAAAAAGATCGAATAAATTCATTCCTTAAACCAATCTGTATGGCTCTTCGTTCCAGTTTATTTCCAAAAGGATCATGATCCGGATCCCACTGCAGCCTGACTGAAGATTCTTTTACCTGCTTCTGCCAATCTTCTCTGGAAATCCCAAAACTTGTATTGTAAGAAGAATATATGGCATTTTCCAGATATTTTATGAAAGCTTCTTTCTTCAAATGAATAGCCAAAACATACTCCTGACCTTCTTTTCTCCCCCAGCCATTTCTGTACATCATCCAAAGAAAATTTGGTTTTATCCAGGTCATTCTTTCCAAACTAAAACTTCCGCCAAAGAATTGATTCTTCACTGCAAATTCTCCAATTTCCTTTCTATAGGACTGATATACCACAATTTTTTCATCGTCATATTGAGCCATGATGTGATATCCTTGTGCAGGCCAGTCTTGTAATTGTTCTTTATATTTTTTTAGTTCTATTTTCATTGTATTTCTTCAAATGGTTTCAGCATTTCTTCTTTCTTGGTAAGCACTGCGAAAACCACTCTTTTAAATTTATTTTTATATTTTCCCTGAAGATATTTCCCGAATAATCCTGCAATTTCTTTTGGATCATTTTTGAAGACACCGCATCCCCAGGCTCCTAAAATCAGAACTTCATTTCCTTGTTGTAAAGCCAGTGAAAGCATTTTATCCATTCTAAGATCCATTGCATCAAGAATTTCATGTGCTCTTTCCGGTTCCTGACGTTTTACCACGCCTGCATTGACTGCCGGAGACGTGATGAAATTACTCAGAACAGGCTTAGGAAGCAACTCTCCCTTATCTTTCCTGAAAACAGGAACTTTAGGACTGTAAATCATTGTATCGGTATAAAAACAGGATTCCATTGCACGATGAATTGTGTAATAATCAAATGCCTGAAGTAAGCTTTCATACAGTCCGGAAGTTCTTGCCAGACTTTCTTCCTGTGCTTCTGCTCCATTGATAAATCCTCCACCCGGATTTTTTGCTGATGCAAAATTCAGACACATGATCTTCTCCTGATTTTCTTCTTCGGATAATTGTAAAATTGCTTTTAAAGAACTGCACTTCCAGGTTTCAATTTTTGTTTCAAAACTGATTTCCGGCAACGGAGATTCTTTCATTTCAGAAAGCTGTTCCGGAGTGAAAAGAGAGGTTTCTTTTTTACTGATTTCCAGCTCGTTTTCTATATTTATTTTTTCGTTATGTTCGTTAATATAATATTTTTTAGCTAAGATATCCAAAGTATCTTTTGCCATTCCTTTATTAGTCATAGTTAGTTTTTTTATTTTGATCATCAAATCTTCCAACTCAGCACTTGCAGCCTTCTTAAAGTCATCTCCTATAAAGACTTTGATTACTTTGATATCTCCTACAATTGCCTTATTAAAGCTGTTAAGATCCTCAGAAGGAACCCATAATTCATTGTGATTTCTAGCCCCGACATTCTGTGCAGGATATTGATCCGTCACTTTTTCCAACACCTCAAACCGGGTTACAAAACCAAGATAGTTTCCAGCTTCGTCTCTGGTGTTCCATTTTTCTGCAATCTCTGAAGCATATTCTTCATTAAGAACGGGGTAAAAAATAGGTTGCCATTCCAGTCTTGGAGGAAATTTTTTAAATCCGCTTTCCATAATCAAGATCATTTCTTTTTCTCCTACTGGTCTATATAATGTTGTTGTTTTCATGACGTTCGTTTATTTGGTTATACTGTGGCTCCAATTCTGTAAGCCAGTTCTTTTGACAGAGGATAGTTTTTTTTTACCGGCAGCAGTTTTTTTGCCTTATCAAATTCTCCCGACCTGGTAAGATTCAGAATCTTCTTAACCAAAGGAGAATAATCCTCTATTTTTACAATCCATTCTTCATTGAACTCCTCAATCAATGCGCGGCTGATTCCTACCTGAATGGAACTGTAATTCAGTTTTGCTCCTTTAATATTCCTTTCAGGATCCCACTGCACATATATTCCGGCATTTTCAAAATCTTTTTCCCATTTCCGGGGATCGGGATAGACCCTTTTTTCAGGTGAAGTAAGAATTGCTTTGCCTAAAGCTTTCTCCCAGGCTTCTCTTTTAATATGTAAGGCCAGGGTACATTCCTGATTGGATTTCTGTCCATAATTGCTGCGCTCCATCATCCAGAGAAAAGAAGGCTTTATCCAGGTCATTCTGTTGAATGAAAAAGGAGCTGTAAATTTCTGATCCTCTACGGCTGATTTTGCAATTGCTTTATTATAGGCCTGATAGACAATCAGCGTGTCATTTTTATAATCTGCTCTTATTTCAAATTCTCTCATTGTTGGTTAATTTATTAAAAATCATACACATATACCTCCACATTCTTTACAAGCAATGTTCTTTCGATAATAGGTTCAATTTCTTCCCATTTTCCTCCTGCCAGTCCACATCCGATTCTTGGCATATGAACGCTTGCGTTCAGCAGCAAAGCTTCGTTGGAAAGTTTTTCCAGAGCTTTTTCAATGGCATCATACCGAACAGGGACACCATTACTTCCGGTTTTTATTCCTTTTTGCCCGATTATATTGGCTACAAAAATGTATTTTTCAACCTGAACCAATTGAATTTCTCCTAAAGCAAAATTATTTTTACTTCTGAAACGGTGCCAGTTTCTATATTCTTTTTCCGGCTCTTCCCATCTTTTGGAAACTGCCAGTACAAAACCTTTTCCCCAACCTCCGATATCATTGCAGATGTGGGCGATGATCTTTATTCCTTTGGCCTGTGGGACCGTAGCATCCCCTTTTAAATATTGTATAGTTTTCATGGTTATTTTCTTTTATTCTCTATCATTTCCTCCTCTCCAAATAAAATTAACATTTTTAACTGCTGAATTTAAAAAATCCGTTTAAAATCTTTAGAATACGGAGAATATGATCCATAAACAGCATCAAATTCCACATCAAGGTTTTCTACTTTAAACTGTTCATTAATCTGATCCAGACAGGTAATGACAAGATTCTTTTTAACCGGAAATGCATAAGCTCCATCAATCTTTAAGGCATAGTTCAGGAGTTGGTAATTTATTTCTCCCACTCTCAGCTCTTTCTGATACTCATTAAATGTACAGGTTTCTTCTTCATTATTTTTCAGGTCCATTGCTTTTTCATTGCTCATCCAGCCATTTCCGTGACGGGTAGAATAGCTTCTGGTGACATAATACATTTCAACGTCTTCAATTTTTAAAAGCCTACAGATCTCAAAGGCATTTTTTGAAGTGGTATGGGCATAGGTAACATTAGGAAAAACGCCGTGGTCCATATCGAGTAAAATCCCCTGGCTCCCTTCAAAAATAAGGCGATCGAAGCTAGCCAGATAGTTATAGTCACTTATTTTCCAATCCATACTGTCAATAGCATCTAGAAAAGGCTGTAAAAGTTCACTAATTTCGTTTTCATCTATAAAGCCATAATAATAGGCAATTCCTTTCAGTTTTTCTATCAGCATTTCTCTGGGTGCTATGAGGTCTATAGCAAATAGTTTATAAGGACTTTCGTTTCTTTTCATCGTGGCTCCCACTCCTTTTCCGCAGGTTCCGTGTTCCAGATTACGGGCATTTGTTCTGTTCTGCCATACATCGAAAGGAGTTGTCAGCTTTGCCAATGGATGGATATGCAGCTCAATGTTTCCGTTCTTTGCTTTTAACTCTTCTCTTTCATTCAGAAGAAAAACCGGATGAATCGTACAATGCTCGGTAAAGTAAGAAGGCAGACCACGAAGTGCACCACTAGAAAAACTGGAATGCACATGCTTTCTTTCATCCATCATTACGGTATGGGCAGCCTGCTGTCCTCCTGAAAATCTGATCACAACAGCTTCCGGATTCTGAGAAGCCAGAAAATCTGTGGTAATTCCTTTTCCTTCATCACCAAAACCAAGTCCTATTACTATTTGCGCCTTTTTCATGTCTTTTAATTTTTGAGGTTTCTAGTATTGTCATTCCTATTTTAGGACGACATTGACAGATTTCTAAAGCATCTGAAACTGATCCAATCCTACTGTTCCTGTTGTTCCGATGCTTTTGCTTTTAAACTTATCACAGATAATGTTTTTAATAACATTCGGAATGTCCCTGTGATCTGCTATGGAAATACAGTTTTGTCCTAATAATTCTTTCCAGCCTCTGTCTGCTCTCAGTGCCTGATCGGAATGCAAAACACTGATGTGGTATACTTCATATTTTTTCTTTGCTTCTTCCAGCAGTTCAAAATGAGTATAAGTTTGCTGTCCTTTTCCCATGATTTCCCTGATTGCAGATGCAGAAAGTATTTTTAAACAAGGTTCATCACCTACGGTAAACAATAATCCTTTTTGTCCTCTTTTTTCAAACGCATCTGTTCTGGTGTGAAATGCTGCAAAATACCACGCTAAAAGATAGCTTTCTCCTGCATTTCCACCACCTCCGGACTCAATATAAGTTCTTGTGAGCCACATATCCAGTTCTTCATCTCCTGATTCGAACTGTCCCACCTGAAGCGGATAACCATCACATTCATGATCTCCGATTCCAAGGAATAATAAGGCCGGATCAGGAACGCCTCCCTGGATAATTCCGCCCATGAGTTTCGGTAATCCATCTCTGATCAACTCATGAGGAATATGTCCCATACTTCCGGTAACATCTAATCCTAAAATAATGGGAACTGAATTGGGGTGGACTTCCGAATCCCGGGATTCCCTGAAAGAAATTCCATGTGGATTCATCGATTCATGAGCTATTCTTTTGGCATTCTGAGTGAAAATTTCCCCTGCGGATTTTGTTCCGTAACCTGCTTTTCTTGCTCTATCATAACGAGCTTCTAAATCATATCTTGTACTTCCCATGACTATAATTTTTTTCCAAATAAATATTCAAATCTCTTTTGGGTAACTTCGAGCTGAATATTCAGATTTCTGATTGTTAATGATAATTCCATGTCTTTCTGAACGAATGCTTCGGGATTGAAATCCGCAAAAGTCAGACTGTTTCTGTCTAAAGGACTGATATCAATAAGCCCTTCCTGTTCGCGCTCGAGTCTTTTAATTTTTAATTCGATATCTTCCACTCTGCGCCTGTAAATCAGTTCGGAATCTGCTCCGATGATTTTTGCACGGTCTTCTCTGATCTGATCATTATTTCTTTGTAATGATTCGATAAATCTGGGTTTTAATTCATCTTCCATGATCAAATATTTTTATTTGTGTTAAAATTACGCTAATTAAACAAGACATAGCAATGCCTTTCTCCGATCCGGTTGACTTATACTATTGAATACATTATATCTGTTCTCAAAACATATTTCAAGCTACTGATCAGTGTTTTTCCTTCGTGTCTTAAAGGGTGGTGAAAAACAAGAGCGGTTCCTTTCTTCGGAGCTACTGTAAACAGGTTTTCAAATTCTGTTTCTCCTCCTTCAAAATCATCATTCAGATAGATCATAAAAGTGTAGAAACTTTTCTCCTTTTCATTTCGGATATAACTTCCATCTCTGTGCATTTTGAACTGCTGTCCGGGAGCATATTTATAAACCCTGAGCATTTCATTAAAGTTAAAAAGTTGATATCCATCACATTCCTGAGGCAGAAACTCTACAGCCTTATTAAAAAGCTCTTCAGCAATTGCAGTATCAAAAACCATCAGTCGGTCATTATTTCTGATTCCTTTATTCATCTGCTGGCGTCCGAATACATTGATTTTTGCTTTTTCAAAGACTTTTTCCTGCGAAAGACTGATATAATGATCACATTCAGCCTCAGTAAGAAAATTTTCAATCAGAAATATCTGTGGGTGTAATTCTATTTTTTCCATAATTACTATTTTGTGTCTGGTTTGTGTTTTATCTTCTTAATTCATCTCTTACTTCCATCAAGGCAAATCCTAAAAGGTTTTCTCCGTTCCATAATAAAGGGTTTTCTGCTCTGCTATCCGTTTCCAGCATCCCGATTCCCCAAATTCTATCATAAGGGCTTGCCTCCACCAAAACTTTATCTCCGGTTGACAAAAGAAAATCTTTAAATTTCTGATTTTGCGAGAATTTTAAAAGATTTCCCTGAGTTACAATCTGATATTTATGTTCCTCCCAAAGCTTCGGGTCAAAGTTTTTTACTTTTCTACCCAGAGCTTTTGCCTGATTCGGAGTAGCGGCTTTTAAAATCTCCTTTTCCATTTCAGCATCATTAAATAATCTTGCTTTTGCAGCCATCATATAATGTTCTGCTGTTCTATAGGTATTTCCGTTTTCTTCAAAACTTCCTGAAAACCATTGGCTTAAACATGATTTGGTAACAATATCTTTTGCCGTGTGTCCCCAGAAAAAGAGATATTTTATCTTTTCCTTTTTTTGAAAGCGTTCTATAATATTTTGTAAGGTATATTTCATGATTGCGTTATTTTGACACAAATTTAAAAGAATATCAGTCTTTGCACCAAATTTATTTGTGTTAATTTTACGCTAATAAATATAATTGATTGATTTTCAGCAACAATAATTTAATCTTAACAAACACGAATAACACAAATTTTAATCACAAATGACACAAATTTGATAGGTTTCAGCTAAAACTGGTGGAATTTGATCTTAAAAATTGTTATTACATCAATGTCATTCTAAACACAGACTGAAGGTCTGCGAACGTAGTTCAACAGTGTAGTGAAGAATCTAACCAATTACGAGATTCTTCCTCCGTCAGAATGACTGAAGACCGATAATACAATCCGGAGTTAGATATTTCCTATTGAATGTCTTAATACTGTGTAATGTGCATTCCGAAAATGCCTGTAAATATTAATTAATATTTGTGCAAGACATTTGTGAAATCTGTGTTTAAAACAATCTATTTAATCTCAAAGTAAAAGCCCTGCTCTTCAAGCTCCTTATATTTTTCTTTATTGAAAGTAAAAAGTTTTCCGGGTCTCCCGCTGCCTTCTTTTTTAACGTTGTTGGTTTCGTTAAGCAATCCGTAACTCATGATTTTTTTGCGGAAATTTCTTCTGTCAATTTCTTGTCCGACAATGGTTTTATAAAGATTTTCAAGATCTGAAAAAGGGAATTCTTCATTGAGAAGATTGAAGCCGATTGGCTGGTATTGAATTTTTGTACGAAGTCTTTTTAGAGCAGTTTCAATAATTGTTTTATGATCAAAAGCAACTGAAGGAAGTTTATTAATACTGAACCACTGCGCATCTTCAGCATCTGAATCAGCAAACAATTCATGGTAAGACGGGTTCACTAGCCCCAGATAAGCCACAGAAACCACTCGGTTTCTTGGATCACGTCCCAGATTACCAAAAGTATACAGTTGTTCCAAAAAATCGGGCTTTATACCGGCTTCTTCATACAATTCTCTTTTTACCGCATCATCTACACTTTCATCATCAAGAACAAGCCCTCCCGGAAGTGCCCAGCCTCCTTTAAAAGGTTCAATATTTCTTTTAATCAGAAGGATCTGAAGATCTTTTTTATCAAAATATCCGAAAATAACGGCATCTACAGCCACTTTTATATCCTGTAATTTTTTTGGAGACTCCATAAATTGATTTGCGTTACGAATACACAAAGTTACAATTTATGGTTGTATTAAAAAATAATTTCCGTTATAATAAAAGTTCTTATCTTTAATTTATCTTTATAACCATCTTAAAACTAAATCATTATGAAAAATTTATTAACAATTCTTTCCGTTGCTATTCTGTTAATAGCTTGTAAGAAAGGAAAAACGACAGCTTCCACTGGTTCTGATAAAACAGATTCAGCTTCTACATCTGAATGGAAACCTGTAGATTCCGCAACCGCCATGAAAGACTGGATGGCATATTCAACTCCGGGAGAAATGCAGAAAATGCTTGCAAAATCTGATGGAACCTGGACAGGAGAAACGACAATGTGGATGGAAAACGGAGCCAAACCTATGATGAGTAAATCTGAAGCGACCAATAAAATGATGCTTGGCGGACGTTATCAGATCACAAATCACAAAGGAGACTTTATGGGAATGCCTTTTGAAGGAATGAGCATTGTGGGATATGATAACGCAAAGAAAAAGTTTGTTAGTACGTGGATCGATAATATGGGAACCGGAATCATGCATAGCGAAGGCGACTGGAACCCTTCCACAAAATCAGTTGAATTCAAAGGGAAAATGACAGATCCTTCAAGACCTGGAAAAGACTGTGATTTCAGAGAAGTATTCACCTTTGTGGATGATAATACTCAAAAGCTTGAAATGTATGGCCCGGATTCCAAGACCGGAAAGGAATATAAAACAATGGAAATAAAATATACACGTAAAAAATAAATGCATTAAAAAACCGCTTCATCAGAAGCGGTTTTACTTTATAATAGATTAATAATTAATCATTTAATTTTAGTACAGCCATGAACGCTGATTGTGGTACTTCTACTCTACCAATCTGCTTCATTTTCTTCTTACCTTCTTTCTGCTTTTCCAATAACTTACGTTTTCTGGAAATATCCCCTCCGTAACATTTTGCGGTAACGTCTTTTCTCAAGGCCTTAATCGTTTCTCTTGCGATTACTTTCGTCCCTAATGCAGCCTGAACAGCAATATCAAACTGTTGTCTCGGGATCAGCTCACGAAGCTTTTCACACATTCTTTTACCGATATAATAAGCATTAGAATCGTGAATCAATGAAGATAAGGCATCTACCATATCACCATTGATCAGGATATCCATTTTTACAAGCTTGGAAGCTCTGAATCCGATTGGATGATAATCGAATGAAGCATATCCTTTAGAGATAGATTTTAATCTGTCATAGAAGTCGAATACCACCTCAGCAAGAGGCATATTGAAAATTAACTCTACTCTTTCTGATGTCAGATAACTCTGGTTAACAATTTCTCCTCTCTTTTCAATACATAAAGTCATTACTGCTCCTACGAAATCGGATTTTGTAATGATAGACGCTTTGATGAATGGTTCTTCTACTCTGTCCATCGTTGAAGGATCCATCATTTCAGAAGGGTTATTGATCAGAATGGGAACTTCAGGTTCTTTTTTAGTATATCCAAAATAAGAAACGTTTGGTACCGTAGTGATTACGTTCATATTAAACTCTCTGTCAAGACGTTCCTGAACAATTTCCATGTGTAGCATTCCCAAGAATCCGCAACGGAAACCAAAACCAAGAGCGGCAGAACTTTCCGGTTCGAAAACCAGAGAAGCATCATTCAGTCTTAATTTTTCAAGAGAGAATCTTAATTCTTCAAAATCCTCAGAATCAATTGGGTAGATCCCGGCAAATACCATTGGCTTTACTTCCTCAAATCCGTCAATTGGTGCATCAGCAGGTTTTTCAAAAGATGTGATGGTATCTCCTACTTTTACTTCACGGGCATCTTTAATACCGGATACAAGATATCCTACATCTCCGCAATGGATCGTTTTCTTGGGAACCTGCTTCAGTTTTAATGTACCTACCTCATCAGCTCCATATTCCTTTCCTGTAGCGAAGAATTTGATCTTTTCATTTTTAGTGATGCTTCCATTCACTACTTTAAAATAAGCTTCAATACCTCTAAACGGGTTGTATACAGAGTCAAAGATCAAAGCCTGCAGTGGACCGTCAGGATCTCCTACCGGTGCAGGAATTCTTTCAACAATCTGCTCTAAAAGGTTATGAACACCTTCTCCTGTTTTACCGGAAACTCTCAATACATCTTCATATTCGCATCCGATAAGGTTCATGATCTCATCGGTTACTTCTTCAGGATTTGCAGACGGAAGGTCAATTTTATTCAAAATCGGAATGATCGTTAAATCATTTTCCAATGCAAGATACAGGTTACTAATAGTCTGTGCCTGAATACTTTGTGCGGCATCTACAATAAGAAGTGCACCTTCACAGGCAGCAATAGAACGGGAAACTTCATAAGAGAAGTCAACGTGTCCCGGGGTATCAATAAGGTTTAAAATATATTTTTCTCCTTTATACTCATAATCCATCTGGATTGCGTGCGATTTAATGGTAATCCCACGTTCTTTCTCCAAATCCATATCATCAAGCGTCTGAGACTGTAATTCTCTTTGGGTAACGGTATTCGTGTACTCCAATAGACGGTCTGCCAGGGTACTTTTACCATGGTCGATATGAGCGATTATGCAAAAATTTCGTATGTTTTTCATTTAAGAATCTTGTAGTTTGCAAAGATAAGAAAATGCAGGAGAATTTTTCATTCTTAATTCTTTCTTTTAACTGAAACACAGATAACAATAAGAAGAGAGGTAAAATTTTCCCTCTTTTTAAATATTATTTTGTTTTGCCAAAGTCTTCCGGTAACACATAATTTCCGGTAAAAGGATCAAGATAAACTTTAGGTCCTACAGTATTCTTTCTTTTGCCTGATAAACTGACATCTATCACTGCACCAATAACGCCACCAATCAGACCTCCTGCTGCTGCACCAATTGTAACCCCGGTTGTAGCAGTTTCAGGAAATAATTCTGCTTTTGTTACCTCAATAAAAACACCCTTATCATCTTTAAAAATCTCAGTGTAACCCACAGGGATATTTTTGTAGGCAATGCCTTTATACACGAAACCATAAAAATGTCTTATTGCCGTTTTTTCCTCTCCTTTTATGGCCTTAGTAACGACTCCTTTATCATTAGTCTGCAAAGTAAATCCGGGTTCAGGATTGTGAGTAAAAAAGCTGTAATAGTCTTTATAAACTCCTTCTTTTAATTCATCTGCTTTTAGAATACTAAGTTTTTCTTTCAATACAGAAGTATAATCAGGAAAATCATTTTCTGAAATACTAAGTTCCCAAGGTGTTGCTTTATAAGATTCTTTAAAAAGGTCAGTAAGAATTAAAGTTACTTTTCTTGCCAGACTTTGTGCCAGATAAGGAGTTGTTCGTGATGAAACTGTTGCTACAGTATCTATTCTATCAATAAAATGATATCCGTCTTCTTTCTTAACAAATGTACTTGCCTTTAATTCAAGCTTTCCAATAGAATACTTTTCCTTTTTATCTTCTGAAACATTCAAATTTTCAAGCAAAAAAATCATCTCATCATTTCCCCTTACCGTATTGTATTTATAAAACCAATCCTGTATGTCTTTGCTGGCATTATTTTCGAAAATAACTTTTACCTCATCCTTATGGTACATCACCATTCCGATTTCCTGATTACCTCTTTGATCTATCACTGTAAGACTTTTGATAGAGTTTTTGTTATCTTTAATAGATTTTGAAAGATCAATGGTTTCTGTTTTTTGACCCAATAATACTAACGAAAATAATAAAAAGAAAAGTGCTTTTTTCATAGATAGAATTTGTGGTAAAAATAATTTTTTTATTGTAAAAATTAAACGGCTCTCACAGAAAGATCTGTAAGAGCCGTCCAACATTAAAAAAATAAACTATTATGGGTTCTGTCTGGATCCAGAAGCGTCATGATTTCCGTGAGGTTTTCTTTCATCCATTTTATCTTTCATCATCTTTTCAGATTGAAACAGCTTCAGAACTTTTTGGCAGGGAATTACCTGCTGCATTTTATCTGCATATTTTTTTCTGTTATCCAATAACTTCTGTCCCACTTCAAAACTTTGCTGCAGCTTAGCTTTAGCTTCTTCATCTGATAAAGTTTCGGGATCAAAATTGGAATTAAACTGACTTTTTATCTGCTTCTGGCTATCCAGATATTCGTTATACAATTGTGTAAATTCAGCTTTATCATCCGGATCAACATTCAGATTATCCATGATCATATTGTTCCTGAATTTCTTTAGGAGGTCTTTTCTCTCTTCCGGAGAAAGATTATTGATGACTTCTTTCCTTTGTTTAGGATCCATCTTTTTCCAATCATAGTCTGTCCTTTGGGCATTTAATCCAAAGCCATAAATAATCAAAAACGTCAATAATATCTTTTTCATTTTCTTTTAATTATAAATATCCAAATAAACGTCCTGAGTCGAATTACTTGCTAACTCTGCAATTTCAGAATTAGAAAACGAGTCCAGATATTCATTCATTCGTGTTTCTTCTTTTTTCTTTACAGTTTTCACCGGTGTAGGGCTCTCTGTTGTTTTTTTTGTTTCGCTTACACTTTTAGAAGCGTAAACATTGTTATTTTTTTGATTTTCAACTGTTTGATTGTTATTTTCAACAGAAGTTAAATCAGATTTTAAAGTTTCATAAGCCAGCTCGCTTTCTGTTTTAGGCTCTCCGTTATTGGCAACATAGGTTGTTTTAGAGTTCAAAATTTGTTCCGTGGAATTGTTATCTGAATTAAAAACATAAGTTGCTCCAAAAATCAAAGCCAGCGATGCTGCTGCAGCATACATCCAGTTCAGCTTAAAGACAGGTGCTTTTTTACTTGCCTTTATATCATTCATAACGTTCTCCTGAATATTTTGAAACAAATTATCAGGAACTGTGTAAATGTTTTTACGCTCTAATTTTTCTATGTCGAACTCTTTCATCTTTGTTGGTCAAAAATTATTTTTCGTAATTTTCTTTAATAAAATCTTCTATTTTCTGTTTGGCATAATGATAATTCGTTTTTAGCGTCCCTACCGACATATCTACAATTTTTGATATTTCTTCGTAAGGTAGATCATCATAATACCGCATCATAAATACCAGTTTCTGCTTTTCGGGCAGGCTCTGTATAGCGTTCTGTAGTAAAATCTGTATTTCTTCAGCATCACCTTCTGTATTATCTGCCACAAGATTCTGCATATGATACTCCGGATCCTCATCAGTTTTCTGCATTTTCTTCATTTTGTTAACCTGCTGTAACGCTTCGTTGGTAGCGATTCGGTACAACCAGGTATACAACTGGCTATCATTTTTGAACTGATGAAAATTCTGATATGCTTTAATAAAAGTTTCCTGCAAAGTATCCTGTGCAAGATCTCCGTCCACAATAATTCTTCTTATGTGCCAGTACAATCTGCTTTGATAGGCGTCCATCAAGGCACGAACCCCTTTATCCTGGGTCCGTGGATTCTGCATCAACGAAATAATTTCCGCGTCCTTAATCTTCATAAGATGCCTTCATTGTTTTGGATTACAAAAATAGCTGAAAGTTAAATTAAAAATTCAATTTTCAATGTAAATATTAAAAATAATATGAGACACTTACGCAATAAACGTGCCTATATTGAAGTACAGAAATTCTGAAGTGTTCTTCTTTTCCCGGCTCAGCTTAAAATCTTATATTTGTTATATGCAAATTGTAATCATCGGTTCCGGAAATGTAGCCTATCATATGGCAAAAGCTTTCACTTTGAAAAGTATTCCTGTGGCCCAGATTTTTGGGAGGAACGAAAAAGAATTAGGTAAAATTTCTGAAGAATTAAATCTTCCTTATTCCACAGATCATCTGGAAGAAGCAGATCTTTATATTCTTTGTGTAAGTGATCATTCTGTAGAAGAAGTCTCAAAAATTATTACAAGAAAAGATTGTCTGGTTGCCCATACCTCAGGATCTCTTCCAAAAGAAGTGCTGGCTGGTGAGTATAGAAAATCCAGCTTCTACCCTTTACAGACTTTTTCAAAATCCAAAGAACTTGAATATGAAAAAATTCCATTTTTTATAGAGGCGGAAAATGAAAAAGATCAAAAAATATTGTTTGATCTTGCTTCAAAGATTTCAGAAAGAGTGATGGAAAGCAATCACGAAAAAAGAAAATATATTCACCTGACTGCTGTATTTGCCTGCAATTTTGTGAATCATCTTTTTTCAAGAGCTAAAGAAATTTCAGATTCCCAGGATATTCCGTTTGATTATTTCTTACCCCTCATTGATGAAACGGTTCAGAAAATTCATGAAATTGAACCCAAACTGGCACAAACCGGTCCGGCAGTAAGAAATGATGTAAGGATTTTACAGCTGCATGAACAGTTATTAAAAGACGAGAGTCTTGAAATTTATAAAACAATGAATCATTCTATTCAGAAAATGTATGAGCTATAAAGAGAAATTAAAAGATATTAAGGCATTTGTATTTGATGTTGACGGAGTTTTCACTGACGGAAGCGTGTATCTGCTTCCCGGAGGAAACATGTGCAGGGTAATGAATGTCCTTGACGGTTATGCAGTAGTAAAAGCTTTAAAAAACAATTATTTAATTGGGGTTATTACCGGAGGAAATGATGAAATGGTAAAGCACAGAATCAATTATCTGGGTATTCAGGATTACTATCCGAAGTCTCACAATAAAATAGATGATTTCGAAGACTTTAAGAAGAAATATAATCTTAAAAACGAAGAAATTCTGACCATGGGTGATGATCTTCCGGATATTCACATTATGGAAAGTTCAGCCATTGCGGCATGTCCTGAAAATGCAGTTCCTGAAGTAAAAGGAATTTCCGATTATATTTCCCCTAAAAAAGGAGGAACCGGTGCAGTTCGTGATGTCATTGAACAGGTAATGAAAGTTCAGGGGAACTGGCATGACGATAATACTCAATCTGTATAAGTATCTGTATGAAATTACTTTTAGCATCACAATCCCCAAGAAGAAAAGAACTTCTTTCGAGTTTAGGCTTTGAATTTGAAGTTGTAAAAATAGACTGTGAAGAAATTATTCCGGAAAACATCAAAATAGAAGATGCTGCGGCTTATCTTTCTGATTTAAAAGCTTCAGCCTTTAGAAAACTTGAAGCGGGCGAAGTACTTCTGACTGCTGATACGGTAGTCGCTATCGATAATCAGATCCTGGGAAAACCAAAAGATGAAGATGACGCCTTTACTATGCTTCAAAGTCTTTCGGGAAGAACGCATCAGGTCTATACGGGCATTACCATCAAAACCGTCAATACATCCATTACCGAAACAGATGTAGCCGATGTTACTCTGGACACTCTTTCTGATGAAGAAATAAACTATTATATTCAGAATTATAAGCCTTTTGATAAAGCAGGCAGTTATGGTATTCAGGAATGGCTGGGAATGGCAAAGATCACAAGCCTTACAGGAAGCTATTATACCATTATGGGACTTCCTACCCATCTTGTTTATAAAATCCTGAAAGAATCTTCTCTGATTTAAAAGATTATCAGGTTTAAAACTTCCATTAAAGAAGAAATAAAATACTTCCTGAAGAAATATAAATATTATTCATTATAAAATTTTATTATTTTTACAAAATCATCAAACTGCTGATAATAAAAAGCAGATTAGCGAGTTATATTGAATAATGAAAAAGAATATATTATTCCTTTTAGTCATATGTCTTGTTGCTTCATGTGCTACCAAAACGAAAAAGCCGGAGCAGCGATCAAGAGTATTGAAAGGATTTTCCACATATTATAACACATTATTTAATGCAAAAGATGCATTAAACAGTGAGTTTACCACAAGAGACAAAGGGCATAAGGACAACTTTTATGCTCCCTACATTCCTATTCTGACTTATGAAGAACAGCCTTTAGGAAGTGATCTTGGACAGACTGAAGCTTTTGCCGAAAATTCGATGAAGATGGCTGAAGTAGCCAACAGACCTTCTGGAAGAGGTAATTCAGGAATTCCCAATATTCCCGGCGGAACTCAGGGAAATGGCCCTTCAAGACCTGACGGGGAACAGACCAAAGGAGCCACTACTCTCGAAATTGCAGAAGCAAAAGCTTTAAAAGCAATCAATAAATACTCCGTAACCAGAAATGGTGAGGAGAAAAATAAACAGATTTTTGATGCCTACATGATCCTTGCCCAGGCAAGAATTTATCGGGGTAAATCTCTGGAAGCACTTGATGCTCTGAATTATGTTTTCACCCGTATGAAAGATGACAAAAGGATTCCACTCGCGAGAATCTATCAGGGGCTTGCTTATGATCAGATCAAAGATTATCACAGAGCGCATGAAACTTTTGCCAAACTGAAAAGTGAAGATATCAGTAAAAGCTATGCAAAACTTCTGAGTATTTACTATTCCGAATCTTTGCTTGATGCCGGGAAAAAAGAAGAGGCCGCCAAAGAACTTGATAATGCTTTTGAACTGAACAGCAACAGAAAACTGAAAAGCAGAATCGCTTATCTGAGAGGTCAGGTGCTGGAAAATCTGAATCAGAATGATAAAGCAAGAGAAAGCTATGCTGCAGCGTATAAATATGCCAGTGATTTCGAATTTGAAGTAAAATCTCAGGTTGCCATCGCCAAAACTTTTAACGGTAAAGGAGACTATGCAGGAGCCAAAAATTACCTGGAAGGAATCAGTAAAAAAGGGATGTATGGCTCCAGAAAGAACGAATTTTATTATGCCTTAGGTTTAATGGCTAATAAAGCAGGCAAAAAGGATGAAGCACAGCAATTCTTCAGAAAATCACTGTTTGAAAAGGTTTCTGATCCTCAGATCCGTGGATTGGCTTATTATGAAATAGGAAAAAGCTATCTTGACAAAAATGATTATATAGGGGCCGGAAGTTATTATGATTCTGCGCTTGCCGTAATGACTTATGAACCATCAAAAATCCTGTTAAAAGATCAATCCGAGTATATTAAAAAGATTTCCAAAAACTACTATCTGATCAAAAAGAATGACAGTATTCTTTCTCTGGCAAAAATGAATGATGCTCAGAAAACAGACTATTTCACAAAATATATTGCCAAATTAAAGATTAAAGAAGAGAAAGAGGAACAGGAAAGGAGACGTGCGGAAAGAAGTAAAGGTTTTGATACCGGAGATTACAGTGCCAATTCTATTTTTGCCAATAGCGGCAATTCTTTTGAAGACTTTGGAGTCACTACAAAAGGTTTTTATTTCAGCAATTCAGGAACGGTAAGCAAAGGAACCTCTTCATTTAAGCAGATCTGGGGAGACCGTGCCCTGGCCGATAACTGGCGTTCTTCCAAGAAGATGGCCTCCATTGAAGATATGAAAAATGAAGCGTTGGGAGTAAACTCAGCGCCTAATCCAAGACGTTTTGAGCCTGCGTACTATATTGAACAGATTCCTACAGATCAGGGAAAATTATCTCAGTTAAAAAAGGACAGAGATACCGCCTCATTAGGTCTGGGAATTATGTATCAGAATTATTTTACCAATACTCCACTGGCTACGAAAACGCTTTATGATCTTGTTGATGTAAAGCCGGAAGAAAAGGTAATGCTGCAGGCATTGTATGAGATTTTTGCTATGAATTATGAGAAAAATCCACAGGCTTCTGAAAGAGCAAAACAAATTCTCTTAGCTGATTATCCTTATACTTCTTACGCTGAATTTGCCAGAAATCCTAAAAATAAATCATTTGTAAAATCAACTGAAGAAGTTGAAAACGAATACAAAAAGGCATATGCACTATTTGAATCAGAAAAATTTGTGGAAAGTAAAGATATTATAGATCAGACGATTCAGAAGTTTCCGAAAGATGCTCTGGTTCCTAAGCTGTATTTATTAAATGCTTTCAATGCAGGAAAATCAAGTGGAAAAGAAGTTATGATTCTGCAGCTGGAACAGATTGCCCTGAATTATTCCAAAACACCTGAAGGGATAAGAGCTAAAGAAATGCTGAATTATCTGAAAAGTGACCTCAGCTTCCAGGCAACGGACAACAAAGGAAATAATATTCCTCAACAACCATCAGGAGCACCTGTACAACCTAACACCCAAAATACGGGAGTTCCACAAATGAATAGTGGAAAAGTAAAGAAGCTGGATAATATAAGTACAGCTCCACAAGCAAGCCCGGGGCAACCACAAAATCCTAAAAAACCTACTGAGACAAAATCAGGATCGAAGATCCCACCAAGACCTCAATAAAAAGAAAAGCGAAGATTTATTCTTCGCTTTTCTTTTTCTTTACTCCATGGAAATCTTTGAGATAAAAAGGCTCAAAATAAGCCATATCTTCAAATTCTTTGTTTTGTATTTTCTCCAGAGTCTTTCTGATGAGATATTGTGCAGAAGGATAAACATCTTCTTTAAAAACAGCATCGGGGAGATTCAGAATTTCTTTTGCTTTTTTAGCGCCATCCCCTATAAACAGAATTTTTTTATCTTTAAATTCTTCAAAAGATGTTTCATCCAGAATCTTGGCTTCGGTCTTGGATAACTCCTCCCCTGTTTTACCGTCATAAACGGCCGTATAAACCTCCATTCTCCTTGCATCGATCAAAGGTATTATAAAATCGTAGTTATCGCCTAAAAAAGGCTCTATCATGCTTTCAAGAGAATTCACTGCTATTAAAGGAACTCTGAGTCCATAACAAAACCCTTTAGCTGAGGCGGCTCCGATTCTTAGGCCGGTATAAGATCCGGGACCTTTTCCTAAAGAAACGGCTTCGATATCTTTAAGCGTAATCCCCGCTCCTTCCAATGCCCACTCTACATAAGTGTGAAGACTTTCAGACTGTTTATAGTTTTCAGAAACTTCTTCACAAAGGCACAATAACTTCTCATTATCTGATATGGCTACTGAACAGTTTTTCGATGATGTTTCCAGATATAGAATTTTCATTTTTTTGTTTTAAAGCTAAACAGCAAAATCGCGAAAAGCAAAATCGCTTTATAATATTCTGCAAATTTACTCCATTATTTTGGACTATTTTCTATAAATCGTTCTTGGCTCAGCCTGAGCAATTGGATAGATAGTCATATCTGAAATAGTAACGTGTTTCGGAGCATTTACACAGTAAGCAATGGCATCAGCAATATCTTCTGCTTTCAGGGCATCATAACCTGCATACACCGTTGAAGCCTTTTCACTATCGCCTTTGAACCTTACCAGAGAGAAATCGGTTTCTACAGCTCCCGGCTGGATATTGGTTACTTTGATTCCAAATTCGGTAAGTTCCAGTCTCATACCTTCCGAAATAACGTCTACTGCTTTCTTTGTTGCACAGTACACTGCTCCATTCGCATAGGTTTGTCTTGCTGCTACAGAACTGATATTTACAATATGACCTAAATTTTTAGTTTTCATAGTTGGAATGATCATTTTGGAAACATACAGTAATCCCTTCACATTTCCGTCAATCATAGAATCCCAGTCGTCCGTCTTACCAGCAGAGAGAGGATCTAACCCATGAGCATTGCCAGCATTATTAATCAGAACATCAATATCTTTCCAGTTCTCAGGAAGAGAATTAATAGCTGCTTCCACTTCTTCAAGATTCCTTACATCAAATATTAAACTAAATATTTCGGTGTATTGGGAAAGTTCTGTTTTTACAGACTCCAGCACCTCACTTCTCCTTCCACAAATAATAATTCTGTTTCCTTGCTTTGCAAGAAGCTCTGCAGTGGCTTTACCTATACCGGAAGTTGCACCGGTGATTAATATTGTCTTCATAAAATTGGTTGTTAAATGTCCGAATGCACTCCTCTATCAATGTCATGATTCTGTTACATTCAAACATTGTTGTATTGATTTATTAATTTGCATCAAAGGCCTGAAAAGCATCTTTGATATGGTCAATAACTAAGTTTTTGTTATCATCGGGAAGAACGGAAATAATATCAAATCTGGCTTCCTGGTCTTTATGACATTCCTCAAGATAATGATTAGCTGCAGAAACAATGGATTTTATCTTTGTTTTGGTTACAGCTTCCTGAGGGAGCATAAAGGCATCCGTGGATCTTGCTTTCACTTCCACGATAATAATCAGATTATCTTTTTCAGCAATGATATCAATTTCGTTTTGCTTAAAACGAAAGTTTCTGGCCTTAATGGTATAGCCGTTTTTCTGAAGATAATCAGCAGCGAGATTCTCTGCTATTTTTCCAAAATCATTATGATGAGCCATAGTGTATAGTTAAGAGTTTGGAGACAGGAGAGTAGTGTACTTTAAAAATCTATTTTTACTTTAGCATCCACTTTCATTTTCACATTGGCACCAATTAAAAGTGGTCTGTTGTCTTTAATATGCCCATTCGGGAAGGCAAATACTACCGGGAAATTATACTTTGAAATTCTGTCTGAGATCAGTTTGTAAACGAACTCATCAAAGCTATCTTCATAGTTTTTATTTTCCTTTTCATCTCCCATATTGGTCATTCCACCAACAATCAATCCTTTGATTTTGTTGAAGACACCTGCCAGCTCCAGACTCATAATCATACGGTCCAGTGCATAAAAGTTTTCTCCTATATCTTCAATAAACAGAATCTTGTCTTTAAAATCGAATGAATATTTCGTTCCCAGAAGAGCGTAGATAAGGGCTAAATTTCCTCCAACCAATTCTCCCTGAATATTCCCCTTTTTATTGAATGGGTGAGATTTTAGGACGTATTTAGGCTTTTTGCCTTTTAGGATATCAAAGATCAGATCATAGCTTTCATTTGTCACTCCAAAACTTGATGTCTTAATGGTCTGTCCATGAATGGAAACAAAACCTTTTTTTAACAGATAACTTTGTATGACTGTATTGTCTGAATATCCGATATACCATTTCGGGTTTTCTGTAAAGTTTTTCAACTTCAGGTGCTGAATAAGATGCTGGCATCCGTAACCGCCTCTTGAAGCCCATACAGCTCTTATTTCCGTATCGTTTAAGGCCCAGTTGATATCTTTTGTTCTTTCCTTTTCTGTTCCGGCGTAATTATATCCGTTTGAAAATTTAGTGTAGAGATGTTCTCCGAGAACGGGTTCAAAACCTCTGCTTTTAATCATTTCTATTCCCTTTTCCAGTTGAGTAGTATCTACTGCACCTGCAGGGGAAATAACAGCTATTTTGTCTCCTTTTTTAAGAGACTTTGGAAAGATCATTTTTTTCATTTTGCTTTTTGATATTTTACTTCTTTCTTTTCTGCTTCCTCCAGTTGTTTTTCAAATTGGTTGAACTTTTTAAAACTCTGCAGGAAAATAAAGAAACTGAATATAATAAGAATACAGCCAACAACTCTTCTGATCTGGTTGGCCAGTTTTTGTGTTAATTTATCGTGAAACTGTTTGGCAAGAAATATCTTGGCAAGATCTATAGACAGGTAAGTGGCCAGTACTATACTGATGTATAAAATAAAACTGCTGGTGTCCGGATATTGATTCCTTACGGAAATTACCGTTACCAGCCAGAAAAGGATGACTCCTACATTCAGAAGATTAAAGAAAAAACCGTTGAAAAAGGTCTTAATATAATTTTGACCAATGATCTTTTCTTCTCCGGGCAGGTGCATTTTGGTTTTGGTCACCAGCATTACAATTCCGTAGATGAAAATAAGAATAGAAGTAATCCTGTAAAAACCTGGATGTTTATCAATTAAAGAAACAATATCTGTACTGGCATAGTACGCCGCTACAATGCATAATAAATCTGCAGTAATCACACCAAGATCTAGTGACAAGGCATGTCTGGGGCCTCTGGAAAAGCTGGTTTCAATTAACAGGAAAAAAATAGGTCCTATGAAAACCAGGCTCAGCATAAATCCTAATATGATGGCAGATAGTACAAGTTCTAGCATTAAGTGGTGTTTTAAAATGAATAAAAATTCATTTCGTTTAATACAAAGTTAGACTTTATGATTTAATTATTCAATAAAGTTGTGATATATCAAGTAGATTTTAATCAGACTTTAATGTAAAATTTTTAAGAAATAGTAGAGGAGCATTAATTATACGTTTTTTTCTAAAAAAATAAAGAGGTCATTCCGTTTAGAAACAACCTCCTTTATATTATAATTTTACTGAATACGTTCAGCAATCTTTTTTTATTTTTCCAAACAGTTTTCATTAAAAACAAATTCGAAATCTTTTCTGATTTTAAGACCAAAAATACCTCTTTCAAAGGTATAGATAACCTGATTCTTAAACAGCATTCTTTTATAATCAATCAAAAAACTTCTTGTCATATAAGAATATTCGTAGGCGTTTCCACTCAAATAAACGTAAGTTGTTTTACCTTTCTGATGGCTGCGTACACTCCCAACCTCCGAAACCATACATCTGAAACAGTATGTTTCTTTTGTAGGATTCATTCCTGTAACATAATTGATCAAAAAAAATGCATTGACTATCTGTGGAAATGTAACTGCAAAAAAGTATTTTTTTCCTTGTTTATCAATATTAATAATATTTCTTTTGATTAAAATATTACATATGAATACAAGGACGATTATAGCGAGGACAAAAAGATAAAAATTGATAACAGTGTTAAAAATTACTGTTATCAATAATATTACATTTAAAATACTAAATACAATGTATTTATCTATTCTCGTCATTACTTCACAATCTGGAAGTCAAGCTGCTTCTGAATCAGATTGGCTTTCACCACCTTAATCGAAACTTCATCTCCAAGCTGATATTTATTTCCATGTCTTATTCCGTATACAGCATGGGTTTTCGCATCATACATATAGGAATCATCCACAAGGTCTCTTAACTTGATCAAACCTTCAGCACCATTCTCAGGAATTTCAACCCAGAAACCAAACTCAGCTACTCCGGAAATCACTCCTCTGAATGTTTCTCCCAGATGTTTTTCCATGAATTTTACCTGCATGTACTTGATGGAATCTCTTTCCGCATCTGCTGCCAGTCTTTCCATCGCACTGCAGTGTTTTGCCTTTTCTTCAAGCTCACCTCTGTTTGGAGATTTTCCTCCATCCAGATAATGCTGAAGAAGACGGTGTGCCAGCAAATCGGGATAACGACGGATAGGAGAGGTGAAGTGGCTGTAATACTCAAAACCTAAACCATAGTGGCCGATTGGTTCCGTAGAGTATACCGCCTTACTCATACTTCTCATCGCAAGAGTTTCAATCATATTTTCTTCCCCTTTTCCTTTTACATCATGAAGAAGTTTATTCAAAGACGCAGCCACTTTTTTGGTATTGGCCAAATCCATTTTATATCCGAAAGTAGCAACGAAGTCTCTCAAAGATTCCAGTTTTGCAGGATCCGGATCATCGTGAACCCTGTAAATAAATGTATTGTTGGTGATCTCACCTTTTCTTGAAAGTGATACAAATTCTGATACTTTTTTATTGGCTAAAAGCATGAATTCCTCGATCAGGTGATTGGAGTCTTTACTGATTTTAAAGTACACACCGATCGGTTCATTATTTTCATCAAGATTGAATCTTACTTCACTTCTGTCAAAAGTAATGGCTCCTTTTCTTATACGTTCATGACGCATTATTTTCGCCAGCTTATCAAGTGTATTGATTTCTTCCGCCAGATCTCCCTGTCCGGTTTCGATACGCTCCTGAGCTTCTTCATATGTGAATCTCCTATCTGAGTGGATTACTGTTCTTCCGAACCACTGCTTTTGAATTTCAGCATTATCATTCAGTTCAAAAACAGCTGAAAAGGTATATTTATCTTCGTGTGGACGAAGGGAGCATACATCATTACTCAAAACTTCCGGCAGCATCGGCACAACCCTGTCAACAAGATATACTGAAGTAGCTCTCTGATAGGCTTCATCATCCAGAATAGTTCCCGGAACTACGTAATGAGATACGTCTGCAATATGAACTCCGATTTCCCAGTTTCCATTTTCCAGTTTTCTAATGGATAAAGCATCGTCAAAATCCTTCGCATCCTTAGGGTCAATGGTAAACGTACAGATATTACGCATATCCCAACGTTTTGCCACCTCGTCATCTGTGATGCTTCTGTCGATTTTATCTGCATCAGCTTCTACTTCTGATGGAAATTCGTAAGGAAGACCATATTCTGCAAGAATAGAGTGGATTTCCGTTTCATGTTCTCCCGGAGCACCCAGCACCTGAATGATTTCACCTTCCGGGTTTTTGTCACCCGGTCTCCATTCCGTCATTTTTACGATCACCTTATCTCCATCTTCAGCATTGTTGAATTTTCCTTTCGGAATAAAGATATCTGTGTTGATTGTCTTTTTATCACAAACCACAAACCCAAATTCCTTATGGGCAACCTTCTGAAATGTTCCTACAAATTCCGTTCTGGTACGTTCCAAAACTTCCAAAACAGAGCCCTCTAATTTCTTTCCTTTATAATGATAAGTTATAATAAGAACCTTATCTCCCTGCAATGCATCCTTTACATTTTTGGAATGAACGAAGACATCATCTTCCAAACCTTCCACACTTACATAAGCATTTCCACTTTGGTTAAAGTCAATAGTTCCCGTAAGCGTTCCTGCGATTTTCAGGTTCACAATGTATTTTCCTTTTTCAACTTCTTTAATCTTTTCAGATCCCTGAAGTTTATGCAGCGCCTGGATCACAAGTTCTCTTTGTCTTGGATTTTTGTAATCTATCCCATCAGCGATCTGCTTATAATTATAAATTTTGGATGAATTTGCATTCATAAAACGGAGGATCATTCTTCCGATCTCCATCATCTTTAAATCATTTTTATGACTTATATATTTTCTTTTTTTTGGCATTTTAATTTTTCTTTTAATTGTTTTGGTCTTATCTCAATTAAGACCTTTTTCTAAATCTTCCTTATTAGTTCCATAGTATAAGGTTATTCAATTTCATCATTAGAATCTTTCCGTAAATCATCAGAAATTATCTTTCATTTTGCTTACAACGGGAGCTTTAGTTTTGTATAAATTTAATACAATTCTGGAGAAGAAAAGAGAAAAACCTTTTATTAAATATATTTCAAATATAAGAAAGGCTTTGGAGAATAATAGAGTGTAATTTCTATTGGACACTGCAAATGTACGAATAAAAAATAAATAAGGCTTGTAAAGTGATTTACAAGCCTTATTATAATTAGCAAACTGCAATTTTGTCAACTCTGTTCTGGTGTCTTCCACCTTCAAAGTCTGTTGAAAGAAATTTATCTACAATTTCAAGAGCCAGTTCTTTAGATATAAATCTTGCCGGCATTGAAATCATGTTGGCATCATTATGCTGTCTTGCCAGTGTTGCAATCTCCGGCATCCAGCATAAAGCGCATCTTATCTTCTGATGTTTGTTAGCAGTGATCTGAACTCCGTTTCCGCTTCCACAGATCAGAATTCCCAGCTCATTTTCTCCGTTTTCCACAGAGGTTGCCGCAGGGTGTACAAAGTCTGGATAATCCACACTGTTTGTGGAAAACGTTCCAAAATCCTGAACATCAAAACGTTCTGAAAGGTAGTTCTTAACAATCTCCTTATATTCATAGCCTGCATGGTCCGCTGCGATAGCAATTTTTCTTTTCATAATACTCTTATTAAGCTTTATTAGATTCTATTTCCTTACAAAGGTAAGAATAATAACAATTCGTGTTAGTAAACCCTGAGTTAATTGTGAAAAGGTATGTGAATAACTGTGGAAAACTTTTCTCAACTTTCTATTTTTAAAGATCAATTTATTTCGTAATAGAAAATCTTTTCTCAAACTTTTACCACAACTTTCCAGATGTTTTCTTCAGCTATCCCCAGATTTTTCCATAATAAAATAACTAATAATGGTTTCATCTCAAAGTTATCAACATTTGTTAATAAGTATGTGAAATAGCGGGTTTACAGAGATTTATATTGTGAGTTAAATATGAATTGAGTAAAAGTTGAATGTTATCAATTTTTAGCATAAAACTTATCCCCGAAACTAACAACACTCAACAACAACTACATTATTCTTTTTTTTAAAAGAGATAAAATTGTTGATTAATGGGTGATTGGGTTCGGGGAAACTTTTTGAAAACTTTTATTTTAATCAAACTGTTGAAAAAGTTTAAAACCTTACATTTGTGAAACAAAAATTCAATGAGATTTATGAAATTGTTCTTGCGAGATTTTTCCGAAAGCTAAAACGGATTTTGAGCACGACGGTTTCATAGGGCTTAGCAAAAAATAAATCTACTTATGAAAACAATCAATGATCTTAATTTTAAAGATAAGAAGGCTCTGGTAAGAGTGGACTTTAATGTTCCACAGGACGATCAACTGAAAGTGACTGACAACACAAGAATTGTTGCTGTGAAACCAACAGTGGAAAAGATCCTTAATGATGGTGGTTCTGTCATCTTAATTACACACCTTGGAAGACCTAAGGGAGAGGTTAAAGATGAATTTTCCCTTAAACATATTGTTGGCGAAGTTTCTGCTGTTTTAGGACAAGAAGTGAAATTTGTTGATGAGTGTATTGGAGAGAAGGCAGAGCAAGCAGCTGCAGATTTAAAACCAGGAGAGATCTTACTATTGGAAAATGTACGTTTTCATAACGAGGAGGAAAAAGGAGATGCTGCATTCGCAGAGAAGCTTTCAAAGTTAGGAGACGCTTATGTAAATGATGCATTTGGTACGGCTCACAGGGCTCATGCTTCCACAGCAGTAATCGCTCAATACTTTCCATCAACTAAATATTTCGGTTTACTGATGGCTAGAGAGCTTCAGGCAATCGATAAAGTATTAAAAAGTGGTGAGAAACCAGTTACAGCTATTTTGGGTGGATCTAAAGTTTCAACTAAAATTACCATTATAGAGAATATCCTTCCTGCAGTAGATAATCTGATCATTGGTGGAGGTATGGCATTTACTTTTATTAAGGCTCTTGGAGGGAAAATCGGTAATTCTCTTGTAGAAGAAGATAAACTTCCTTTGGCCCTTGAGATTTTAGGAAAAGCTAAAGAGCACAAAGTAAAAGTATATCTTCCGTCTGATGCCATCATCGCTGAAAGCTTTAGTAATGATGTGGAGAGAAAAGAAGCTGATATCTATGCAATCCCTGAAGGATGGATGGGACTTGATGCGGGTCACAAATCGAGAGATCAGTTTAATGATGTATTGTTGAATTCAAGAACTATCCTTTGGAACGGTCCTATCGGAGTTTTTGAAATGTCAAACTTTGCTGGTGGCACAGTTGCTTTAGGAGAGAGTATTGCTGAAGCAACAAGACTTGGTGCTTTCTCTTTAGTTGGAGGAGGGGACAGTGTTGCTTTCGTGAAACAATTCGGATATGCTGATCAGGTAAGCTACGTTTCTACCGGTGGTGGAGCCATGCTTGAAAGTCTTGAAGGACTTGAATTGCCAGGGGTAGCTGCAATCAATAATTAATAGAAAAATAAAAGATATTTCAAAGCCTGCTAATTATATTAGCAGGCTTTTTTTATTTCTTAAACTTAAAGAAAATCCATTATTGATCGTAGTTTTAATGGTGTTTTAGATATAACTTCTAGTTATATAGAGATGGGTTGAATTATCTTTCAGGGACTTATGTTTTTAATGAAATTTATGATCAGAATATTCTTAGAAAATTTACGAGTTTATGTTATTTTATTTATGGTTTTATTCTCATTTTACTTTGATAAATGATCATTATTTTTGCAAAACAATTGATATAAAAAGCGGTATTTTTTCTGTGAATTATACTTTGTATTTCGAAAAATATAGAAGGAGTAGTTGATATGATCTTATGAAGATTAGTAGAGGATTTGAAGGAAGGTTTATGATTTTTTCTTCCCATTGAAAAGTGATTCTATTTATTTTTTTAAAATTATTCTGGAGAGATAGGTTTCACTTTATCTTTTTAGGAAATAGTATTCTAGATTGTTTTTGTATTTAAATTTCTACTAGAAAATGGAGATATAAATTTTTGAAAATTTTAAATTCAATCATTTATTTATTTCACATTATAGTGATAGCTTTGTATATTCTTGATTATTAATCATTAAACTTATTTTTTAACTATTTTTCCTTATTATTTTCATGTGATATTCTTACTAAAACAATAGAAACCCATAGGTAACTATGATAAAATGAATAAGTTAATTATTTTTTTGAATTTTTAAGATCCGTTTACATGATAAATTTAAGTAGGTTTCAATTTTTTATTCTTTAGACTTAAAAATCTGCCATGAAGTTTAACATTGTTTAGGTGCTTCCAAGTTTTAAATTTTTGATCAAGTATTGATTTTTGAAACTCTCTGTATTTTTATCTTTTCCTTTTTTCGTAAAAAAATACAACCTTTCAATTTTTATCAATTTTATTTTTTGAAGTAGGGAAAAATTATTTTTATTAAAAATGGTAGAGTGGAGTAGGGGAGCTTCTTTTTTATCGTGGAGTATTTACCTTAAGAAGAAATTAGATTTTCTTTTTTTGTCGTCAGAATTATATTTACCAAATCAGCTTTAATTTTTTCTTTTAATAAAAATGGCGAAAAATGAACTTCATAAATAGCTTAAAAATCAATTTTTTCTCTTTTTTAGAGTGTCTGTATCTTATTTTATTTTGAAGCTGAATTGAAGCTATTTCTGTAATAATTTATCTTGTTGAAACTAAATTTCTTCTTTTTTTGCTGTTTTTTATGCATTTGTTGAAAACTGAATGAGAAGGTTTAGTAAAATCTTAAGTGCATAAAATGCTGTGTAGGTGATGGACATTTTTCTCAACTTTTAAAAATAGAGTAGGGTAGATATTTTTATTTTTTTTTATTTGATAAAATTGACGAAGAAATTATTATTCGGATATGATATTTAAAAAGAAAACTCAGGAGAAAAATCCTGAGTTTTTATTTTTTAAGCTAAAACGCTGAAAATTGACCTTCATAAATAGGGTAAAAATCGATTTTCTATCTTTTTTCGATAATATATATCAAACTTGAAAATTCGTTCGAAAATAACGCTTTTACGTTGGAAATTGTTCCAAAGATCACTGCTTTTAACCAAAATAGAGGTGATTTTTTGTATTTTTCGCTCAACATAGAGATGTAATACGAATCAAGAACTAAAGGTTTGATCTTTCTCATTTTCCAGTCAGGATTTTTGGAAATTAAATTTTCCATACCATTTTTTGAAAAATGATAGATATGTCTTGGAACATCATAAGCGGCCCAATATTCTTTATAATGTTTCGCGTCATAGGAAGTAGGGTTGGGAACTGCAATCACAAGAATTCCTTTTTCTTTTAATTTTTCATGAAAAGCAGCAAGCATCTCATCTTGGTTCTCGATATGCTCAAATACATGCCATAGTGTAATAGCATCTAAGGTATTTTCCTCAATTTTGTTAATATCATCTAAAATAGAAGCCTTGGTTATTTTTCCCTGTGCTGCTTTTCTGGCATCAGAATCCGGTTCAAATCCATAGGTTTTAAAATCATTTTCAATGTATTTTACAAATTCTCCTGCGCCGCATCCGTAGTCCAGAACTTTTGATCCTTTTTTTATTCTGTCTATCAGGATATTTTTTTTGTACTTAAGATTGAATGATTGAAGAAACTTATAAAGCTTTTCTTTCAAACTTCCGGAATCCTGGTGATGAGAGATATAATCTTCACTTTCATAATATCTGGAAATATTGGATGGAATAGGAGTAGTTTTAAAAACTCCTTTTGTTTCAGTTTCTTCAATCTCAAATATTTCCTGTGAAAGAAAATGATCTTTTATTTTCATTGAAATAAATATCTTTAATATGATAAAAAAATTAAGATATTCAAAAGCTTTTATGCTTGAAAATACCTTAATTCTTGTTTTTATTTTTAATGTTTCACGTGAAACATTTTTATTAACGACCTAAATAAACTAATAAAACATTGATATCAGCCGGAGAAACACCACTTATTCTTCCTGCCTGAGCAATAGTCTTCGGACGTACGTTAGACATCTTTTGTTTTGCTTCTGCAGATAGGCTGGAAAGCTTTGTGTAATCAAAATCTTCAGGGATTTTAATATTTTCCAGACGATTTAGCTTAGCTACATTTTCTTTTTCTTTTTCAATATAACCTTTATATTTGATATTGATTTCAGCCTGCTCTCTTACTTCATCGTTATATTGGGTAGAAACTTCTTTAATAAAATCGATTTCATCCAGTTTTTCTAACGTCATATTAGGTCTGGTAAGGATTTGTGCTGCTCTGTACGCCTGATCAACAGGGCTGCTTTCGATAGATTCCAGGACAGGGTTAATAATACCTGGTTTTAAAGAAGTTTCTCGAAGGAATTCTTCAAGTGATTGACTTTCAGATACTTTAGTTTCGACGCGTCTTAATCTGTCTTCTTTTGCCAGTCCTAGCTGATATGCTTTTTCTGTTAATCTAATATCGGCATTATCCTGTCTTAAAAGGAGTCTGTATTCTGCACGGGAAGTAAACATTCTGTAAGGTTCTTCAGTTCCTTTTGTAATTAGGTCATCAATCAATACTCCAATATAAGCTTCATCTCTGTTTAAGATAAAATCTCCCTTTTCATGAACTTTATTGTGTGCATTGATTCCGGCAATTAATCCTTGACCAGCTGCTTCTTCATATCCGGTTGTTCCATTGATCTGTCCGGCGAAATATAAATTATCAATTAATTTAGTTTCGAGGGTATGTTTTAATTGGGTAGGAGGGAAGTAGTCATATTCAATTGCATAACCCGGACGGAAAACTTTTACATTTTCGAATCCTGGTATATGTTTCATTGCTTTGATCTGTACATCCTCTGGAAGAGAAGAGCTGAAACCGTTGACATAGATCTCTACTGTTTTCCATCCTTCCGGTTCTACGAAAAGCTGGTGTCTGTTTCTTTCTGCGAAACGGTTAATTTTATCTTCAATGCTTGGACAGTATCTTGGGCCTAAACTTTGAATCGTTCCATTAAACATTGGACTTCTGTCAAAGCCTTCTCTTAAAATATCGTGTACCGTTTCATTAGTATATACGATATGACAGCTTAGTTGTTTGGTGAGTTTTGGTGTATCAAGATAGCTGAACTTTTGAGGATTTTCATCTCCTTTCTGTTCTTCCATTTTTGAATAATCCAAACTTCTTCCGTCTACTCTCGGTGGAGTACCGGTTTTCATTCTTCCTGCCTCAAAACCTAAAGTGACCAGTTGTTCTGTAATTCCAAAAGCTCTCGGTTCACCCATTCTTCCTCCTCCTAATTGTTTATCTCCAACGTGGATTAATCCGTTAAGAAAAGTTCCGTTTGTAAGAACTACAGATTTTGCTTTAATCTCAATTCCTAAAGAAGTAACTACTCCGGCTACTTTATTATTTTCAACAATCAGTTGTTTCACCATATCCTGAAAGAAATCAAGATTGGGAGTATTCTCCAATGCTAAACGCCATTCTTCGGCAAAAAGCATTCTATCATTTTGGGTTCTCGGAGACCACATCGCAGGACCTTTTGAAAGATTCAGCATTTTGAATTGGATCGCAGATTTGTCTGCCACAATTCCGGAATATCCTCCCATTGCATCAATCTCTCTTACGATCTGTCCTTTTGCGATTCCGCCCATTGCCGGGTTGCAACTCATCTGTCCGATGGTCTGCATATTCATTGTAATAAGCAGTGTTTTAGAACCCAGGTTAGCTGCTGCTGCTGCTGCCTCACAACCTGCGTGTCCTGCACCTACTACTATTACATCATATATTTCTGAAATCATTTTTATCTCGCTCGTTTTAAGCTTTAAACCTTATCTTTATAACCAATGTTTCACGTGAAACATTTTTGGAGAATGCACTCTAGATAAACTTATATTGTTACTAGAATAGAGTACTTTAGATATGGGACTTTAAGTGATTGTTCAATTCTAAAACTTCCAATCCCTGTATTTATCCAGGTACAGATCTTCCATTCTCCGCATCTCTTTTTCTTCCTCTTCCGTCTTATCTTTATAGCCTGCAAGATGTAAAATACCGTGGGCTAAAACCCTTCTTAATTCTTCTTCATAATCTCGGGAAAGGGTAGAGGCGTTATCAGAAATGCGCTGCAAAGATACGAAAATCTCAGCGCTTATTGTCTTACCTTTTACATAATCAAAAGTGATGATATCTGTATAATAATCATGCTGCAAATAATCCTGATTAATCTTAAGAAGATATTCGTCATCACAGAAAATGTAATTGATTTCTCCTAATTTTTTTCCTTCTGAAAGAATAAGATCTTCCAGCCATTTTTTGTAATCTGTACTTACCGATTCTGGTAAGTTTTCGTAAAAGAACTGTATCATTTTTTTAAAACCAGTGTCCTAATATAACACTGAATATACCTTTTTGGTTATTTTTTAGGGAGTGGCTGAAGTTTACTTTTATCTGTCCGAAAGGAGATTTGTAACCTGCCGTAATTCCCAGTGAGCTATAATTTACTTTAACTGCATCTTCAAACTTAATATCGTTTGATAAGTTGGCAAAGGTAAAGTTTCCGCTGATAAAATAGTTTTTATTAAACTTAAACTGAACATCATTTGATGCCAGTATTACATTGTTTGTATACAACTGGGCGAAATAGAATCCACCAAAACTTTTAAAATTAATGAGATTCTGCTCAAAAATTCCGCCTAATCTGTATTGGTAATAGCCTGGAAGGTTTTCACCGATAGTAACTCCTCCAAACAGATTGAGACGATAGCTGAATTGTTTGCTTAGCGGAATATTAAGCTTAAGGTCCGCTTTAATCTGAATGATTCTTTTATCAACTTCAGACTTTAAAAGATCTACAACCTTTCCTTCTGCTGCAAAATAAACCCCTTTTGTAGGGAATTCCTTATCATCCTGAGTGTCGGTCTTAATAAAAACATAAGGGTTCAGAAAACGGCTGTATCGCCTGTTATCTCCATTGCTGTTTTCTGCTTTAAAATAATCGTGGCTAATACCGCCGCCAATGGCAAATTTATCCTTCCAGGTCGACTGTATATAAGCTTCATTTCTGATCCATTCCCAGCGGTCTACTACATAGTTATCTACATTCTTTATATCAAAGCTCATTCCTGATGAATAGAGGCCAACTCCCGGAATATATCCGTTATCTACAAAATAATTAAGGTAATATCTGAGACGATCTCCTACAACGAGATCCACCGAAAGGTTTGAATTTTTGAATAAAAGCCTTTTTGCAGAATAATTCAAAAGAAGTCCCGTTTTAAAAACTTCGTCATAATGCAATCCGAATTTTAAAAAATGACGAGCATCATCTTCAGTGACGTAAAGCTTCAGGTAATTGGCGTCATTCTCCTGAACGATATCATAATTGATAAATTTGTAGTTGTTGGTAGCAACCAGTTTATCTATCATTTTATTAATGCTTCCATAGGTCTGCAAAGAGGGGAGGCGTAGTCCCATTTTTCCCAGCGTGTAGTTTTTACCATAAATTTTGCTTCCTTCAATAGAAATACTGTCTATTTTATAAACATTGGAATATATAGGGTTCACCTGTTGTCTGAGACGGTCAAATGATCTCTTTGGCAGTTGGTCTAATACCTGGGAATATTTCATACCTTCCACATATCCGCTGTCCAGAATTTTCTTTTTATCATCGTAGCTTGTAGCGGACATCCCTTTCAGATTGGGTTTAATATTGATATCTGTATATCTGTATTGTCTTCGGGTATCTCTTTTGATACCGAAATCTATGACCTGGTTTAGAATGGCTATAATATTGTTTAAATCTTCTCTTTTAGAAAGATCCTGATTAAGATCCACACCTATGACGATGTCAATTCCTTTGTCCTTTAAAGGCTTTGAGGGGTAGTTTACCGTCATCGCTCCGTCAATATAAATGCTGTCCCCAATTTTTACCGGATCCATTAAAGAAGGGAACGCAGAACTCGCCATAATAGACTGTACGAGATCTCCCTTTTCAAAAATCTGCATATTGCCGCTTTCAAGATTGGTAGCGACACAAAGGAAAGGAATAGGCATTTTGGAAAAGTCCTCAATATTGGAAACGTTTTTAAAAAGTTCTTTCAGAAGATAAACATTTCTTTGTCCGGTACTGATAGAGGAAGGAAGTGTGATTTTACCGTTTTTGAGCGGAATGGATAAAAGATATTTGTCTACAGATTTATTGAAAAAGCTGGCTTCCTGCCGGGACTTTGGATCCATAATAAGAGAATAGAAATCTGTATCCATGACTATTTTTTCTATTTCTTTTCCGGAGTATCCGGCGGCATACAATCCGCCTACGATAGCTCCCATGCTTGTTCCAGAAATATAGTCTACTTTCACTCCCAAAGAATCCAGTACTTTAAGAACTCCGACATGTGAAAAACCCTTGGCACCACCACCGGCCAGAGACAGCCCTATTTTTGGATTCTTCGGAATTACCAGATTTTTTTTTACCTGAGAATGGATCAATAACAGTGGGAATATGAAAAGCAGAATCAGGAGTTTTCTCATAGTTAATCTTTTATATAAATCCGTTTCACCCGCGGGGAAATGGAGGTTAATACTTCATAGGTTATCGTTTTGCAGTATCCTGCGAATTCTTTTAAGCTTGGTTTGGCGTTGAAAACAGTTACGGTATCACCTTCTTTTACGTTGGGAATATGGTCTACATTAATCATCATCATATCCATGCAGATATTTCCGACGATAGGTGCAAGAGTTTTATTTACACCTACATTTCCTACCTGATTTCCGATCAATCTTGGAATTCCGTCTGCATATCCCACAGGAATCGTTGCAATTCTTGTAGGATGATCTGCTTTATATCTTCTGCTGTAGCCTACAGATTCACCATTTTCAACGGTTGATATCTGTGAAATTACGGTTTTAAAGCTTACCACAGATCGTAATTGTTTCTGAATTTCAGGATCTGCAGATTCTCCCAGCATACCAATACCGATTCTCACCATGTCATGCTGATGATCTTTATAGCTGGTAATTCCTGCCGAATTCAGAATATGACGGATAGGAGTGTAGCCTAGTTTTTCAATAAGGTAACCGGAATTTTTTTCGAATATCTCCAGTTGTTTTAAAGTGAATTCTTTTTCTTCAGGCATATCAGAAGAGGATAGATGGCTGAACATACTTTGAACCCTTACGTTTTTCTGACTTAAAGTTTCGCTTAATTGATCCAGCTCGAAGTCTTTAAAACCAAGACGGTGCATTCCCGTTTCCAGCTTGATATGGATCGGATATTTCTTATCATATCCGGATTTCTGAACCGCTTCATAGAATAATTCCAAAACTCTGAAACTGTAAATTTCCGGCTCCAGGTTATATTCTATAATCGTCTGATAACTGTGCTGCTCGGGATTCATCACAATAATAGGAGTGGTGATCCCTTTTTTACGAAGTTCTACCCCTTCATCTGCATAGGCTACCCCAAGATAATCTATATGATGATGCTGAAGAAATTCTGATACTTCAAAGCTTCCCAGCCCGTAAGCATTGGCTTTCACCATTGCCATCATTTTAGTTCCCGGTTTCAGCAATGATTTATGATAGTTGATATTGTGAAGAATTGCATTAAGGTTTACTTCCAATACCGTATCATGCTTTCTGAGTTCAAGAATATCTTTCAGTTTTTCGATCTCAAATTTTCTGGCTCCTTTGAGCAGAATAATCTGATTTTCTATTTCAGTAAGATGTTTACTTTCAATGAGCTCTTTAGTATCAATAAAAGTATATGTTTTAGTTTTAAATAATTCACTAAAGTTTGATATTTCATCGCCAATTAAGAAGACTGAGTCAAAATTTTGCTCATTCACCAGTTCAGAAACTTCTTCATATAACTCTTTGGCGTTGGAGTTTACTCCTACAATATCTGTTAAGACCAGTGATTTTTTAGATTTGTTGTATTCATTCAAAAACTGCAAGGCAGTCTTCAAAGAGTCGAGGTCCAGATTAAAAGAATCGTTGATGACAATATTGCCCTTAACTCCTTCAATCGCTTCAAGCCTCATTTCAACGGCTTTTAAAAGGTTGATTTTTTCAACGATCTTTTTATTTTCGATATTCAGTTCCTTGAGTACCGAGATAAGCGCCATAGCATTGGTTAATGTCGCTTCGTCTCTCTGATGAACCGGAAAACTGATTTCTTCACCCAAATATTCAACGATGATGTTTTCATCTTTGGAAATATTGTTTTTGATGAAAACCTGATTCTCTTTTTTAAAACCGTAAGAAATTAATTTTTTATCAGAATAGGATTTTTTAATTTTTTGATCAACCAAAAAATTATCTCCATTATAAATGATCACTTCAGAATTTTTGAAAAGAATAATTTTTTCATTAATCAATTCTTCCTCGGAAGAAAAGTTGGCCGCGTGAGCAGTTCCGATATGCGTGAGCAGTCCGATCTGAGGGTGGAAAATATTTTCAAGTTTTTCCATTTCATGCGGTTTTGAAATTCCTACCTCAAAAATCCCAAGCTGATGGGAACTGTTGATCTGAAGAAGAGACAAAGGAAGACCAATCTGGGAATTAAAACTTTTAGGGCTTTTTACCGTAGGAAACTCGTTCCATAAGCACTGATATAACCATTCTTTTAAAATAGTCTTACCATTACTTCCTGTAATTCCTATCGATTGTAAATGAGAATTTTCGAAATGATACTTTGCTAATTTTTGAAGAAACTCTACGGAATTTTCAACAATGATCCAGGTTATATTGTCAAACTCAGGATAGTAATGTTCAGAAATAATGACATTGATACCCCTGTCCATTGCAGATTCAATAAATTTTTCACCGGAATTTTTGTGAGTATTGATCGCAATGAAAGCTGAATTCTTGATAGAATAAATAATCCTGCTATCGTATGCTATATTTTTGATCAATAAACTTCCGTCACCAATGACCTGTGAACTGGTGATCTCTGCAATGTGTTGTACTGTATAATTCATTGGTACCCTTTCTGCTTTTTTTTTAGCGAACCGGCAAAAAGGTAAAATAGTAAAAGGGCTGAGATTTATGACATCATCCGGTTTTTCCTTTTTAAATATTTTACAGTGTAGCTTTTTCGCTTTTCATTTTATATTAGTGAATATATTTTACGGTTTATAGCAAACAGTTTTACAATTTAGTGATTTCGTCGTCTGCTTTATCCGATTATTTTCTTTTTGAAAGTACTTCGTCAATAAAAACACGGCGGCTTACTGCTTCATAGCTTTCTGTTTCTCCCAGTTCCACCAGATTATCTCCCTGTGAAATTCTCATCGAGTAGTTGGCAAGATTACCGGTTCTCTTACAAATAGCATGCACTTTTGTAACATATTCGGCAGTCGCCATCAAATTAGGCATTGGTCCGAACGGACGACCCAAAAAATCCATATCCAATCCTGCAATAACTACTCTGATACCACTATTGGCAAGCTGGTTGGCAACATCAACAATGCTTTCATCAAAAAACTGAGCTTCATCAATGGCTACTACATCACAATTGGAAGCCAACAGAAGAATTTCATTAGGGTTTTCTACTGCTGTACTGCGGATTTTATTCTGATTATGGGAAACTACATCCTCTTCAGAATACCGTATATCCATTTTGGGTTTAAAAATTTCCACATTCTGTCCTGCCATTTCCGCTCTTCGCAATCTGCGGATAAGTTCCTCGGTTTTACCGGAAAACATAGAGCCACAAATCACTTCCATCCAACCACTTTGTTTGGAATGATTAATTGTATTTTCTAAAAACATTTGTTAAATTAGCCGTATATTTTTAACATCAAAAGTAAGCAATTTTAATAAGAATCTTATTATGCAGAATATCCAAGATTTAAAGGAAAAGATTTTTTTTGAATCCATGAATATCATTGATAATCTGGACAAAATAAGCAATATAGACGAATTACTTTCCAAGCAAGATCTTGTAGATGAGCTTGCTAACAGGATTTCTTTTTTGAAACTGCTGGAAAAAAATATTGAATACTTCGTAGCAGACAATCCGGAGCAGAATCCGGACCATCATTATGTCTCTTTTGTGTCAGGAGAAACAGATCATCATGATACCGGAAACGAAGTGACGGAGGAGGAAGCAATTTTCAATAATGAACTGAACGAAATTGATGAAAATGAAGTTTTTTCAGACGAACCTGAAGAAGAAGCTGTTTTCAACAATCAGCTGAATGAAATTGTTGAAAATGAATTCCATGAAAATATTGTAAGTTTTGTAGAAGAAAACAAGGAAGAAAAATTACCGGAAAATATTCAGGAAGAGACTCCAGAATATGAACCCCTTGAAGAAGAGGCTGTTTTTAATAATCAGCTGAATGAAATTGATGAAAATGAAATTTCAGAGGAACAGAGAGCAGTTTTGAGCTTTGTAGATGAAGATAAAATTCTTGCAGATTCTACACCGGATTCGGATGAAGATCTTAACGAAGATCTGTTTTATAATGAAGTCACAGAGGAAGAAGCTGTTTTCACTAATCAGCTCAATGAAATAGAAGAACAGGAAGATGAAATTATTGTGACGAAATCTGAAAAAGAAACGGATTCTGTTGTAGTAAATGATGTAAAATCTTCTGTAACGGAAACAATTCCGAGCATTTTTGATACAGAAACGCTGGATGATGAAATACTGATTGAAGAAAACGAAGAACAATTTGTGGCTTCAAATGTTTCCATAGAGCAGGGGGAAATGGCTACAGAAACTTCCAATGTGGAAAATATTCTGAGTGAGATCAAAAATGACCACTCTGAAGAACCTGCAAAAGAAGAAAGTATTCTGGCTGAAGTATATGATCGCAGAAAGATTGTCGAAATCGACAAGCCTGTTACTGAAAAAACAGATAAACATCGTTCCGATGAAAGCTTCGAAAATTTAGAAGAATATCATCGGGAGAAAAAAATAAAATTAGCCAATATCAAAGGAATGAAGGCTGTTCAGTCACTTTTTGATGACGACCATCTGGAGCTTCACAAAGAAGAGAAAACTTCTCCGGTTGTAAAAGAAGACCAAGGAAGTATTCTGAAATCCAATATTCCGACCAATTTCATGGAAGCAGACAAGCTGAAACCTGAATTTAAGCTGGATCTGAATGACAGACTTGCCTTTACAAAGATGCTTTTTGAGGGAAGCCAGGCAGATCTGAATGATACTGTTTATCAGCTGAATCAATTCAGAACACTGGAAGAAGCCAAAGAATATCTTAGTGATCTGTATTACGAAAGAAAATGGAATAAGGTGGATGAATATGCACAGAGACTTTGGATATTGGTGGAAAATAAATTCTTATAATTTTGAGCGGAATCCTATATTTTGTTCCCACACCCGTTGGGAATCTGGAAGATATGACATTCAGGGCGGTAAATGTTCTGAAAGAAGTAGATTATATTTTATGTGAAGACACCAGAACTTCAGGAATACTTTTAAAACATTTTGAGATCTCCAAGCCTTTAAAGTCCTATCATTTACACAATGAGCATCAGGCAACGGAGAAAGTGATTACAGATCTTAAAAATGGTCAGAATATCGCTATTATTACCGATGCGGGAACACCTGGTATTTCAGATCCCGGATATTTGCTGGCCAAAGCAGGAGCAGATAATAATATTGACATGATTTGCCTTCCCGGAGCTACGGCGCTCATTCCGGCACTTGTGGTTTCGGGGCTTCCTAATAATGAATTTCTATTCGCAGGATTTCTGCCGCAGAAAAAAGGAAGACAAACCAAACTGAAGCAGCTTGCAGAAGAAAAAAAGACCATCGTTCTTTACGAAAGTCCTCATAAGATTAATACCACTCTGGAACAGATCAGAGAATTCTTCGGAGAAGAAACCAAGGTGAGCTTAAGCCGTGAGATTTCCAAGAAATTTGAAGAAACTAAAAGAGGGACAATCAATGAATTAATTGAATTCTCCAAGAGTAAAACTTTAAAAGGAGAGATCGTTCTTATTGTCAATAATTCTATTTAATTTTCTTTGAAAAAATTAGTTTTTGTATTGTTTTCTGTAGTCTGTACAGCACAGACTAACCAATATATGAAGGTGATCCTGTCGAAAAAAACAGGGAAGGAGATCAGTTCTTATTCGGAAGGATATGGAACATTCTATGATACTGGTTACAAGAAACAGGGAATTGTAGATTCTTTAGGAACGGTTACATTTGAATCCCCTTACAAAGGAGGTATTCTGCATGTCTTTAAAAACCGGTTTATTCTATATTCTGAGGAAGGAAATGGCAGAAAATCAGCTGTTATTGACGAAAAAGGAACAGAACTTATTCCTCTCAACGATCAGGAATTTAATACCCCATGGTGGAGTGAAGATTGTATCATCTCATCAAAACAGAATTCAGAAGCTGTTTATGATTTTAATGGAAAGGAAATTATTCCTTATGCTGAAAAGATTCGTTTTTCAGGGAAGAACAGACTCTTGGTTTTAAAAGATAAAAAATGGTTTCTCTACGACCTTAAAGGAAAGCAACTCGGCAATCGCGAATTTAAAGAAGACTATAGCTTGTATGAGGGTAGAGCATTGATCATCAATGAAGACAATGAAAAAGAAATCATTGGAAATAACGGAGAGACTCTGCATAAATTTTCAAAACAAGTGGTAAATATCAATGCCTATCCTTATCTGGTTACCCAAAATAAGGCTACAGGAAAATATGGTTTGATTGATGCTGATGGAAAAACAATTGCTGAAGAAGTCTATAATGATATCACCCCGGAATACTTTGGTAAAAAAGAGTATATCTACCTTACAAAAAACGGAAAGACAACAGTTTTCAGTAAAAAAGACAAGAAGCTGTATGCGCAGACTTTTAAATATCTAAATCCTTTATTGAATAATTATTTTGGTGTCTACAATGATAAGGTAAAGAAATCAGGAATTATAGATCTGGAAGGAAATGTTATTCTTCCACTGGAATATGATTTCATCAGAAGTTTTACCATTTCTGGGAAAGACTTTATTTACCTTAAAAAAGGAAATGAAGAGAAGTTTCTCGATAAAGATCTTAAAAATATTGTGGGTGACGGTGTCCGGATTTTAGGTTTTTATCCTGATAATCTTATTGTTGGAAAAGATAATCGTTACTACAGGTTTTCAGTGAAAGATCAGTCATTATCTGAGTTGAAAAATATCAGCCAGATAAAAAATGAAGATGTTGACTATTTTAATCCTCTCAATCAATATTCAAAACCTTTGGTCTGCAGAAACACAGATAACTTTTATGGAGTCCTGGATGGGAAGGGAACAGAAATTGTACCGTTTGTATACGAAGATATTATAACATTCGGAAATGCTGAAAACGAAATTGTCGTTAAAAAAGAAGGAAAATTTGGAGTTTCCAATTTTCAGAATGAGCCTTTGAAAGACATTATTTATGATAAATACTTTTGGCAGAAAGAGGTATTAAGACTGGATAAGAGTAAAAAAACAGACTTTATTTATTTCACTAGATTCAGAAATAATTTTGGTCAACTTTAATGAAAATCCTGATAATCATCAAAAAAATAGTAGTATTTTGACAATTTAAATGGGTTGAATAACATTTTATAATATCTTTGCAAACCGTTTAATTCCGGAAAGGAATTGTAGAAACATGAAGAGGCAGCTGTCACAAGCTGAACGAGTTATAAAAAGAAAATAATTGTCAATAGATATGAAAATATTAGAAGGAAAGGTAGCACTAATTACCGGAGCTACAAGAGGAATCGGTAAAGGTATCGCTGAAATGTTTGCTCAGCAAGGGGCAAAAGTAGCATTTACCTACGCCGGCTCTGTAGACAAAGCAAAAGAATTAGAAGCAGCTTTAAGTTCTGTAACCCAAATCAAGGGATATCAGTCTGACGCATCAGATTATGATGCAGCTCAGAAATTGGTGGAGGAAGTAATGGCAGAGTTCGGGCAGATTGATATTTTGGTAAACAATGCAGGGATTACAAAAGATAACCTGTTATTGAGAATGTCCAAAGAAGATTGGGATAAAGTAATCAAAGTAAATTTAGATTCAGTTTTCAACCTTACAAAAGCGGTAATCAAGCCGATGATGAAGGCAAGATCAGGATCTATCATCAATATGACTTCTGTAGTAGGTGTGAAGGGTAATGCCGGACAAGCCAACTATGCAGCTTCTAAAGCCGGGGTGATCGGATTTACAAAATCTGTAGCACTGGAGTTAGGATCAAGAAATATCAGATGTAATGCAATTGCACCTGGATTTATCGAAACGGAAATGACTGCTGTTCTGGATGAAAAAACAGTTCAGGGATGGAGAGAAGAAATTCCAATGAAGAGAGGAGGACAGCCTGCAGATATCGCCAATGCATGTGTATTCTTAGGCAGCGAAATGTCGGCATACATTACCGGACAGACATTAAACGTTGACGGCGGAATGTTAACATAACAATATAAAAAGGCTGCATATTATTTATGCAGCCTTTTTATATTTCTTTGATTTTTTAGTTAAAAACCTGATTTTCCTGTTCCTGAACCCTGATAAAAGTAGTTCTTTTGGAAAGTTCTTTAAGCTTTGAGGCACCTACGTAAGTACAAGTAGATCGTACGCCTCCTAAAATATCCTTTACGGTTTCTGAAACAGGACCCTTATAAGCTACTTTTACTGTTTTTCCTTCAGAAGCACGATATTCTGCCACACCTCCGGAATGCTTATCCATGGCTGTTTTAGAACTCATTCCATAAAAAAGGCGGTATTTTTTACCGTTTTCTTCAATCATTTCGCCACCACTTTCATCATGCCCGGCAAACATTCCGCCCAGCATGACGAAATCTGCACCGCCGCCGAAAGCTTTTGCTACATCACCGGGAACTTTGCATCCGCCGTCAGCAATGATATGCCCTCCCAAACCGTGAGCAGCATCTGCACACTCAATAATCGCAGAAAGTTGAGGATATCCCACTCCTGTTTTTACTCTGGTCGTACACACAGATCCAGGTCCAATACCTACTTTTATGATATCTGCACCTACCAGAAGAAGTTCTTCTACCATTTCTCCGGTAACCACATTTCCTGCTATAATAATTTTATCCGGGAAATTGGCTCTTGCTTTTTTCACAAATTCAACGAAATGCTCAGAATAACCATTGGCTACATCTATACAGAGAAACTCAATTTTTGGGTGCTTATCGAGGATCTGTTTTATTTTCTCTTCATCAGCTTTTCCGGTTCCGGTACTCAGTGCAATATACTGATGAATACTTTCAGGCTGGCTGTTGAGAAACTTGCTCCATTCCTCAGGAGTATAATGCTTATGAACCGCGGTAATAATTTTCTCCTTGGCCAGTTCCACTGCCATTTCAAAAGTTCCTACCGTATCCATATTGGCTGCAATTACAGGGACTCCTGTCCATCTTTTCCTGGTATGTTTAAAGGTAAATTCTCTCAGTAAATCAACTTCCGAACGGGATTTCAAAGTAGAACGCTTAGGGCGGAACATTACATCCTTGAACCCCAGTTTTATGTCATATTCTATACGCATTTTGTAATTATTTGTCAGAATAAAGGTAGTGAATAATATGAAATAGTGTATTTTTGAAACAATGGATTTTCCTGTAACATTTCATATTTTCGGCAAAACAATCCTTGCGCATCCGCTTTTTGAGGCTGCCGGAATGTTTTTGGGCATGAGATATTATTTTTATCTGAAACGTAAGTCTAAGGAAAAACTTTCTTTCAATACTTCTGCTGCTGTTTTAATTGGTGCCACTGCCGGTGCTTTGATAGGTTCCAAACTGATTGGTAATCTTGAAAACCCTTATGCATTATTTGAAAATTTTTCCTTCAGAAAGGTCTGGTCAAACAATACTATTGTAGGAGGACTGGCTTTTGGTTTATTGGGAGTAGAGCTGGCAAAAAAGATTGTACATCATAAAGAAAGTACGGGAGATCTTATTGTTTTTCCCCTGATATTGGCCATGATTATAGGCAGAATAGGATGTTTTCTTACAGGGGTTTATGAAGAAACATATGGTATTCCTACTGATTCTGTTTTTGGAATGCATTTGGGGGACCAATATCTCAGACATCCTGTTGCCTTGTATGAAATAGCCTTTTTAATTCTTCTTTGGATAGGATTAAAGTATATTCAGAGTCGTAAGAAGTACGCCTCCGGTTTTATTTTTCAGCTGTTTATGCTCAGCTATTTTACATTCAGATTCCTTTTGGATTTTATAAAACCAAGAATAGAAATCATTGGAAATATAGGTACAATTCAAATGGTGTGTATCTGTGTAATTATTTACTACATTTATAAAATCAAAAATACCGGATCTTTATATTTAAAATATTCAAGATGAAAACATTAACTATTTTAGAAGGCAATCTCAATCTGGCTGGGGTAGTGATAATGATTATTGGTGCAATTATTTTGGCTGCACTGGTTTTTTCCCTCATAGTCGCTTTTATTACAAAACTTATTTATGAAAGGAAAGGAGACCAAAAATTCACCAGAAAACAATTTATTCAGACCATGCTGATCTCTCTTCTGATCTGTGGATTAATCAGCGGTTATATTTGCGGAGGACTTTAAAAAAATTGCTATGCCAGTAAGAAATTATACCTATTACGATTATACAATAAGCCTTTGCCCGGAATGTCTTAAAAGGGTAGGAGCCAAAATCATTATTGAGGACGAAACTGTTTTTATGACCAAAAGATGTCCGGATCATGGATTTTTTAAAACAAAAATAGCTTCTGACGTACAGTATTATAAAAATATAAGAAACTATAATAAAGCCTCTGAAATGCCCTTTCATTTCGGAACCGACGTGGAATATGGATGTCCTTATGATTGTGGACTATGTGTTGACCATGAACAGCATAGCTGTCTTTCTATCGTAGAAGTTACAGACCGTTGTAATCTTACTTGTCCAACCTGCTATGCAATGTCCTCACCCCACTATGGAAGTCACAGAAGCCTGGAAGAAATTGAGGCTATGTTTGATGTTATTGTAAAAAATGAAGGGGAACCGGACGTGGTGCAGATCAGTGGAGGAGAACCTACAATCCATCCGGAATTTTTCAAAATTATGGATATTGCCAAATCAAAACCGATCAAACATCTGATGCTGAACACCAACGGAATCAGAATAGCCAATGATCCGGGATTTGCTGAACGATTGGCGACCTATGCTCCTGAGTTTGAAATTTACCTTCAGTTTGATTCATTTAAACCTGAAGTCCTGGAAGATTTCAGAGGGAAGGATCTTACCGCGGTCAGAATGAAAGCATTGGAAAAACTCAATGAGCTTAACCTTTCTACGACACTGGTTATTGTTCTTCAAAAAGATAAAAATATTGATGAAATTGGAAAAATTATAGAATTTGCCCTAAAACAGAAGTGCGTAAGAGGAATTACCTTTCAGCCGGTTGAAATTGCCGGAAGAAACCGGGAAGATTCTGCTCATGAAAAAATTACCTTAACTGAAGTAAGACAGGAAATTATCAATCAGTTTCCGTTATTAAATTCTGATGATATTATTCCCGTTCCATGTAATCCGGATGCTCTTGCTATGGGATATATCTTGAAACTGCAGGGCGAAACAATTCCTTTAACCCGGTATATCAATCCTGCAGATCTTCTGAATAATGAATCAAGGAATACCATTGTTTATGAACAGGATAAAGGATTGCATATGCAGCTGCTGGATATTTTCAGTACCGGAATTTCCGTAGATAAAGTTCAGCCTAAGGTCAATCAGTTACTGTGCTGCCTGCCGGATGTTTGTGCTCCGGATCTCGATTATGATAACCTTTTCAGAATAATTATCATGAACTTTATGGATGCTCATGATTTTGATGTAAGAGCGGTGAAGAAGTCGTGCGTACATATTGTCAATAAAGACCTGAAGCTAATACCTTTTGAAACCATGAACCTCTTTTACAGAGATGAAAAAAAGGCTTATCTGGAAGAACTCAGGAAAGAAGATAAAGTTTTATTTTAGCCATATAAAAAGCAAAGCGTGAAATGAAATTTCACGCTTTTATTATTTTCTTGTTATTTTACTTCTTTTACATCTTCAAAAGTCATCACTTCTTCCAATGTTTTCATGTATTCATAAGCTGTAAGGTCAAACTTTACCGGAACAATAGAAATATATCCATTGGCCAATGCTGTTTCATCAGCATCTTCAGAATCATCCATATTGTTGAAATAACCTGTCAGCCAGTAATATTTTTTACCATGAGGATTTACTCTCTCATCAAAGCTTTCTTCCCATTTGGCATTGGCCTGTTTACAGACTTTTACTCCTTTAATCTCTTCCGCCGGAAGTTTAGGAATATTTACGTTCAGTACAACTCCTTTTGGCATTGGGTTTTCCAATGTTCTTCTTACAATATTCTGAATAAATTCTTTAGCCTGAGTGAAATCTGCTTCCCAGCTGAAATCCAGTAATGAGAATCCAATGGCAGGAATTCCTTCTACACCTGCTTCTACTGCAGCCGACATGGTCCCTGAATAGATTACATTGATAGAAGAATTTGCCCCGTGATTGATTCCTGAAACCACAATATCGGGTCTTCTGGTCAGGATTTTATCAAGAGCCATTTTTACACAGTCAACAGGAGTTCCGCTACAGGAAAAATCTGTCTGCGGGCCATCCAGAGTAACTTCTTCGTAGCTTAGGGTAGAATTAATGGTAATAGCGTGGCCTTTTCCACTTTGAGGAGAATTGGGGGCAACAACCACTACTTCTCCGATTTCATTCATAAAATTTACAAGATTTCTGATACCAGGAGCTGTAATTCCGTCGTCATTAGTCACCAGAATAAGTGGTCTTTCCATAAATTATCTTTAATTTTTTATTTAAACAGAGTGAGTTTGTTCATTTTCAGAATTGAACAAATAGATTTTCAACACATCAAATGTAGGTAAAAATCAGACGCCATAAAATACCAGATTGGGATTGGCTGTTGTGAAATAGAAATAAAATCCTTCTGCTTTTGCTTCAGAGAGTGAAGATCAATGCACCGATAAAGAAAAATGCCAGAAGCAGAATATCTGACTAAAATGAAGGAATTTTAATATGAATTTTAGTTCATCAAACTCAGAATTTTACAGGTGCCTCCCATGAAAATCTCTTGTTATCCTGTGAAGAACACCTGTAAAGCCTGATAATTTTAATGTTAAGTGGTCGTACAAAATAATAAACTAGTCGAGAGGTTTTCTACCGGAAATGATATTATAAAGAATAACAATAATAGCAATAACCAGTAAAACGTGAATTAAATAACCTGTGCTTATTCCGGGAACGACTCCTAGCATTCCCAATAGCCAAACAACGATGCAGATGACTGCTACTAACCATAATAAACTTTTCATGACTTAATATTTTGAATTTGTATGGTTAATTCTCTGCATATTTTATGCCTTTATGGCTAAAAATTGATTTTTGTGGTATGTGTTTTCTGTTTTTAGATTAAAAATTAAAAATTTAGGTGTGTTTGAAAAAAAGGATTGATCTGTATCACTTTATAACGAAACTGTCTGATAATAGGAAATGGCTCATACTGTCCTGATTATTTGTAAATCTCTTTAAATAAAAATGATCAAAACTGTCGATATTTGTAAATAAGGTATTAAATTTGATCATTTGTAACAGTACCAAACTTACTGCTACTAATTACTATACTTATTATAAAAAAATTAATAAATAAAGACAGTTTATGTGGAAAAATTTCAAACTGAATAAATTTTTACTCCTGATTCCATTAACCAGTCTAATGTTTTGTTTCAACTCGCCACAGAATGACGATGAAAAGATGCAGACGATAATGGTGAGCGTAAAAAACACACTTTCTTATCTGCATTATAGCCCGAAATCTATCAATGATGCCTATTCGAAGGACGTTTATAAGCATTATTTCGAATTGGTAGATCCAGCGAAAAGATATTTTCTGCAATCTGATATGGATGAATTCAGCAAGCATGAAACAAAGCTTGATGACTATATCGGACAAGGTGATCTTACATTCTATAAGCTTACCATTGACAGACTCTACCAGAGAGTGGATGAGATTGATAAAATCACACAGGATATCTTCAGTAAGCCCATCAATCTTCAGGAAGATGAAACGCTTACTCTTGAGCCCAAACTAAAAAAAGTACCTGCCAACAAACAGGAACAGTATAATGAGTGGAAAAAATTCATCAAATACAACATCCTCCAGGAAGTTGAGTCGATGAACAGCAAAGAAGAAGCTCAGAAAGAAAAGAAAGACTCTGTTCAGAAATATAAACTGAAAGATACGATCAAGTTTAAGCCACTTACTCAGGACGAGAAGATCAAAAAAGCGACTGATGAGGTAAAAGACCTTGTAAAAGATACTTTCACGAGATTCAAAAAGAGAAAGAAAATGGATTGGTTTACCGTGTATATGAATGCGTATACTGAAGTATTTGATCCGCACACCAACTATTATTCTCCAAAAGATAAAGAAGATTTTGATACCCAGTTCACCGGAAAAGTAATTGGTATCGGAGCCCTGATCCAGGAGAAAAAAGGAAACCTTTACTTAGGAGCGCTTACCATTGGTGCACCGGCATGGAAATCCAAGCAGCTTTCAGAAGGAGATAAAATCCTGAAAGTAAGATCAAAGCCGAAAGAAGATGCTGTAAATGTGGTAGGAATGCTTTCTGATGAAGCGGTAAGACTGATCAGAGGTGAAAAAGGAACTCCGGTAACCTTAACTGTTCAGAAAAAAGATGGTTCCATTAAAGATGTAACCATGATCCGTGAAGAAGTTGCTATCGAAGATACATTTGCAAGAAGTATTGTAGTGAATGCTCCAAATGGTAAGAAATACGGTTTCATCAACCTGCCAAGCTTTAATGCTGACTTTGAAAATGCCAAAGGAAGAAACGCTTCTGATGATATTAAAAATGAAATCATTAAGCTTAAAGAACAGAACATTCAGGGAATCATCCTTGACCTTAGAAATAATGGTGGAGGTTCTTTAACTGAAGTAGGCGATATTATGGGACTTTTCATGGAAGCTGGTCCTTATGTTCAGGTAAAAGACGGAAACGGAAAAATACAGACGCTTAAGAACAAAAATGAAACTCCAATCTGGACAGGTCCGTTGGTTATTATGCAAAACGAACTTTCGGCTTCAGCTTCAGAAATCCTTGCAGGAGTAATGCAGGATTATGGTAGAGCGATGATTATCGGATCTCCACAATCTTTCGGAAAAGGAACCGTGCAGACTTTTGTGGATCTGAACAGATTCCTGAACACGGAAGATGATTTTGGATCTCTAAAACTGACAATCCAGAAATTCTACAGAATTACAGGAGAATCTACACAGAGAAAAGGAATTGTTTCTGATATCCAGATGAAAGACTTCTTTACGTATGCTGAAGTAGGAGAGCGATATGATGATTATGCATTGGCCTGGGATAAAATTCCACCTACAAAATTCCAGAAACTGAACTATTTCAATATCCAGGCTCTGGAGAAGGCAAGTGCAGACAGAATGGCTAAAAACAGCAATTATCAGTTGCTATTAGAATCTGCTCAGTGGAGGGAAAAACTGGATAAAGAAGAAAATATCACATTGAATATTACAAAATTTAATGAGCTGATGAAGAACAGAAAATCTCAGATTGAAAAGTTCAAGGCTTTGACAAAATTTGAAAACGGTCTTCAGTTCATCATGTATCCAAGTGAAATTGAAAGAGAGAAAAAAGACGAAGCTTTCAAGAAAAAATCTGAAATGTGGATCAAGAATCTGAAAAAAGATCTTTACCTGCAGGAAGCAATGAATATTGTATCAGATATGGGAGCTAAATCCTAAACATAAAAAAACCGCTAATTAAAAGATTAGCGGTTTTTTTATTGAATAAAGTAAATTATTTAATTTCTACACATCCTACTCTTCCTCCTGCATTTCCGGTAGGCTGAGTATGGAAATCATCTGCAGCAGCGTGTACAATAAGACCTTTTCCGATAATGTTCTTAGACTCGTCTGTACAGCCCAGACACCATTTGTCTGTCTTGAAAGTCAATGTTGCCGTTCCGTTCTGATCAGCAACCAGGTTTCCTATATCTCCCATATGGAAATGTTCAGCACCCCATTTACCATGATCATTCTTCGAAGGATTCCAGTGGCCGCCTGTAGAAGTTCCGTCTGCAGCTGAGCAGTCTCCTTTTTCATGAATGTGTACCGCATGGATTCCAGGAGTAAGGTTGGTAATATCAAGCTTCATGGTTACTTCATTTCCATTTTGAGTAAACTTCGCTGTTCCCCCTGTCTGTGTTCCGCTTTTGGCATTTACAGAATAGGTTTTTGTGGTTCCGCATGAAACGGCAAAAACTGCAAATCCCGCCAATAATGCTAATGTTTGTACTTTCATTTGTTAAATGATTTATAGTGATTTTACGATAAATTTAAAAAAGATTTTCCAAAGCGCTTTATGATCTCACTCTTTTTTAAAAAACAGGTTTAAATAATTACTGGCATAAGGCATCTTTTAACTTTAAATTCCAAAATCTTGAGATGAATAATATGTTGTTTAAAGAGAGATGAAAAAAAGCTTTATTTTAGTCGTTAAAAAGTCATTTTATCAAGCCTTCATAGTTGGAAACCAATAGAAAATGATCATTCTTTATACATTCATCAGCGAAGAAAAACATCAGTCACGTTTAGATCGATTTCTGCCTGCTTTTTCTCAGGAGGTTAATCAGAATATCCTGCGATACAGAAGATGGCAGGATGTGCAGCTTTCTTTACTGGGAAAGGTGCTTTTACAATATGGTCTGAAAACGTATTATAATATTTCTGATGTAGAAACAGGAGTTCTTCCCAATAAAAAGCCTTACTTAAAAGACCATCATCTTCATTTTAATATATCGCATTCCAAAGAGCTTGCGGTCTGTGCTATTGCAGAATATCCTTTGGGAATAGATGTTGAATTCAGAGATCCGAAGATCAATTATCAGGATTTTATATTTCAGATGACGGCCAAAGAGCTTCAGAAAATTCATGATGCTGAGGATAAAACGAAAGAATTCTTCACTTATTGGGCAAGAAAGGAAGCTGTAATAAAGGCCCATGGAGCAGGAATGATGTTACCTTTGGATTCTTTTGAAATCTTGCATAATGAGTGTATTATTGAAGAGGAAAAATTTTTTACCAAAGAGATTTTTATCCATGAAGATTATCACGGTTATATCGCCTCTTCAGATCAAAAAATTAAGGATGTGAACCCTCTTATTAAATACTTTCAAGAGGAAGTTTGAACGTGAAAATAAAAAAGATTTTCTGATAATAGCAATAAAAGACAACATAATTCCGCTCCGGAAAAATATCTTTGTGAATTAACAATTTTGAAGTGGAAGAATATAAAAAACGGATTGTAAAAACAATTCAATATATTGATAACCATATTGATGCGGAGCTGTCTCTGGAAAAAGTTTCAGAGGTAAGTGCCTATTCACCTTTTCATTTTCACAGAATTTTCAAGCTGGTTACAGGAGAAACCCTTCAGAACTATATCATCAGAAAGAAAATAGAGAAAAGTGCTCTTCATCTGGCGGTTCATAAAAATATGGAGATCAAGGAGATCTATTGGGATCTTGGTTTCTCCAATCATTCAGTTTTCTGTAAAACATTCAAAAAATATTACGGTCTCGCGCCCACAGAATTTCGCAGATCAGCACCGGAAAAATTTCACAGGATTTTACAAACACAAAGCAAGAACGGACAAGTTGAGACGGTTTTCAGCCAATACATTTGCAATATTGAAAACCTGTTAAACTGGACTAAAATGAATTTGAAAATCGAAATAAAAGAAATGCCGGAAATGAATCTGGCATCCATTATGAGCCTTGGAATGGCCAACGTAGAACCTTCTTTTAATATCCTGATAGACTGGGCAAAAAAGAAAAACCTGTTTCCGCGGCAAAATCTTAAAATGATTTCTGTATATCATGACAGCTGTAAAATCACACCTCTCGATAAAGTCAGAATTCACGCCTGTATGCTTTTGGATGAAAAACTGCAGCAACAGGAGGGAGAAGTATTTTCAGAAACGTTAGAAGGCGGAAAGTACATTGTAGGAAGCGGAGAGGTGACATTGGATGATTTTGAACAATGCTGGGTTTCTCTGTTCTTATGGATGAACGAAAACAACTACGCCATGAGAAGAACTTTTCCTTATGAAATCTATCACTCCAATTTTAAAGAACATCCGGAAGGGAAGATGATCGTGGATTTTTGCATTCCGGTTCATTAATTACCATTCGGGAGCAAAAGAATGCCTTTCAGTAATAATTTTTTTACAGAAAGGTATTTCTCATGCTATTTTTGATTCCAGAAAACAATAAAAATGAAAACACAAGGACAAAACATACTGTTTCTGATTCTTCTTCTCACTTCCATTATGGGATATTCCCAGGTGAAAATATCGGGGAAAGTATCCTTTAAAAACAAAGGAGTCGCCGAAGTAAATGTAACGCTCAAAGACACCTATGATGGGGCTACAACAGATGCTCAGGGTAATTTTACCTTTGAAACTTCAGAAAAAGGAGCTCATACAATTACTTTTACCCACCCGAAATATGAAAATGTAGAAAGATCAGTTTCTATTGAAAATCAAGATATATCTTTGAATATTGATCTTAAAGAACAGATCAGTGAGATTGATGCAGTAGTAGTTTCTGCAGGATCTATTGAAGCCAGTGATAAAAAAAGAGCAACAGCATTACTCACTCCCATTGATATTTATACAACGGCAGGAGCAGACGGACAGATTTCTTCAGCATTGACTTATCTTCCGGGAGTACAGAAAGTAGGAGGAACAGAAGGTTTATTCATCCGTGGAGGTACCGGAACGGAATCTAAAATCTTTATGGACGGAAGTCTTATCAATAATTATTTTTCTAATTCTGTTCCGGGAATAGCGGGGAGAGATCAGTTCAATACTTCACTTTTTAAAGGAAATGTTTTCTCAAGTGGTGGCTATTCTGCATTGTACGGGCAGGCTCTTTCGGGAGCATTGATGCTGGAAAGTGTAGATCTTCCGGAAGAAACCTCCTATAACTTTGGGATTTCACCCATTTTTCTGAGTGCAGGATTTCAAAAGTTAGGAGATAATAAAAACTATTCCTATGGTGCTACAGCAGGATATTCTCTTTTAAGTCTGATGCAGAAGGTCTTAAATTTTAATACAGACTTTGTAGAAGCTCCCCAAGGTCTTAACGGAGATCTGAATTTCAGATTTAAAACAAAATCAGGAGGCTTTTTCAAATATTACGGAATGTTCAATTCCAATAAAATGGGCGTGAGATCAGAAAGTCTTACACCCGGATATGATTTCAGTCTGGTAAATCTTAGCGGTAAAAATACATTTCACAACCTTTCTTTTAAACAAAAATTCGGAAAATATCTGCTTAATGTGGGCGGTTCTTATTCCTACAATAGATCGGATCTTCATTTTTCAACAGAAACCAATGATATTGAATCCAACAGAAGCCAGCTTCTCACTGACGGAAACTATGTGAACTTCAAAGCAGTTCTTGAAAGAAAGATAAACAGAATCAGTGCCGTAAGAGGAGGAATTGAACTGAATAATACCGATGAAAACCTGAATTTTGAAGCTGTGCAGAAACATTATAAAGACCTGATCTCTTCTGCTTTCGTGGAAACAGATCTTGGCTTCAGCAATGCATTGTCAGCAAAAATAGGGGTGAGAGCAGAGCATTCTTCTTTTTTAGGAAAGGATAATATTGCGCCTCGTTTTGCGATTGCCTACCGTCTTGCAAAAGACTGGACCACTTCATTAGCTTACGGGATTTTTTATCAGAATCCGGAAAGTAAATACATCAATGGACCTGCCAATCTTGGTTTTCAGAAATCACAGCATTATATTTTCCAGGTTCAGAGAGCTTCAGAAGGCAGAACTTTACGTTTTGAGGCATTTTACAAGAAATATGACCAGTTGATTAAGACGTTCAATATTACCCAGAACAAAGAGCAAAATCAGCAGATTCAGACCGCTTTAAATAATGATGGCTACGGATATGCAAAAGGACTGGAGTTTTTCTGGAGAGATAATAAAAAGACATTTGAAAATATCGATTACTGGATCAGCTACTCTTATCTGGATTCAAAAAGGGATTTCCTGAATTATCCGGTAAGCCTGCAGCCGAGTTTTGCAGCAGAACATACCCTTTCAGCAGTAGCAAAAAGATTTATTCCGGAATGGAAACTTGGAGTCAACTTATCATATACCTATGCTAAAGGACGTCCATATTATGATATTGCCTCTACATTTAAAGATGGAAAAGCAATAAATTTCATCCGAGATGAAGGAAGATTAAAAGATTATAATGCATTAAACTTCAGTATTAATTATCTTCCGAATATCGGTAAAAAAGATGCGAAAGCTTTCCCTGTATTTGTATTGAGCATCAGCAATATTTTAGGATCAAAGAATGTATATGGCTATAATTTTTCAGCCAATGGTTCCAGAAGCTCTGCTATTGTTCCGCCAGTCAATACTTTTGTTTTCATAGGAGCATTTATAAGCTTTGGAGTAGATAAAACAGATGATGCCATCAATAATAATTTATAAAAAACATATCTTAGAACAAACAAACATAACTCACTTTTAAAATTTGATATCATGAAAAAATACCTTTTAAGTTTTGCTTTAGCTTTTGTGAGCTTAACAGCTTTTGCACAGGCAGATTATGACAAAATAATGTCTGAAAAAATAGCCAGAATTGAAACCTGCAAAACCTCAGAAGATTTCCAGGCTCTTGCAAATGATTTCCAGAGAATAGGAAGTAAAGAAAGTACAAAATGGCTTCCGGCTTACTATGCCGCATTTTCTTATATCCAAAAAGGAAGAACCCTGATGAGAGACGGAAAAATGCAGGAATTGGATGGTATTGCAGATCAGGCAGAGAAAAGTCTTTCATTGGCTCAGAACCTTGCAGGAGCAGATAATGCGGAAATTCATCTGTTGAAAAAAATGTCTTATTCTCTCAGAATGATGGTAAATCCTGCCCAGCGTTATATGACAGATGGAGCAAGAGCTGCTGAGGAACTTAATATTGCAGAAAAATTAGACCCGGCAAACCCAAGAATTGCGCTTATCAAAGCAGAAGATGTCTATTTTACTCCCGAACAGTACGGAGGAAGCAAAACCAAAGGATTGGAACTATTTAAAGATGCTCAGGCAAAATTTACAACATATAAGCCTAAAACAGCTTTAGATCCTAACTGGGGAAGAGGAGAAGCCGATTATTTCTTAAGCTTACCGGCAGAAAAAACAAAATAGCTTTTTCTATATTTCAAATTAATCAACCTTCATTCGTGAAGGTTTTTTTATACCATTCGGAAAGAAAAATCAGCCCTTCGGTAACAATTAATTTGTGATACCTTTAATAAAAACTAATTTTGAGTCAAGAAAACAGATCATGAAACGGAAAAACTTTATCGTACTATTCTGGGTATCGCTTGCAGTCTCCATGTTTTTCTTTTTTGTCTTTACAGAAGAGAAGAATCTTGAAAACTTTTTATATACCCTGCTTATCTCTTTTATTTATTCTTTTGTATTGGGAGGAGGAAACGGGCTATTGAACAGTTTTCTGAATAAAAAGGTCCCATGGTCTGAGGCTACAACCAAAAGAGCGGTTATCAGTATTATTTCAATTATTGTCGCCAATTTTGTACTGGTCTATTTCTGCAATTATGTCAATTTTGTACTTATTCAAAAAGCAGCTACTACAGAAGAGTTTTTCCTTGGAAAATATAATTTCCTCAATTGGTTTACCATCAATATAGCATTGTTGATATCCGCTTTCCTTCATGCCAGAAGTTTCATGGAAGAGCTGAAGAAAACTTCCCGAAAAGAAGTGGTGGAACAGAAGCTTATCGCCAAATCTGCAAATGCCCAGTTTGAAAGTTTAAAGAACCAGCTGGATCCACATTTCCTTTTCAACTCATTGAATGTTTTAAGCTCGTTGATTGATGAAAATCCTCGTCAGGCACAAAAGTTTACTGCTTCAATGTCAAAGATTTACCGATATGTACTTGAACAAAAAGATAAAGAACTGGTAACAGTAGAAGACGAGATAGAATTTGCAAAAACCTATTGTGAACTTTTGAAAACAAGATTTGAAGACAGTGTGGATTTTACCTTTGATGTTGCTAAAGAGGATTATCAGAAATATGTAGTTCCACTGGCTTTGCAGCTCTTGCTGGAAAATTGTATCAAACACAATTTTGCCACATCATCAAAACCTCTGATCATCAGAATTTTTTCAGACGGAAATACGCTCTGCATTGAAAATAATCTTCAGGTAAGAGAGCAGATCAAAGAAAGCTCAGGAATTGGTCTGGCCAATATTGTACAGCGTTATTCCCTTATTACAGAGCGAAATGTCTTCATCGAAAAATCTGAAGATCATTTTAAAGTAAAACTTCCAATGCTCGTGGCTAAACCACAAGTTTCCATATCAAAACCTGAAGATGATTCTGCAGCTTACCAACGGGCACAAAAAAGAGTAAAAGAGATTAAGAGTTTTTATATGAACCTTATTTCTTACTGTACGGTAAGTGCCTTTTTAATCTTTATTAATCTTTTTACGAGCAGCAGAAATCATTGGTTCTGGTTTCCTGTACTGGGATGGGGAATAGGCGTTGCTTCTCATGCATTTCAGGTGTTTGGAGTAGGTGAATCCTGGCAGGAAAAGAAGATTCGTGAAATTATGAACAAACAAAAAAAATAGAATCATGAGAACATTTGAAGAAAACAATATTGAATATCAACAGGCAAGAAGACAGGTAGAAAGACTGCGTGGGTTTTACGGACATGTATTCGCTTATATAGCAGTAAATGCTCTGATTGTTGTCTATAATTGTATGCACCTGAAACCTGGTGAAAGTTATTTTCAGTTTAAAAACTTTTTCACGGCAACTTTTTGGGGAATAGGACTTGCAGCACATGCAGTTACCGTTTTTCTGCCCCGTGTTAATTTTATCAAGAAATGGGAAGATAAGAAGATCAAGGAACTGATGGATAAACAGAAAGATCACTAAAAAGGAAATTTTAATCTAAAAAAATTCTTTACAATGAATACCTTATCAACGCTGTTCTACATTTCAATGGCTGCTTGGTTTCTCACGGAATTCCTTTACAAAAACATGTTGAAATCTGGCAAAGAAGATCAAAAAAACAAGGATAAATCAACTCTGAATATCCTATGGCTGGCCATTCCTTTTTCCATTGCAAGTGCAGTATTTGTGTCTTATCAGACTCATTTTCCAATAATTGACGGTATCTGGATTTTATATCTGGGTGAACTTTTTATCGTTATAGGGATTATTGTAAGATACATGATCATCAGGTCATTGGGAAAATATTTTACAGTAGATGTAACCATAAGACAGGATCATAAAATCAAAAAAGAAGGATTTTATAAATATCTGAGACATCCTTCCTATGCTTTTTCCCTGTTAACTTCTTTTGGCCTCGGTTTGTATCTCAATAACTGGCTTTCATTAGTCTTTGCTTTTGTTCCTCCGTTTTTAGCCTTTGCCTACAGAATAAAAATTGAAGAACAGACGCTGATAGAACAGTTCGGGGATGAATATATTGAATACAGAAAAAGAACCAAAAAATTGATCCCTTTTATCTATTAATGGCAGGTTTTTACAATTCAGACAGCATAATCTACCATTCGGTCACATAAAATTGATTCATGGCACTTTCGTGAGCTACCTTTGATTCAAGAAAAAACAAATCAACCTTTAAAACAAATCATTATGGAAATTTTACCTGACAAAGAAACAATTGCTTACAGAAAAGCTTCAAGAAGAGTGAAAGACCTGAAAGAATTTTATGGAAACCTTACCTCGTACTGTATCGTTATTCCTTTTTTAGCAATACTGAACATTGTAACTGCTCCCGGATATTTATGGTTTCTATGGCCTGCACTGGGATGGGGAGTAGGAATTGCATTTCATGCCATAAGCGTATTCGGAATTGGTAAAAGCTGGGAAGAAAGAAAAATCAGAGAACTGATGGAGAAGGATGAAAAACAGAAAATAAAAACACTTTAAACAATAACTTAAAAACTTATAATATCATGGATTACGATACTGCCCACACAAGAACCAACAATATCAGAAAATTCTATAAAAGCCTTTTTATATTTGCCTTATTTGCCGTTCTAATCATTCCTGATGATATTTTTGGAGAAAAGATGATTAGCTTTCATTGGTTTGACCGATATATCATCCTTGGAATCTGGGGATTTATTATTCTGGTAAAAGCTGCAAAACTATTTCTCTTTGATTCCGAATGGGAAAAGGACATGATTGAAAAAGAACTCAGAAAAGAGAAAAAAACAATAAATTATTAAAATCTGTCCACTTTTATATAACTTTATTTCCTAAAATCTGACAACCAAAACTTAAACTCAATGATCAAAACTGTCATTATAGAAGATGAAAAACCTGCTTCAAGGAAGTTGGAGAGAATGCTGAATAACTTTCCTGATATAGAGATCGTTGCTAAAATAGAATCGGTGGAAGAAGGTGTTGCCTGGTTTTCTGAAAACGAACATCCGCAGCTGATCTTTTCAGATATTGTTTTAGGGGATGGATTGTCTTTTGATATCTTTGAAAAAGTACCTACAAAAGGTTTCATTATCTATACAACAGCCTTTGACCAATATACGCTGAAAGCTTTTAAACTGAACAGCATTGATTATCTTTTAAAACCCATTCTTGATGAAGACCTGGAAGGAGCAGTGGAGAAATTTAAATCATTTATTCCAGCCAATGACACTAATGGTTCTCAGGATATCAAACAGTTAATCCGAAAAGAAAAGTCTACGCTTTCCAGAGTTCTGGTGAAAATAGGCTACAACCTTAAGATTATACAGACTCATGAAATAAGCTGTTTTTTCAGTGAAAATAAAATCGTTTATCTTCAGACGGAAGACCGTACCTATCCATCAGATTTTACACTTGATGAGCTGGAAGATGTACTCGATGAGAAAAAGTTTTTCCGAGTGAACAGGCAATTTATTATCAGTTCGGATTATATCAAAAATATCCATACTTCGCCTTACTATAAAGTGGACCTTGAGTTTCAGCCTGAAGAAGAAATAACGGTCAGCAGAGACCGTGTGAAAGATTTTAAAGACTGGTTGGTCAGTTGATAAAGATTAACTTAAAAAACAAACACCATGGATCTTATTCTATTTATTTTTAAACTATTTCTCTCTCTATTTTATCCCTGAAAAAATCATCAGGCATTATAGAAATCACTGGCAGATTGTACAAACTGGTGGAATGCGTCGGTAACTTCTTTTGAATGCTTGTGGGTAAGCGGAAATGGAACCATATGGGAATATTCAAACGGGAAATCTTTGATTTCAATATCTACATTGATGTTCCTGTAGCCACCCTGCAGCGTATTGAGTGCTTCTATCGGAGGAGCAACACTGTCTTTCTCTAATACATAAGCCTTGATCTGAGATTGGATTTCCTGAATTCTTTCTTCTCTTTCCTTCTGGAAATAATTGTAGCGGAGCATTTTTTTGAACCAGCTTTCCTGTGGATGCAATGCTTCATTCTGATAATGTTTCAGACGTGAATCTGACTTAAAATCAGAGCTCAACAATTCCGTAAAAACAGACTGCATTTTAACTGTTGCCTGAGTATCCATGATGTATTTGGATATCGGAAACATCCTGTCAATTGTCATTCCACCACAAAAGCAAAACACTTTTGATCGGGTAAAATAATGTTGAGGATCTGCCATTTTGATAATTAAAGCAAGAAATGATCCTATAGAATACCCAAATAAATCCAGATCTGCTTCTGGAGAAATACCCTTGATTTTGCCCTTTTTAATATCTTTTACCACTTCTGTAATATCAGAATAGGTCTGTAGCCCGGACCAGAATATTCTTTGCGGATGCGCTTCCAGTCTGGAACTTATCGCAGCATTTACATAGGAATAATTCATGTTTTCCGGATACTTTTTTTTCCTGAAATTAACCACTTCCATCATGTGACGGCGGTCACTCCAGATAGGTTCTGCTCGATCCATATGAAACGCAATAGGGAACAGTATGATGGCCTTTTGTGTTCTTTGGGCCAATTCATACGCCCATGGCAGGTATTTATCCCATTTCTTTTCATTCAGTCCATGGAAAAAAAACAAAGCTCCTTCGGCTGTTTCTATATCTGCCCGCTTCAGGATATGATATTCAAATCTTTTATTGCATTCAATATCAAAATCTTTGATGTCTACAGCAGGTTGGTTGTACAAGAGATAACCATTTTTGTTGATTTCGAGGGTTTGCTGATGTTTGTTGCACTGCTGTTTCTCTGAGCCATAAAGCAGATCACATACCTTGGATTCAAAAGGAATTGATTCAATGCTTACATTCAGTTCCTGGAGTTCAACCCTGTCTTTTCCGGAATCAAAATGATTTTTCAAAACTTCATACAATTCATAATATTCCATAGCAAGACGATTGAAGGGTTTATATTTAGAACCATCAAGTTAGAGAATTATTGCGGTAATGAATTGATTTTTAAGGTTTAAATATATTCCAGGCATAAGAGAAATATAATAGACCCCGAAATAGTCTTATTCCGGGGCCATGATATAGAGATTGATGATGATGTTTATTGTTAAATTATTTTTTTGTCCGATAATCTTTATTTTTTTTAACTATCTGTAATCTATTCTGTTAGATTCTGTATCTTCAAGTTGTTTAACAATTGATTCAGGTATTTCGTCACTGTCAATGGGAAAACTGATGGAATCAGAAATGAAGTTTTTTCTGTCCGCTTTTCTGAAGATTTCAAATAAAGCAATCGGCTCCTGATTGAAACTAATGCAGGTGCTTATAAAGTGGATTTCGTGGAGTTTATAGTCCGGGTTCTTAAGTTTTTCTTTAATATCCTTTATCCTTGAAATGAAATGTCTCTGACGAATAAAAGTATTGCTGTTCATGATGATGAAAACATAATCAGAATAGGCGGTTACTTTTCCAAAGTATTTGTGATGATCACCACCGCTTCTTTCAATAAAATATTCTCCTGTGGTTTCCGACTTATAAATTTCCATGGCAGAACGCCATATGCGGTCTTCTTTTGCCATCAAAGGATTATCGGGCAGATTTCTGTTATAAGAATACCAGCACCCTACTAAACGGTCTAAAAGAGCGGTATTCATATTGGTATTATTAATATCAATCCTTAGATCATTAAAATTGAATGCTTCCGTATTTGAATTTATGAAATCTATGTAATTGGAATATCCCAAAACTTTGACAATTAAACTCAGCTTAGCAAGGTTGGGTCTGCTTAAAACCGCATTCTCGTTCTGTTTGAATTTTTTCAGTTTATTGATGATCAGATGCTCATACAGATAATTTGTTCCCAGAATATCAGGTTCTTTTTTGATCTCTTTTTCTGAATGATCATTGATAATCAGTTCATTTAGTTCAGCGCTTATATAAGACCATTCGGTTTTGGTCACATCTTCCCAATGGTTTTTCTTTAAAAATTGCCGGCTTAAGAAATTCATCAGTTTCTCAAGATGCAGGATATCTTCCTTTTTCATGGTGTTTATTTATAAGACTAATTTAAGATTTTTATCAAACTAAAAAAGATTTTTGAAAGACTTTTATATTGTATAATCCATTGATATTTGAGTAGAAAAACAAAAATCAAAACAATGGAAACAAAAATGTTATTACAAGATGAGTCTCTTTGGAACAGGATACAGGAATTTTCTCTGGATGCTCCGGGAGTTGATTTCCCTTTTTCAAAAAAGCTGGCCAAAGAAGAACGCTGGAGTCTTGATTTCGCAAGAAAAGCAATTGAAGAATACAAAAAGTTCGTGTATCTCTGCTGTATTCTTCCCCACGGAGCTTCTCCCAGTAACATCGTTGACAAGGTTTGGCATATGCATCTGATTTATACGCAGAATTATTGGGAGGAATTCTGTCCCCATATCTTAAAAAGACCGCTTCATCATCATCCTTCCGAAGGAGGCTCTGCGGAAAAAGAAAGACATCAGAACTGGTTTGAAGATACTTTAACAAGTTATCGGCAGATATTCCGGCAGGAAGCACCAGAAGAAATCTGGAGAGAGCGTAAGAAAAAGTCAAAAGTACAATTTTGGCTTAAAAAAATGGCCTTCTTTGCTCCCATATTTGTGTTACTGCTTTTATTTTCGTGTACAGAAGGAGATAGCTTTTCAGGGTTAATGGTTACTGGAGTTGTATTCGGGATTATTTTCATTCTGGGAACGATCGTTTCAATCATAGGAGATCAGGAAGTTTCTGACCCTAACAGAAAAGATAAGCAAAATAATGATGGAGGAAGTTGTGGTGGCTCAAGCTGCAGCGGAGGAGGTGGTTGTGGAGGAGGCTGCGGTGGTTGCGGTGGATGCGGAGGCTGTGGAGGATAATAAAACTCATCATTATGAAAAAACTCATCATTCATTCAGTTCCGGTTGTGATAGGCTTTATATGGCTTATGGCAGTCCATTTGACATTTAATCCGGTTATTCTTAAAGGACCTGACTTTTTGAAGTTCTATGTCATTCTGGTTCTAGGATTTTACGCTTCGTTTTTTATGCTAAATTCTTTGAAAGAAACCATTTCGGGAACGGCATTTTATTTCGCAGGATTTATTTTCTTGTTGGGAATTATCAAGCTTATCAGAGGTGTCATATTGGGAAAACCTGTTGGATTTCTTGTTGTGATATTAATAGCAGAAGGTATTGTTACATTGGTTTTTATCTCAGGTTATGTAAATGAAAAGATAAAATAAAATTTATTATTAAAAACAAACCCGAAACAAAAATGTTCCGGGCTTTATTATGTGTTGTTGATATTAAATATCTTTCTTTTCTTCTTTTGTGGGCTGATAGCCATATTTTCGAACCATAACGGAAGTCAGGACTACCAAAATAAGACTGATCGCGATATTGGAGTTTTCCGGATGTACAATGGCCTGATAAAGATTATAACCGAAAATAGAGGATACAACTGCAATCAGAATATTGTTTACATAAGCATACTGGTTTTTTGTAGATGTTTTCATAGTAGTATTTTTTATTGTTATTTACTCCGTAAGTATGATAACTTAAAAAACGTTACAGAAAAATTTAAAAAAAATATTTTCTTAAAAAAACAATCTCAATCACCCGAATCCCGTACCCGAAACTCTTACGAAATCACACCACTGCCGATCAGCTCCTCATCAATATACCATGAAGCAAACTGTCCTTCAGCAATAGCAGACTGAAGTTCATCAAATTCAATATAAAAAGCATTTTCAAACTGATACAGGGTTGCTTTCTGCAAAGGCTGTCTGTATCTGAATCTGGCCATTACTTCCATAGATCCTCCGTTCTGAAGCCTCAAATCTTCACGTACCCAGTGCAGTTCAGAATTATCAATTTTCAGAGCTTTTTTATGAAGTCCCGGGAAATGGCTTCCTTCTCCTACGAAAAGAATGTTGTTTTCCATATCTCTGGAGATGATAAAACAGCTTTCTTTGTGTCCGCCTATACCAAGGCCTTTACTTTGTCCGATCGTGAAAAACTGGGCACCCTGATGTTTCCCGATTACTTTTCCGTCAGATTTTTTATAATTGATTTTTCGTGATAAAAACTCAAGTTCCTCTTCTTTGGAGGAAAATTCAGGTTTTTCTTCTGAAAATAAAGGAGAATCTTTGAAAATTTCTACAATTTCCCCTTCGTTAGGTTTTAATTGCTGTTGTAAAAACTGGGGAAGGCTTACTTTTCCGATAAAACATAATCCCTGAGAATCTTTTTTATCTGCCGTTACCAGTCCGATTTCTTTTGCAATTTCTCTTACCTGAGGCTTTGTAAGTTCTCCGATAGGGAATAATGCTTTTGAAAGCTGATCCTGGCTTAGCTGGCAAAGGAAATAAGACTGATCCTTATTATTGTCTTTTCCTGCAAGAAGGTGGAAAATTTCTTTACCGTTTTCATCAAAAGTAGAATTTACCCTTGCATAATGTCCTGTTGCTACCTTATCGGCACCCAAAGACATTGCGGTCTTCATAAAAACATCAAATTTTACTTCTCTGTTACATAATACATCAGGGTTGGGAGTTCTGCCTTTTTCATATTCGGCAAACATATAGTCAACGATACGTTCCTTGTAAAGTTCACTCATGTCTATCACCTGGAAAGGAATTCCAAGCTTTTGTGCCACCATAAGGGCATCATTACTGTCCTCAATCCAGGGACACTCATCTTCTAATGTTACGGAAGCATCGTTCCAGTTTCTCATAAATAAAGCCACTACTTCATGGCCTTGTTGCTGCAGCAAATAAGCTGTAACACTAGAATCTACACCTCCGGAGAGGCCTACTACTACTTTCATTGTATTCAATTTTACGAAACTCTTAACGGGAGTTCTTAGTTTGATGTGGCAAAAATACAATTAAAAAATTCGTAAAAAAACCATAATTTTAAACATTGATAAAAACGATAGAGCTATATGTCATCTTTTTATCAACCTCTGCAAATGAAAACAGATGAGAATATAATTGTAACACCAAAAATATAACATATGAAAAAGTTTATTATTTCTATGATGCTGATATCTTCAGGATCAGTTTTTTCCCAAATTTCAGTAGGAGCACCCGTACAGGAAAACAGCAAGTGGACTTTTGGAGGAGGCATTGGATTAGGATTTGGAAGTAACAGCGCTTTTAATCTGTCTGCATCGCCAAGAGTAGGTTACAGATTTACTAATGATTTTGAAGGCGGTGTGGTAGGAAGTGTTTCGTGGCAGACTTCTGATTATTATAAATCTACCATGTTTGGAGTAGGTCCTTTTGTCAACTATTATTTTGCCAGATCATTTTACGTGGGAGCTAACTATCAGCATTATTTTGTTGATTACAAGGATAAATATTACGATTATAAATACAATACGGAAGAAAATGCATTATACCTTGGAGGAGGATATATGCAGCGGATCGGAAACAATTCCTTCATGCAGCTGGGTTTAATGTATAACGTGCTTTGGAAACAGAATTCCAGTGTGTTTTCCAGCGGTCTGATCCCGAACATTGGTTTTGTAGTAGGACTTTAATATTTGATTTATCAATAAGAAAGGGCCTAACCTGTTTAATCAGAAACCAAAATAGTCAAAATCTATAAAAACAAAAAACCCTGGGAAAGTTCCCGGGGTTTTTCTATTTGAAAATTATTTATTTAATTAAGATTGAGAAGACTTTTCAGCTGATTTCTTAGCCTTCTGTGTTTTCCCGATCAGTCCGTCTTTTGCCTCGTTAAGGTCAAGAACTACGGTTTCTCCCTCGTTCAATTGCTTGTTTACCAGCATTTCTGCCAATAAGTCTTCAATATACTTCTGGATGGCACGTTTCAATGGTCTTGCTCCGAAATCTTTATCCCATCCTTTTTCAGAAATAAAGTCTTTTGCTTCTTCAGTAAGATCTACTTTATATCCTAATTTTTCAAGTCTGCCATAAAGTTTGTTCAGTTCAATATCAATGATTTTCTTGATATCATCCTGTACAAGAGAGTTGAAGATCACAATATCATCAATTCTGTTTAAGAATTCCGGTGCAAATGCTTTTTTAAGGGCATTTTCAATCGTGCTTCTTGCTCTTGAATCCGAAGTTGTTTTCTTCGCAGAAGTTCCAAATCCTACACCGTCTCCAAAGTCTTTAAGATCTCTTGTTCCGATGTTTGAAGTCAGAATAATGATGGTATTTCTAAAATCAATTTTTCTTCCTAAACTGTCTGTAACGTGTCCTTCATCCAAAATCTGCAACAGAATATTGAATACATCCGGGTGAGCTTTTTCAATCTCATCCAAAAGAACTACTGCATAAGGTTTTCTTCTTACAGCTTCCGTTAACTGACCACCTTCTTCGTATCCTACATATCCCGGAGGCGCACCTACTAGTCTTGAAACAGCGAATTTCTCCATGTATTCACTCATGTCAATTCTGATCAAAGATTCATCGGATTCGAATAGCTCTCTTGCCATTACTTTTGCCAATTCGGTTTTACCAACCCCGGTTGTTCCAAGGAAAATAAAGGTACCGATAGGGCGGTTAGGATCTTTAAGACCTGCTCTGTTTCTTTGAATAGCTTTAACAACTTTCTTCACAGCATCTTCCTGACCGATTACTTTTCCGTTCAGTTTCTCATCCATTTGGGCAAGTTTGTCAAGCTCGTTCTTACCAACTTTCGTCACAGGAACTCCGCTCATCATAGAAACCACTTCCGCTACATTTTCTTCTGTTACGGTTTCTTTTTTCTCTTTTACATCTTTATCCCATTTTTCCTGAGCCGAGTTAAGTTCCATCTGAAGACGTTCCTCCTCATCTTTCAGCTTTCTTGCTTCAAGGTAATCCTGAGCTTTTACAGCCTTCTGTTTCAGTTCTTTGATATCTTCGATTTTCTTTTCAAAATCAATGATTTCTGTAGGAACTTTCATGTTTTTGATATAAACACGTGATCCGGCTTCGTCCATCGCATCAATCGCTTTGTCCGGTAAGAAACGGTCTGTAATATATCTCGATGTCAGATTGACACAAGCCAGAATCGCTTCCGGAGTATAGATTACATTATGATGTTCCTCATATTTATCTTTGATCTGATTCAAGATCTGTACGGTTTCATCAATAGAAGTAGGTTCCACCATTACTTTCTGGAATCTTCTTTCTAAAGCTCCGTCTTTTTCAATATACTGACGGTATTCATCCAGGGTAGTTGCCCCGATGCATTGAATTTCACCTCTTGCCAAAGCCGGTTTGAACATATTGGAAGCATCTAAACTTCCTGTAGAACTTCCAGCTCCTACAATCGTATGAAGCTCATCAATAAATAGGATGACATCTCTGTTTTTCTCCAGCTCCGTCATGATGGCCTTCATTCTTTCCTCAAACTGACCACGGTATTTAGTTCCGGCAACTAAACTTGCCAGATCTAAAGTGATCACACGTTTTCCGTAAAGAACTCTCGACACTTTTTTCTGTTGAATTCTTAGTGCTAACCCTTCAGCAATGGCAGATTTACCAACTCCAGGCTCCCCGATAAGAAGAGGGTTGTTTTTCTTTCTACGTGATAAAATCTGAGAAACTCTCTCAATTTCTTTTTCACGGCCAATCACCGGGTCCAGTTTTCCATCCCTTGCCAAAGAAGTAAGGTCTCTACCAAAGTTGTCCAATGTAGGCGTTTTACTTTTTGCAGAACCTAGATTTCCTGTAGGCTTTCTCATTTGCTCAAATTCTTCTCTCTCATCATCATCATCGTAAGCACTCATCTGAGGAGACTGTCCTGAATTTTTAAGCATAGTCTGGTATTCTCTTGAAACTCCTTCGTAGTCGATGTCATAAGCTCCCAGAATATTTGAAGTAGGATCTTCATATTTATAAAGAATACCTAAAAGCAGGTGAACGGTATTAATTTCATTGCTTTTATACTGTCGGCATTCTAACTCTGCACGTTTAATAGCATGGTCTGCCATCTTAGTGAAAGAAATATTGGTAACCTCTTCAGAAATAGGATTAAGACTTGCTGTATTTAAAGTTTCAATTTTTCTTCTGATTTGTGTTAAATCCGCATTAAGGTTTTGAAGGATTTCTTTTGCAGAGTTTTCCGTTTTTATAATACCTAAAAGTAGATGTTCTGTATTAAGAAATTCACTTTTGAGCCTTTTAGCTTCGCTTTTGCTTTGTTTGAACACCTGGCTCAAACCTTGTGAAAACTTATAATCCATAATATATCTCATTAGAACAAAGGCAACATTACCTTTTATTCATTATCTAAATTACAAATATTTTACCAAAAATCAATTAATGACTTTATGGCAGAAAAAAATTTATTATCTTATTGAAAATGATTAAGTTTGTAACCTTAAATTTTCCCCATGAATTCTGAACTTACCACTTACATTGGCTATTCTGCTTCTCTTTTTATCGTATTGAGTTTCATACTGAAAGATGTAAAAAAAATCAGAGTGGTTAACATGATTGGCTGTATTTGTTTTGTCATTTATGGTATCTTTAATGGAATGCTTTGGCCGGTTATCATACCAAACGGGCTTATTTGTTTCATTCAAATCTATTATTTAATACTAGACAAGAAAGATTGATGAGGAAAAAAATTATTACTTCTGCTTTTAGTAATCTGTATACTGACCAACGGATAGAGAAGGTGTGCAAAACCCTTTTTGATAACGGGTATTCCATAGATCTGATTGGTAACGACTGGGAAGGAAATGAAAAAATGGAACGTCCTTATCCCTTTTCCAGAATAGGATTGAAGTCTAAAAGCCTTAAGACCGCTTATTTTGAATTCAACTGGAAATTATACAAAGAACTGAAGAAAAAAGCGGACAAAGATACGATTCTCCATGCCAATGACATTGATGCACTTCTGCCAAATTATCTCATTGCCAGAAAACTGAATATTCCGTTAGTCTTTGACAGTCATGAAATTTTCACAGAAATGCCATCGGTTCAAAACAGGTTTTCTCAGAAGTTCTGGAGAGTACTTGAAAGAAAGCTGGTGCCTCATATGGAACTGATGATGACAGAAAGTGAAAGCTATGCCGAATGGTTTCATGAACAGTATAATGTCAATCCGGTAGTGGTTAGAAATATTCCGAGAAAAATTCTTTCCGCACCGGAAATTCCTGAAAATCATCCAAAGATCATTCTGTATCAGGGAGCGATTAATCAGTCGAGGGGAATTGAAAAAATGATTGTGGCCATGCATCATATTAAAGATGCTGTTCTGAAAATTGCAGGTGACGGCCCGAAGAAAAAAGAATACGAAGAACTTGTTATTCAGGAGAAACTTCAAGATAAAGTCTTTTTTCTGGGTAAGCTGAAACCGGAAAATCTCAGGGAAATAACAAAAACCGCTGATGCAGGATTCAGTCTCGAAGAAAATAATGGAGTAAGCTACTATTATTCACTTCCTAATAAGGTTTGTGACTATATCCAATCGAGAGTACCGCTTGTGATGATTAATTTTCCGGAAATGCAAAGGATAAAAAATCAATTTAATGTAGGAGAAGTTATTCCGGATCATCAGCCTGAAACCATTGAAAAAGCAATCAATCTTGTTCTTCAGAGAGGAAGACAGTATTATCAGAGCGAATTAAATAAGGCAGCAGATGTATTTTGCTGGGAGAATGAAGAGACAAAAATCCTCCAACTTTTTGAAAAAGCATCCTGTAAATAATTTTTACAAAATTGGTTATCTTTGCAAAAGAAATTTGATTTAAAATGACCATTAAAGAAAAACAGCAGGAAATAATAGATGAATTCGCTTTTCTTGAAGATTGGGAGCAAAAGTATGAGTACATCATTGATCTTGGAAAAGAACTGAAAGGCTTGGCTGAAGATAAGAAAACAGAAGAAAATCTGATTAAAGGATGCCAGAGCAAAGTTTGGATTGATGCTGAATTTAAAGACGGGAAACTTTTCTTTAATGCAGATTCTGATGGTATTCTACCAAAAGGGATCGTTTCTCTTTTAGTAAGTATTTACAGTGGACATTCCACTCAGGAAATCCTGGATTCTGATTTTGATTTTATCGGAGAAATAGGACTACAGGAATTTCTTTCACCTTCCAGAGCTAACGGGCTTATGGCGATGACAAAGCAGATCAAGTTTTATGCAGTTGCTTACCAACTGAAATCATAACCGTGACCAGAATTTTAGCATATCGTTTTTCCGCATTCGGAGATGTTGCGATGACCGTACCTGTTTTCAGAGAATTTCTGGAGCAGAACCCCGGTGTGGAAATTATTATGGTCTCCAGGAAAAATTTTGAGGCGTTGTTTGCTGGAATTTCCAATGTAACTTTTAAAGGGATTGACCTGGATGACTACAAAGGTCTTTTTGGATTGAGAAAACTAAGTAATGAACTGATTCGTGAGTTTAATCCTGATTGTATTGCCAACCTCCATGATGTAATCCGAACCAAAGTTTTAGACAGAATATATAGAAGAAAGGGACTTAAGGTCTTTAAAATTAATAAAGGTAAAGAGGAAAAAGAACATCTTACGGATGTCTGGAATCTGGAAAAGATGCAGCTGAAAAAAACAGTGGAACGTTACGCTGACGTTTTTCGTGAAATGGGATTCAAAGTTGAACTTTCTCATCAATTAAGACCGGTTTCAGAACAAAAATCTGGAATTGGATTTGCTCCTTTTGCCCAGCATAAAGGAAAAATGCTCCCTTTGGAAAAATCCTATGAGTTGGTAAGAATTTTGGCTCAGAAACATACTGTATATTTCTTTGGAGGGGGTAAAAAAGAAACGGAAACTCTCGAAAAATGGGCAGAAGAGATTCCTAATACAAAAAACCTTGCCGGAACATTAAATCTTACGGAAGAACTCAATTATATTGCCGGGCTTGAACTGATGATATCCATGGATTCTGCCAATATGCACCTCGCAAGTCTTGTAGGAACGCGATGTGTTTCTATTTGGGGAGCTACTCATCCTTATGCCGGCTTTTTAGGATTCGGGCAAAGCGAAGAAGATGTTGTTCAGGTGGAAGACCTGAGCTGCAGACCATGTTCTGTCTTTGGAGATAAAGAATGCTACAGAGGCGACTGGGCTTGCCTTGAAGAGTTTAATATTCAGAAAGTGGTGGACAGGATTAATTTTTAAAAATAATCCTAACTATCTCATTAGCTTTGGTTTTATCAGAATGGTTTTTTTCTAAGACTTCCTTTCTCTTTTCAGTATCATGATAGTCCTTTCCAGCTGAGGAGATAATCTGTTGACGGATTTGGCTCATATCATCGCCATACAGGCATAAATTTGTTAAAACCGGATCATCTGTAATATTCCCGTTAATAATCACGAAACGGCTGTTGTAAAGCGTATTAAAAAGTTTCACCTTTGTTCCGGAATTCTGGTAAGAAATCAAAATATTGGCATGAGCATCTTCCAGAAGGCGGTAAAGATTTTCTGTGGTTTGTATAGGAGTGAGGCTGATGTTTTCAACTGTGGAAATCTTCCTTTTAATATCCTCACTGGCACGATCTGAGGCTACAACAAGCTGATATTGTGGAAGGGTTTTAAATAAGTCAATTGTTTCATTCAATGCTCTTTTGTTATCAGCGGTAGTAAGGTCTCCATGAAAGAGAAAATACTTTCCTTTTTGATCCAATTCCTTTACCGATTCATTACCGTGAAAGATATGAATCAGGTGTGCATTTTCCGAATAAGTTTGTACTTCATTATATTCCTTTTCAGATAAGGAGAATACAGCTTCAAATTTCTTTAAAAGTTTTTTCTGATATCCGGAATACTTCACAGATTCAATTTTGTAAATAATCTTTTTAAATGGGTTCTTCTCAGACACAGATAGGCCTTTATAATACTCTGATTCGTTATTGTGATGACGGAGGTAGAGTTGGTGTCTGTTATCCTTCAAAAACCGTACAATATGGGTTGTTTGCAAGCCTTCGAACAAGATAGGAGCTTTGTGCTTCTCCAGATTTTTAAGCAGGGTTTCAGAATCTCTGATGGCAACAGCGAAAGGTGTTCCGGAGAAATAAAGAAGTGGATTCTTTTTCTTTTGATAAAAAAACACATTTTCTGTCATCTCTTTGACTTCCGGATCAATCTTATGAGGGATTTGATCTACAAAACAATGTAGGTGAATTTTTATTCCCAGATCAGATAATGCCTTAACTTTATAATACACATCAATAATTCCACCATAGGAAGGAGGGTAGGGATAATTAAATGATATAAGATGAAGTTTATTCACAGCAAGCGAAATTCAAGTGAAGGCAAAGGTAGATAAATATAAGGAAAAGTGGAGGAGAAGCTTTATAAATTGCTTAGGGGTAAAATAAAAAAATCTCCCAGAAATCTGAGAGATTTTTTGTGGGTCCTGAGGGATTCGAACCCCCGACCCTCTGGGTGTAAACCAGATGCTCTGAACCAACTGAGCTAAGAACCCGAATTTTTTTGAAAGGTTTCGTTTCCTTTTCTGTGGGTCCTGAGGGATTCGAACCCCCGACCCTCTGGGTGTAAACCAGATGCTCTGAACCAACTGAGCTAAGAACCCTCTAGACTTGTTCTCTTGTTTAGAGTGGTGCAAATATACGACTTATTCTTTAATCTCCAAATTTTTTTCCAAAAAATCTCCCACTACAAAGTTGCTTCCGCCAATAAAAATCATTTCTTCTTTTGTACATTGTTCTTTTGCAGAGAGATACGCTTCCTGCACGGAATCAAAAATTTTATAAAAAATTTTCGCCTCCTGGAGCAGATTTTCGTAATCTTCGGGATGTCTTCCCCTGTTGATGGATGGTTTTGCAAAATAGAACTCAGAATTTTCAGGAAGTAAATTCATTACATCATCTATTTTTTTGTCATTCACAAACCCCAAAATAACATGCTTGTGTCTGTTAATTGAATTTAATTGTGAAAAAACATACTCCAGACCTGCCTGATTGTGACCCGTGTCACAAATCGTAAGTGGATGTTGTGAAAACTCGAACCAACGGCCAATAAATCCTGTATTTTGGTGAACATGGAGAAGTCCTTTTTCCAATGCTTCATCAGAAATATTTACTTTAAGCTTTCTTAATTCTTCTACAGCGGCCAATACAATTCTGATATTTTTCTTCTGGTAATTCCCTTTGAGATCAGATTCAAGGTTGGTATTTATAAGAGTAGCATCTATAAATGGAGCATTTTCTTTCGTTGCTTTATCCTGAATGATATTTCTAACGGCTTCATTCTCGTCACCGGAAATAATCGGGATATATTGTTTAATAATTCCAGCCTTCTCTGATGCAATTTCTTCGATGGTATCTCCAAGAATATTCTGATGATCCAGCTGAACATTAGTAATGGCCGAAATCAACGGTTTGATAATATTTGTTGAATCCAGTCTTCCTCCCAATCCTACTTCAATAATGGCAAAATCTACCTGCTGCTGATAAAAATATTCAAAAGCCATGATGGTCGTAAACTCGAAGAAAGAGGGACGGATGTCTTCCGGAATCGTTTTCAGTTTTTGAATAAAATCAAAGACAAATTCTTTATTACAGTTTTTTCCATTCACCTTTATGCGCTCTGTGAAGTCTATAAGGTGTGGAGAATTGTATAATCCTGTTTTATAACCGGCTTCCTGAAGAACCGATGCCAGCATATTGCTTGAAGAACCTTTTCCATTGGTACCGCCAATGTGAATACATTTTATTTTATCCTGAGGATTTCCAAAGAAAGCACAAAGCTTTGTAATGTTATCAAGCCCAGGTTTATAAGCCTTCTGTCCATCTATCTGATAGTTGGGCATCTGTACGAAAAGCCAGTCGATAGCTTCCTGATATTGTTCATTTGTCATGGTGCAAAATTCCCAAAAGTTTTTTTAAAATAAAATATAATTTTTCAATCTGTAACTTTTTTATATTTAATTCGTCTAATATTGAAAAATCTTAATATGAAATCGCTGTGATTTACATGGTATAGTACTTATGAAGATAACACGATTCCATATGACCATTAAAAACAAATAAACATATACAATATGAAAAAAGTTTGGATCATCGTTTTTGGATTAGGTTATCTGGGTTTAAGCGCTCAGAAGAAATGGTCCTTAAAAGAATGTGTAAGCTATGCAGTGGAGCATAATCTTCAGGTTATCCAAAATCAGTATAACAAACAAAACCAGGAATATAATCTTAAAGCAGCCCAAAAAGAATATTTACCATCTGTATCGGGGAGTATGACGAATGGGGTAAGTTTCGGGCAAGGCTCATTAGGAGCAGGAAGCTTTAGAAACGATAGATTCAATAACAGTATTGGTCTGGGTGCTGATATTTTGCTCTATAATAATGGAAGGTTAGAGAAAAATGTAAGAAAAGCCCAGTTTGATGTAGAAGCAAGCCAATACGACATTGAAACCATTAAAAATGATATTTCCCTTCAGATCGCTCAGCAATATCTGACTACTTTGTTGAATAAAGAGATTGTTAAAATCTCTCAGAGTGCCGTGGATAATGCGCAGAAACAGTTTGACAGAGCTAAAATCACAACTCAGGTTGGAACAACAGCCCAGACGGTTCTGGCAGAGGCTGAAGCTGCATTGGCAAGAGAAAAACAAAACCTTAAAACTGCAGAAGTAAACGTTGGACGTGCTTTGTTTGCCATCGTTCAGCTTTTACAGCTTTCAGATTATAAAGGTTTTGATGTGGAAGATGTAAATATTCCTGAAAAGCTTGATTTACAACTTACTACCGCGGATGAAGTGCTTACCACTGCGTATGAGATACAGCCTCAGATAAAAGCAGCGGAAAGCCGTATAAGATCTGCCGAAGCACAAACGGAAGTAAGCAAAACAGCATACTGGCCTACATTAACAGCGAGCGCTGGTCTTAATACTTTCTATAACAGACAATTTGATCCTATGCCAGGTACTGTACAGGGAACTTTTTTTGAACAATATAAAGATCAGTTCGGACAAAACGTGGGGCTATCACTGAATATTCCTATTTTCAATAAAGGGAAAACAAAACTTCAGGTAGAACAATCTAAAATAAATGAAAGTTTAGCCAAGAATTCCTTGGAACAACAGAAACAGACGGTAAGACAAAACGTACAGAAAGCTCAGTTTGATGCTGATGCCAATTATGAAACCTATCTGGCTGCAGTGGAAGCTGAAAAAAGCTCAAAACTGGCTCTTGATTTTGCCGATAAAAGTTATGCTGCCGGAAGAACCACTATCTACGACGTTAATGTGGCGAGAAATAATTATGCAAATGCACAAGGATCAGTAGCGCAAGCAAAATATAATTATCTTTTTAGTCTTAAACTATTGAATTTCTATGCAGGAATTCCATTAAGTTTGTAAAATGCCAATTCAATCATTAGAAAAATACTTACCTCAAAATACACTTAGATATTTAAGAGTCTGGTTTGCAGATTACTATATACATATAAAAGTAACAAGAAACAGAAATTCAAAGCTGGGAGATTACAGAAAACTTCCGGATAATTCTCATGAAATTACGGTAAATTCTACCCTTACCCCGCAGCTTTTTTTCTTTGTACTCACTCATGAGCTTGCTCATCTGATTGCTTTCGAAAAATATGGGCGAAGAATCTCTCCCCACGGTAATGAATGGAAAGAAACTTTCAGAAATATGCTTCTGGAAAGCCTTGAAATTTATGATGAAGAACTCAAACCTATCATTATAAAATTTTCAAAATCGCCAAAAGCCAATTTCATGGCAAGCCCTGATCTGGTAAGGTATTTCCATACTGAAAAACAGGATGATACTCTTCTATTTATCGAGGAACTTAAAAAGGGAGAATTTTTTATCTATCGCAACGAAAAGTATTTATTAGAAGGTCTGGTTAAAAAAAACTATCTTTGTAAGAACCTGGCTACTGGAAGGAAGTATTCTTTCAAGCCTTTAGCGAGGGTAGAAAAATGTAGCTAAGAATGTTAAAATCAGATAGATACTGCGTTATAATGGCCGGGGGAATCGGGAGTCGGTTCTGGCCTATGAGCACGCAGAAATTTCCAAAACAGTTTCAGGATATTTTAGGAACCGGACGCACAATGATTCAGCAGACCTATGACCGAATCAGCAAGGTAATTCCTAAAGAGCAGATATTCGTGATTACGAATAAAGAATATGTTCCTGTTTCCCATCAGCAGCTTCCGGAAATTCCTGAAGAGAATATTGTGGGTGAGCCGTTGATGAAGAATACAGCAGCTTGTAATCTGTATATGGCTAACAAAATTGCTGAGATCAATCCGGATGCAACAATGATTGTATTGCCGGCAGATCATCTGATCCTTAAAGAGGACGTATTTCTGGAAAAAGTAGAGCTGGCATTTGAGGTGGCTTCACAGCATGATTATCTGGTAACATTAGGAATAACTCCAACAAGACCCGACACCGGTTATGGCTATATTCAGTTTGTAGAGAAAAAAGGATCAGAATATTTTAAAGTAAAAACATTCACAGAAAAACCTATTCTTGAAATCGCCCAAAGCTTTTTGGAAAGTGGTGATTTCCTTTGGAATGCAGGAATTTTTGTATGGAATGTGAAAAGTATTCACCATGCTTTTGATCTCTATCTTCCTGAGATGATGCAGCATTTTATGGCTTGTGAGTATAACTCCGAAAAAGAAAACAGCTGTATTGAAACCATTTATCCGAAGGTTCAGAAAATCTCCATTGATAACGGGATTTTAGAAAAGGCAAAGAATGTTTACGTGATTCCTTCAGATTTAGGATGGAGTGATCTTGGTACATGGACTTCCGTCTATGAAAATACAGAAAAAGATAAAAACGGAAACGCTGTAAAACTGAAACATTTACTTTCTTATAATTCAAAAGGGAATATCATCCGCTTAAAGAATAATAACAAGGCAGTGATTATTGACGGTCTTGAAAACTACATTGTTGTAGATACAGATAAAGCGCTTCTTATCTGCCCAAGGGATAATGATCAGCTCATTAAAGATTATGTTCTTGATTTAAAAAACTTTAAAAAGGGCGAGAAGTTTATGTAATATTTGGTATATTTTCTGCTGATTTTTAAATTATGATTAAAACTGCAACCCGATTTACAATTCTTATATTTTCACTTTTGGGAGTCTTAGGATTTGCTCAGGAGAAGAAAAAGTTTTCAAGCATTCCTGCTATTTTACAGCAGATCAACCCTGGTAATAGGGTGGATTCATGGGTGTTGGTGTACAACAGCTATGGGAAAGGTCAGGAAATAAAGATTTCGGGTAAGGTAAATTATACTCCTCAATTCTCAGGATTCAATCTTTTCCCTAGTGAAGACAGCTTTTATTATATCGCTTATTCGGAAGGAGGTAAAGTAAATTACGTTACGGATGTCGAAGGATTGAAGAAGTTTGTAGATAGAATTGATAATGCTCAGGAAGCAGCTGTTGTATTAGCCGCTGACGGATATATGATAGATGAAGAGTTTAAGGACCTTGCGGGTAATTATCATGAAGATAAGTCGAATTACTATCTGGACCTTGGAAAGCTCACCTCAAAGGAATGTCCATACCAGAAAACACATTATACAGTAACACTCAATAAATCTACAGGTGCTGTAAACAATGTTAAAGACAATGGAACTTATATTGAGCTTTACAATAAAAAATGTGCTAATAACCCGAGACTTTTAAAAATCGAAAAAAAAGAAGAACCAAAGAAAGATGAGCCCAAAAAAACACCCAAGCGCAAATAATACCTATGAGACTGAACGATTGATCCTTCGCCCTATGTCCCGTGAAGACAAAGATTTTGTCTTTGAACTTTATAACAGGCCAAAATTCATTCAACATATTGGCAACCGCAATGTAAATTCCATTGAAGATGCTGAAAATTACATCTTAAACAGATTTGCCCCACAGATTGAAAGGCTGGGATTTGGAAATTATATTTTAATAACCAAAGATGGAAATGAAAAAGTAGGTGCGGTAGGAATCTTCGAAAGGGAAGGACTTGATATTGTGGATATTGGATATTCTTTGTTGGAAGAGTTCGAAGGTAAGGGCTATGCTTTTGAGGCAGCTCAGAAGGTTAAATCGATCGGAATGGATGATTTCGGATTAACAAAAATATCAGCCATTATTTCAAAGGATAATATTTCTTCCCAAAAGCTGATTGAAAAATTAGGTTTGAGGTTTAAAAAACACGTCATACTTCCAGGTGAAACCGAAGAACTCAACTATTACGAAACAGAATAATAAATCTATAAAAAAATATTTTCACAAATAGCACAATAATGTATCTGGGTTATTTGTGAAAATATTTGTGATATCTGTGTTTTAAGAAAGTTATCCCTCCAGAATCTGTTCAGCAGCAGTCTTTGAAGTTACTTTTTCAATCACTCTTGTACAAATACCATTTTCATCGAAAATAAAAGTGGTTCTTACAATTCCCATATAGGTTTTTCCAAACGTTTTTTTCTCCTGCCATACCCCGAATTTTTCAATGATATTACGGTTTTCATCTGCAATAAGATCATAAGGAAAAGCAAACTTGCTGTGGAAATTCTTTTGCTTTTTTACAGAATCACCACTTATTCCCAATAATTGAAATCCTGCTTTTTTAAGCTTAGTATAATTATCACTCAGGTTGCAGGCTTCCACTGTACAGGTTGGTGTATTCGCTTGCGGATAGAAGAAAACGACCAGTTTTTTTCCAATTAATTTTGATGAGGTTACTGTTTCTCCGTCTTGATTGAATCCTTCAAATTCAGGTAATTTATCTCCAACTTTCAGCATAATGATTTAATTTTGTTCAAATTTAAGGCATACATGACAAAAAAACAAAGAGCTGAGCTCGTTCAGATAGAACTGGAAAAATTATATCCCACTACACCTATTCCGTTAGATCACACTGATCCCTATACATTGATGGTTGCCGTAGCGCTTTCTGCACAAACTACAGATAAAAAAGTAAATCAGGTTACTCCCGAACTTTTTGCGGTAGCAGGAACACCGCAAAGAATGGCTAAGCTGGAAGAATTTGAAATCAAAGAACTAATCAAAGAAATAGGATTATCCAATACGAAAGCCAAAAACCTGAAGAAAATGGCCGAACTTCTGTTAGAAAGACATAATGGTATTGTTCCCCAGACTTATGAAGAATTGGAAGCTCTTCCGGGCGTAGGGCACAAAACGGCATCAGTAGTAATGAGTCAGGGTTTCGGATTTCCTGCTTTTCCTGTGGATACCCATATTCACCGTCTGATGACGCAGTGGAAACTTACTTCCGGAAAAAATGTGGTGGAAACAGAACGTGACGCCAAAAAATTATTCCCTGAAGAAGTATGGAATAAACTTCACCTTCAGATTATTTTCTATGGAAGAGAATATTCTCCGGCAAGAGGAAAAGGAGAGAAGGATTTTATTACGAAAATGATGTTTGAGAAATAATTCAATTATTTTAGCGCCATGTCCGCTAAGATTTTATAAAAACCACGCTGAGATAGCTCGCGAAGACACTTCGTTTAGCAAAAGCAATATTGCCCTGACTGAGTGAAAGATCTATGCGAACTGATAGAAAACGCAACAATTACTTTGTGGTCGCTAAATAAACCATGTCAAGGTTCTGAACCTTGACATGGTTTAAAAACATCATGTGAGATAAAGGAAATGATTTAATATTCCAACAACCTTCTGTGGTAATTAATCTGTCCCAAATGATAATCCAGATGAGCAATCAGATGAATCAGGAAGTAATCTGTAGTCATTTTATTTTCAAAAACAACCAGTGGGTATTCTTTTTTCAGGTCGTCTTCTGATAATTGAGAAAGAGTAGAATCTATCATTGTTGTAGTTGCCTCTATTTTTTCAATAAGTTCAGCTCTTGGAACATCTTTTAATGAAAACTCCAGGTCACGCTGTCTTACATATCCTGTGTTTCCAAGGTGCGTTCCTATAAAATGATTGAGGTTTCCAACCAGATGAAGAACCAGGTTGCCCGCAGAATTGGCTATGTTTTTATCAACTTTCCAAAGATTTTGTTCGTTTTGATAGGCTTCTAGCTCTGTTTTTAATTTATTTAAATCTCTGTTGTAAAGAGATTTGAGGCTTTCTGTGATCATATCAATTTTTATTGTATTATGGTTTTAAAATATCCTTTAAAGTGTTTATCAACCAAACTGTCAATACTGCATTTATAATCATCGAATAAAAATGTTCCTTTACGAAAGCCATCTGAGTAACTTGCAGCCTGAACAATATGTGCTGTCCTTGTTTTACTTTCAACAATTTCACTGTTATAAAGCTTCAGTTCCGGATATTTGGAAAGAAGGAGAATAGTATCATTGCCAGGTAAGCTCTTGTCAACCGTAAAATTTTCAAAATTTTGCTTCTTTTGACAACTCAATAACACCAATAAAATACCGGTAAAAAATAAAAATAGTCTCATAAAAGAAACTATTTTTGTTTTTTAGCCCAAAGCTCCATTTTTCTGTTCAGAACATCCAAAGGAAGACATCCCTGGCTTAATACTTCATCATGGAAGCTTGCCAGCTTGAATTTGTTCCCAAGTTCTTTCTGATACTTTTCTCTCAGCTCACGGATTCTTAAGGATCCTATTTTGTAGCCTAAAGCCTGTCCCGGCATTGCCATATATCTTTCTACTTCTGCAGTGGCAGATCCCTCGTCGTAAGAAATATTGCTTAAGAAGTATTTGATAGCCTCTTCACGTGACATTTTTCCTGTATGAAGCCCTGTATCTACTACCAGTCTTACAGCTCTCAGCATCTGATCACTCAGGTAACCCATTTTTTGATAAGGATCTGTGTATAACCCAAATTCAGGTCCTAATGTCTCACAATAATGGGCCCAGCCTTCACCATAAGCTCCTAACCATCCGAATCTCATAAATTTAGGAAGCTTTGTGTTCTCCTGTTGCAAAGAAACCTGATAATGATGCCCTGGGATGGCTTCATGAAGGAAAAGAGATTCCATTCCTGAAGTAACATTGAATTTAGTAGGGTCAGGAAGCGGAACATAGAATATACCTGCTCTTTTTCCATCCGGAGTTCCCGGCATATATTCTGCGCTGGCACTTGCCTCTCTGAATTTCTCCGTCTGTCTGATCTCAAACTTCGTTTTTGGCGTTACATTAAACATTGTTTTCAGCTTCGGAGTGATTTTAGTTAAGATCCCGTTGAATGCATTTAAAACCTCTTTAGATGTTTTATAAGGCATTGCCTTTGGATCCGTTTTTACAAAAGTGATAAATTCTTCAAGAGTTCCCGTAAAACCTACCTGTTGTTTTACTTTTTCCATTTCTGCACGAAGCATAGCTACCTGCTGAAGTCCGATCTTATTAATTTCTTCAGGAGATTTCTTAGTGGTTGTCCAGCTTTTTACATAATAGTTGTAGATCTCATTTCCGTTAGGAAGACTGTTGTATCCGTCTGTATCCCTTGATTTCGGAAGGTACTCTTTTTCTAAAAATGTTCCCATTTTAGTATAAGCCGGAATGATCTTTTTGGTAATAGCATCTTTATAAAGTGCTGAAAATTTTTCTTTCTGAGCCTGAGAGAAGCTTTTCGGAAAATTTCTTATCGGACCATAGAAAATATTCTTTTCCATGTCAGAAGTGGTAATTTCCTCTGCTTTCATCTGAGGAATCATTTTGATAACCAGTTTTTTAGGTAATACTATCTTATTGTTGATTCCCTCACGGAAGTTGTCTGCCGCTGCATTCATCCACTCCGGGAATTTTTCCATTCTTTTCAGCCAGTCGCTATAGTCTTTTTCTGTTTTAAAAGGTTGATTACCCTGCCCGCTTCCATACAATGGGAACGTTAACGGAAGTCCTCCAAATTGAGTAAAAGGAATATATTCCGGATGATAGGCGTAGGCCTCAGTTTTATCTTTTAAAGTATAATCCAAAACATCATAGACCACTTTGTCTTCGTCAGAAAGGGTTTTATAATCTACATGTTCCAGTTGTTTTTGCACAGAATTGTAGAAAGCAATTTCTCCTGAGATAAAATCTTTATCAATATTGATAGGAAGCTGATCATTATATCTTGTATCTCCTTGTGCGGTAGCATCTAAAGGATATAGTTTAAGATACTGCTCATAATAGTTGGAAGCGATAGAATCCAGATTGCTGGGAGTCACTTTTGTAAGGGGAGAATCCGATTTTTTGCAGGAAGTAAGCCCAATCACCAACCCTAATCCTAGAATACTTTTTGATAAAATGTTTTTCATTTTCAGAATCTTTATGAAAACAAAAATAAGTATTATTGGGAGATTCAGACTTATTGTTTGCATTGATTTTAAAAAATTATTTTCAAAATCCTTTCAACTTTGAATCAATTTTTTATCTTTGTCTAAAACGTTTAACAATCATATTATTACAGCTCTTTTTTAAGAAAAAATGAAAGGGATTTTAAAAATTTACCATCCGGACGAAACGCTAAAATACAATATCAGAAATACTTATTGTAAGGCAGTTTACAGCAACCAGCAACATTTTTTAGAGGTTGAAGTGATTACGGATGACAGTTTGGATCACGTGGATGATGATTCATTACAGTACAACTTTCCGCAGCTTTCACTTGAAGTTTTTGATTTTCCTATTGAATCGGCGGAAATAGAAGGAAAAACCATCATCATCAATGACTCTGATGAAGAAACCTATACAGAAGTAGACCTTTTCGATGACGAAGATGCCTACATCTATGATAATGAGCTTCTTTTTGAAAAAAACGAAGAAGGGGAGCTTCAGGTCATCTGGAAAGGGACCATTGATGATTTCTATACCGGATCAGATACACCGATCCCCTTTAGATTAAAATGCGAATTTAAGCAAGATGAAATTGAGGTAGGAGAAGACTAACATAGGCTTCTATCTTTTTCGTACCAGATTTCTTTTCAAAATTTTTTTTTGGAAAGAAATTTGCTATTTGTAAAATTGTAACAAAATTTAAGTTGTTTTTAAGCAATTTTTAAGAGTTCAATTCATAATATTCTCCTACATTTGTCGTTGAAATTTAATAAAATTTACATTTAATGCTGTTAACGGAACTTTCTCAGATTTTATTTGCACAAATCGCTACCCCTGCAGTTGCTGCAGACAACTTAGAGTTCTCATTCTGGAAAATTATGTTCCATGGAGGAGCTTTCGCTAAAATAGTGATGGTCACTGTATTACTATTGGGAGTGTTTTCTCTATACCTGTTTTTTGAAAGATTTTTCTTTATCAAAAGGCTTACATCAAAAACAGATTCCAACTTCATGAACAATATCGAAGACTTCATCAAGGCAGGAAAAATAGAGGCGGCAGCAGATTACTGCAAAACCCAGAACTCTCCGGAAGGAAGAATTTTAGAAAAAGGAATTTCAAGATTAGGACGTCCTGTTTCTGATATTGTAAGTGCTATGGAATCTCAGGCACAGGTAGAGGTTGCCAATATGGAAAAAAACCTGAACCTTTTGGCTGTAGTACCAAGTATTGCACCCATGTTGGGACTTTTAGGTACGGTAATCGGGATGATTATTGCTTTCTTTAATCTTTCCCACGCAACAGGATCATTCTCTCCGAAAACACTTTCAGAGGGGATCTATACCGCTTTAGGGCAGACCGCTGTAGGTTTGGCTGTAGCAATTCCTGCTAACTTCTGTTATAATATTCTATTGACAAGGATTGATAAATTTGTCCTGAAAGCTCAGAATATGTCAGGAGAATTTTTAGACCTTATCAACAAACCTTTATAAATCTTTCTTACGATGAAAATTCAAAGAAGAAATAAAGCAAATCCGGAATTCAGTTTAGCAGCGATGACAGACGTTATCCTGTTGATGCTGATTTTCTTTATGATCACTTCTTCAGCTGCCAATCAAAGCGCTATTGATGTGAATCTGCCGAAAGCCGGAGCAGTTGACGATAATATTCCCAATCCTTTAACGGTAAGCATCAAGCCGGACGGCTCGTTCTTTGTAGATGATAATCCTGCCAATAAAGGAGAACTGGAGCAAATTATTGTAGATAAATTAGCCAGCCAGACCAATAAATCATTTACGATCAGAGCTGATGAAAACACACTGCATAAAGATGTTGTTTTTGTGATGGAAATTGCTGAGAAACATAAATTTAATATTGCTATTGCAACCGTTAAAGACAAATAACATAGCCGGATTTCCGGAAAGAATTACGTTTTAAGATGAAAAGCTATACAGCAAACAGAAACGAAGAAAATAAAGACAGAGTAAAGAGCGCATTGCTTTCTATTCTCATCTGGGCTGCTATTCTGCTTTTTGTTTTTTTGTATAAATTAAAACCTGAACTGGATAAAGATCCTGAGGTGGTTACTACCATGCTGGTTAATTTTGGTGATAACAGAAATGGAAAGGGGATTGAAGAACCAGCTGAACAGCCTGGAAGTCTTGCCGCTGCAACGGAAGAAGTTACACCAGAGCCCGCAGAAACTCCGGTTCCGGAAACAAAAACAGTTATAAAGCCAGAACCAGTTCCTACTCCCGAACCAAAGAAAACAGAGGTTAAGGAAAAAGTTATTACAGGAAATAATTCAAAAGCTACTGTTCCTAAAAAAGAGGAATCCAAAAAAGCTGAGAAAAAAGAAGCTACGAGTACAAGTGCTTCAAAAAATACTAAAAAATCAGGAGCAGCTACGTCTAACTCAAAAACAGGAAATGGAGACGGAAAAGGAAATGCTGCGATCGGAAACCTGATCAAAGGAAGAGGAACCAAAGCCGGAAGCCAGGGAACTGGTGATGGTATCGGAAATGCGGGAGATCCTTTAGGAGGAGATGGAAATGGAGACAGTAAAGTTGGAATCGACAGAAAACTGGTAGGCTATATTCCCGGAACAATGGGAAGAGGAGGAGCACAGCCTTCTCACAGCTGTACAGCAAGTGGATCAATTACTATTGCTTATACGGTAGATAAAGCAGGGAATGTAGTATCCGCAAGAAGAGCCGGCGGGATTTCAGATCCTTGTGTCTCATCCACATCTGTGGCCTGGGTTAAGAAATATGTAAAAGCAGAAAAAGCCAATACATCTTCAACCGGAACTTATAAAATTACCTTCTAACAATACAAAAGCACTTTATTCAAGTGCTTTTTTCAATTCATTTATTCTGTTGATAATGGGGAGTGCAAAAATACCACTGGTCTGAAGATAAAGCTCGTAGAATGTCTTGGCTTTATCCTGAAAATCTTTGTTCTGATCATGTCTGCTGTTGAAATAAAATAGATTTCCCAGCATTTCATAATAATCTTTGTGATCTCTTTCCTGTCTTTCATTCACAATCGCGATCATTTCTTCCTTGGTTTTAGAAGCAACCTCTGTGAAGCTCATCTTAAAAATGTCTCTCATCAACGTATCAAAATCCAGTTCTTTCTGCATTAAGCTTTCTTCAGGTTTGTCGAGAATCAATTTTTCTAATGCCTGAGTTAATTGGCGGATGAGTCTTAAGGTGAATTCTTTATCTGTGATCATAATGGATTTAAATTTTTAAGTTTTAAGTTTAATGTTTAAAGTTAATAGCATCTGCTCAACCTGCAGATTTCATTAAGCAAAGAATAAGTAAGCTAATGCAATGGCAGTGATAACGCCTACTAAATCGGCCAGAAGCATGGCAATTACCGTGTATCTTGTATTCTTAACGGCTACAGCACCAAAATATACTGCAATCACGTAGAACGTCGTATCTGAGCTTCCCTGAAGCACTGCCGCTAATTTCCCCTGGAAGCTATCTGCTCCAAATGTGGTCATCGTATCCACCATCATTCCTCTGGCTCCTGAACCGGATAAAGGTTTGATCAATGCAGTTGGAAGTCCATCCACAAATCTCGGATCCATATTGGCAACGTTTGCTACCCACTTCATTCCGTCAATAATCACATCAAATACACCGGAAGTTCTTAGTAATGAAATCGCAATCAGCATTCCAACCAGATAAGGAATAATTTTAACACAGGTGGTGAAGCCTTCTTTTGCGCCTTCAATAAAGGCATCAAAGACGTTAATTTTTTTATAAACAGCTCCCAATACAATCGCAAGGAAGATAAACAGAATTAAACCATTGCTTAATACTTTACTGAAGTCATCCAGTTCATCCTTACTCAATTGTACAAGGTATACTACCAATAAAGCAATAATTGCTGAAATTCCTCCTACATAAGCTATTACCACCGGACGAAGAAGATTGATTTTCTGGTATAAAGAAACAATAATCATCGCAGCTAAAGTTGCCGCAAAAGTGGCGATCATGCAAGGAAGGAAAATATCTGTAGGGGTCTTTGATCCCATAGAGGCTCTGATGGCAATAATCGAGACCGGGATCAATGTCATTCCTCCGGCATGAAGACACAGAAACATAATCTGCGAATTGCTGGCAGTATCTTTATTGGGATTTAAAGTCTGGAGACTTTCCATCGCTTTTAATCCAAAAGGAGTGGCAGCATTATCCAATCCCAGAAGATTGGCACTGAAATTCATTAGCATATGTCCGAATGCAGGATGGTTTTTAGGAATTTCCGGAAATAATTTTGAAAAAAATGGCTGAATCAAACGGCTTAGAAGGTTAATTCCTCCTGCTTTTTCAGCAATACTCATGAATCCCATAAACAAGGTCATGATTCCGATAAGACCAAGACAGATTTTTACGGCAGTTTCAGAGGTTCCGATAACTCCATCGGCTTCCTGAACGCGATAAACATTTACATTTTGTTTTAAAGAATCTGTTTTATAGTGAATTCTGCTGTCTGCAAAATCATTTTTTTTCATCAGGCTGTCTCTGACAATAGGAGATAGGCTGTTCATAGGTTGAGATGCAATCTTTACTGTATCACCTCCTTTTCCCACCACCATATCATTGAAAATGGTTTTGTAGTTACCTGACGAAACATATTTTATACTGGCAATGGCAATGGCAATGATAATGAAAGCCGACCAAATTCTGCTGAGAACCATCTGATTGATTTAATTGTTTAAACTTATCGAAAATACTTCAAACCACAAAAATAACTAAAGTCTTTTGTAATTCCGGTGTGAAAGAAAACTAATGATGGTCTCTAATCTTAAAGCTTATTGTTAACGCATTGTTCACAAAGTTCCTAAATAATGGGAAAATGATTTTTCTCGTTCGCAAAGGCGTTAGCACTAAGCAAAGAGAATTTAAGTTAAAGAGCATTGCTGAATGAAATGCCCTTGCGAACAAAAAATATGCATTAAGTTTTTAGATTTTCCTTACGCTCTCTAGCGTTTAAAACTAAAATGATTTACTCTTCCAGATAAACAAGATATCCTTTAAAATCATCATCAAGATTCTTCAGAACTTTGGCTTCATCCATTTTTTTGATCAAAGCATCTACAAAGAAGCTTTTTTCAAAGAACTGGCGATGAATTCCGGGTAAAATTTCCATAAAATAATCCATTCCGATTTTGTTGTTATGGAGATCCATTTTGGTTTCCAAAGGCTCATTAGGGAAGAGTTCTTCATGCATATCTGTGATTCTTTTACAAAAATCCAGCGCTTTTTTAGGGGAAGAGATCTTGCAGCAGTACATCATAATGAAGCAGCACCACAGCGCGTGTCTGAAAGCATTTCCAATTCCATTGTTGGAGGCCGTTGCAGGGAATTTTTTCTGTGCAATGGTAAACGCTTTTACTGTTGCATAAAAACTCAATAAAGCGAAAAGAGGATGAGGAAGGACAAGTGATAAAAGACGGATAATCTTTTTAAAACTCATGCTTCTGATGGTATTGAAAAATATCTTAAAAGTCCTCATAAATAAAAATCTCTCCCTAATTAGAGAGAGATTGTATTGTTTTTGTTACAGATACTATGCTTTTACAGTTAATAAATTAACTGTTTTGGCAACCGTATCCTGAATTTCAGTTCTTTTTACGATGAAATCTACAAATCCTTTTTCCTGTAAGAATTCTGATGTCTGGAATCCTTCCGGTAGATCTCTACCAATCGTTTCACGGATTACTCTTGGTCCTGCGAAACCAATCAGTGCTCCCGGTTCTGCCATAATAATATCAGCGGTCATTGCGAAAGAAGCAGTGATTCCTCCGAATGTAGGGTCGCAAAGGTAAGCGATGTATAAAAGTCCAGCTTCAGAAAGCTGAGCTAATTTAGCCTGAACTTTTGCCAGCTGCATCAAAGAGTAAGTCGCTTCCTGCATTCTTGCTCCTCCGGACTGACAGATAATCATATACGGAAGTTTGTGTGCAATACAGTAATCTACTGCTCTTCTGATCTTTTCACCCATTACAGAACCCAATGATCCTCCGATGAAAGCAAAATCCATACATGAAACTACCATTTCAGTTCCTTTTACGGTTCCTACAGCGTTTCTGATAGAGTCTGTAAGCTTTGTTTTAGCTTTTACTTCTTTCAGACGGTCTTTATAAGGCTTTGTATCTTTGAAGTTTAAGATATCAATACTTTCAACATTGGCATCCAGTTCGGTAAATTTACCACCGTCAAAAAGGATGTCAAAAAATTCTGCACTTCCTATTCTTACATGAAATCCGTCTTCAGGAGAAACATAGTTATTTCTCTTTAGTTCATCATGTTCCACTACTTTTCCTGATGGAGTCTGATGCCAAAGGCCTTTGGGAACGTCTTTTTTCTCATCAGTAGAAGTGGTAATGTTTTTTGCTTTTCTTTTAAACCAGTCGAATGCCATTTTTGCTTGTATTAATGTATAAATGTAAAAAGTACCAATGTAAATGCATTCCTATGAATACTTTTTACATTGGTACAAATGTACAGTTCTTATTTTAAAGTATCTACGTTATTTAAATCTTCAAATGCTTTCACCAATCTTGCAGAGAATGTATCCTCACCTTTTCTTACCCAAACTCTTGGGTCATAGAATTTTTTGTTAGGTTTTTCTTCTCCTTCAGGGTTTCCGATCTGAGCTCTTAAATAATCAATATTGTTAATCATATAATCTCTTATGCCCTCTGTGTATGCAAACTGAAGGTCAGTATCGATGTTCATTTTGATTACTCCGTAGTCGATAGCTTCTCTGATCTCTTCTAAAGTAGATCCTGAACCTCCATGGAATACAAAGTTGATAGGTTTTGCAGCTGTTCCGAATTTTTCCTGAACATATTTCTGAGAATTGTCAAGGATTTTCGGCGTAAGAACTACGTTACCTGGCTTGTAAACTCCGTGAACGTTACCGAAAGCAGCCGCGATTGTGAAGTTATCAGAAATAGCTTTTAATTTTTCATAAGTATAAGCTACGTCTTCAGGCTGAGTATATAATTTTGAGTTATCAACGTCTGAGTTGTCAACACCATCTTCTTCACCTCCTGTTACCCCGATTTCTACTTCAAGAGTCATCTGAAGCTTAGCCATTCTTTCGAAATATTTAGCAGAAATTTCAAGGTTTTCTTCTAAAGACTCTTCAGAAAGGTCTAACATGTGAGAAGAGTAAAGAGATTTTCCTGTCTGCTTGAAGAATTCTTCGTTAGCATCCATCAATCCGTCGATCCAAGGAAGTAATTTCTTTGCACAGTGGTCTGTGTGTAGAATTACCGTTGCTCCGTAAGCTTCTGCAAGAGTGTGAATATGTTTTGCTCCAGCAATTGCTCCTAAGATTGCAGACTTTTGTCCGTCATTGCTTAATCCTTTCCCTGCATTGAAAGCAGCTCCTCCATTTGAAAACTGAATAATTACAGGAGCGTTTAATTTCGCTGCAGTTTCCATCGTAGCGTTTACGTTGCTTGATCCAATTACGTTTACTGCAGGTAATGCAAATTTGTTTTCTTTAGCATACTGAAAGATATCAGTAACTAACTGACCTGTGGCAACTCCTGCCGGAAAAATTCTGCTCATGTTTTACTTTTTATTATAAATTTATTAGGTGTTTTAATTTCGTGTAAAGGTAATCATTTTTAAGAAATTACTAGTTTCTTTTATCTCTGCCCCAAAGGAGCTTCTGACGGATGGTTTCATAGAAACTCAAACTGTTGGGCTGCACCAGAAGAAGCTGGAATTTTGCCTTTTTAATGATGATTTCCTTGTCTGTTTCAATATGTATCAGTCGGGAATCTAAGGAAAGAGAGTATTGCGGTACGCGGCTTTCCACCCTGAATTTTATTTCTACTTTATCATTCACAACCAGCGGCCTCACATTCAGATTGTGAGGAGCAATTGGAGTAATGACAAAATTTTCGTTATTGGGAGAAATGATAGGGCCTCCGCAGCTCAGAGAGTAGGCGGTAGAACCCGTAGGTGTTGAAATGATCACGCCGTCACCCCAGAATACATTCAAAAATTCGTCATTGATATAAGAGTCAACGGTAATCATGGAAGTGGTTTCTTTTCGGGAAACGGTAACGTCGTTTAATGCGTAAGGAAAAACTCCCTCCAGTTTTGGAGAAACCACTTCAATTACAGAACGGCGGCTTGTTTTTACATTTCCTTTTAAGATGGAATCCAGTTCCTTAAAGGCTTCTTCTTTCGTGAAAAAAGCTAAAAATCCAAGCCTTCCTGTATTCACTCCTACCACCGGAATTTCAAGATCCTCAATAAAGGTTAAAGAATTTACAATCGTTCCGTCTCCACCGAAAGTGAAGAAAAGATCCACTTCTTTATCCAGAAGGTCCTGCTTAGAGTTGAAAGTTTCGAATATTTTTGAAAACTGAAGTGCTTCAGCCATTTCATCATACAGAACAGATTTTACACCTCTTGCTTCAAGTTCAGAGATAAACTTGCTTAAATATAAAAAAGTATCAAGATCTTTTTTCTGAGAATATATGGCTGCCTTCATGTTATATTTCTATGAATTTTTGTAAAAAACCATAACGGTCTTTAAACAGATCGGTTTTCTCATCAGAATAATATTTTTCAACGATTCTGTAGTCATACCGGTCAAAAGTAGCGTCTATCGAGGCCAGATTTTCATTGCTGATCTTTATGGTGACCTGAACTACCTCTTCAGACATAAAGCTTATAAATCCTCCGTAAAACTTCGAATTGTTGCTTTCGACGATGTTGGTAATTTCCGTCATTGAATATTTTCTGGCCGGAGTTTCTACGGTAAGAATAGCTCCTGTTTCTGAAAATAAAGGATAACGGGAAAGGTCCTGAAAAACATCTTCACAGGTAATATACCCCAGATATTTTTCATTTTTATTAATCACCGGAATCACATTGGAGCTGAAAGTATAAAACAGGCGGATGCTGTCCATGACATTGTTGTCCTCCAGAATTGCAAACCGTTCAATCTGGTGTTCCAGATCCTTCAGTATTCCTCCATCTTCTTCATACAGGAAGTCCATGGCAATGGCTCCGAAGAAGTGATGAGATTTTTTGATGAAAACATGAGAATATCCGAAGTCTTCCAACAGGTTTCTGGCCGACTCTATGGAGTCAGACAGGCTAAAACATGGAAAGTCTTTTGAGATATAGTCCTTGATAAACATTGTGCTAATTTATAAAAAATTAAACGAAACTTTTTCTGAAAACCTTACTTTTTTTAAGATGAAACAAAAAAAATGCCGTCAAAATTTGTTTGTAAAAAAAAATAAAGTACCTTTGTCGCCTTTCATTTTTACTTTTTATTAGATTTATTTCAAACTGCACTGTCTACTAAGGACATATGCAGTTTTTTTATTTTAATGCTTTTGCAAATTCCCACATCACAATTCCTGCACACACACTTACATTAAGAGAATGCTTCGTTCCAAGCTGAGGAATTTCTAAAAATACGTCAATATTCGGAAGTACTTCATCACTGATTCCTTCTACTTCGTTTCCTAAAATTAAGGCATATTTTTTTGATCTGTCGATGGTGAAATCCGTAATAAGCTGACTGTCGGTAGTCTGCTCGATCCCGATGATTTCGTATCCTTTGCTTTTCAGATCAGCAATCGCGTTATTGGTATCTGCGTCATGAGACCAGTCTACACTTTCCGTTGCTCCCAATGCCGCTTTATGAATCTCTCGGTGAGGTGGCTGCGGGGTGATTCCGCAAAGGATTATTTTTTCAATTAAGAAGGCATCTGCCGTTCTGAAGGCTGCACCTACATTGTGCATACTTCTGATATTATCTAAAATGATGACCAACGGAATTTTTTCAACCTTCTTAAATGTTTCTACATCTATTCTGTTAAGTTCTTCCAGTTTTAGTTTCTGTACCAATTGTATTATTTTGTTGAGATTAATTTTCCGTCTTTATAGACCTCTGTTTTTTCTATGCTTCCGTCTTCACGGTAATGAACTCTGTTGCCGTTTCTTTTATCGTTGGCAAGTTCAGTTTCACGCTGTAATTTTCCAGATGGATAAAAGACTTTCCATTTTCCGGTAGCCAGCCCGTTATCATACTGGCCAATATCTTTTATTGATTTTCCATCTTCATGAAAGGTCTTGCTTTCTCCCTGTAATTTATTGAATTTATAATTGGAAATTTCAGTTATTTTACCTGCAGGAGAATAAAAAGTAGCGGTAAGGCTGTTATCATAAATATTCTTCTCTCCATTTCTGAAAACTTCTTTGGAAGTGAGGACTCCATTTTTATCAAAATACGACCATTCCTTTACTTTGTATCCTTTTTTATATTCTCCTTTTGACTGCACTTTCCCGTTATCATAATAAAAAACAGCATCACCATCCAGTTTCCCTTTTTTCCATTCCACAGTATTTTTTACCTGGCCATTGTCATAAAATTCTTTACAGGCTCCTTCCTGTAATCCGTCTTTATATCCACAAGGTTTCTGTGCCGTGATCAGGGCAGCAGTGGAAAAAAACAATAGAAACATGTACTTCATAGCTATTTTTAATTCAAAAATAGTAAAATACTTATATTTGACTCAAAAATATACTATGAAAAAATTATTCACATTATTCATATTAATATGGGGATTTATTTACCTGAGTGCACAAAATACTTATTATCCTCAAGCTTTTTTTGATAAAAAGCTCGCAAGAGACATGCTTGGATTTGGAAACTCTACCATTGAAGGAGTGGCTTCTACCAAACAAAAAAACAACTGGGGAATCAAACCGTTACTTGGAGAAAAGCATTATGCTCCCAAAGGTACGGTTGTCATGCTTTTTCCTGTTACTCCTTATTTCCAGGAATTTTATGACATGAGAAGAAAATATGAAAATAAAAAGACCACCGTATATATGTCAGAAGAGGCTTTTAAATACAGAGTGGAAGCTTTAACCGATGACCATGGGAGATTTAAATTTGAAAAACTCAAACCCGGGAAATATTATCTTGAAACCATTGTCAACTTTACTGCAACGGCAAGTTATCAGCAGCAGACAGGAACCTCAGATGCTTATAACGGCTATGGAGCTTATCTGTATTCCACTCCTATATACAGTACCTTTTTCTACGGATATTCTGCTGCCAACAGGGAAAGCAAATTTGTAGAGATAAAACAGGATGGCGAACTTAAAGAAATCAAGCTTTAAAAGCTTGATTTTTTATTTTCTGATCATAATCTGCTGTACATTTTTCTCAATGTTCTGGGCTAAGGTTTCCATAGGAATATCATTTTCATCGTTATTGAACGGATCTTCAATTTCTTCTGCAATAAGTTCAAGGCTCATCAATACATAATACACAAAAACAGTAAGCGGAATCATAAAAAGCCCTATTGTAATAACGTAAGCAATAGGAAGCGCAAAAACATACAGAATAATAAATTTCTTGATGAAAGAAGAATAGGAATAAGGAATCGGTGTGTTTTTGATTCTTTCACAACCTCCACATACATCCAGAAAGCCGGAAAGCTGGGTATCTAAATACAGCATTTCAACTTCAGAAACTTTTCCTTCTTTTTTTAATTGATTCAGTTTATGGCTTAATAGAATAACAATTTCACTTGGTCCATGGTTTTTCAACGAATTTTCAATTTCAGAATAATCTTCATCCAAAGCCAGCCTTGTAGATTCCTTGGAAAGGTGTTTGGCTAAAAAGTGCGGGAAATATTTTAAATATCTAGCAATCTGCTCAGCATCCTGGCGGTTATCGCCAAGAATCGTATTGATTTTTATGGCAAAGTTTCTGGTATCATTCACCAGTTTTCCCCAAAGTTTTCGACCTTCCCACCATCTGTCATAGGCAGTATTCGTTCTGAAAACCAGCAAAAGTGAAAGCACAAAACCCAGCAGAGAATGAATCATACCTACATTACTCACTCCTGATTTTGTGGTAAGGTGCAGATATTCAACTTCCAGATACTGAATTCCCCAGGAATATAACCCTACAAGAATCATACTCGGGAAAAGAATTTTTAAAGTATCACTTTTGTGTAAACTGAAAAGGATTTTAATGAAATGTTTGGTATTATAGACTCTCATAAACTCGCTTATTACTACAAATATAATTTTTTCATCTGAGCTCTGCTAATTAAGTAAGGAAGTCTGAAGACGGAAGTGAGAAGTTATGGAAGCCAAAGAAGAAGTTTGAGTTTTCCATAAAAAATCTTTTAAGCAATGATGTATAAAGGTTTGCAGACAAATATTAACTTCCGGCATCGATCTTCCAGCTTCCAGCCTTTTTAATCTTAATTTTCTCACGTTTCAAAAAAAACACTATTTTTAGTTCGCATTAAATACAAAATACATGATCCTCGAAAACGTAGATGTTGTAAATGATATCAGTAAAGAAGATTTTCAGAAAAATTATTTTAAAAAGCAAAAACCTCTTTTGATTAAGAATTTTGCCAGCCGGTGGGAGGCTTTTGACAAATGGAATCTTGCCTATATCAAAGAAAAGGCAGGAGATCAGGAAGTTCCTTTATATGATAACAAACCGGCTGATGCCGCCAAAAGTTCTGATGCTCCGGTTACCCGTATGAAAATGAAGGACTATATTGACACCATCAAAAGCAAGCCTTCTGATCTGCGAATTTTTTTCTATATCATTACAGACAGGCTTCCTGAGCTGCTGAAAAACTTTACTTACCCTGATCTTGGAATAAAATTTTTTAAAAGACTGCCCACATTATTCTTCGGTGGAAGTGAGGCTCATGTTTTAATGCATTATGATGTGGATCTGGGTGATTTTATGCATATCCATTTCGAAGGAAAGAAAAGAATTCTGTTATTTGATCAGAAACAGTCGCCCTTTTTATATAAAGTTCCTTTATCCGTTCATACCATTTACGAGGTTGATTATGAAAATCCGGATTATGAGAAGTTTCCGGCACTGAAATATGCCAAAGGATACGAAATCTTCATGGAGCATGGTGATGCCCTTTTTATTCCCGGGGCATTCTGGCACTTCAACAGATATCTGGAACCAGGTTTTTCTCTTTCACTGAGAGCTCTTCCCAATAAACCCAATGTCTTTGCCAGTATGCTCTATCATGTTTTCATTATGAGATACACGGATAAACTAATGCGTAAGCTTTTCAAAGCCAAATGGGTGAATTATAAGCAGAAATGGGCCTACAAGAAAAGTTCCGAGGCTTTGGAAAAGCATCTTTCTAAATGATAAGAATTAGAGTTTAGATAATTTTAACGCATTGAACGCTAGTTTAATGCTTATCTGTTTATAAAGGTTCGCAAAGGCATTTCATTCAGCGAGAAAAGCAATTCAATTGCTAAATGAAAGCCTTTGCGAACGAAAATAAGAAGCATCAATATCAATTTTCTTTGCTTCCTAGCGTTAAATTTTTGAACTTATTTATTGATAAGCCCGAAGATGGTTGCATCTACGAATTTCCCTTTTTCAAAGAAATAATCTTTCAACGTCCCTTCTTTGCTGAAATTTAAAGAAGTCAACAGTCTTTCAGAAGAAATATTGGAAGGGTCTATGAAAGCATCTACACGGTGAAGCCTCATTGTTTCAAATCCGTAGGTTAAAATAGGAAGAATGGCTTCTTTCATATAGGATTGCTGCCAGAATTTGGGATTGAGTTCATAGCCGATTTCTGCTCTGAAATGTTCCCTGTACCAGTTGTGATAGCCGCAGGTTCCAATAACTTTTGCGGTGGATTTCAGTTCCAGAGCCCATCTGAAGCCTTTTCCCTTTTCGAATTCACTGTTAAAATGCTGGATGATGCGACGGGAGTCGTCTTCCGTCTTGAAGGTATCCAGATCATAATATTCCATAACTTCATCCAGAGAAAAGTATTCAAAAAGATCTTGGGTATCATTAAAAGTAAGCTGACGCAAAATAAGCCTTTCAGTCTCTAAAACAGGAAATTCCATGAATAATGTGATTTGATGGCTGAAAAATACGATTAATTACTGATAAAGAAAAGTATAGAAGATTAACCCCTAAACAATCTCTTACCCTGAATTTATTTTTTTAAATTTGGGGCTCATTTTTTACTATGGCAAAAACGAAGAAGGAAACTCCATTAATGACTCAGTACAATACCATCAAGGGTAAATATCCGGATGCGCTATTGCTTTTCAGGGTAGGGGACTTTTATGAAACTTTTGGGCAGGATGCTGTGAAAACATCCCAGATCTTAGGAATTGTCCTTACCAAAAGAAATAATGGAGAAGGCAGTGTAGAACTTGCAGGATTTCCACACCATTCAATAGACTCTTATCTTCCAAAACTGGTAAGAGCGGGAATGAGAGTTGCGATCTGTGATCAGCTGGAAGATCCGAAAATGGTGAAAGGAATTGTAAAACGTGGTGTTACTGAATTGGTTACGCCTGGTGTTACTTTCAATGACCAGGTTTTGAATTCCAAAAAGAACAACTTCCTTCTTTCATTGCATAAGGAAAAAGAGAAGTACGGAATTGCTTTAGTGGATATTTCCACAGGAGAGTTTCTGGTAAGCGAAGGAAACCTGGAAAAGCTTTTACACATTGTAAATACCTTTGATCCGAGTGAGATTATTTTCCAGAGAAGTACACAGATTCCGGAACAGATCAAAAATAAAAATGCCTTTAAGCTTGAAGACTGGGCCTTCCAATATAATTTTGCCTATGAAAAATTAACAAATCACTTTAAAACCAATTCTTTAAAAGGTTTTGGAGTGGAAGGTCTTCCGCTGGCGATTACAGCAGCAGGAGCTATTTTTGCTTATCTTGTAGAAGATACCCATCATAATCTGCTGGCCCATATTACGAAACTGCAGATCATTCCTCAGGAAGATTATCTGATGATGGATAATTTTACCCTGAGAAACCTTGAAATTGTTTATCCAAGCAATCCACAGGGAAAATCTCTGCTTGATATCATTGATAAAACATCTACTCCAATGGGAGGAAGATTGTTGAGAAGAAGAATTATTCTTCCTTTAAAATCTGTGGATGAGATCATGAGAAGACTATCTCTGATTGATTTCTTAAATGAAAACGATGCACTGAAATATGAAATCTGCCAGCTTCTGAAATCCATTTCTGATCTTGACCGGTTGATGGGAAAACTGGCTGCAGAAAAAATTTCACCTAAAGAACTGGGATATTTACGTCAGAGTTTAATTAATATTCATAAAATCAAAGCTTTATTACACCCTCATGCAGATGTGCTGTCGTGGTTAGAGCCTTTATTTGACCTGGATGAACTGATTAAATTTTTGCAAAATCACCTTAATGAAGAACTGCCGGTAAGTATTGCGAAAGGAAATATCATTAAAGAAGGAGTTTCAGAAGAGCTTGACAGACTGAGAAATCTTCAGAGCAAAGGGCGCGGTTTTCTGGACGAAATGTGCCAGAGGGAAATTGAAAGAACTGGGATTACCAGCCTTAAAATTGATTTTAACAACGTTTTCGGATATTATATTGAAGTCCGAAATACCCATAAAGATAAAGTTCCGGATGACTGGGTAAGAAAGCAAACCTTAGTGAATGCTGAAAGATACATTACCGAAGAGCTGAAAGAATACGAAAACCAAATCCTTGGCGCCGAAGAAAAAATAGGCGTTCTGGAAACATCCCTGTACAGAAATGTATGTGGGGAAACAATGGTTTATATTGATCAGATCCAGGGGAATTCCAATATCATTGCCCAACTTGATGTGGCTGCAGGATTGTCTGAACTTGCTGTATCTGAGAGTTATACAAAGCCCGTTTTGAATGACGGCTATGCTGTCGATTTAAAAGAAGCAAGACACCCGATCATTGAAAATGCACTTCCGTTAGGAGAAAAATACATCCCGAATGATATCTTCCTGGATAAGGATTCGCAGCAGATTATTATGGTAACAGGGCCTAACATGGCCGGTAAATCGGCAATTCTGCGTCAGACAGCGATTGTATGCCTTCTGGCACAGATCGGAAGTTTTGTGCCTGCAAAACATGCGGAGATCGGGATGCTGGATAAAATCTTTACAAGGGTAGGAGCTACCGATAATATTTCTGCCGGAGAATCTACTTTCATGGTAGAGATGAACGAGGCAGCCAATATCCTGAATAATATTTCAGAACGAAGCCTGATTTTACTGGACGAAATCGGTCGTGGAACTTCAACATATGACGGAGTTTCCATTGCATGGGCTATTGCAGAATATCTTCATCAGCACCCAACGCAGGCAAAAACTTTATTTGCAACGCATTATCATGAGTTGAACGAAATGACCGTGAATTTTGAAAGAGTGAAAAATTTCCATGTTTCTATCCAGGAAAACAAAGGGAATATTATTTTCCTGAGAAAGCTTGTTCCGGGCGGTAGTGAGCACAGTTTTGGTATTCATGTGGCAAAACTGGCCGGAATGCCTGTCAAAGTGGTCAACAGAGCGAATGAGATTCTTAAAACCCTTGAAGCAAGCAGAACGCAGGAAAGTGGAAGTACTTCTGAAAGTATCAAAAGAGTGACAGAAGAAAATATGCAGCTTTCTTTCTTCCAATTGGATGATCCTGTTCTTGAGAATATCCGGGAAGAACTGACGAAAATAGATATCAATACTTTAACACCTATTGAAGCTTTAATGAAGCTGAATGCGATAAAAAAAATGATTGGAGGGTAATCCAATCATTTTTTTACAGTTGTTTTGTGTTAGCAGCAGAATCCATCCTGCATCCCGGGAACACCATATCGTTCTTCTCCGGTATGAGGATCTGTACAGCTGATTACTCTTGGGCATACTGGCCTGTTTGCTCCGCCGCTGATTTCTTTCAGCTCAATTTTACTCAATTTTCTTTTCTGATTTTTTAAATTTTTCATAATAATTTTAATTTGGTAAAAGCTAATTTACAAGTTATTTTATTATGTTCAAAATATTGTGAGTCAAATTGTTAACTTTTCAAATCGAAAATCTATTTTATAAAAAAAGATTGAGGGCTGCCTCAATCCTTATTGATCTAACAAAGTGTATGTGATCCTAACAGCAATAGCCATTTTTGTCACCAGCACCTAGCTGCCATTCTTCGAATTCGCCTCTGCGGCAGAATCCATCCCAGCATACTCTGCCACTTCCTGTAATTTCTTTTAACTCACTTTTTGTCAGTTTTCTTTTTTGAATGTTTGATTTTTTCATGATGATTTGATTTTGGTTATTGTTTTTAGTGTATTGGATTAGCAGCAAAATCCGGTGCTGTCTAAAGGTCCTATGGTATATTCATCATCTGTTCCTCTTACCCTGCAAAGGCCTTCCCAGCATATCCCTGGTCCATTTCCTCCTGTAATGTTTTTCAATGCCTTTTTAGTCAGTTTTTTCTGATTGTTTGATTTTTTCATGGTATTTTTAGTTTGATTCAAATCAAATATATAAAAATCATCTATATAATTCTAATGCTTGTGAAAAAATTAACATATCTGCAAAAAAAAAGAGCCTTGTCGGCTCTCTTTATTATAAATGATTGTATTCATAGGTAATCAATTCACTATTCGTTACCCCCGTTCCTGTCTTATTATAGTATGTTTTTACATTTTTTGTTGGGTATCCGCTGTTATTATATTCGTAAGTGGATTTAAAGATTCCCCATTCTCCACTTCCGGCTCCGTTGTTATAATTAAGGACATGGTTATAGCTTATGATATTGTGTACAGATCCGTTTTCATCTTCACTATCAATAATTTTTAAAAAACCTGTTACATTTTTAAAAGGAATATTCTTGGTATCGTACACAATCGGCTGTAAAGTACCTGTGGCACTATGAAAACCTCCTGTATTATTAGGTACGGATGCTGTTTCTGTCCAGCTGCTAAGCGAACCATCAGCATTTAATGTTGCTGTTTTGCTGCCTGTTCTTATGGCTGAAGATCCGGTAAAGCTTGCGGTATAAGTAATTTTCACACTATTACTGGAAAGATAGCTATAATTGGTTTCTACTGTAGAAGTCGTTCCGGAAGAAAGGGAAGTCTCACTATATATTTTTTTGCTTAATCTGCTGCTTCCGTCGTAACTATACGTTGTTTTATAACTTGTGCTTAAACCAGTAGTTACCTGTTGAGTAATGAGATCTCCAGAATAACTGAAGAGAGTAATTTCACCATTGGTAATATTTTTAATCTGGGAAATTTTAGAACCACTGTAAGTATAGGTTGAGGTCTCTCCGTCAGAAACCATCTTTGTTACTAGAACCGGGCTGTCATTATTAGTATTATTTCCGTTGTTGTTAGATGAAGTATCATCGTCATTGCTGCTTGTGCATGATGCCAAAAAGAAAATTGGCAGAAGTAAATAAGTTTTTTTCATGATTATCATTTAAGGCTGTAAAAATATCAAAAAAATGAATCAGTGACCAAAAAAATGTTTATTTGTAAAAGATTTACGGAATTGATGAATTTTATTTTTGTATATTGTTGTATTGTAGTTGTTTATATTTTGATAATGAAAAATATAATAAAAATATTAATCCTGTTTGTATGCTGCTCTGTTTTCAAAGCCCAGCAGACGGAAGTTTCTGTTGTAAAATATGAAGACCTGGAAAGGCGTATTCAGCAGGAAAAAGATAAATTGCTTGTGGTCAACTTCTGGTCTACAACCTGTGGTCCATGCGTAAAAGAACTTCCCCATTTTATGGAGGTAAATACTAAATATGCAGATAATGAGAAGTATAAGATGATTCTGGTCTCGTTGGACAGACTGGCGGATCAAGAAAGAGTCTTGAAATTTATTAAAAATAAAAATCTGACTGCTGAAGTACTTTTGTTAGATGATATTAAAAGGATGAACACCTGGATTCCAAGATTTGAAAAAGACTGGGATGGAAGTATTCCGGTAACATTGTTCTACAAAAACGGATCAAAAATCCATTTCAATGACGGTGAGATGAGCAAAGAAGATCTGGAAAAAACAATTAAAGAAAATCTACAATAAATAATTAAATTATGAAAAATCTGAAAATTGTAATGACTGCATTCATCGTTGGGCTAGGATTACTAAGTTTTACAGCGAAAGATGATGATAAAAATATAAGACAGAAAGAGAATATTTTATTTGTAAAAGGCTATGAAGTAGGGGACGAAGCTACCGATTTTAAGCTTAAAAATATCGACGGGAAAATGGTTTCCCTAAGTGATTTTAAAAGCGCAAAGGGATTCATAGTAGTATTTACTTGTAATCACTGTCCTTATGCTAAAAAATATGAGGACAGAATCATTGAACTGGATAAAAAATATAAAACTCAAGGCTATCCGGTCATTGCCATTAATCCTAATGATCCCAACGTACAGCCCGAAGATGGCTATCAGCAGATGATCGAAAGAGCAAAGCAGAAAGGATTTACTTTTCCTTATCTTGTAGATGAAGGGCAGAAAATTTATCCTCAATACGGTGCTACAAAGACTCCGCATGTTTTTGTGCTGAAAAAAGAAAACGGAAAGAACATCGTAAAATACATTGGTGCTATCGACAACAATTATGATAATCCGAATGATGTCTCAGAATACTATGCTCAGGATGCCGTAAATGCTCTGATCAAAGGAGAACCTGTAAAAATGACTAAAACAGTAGCCATCGGATGTACAATCAAAGTAAAGAAATAATATATTTGTCTTTATAAAATGATAAGATCGGTGTTCTTAGAATGCCGATTTTTTATGCCTTAAACTCAATTTAAAATGAAATTCCAGTTCAGCCTGAAGTATCTGCTTCTCACCGTATTTATTTTTCTTGCAGAAGTGTTGATTGCCACCAAACTAAGTGATATTTTCTTTGTGAGAGCTTATCTTGGGGATGTAATTGTGGTTATGCTTCTTTACACGTTTGTAAAAAGTTTCGTAAAAGTAAATGATCAGAAACTGATTATGGGAATTCTTATTTTTTCATGGATGGTAGAATTTGCACAGTATTTCAATATTGCAGAAAAACTAGGCTTCCGTCCTGGAAGCCTGATGTATATTATCATTGGAAATTCTTTCTCATGGATAGATAATCTTTGCTATGCTGTAGGCTGTCTGTTACTCTATATTTTCGTAAAGATCACAAACCGTGATGGTTTAACTTCTACTCCTACTCCCTAATCCCAGCCATCTAAAAACCTTCTCTATCTTCCAAAACTGTCATATTTATCTTCCGCATATTTGGTAAAACGGTTCAGTAAAGCCACATTTTCCTTTTCCATAGGCGAAAGATCATTATCTACATTGCTCGAAACAGGAATATACCAGTCTGTTTGCTCAAAGAAATTTCTGTAAGTTTCTTTTTTGAAGGAATAGCCATGTCTTGCAAATACTGAATTTTTGATGATCTCAAGATCCAGTTTTCTTAAGTTTTTAAGATCCTTTTCTGTCAGTTTCTGCTTGGAAGCATTCAGTTTGAAAATGGCTTCAGATGCGATACGGTTTTTAGAGGTTTTATAGCTTTCTGTTTTTCCGGTTTCTTCATCGGTGTATTTTTCAGTAAATTCTTTTGGATTTGACCAGTCTACAAGGTCAGAATCCTTATCCAGCATAAAATTCGGGTTATAGACAAACTCTTTTTTAATAAGTTTAAGCGTTTTTGAAGGTGCTTTAACCATTGTTTTATCAAAAGCATTCCACTTTCCGGTTAAGCTGTCTCCCTTTAATTTTACTTCAAATCTTCCGTCTGTTTTGTCATTGCCCGGTTCATCAAGCACAAAAGACGTTGTAGCCTCATTGAAAACACCCCTGAACGGGCGCTGATTCCCATTCACGATACTTTGTCCGTAAACACTGTCTTTGGTGATCCTGTTGATCTTTAAAGAAATTCTTTTGTAGTTACTGACATCATATTCTGAGCCATCTGTCTGATCAACCACCTTTTCCATTCCGGCAAATTCGCCGGTATAAATTCCGTAATATTCCTGGTGAACTTCAGGGACTACCGCAGAATCCTTCTTTGCAGTCAGAGAATCTTTTCCTGATTCAGTAGTCTTTCCCTCTTTTTTGCAGCTTAACAGAGAAACTGTAAGTAGGGAAATCAATGTGTAATTTAGAATTTTCATAGATGCTTTTTTGTGATTAAATATTCAATAATAAGGATGTTGGGAATCCAGCCCAGCCATGCAATGATCTGATAGACATCCATAGGATTGGGATGAAATAAATATACAATAATTACCTTCCACATTCTCAGAGTAATAGCAGATAAAGTAAAAGCAAAGCTACGCCACATCCATTGTTTGTGTTCTTTAAACCTTTTCTGTCTTGCCAGCTGATAGGCTTTCAATGTTGAAAACCACCATAAAGAGCCTAAAATAATAAAGGAAATCTTTGAAAAAAGGCCTCCGTTGGCAAAAATTCCCATATAAATTCCTGAAGGCGCTGCAAAAATCAGGATGAGAAAAGTATATAGTTTTCCCATATTCCTGTGGAAATTATTGACGCCAAAATTCCTTCTGAGTAGAGCCAGAAAACCTGAAAAAAGCACAAAGATGCTCGTATAAACATGGGTATAGAAAAAATAAAGATATTCTGGTCTTTCCAATACTTCTGTCTGTTTAATCATCAGAAAGCTGACTTCAGGATTAAAAGGAATATATTCTAAGGTAATTTTCAGCATCAGCCAAAAGAAATACCCGAACCCTAAAACTAAAAGGGTTTTAAAGAAAACGGCAGTATTTCTTTTGGCAGAGAGCATCGGCTGTTAATCAAGTTTTATGGTAAGAGGAAAAGTATAATAGCTACGGGCAATACGACCCTTGGATTCTGCTGGTTTCCATTGGGCTTTCAGAGATTTTATAGCTCTTTCTATTTCTTTATTGAAATCGGCATTATCACCAGTTACTGTGATATCTTCTATTTTACCTTTGATATTAACTATAAACTTTGCCCTCGCTGTGATTGTTCCTTCTATTCCTCCCACATTTATTTTTTTCGTCCTTATTCTGTCAGCAATATCTTTTCGAAGTGCCATCCATCCTCCGGGATATTCTGCAGATTTTGAGTCTTTCGACAAAACATGCTCTTCAGACTGATCTTTAGCCGGTAGAATTTCAGTTTCCTTTACCTGAGAAAATGCGAACCCAAATCCAAGATATAAAATGAATGTTATTATTTTTTTCATGATTTGGTTTTTAGTTATTTATTTTCAAAGAAATCAATGACTAATTCATTGAATAATTCCGGTTTTTCTTCGGGAACATAATGATTGGCATTGGGGATAATAGCTAATTGTCCTTTGGGGATAGATTCTGCGATTTTTACCGTATGTTCTGTTTTTATAAGATCATTATCACCAGCAATGATTAATGATGGACACTGAATTTTATTCAGGTCTTCATACTTCCATTGAGGATACTTCAAATCCAGATTCAGAAGATCAATAAAGATGTCATTTTTATGGTCTTTGTTCTCTTTAGTAAGGCTTACAAGCATTTCTTTCATGGATTTTAAATCATGATCTTTCACTCCTTCCGGAAAAATATTGGCTCCTGAACAGGCAATTTTGTCTACCATTTCTGGATATTTCATGGCCATAGACAGTGCGAGAATTCCTCCGTCACTCCAGCCCAGAATTTTTGTTTTTTTGATGTTCAGCTTTTCTAAAAACTGCTTAATATCCTCTGTCTGAATATCGAAGGTAAGTTCCTTCGTTTTGTCATAAGTAGATCTTCCTCTTTCACGGCAATCTATAATGATCACTTTATATTTTTTAGCAAAGGTGTCTTTTTGATTCATAAAAGCACTTATAGATTGGCCATTACCATGAAGCATAAGAACCGGCTCACCTTCTCCATAGGTTTCATAATATAATTTGATGCCGTTAACATCCATAAATTTTCCTTCCGGCATTGTTCCGATAATACCACGACCTTTAACCAACAAAGATTTGTTACCACTGAATGGTTGATAATCCGAAGTTTCAATGGTAAAATGCTTTACGTGCTTTATTTTCTGAGAATGGATTCCTTCAAACCAGCCACCTGATGTAATATCTTTCTCAAAACCTGAATTTTCCAAAGGGATTTCAATCCACTTTTTTGACTTTCCATCATTGACTTCCAGCTTAAAATCGTCAAAATAAAAATCCCCGTTGTTTTGAGCAAATGCTCCGATAGTCATGGTCTTCGCAGATGGATTGATGGTTCCTTTTATTTCGTAGGTTTTCCATTCACGGGTTACCTGGATTCCATAATATTGATTTTCAAAGAAACTGGTAGACTCATCTTTATTATTTATTCTGCACCATAACCCACAATTGGAGCCATTATCCTCATTCTCTTTTCTGATTTTTGCCGTTATACGGAAGTTCCAATTCTGTTTATGCTCTATATTGACAGCTTGTGTGAATGATGTCCAGTCAGAGACGATTGTTTTTTCCTGGCTGTATCCTAAAAAGAACCAGAGTAAAAGAAAGAAACCGAAATTTTTTTTCATGTATTTAGTTTTTATTAAAAGTAATCATTTTTTACAAGCTGTTAAGATCCTGTGCAATCAGCCATCCTTCACTCCAGCATGCCTGGAAATTGAATCCTCCGGTCACGGCGTCAATATTCAGAACTTCTCCGGCAATATAGAAATTAGGAAGTAATTTGGAAGACATGTTTTTAAAGTTAATTTCCTTTAAATCAACACCTCCAGCTGTTACAAACTCATCTTTGAAAGTAGATTTTCCGGTCACCTGAAATTTCTTTTGGCAGAGGTTTTCCAGTATTTTCTGTATTTCTTTTCCGGAAATATTAGCCACCTGTTTGTTGAGATCGACCTTTGAAATTTCTAAGATTTTCTGCCAGAATCTGTTGGTAATATCAAAGATCTTTGATTGTCCGATGTTTTTTTTAGGGTTGCTTTGCTTGAAATTGTGGAATACTTCTTCTGCTTCATCCATTTCTATGGAAATGAAATTCACTTCAATTTCAAAGTTGTATTTAAGTTTTGCCAGACTGATGGCTTCCCACGCAGAAATTTTCAGAACAGCAGGTCCGGAAAGTCCCCAGTGCGTAATAAGTAAAGGCCCGCTTTCTTCCGTTTTAAGTTTAGGAATAGAAATTCCGGCATTTTCAAAGCTTGTTCCAGGAAGGTCTTTCAGCAATTCATCTTTAATATTGAAGGTGAAAAGGGAAGGCACAAGGTCTACAATCTTATGCCCCAGATTTTCGACAATTTTCAATGATTTTGGAGAACTTCCGGTCGTATAAACGATATAATCTGCTTCAAAATCTCCAGAATTGGTCTTTACAATATACTTTTCGTCCTGTTTTTCAATCTCTTTTACCGTACATTTTGTCTGCACCGTGACATTTTTCTTTTGAGTTTCATTCAGAAAAGTATTGATGATGGTCTGGGAAGAGTTGCTTTCAGGAAAAGTTCTGTTATCATTTTCAATTTTTAAAGGAACATTACGCTGGTCAAACCATTCCATTGTATCACCAGGCTGAAATTTAGTAAAGACACTTAGTAATTCCTTGTTTCCACGGGGATAAAACTGAACAAGTTCTCTTGGATCAAAGCATGCGTGCGTCACATTACAGCGTCCGCCTCCGGAAATTTTAACTTTCTGAAGGACATCTGAGTTCTGTTCTAAAATTGTAATTGTATATTTCTTTTCGTCAAGATTAGATGCGCAGAAAAAGCCTGCAGCACCACCTCCGATAATAATGATCTGTTTCATGTATGGGTAATCCTATGCGGAAGATTATTTTTTCAAAAGTACAATTTTTATAAACCATCTTATTTGAGTATTTTTGAAGATTATAATTTTAATTATATCAAAAACGATTTTCATATGATTTTCTACCATAAATTTGAAGTAAGATGGAGCGACCTTGATGCCAATAAGCACCTGGCCAATTCATCATATGTGCAATATTGTGCACAGGCCAGAATGGCTTTTATGACTAAAGAGAAAATGGGGGTTACCCAGCTGAGCAGATGGGGAATCGGTCCGGTGATCCTGCATGAAAGATATTCTTTCTTCAAAGAAATCTATGCAGATCAGATCGTCATCGTAAGTGTGGAAATAGACGGATGTGCAGAAGATTCTTCCATCTATCGTTTCGTACACAAATTCTATACACCGGACGGAATGCACTGTGCTACGGCAGAAGCTACAGGCGTATGGATTGATATGATGCTTAGAAAAATGACCACTCCGCCGGATGATGTAGTGGAAGCAATGAATAAATATAAAACCGCGGACACTGTTGTATTATCGAAAGAAGATTTCAAAAAGTTTCCTTTCCACCCACACAATATTGACCCGGCTGAAATTAATATATAAATGATGAATGATGGTTGATACAGAATGAAAATCTGTATTCAGGAATATCAATTATCATTTATCAACCATCACTTATAAAAAGAAATTTATGTTTGAAGATAAATCACAGGAGCTGACGCCCATTTCAAAATTAGGAGAATTTGGTCTTATTAAACATTTGACAGAGTATTTTCCGTTATCCAATGAATCTTCAGAGCTTGGAGTAGGAGATGATGCAGCAGTTATTAATCCTGATAACAAAAAAGTAGTTCTTACAACAGACGTATTGGCGGAGGGTGTACACTTTAATTTAGGATATGTTCCCTTAAAGCATTTAGGCTATAAAGCGGTGGTGGTAAACCTGAGCGATATTGCAGCAATGAATGCAACGCCTACACAGATATTGGTTTCCCTTGCGGTGTCCAATCGTTTTCCAGTGGAAGCATTAGAAGAAATCTATTCAGGAATTCAGGCAGCATGTGGAAGATATAAGGTTGACCTTATCGGAGGAGATACAACAAGTTCTAATTCGGGTCTTGTAATGAGTATTACCGCTGTAGGAATTGAAAATGAAGAAAACATCGTAAAAAGAAGTGGTGCAAAACCAAATGATCTTCTTGTTGTAACAGGAGATTTAGGTGGAGCCTATATGGGCTTACAGATTCTGGAAAGAGAACATGCTGTGTACCTTGCTAATCCGAATATGCAGCCAGAAATGGAGGGCTATGATTATATCCTTGAAAGACAGCTGAAGCCTGAAGCAAGAACAGACGTTAAAAAGATTCTGGAAGAACTGGATATTAAACCAACTTCTATGATTGATATTTCAGATGGTCTGGCTTCCGAAATCCTTCACCTTTCAGATCAATCCAATGTTGGATTCAGATTGTACGAGGAAAAAATTCCGTTAGACAATCTTACGATCTCTACAGCAGATGAAATGAACTTAAATCCTGTAATGACAGCTTTAAGTGGTGGTGAAGATTATGAATTGCTATTCACAATCTCATCTGGAGACTTTGATAAAATTAAAAATCACCCCGACTTTACCATTATAGGGCATGCCGTAGAAAAAGAAGAAGGAAACTTTATGGTAGCCAGAGGATCAAACCAATTGGTTGCTCTGACCGCTCAGGGATGGGATGCTTTTTTAAGCCAATAAAATCGAAAAATTATATTTAATTTTAAATATTGTAAGAAAACCGTAGTATTTTTTGCTGCGGTTTTCGCTTTCTCTGATCAAATACATTAGCAATGAATTCATCTGAAAAAAATATTCCTGTTCATAATCTGATGTCTGAAGAATTTCAGGTTAACACTTTAGAAAATGGACATCCGGAGAACTTCGAGGATATTCATCGGCATAATTTTTTTGAGATTATCTGGTTCAAAGAAGTACATACAGATAGCCGTCTTGAACTGGATTTTGAAAGCTATACCGTAAAAAATAATCAGCTCTGTATTATCGTTCCCGGTCAGGTTTTTAATATGAAACTCCGTGATGAAAAAGGCTATGTGCTGGCCATAAGCAAAGAAATTTTCAAAGAAGCCTGTGATACGGAAGTGGTCTTGGCCAACGGAGCAAGACCTTTCTTTTTGGATGCAGAAAGCAGTGAAACCGCAAATATGCTTATTTCAATGATTAAAAGAGAGTATCTGGGATCCGGGCGTGTTGAAATTTTAAAAGCTTATCTGAGAGCCTTCTGCCTGATCATTACAGATCAGATTACGATGCAGAATACTGCTGAAGATGAAAAACCGAGGATTCAGCAACTTGCAGCCTTGATAGAAGAGTATTATATCACAGAGAAAAATACAGACTTTTATGCTGAACAGCTCAAAATAAGTGCCCATCACCTCAATGACATTGTCCGGCTTTCAAGAGGAACGACAGTGAAAAAAATGATTGCGCAGAGACTTATTCTGGAAGCCAAAAGAGAGCTTAGTTTTGGCGCTTTAACGGTAAAGGAGATTGCTTTTAAACTAGGTTTTAGCGATGCTTCTTACTTTTCCCGGTTTTTTAAAAAGCATACCCGGCAGAATCCGGAAGGATTCAGGCCTGGAAAAGGTTAATCCTCAGAATGTTCCTTTGGTTTTTATTTTAAATAAATAATCCGGGGGTAATCAGATAGGGTAATCCTCAGTTTGTGCTATCCTTCCTTCAGTTCTTTTATTGAAAAACGATACTTTTTATAGCAATTTTGCAGCTGAAAAAATCGCCTGAGAAGGCTTATTGTTATTTATGAAGAAGAATTTGAACATCGTAGTGTTTATTCTCGCACTACTCAACACGTTAGAGTCGTTAAGTATAGATCTTTATCTTCCCGCTTTCCCAAGTATGGCGAAGATTTTTAATACCGATATCGGACACATTCAGGTATCCATTTCTGTGTTTTTTGCCGGATTTGCTTTCGGGCAGCTGTTATGGGGACCTTTATCAGACAAAAAAGGAAGAAAACCCATGTTGTATTGCGGACTTTTGCTTTTTATCATAGGAGCTACAGCTATCTACTTTACCTCTGATATTTATGTATTATGGGGCATGCGTTTCCTACAGGCATTCGGAGGAAGTGCCGGAATTGTTATCGGAAGGGCAATTATTATTGATCTCTATGATAAGCATAAGGCTGTCACTATCTTTTCACAGCAGTCGCAGATCAGTGGTATTGCCCCGATTGTAGCTCCGTTACTGGGAAGTGTATTCCTTAAATTCTGGGGATGGAACAGTTCTTTTGCCTTTTTATGCATCATGGGGCTGATTACCTTTTTCATGGTCTACAAGTATGTGCCGGAAACCAATACCAGAATTCATCTTTCCGATGATGAGATGTTGAATGAAAAAGGACTAAAAGATCAGCTGACAATGATCATTTCCAACAGAGACTTTATCAACAGCACCCTGGTAGGAAGTATTGCCTTTGCTTCTTTGATTATTTATATCTCCAATGCACCGTTTTTATTCATGGAGATCCATGGATTTTCGAGCGGTACATTTAGCTTTATATTTGCTTTTAACTCACTGGCATTGATAACAGCCGCTTATATTACGCCTAAACTGATCAAAAGAATAAGCAATTCAACACTTTTATTTGCTGCTACAATTGTTTTGTTGGTGGTATGTACCCTTCATATTCTGATTGCAGCTGAAAATCTTTCTGTAGCCTTAGAAATTGCTATGTTGTATCTGTCATTACTGGCTATTGGTATTTTGTTTCCTATTACATCAGCTCATGCTTTGTCTCCATTCAAAGAAGGCAGAGGAACAGCTGCGGCACTGCTTGGTTTTATGCAGTTGATGGTAACTTTCTTACTATCAGGCTTGATAGGATTCTTAGAAGCAGATTCTATCATTCCTATGGTGGTAACACGCTCAGCAATGGCATTGATTGCAGTGTGGTTCGGATACCGGATTTTTAAAACTCAAAAAAGAGAAAGCTTAAACACCAGTTCTAATCCGGAAATTGATCCTGTTATTTAATCCGGTTGTCATACAATCCGGGCACTTAATCAAGTAATTTTTGTAAAAAATAGTCAAAGGGTTCTCTTTGCATAAAATTTAAATATGAAAAGAACCCTTTCGACAGCTTTATGCTGTATATTGCCATTAGGATATGGGGTAAGTGCACAGTCCGGGCTTTCCGCAGAGCTTAAAACCGAATATATTCCTGCATCCAATTACATCCGTCCGGAAGATAGTACAAAGACCAGTTCTAAAAGTGATTTTAAAAGAGTCGATCTGAATCTAAGTATTCCGTTATCTGTAAAAAAAGATACTGACGGGAAGGTAAGGTCGTGGTCTATGCTATTAAGTGGCTCTTATGCAAAGATGACGCATAAAAATTACGAAACTCAGTTGTTTCCTGATCAGATGCTGAATGCACAGGCCGGAATACAGCATATGAGACCTTTAGGTAAAAAGTGGAGTATGATGATGACGGCATCGGTAGGAGTATATACCGACCTTGAGAAAATAGATTTCGATGATGTACTTGGACAGGGTGGAATTTTATTTATCAGACATTTTAATCCTAACCTTTCATTGGGAGCCGGTCCGGTGCTTACTACTGCTTTTGGTGTTCCTATGATTTTGCCCTGGATTTATTTCGATTGGAAAACAAACGGAAAAGTTAAGTTTAAGATCAATTTCCCGGAAGGGATGGAAGCCGGATATCTTTTTTCAGATAAATTTACTTTAAAGGCTGTTGTAGAACTGAATGGAATGACTGCCGAAAGAAATATAAACGGAAAATCGATGTTGCTAGGATATCAGCAGATCACTGCAGGACTCAGACCGGAATTAAAAATTAACGACCGGCTTACTTTGCGCCTCACAGGTGGAACTGCCATATTGAGGAGCTTCAGCGAAAATGACCGCAAAATCAGCAGTATTTTCAGAGACAAGAAGATAGCAGATCCCAGATTTTCAAGCACATTTTATGCAGCATTATCACTACGCTGGAATCTCCCATAAAAAATACCGGAAGCCTGGAGTTATTAAATTCCCTGCTTCCGGCTTTTTCTTCTATTTACTGATTAATTTCTTATAAACAACCTGATTAAGCAGTTCTTCCTTTCGGGTACGGGATATCGGAAGCTCAATTTTATTAATGAAAAGACGTCCTCCCGAAATCATATCAATATGGGTAATATTGATGAGGTAGGATTTATGAATCCTGAAAAAATGATCTGAAGGAAGGGATTCTTCAATAGCTTTCATAGTCTGATGAATAATCAGTGATTTATCTTTAAAATGAAGCTTGGTGTAGTTTTGCATACTTTCAATGTAGAGAATGTCTACCCAAGAAATTTTAATGAAAGTATCAGATTGCCTTACATACAGAAAAGGATCATCCAGCGAAGTATTTTTTTTCAGCTTTTCACTGATGATAAATTGCTGCTGAGCCTTATTTACCGCCTGATAAAACCGGTTGAAGGCAATGGGTTTTAACAGATAATCTACCACCTGAAGACGAAATCCTTCCAGCGCATATTCAGAATAAGCAGTAGTGAGAATACATAAAGGAGGATTCTCAAGCTGTTCCAGAAATTCAAGGCCCGTAAGATAAGGCATGTTGATATCCAGGAAGAGAAGGTCTATTTCACTCTCCTTTACCTTTGCGTCGGCTTCCAATGCTGTTGCGCACGTTCCTTCAACTGATACAAAATCAATCTGACCGGCCAGTTCTTTAAGATGGAATCTAGCGAGAGGCTCATCATCAATAATAAGGCATTTCATTTTAGGAATATTAGAGCTCATAACTGTCAGATAGTGTTAGTGTTAATGTTATTCTAAAGATGTGATTATCGGATTCGATATTCAGATCATGGGCGTCCGGATATTGTAATTTCAACCGTTTTTTTACATTTTGAAGACCAATTCCACCCGTTCCGTCTTTCTTTTTATAGGTTGCCATATCCGAATAGGAATTTTCGACATAAAAATAAAGACTGTTATTCTTTTCTTTGCAGGAGATTTTCACATAACCTTTATGTCCCGGAAGCCTGCAAACGTATTTAAATGCATTTTCTATGAAAGGAACCAAAAGTAAAGGAGCAATAGAAGCTTTTCTGTTATTGATCTGCCATTGGGCTTTTACGTCCAGCTCATTTCCCCACCTCAGTTTTTCTACCTCAACAAGGTTTTGGAGATACTCAATCTCTTTATCCAAAGGTACCAGTGGCTGATTGCAATGGTACAGCTGATACCGGAGAATATCCGAAAATTTCATAAGCAAAAAATCAGCAAGCTGGGTGTCCGTTTTCATCAGAATATGAATATGATTCAGGATATTAAATACCACATGAGGATTGATCTGGTCCTGTAAAAGCTTGAGCTGGTTTTCCAGATGCGCCTGCTGAAGGAGAATATGATCCCGCTCTATTCTTCCGTGTTCATTATAAAATTTTACACCACACGCTGCTCCGTTGATAAGAAATGAGGCAGGCAGAGACATATAAAACCCCTTCCACAAAAAAGGTAGCTGATCTGTGAAGTTTTCAGGAAGCTGATCTTTGGGCTCCACTTCAAGATACGTGAATATAACGGAGAAAACCAAACTAAGCATGAAAATAACCATTACCAGCTGTACCAGGAACAGTTTCATTTTCTTTTCCCGAAGTGCTTTCGGAAGAAGCTTATTGGTTAAAAAGTGAGTAAATGTAAACGAAAATGCCGCAATGATCGCAGCCTGGGTCATCGCAAGATAACTTTCTGTTGTACTCTGGAAATTAAACCACAATACAATCGCTAATACAAGCCAGAAAATAAAAGTAAATATGTATTCTTTTGCAATAAAAGATTTTGTCATGGAATTGGAAATAGGTTGATAAAAAAATTAGAAACTGCAGGGAAAACAATTTCTAATGGTAAAGATAATTTAAGTTTCTTAGAACAGGAAATAACCTATTCCAAGGGAAAAACTGTGGGGTTTGGACTTAAACTCTTTACTGATGCTCGTAAGACCCGTCTCATATCTCAGATCTACCGTGAAGTTCTTATAATCTAATCCTACACCTCCTGTAACGCCAATATTGGATTTGTCAAACTTTTTAAACCCTTCCTGAATGGCCTGAGAGGCAGATACTTTATTGTTGAAAGCATAGCTGTAAACACCTCCGGCAAATACTCTCACATTAAAGTCATCTGCTTTAATCAGTTTATATCCTACTACCACAGGAATATCAATAGCGTTCCATGAAAGTTTTGAAGAGCTTCCGTCTTGGGATTGGTATGATGTTTTTCTTTTGTTGAACAGAGCTTCTCCCTGCACATACAGTTTTCCGATATCCATTCTTGTCATTACACCTGCCTGATAACCGAATCCGTATTTCCCTTCTAAAGAAGATTCCGTGGAGGTTTTTGTAAAGTTTGCCCCTCCCTTTACCCCAATGTGAAAAGCCGGAGTCTGTTGTGCTTTAGTTTCCATGCTGCAAAAAATGCATAATAGCAATGCAGTTAAAGCGAAAAATTGCTGCTTCATAATTTAATTATTGTTAAAAATCTGATGCAAAACAACAACTATGGCGGATGAAATTAAATTTTATTTGATGAATGGCAGAGATGCTTTGATAAGGATCTTTTTTAAGGTGAAAAATAAAACCGGAAGCAGAAATACTTCCGGTTTTTATTAGTTGATTTTAATAAGGTTGTTCCTCACAAATAGAAGGAGGAGTACATCCACCTCCGCCAGGATTTCCACCTCCACCTACTGCAATGCATTGTCCCGGATTTCCGTCTTCATACATTTCACAAGCGTATCCCCATGCGCATTGACAGTCGTCCTGACAATTGTAAGAGTTGCCTCCCATATGACAGCCATCTATGCCGCTGCCCAGAATTGCAGATAAGTCTTTTCTCAAAAGTTTTTTCATTGTTTTCATGATAATTGGTATTAAATGTTATTGTTTACAATTGTACATCCTTGTAAATATAATAAAATTGTCTTAATGTGTTGTAAATGAATTTTATGTGGAGCTTTTATGTAAAGAAAAGCCACTCTGAAAGTGGCTTTTTATGATGAATAAGAAAAAGAGTATTTAGAAATTAAATTCCTTCTGGTACAGTACACGTTCTTTTTGGAAAAGAGGAATGGTTCCTTCATATCGTAAAGGAGCAATTCCAAAGCCGTAGAACATATCCGCCTGGATTTTACCTTTTACTGTAATCACTCCTTTTCTTGCAGGAACAAGAGTTAATCCTAAAGATGAAAGGGCAGAGGCTCTTCCTTTCAACCCTGAGTTAGCAATAGGAATGGTAAGGAACATTAATCCTACAGCTCCTTTTGCTTCTAAACCACCTTCAGCAGATAAATTTCCCTCTGCAAGAGTAATAGCAGGTTCTGATTTCTTTTGAAGATTAATGTTAATCTCCGGAGTTTTGCTTACTAAAAAGTTAGCATTTCCTTCAAGATCCAAAAGCTTTGCCTGTACTTTTCCTGTAGCCTGTACTCCCAGAAAAGGTCCGGCAGATAGGGTCGGGCTTAAGATCAGTCCTGTAGGTCCCAAAACAATAGGAACGATAGGAATATTAAGATAGTCTGTAGTACTTGCGGTGTAGCCCAGGCTTCCTACAATAGTTGCCGTACTCTGAAGTTTGATATCATCCATGATGAGGTTAACATAGAAGTTAGACAAATGTCCCCATGAGAATGTGATATTATAATCAATCTTTGGTGTAAATCCTCCTTGTACATTTACACTGGATGTTCCAGCTGAAGTTAGAGGAAAGGAATACGTTTTATTAAAATTATAACGGTTGAAAGTAATTAATTTCTGATTTTGAAGGTTTTTAGCTTCAATAGAATGTATTCTTTGATTGATCTGCTCAGAAACCATCCCTTCTACAGGAATATAATTCACCATTCTTCCATCAATATTGACGGGAGCTTTACCGGATGGATCATACACACCGCTCAGGGTTCCGCTGTAGATAAATTCTTCAAGCTTCGCACTGGAAGTCTGTACTGTAAATTGGTTGTTCAATTTTGAGACAGAACTTACTTTTGAAAGAATGGTGTTCACTTGATCTCCTTCTATTTTAGTCCCTACAATAACTGTTCCCACGGAGATGCTATCCGTTTGTGGTGTCATACGGCTAAATGTAATTTCTCCTTCATTGTGAGTTGAAATGGCATTTACTGATTCATCATTCAGAATAATAACATTCTTCTGTAAAGTCAGATTTCCCAAAGTCTTCATAGGGGTAGACTCTGCAGGTTTTTCAACAGGAGCATCCGCCGGATCATCCTGAGAACAAGACGTTAAAAGAAACAAACAGAAAAAAGAAAATAGAAAGGAAAAGTAGAAATTTCTGTTGATTTTAAAGTGGTTGGATTTCATTTTCATATAAAGTGATTTTAAGGTTTAATCAAAATTAAGTGAATTATTTAAAACTTACAAAAGAATTGTGTTAAATTAATATCAACAACATAATGATCTTTGATTATGTTTTTATTATATGAAAAATAAAAACCCGCTATCATCATAGCGGGTTCTATATATTATTTTTTAAAGGACATTGTTAAAGGAACGGAAACATTTGAAGAGACCGGTTTCCCTTTGTCTTCTGCAGGTTTCCACTTGCCCTTATCTTTAATCCGGTAAAAAGCGGCTTCAATGAATGCGTTTACATCTTCATTGTTTCCTTTTACCTTGGGATCAAGAGCATTCCCTTTGGAATCTACAACAAAACTTATCGTTGCCTTGTAGGTTTCCGAAGAAAAGTTAAGAAAATCAAGATTTACAGCTTCATATAAAAGTTTTTGAAAAGCGGTTTTTCCTTTATCGTATTCTGCTTCCTTACTCACTTTTGTTTTTACAGGAGGATCTGCGTTGATCATTTTCTGATCCTCAAGAGAAGCTTTATCCAAAGCGGTCTTGTAAGCTGTTATTTTATCCTCTGTCAAAAGCCATTCTTTCTTGGTTCTTAAATCATTAGGCTTAGGATATTTATTATACAGAGCCGTTTTCTTTCTTTCATAGCGTGAGTCTGCCCTCTGAAATTCAGAAACCTGGGCACTGCTGAAAATAAAAGTGAAAATGAATGCTGATGCTAAGACCTTTTTCATGATTATTAAGCTTTTACAATATTAATAATGACTTCAGTTGCTTTTTCCATGCTCTCCAAAGCTACATATTCGTAGGGTCCGTGGAAGTTGATTCCTCCTGCAAAGATATTCGGGCAAGGAAGTCCCATATAAGAAAGCTGAGCACCGTCTGTACCTCCTCTGATCGCTTTGATCTTAGGTTCTATACCTGCTTCAGTCATTGCTTTTGCAGCGAGGTCTACAATGTGCATTTTACCTTCAAACTGCTGTTTCATGTTTCTGTACTGCTCTTTAATCTCTACTTCAGCAGTTCCTTCTCCATGTTTTTGATTGAATTCAGCTACTTTTTCTTCCATGAATTTCTTTCTGGCTTCAAATTTATCTGCATCATGATCACGGATAATATATTGAAGTTTAGCCTCTGAAATATCAGCCGTAATATCCATTAAGTGATAGAACCCGTCAAAGCCTTTTGTTGTGGCAGGTGTTTCATTAGCAGGAAGCATTTGAGCAAATTCAGCCGCTAATAGAGCAGCATTGATCATTTTTCCGTAAGCATAACCGGGGTGAACACTTAATCCGTGGATTTTCACCACGGCTCCGGCCGCGTTAAAGTTTTCATATTCAAGTTCTCCAACTTCTCCGCCATCCATTGTATAAGCCCATTCTGCACCAAATTTAGCAACGTCAAATTTATGCGCTCCTCTTCCAATCTCTTCATCCGGAGTAAATCCAATAGCAATTCTTCCATGTTTGATTTCCGGATGCGCGATAAGATATTCAGCAGCTGTTACAATCTCTGCACAGCCGGCTTTATCATCAGCACCAAGAAGCGTATTTCCGTCAGTAGTAATTAATGTCTGACCAACATATTTTTTTAAGCTTTCAAATCTTGAAGGAGATAGTGTGAATCCTGTTGCCTGGTTCAAAAGAAGATCGTTTCCATCATAGTTTTCCCAAACCTGAGGTTTTACATTTTCTCCGCTGAAATCAGGTGAAGTATCATAATGTGAAATAAATCCGATGGTAGGTCTGTCATCATTTTCAAGGTTAGAAGGAACATAGCCCATAATATAACCATTGCTGTCTATAGAAACATCTTCCAGACCGATGGTCTTCAGTTCTTCAGTAATATAGTTGGCAATATCCCACTGACGTTCAGTAGAAGGTGTAGTTTCACTTTCTGCATCACTGGTTGAAGATATTTTTACATAGCTAAGAAAACGGTTCAGTAATTTTTCTTTCCACAAAGGGTTGAATTCTATTGTACTCATCAGATATCATAAATTTTAACAAAGTTAGCAAATTTGATGCTGAGAATACGTTATTTGCGATTTAATATCAATTATTGAAATTATGAATCAGATATAAATCTTTGAAAATCAAAATAGTGTTAGCTTTGTATATATAGTGTACCAAGTAGTTTAGTTTTATTATATTTGAGAAAATCAAAAAGTAAAAATGTTTCTTACCGAATGTCCTAGAGATGCAATGCAGGGATGGGGAGAATTTATCCCTACCGATAAAAAAATAGATTATATCAACTCCTTGATGGATGTTGGCTTTGATGTATTGGACTGCCTGAGTTTTGTTTCTCCTAAAGCGATTCCGCAGATGGCTGACTCTGATGAGGTGGCAAAAAATATCGACAAATCACGTTCCAAGACCAAAGTTTCTGCTATTATTGGTAATTACAGAGGAGCCGAAAAAGCATTAAAACACGAGTCAGTAGATATTCTGGGCTTTCCGTTCTCTATTTCTGAAACTTTTCAGCACAGAAATACGAATAAAAGTCAGGAAGAAGCTTTCGATGAAATCATTAAAATGCTTGAGCTGGTAAAAAGTGAAGGGAAACAGCTTAATATCTATTTCTCGATGGCTTTTGGAAATCCATATGGCGAAATGTGGAAGTGGGAGGATGTTGACCAATGGGCACAAAAGTTTTCGGACATCGGAGTAAAAGATATTTTATTATCAGATACTACCGGAGTGGCAACTCCTGAAACGATTGCTCTTTTGTTTGAAAAAATACCTTCAAAATATCCTGAAATTAATTTCGGGGGACACTTTCATAACCGTTATGAAGATTCTTATTCAAAATTAAAAGCGGCTTACGATCAAGGCTGCCGAAGATTTGATAGTGCCATCAAAGGAATCGGAGGATGTCCAATGGCTAAAGATGATCTTGTGGGAAATATGCCTACAGAACAGGTGATCAATTTTATGAGTGTGGAAAAAGCTGAACATAAACTGAACCTTCTGAACTTTGAAAGTTCTTATAACAATGCGAAGGATATTTTTCATTTTTAAGAAGAATAAATTTCTCGCAGATTCTGCAGATCCCACAGATAGAAAAGAAGATCTGCTTAATCAGCAGAATCTGTGAGAAAACTATCAATAGGAGCGGGCTTTAGCCCGCTTTACTATATTAAAATACATATGGCTTTAGCCAAAACATAATTAAATTAACCCAAAAATCAACAAAATGACTCCAATAATTTCGTCATCTGAACTCAAAAATATCCCTGCTGAAAATCTTATTATTCTTGATGCTAGAACCGGAAAAGATGTAAAGCAAAATTATCTTGAAAAACATATTCGCGGAGCAAGATTCATTGATCTGGATAAAGATCTGGCTGAAATAGGAGAAAATGCAGCTTTCGGAGGCAGACATCCGCTTCCGTCGGTAGAAAAGTTTGCTGAAACGCTTTCTGATCTTGGGATATCAGAAGAGGCCCATATTGTTGTCTATGACGACAAAAGTGCTTCCAATGCAGCAGCAAGAGCATGGTGGATGCTGAGATCTTTCGGGTTGGAAAAAGTTCAGGTTCTTGATGGCGGAATGCAGGCAGCGGAAAAAGCAGGATTAGAATTTTCTTCCGGGGATGAGAAATTTGATAAAGCAGCTTTAATTAAAAAAAATCACTGGAGTCTTCCGGTTTCGAGTCTGGAAGTGGTTGAAAATGAATTAACAAACGATTCTTCTACAGTTATTGATGTAAGAGATGCTTATCGTTATAAAGGAGAATCTGAGCCTATTGATTTGGTCGCCGGTCATATTCCGGGAGCGATTAATATTCCTTTTTCTGAAAACCTTGATGAAAGCGGAAATTTTCTGAGTCCGGAAATCTTAAAAGAAAAATACAGTAAGTTATTACAAAATAAGCCTGAACATCTGATCATTCATTGTGGTTCTGGAGTTACTGCCTGCCATACAATTTTAGCTCTGGACTTTGCAGGATTTCCCATCCCAGCTCTGTATGTAGGTTCATGGAGTGAGTGGAGCAGGAGAGAAGGAAGAGAAATAGCAAAAGATATTTAAAAATAAAAACCCCGAAAATACTTCTTCGGGGTTTTATATTATTAAGAGTAATTAAAGCATTCCCAGCTCAAACTTCGCCTCTTCGCTCATCATATCCTTATTCCAGCTCGGTTCGAAAGTAAGCTCTAAATCTACACTGTTTACATGCTCTACTTCAGCCACTTTATCTTTTACTTCCTGAGGAAGTGTTTCTGCAACAGGACAGTTGGGAGTAGTAAGTGTCATGATAATTTTTACGTCAGCATCATCGGAGATCTGGACATCGTAAATCAGCCCTAATTCGTAAATATCTACCGGAATTTCAGGGTCATATACGGTTTTTAATACACCAATGATTTCCTCACCAATGTCAGCAATTTGATCGTCTGTAAATTTCATTTTTTAATCTAGATTGATATTCCTTTTCAACAAATCTTCCTGACGCATGCGCCGGAAAATATTTGCCAAAGTTAAGACATCTTTTTCACAATAGTCAACAATTCTCTGCAAGTCTTTTTCTATGTAGTAAATTGATGAAACCATTGAGCCGTCAATATCATCTTTCGGAGTAGGAATACCAAAGACATGCGCCAGTAGTTCCAGCGATACAAAACTCTTATAATCTCCGAACTTCCAAAGCTCCATTGTATCTATGTGGGGAACCTCCCATGGTTTTTTTCCAAACATCTGGAACGGTGCCGGTGGCTGTATTCCATTGATTAGATATCTTCTGGCAATCCAAGGAAAATCAAATTCTTTTCCGTTATGTGCACAGAGAATCACATTGTAAAGCCTTGGACTGTTGAAGATTTCTCCAAATTCCTTAAGCATTTTCTTTTCATCATGTCCGGAAAAGCTTTTTATTTTTAACGTTTCATTCTTTTCGACCATTCCGATGGTGATGCAGATGATTTTTCCAAATTCGGCCATAATACCGGCTCTGTCATAAAATTCTTCTGCGGAGATATCGTCTTTTCTCTGAAATTTGGTTTTTTTATCCCAAAGATATTGCTCGGTTTCAGATAATTCGTCCCATGATCCTGCCTGTGGAACAGTCTCAATGTCAAGGAATAAAACTCTTTCTAAGGGTATGTTCTGTATCATATGTGTTTTTCTTGGGTATCTATCCTACCTGCATTCCATTTTTTGTTGGCAATGAAGGAGCCAAAAGTGTAACATCTTTTTTGTCCTCTCCATATAATCCTAACACAAGACATTCACTGAAGAAATTGGCGATTTGCTTTTTAGGAAAATTTACTACTGCTAAAATCTGTTTTCCTATCAATTCATCTTTTGTATAAAGGGACGTAATCTGTGCGGATGACTTTCTGATTCCTAAATCTCCGAAATCAATCTCCAGTTGGTAAGATGGGTTTCTTGCTTTTTCAAAATCATTTACTGAAAGTATGGTTCCACATCTGATGTCTATTTTTTCAAAATCCGCCCAGGTGATCTCTGGTTTTACTGTCATGGTATTTCGTTAATTAAATGTTCTACTTCTGTTTTCTGTTCTGCATACTTTTGCTGCAATACTGAGCCTTCACCCATTCTTTTGTAGTATTCCAATGCTTTTCCTCCAAAGAATTTTTTATGAAAATCCGAAACTTCCGGGATCTGTGGGAAAACCTTGTGAAAAAGCATTTCATAATACGCCTGAAATTCCCTTTCATTTTTGTCTTCAATAACTTGTCCGGGTGCTTTTTGTCTTACATGAAGCATTTCGTGGGCAACCATATTCAGAACAAGGTTCAGGTCAAAATCAAATAAATTTCGTGGGATCATTACGGTTTGTGGTCCTCCCAGCTCCCCTTCTGCCGTAAGAAGCATCGAAGTAGGAGATAGCTCTTCCCTGAAACCAAATCCCGCAAAGTTCTCATGTTCCAGATTAAAAGAATGGATCAGGTATTTTGCTGCATCCAGAATCTGGTTGTGTTCTTTGTAGGCCTCAAGGTGTAAGTTGATCTGCTCGAAATTCATCTGAAGTATGTTTTAAACAAATGTATTAAAATATTGAGAATACCAATAGTTTTTGCTCCAAAGGTTTAGAGTAGAAAAATAAATTTTTTTTTTACGTCAAGTTCTGTCGCTTCTGGGGGTGATCTTTGCTTCAAGAAAAAACACAGAAAATGAAACTAGACTTAAAAATTCCAGGTGGACATCTTTTGCCGGAAACCACCTAAAAAAATAAGGCTAAAACCTGAAGACATTCTACTAAAAAGAGCTTCAAAATCTTAACCTTTATAAATCAATACAAAATTACACAAAATGAACGATATGGAAAATAGTACTACAGATGTTCCTGTAGAAAATACACCATCACAAACACTTTTCAGATTTGTAAGCCTGAGAAGCCCTGAACTATCTGATGATACCAAGAAAGATAAAAGATTCATTGTTATTCCTCAGGATCTGAAAAATGATAACGCCTTTTATGTCCCTGTTGTTAACGGAACCGGAGCTAAACAAAAATTACTGAAAACATGTGCCGCTAATTATGCAAATAATCCGGAACGTATTTCAACAGACCCAAACAGTGCGAATAGTTTAGAGGGTTTCAAAAGAACCTATAAGGCTTACTATGTATTTGGAACCTGGTTAGCAAAAAATAAGACTATATGTACTTATGAAGAGGTAATTGCTAAAAGAGCCGTTTTGACAGATCCACAGGCTACTCCCGCAACCCCTCCTCTGATCAGTTTATGGAATAATCTGATTTATCAGGTGGTAACTCAGAAAGATTTTTACGTTAAGGAAGTTATCATGCAGGTGCTTCTGGCTCATCACATTCTTTCTGTTTCAGACAAAGAGGAAATGAAGACAGCACTTGGGGCAAGAGTTGTTTTGCCTAAAGAACTGATGATGGATGACAAGGCTCTTTCTAACTTGCAACCTTCTTCAAGAATGGTTTCTGAAGGCCCTAAAGAAACTTTTCCAACACAGGAAATGCAACAGCAACAGCTTATCTCTGCTGCAAAGATCAAATTGGAAAGATATGAGGCTTTAAAGAAAAACCTTTCCAGTATTGAAAGATTATATAAAGCAGAATATCAAAAAGAATATGCGGCAGCAGAAGAAATTCACCAGAAAGAAATAGCCCCGCTTATTGAACAATATAATAAAGATGTAATCGCAAATAAGGATAGATACTGCCAGGTACGAAATCAGGATATTAAATATGATCCGGCAGATCCTTGCCAGCAAATTCCGGAAATTCCCAAGCCGCAATTACCTAAACTTAATTTTCAATTTAGACAGGAAATAGAGGCAGATTCTCTATTAAGAGCCATAAAGCCGGAAAATTTAGATACTTTTTTGGATGTACTTGGGTATGATTTTCAGAAAGATGCAGGAGAAGAACGCTCAGCATCATTAAACTCTACAGATCTTAATATTTTGTTAGAGGGTAGAAATACCTTTTCCGAGATTGATATATTAGTAAAAGAAGCTGTTGAAAAATCCAACAATATTATTGTGGAAAATACTAATACGGAGCATGAAAGATATACTAGTATAGGAGGAGTTCTTATTCCGGTAGCAAGAACAGTGGCGGTTCCTTTTACCTATCAGATTTGTCCAAAATATGTTCATAAGGGATTTACTTTTGATATCGCACTTACCGTTCCGGATTCATCTTGGGAGGTAAGTAATATCTCTTACAATCTTACTCCAGGCAACGGTTCAGCAAACATCAATAGTGATTATTATGTAAAGTCCAGATCAGGAAATATTATTTTCCTCAATGATCTTTGTATGCCTGGATTAGACTTTAATACCATACAGGATGCTTCTTTAAGTGCTAAAATTATGTTCACGAATGGAAAGCTTGCCAATATCTATGCCAGTAAACTGCAGGCAAGAGCATGCCTTTCTGATAAATTTTTGCTAGAGGTGGATGAAGGAGAACCTGTAGATACTGAAGATGAAAATAATTTTATTCCGTCAGGATTCGGATTTAAACAAATTGGTATTGCAGACTATTTGAAAGTGGAGCAGACCACACATGCCTATGTTGAAGGCGAAGTCGCCCATATTGAAAATATTATGGCCAGAGAGTATCGTGAGAAATCAACCAGAAAATTAAGAAGAAGTGAAAATACTACTACTACTTCTTCTGATACTGAAAGAGAGCAGCTTACCGATACGACAACAGCTACCCGTTTTGAAATGCAGAATGAGATCGCTAAAATGATGCAGGAAGCATCAGACAGCAATACTCAGTTTGGGATAAATGCAAGTTACAAAACAGTAAATGCAAATATCAATACGAGTTTAGGATTAGGTAATGCCAGCCATAGTTCCAGAGATGAAAGTACCAGACAAGCCGTTACTCAGGCCCAGGATATTACCGCAAGAGCTATGGACAGGATTGTCACAAAAGTTCACGAAGAAAGAATCGAGAAAATTATTGAAGAATTTGAAGAAAATAACACTCATGGCTTTGATAATAAAAAAGGAGATAAACACGTAGTAGGCGTTTACAGATGGGTAGATAAATTGATGAAGAATCAGATCTATGATTATGGAAAACGTATGATGTTTGAGTTTATGATTCCTGAACCAGCAAAACTGCATTTGTTGGGGATTGCAAAGAGCAAGTTTGTAAAACCTGAGGATCCAAGAACTTCTGATGTAATGCCGATGAAGGATCATACAGCATTGGAAAATGATGTGATTTTTAAGTATTGGGCAGGAAAATATAATATTACTGCAGACAAAAGATTAAAGCCTGTTATTTATATTTCAAATGCATTTTCTGAGAAAAACCTTGGAGTTGATAATGAATATGGAGTAGGAAGATGGACCGGTGTATATCATAATAATGACTTTAAAATTCCTGAAAATTATGAAGCCATTTATGTAAAAGGCTCTTTAAGAGCTGGTGCAGGTGCTATGAATGATGGATTGGGAATGAATTCTAGACATACTGTATATGTTTGTGGTAAAGAAGTCGGAACAGCAGTAGATATGCCTCTGGATTCGATAAAAGATAAAATTACAATTTCTTTTATTTCATGGGATATGAAAGGAGTTACTGGTTCACTGGTTGCAACCTGTCAATTGACACAGGAAGCCAAAAGGGAATGGCAACAGGAAACTTTTAAGGCTATTATTGATGCATATGAAGTGGCTCTGATTGAATATAATAATGCGGTTTCTCAAGAAGAAAACAAAGCTTCTGCGATTAAAGGCTCAAATCCTAACTTTTACAGACAGATTGAAAATACGGTTCTTAGAAAAAATTGTATTTCCTATATGGCAGACAGAGCCCCGAATGCTATTCATGGTTACGGTTTATCAGGGTTAACTCAGGGAAGTTCATTTACTGATTATGAAACGAAGCTTTCTAAGGATCTTGACAAATACTCCGCTTTTGTAAAATTCATGGAGCAGGCATTTGAATGGGAAAATCTATCCTATTATCTGTACCCATATTATTGGGGAAATAAACACAACTGGTCAGATTTGTATAAAGCAGAGAATACGGATCCCGTTTTCACGGCATTTTTACAAAGTGGAATGGCCAGAGTGGTGGTCACGGTGCGTCCTGGTTTTGAAGGTGCTGTACAATTTTATCTGGCAACAGGAAAAATCTGGAATGGAGGTGAAGTTCCTGTCATCGGAGATGACCTTTATCTATCAATTGTAGATGAAATGAAGCAGCCAAAAGGCAAAAAACATGGAAAAGCATGGATTACCAGACTTCCTACTACTTTAAATATTCTTCAAGCTGAAAGTATAGGATTAAAAGTGGCTCACGCCCTGCCATTTACGGAAGAAAATCCAGATGACTTTGAAGTTCCTTCCGAAGTAATTACTAAGGATAGATTCAATTTCGACCCCAATGACAATCTTCTTGGATTAGAGTCGCTTGAAGGCCAGAAAGTTATTTCAGGAGACTGGAAATAACATAATTATTAACCTTAAAAATTAAAAAAATGCCAATTATAGGAAAAATTATACGTGTCAGTGAATTGCCTCCCATTGGAGAAAGAGAAACAAATGCTATTTATCAGGTAGCAGCTCCAGGTTCCCTGTCTTATACAGATTATGCCGTTGATGAAAACGGTGATTTAAAAACCCATGCCGTTGTTGATGGAACAATTCCTCTGGAATTAGCTGATAGTCATGTCAGTATTTCAAATGCGGATCTTTTAGCAGAAGGAATCGCAAGTCAGGCTCAGTATAATATCAAGACAAAAGAGAAATTAGCTAAGAAACTGGAAATTCCTGTGACAGATGGAAATGCGCAGGATTATCCTAAAATCATAGGAATGAATGATAACGGAAATGTTGCCAAACTTCCTGCAGGTGATCTGGGGAAGAACATGATGAATGCAAACCTTTCCAACAGTGCAGCAAGAAGCCATACTCTTAACGCCTCATTTTCGATCAATACCTTAGGAAACCCTTATGTGTTATCCGGGCTGCCCAATAAGAATTCTGACACCGTTAATTTTCAAAAAGTTGTAGTTCAAAATACCGATGGCTTAAACGCTATTGTAGACAGTAAAAATCTACTGTTGGAAATACCCAATCAAATGACAGAAGCTGAGAGAGCCGCATGGAAAACTAAAATGAACGGAGGATGGAGCACAGGAACAATGAGTGTTGCAGTCATATCTCCCCCCATTGTGGACAAAACAGATAAACCATTTTGGATTAATCTGAAAGGAGCCAACTTAAATCTTCCTTCCACAAGTTTTAAAGTGGAGCTATGTACCCAGGATAGTATTTCTGCGGATACTGCTACTGTTGTTGCCATCATCCCTGGTTCACAGGTTCAGTTGTATACTAATGGAATTGATCTGACCTTCTACTACAATTTCAAAAATATTCCGGCAGGAGAATATAAAATAAGACTGTGGAATGGGGTAGCATGGTACTTAACAAGTTTTACCATCCGTGTGGCAAGCCAGATCCAGCGTGTTCCTCTCAATAATATTGTTTGGGAACAGAAAATATACAATAATGCTGTATCATCCGCCATTACACAGGCAGGAGCAGCCGTAAGTTACAGTTCTGACAGTAATGTAAAGACTCCTGCCGATGATTCAAGTTTCATCGCAGCCAGAAAGACCAATCAATTGATTGGTGCAGATGAAGATTTTTACATGAATGTTGAAATTACAGGTAAAACAGCAACGATAAGTGGACCAAACGGCTTTGGAACGATGACCCATTTTATAGGATTAGTAAATGCCGCCAATGGAGTAGATCTCTTAAATCAAACGGTTGCGAATATCAGGCTGGTTCAGTCCTACTGGTATCCTATGTGTAAAATATTCCCTGACAATTCTGCAGAGACAGTAACTACTGCAGAGCCTACCTATGCTCTTAGTGCAACATTTATAAGACGTGGAGGAAGCTGGACAGTCATTGTCAACTTCAATAACAAAACGGTTACCTATACCAAAACAGGGTATACAGGCCCGGTTGCCTTCGGAATGTATAACATGAATACAGGCGGAAATACAGGCGTAAGTGCCAATATCGTTGAACTGTACAAATTGTAACAAGTTTCAAACTTTAAGATAAACTTACTATAAAAAGGCAGAGCCTGAAAATTCTGCCTTTTCATCAAGCAGTGTCTATGAATTGATAGACACTGATATTTAACCAACAAAATTTTAAAATAATGAAAGAAAAATTATTACTACCAGAACAGGTACAGCAGCTTTTAAACGAAATCAATACAACAGATCTCAACCTGGGTGAAATCCAGATATCTGAACATCCTATGCTTCCATCCTTTAACAGATTTATCCGAATCAATAAAATGGTGGTAGATACAGAACTTCCAAGAACCTATCTTTTTTATCAGCAGGTTTTAAGGAATAAAGAAACCAATGAAATTGAACCTTCCAACCTTCCGACTCCGGAATGGCTGATTGGGGAAGAGGAATGGTCAAGTCTGAGAGACGAAATTTTTAACAGAATACTTGTTCCTGTAGTAGATGAAGAAACGCAGAACCCTGTTCTGGATGAAGAAGGAAATCCTAAAACATCTATTGTTAAAGTGAATACTCACCATTACATGCTTTGGCTTGTGAAGAACAATAAAGTAGGTTTTCTGGATCTTCTGAAAAGCTATTTACAGGAATTTGTTGAGTTGAAAAGCAATGAGCTTAATAAACTGTCTTAACTACCAACAGGTTCTTGAAATGAATTTAGTAACCATTCAATTGGCAGGGTCCTAAAGCCCTGCCTTTTTCAAAAAAGAAAAAATTATGGAAACACTTGAACTTAAAGAAATCATCAGTAAAGAATGGCGTACTGACGATTATATAAGAAAACAGCTGTTATGTAATAAATTAAAATACAGTAATCAATTCAATCAGCATTTTATTTTGGACTACAATATCAATGATTATGATGGAATTGCTGAAGAGAAATACATAAAGGATGATAAAGATAACTTCATATACTTAAAAACATATCTCAATAAGAATAAAGAGCTTGTGAATCTGGTTCAAACAGAGTGTGAAATCAAATTTATAATTAATGCTGCTCAAAAGCAGATTTCCTGCCAGCTTATTTACTTCTTTCACAGAGATGCCGACCGGGAAGAGCTTAGGAGAAAAAAAGCAATTGTACTGGAAACCTTTTCTTATGAGGAATTCAGGAGATTGGTCATGCATGTAGGATTTGATGATTTTGAAAATTATTCCAAGTACAAAAACTACTTCACAGAAATCTTTAAATCAAGTTTTCTTAAAGCAAAGAGTGCAGAGGAGCTTAAATTCCTTTATACCAATACTCCTGAGTTTGTTCTTCGGGGAATGGCTCTTGAAAATGAAACGTTATTTGGGCATCTTCTTGCCTTGACAAAACTAGATGATACTGGGATTTTCAGCGGATGGAAGGATGGAAGTTCTGCTTTAGTCAATGTCTTAAAAGCATTTTCCGATCGTTTTTTTTTAGTGGACAAGTTCAAAAAAAGTCCTGAACTCTGCAACAGGATTTATTTCAACCTGGATGGGGTAAGTGAGTTTAATGGAGAAATGAAATCCAACCGTATCATTTTTGCTACTATTCTTATGGAGTATTGCCTGTTTTCTGATAACCGTCCAAAAGCAGGAGCTCCTACTTTCAGGATAGGAAATGAGTATAAAGTCAATACTGAAGTTTTCGGGCTGGCGGGAGATCTATTGGGTTTTGGAAAATCAGATGAAAAAACTTTTTTTCTTCAGCAGCAGAAAGAAGTAACAAAGAGAGTTTTCATTGTACCCAAAGAAGGGGATCCTAATGCAACAGAACAGGTAACAGAAGATCTGGATGAAGGAGCAGAGTTTTATCCTCTCGATATGGTTTATTTCATTGAGCAGCATATATCAGAAACCAATGAAGAAGGGGAACAGCGGGGTACTGTCATGATGGTTCCGGCTATTTATGTAAAAGCGCTGGCTGATGCAGAAAAATGGGAAGATATTAATGAAACGATCCGGATTGTGGCCGATATGGTAGGAGTCGTTTTTGGAATCGGAACATTAGCATTATCCGGAAACCCGTATCTCTTATTAGCAGCGGCAGCAGATCTTAGTTTGGCATTACCGGATCTTACCATACAGGCATTCCGGGCAGAAATTGCCAAGCTTCCCGGAGGAGATGAGTTTCTGCGGCAATGGGATCTTATTTATAACGTATTGGGATCTGCTGTAGCAGTACCACAGCTTGCTGTTGGTTTAGCACAGCTTACTGTCGCTTTTTACAGAAGTTGCTTAAGCTTATTGAAAGCATATGTGAATGTTGCAGAAAATGTGAGGCAGGGGTTGCGTGCAAGTGCAATTTCCGTATTTTTGGATTTGAACAGCGGAGTTTATCAAAGGAAAGATCTCCGTATGTTTAATCCAACAGAATGGGTAATCCCAAGCGCAGGTTTCATTTCAAAAACATCGGAATGTGATGCATTGATACAGAATGGAGCATTCTTTATGGAGCTTGATGCTGCTGCCATTATGGAGAGTATTGGAAAAAAGGGAGGTGTTAATCCTGATGCCATCGGCTCAATAAGCAGTAACAGAAAATTTGCTTTAGTGTATAAAGGAGAGATTATTGCTCAGGGAAGCCGTTATGACAAAGCATATCAGAAAGTTTTGCAGGATATAAGAAAAGTCAGTTATGATGCTGAGAAGGTTGGAAAGATATTAGAAGAATATAGGATAATTGCTTTTTGTGAAAGAATTCCGAAAATCGTAAATAAATATCCAATAGAAGAATTACCAAAAGAGGGGTTTATTATCGGGTATAAAATGGATTCTCAGGGAGTTTTTAGACAGCTAAATGATAATATTTTTCCTTCAGACGAATTTGATTTTGTAATTACAAAATCCGGTGAATTAAAAATAGGAGAGAAACATCATTTACTAGGGAATCGGGATGATGTTTTAGCTGCTGGAGGTATTCGTTTTAAAAATGGCAGGATAGTAGAATTTGATAATATGTCCGGCCACTATCGACCAACAGCAGAAGAAGCAGAAAGATTAGGAGAAATATTAAAGGGTCTCAATATACCTATAAAAAGGGCTCGTAATGAAATCACTCCTTTAGGGATAAATAGCAGAGGAGAAGTAGTGCGGTTCGGAAAAGATAAAATAATCTACATACAAAATATAAAATAATGGAACAAATTATACAAAAACTGCATCATGGAATAAAACAAAGTGGTTGGGATTCTTATAAGCCTTTAAAAAATGAATTATTAGCTTATAATTCTAAAGATTTAATAATTAAGCTGCTTAATTCTGAGGATTTTAGGTATAAAAATATAAGAAGCCTTTTTGTTATTATTCCTGAATTATGGAAAGATTTTAATCTGGATGATTGGATGTATATTATTCGAAAAGTTGACCGTCCTACAAACTACCGATTATATATTGATGACGGACCCTATTTTGAAGACATTCGTTTTTTATATAACTGGATAGGTATAGATAGTATTAGTTTGTATAAAAATGATCCGGGAGTTTCTTCTAAAAATAAACAAAACTTGGATAAAGTATTTCCAATGTTTCTACATGATACATTAAGAAATGGAGATTATAAGGAAGAATTTTCAGATGGAACTTTTGGAGACATAAAATATTTCCGAGATATGAAAACACGATTAATAAATCAAGGGGCAAAGCCAAGTCCAAAGCCAAATTTATAATGACTTGGAATAGTTTTAGAAACATTTTAAACCGAAATAAACCCCGGCCGCCTTCAAAGGCGGCCGGGGTTATTAAACTAAAAAAATAAATTAAGGATGTTCATTTCTCGCTCTGATGACCAGATTCACTAAATCCGAGCCGCCACTTGCAAAATTATCGCTTGGATTATGCGCGCTTTGAGTTGCTACAGCATACGGAGAGCCATCCCAATATCCCCAGAAAGGGCCTCCGCTTTGTCCAGGCCATATATCTGCTTTATGACTCATGCTTTCGTTGTCATCAGCACTCCAGAAATCTCCATCCAGTGCGATACCTGTTTGGTAGGTAGGTCTTTGCGTTCCGGTAAGGTCTCCCGGATATCCTGCGTGAGTCCAGTAAGCTCCTCCATCCCATGAATCGGAATAGGATTTTGAGCCTAACCAGCCTGTGCTGTTTCCGATAGGTCTGTCCAATACAATTACCACATAATCATATTGTATCTCTGTAGAATCAATAGAAGGTCCTGCAACTTTATACTTGTAATACGTTAAAGTACCCCAGGCAGTTCCGTAAGGAGCGCTTCCGTTGTAATACATCGGGGTGAATTTCAGCCATCCTGTTGTATTATTAGGCTGCCAGTCAACGATATGAGAGCAGGTAAGAAGGTGTCTTGGTCCGATCATTACACCGCTTCCTGAACCCAGAGAACTTTCTACTCTGCCGACACATCTCCACGGATAGGCTGTAGAATTGTATACTTTTCTCTGATCGACTCCAAAAATGGTTCTTGCATTTTCAGGAGTCAGGAAAGAATCCCTGTCGATAAATTTAGGTTTACGGTCTCTTTTCGGTTCAAGCTTTGGATTGTACTCAAAATCAGCATGAGTAGGGTAGAAATGATCAGTTTCCAGTGCCCGGTTTTCTGCTGTTTTTTCATCCATAGGCATTCCTATTGTTTTCATCCCTTTAGGAAAAGTTCTTCCGTTAATGGTTTCCATAGCCGGAGCCAGCTTAAATAATTTTTCAATTACTTCTGGTTTTTCAGTTGATTTTGCTTTGATAGCTCTAAGTCTTGACACTTCTTCAGCGGTCATTGGGTTGTTGTTTTCGGTTTTTGACATGATTATTATTTTAATCTGGTATATTCCTACTCTTTTGATGGCTTTTCGGATTCCGCCGGTAATGGTTATTAGTTAAGTGAATATTTTTTGTGAAAACTCTGCAGTGATGCTTTCTGTCTGGTTGATCTGAGCAGCTCCCATAGCCGCTAAGGCAATGGCAACCTGTTTATCAAGAGTTTTTCTTACAATATTACCGTTGGTAGCACGTAATATTTTACAGAAATGATACGTAAAATAGCCTCGTATCTGTCCGCTGATATTTCCTTCCATGGATACCTGATTGTCTTTTGCTGCAGCCCATAACGTATGATTCATTCCGGTAACAGGTACAAGTGCTTTAGTGAGAACGGTTGATTTTTTTGAATTTTTAGAGGTTTCCATTTCACTGGCATAAGTGAGATAAAATTCATCCTCAAGCATTGGAGGGATATAGCGTGCTGTTTCGTTGAGAAGATCAGCTTCCAGCCCCAGATCCATTTTTCGGGTTCCCGTTCCGGAGTAGCAGCAGTCGAAAATGACTTCCATATTCACTCCGGCTTTTAGCTTGCTGAGAACGGTTTTAAAATCATCATCACGAATGACACCGTTATTGGCATAATCATGCGGACAAATAGCCTCGTCCAAACCATCCAGTTCCAGATCTGATCCTATATTAGCCACTCTGGTTCCGTGCCCTGAATAATAAAAAACAAGAGAATCTCCTTTTACACTCGTGCTGATCATGGATTTCAGATAGTTCAATATATTCGCTCTTGTAGCATTCTGATTGGTCAGGATTTTAATCTTTGCCGGACTAAAACCACAGATCACCAATGTATTGGCCATATCTCTCGCGTCATTTACACAGCCGTTAAGATCCGGACCTCCGTATCCGATGGGTGCATAATCATTAATTCCTACGATAAGTGCTTTTTTCATTGTATTAGTTTTAAAAATATTCCCTACTCTGTTCCGGCTTTTCGGGTGCTGCCTTTTTGTGCTTTTTTCTATGACAAAATTCCATCTTTCAGAAGAGCAAAAACAGAGGAGAAAACCGTATTTTGAAAAAGGAAAAACACCTTTTGTTTGTATATGAGTGAGTTATGAAATAAAAATCCGGCAGCTTGAAAAGCTGCCGGATACATAAAAAGAATGTAAAGATGTTTATTTTTTCAGGGAATAAATAGGATTAAAAATTAAGTCAGCACAAATCATGCTTCAAAGCAAAAAGTACCAGACCCGCTCTGTTTTTTATATCCAGTTTCACAAAAACCGAATCTCTGTAGCCATCAATGGTTTTAGGACTGAGGCACATTTTGTCAGCAATCTCCTTATAAGTAAGTTCGCTGCAGGCCCATTTGATAAATTCTTTCTCCCGGTCTCTCAGCTCAGAAAGCAGGGAGGCATTTTTCGCTTCCTCTGTTTTTACTTTCAATAACTTTTGGGCTACAAAATCAGTATAAAAGCTGCCTTTCTCAAATACCGTTTCAATAGCCTGGAAAAGGATAGAAGGCTGCATGTCTTTCAGCAGATAGCCTTTAGCGCCTGCTTTCAGCATTTTAATCAATATTCTTTCATCATCATCCATGGTAAGGGCAATGACTTTAATATCAGGATAATGCTCTGTAAGCCATTCTGTAGTTTCTATACCATTTTTATAAGGCATATTGACATCCATCAGGACTACAGCGGGTAATTCAGAAGCTTTTTCCACGTCTGCAATAAATTCTTCTCCGTTGGGATGATTCATAATGACCCGATATTGAGTGTTTTCTGTGATCATATTCTCCAGTGCTTTGGAGATTAAGGTATGATCATCAACGATCGCTATGGGAATAGTTTTCATAATAAATTTTTATGATAGGTTATCAAAGTTTGTGTTCCTTTATTCAGTTCTGAATGTATAGACAGTTCTGCGTGAATCAATTTGGCTCTCAGTTCCATGTTTTTTAATCCTGAGCCGTCCTGATTACTATTGATATCAAAGCCTCTTCCGTTGTCCGAGATACTGATATGTAATTTTTCACAGTCATCCTCCATGTGTATGGAAACATTTTTGGCTTTGGAATGTTTCAGAATATTATTGATACTTTCCTGGATAATTCTGAAAAGGATAAGTCCGTGTTTAGGCGAAATATCAATATCCTGCTTTTGTGTGATGAATTCTATTTTTAATAATTTCAGTTTTTTAATTCTCTTAACTTCTCTTTCAATGGATTCTGCCAGTCCGAAATGAATGATCTGTTCAGTGATTAATGTCTTAGAAAGATTTCTTATATCCTGTATACATTCTCCCAATAATTCATTGAGCTCGATGAGGTCTTCTTTTTCTGAATTCCGGAGTTTGGTAATCAGCTGGTTTTGACGTAAGCGGACCACAGATAATTTCTGCCCCAGATCATCATGCAATTCCTGCCCGATATAATTGAGAGTCTGTTCTTTCATTTCTACCTGTGAAGTCGCCAGTTCCTTTTCAAACCGAAGATCTTTTTCCTTCTGCTCAATCAGCAGGGTTGTTTTTTTCCTGATAAAAACCGCATAGATGAAGACCATTGTCAAAACAACGATGAATAAAGTAATTGTAAAGATGATAACCAGATTATTCTCTTCCATATCTGCAAAGCATTTATCTTGTTCTTTCCTGTTTGTTCCAGATTAAACCCAATATGAGTATGCCATTACTGATCAGATTCAGCATAAATAAAATAAAGAAATAAATAGTCTCTGAAACAGTAGTTCTGAAAAAAAGTATCGGAATGCTTCCGATAAAAAATATCATTAGAGATACTGATATCCAGAAGGGTAAATAGTTTTTAATTTCTAATATTTTGTCAGAATTAAAGGTTTGATACAGGAACAAAATAATTGAAAACAACAACAGAAGAATATCTGCATAGAGCATATTAAAAGAAAAATGATGAAGCAGATCATCTTCCGTATAAAACATCACAACAATATTGAGGACAAAAAGAACCAGGATGATGGTCTGTATCTTTTTGAGCAGCGGAACATATAATAATTGGTAATAATACAGTAAGTACAGAAAAAATACAATCATTAAAAAACCAATTACATAGAAGATGTCCGTAGGCAGATTGGTCAGCTTGAAATAGAAATAACAGGAAATATCAATCAGGGAAAACAACAGATATCCTATGATAAAAAATAAATTCTCCTTTCCGGTTTTTCTGTATTTTATGACCATTAGAATCATCACTACAATGGAAATGGTCATCGATATCTGTTTCCCTGTTTCAATATTCCAGTTCATAATGCTGTGTTTTTTAAGGCATTGTTTCCGATAACGTTTTTGGTGGCGGGGCCAGATTGGTCATATTCATAGATTCTATTGAAGTAACGTCTGTGTTTTCTTCGGTGGTGGCTGATCTGGCCATAACCTTCTCTCTTTCTCTTTTTTGGGCAGTAGGTACTAAAAATATAGTTTGGTAACCTGCATATTCAGGTTTTGCCATTCTGTTTTTAGGATGATTCATTGGATATTTTCCCATGTAGATCCTGATTCCCGGATTTTTTAATTTTTGTTTTCTGGCATTTTCTTTTACATATTTAATATAGCCTTCCATATCTTCAAGCGAAAACCAGTACCATCTCGAATCGGGTTCACCGTTTCTGTACTTCATGAGAATTTCATGATTGGTTCTGGTGTATTCATCAAAAAGAACTTGCCCTTCACGGTAGCTGATCAGTTTCTTTTTATAACTGTTGCTTACGGGTTCTTTAGGAGGTTCGGTGCAGCTAAGCAGACAAAATGCCAGAATAAGAGCTGCACATAAGGGACTTAAAATCTTAGTAAAAAAGGAAGTTTTCATTTTTATGGTTTTAATTTTATGGAACAAAATTAGCGAACGGCACAACTATAAAAAAGGGTGAAAACACTGTTTTTATCCTTTACTAAATTTACGACTTTTTGATATTCAGTTGAATAGGAATTACGAGGTTTGTTTTTTTAATTAAAAATATCCAATGGTATTCCTTCAGTAACAAAATTAAAACCATGATGAACGTTCATGGTTTGGAAGGAAACTATTTACCTTTTTATTCTCTCTTTTTCAATCTGCTTTTCACCCCAAAGCCGCAGATAATCAATAAAAGGAATGAGCTCGGCGCCGTTTTCCGTTAAAGAATATTCTACCTTAGGAGGAACTTCGTGATACACTTCCCTATGGATAAGCCCATCATCTTCCAGCTCCCGGACAGTCTGGGTAAGCATTTTAGGGGTAATATCAGAAAGGGTTTTACGAAGTTCGCCATACCGCATAACTGTCTTCAGATGGAGATACCATAAAATACGGCCTTTGTACTTTCCTCCAATCCGTTTAAAGGCATAGTCAACAGGACAGGATGGCTCATTGGTAATTTTTTTTATTTTTAACATTTTTTCAATGGTTTGATAATCAGTATTAGTATGTTTTTAGTATGTAGATTACCAAAAAGTACATACTTGCTGCAAAGATATGATGAGACTACATTTGTCCGATAATTAAAATCAAAAAAAATGAAAGCTGTTATTGTAAACGAAGCAGGAGGCGTTGAAAATCTTCAATTTACGGAAATAGATAAGCCTGTCATAGGAAATGATGAAGTATTGGTAAAAGTAGTATCGGTAAGCATTAATCCTGTAGATGTAAAGTCCAGAGCATATGAAGGAGTTCTGAACTGGATTTTTGAAGAAAAGAGACCCGTTATTTTAGGATGGGATATCTCGGGAGAAGTCGTGGAAACCGGGAAAAGTGTAACTGATTTTAAACCTGGAGATGAAGTCTTCGGAATGGTCAATTTTTTTGGAAAAGGAAATGCCTATGCAGAATATGTGGCTGCTCCGGCGGCTCATCTGGCATTAAAGCCTCAAAACATTACCCATCAGCAGGCTGCCGCGGCCTCAATGGCTGCTTCAACGGCATATCAGGCCTTGGTGGATGTTGCCGGAATTAAAAAAGGAAGCAAGGTTCTGGTCCATGCCGCTTCAGGTGGTGTCGGTCATTTTGCAGTTCAGATTGCGAAGCATTTCGGAGCGTATGTTATCGGCATATCATCCGGTAAAAATAAAGAATTTGTTTTGTCGCTTGGGGCTGATGAACATATTGATTATACAACAGAAAACTTTTATGAAAAGGTGCAGGATGCAGATATCATCATTGATACCCTTCAGGGAAAAGCTTTGTCGGATTCGGTAGATATTGTAAAAGAGAATGGTATTATTATAACACTTCCGACGCCTGAGATTCCTGAGGATATTGCATTGAGAGCCAGGCAGAAAAAGGTGAATATTGAGTTTATGATGGTACAGTCTAAAAAAGAAACTGCAGAAGCAATTGCGGGCTTATTGAAGCAGGAAGCATTGAAACCATTTGTTTATAAAACTTTCCCGTTTGAAGACATAGCACTGGCACACCTGGAGGTTGAGACCAGCCGCGTTGCAGGAAAAGTAATAGTAAACCTCTGAAATAAAAACAGGACCGGAAATCTATTCCCGGTCCTGTTAAACAAGATTAAGTGTAAAATTTAGCCTTTACAGGCAAAAAGGATAATTCAAATGTGAACAGATTTTTATTGATTCTTAATCTATGTTTAAGGGAATTGATAGTAATGGTAATTTATTCTTGTAGGCCATTATGGCTGTTTTGCTTCGATGGAAAAGAGATTCTACAAGATTGTATTTATAAGGAATCATGGTTAAAAGGTCCGGGCTGGTCAGTTTTATTTCCTCCTCAATCGCTTTGATGACTTCAATGGACTGAATCATTTTAAAGCTGTACTTAATATCATCCAGATCGTACCCAGAATTAAGGTCAATATCATGAATAACCTCAGCAAAATCTTCTAATCTTTCACTTACATTGAATACCTCAATCTCAGCATTGAATTCATTAATAAAGTGGTAAATATCATTCATGGCAGACCAGGTCATGCTTTTATGCGTATCATAAGCAAAAAGAATTTTCCTGATTCCTGTATATTCTACATGAGCGGGAACAATGAGTATCGGTTTTTTAATTCTGTGTATAGCTCTTGTTACACTGTTTCCCAAAAGCTTCTGTTCCAGAGTTTTTTCAGCCATTCCCATCACAATAAAATCACAATCGTGAATCTGCATACAGTTTTCAAGCTCTTCAATAAAATTGCCGGAAGCCAGATGATGCTGGGTTTCAACAGTATATAATCTTTTAAGTTCCGCTGCCTTATCCTCCATTTTTTTCTGATTTTTAAGCGTTTGAGTGTAGAAAAAATCAGCTGAAGCCTGTGCATTCAGGGCATGGATGGAAACGGACTGAAGATTGAAAAGTACCATCCTGTATTTGTTTTCTTTAGCCATAGATGCTGCATAATGAGTGGCATTTTCAGCTTCGTGGGAAAAATCTGTGCAGACAATTATTGTTTTCATTGTACCGGATTTAATACCACAAAACTATGATAGACAGCTATTCCCTGATTATAAAAATACTGTGATGTTGCATAAAATGATGATGAAATGTCTTTTTCAGGTGATGAACCGTCACATTCATTTTAACTCTGCTATTTTACGTTTCAGGTATTGTTTTGGCGGTCTCGTCTAAAATAGAAGATATTCATATAAAATCTATTTCTATATTTACATTCATAAAGTCCCGGATATGAACAGGATTTCTGCCATCAGGAAAAAAATAGTACGGAATAAGAAGATTCTTTCCACCATGAAAAGAAGGCTGGTGATCTGGGCGTTAGCAGTGGTCACTTTCTGTGTTTTTTCCTACCTTATTGATCCCTTTGATCCCGTTTGGAAAGGCTACCTTGATGCTCCTTTAAAAATGATTCTGGAAGATGCCACATGGATTATCTTTTTTTCAATCATTATTTCTGAGGTAAGTATTTTTATAGACAGGACGCTCAATAAGTGGCTGCCCTGGAGAAACAGGACCGTAAAGCGATTATTTATCCAGTGTTTGCTTCAGATCGTGGGAAGTGTTTTGATTGTGATTATTATTAATGCAATCGTGGATGGTACTTCAGTCACATTACCTGAAATGGATTCCCGCAAAGAATATACACTGCTGGGACAATGGATCGCTACTAATATTGTCATATCGTTGATTATCAGTGCTTTTAATACTGTTGATTATTTATTGGAAAACTGGAAAAAAACAGCAGTAGAAGCTGCCCAGCACAAACTGAGGGCATCAAAACACAAGCAGGCTGCAATGGCGGCAGAGCTTCAGGCGCTTAAGCTTCAGATAGACCCGCATTTTATTTTCAATAACTTAAGTGTGTTGTCAGAACTCATCCTCGAAGATCAGCAGTTGGGGTATGAGTATTCCGAGAAATTTGCGAGAGTATACAGATACTTATTGGTCAATTCCAAAAAAGACATTATCGCCGTAGAAGAGGAACTCAAATTTTTAGAGTCCTATATCTTTCTGATTGAAAAAAGAATAGGGGAAGGCGTTATATTCAAAATAGATATTCAGGAAGAGTACAGATCGAGATTTACCCTTCCGCTGTCTTTACAGTTGCTGGTTGAAAATGCTATTAAGCATAATCAGACATCCAAAGTAAACCCTCTGGAAATTCACGTTTATACAAACCCTGAAGGAGAGCTGGTAGTCTCTAATACATTTCTGCCTTTGATCAACAAGCCTGATTCCTCGGGAGTAGGGCTTACCAATATCGTTGCACGATATGAAATCTTAGGATATCCTAAACCTGTAATTGAAAAAACTGAAGATAAATTTATTGTAAAACTCCCATTGATATGAAGATTAATAAAGTTTTAATTGTTGAAGACGAAAGACCGAATGCTGACAGATTAAAAAGACTGTTGTTAAAGTTAAGACCGCATATCGAAATTCTGTCTGTGGAAGACTCGATTACCTCAACAGTACACTGGCTGGAAAATAATGTTGTCCCGGATGTCATTATGATGGATGTACGCCTTGCAGATGGTCTCAGCTTTGAAATATTTAACAAGCATGAAGTTAAAAGTGCCGTCATATTTACAACAGCATATGATGAATATGCAGTACAGGCATTCAAATACAATAGTGTAGATTACCTCCTGAAACCTATTGAAGAAGAAGAGCTGGATGCTGCATTAAAGCGCTATGAAACCTTTATGGAAGCCGTCCCGGTAGTAGGAACAGCCATTGAAGGATTATTAAATTATATCCAGCCGAAAGATTACAGAAAACGTTTTCTCATTGCCCATAGAGATGGATATAAGACCGTGCTGGCAGAAGATATCCTCTATTTTTATACCGAATTGGGAATCAGCAAAGCCATGCTGAATACCGGAGTGGTGGAGAATGTTCCGCAAACCCTGGAAGAGCTTGAAAAACAATTGGATCCCAAATTCTTTTTCCGTGCCAACAGACAATTTATCATTCATATCAATTCTGTTAAGCAGATTTTAAATCATTTTAATGGAAAACTAAAGCTCGAACTAAGGAAACAGCCTGATATGGAAGTCATTGTGAGCCGGGAGAAAGCTTCCGTTTTCAAATCCTGGATGGATTATTAATCCTGGAAAAATACAGACAAGGCTGCTTCTATAAAAGCAGTCTTTTTTTGCTTCACTTATATCGTTCACAAATTTGTATTTGACAATTTTACTTATATTTTCATCCGAAATATTCTTTTTTATCACATTTATAAACGAAAATAGCTGCTTTCCCTTCATTTTTCCTATCATACGTTTCATCTGCGATTAATGACACTTCACCCAACTTCTGAATGAATATCACTGTAAGATGAAGTTATTTTGCTCCTGTAAAATTTAAAAACCAATGTTATGAATTACAGAAAAGGATATCTGGTACTTTCACTTATAGCTGCAGCCATATTGTACTCGTGTGGTTCTGGGAGTGGCCAGGAAAATACTCAGCAGATGCAGCAGGCATTGCCTACAGATTTTATCCAGGTAAAGTCCGGAGATGCTGACGTGTCTACAGGATATCCCGGAAGCATAGAAGGACAGGATAATGTAGATATTAAAGCACAGGTAACAGGATATCTGGAGGCAGTATATATCAAAGAAGGACAGTATGTAAGCAAAGGACAGACCCTTTTCAGAATAAATCCATCTGTGTACAATGAGCAGGTCAATACCAATGAAGCAGCCTTGAAATCAGCGCTGGCGGCACAGGAAACAGCAAGACTTGAAGTGGAGAAACTGAAACCTCTTGTAGAAGGAAAAGTAGTTTCCGATATGCAGCTGAAAACCGCTCAGGCGAGTTATAAAGCGGCATCAGCACAGGTTGCACAGGCACAGTCATCATTGGGATCCTCAAAGATTAACGCCAATTTTACGTATATCAAAGCGCCAGTGAGCGGATACATAGGCAGAATTCCGAACAGAGTAGGAAATCTTATCAGCCCATCTGATCCATCACCACTAACCACGCTTTCAAGCATCAACAGTGTGAATGTATACTTTTCAATGAACGAAGCTGATTTTATTGCACACAGCAAGGCTGCGGCATCAGGAAATACAGCAGAAAATGTAGAGCTTATCCTGGCAGACGGTTCCACTTATTCTCTTAAAGGAAAACTGGAAAATGCCAGCGGAAATTTCGACAGAAATACCGGAAGTATTCAGATGAAAGCTGTTTTCCAGAATCCGGATAAATTATTAAGAGCCGGAGGAACAGCCAGAGTGATGATTCATAATGCCCTTAATGGTGTGATTAAACTTCCGAAAACCTCTGTAAAAGATATTCAGGACAGATTCTTTGTTTATAAACTGAATGGTAAGGATAAAGTGAAAATGACACAGATTACCGTTTCAGGAAGTACCTCCCAGGATTACTTTATCAAAGAAGGCGTGAATGCAGGAGATAAGATTGCCATTAACAGAATTGATGCCCTTACAGACGGAGCACAGGTGGTGGCACACACTGTTCCTTTGAAATAGTTGTATAACCTTTCTTAGAAAATTCAAAAATGTTAAAAAAGATAATAGACCGTCCTGTACTGGCGACGGTAATATCCCTTATCATTGTTATTTTAGGGATCATAGGATTAAACCAGCTGGCGGTGACCAGATTTCCGGACATCTCTCCGCCCACGATTACCGTTTCAGGATCATACCCCGGAGGAAACAGTGAAACCGTGATCCGTTCTGTGGTAACACCGCTGGAAGAGCAGATCAACGGAGTGGAAGATATGGAATACATGAAGTCTACGGCAAGTAATGATGGTACATTCTCGATATCCATTATATTCAAACAGGGAGTGAATGCTGATCAGGCAGCCGTAAACGTGCAAAACAGAGTACAGCAGGCCACCCCGATACTACCGCAGGAGGTAGTGAGAATGGGATTGACCACCTCCAAGCAGCAGAACAGTATGGTATTGATTTTCAATATTTATACGGAAGATAATAAACAATATGATGAAACTTTCCTTCAGAACTATGCGAATATCAACCTTATTCCACAGGTTAAAAGAGTAAAAGGGGTTGGGCAGGCCATGGTTTTCGGGCTTAAGGATTATTCCATGAGAATATGGCTTAATCCTCAGAAAATGTCATCTTACGGACTCGAGCCGGCAGATGTTTCCAGAGCGATCGCAGACCACAGTTTGGAATCTGCTCCGGGAAAACTTGGGGAGGAATCTGATGCAGCCTTAGAATATGTAATCCGCTATAAAGGAAAAAAGAACAAGCCGGAACAATATGAAAATATTATTGTTAAAAATGCAGGAAGCCAGGTTATTAGGTTAAAAGATGTTGCCCGTGTAGAATTCGGAGCCATTTCAAATACCGGAGATAACCTTTCCAATGGGAAAAATGCAGTGACTGTAGCGATTATGCAGACTACAGGATCCAACGCGAATCAGATTGAAATAGGAGTGAATAAAGCTCTTGACCAATTATCAAAATCATTCCCTCCTGGTATCAAATACACGAAGGTAATGAGTACCAAAGAAAGATTGGATGAAGCTACAGGACAGGTGAAATCTACCCTGATAGAAGCATTTATCCTCGTATTTATAGTGGTGTTTATATTCCTGCAGGATTTCAGATCTACGATTATTCCGGCAGTGGCGGTTCCGGTGGCGATTATCGGTACCTTCTTCTTCCTTCTGGTCTTGGGATTTACCATCAATGTACTGACGCTTTTTGCTCTTGTACTGGCCATCGGGATTGTAGTAGATGACGCCATTGTAGTGGTAGAAGCTGTTCACAGTAATATGGAAGGAACAGACCTTTCAGGAAGAGAAGCTACTCACAAAGCAATGAGTGAGATTACAGGCGCGGTTATCTCTATTACATTGGTGATGTCGGCGGTATTTATCCCAATCGGATTTATGTCCGGTTCAGCAGGATTATTCTATAAGCAGTTTGCCTATACATTGGCCATAGCGATCATTATTTCAGCAGTTAACGCATTGACTTTAACTCCTGCTTTATGTGCCGTGTTTTTGAAAAACAATCACTCGGGAGAAGGTAAAAAACCAAAAGGATTCGGGCATAGGTTTGCTGTGGCATTCAATGCTGGATTCAATAATATGACCAACCGTTATGCAAAAGGAGTACGCTTTTTAATAGGGAGAAAATGGATTGCAGGAGGATTAATCGTAGTTGTTATCGGGGTTGCAGGCTGGCTGATGTCAAGTACGCCAAAAAGTTTTGTACCAATGGAAGATGACGGATTCTTCATGTACACTTTAAGCATGCCTCCCGGGACAGCATTGACCAAAACGACAGAGATTTCCAACAAGATCAATGATATCTTAAAAGGAGTGGAAGCGGTGCAGGAAAATACTTCCATTACCGGATACAACCTTCTTAGTAACAGTGCAGGGCCGGCTTATGCAATGGGATTTGTTAAACTGAAGCCTAAAAAAGAAAGAGGCGAAGTTCAGGATATCCAGGAAGTGGTAGACATGGCAAGTGCAAAATTGGGAGTGATCAAAGAAGGAAGTGTAATGACCTTCAGAATGCCTCCTGTAGAAGGTTACGGAATGACGAATGATGCCGAAATTGTACTTCAGGACCGTATGGGAAGAGATCCTCAGGTTCTTAAGGCCAAAGCAGATGAACTGATCGGTCAGTTGATGCAGGTTCCGGAAGTAGCATTTGCCTACACCATGTTCAGGGCAGATTATCCTCAGATGGAACTTGAAGTAAATGAAGATAAAGCAAAGCAGCTGGGAGTAAGCATTTCCAATCTGTTGGGAACTGTTCAGACCTATTTCTCAGGAGATCAGTCTCAGAATTTCTCAAGATTCGGGAAGTTCTATAGAGTGAATATTAAAGCAGATGGTGTTTTCAGAATGGATGAACAGGCCTTCAACGATATTTTCGTAAAGAATGAAAAAGGAGATATGGTTCCGGTGAATACACTGATTACTTTGAAAAAAGTCTACGGTCCGGAATCCGTTCAGCGATATAACCTTTACAATTCATTAAATATCAACGTGTCTCCAAAACCAGGCGTAAGTAATGGAGAATTGATGGATAAACTGGAACAGACTTTAAGCAAGCTACCATCCGACTACAGCTACGAGTGGACTGGATTAAGTTTGGAAGAGAAATCAGCAGGAAATCAAACGATTGCCATTTTTGGACTGTGCTTGCTTTTTGTGTACCTGCTACTGGCAGCTCAATATGAAAGTTATATTCTTCCTCTGGCGGTAATGCTTTCCATCCCAACAGGAATTGTAGGAGCATTCTTAGGAATAAAAGCCATCGGGCTGGATAATAATATTTATGTACAGGTGGGACTCATCATGCTTATCGGGCTTCTGGCCAAAAACGCGATCCTTATTGTAGAATTTGCCATACAAAGGCGTAAGGCAGGTCTTTCGATTCTGGACTCCGCACTGGAAGGTGCAAAGGCGAGGTTACGTCCTATTATCATGACTTCATTAGCCTTTATTGTGGGAATGGTTCCACTGATGATTTCTTCAGGAGGAATGGCATCAGGAAACAAATCCATCAGTACAAGTGCGGCCATGGGAATGCTAAGTGGAGTGGTTTTAGGAGTTTTCGTCATTCCTGTACTCTACATGTTCTTTCAGTATCTGGATGAGAAATTCTCTACCAAAAAGAAGTATACTACAACAGAAAATCAATTGACAAATGAGCATATTTAATATAAAGAATTTCCTTATTTCAGGCGCAATGGCATCACTACTGATGTCTTGTGCCGTAGGGAAAAAATATACAAGAACAGACCTTCAGATTCCCGAGACCTACAAAGAATCCATGCAGGTGACAGGAGATACAGTAATTCTTCCCTGGAAGACATTCTTCAAAGATCCAAAATTGATAGGCCTAATAGATAAAGCCCTTTCAAGAAATAATGAAGTGAATGTCGCTTTGAAAAATATAGAACAGCTGGATCTGATTTATAAACAAGCTAAACTGGGTCTGATGCCAACATTAGATCTTACAGCAGGCGCCAACAGAAGCTGGGCTTCTACCAATACGCTTAACGGCTCTCTGAATGAACAGTTTGTTGGTACAAAATACATGGATGATTTCAGTGCCGCACTGAGACTTTCATGGGAAGTAGACATCTGGGGAAAAGCGAAAATGCAGAAAGAATCCGCGGCGGCAGAATATTTTGGACAAAAAGAAAATTTAAATGCCATCAAAAGCAGAATCGTCGTTCAGGTAGCTCAGGCTTATTATAATCTGATCAGTCTAGATGAACAGCTGAAAATAGCCGAACAGAATATTGAGTTGAGTGACAATACCCTTAAAATGATGAATCTTCAGTTTGCGGCAGGACAAATTAATTCATTGGCGGTTCAGCAATCGGAAGCACAGAAGAAAACCGCTGAGCTGCTGATTCCTTTGGCAAAACAGAATATTTCTATTCAGGAAAATGCACTGAGTATTCTTTGTGGAGAATATCCGGACAAAGTAGAAAGAGAAGGAAATCTGAAAACAATGATTCCTGAAAATAAGCTGTCAGAAGGATTACCCGCACAACTGCTGAGCCGAAGACCAGATCTGAAGATGGCAGAGTTTAACGTTATCAGTTTAAATTCCAAAACCGGATTGGCAAAAGCTGCTATGTATCCAAGTATCAGTCTGAGCCCACAGATAGGAGTAAATTCCAATAAATTCAGCTCATGGTTTGATATTCCCGGATCTATTACCAAAGCAATTGCGGCCAATCTTGCTGCCCCTATTTTTCAGAAAAAACAACTGAAAACATCTTATGAAACTGCTTTAATTGAACAGGAAAAAGCAGCCATCAATTTTAAACAATCTGTAATGACTGCGGTGGGAGAAGTTTCCGATGCTATGGCAAAGTCTAAAGGTTCTTCAGAAAGATTACAGCTTTTAGAACAGAGAACAGCTATTCTGGACAAAGGAATCAATGATGCATTGAAGTTATATAAAAGTGGGATGGCTACCTATCTGGAAGTGATCACTGCTCAGAACAATAAACTTCAGAATGATCTGGAAGCCATCAATGTGACCCTTGAAAAATTAAATGCTGAGGTAGATCTTTACAGAGCACTTGGAGGCGGATTACAATAAAATACAACTGGTAAATAATAAAAAGGAAGCTATGTCATGTAGTTTCCTTTTTGCTGTTTATAAAAGATAAATAGAGCTTTGTTTTTATAACAGGTACGGAATTTGCAATGAGATGATGAAATTTTATATTCACAAAATCAATTGGTTATAATTTTTTTTGTTCTTTTTTTAGAAAAGGATGCAAGATTTTCAGAAAACATGATTTATATAAATGAGTACTCGAAAATAATTAATGTTTAACGAAAATGTAATGCAATGAAAAAATTGACAGTACCCCGATTTTTTATGACAGTTTTAATGGTTTTGGCAGGATTGACCCTATTCTCATGTAATGATAATGAAGGACCGGACATTCCGCCTGTAAAAATGGAAGAATTACCAGGAAACTATAAAGGAAAAATGATTATTGTACAAGGAACTACCAAAAGAGAAGGAATAAAAGAATTCAAAGTAAAGAAAGATACGATCTCTTTTGCCGAATTTCCAATAGGTGAAATCGTAAAAACTGTAGTAAAGGATCCTGCAAAAGCTGAAACTGCCATAAAATCACTTGGAAAAGTGAACTATGATATTAAATATGCAGCAGTGATCAATACCGCAAATAATGTGATAGAGCTTACTCTTACTCCAAAAACAATGGAGCTTCAGATTCCGGTAGACGGAGTCAACAAAAAAACGGTTGTGGAATTCGTTTCTAAGCAAAAAGGATATTATGTAGGGATGGATAGAACGCTTAGATATGCGCTCACAGCAGAAAAAATTACAGTAGACGGAACAGTGGTTACTCCTTATGAGGTGATCGATTATAATTTCCCGTTCTGTATAAAAAATTAATAAATAGTATCATCAATGGATTGCACTTTATTAAAAAGATGCAATCTATTTTTGCCTGACAGTTTTATAACATCCCGGTGGATACGGAGGCAGTTGCATCATATGGAAGAAAGTAAAGAACAGATTTTGGTAAAGCACCTTCTGAAAAAGGAAGAGGCTGCCTGGAAAGAGCTTTTTGGAGCTTATTCCAGAAATCTGTCCTATGTATGTTCTCGTTATCTGGCAGAAAAAGAAGATGTTCATGATGTCCTCCAAAACAGTTTTATTAAAATGTTCCGTTCGATAGAATCTTTTGAGTACAGAGGAAATGGTTCTTTAAAAGCCTGGATGACCCGTATCACAGTCAATGAATCCTTGAAGCATATTAAGCAGAAAGGAGACTTTAAATCTGCCATAGAAGTAGATGATCTTCCAGATATTCCTAATGAAGAAGAACCGGATTTTGAAGAAATTCCCCGTGATGATATTATGATGATGATCAGAGCTCTTCCTGAAGGGTACAGAACTGTTTTTAACTTGTTTGTATTTGAGAAAAAAAGCCATAAAGAGATTGCCGGGCTGCTGGGGATTGCAGAGAATTCTTCTGCATCACAGTTTCACAGGGCGAAAGGACTGCTTGCTCAGAAAATAAAAGAATTTAAAATGTCAAAAAAAGCACAATATGAATAACGAATGGCTAAATAATCTGCGAAGCAGAATGGATGACCATGAAGAGGACGTTCCGGAAGGATTGTGGAATGACATTAAAGATGAATTATTTTCCGGAGAAGAAAATAACAGTATTCCCGGATTTATTCCTGAGGTTCATGAAGGTGAAGCAATCAAAGAAAAGAGAACAAATACAGGAAACAGATCCATATTTTATCGCGTAGGAGGGATTGCAGCGGCCATTGCATTATTGTTTTTGCTGACCAGAATACTGCCCCAGAATGATACCGGAAAAACGCTGTCTCAGAAACCGGCAGATATGAAAGGAGAAAAGGAGAAAAATTATATAAAAACTATAGAAACTGAGAATCTTTCAGGCGGTAAAGTAAAATCAAGAACAGATGTTTTTTTATCTGAAAATATATTGAACACCGGTGCTTCGGAGAAAACATTGACACCAAGATATGCTGATAATGGAGCAGAAAATCAGGCTGGAAGCCATCAGAAGATCCAGGATGTCTTCAAGCTTCCGACAGCATCTGAGTCTTTTCAGCAGGAAAGTAAGATCGCTCAGAAAACATCAGTTATTGATGATACAGTGAAAGAAACTGTAAAAGAACAGGCTTCTGATGAGGTTCTTTTTAATCAGGAAAAAGTAAAAGAAGTCTATGCTGAAAATACACAGCTTAAAGCCGCGAGATCCAGAGATAAAAAATCATGGATGTTAGGTATGCTTACAGGAAATATGGGTTCCAATTCTGCAGAACAGCAGTTTCCGGGCTATGCTTCAATCACTGGAAAAGCGATGAATATAGATCAGGTATGGTCTACAGCCGAATATCATGATGATCCTCTGACGGCCATATTACTGGCCAATCAAAGTCAGCCGGTAGAAGCGAGAATCAGACATAAAGTACCGGTGACATTCGGACTTTCTGTTTACTATAATTTGGGGAAAAGATGGGGAATAGGAACAGGACTGAATTACACCAAGCTTTCTTCTGAGCTGCATTCCGGAAGTGACAATAATTATATTAAAGGAGATCAGACAGTTCATTATATAGGAATTCCTGTTCAGGTTAATTATAATGTCATTCAAAAAGGAAAATTTACAGGATATATTACAGCTGGAGCGTTGGTAGAAAAACCAATAGCGGGCAGTATTACAACAACTTATGTTGTCGATGATCAAATTAAGGAGTCCTCAAAAGAACGTGTGGAGCCTAAACCTTTGCAGTTTTCTGTCAATACAGCAGTAGGGCTTCAGTTGAAACTTATTGATAAAGTCGGAATTTATGCAGAGCCGGGAATAGGGTACCATTTTAAAGAAGAAAGTGCTCCTAATACCATTTATAAGGAAAAGCCTTTTCAATTTAATATGAAATTCGGAATACGAGTACTGCTGGATTAAGGCAGACCATTTTTACAACACCAAACTTAATAATCTATATATATGAAAACAAAACTAATTTTTTTAGCGGTTGTACTATTTAGTATTCTGAATATTAAAGCACAATGTACACCCACAATTACCAGCGCGAGACTTGGGCAAAAGTATCCGGGAACGATTTTATTCTGTAGTACGGAAGATGAAATTCTTTCCACTACACAGACGTACACAACGTATCAGTGGTACAAACAGGAATGGACCTGGCAGACACCTAATAACAATCCATGGGTAGCTATTCCGGGAGCAACATCTCAGCAGCTAACCATTAGTGGTAACGATCAGTTGAATTATTTTAAAGTAGTGGTTTCTGAGGGCGACTGTACAGCAGAGAGTCCTACGGCATTTGCAGATGGTTTTGTATATGGTCTGCCGGCAATGATGACTACTTATACACCGGGCACCTACGAAGAAAATATGGGAACCGTGAAGGTCTGCAATGGAGCTTCTGTACAGTTTGACAATATATTTCCTTTAGTATATGGCAAACATACCTGGTTCAAATGTGTGCCAGGGAGCAATCCGCCGGTAGCAGGAGATCCTTGTATTATTGCAGGTGTAGTAGGAGACACCTACGTTGCAACCAACTCAGGGAAATACGGATTTTATGCCTGTACGGAATATTGTCAGGATCAATGTGAGATGTTAGACCCGTTTGCATTTGTTGAGGTGACTTTCGGAGATTGGGAATTCTGCAGCAATCTGGGAACTGGAGAGACAAAAATTAAAGATAATAATCTGAGAATTTATCCTAATCCTACCGCGCAGCATCTTTATATCGGGAAAGAATCGGATAAAGTCTATAAGGAAGTTATCATCATTGATATGTCCGGAAAACTTGTCCTGAAGAAAGTAGATCACAGATATAACCAGGCGATTGATGTAAGCAGTCTGGTACCAGGAAATTATATCATTGTGTCTAAAAGCACAGATGGAACAGAATATAAAAATAGATTGATAAAAAAATAATAGGATTATACAATCTGAAGAGGTTAAAAATTGATTGTGGGAAGGAAGAATGGATGTCAGAGGGGGATGTTCCTTGTATTGAAGAAGAACTAAAGTGATTTATTTTAATACTTTACGCTCATAGATACATTTTCATCCTTGTTAATCTAATGACGGTCATAATTACCCCCAAAGGAGCTTTCTCTTTCCGGCATCCGGCTTCCTGACTCACACTAATTTTTTCCGGTATTCAGACCAATAATCTTTTTCGTTAGTTTTTAATAATGGTTGAGTCGGTACAAATTTTTTTGTACCGGTTTTTTTATTCTATGAAGAGATAAATTCCTTTGCTACGAGCTTTGTCTGAAAAATTTTCTATTCAGAAATACATTGATTTTTTTGTAAATAACATCAACCTGCAGAAAAATTCACAAAAATAATTTCATAAAAAAAGATATAAATGATAAATATTGTAACTTTGTTTGGTTGAAAACTTATAACAAACATATCGGCCGCATCCTTATCCTGTGTCTGGTGCTTTTCTTAGTACCGAACTTAAGCTTTGCGTGCACAAAAAAAGATATAAAAAAGGATCAAACTTTAGGTTATAAGTGTCAAACTAGTAGTTTATCAGATAAATTCTGCTGTAAAACTGGTTTTTGTAAAAAAGATAAAGACCATAATGATTGCAATGGCAAATGTAAACACAATTCCTGCCGATGCGGAACTGTCATCTCATTAACAGGACTTCCTGTTATGGACGGTCTGAAAATCAAAAATCATTTCATTGAGGAAACGAAACTTAAATTTAGTTTCAGTCAAACCTATTATTCTTCAGGGTTTTCTTCTATCTGGCAACCTCCCAAAATAGGATAATTATCTGGCTGTACAGCCAGAAATAGGTCTTGTCGAAGGCAAACTTTTGTTTTCGGACACACGGTCGTATTCCAATTATCAATTTTAAAAATCAAAAAATGAAATCATTATCAAAAATATTGATGGTAATCATTGTATTACTATCATATACTATAAGCTTTGCACAGATCAAAAATGCAAAGACAGAGACAGTAAAAATATATGGCAACTGTGAAATGTGTAAAGCCAATATCGAAAAAGCCGGGAATCTAAAGAATATCTCATCCGTAGAGTGGAATGAAGATACAAAAATGGCTACCCTGAATTATGATGCCCAAAAAACAAATCAGGAAGAAATACTTAAGCGTATTGCTTTAGCGGGTTATGACAGTGAAAAGTTCTTAGCTCCGGACGATGTTTACAGTAAGCTGCCGGGCTGCTGCCAGTACAAAAGAGAATTAAAACCTGCCAACATGAATAAAGATCAGGGAATGAATATGAATAACGAACACGCTAATCATGATCACAGCAAAATGACCCAGGCTAACAACTCTGAAAATAAAAACGAATTTCAGCTTAAAGCAGTTTTTGACAATTATTTTTCTTTAAAAGATGCACTGGTAAATACTGATGCAGGGACTTCATCGGCAAGGGCAGCCTCTTTGGTAAAAGCGATTCGGAATGTTGAAATGGGTAAGCTTTCCAATGAAGAACATACTGTTTGGATGAAAGTTTTAAAAGAACTGACAGCACAGGCAGAAAAGATAGCAACTACTAAAGACATCGAAAAGCAGAGAGGTACTTTTGCGCTTCTGTCTGAAAATATCTATGCCCTTACCAAAGTTTCAAAACATGGCGAAACAGTGTATTACCAGCATTGCCCAATGTTTAATAATGGAAAGGGAGCGAATTGGCTTAGCAAAGAAGAATCCATCAAAAATCCATTTTACGGTTCTAAAATGCTTACCTGCGGGAGTGTTCAGGAAACCATCAACCATCAATAATAAAAAACTTTAATAAGTAAATATTAATACAATGAAACATATAATAGTAACAATCATCATATTAACAGCCGCAATCTCCTGCAAACAGTCTCCAAATAAAAACAGTGAGGTAAAAATACAAAACAGTACATCTATATCTGAGACAAAGACATTACCATCACGTGATTCAGCTGTTTCTGCTGAACCAGTAATTGCTCCTGATCAGAAAACTGAAACGGTTAAAACAGAGACTAACCCCCAAAACTTTAGCATTGAACCTATTGTTAAAGATTATTTAGCCCTTAAAAATGCACTTGTTGCAGACAATGACAAGGGAGCAGCCAATGCAGGAAAAAAATTACTGTCGACCCTCAAGAATGTGGATGTGAAAAGTATTCCTTCCAGTAAACAAAAAGAGTATCAAGAAATAGCAGACAACGTAAAGGAAAATGCAGAACATATTGGTGATAATGCAGGGAAAATTGATCATCAGCGTGAGCATCTGGCTTCTTTAAGTAAAGATGTTTCGGATCTTATCGCCTTATTTGGCAGTTCACAAAAACTGTATCAGGATCATTGTCCAATGTATAATGACGGTAAAGGAGCAGTATGGATCAGTGAAACCAGAGACATCAAAAATCCTTACTATGGAAATCAGATGTTAAACTGTGGTTCTGTGAAAAAAGAGTTCTGAGAATGAAACAAATACTGAAAAGAATTTTGGTATTTGTTCTGTTTCTTTTTATTGCAATACAACTGTATCAGCCCGCCTTTAATATAGATAAAGGCAATGCTGCTACAAAAGATTTTATAAGAGTATATAAAATGCCGGCTGAAGTACAAACTCTGTTTCGGAATTCCTGTTATGACTGTCACAGTAACAATACCGATTATGTGTGGTACGATTACATACAGCCTGTAAGATCAGTTGTAGAAAGCCACATTAAAGAGGCGAAAAATGACCTGAATTTCAATGAATGGGAAACCTATTCCAACCGAAAACAGGAAAGATTGCTGAATTCAATAAAAGAACAGATTGTAAACAGGCAAATGCCATTGTCGTCTTACACTCTGATGCACAGAAAAGCAAAACTGAGTGATGACGAAATTAAAACAATGACCGAATGGTTAAAAGAGCAGAGCAAAGTTTATGAATAAAAATAATACAATGAATATACCTCAGAATATCGCCATAAGATTACTTCAGGCAGTTTTGATTTTCTTCTGCTGGCAAGGTGTTTTGGCACAGAAAGTAGTACGATATGAGCTATATGTAAAAGATACCCTGGTCAGCTACGCCGGGAAAGAAAAAAGAGCCATCGCTGTTAACGGACAGATACCAATGCCTACTCTTACCTTTACAGAAGGAGATACCGCAGAAATTGTAGTCCACAATCAGCTGAAAGAGAGTACATCACTGCATTGGCATGGCGTATTTTTACCCAATAAAGAAGACGGTGTACCATGGCTGACGCAAAAACCTATAAAGCCTGGAGCTACCTATACCTATCGTTTCCCGATTATTCAACACGGAACACACTGGTATCATTCCCATTCCGGACTTCAGGAACAGATTGGAATGTATGGAAGCTTCGTCATGAAAAAAAGAGAGGATGACAAAACTTTCAGAAAAGGAATTGATGACCTGCCGACAGTTCCTATTATCCTAAGTGAATGGACGAACCTGAATCCTGATAATATCAACAGAATGCTTCACAATGCCAACGACTGGGCTGCCATTAAAAAAAATGCCACACAGTCTTACGTGGAAGCCATTAAAGAAGGTCACTTTAAAACAAAACTGACCAATGAGTGGAAACGCATGCTGGCCATGGATGTAAGTGATGTATATTATGATAAAGTATTAATCAATGGAAATAACAGTACTGATTTAACAACCGTTGATGGGCAAAAGCTAAAAGCAGGAGATAAAGTACGTTTAAGGATCTCAAACGGAGGAGCCTCTTCCTATTTCTGGTTACGTTATGCAGGAGGTAAAATTACCGTTGTGGCCAATGATGGTAATGATGTGGAACCGATAGAAGTAGACAGACTGATTATTGCTGTTTCTGAAACCTATGATATCGTAGTAACCATTCCTCAGGATGGCGTTTCCTATGAATTTTTAGCTACCACAGAAGACAGAACCCAATCTGCAAGTTACTTTGTAGGTAATGGCATCAAACAGCTTATTTCTCCTCTTCCCAAACTTAAATACTTTGAAGGAATGAAAATGATGAATGACATGATGAAAATGAACGGAGATCTTAATGATATGGGAATGAAAATGAGCCTTAACCAAATGGATATGAATGTGGTGATGTACCCTGAGATTACAGGTGATGGAAAGCAGAAACAGGATCACAGCGAACACAATATGAATGCAGATCAGGAAATGAATATGGATAGTAACAGATATAATGCCAATGCTCTAGGACATATTAAAACCCTGAATTATGCCATGTTGCAATCTCCTTATAACACAGAACTTCCTAAAGATGCTCCGGTAAAGGAATTAAAATTTACCCTCACCGGAAATATGAACCGCTATGTGTGGAGCATGGATAATAAAATCTTATCTGAAACCGATAAAATCCCTGTAAAAAAAGGAGAAATATTAAGAATTACCATTTATAATAATTCCATGATGAGGCATCCGATGCATTTACATGGTTTTGATTTCAGGGTAATTAATGGCAAAGGAGAAAAGTCTCCCCTGAAAAATGTACTGGATGTGATGCCAATGGAAACCGATACAATTGAATTTCAGGCTAATGAAGAAGGCGACTGGTTCTTCCACTGCCATATCCTTTATCATATGATGGCAGGAATGAACAGGGTTTTTGCAGTAGATGATTATAAAAACCCTTATTTACCGGACAAAAAAGAAGCCTATAACATGCTTCAGAGAGAAAGCAATATGCCTCATTTTATGATTCAGAATGACTTTGCAACCAATGGAAATGACGGGGATGCAATGCTTCAGACCGCAAGATGGAACCTCTCTGCAGAATGGCGTTTAGGATATAATGATATGCACGGATATGAGGTGGAAACGCATTTGGGAAGATACATCGGGAAGATGCAGTGGTTTATGCCGTTTGTAGGATTTGACTTCCGCTATAGAAAAATGGGAATAGATGAACAGGAGAAAAATATCTTCGGGCAAAAGAACGAAAAAGATACCCGAAGAGCAATCAGTTTAGGTTTCGTGTATACCCTTCCGATGCTGATCAACTTTCAGGCTGAAGTATATCATGACGGTATCATTCGTTTACAGCTGATGAGAGAAGATATTCCAATATCAAAACGTTTGAGAGGAGGCTTCATGGTCAATACCGACAAAGAATACATGACCGAATTGAAGTATATTCTTAATAAAAATGTAAGTATTCGTGCCCACTATGACAGTGATATGGGATGGGGAGCAGGAATTTCTTTAGCTTACTAAATGATAATTAAGAAGAATATACTCACATTATTCTGATACAAGAGGAGGCTGGCTGTCTCTTATGTTTGCAAAGTCAAATGTAGGAGACAGGTCTTCTTTCTTTTGGATCTATAGGAAGAATAGGCCTTAGTGACATGTTTTGCTCTCCACATGGCTTCTTCATGCAGATAAAATTTAGTATATAGTTTCATAGTCTTTTTCAATACCAAATTTTAGTATTGTTTCTTGATTGTAAATATTCATTTTTGAGTAAAATTTGTTCAGAATGAAGGAATTCTTTATGTATTTCTTTATCTATAACCTTGATAATTGATCCGGATATATTACATTAACATACTTGTTAAACAAAAAATCCACTGTGCTGGAATACTTTAGCGGATTTTATTCCCTTTTCTCTTTCTATGATAATTTTTAAGTGGAATTTTCCTTTCGTAAAACCAAAAATATTAAGCTTTTCATATAGAGAACTTTTATAACTCTTGAAAAAAGGAATGATTAATTTCTGTTGTATGTAAGGGGAAGCTATCTGAGCCACATGAAAATCTTAATAGTTTTTGAAGAACCTCTCTCAATGCCCTTTTGTTGAAATCTTTTTAGATATCCTTATTCTTATAGAAAATCATTAATGTAACATTCAGATTTTCAAAATACTATATTGTTTATTTTTACTTCAAAAACACATCATGCTGATCAAAATTTATGGAAGTGCCATTCATGGAGTGGCTGCACAGACCATTACTATTGAAGTGAATGTAGATACCGGAGGAATAGGATACCATCTCGTTGGGCTTCCTGATAACGCTATTAAGGAAAGCAGCTATAGAATTTCTGCAGCCCTGAAAAATGTCGGATTTAAAATTCCTGGAAAGAAAATTACCATTAATATGGCTCCTGCAGATCTTAGAAAAGAGGGCTCTGCTTACGATCTCAGCATTGCTATTGGTATTTTAACTGCTTCCGATCAAATACTGGCAGAGAAGGTTAAAGATTATATTATTATGGGAGAGCTGTCACTGGACGGAAGTTTACAACCTATCAAAGGCGTTTTACCCATTGCAATTCAAGCCAGAGAAGAAGGCTTTAAAGGAATCATCCTTCCCAAACAAAATGCCAGAGAAGCAGCCATTGTCAACGATCTTGAAGTATACGGAGCTGAAAATATCAGAGAGGTTATTGATTTTTTTAATGAAGGAAAAGCGCTCGAAAAAGTTACATTGGATACCAGAAAAGAATTTCATGAAAAAATCAATGATTTCCCTTTCGATTTCTCCGAAGTTAAAGGTCAGGAAACCGCCAAAAGGGCGATGGAAGTGGCAGCGGCAGGCGGACACAATATTATTCTGATCGGACCGCCCGGAAGCGGAAAGACAATGCTGGCCAAAAGGGTTCCCAGTATTTTGCCTCCATTGACATTGAAAGAAGCTTTGGAAACAACAAAAATTCACTCTGTAGCCGGGAAAATAGGAACAGAAACATCATTGATGACTGTTCGTCCCTTCAGATCTCCACATCATACTATTTCAGATGTTGCTCTGGTAGGAGGAGGAAGTTATCCACAACCAGGAGAAATCTCTCTTGCTCATAACGGAGTTTTGTTTCTGGACGAAATGCCCGAATTTAAAAGAACTGTGCTGGAAGTCATGAGACAGCCTTTGGAAGATCGTGAAGTAACGATTTCAAGAGCCAGATTTACTGTAAACTATCCGGCAAGTTTTATGCTGGTAGCTTCTATGAACCCCAGTCCAAGCGGATTCTTTCCCGATGATCCTAATAATACTTCATCTGTTTACGAAATGCAGCGGTACATGAGTAAACTTTCCGGGCCGCTTTTAGATAGGATAGACATTCATATTGAAGTTCAAAAGGTAGAATTTGAGCAGCTTTCTGAGAAAAGAAAAGGAGAGAAGAGCAAAGATATCAGAGAGCGGGTTTTGAAAGCAAGAGATATTCAGAATAAAAGATATCAAAACCTCAATATCAGCAGTAATGCTCAAATAGGACCTAAGGAAATTGAGGCCTATTGTGAACTGGATGAAACGTCTTTCGGTCTCATCAAATTAGCTATGGAAAAACTTAATCTTTCGGCAAGAGCTTATGACAGAATTCTTAAAGTTGCCAGAACAATAGCCGACCTTGAAGAATCTGAAAAGATTCTGTCTCATCATATTTCCGAAGCCATACAATACAGAAGTCTGGATCGTGAATTCTGGAATGGATAAACGATCCGACCTCTTTTTCTTAGAAAAATTTATACTGTACCTGCCTTCTGGTCAATTTTAAGATTGATCGAAAAAGGATTGTTATATACTTTAGGAATCCATTGAAACTGATCATTCACTTTATTAATATATCCTATTCCCGGCCATGGAAGATGGGCAGAGCAGATAAGTGTTCTGTTTTGATAGCAGTTTTCAAGAACTTTCTTGCGGGTATCAATACCTGTTGCAAAGTCAATATCCCATTGTGTTCCCCAATGCGGTTTTGCAATAAGCAGGGGAGAGTGAAAAAGATCTACCACATTGGTTATTGATAAATCCCCATCATTCACTGTATAAATAATATGACCCGGAGTATGTCCGGGAGCAGCTTCTGTTTGAATGCATGAGAATAATTGATCACCCATTTCAAACTTTGTAAGCCGGCTGTTTATGGCAGAAAGAACTTTTCTAACCAAAGGTATGCTTGGCTTTCCTCCTTCCGGGTTTTTACTTTTCTGAAAATCCGGTTCATCACTTGTCCAGAACTCAAATTCCTGACTGGAAATATAATAATGGGCATTCGGAAATACGAAATCACCGTTTTTAGAAAGAATTCCTCCGATATGATCCCGGTGAGCGTGTGTAATCAGAATATCAGTAACAGACTCTGGTGTAAACCCTGCTGCAGTAAGGCTGTATACTAATTTCCCCGCGTTTTCTTCATCATAAAACCCTTCTCCTGTGTCCACTAAAATGTTGCGGTCACCTTTTTTAATAAGCATAACATTAATAGGTGCTTCATAATAAGACTCAGATAGATAAAGATTACGAAGTTCATCTTTTACAAGATTTTGAGGGATGCCTGGTGCTAAGATAGGTTGGTGATATCCAATACCAAAATATCCGTCAGAAAGTATAAAAATATCCAGTTCATTGCATGGAATGTGTATAAATCCATGGTCTCTCTTCAGTTTTTGATCCATACTAGAATGAAGTGTATTTTATTTTGTTTTACAAATGTAGAGAATATTCCCATACATTGATCCTGTTAAATATAGATATAGAAAAGTTTTACTTTAGGTTGAGTATTGTATTGTAATCCAGTTTTTTTATTTTCATCTTCCACAATATCTATTTCGGGATGTGGTAGATGATCGTAATTATGTAACGCATAGTTTGAAATATTATGATAAGTTTGATTACCAAATTTTTAAAAATATTACATTATGAAAATTAAATCTTTAAATTCTGAATAGAGTCTTGTCTCTAATTCCTGAAGAATATCTGCAATGTATTCTTTCTTCTTTTCGACTGCAATAAACATCGTTTGAACACTGTTTACCGGTCTGCTCACTGACAGGATCGAGTGAAACTCTGTATCATTCGGTTTTTAAAACTATTATGAAAACACATTGAGTAAAATATGCTGTGGTTATGCTTTACGTCCTTTTTTTCTCATTTCAAGGAGTTTAAAATGAACTTATCGAAGCATTAAGCTGCCAATTACAAATTTTTAATCCAAATCAAATTATTATGTCAAACACAATTCCCTCATCAGGAACCTTATCGATAGGTTCAGCGGTATTACTGTCTTCTGAAGACAGAGAAAAATTGCTCAACGGATTTAATAAAACCGGTTGGGATTATCATCATGAAGAAACCCTGGAATCTCTTTTCCGGAAACAGGCAATCCTTCATCCTGATAAGACTGCTGTGGTTTATCAGAATCAGAAGATTACTTATAGAGAGTTGGATCAGAGAAGCAATCAGGTAGCCAATTTATTACTGAGCCATGGTATTAAAGAAGGAAAATATGTTCCCATCTGGCTGGACCGCTCTTTAGAATGGATCATTGCTGTACTTGGAGTTATCAAAACAGGTGCGGCCTATGTTCCGATAGACCCTGCTTATCCTGTCAAAAGAGTAGAATATATTCTTTCCGACACCACTGCTGATCTTATCATTACCAATCAAATTCTTGGAGAACTTTTATCAGAAACCGAAAAGGTAAAAGTATTTGATATGAGCAATATGGAGAATCTTAATCATTTATCATCAGAATATCCAGGAATTAATATCCACCAGAATGCCCTTGCATACACAATTTATACTTCTGGCTCGACGGGGAAACCCAAAGGTGTAATGGTAAGCCATCAGGCTATACAGCATCTGGTAACATGGCATAATCATCATTTTCATGTGGATCATAGCTCAAAATTAACTCTTGTGGCGGGATTGGCATTTGACATTTCTGTGTGGGAAACGTGGTCGGCTCTTACTTCAGGTGCAACGGTTTTTATTGCAGATAATGAGGATAGAACAGAAGCTCAGGCATTGGTAGATTACTACAGAAAAAATCATATTACCCATGGCTTTGTGCCTACTGTTCTGGCTCCTTCTGTAGTGGATATTACCCGCAATTATAATGATCTGAAGCTCAAATATCTCTTTACAGCAGGTGAGAAGCTAAAGCCGGTACTTACTTCAGAATTAAGCTATGAGCTGGTGGATTATTATGGTCCCACAGAATGTACCGTATACGCTACTTATAAAAAAGTGAAAGATATTAATGGAAAATATGTTTCATCTATAGGCAGACCCATTGCCAATGCAAAAGCATATATCTTGGGAGAAAATAAGGAATTGCTGCCCGTAGGAGCTGTAGGAGAACTCTGTATTGGAGGAAATCTTTTAGCAAAAGGATATCTTAATAATAAAGAACTTACGGAAGCTAAATTTATTATCAGTCCATTCAATGAAAAAGAAAAGCTGTATCGAACTGGAGACCTTGCCAAATGGAACGCGGATGGTGATATTGAATTCTTAGGAAGAATTGATAATCAGGTGAAAATTCGTGGCTTCAGAGTGGAACTGGGAGAGATAGAACGTTCACTGATCCAGCAGGAAAATATTAAAGAAGCTATGGTTCTTGGTAAAGAAACGGAAGGAAGTACCAAATATCTTATTGCTTTTATTGTATTAGCTCCTGGAGCAGTAGCAGATATTTCGTCAGTCCGAAATGCATTGAAAAAAGAACTTCCGGGCTATATGATTCCAGCACAAATTATTTTTATAGATAAAATTCCGTTAACAGCAAATGGAAAAACAGATACGCAGGTCTTAAAAGATCTTGCCGATAAAGAAGCAAAAGAATTGATTTCATTTGAGCCTCCAACCAACGAAACCGAAAGGATTATTGCAGATGTCTGGTCGTCTGCATTGGAACGTCCTGTCATCAATATCACAGATAATTTCTTTGATATTGGAGGAAACTCTCTGTTGGTTGCAACGGTAGCGGTTGCTTTGCAGAGAAAGCTGGATGTAAAAGTGTATCTGCGGGATATATATCAGTATCCTATATTACAGCAACTTTCAGAAGTTCTTATTAAAAGATCAGGAGAGACAGGGGAAGCAATCCCCATGGAAGATGTAGAACCATATGTTGAGCTTCAGAAAGATGTTTATCTTGCTGCGGGAACTGTTTTTGCAGGTGGATTTGATCCTCAACAGGTGGAAAATCCAACAACAATATTTTTAACTGGTGTCACAGGTTTTGTAGGAATTCACCTGTTACAGGAGCTTCTTGATACTACAAATGCTGATATTTACTGTCTTGTAAGAGCTCAGGATGAGTTTTATGCAATGGAAAAAATTGACAGATGTTTTAAACAATATCATATTCCTCAACATGTAGAACAGAAATCTAGAATTATTCCTGTTATCGGAGATCTGGCTTTACCGTCTTTAGGACTTTCAGAAGAAACATTTACAAAACTGGCAAAACAAACCGATTTGATTTATCACTCCGGAAGCTCAGTCAACTTCATCGAACCCTACTCTTATATGAAAGCACCGAATGTAGAAGGGCTAAGGGAAATTATAAAACTGGCAGGAGCGGAAAGAACAAAATGCCTCGCCTTGCTGTCAACCATTTCCGTATATAGCTGGGGACATCTATTCACAGGAAAAACAGTAATGTTTGAATCTGATGATATTGAACAGAATCTGATGTCCGTAAGTAAAGATATTGGTTATGTAAGAAGTAAATGGGTGATGGAAGCCGTTGCTGATTTAGCGGCAAAAGAAGGGCTTCCATTAATTACGTACCGTCTTGGATATGCCATGTGCCACAGCGAAACAGGGGCAAGTGCCTCTTATCAATGGTGGTCCGGATTGGTGAAAAATTGTATAGAGCTCAAATCGTATCCCGCGCTCACTGAGCTTAGAGAAGGACTTATTACGGTAGATTATATGACCAAAGCGATGGCTCATATCACCAAAAATAAAGAGGCAATAGGGAAGAAATTCAACCTGATTGCCCGTCCGGAAACTAATCTTACTTTGGAAGATTTCTTCGGACTCATGAAAAAATATTATCCTTTCACACTTAAAGACCTTCCTTATAAAGAATGGAGAAAACAATGGGAAGATGACAGTAAAAACCGTTTGTATCCATTAACGAGTCTTTTCAGTGATAATATGCATGAAGGGTTATCCACAGTAGAACTTTACCAGAATACTTATATATGGGATTGCTCCAATGTTATTCAGTATCTGGAAGGGTCAGGCATTCACGAACCGGTATTTGATAAAAAAATATTGGATTCCTATTTACAATATCTTGGAATTCCGGTTGAATAGAATTTGATAATTGAAAAAGCCCAGACAGATCCTGCTTGGGCTTTTAATTTTTATTCAGCAAATACGTCAGGTTTTGTCGCAGTGGACCAGGATATTTGGATCAGGGTAATGAAAAAATCTTATCCCATTTTTTAATTAACTGAAAACCAAACAGGATAGATGAATAACGTTATTGTATTGTCAAAAGATTTCGCTGCTAATGAAAGTGCAGTGGTGGATATTAAATCCCGGGGATTGGTAAATCCATTGGGAGTTCTTACATTTCAAAACAAAACAGGGCAGTCTGCACAATTTCTCTGGCAGGGAGATGCGCTTTATAGCAGAGAAAATGCGGGGTATTTTAAAGAAATAAATAATGACCTGGGAGTGAAGGTAAGCCATTATGAAGGCTCTATAACCGTTACCAATGGAGGAGGGAAACAGTATCTGGAAGGAGCACTAAAACAATAATAAAAACGGATATATTTTTATTATCCGAACAGCATAATAAAAAAGGTCAAACAGTATTGTCTGACCTTTTCTTATCTGAAGATTAGTTGATGGTTACTTTAATCACATTCTGTACAGCAGGAACAGGATATGCGGTTCCTACTTTGGAAATAACCTTATTTTCACTTTGTGGGGTTCCGCCAAACAATGCCTGATGATTTCCCGCACCCGGATATTGGTCAATACCTGTCCCCGAATCAAATAATGAAGTTTTTAGGCTGAGGTCACCCTTACTATTGGCATCAATGCTTTGTTCGTTGGCATAGAACCAGTCATTGGAAAAACCAAACATGGTTGCGTAAGCAATTTTATCGCCAGGCTCAGCATTAAAGTTTGTGGTTACCTTACTTCCCGGAGTTACAGGAGCATTTCCTGCAACATATACTCCTTTTACATTAGGTAAAGATTTTAAACTGTTTTGAAGCTTGGCTACATTTCCAAACTGTGCAATATCTTTCAGTCCCATTCCGCTGTCTAATTTGCCTAATTCATAAATTGGATTTTTATCACCACGATAAACAACCACCAAGGCAGGAGAAAGCCCCGTCATAATTCCTGTGTTGGCATTCAGTTTTGTCATCATTTTACTGATATTTCCCATTTGAGCAATATCTGTGATTTCAGGATTGGATAAAGCATTAGGTGTAAAAAATGGAGCACTGTTCAGCAGCTGAGATCCATTGTAGTTGGAAACAGCCCATACACCGGGAGAAAAAGGAGTTTCGTTGGCTGTTCCGCCGGAGGTATTGGTAATGGTCAGGGTAAATTCTGAAGTTACATCATTGTAAGCAAGATTAAGCTTCATAAGTTGTGAAGCATTGACATTAGGAACCTGCATAATGGGTTTGCTTTCAACCTGCCCTGTGGTGTCATCTTTGCTTCCGTTATCCCATAGTCGTACACTTGAAGAAACATCTCCGGTAATAGCATTTCCATTAGCGTCAAACAATTTGATACCCGGCTGTTGGGACGCAAAAAACCAGTCTTTTGAAGCTCCGTACATCGTAGCAAACATTAAAGCCTGTGCTTTTCCTGCACTGAATTTAACAGAAACAGATTGACCGGGCAAAATAATAGGAGGGGTTCCTACTCCCTGAAAACTTCCGCTTTCTACAAAATCTTTGGGAGTTACAACGTTTTCAAAAGTAATGGATCTTTGAAAACCCATGTCCATCATCATGTCGTTATTAGAATCGCTACATGAAGTTAGAGAAAATGCAGCTAGAGTAGCTGCTGCTAAAACTGATGTTCTGAAAATAAACTTGTTCATAAAAGTAAATTTTTATAGTTATAAATGATATCTGCAACTATAGTCGGCTACTTTTTAAGATCCTGACAAAAAATATTTTCGTAATTCAATTTTTTTTAAATGTATCGTTTTTGAGAGGGAAAATTAAAGCGGTCTATATTCCCTTTTTCCCATCCAGAATCATCTGGATCATTTTTATTTTTCTGTTTTCTCTGGTTTCAGGTTTCCTGGCTTCTTCAATCCAGCGGATGTATTCCTTTCTGTGGGTGTAGCTCATTGCATCAAATAAAGCTTTTGCTCCCGGATTTTCTTTAAAAACAAGGGCAATATCATCTGCAATTTCAACCACTCTTTCCTCCTTATCTTCAATAAGGGAGACGGAAACCTTATCTCCGAAGGTTTTACCAAGTTTCTTTCTGATCTCCTGAGTCAAACCTAAAATATGACAGTCTGATTTCATTTTGGCAAGACTTCCGCGGTATTCAACTTTATCATCAAAAAGGGCTTTTATCTTTACCTGCCCTTTTTTGTGGAACAATTCCTCTGTAGAAAATGGAAATTCTATAAACGCAGCATTCATTGCTCCGTTCTGCTGAATAATGGCTGTAAATTCGATACGTTCAGGATTCATGATCAATATTTTAATAATCAAAAATAAAAAAACCGTGAAATTTACTTTCACGGTTTCAAAAATATATCAGATAAGATGATTATTTTTTAACTTTCTTAGGCATTGTTGTAGTCCCTGAGTTTTTAGTTTTTGTATCAGCCGGAGTGTTTGCATCTCTTACAAGCTTCAATTCGTCAACTAATCTTCTTGCCCCCGCAAACTTATCGATTGTCCAAAGAACAAAACGAACGTCTACGTTGATGGTTTTCTGCCATTCAGGCTCGAATACGATATCACCACTTAATGCTTCGCTGTTTCCGTCAAAAGCAATACCGATAAGGTTACCGTCTCCGTCAATTACCGGAGAACCGGAGTTACCCCCTGTAATATCGTTGTTAGAAAGGAAGTTTACAGGCATATAACCTGCAGCATCAGCATACTGACCGAAATCTTTAAGGTTGTAAAGATCAATTACTCTTTGAGGAAGATCAAATTCTTCATCACCTTTCTTGTATTTTCCAACAAGACCAGTCATATCTGTATAATAGTTATCCGTAATACCGAAATAGTTTCTGTCATTTCTGATAGGTAATTTATCTACAGTTCCGTAAGTTAATCTCATTGTAGAGTTAGCATCCGGGTAGAATTTCTTCTCAGGCATAGCTTTCATTAAACCAGCTAGGAACAGACGGTTATTTTTCGCAAAATTATCATCTATTTTTACAAATCTTTCCATGCTTATTTTTTGATCAGCAACAATTCCGTTAGCTGCTTTCCAAAGTGGATCAGCATCAAGTTTCAATGCGTCCGGATTCAATAAGAAGTTCGTTGCAGAAGTCTTATTAGCGAAGATTGAAGAATACGCTAAATTAGAAACAGTCTTCGCATCCAATCCTAAAATAGTAGCAGAAGCAACGTCTGGGTTTTTAACTCTTGCCTGGTAAAGGCTGGTCATAGCGGCAAGCATTTCTCCTTCCAAAGCTGGATTGAAGTTTTCATAAGCAGCTTTGATAGCGGCTTCTGTTTTAGCTTTCATCGCTAATCTTCCCTGCATATCCTGAGCAGCATACGCTTTAAGAGCAGATCCTACCTGAGCAGCAAGGGTAATATATTTTGCATTTCTTGTAAACTGAGTAGCATAGTTTCTTTCAACATTTCTATCAGAAACTTGCTTATAGTATATACCAATATCTTCTAAAACACCATTGTACTGGTCATTTCCAGGCATTGCAGCCCACTTATTATAAGCTTCTTCGATCTTTTGCTTGTCAGAAATCGTTCCGTTTTTCTCTACTGCGTCGATAGTCCCCTGTCTGTTTTTCCAGTAGTTAGCTACAGAAGCATATTGAGAAGCATAGTTAAGCTGAGTTGCCTTATCCTTGTCCATATACTTTTTCATAACATCCATGGCCAGTTTAGAAGCTTCAACCCATGCCGGGTAATCTTTAGTTACCATCTGCTGAATTCCGTAAGAAGTTAGGTAACGGTTTGTTCTTCCAGGATATCCTAAGATCATTGAGAAGTCACCAGGCTTAATTCCTTTAAGAGAAACCGGAAGGAAGTGCTTAGGCTTCAAAGGCGTGTTGCTTGGAGAATATTCAGCAGGGTTTCCTGCAGCATCAGCATATACTCTGAAAACTGTAAAATCTGCAGTGTGTCTTGGCCATTCCCAGTTGTCTGTATCTCCTCCGAATTTTCCTAATGATGAAGGGGGAGCACCTACCAATCTGATATCTTTATAATCCTGGTATACGAAATAGTAGAATTCATTTCCGTTGAAGAAATCTCTTACTACTACCGTATATTTTCCGTTTTCAGAGTTTTCAGTCTGGATTGCTTTAGTTTCAGCATCAATCACAGCTTTTCTCTCTGCTCCGGTCATATTGTTGTTTAGTTTAGAATTGATTCTTTGCGTAGCATCATCCATTCTCACTAAAAATCTTACATAAAGATCCTTTGCATTGAATTCGTCTTTCTGTTTCATTGCCCAGAAACCGTTCTTCAAATAATCTTTTTCTGGTGTAGAAGCCGCAGCAACAGCACCGTAACCACAGTGGTGGTTGGTAAATATAAGTCCTTTATCCGAAACGATCTCACCAGTACAGAAACCACCGAAACTTACGATAGCATCTTTTAAGCTTGAATTGTTCACAGAATAAATTTCTTCAGGCGTAAGATGCAGACCCTCTTTTTGCATATCAACACCGTTAAGTCTTTTGATGAGCATTAGCAGCCACATCCCCTCATCCGCCCTCATCTGAGCAAAGCCCAGTAAGAAAGTGAATAGTAGAAATAGTCTTTTCATTTTATAAAATAATTTTTGTGTCGCTAATTTACTAATTTTTACGAGATTCTGTCCCGGAATGGTATGAAAATGGGATGATAATCTGCATGAAAAAGATACTATTACCACTTTTTGCAGTTTTACTGTTAGGACTCGTTTTAAATTGTTCCTCAGTGCCCACCAAAGATCCTTTTCTTCAAAGGCAATGGATGCTCATTTCTTTTGATGGCTTTTCAAAAGATCAATTAATAGCCAATAAAGCCGAAATGAATCTGACAGCCAATAGGGTAAAGGGTAAAATTCAGGCAAGTGTTTATATGGGATGTAACCGGATGTCTTTTGCTTCTGAATTTAAAAAAGAAGGAAAAGTGAAATTTTCAAAAGGAATAAGTACAATGAAAGCCTGTCAGGATATGAATCTTGAAAACTCTTTTCAGAAGAAAATAGAAACGATGACTCATTATTCTATTGAAGGGCATTTTCTTACTCTAACAGATGATCATGGAAATACTATGAAATTTGTAGCTGCTGATTGGGATTAATCATACCATTTCTCCCTATACAAAACAAAAGTCCGCATAATAGCGGACTTCTTTGTTTGAAAAATCTAGTTTGGTTATCAGCTTTTTGAGGTTATCAGTTTTTGAGAGTCATTAGTTTTTGGGGATTGTTTTTTTTATTTCTTCCAGAGTTGCTGTGTTAGGCAGCCCGGTAACTGTCGTTTTTGTGTTCCTGGAATTTATACTATTGTGATATGCTTGTCTGTTTGGGATCGTTTTTTTAATATCTTCAAGACTTGCTGTATTAGGAAGAAGCTTTCCTGAATTGTCTGCAGCTGCTTTGGGCTTGGATTCCTGTTTTTTAACTTCCAGGCCTCGATCAGATGCCAACCCGGTACTTACCGGATTTTTTTCAGCTCTTTCCTTATCAGCTTGAATTTGGACTGCCTGTTGTTCTTTTGCCTGTTTTACAACCAGTGCCTGATCTTCTTCTACAGCAGTCGTTTTTTTACTTTCCTGAGCATAAATAAGAGTGCTTAGAAATAATAATGGGATGATATATGCTATTTTCATGACGGTTTATTTTATATTGACTAATACTTGAATTTTTCCAACTTCTTTTTGGTCATAATCCTGAAGTGCTTTTCCGATGACCTGGCCTATTTTTACCTTTTTGAGATTGGCTTTCATGGCAACTCCCGCTTTAGATGAAGTCACCAGAAGATCTCCTCTTTTTATTTTTCCGTTCTCAAGGCATACTTTGGTAGGAATAACACCAATGACACCCATTGGCGCTTTATTGGATATATCAATATCGATATGTTCTTCTGTAAGCAGTACACCAGGTTTAGTAGCATACACTCCGGCAACAAGAGTAGAGTAGGGAGTTGATGATTTTTCAACCGTTCTATCTGCTTTTGTTGAGATAACCAGAATATCACCAGGTTCATATTCAGAGATGTTTCCGTTGACATCAAAAGCTTCCGCAACGTCAGCACCACTGTTTTGTGTGCCGCCATTGAAAAATCCTTTTCCGGTATTATCAATACGGGCAACGTTTACGGTTCCCGGGTTTCCTGATTTAAACAAAGCCAGAGATCCTGCACTATGAGTTTCTACAGTAAGTGCTGCATTGGTATTAGATGTATTAAAATTAACAAACCTGGCAGCTCGTCCGTTACTGAAATTAGGAACCCATGCATAGATTGCACTTCCTGTTCCGTCTACAGTGGTTTCTACACCATCTCCGGTGTTGGATGCATTAGCGGTGATACCATTACCATTACCATCTGCAATAGCAATCAAGGCAGGGCCGTTTCCTGCAGGATTGGATGCGTGGAAAAGGCCTGCGTATCCTCCGGTTCCGGAAGATACTCCATAAATTCCTGCTGTGCCAAAGTTGGCAAACTGTGAATTGACTTCTCCTCTTACTGCAGGAGAGGTTCCGGTCACTTTATCTACCTTGAAATTACCTGCAATACCGTTTCCAACAGTGGTTACAGTGATAACATCGCTGGTGTTTGATTCATTGAAAATATTAAATCGTCCGGCACGTCCGGTAGCAAAAGAAGGAACCCATGCATAAAGCGCATTTCCGGCACCATCAATATTGGTCTCAACCCCATTGCCGTCTTTACCTGCATTGGCTGTAATGGCGTTACCGTTACCGTCTGTCAAAGCGATCAATGATGCTCCGTTTCCGGCAGGATTGGAAGCGTAGAATAGTCCGGCTCGTCCTCCGGTTCCGGATGAGACACCAAAAATAGCAGCAGCACCAAAATTTCCAAAAATAGTATTGACCTCCCCTCTTACCGCAGCTCCTACACTATTGGTATTATTGAGTACAAAAGAAGCAGCATTGCCTTTGGTATTATCAGGGATGTTTCCATTTCCGTTAGATGCCACTTCAAAAGTATTAGCATCAGTATTTGTATTGTTGAAATTTTCAAACCTTCCCGCACGTCCAGTACTGTTATTTAAACCTACCTGACCGTAAACACCAATACCCGTTCCGGATGTATTGGTCGCAACAAATCCTCTCACTCCATATCCTCCTCCATCATTACGGCCCACAACCGCTCCGGCAATATCACTGGTCGTTCTACCCACAACTGCTTCACCTGCTCCGGTATTGTCTCCTATAATCCCAGCAGATGATTGGGAAGAGGTGATCCCGTGGGCACCAAATCCTCCCGCAGTAGAACTTAGTATTCCGGCTCCAGTACCTGTGGTGGAAACATTGATAACTGTTCCGTTCCCTACAGTAGATGCCGTAAGAACACTATTGGCGTTAGCATTATTGACGATAGAAATATTGGCAGCAATACCATTGTTACTTGTGGCATTTAATCCTGTTCCTGTATTACTGTTTGCGTAAACACCATATCCGTTTCCACTGGCATTTCCGTAAACTCCTAAACCGTTGGGAGTAACGCCATATACGCCCCAGCCGCTTCCAGCCTGGCTTCCCCAGACTCCAATTCCCAGTCCGCCGGTTCCGTTATTGATACCGCGTACTGCAGAAGAAAATCCTCCGGGGGCTGTATTGCTTACAATTCCTCTTACAGCAGCAATACTGGATGTGGTTGTGCTGTTGGCTCCTTCCACAGAAGTTCCATCACCATTATTGATTAATGAAAATAAAGTGGAGGCATTATTTACCGTATTGGAGTAGGGGATCGTAAAGCTTCCTCCGCTCACTCCGGCAGATTTAGCATATAAAGCATAGGGTACACTTAGTAACTGGCTTGTTCCTACTATGGTATAGTTGGTTCCACCAGCTGGATCTGTTTCTGTTTTTAAATAGTAGCTTGCTGAGGACCAATCAATAGTGGCGAATGTTCCGGTAAGGATTGTTCCTGTTCCTATTTCGAGACTAACAAGTCCGTTGGCATTGGTATTTCCGGTGAGTCTTTCAGAATAGACTGCTGCTCCGGCAGGAGATCCCTGCAATATGCTTACTCTTATAGCAATTCCTTGGTTGGCTAAGAGTTGTCCGGAACCATTTCTCATGACAGCTTGGTAGCTCATTTTTTCCGGAGCCTGGGACAGTCCAATAAAGAAACCTGTCAGGATCCAAAACAGTGATAATATTTTTTTCATGGCGTTTTATTTTTTTATGATTTTGAAAGTTTTGATATTTTCTCCATTTTGAGTAATCCTTATGATGTACATCGCGGAAGGAATTGAGGAGAAATTAAGCTCAGATTTTGATTGTGAGATCTTATCTTTTTTTACCAGCTTGCCCTGGGCATCGAATAACTGATATTCTGAGCCTTTAAAATTATTTGACGTAAAATCTAAATACAAATAATCTCTGAAAGGATTAGGGTAAAGTAAAATACCAGTCAGTTCAGAGGAGTTTTCAAAAGTGGTAAGAGTGATGATTTCGTAAGGCTGTTGAACTCCTTCGAGAACTTGTCCTGTTCCTTTTTCGAGGTAGGTTGTCTGACCTACACTGTAAGAAACAAAACCATTAGCTGCTGATGCATCCAATCCCGCTGCTAAAACTACAGCCTGAGCGTGTAGTATGGAGATGGAAAAGACAGACAGAATAATACAATAAATAGATATTCTTTCCATGGATAACAGTTTTGGTGATTAATAGATGTGTTTTCTTGGGGAATTTGGGAAGACTAAATTACCAACTATCTCCATTGATTAGCAGGAAAATAGACCAACGGCAGAAATAATCGACCAATGGCATTGGTGAATTATTATGATGTATTTTTAAGGATTAAAAAAAGAAAGATTGTCCTTGTAAGTTCGGCCAATAGGAAGTTTTATACGATGCGGAAGTTCTATTTCGTGACAGTTTTTTCCGCGGATAAGATGACGTGGGACAGCATAGCTTCTGTGTATTCTGACAAAAGAATTAAAAAAACTTTTTTGCAGAAGATTTCCCAGTGAATTTAAAATACAATGATTTTTTTCAAGTGTGATGATTCTGGTGTAATCTTTCAGAGCTTCCAGGTAGAGAATATCTTTCATTTTAATCTGAAAAACATGACCACCTTCTTTTATTTTAATGCAGTTTTCTCCCACCATGGCATCATAGCATTCACATTTTTCTTTTACTTCAAAAAAATCAAAAAGCTTTTCCATCGAATAATGAAAGCGTTCTGCGGTAAGCGGTTTGGTAATAAAATCTAAAGTATTAATCTCAAAAGCTCCGGCAGCCAGTTCGGGATGAGAGCTTACGAAAATACAGGCAGGGATCTTATGGGCCAGCTTTCTGAACTCAAGACCGTTCATCCCCCTTAAATTGGTTTCGGTAATCAGGAGATCAACAGGAATGTCAAGATAGGGAACTGCCTTTTCAGCAGAGTCGAAAGTGGCGGCAATTTCAATGTTTTGATATTGCCTGATATAATGCTGAAGAACCAGCCTGTCCAGTTCATCATCATCAATAATCATACATCTGATATGGGTAACCATGATATTCCGGAGATTAGTTTTTGATTTAAATAATTAAAAATCAGAAATTTATTATATAAAGTTATTGATTTTTTATAAATCATTCATCAGTAAACTTAAATTTATATTAAAATATGTTATTAAATAAAAATTGATTTTGTTTTTTTTCTGAAAAATATTAACTTGTAAAAATCATAAACATAGACAGAACTTAATGTTAGAAAAGAAAGAACATAACTATGAGAAAGCTGTCCTGGTGGGTGTTATTACCCAGAATCAGGATGAAGAAAAACTGACGGAGTATTTGGATGAACTTGAGTTTTTAGCTTTCACAGCAGGAGCAACCGTACAAAAGCGCTTTACTCAAAAATTAACTCAGCCTGATTCCAAAACCTTTATCGGTAGCGGAAAAGCCATCGAGATAAAAGAATATGTAAAAGAAAATGAGATCGGAACCGTAATTTTCGATGATGAACTCTCTCCTTCACAACTTAAAAACCTGGAAAGGGAAATGGAGGTTAAAATCCTGGACCGTACCAATCTTATTCTTGATATTTTTGCCCAGAGAGCACAGACTTCATATGCGAGAACTCAGGTGGAACTGGCACAATACCAGTATCTTTTACCACGACTGACAAGAATGTGGACCCACCTTGAGCGTCAGAAAGGGGGAATCGGGATGAGAGGTCCCGGAGAAACGGAAATTGAAACTGACCGTCGTATAATCCGTGACAGAATTACCTTGCTGAAAGAGAAACTGAAGACGATAGACAAGCAGATGGCTACCCAGCGTAACAACCGTGGGAAAGTGGTTCGTGCAGCTTTAGTAGGATATACCAACGTAGGGAAATCTACCCTGATGAATTCCATTTCAAAATCTGAAGTTTTTGCTGAAAATAAATTATTCGCTACGCTGGATACCACGGTAAGAAAAGTGGTAATTGGAAATTTACCGTTTCTGTTGACAGACACCGTAGGGTTTATCAGAAAACTTCCTACTCAGCTGGTAGAATCTTTTAAATCTACATTGGACGAGGTTCGTGAAGCCGATCTTTTGATCCATGTGGTGGATATTTCTCACGAAAGCTTTGAAGATCATATAGAATCTGTTAATCATATCCTGATGGAAATCAACGCTCATCAGAAGCCGATGATCATGGTTTTCAATAAAATTGACGATTTCAGCTATGAGAAAAAGGATGAAGATGATCTTACGCCTTCAACCCGTAAAAATATTTCTCTTGAGGAATGGAAAAAGACGTGGATGGCAAAGTCAAAGTATCCGACAGTTTTCATCTCTGCATTAACGAAAGAAAACTTCCCGGAAATGAAGAAAATGATCTATGATGAGGTCATGAAGATTCATATTTCCAGATTCCCATACAACGATTTTCTTTTCGAATATTTCGACAACGACGAAGAAGAAAGCAACAATTAATGAAGTATCACTTTTTCCTTTTATTCATCATGTTTTCGGTTTTTGGGTTCAGCCAGAAATCAAAAATTGATATAAAAGCTATTGAGAAAAGTCTCAGGACTTCCGACTCTCCGTATAATTACGATAAGCTTATTTTCAAATTTAAAGGATACCCTAAATCTCTGGACAGTATAGAATCTCAATATCTGTACTACGGAAGAAATTTTAGAAACGATAAAATAAACACATCAGATGATAGCTTTAAAAGTCTGGTAGAAGCCTTTAAACAAAACAATTTTGCAGATTGTATCAAACAGGGAAAAGCTTTGTATGATAAAGATCCTACCAACCTGGATGTGCTGCTGATTCTTCTCAGGGCTTACGATTCTGTAAAGGATGGAAATAACTTTATCCATCATCTGAACCAATTCCGTGCACTTACTGAAGGGATAAGAAGTTCGGGGGACGGAAAGTCAGAAAAAACAGCCTTTATCGTTAATTCTGTAGGAGATGAATACATTCTGCTGAATATTCTGAATATAGGGCAGGATTATACCAGAAGTTCAAAAGCTTCTAAAGATGCCATGTTTGACATCTGGGAAAAAGATGGGAATCAAATTTATATCAAAATACTCTATTTGGAACTCACCAATTAATCTTAAAATAAAGACACTTAGTGGAATTATATTATTCATTTTCAGCATTAATCGTATTAGCATCAATATTTGCCTATCTTAACTATAGGTTTTTAAAACTTCCGAGTACCATCGGAATTATGGTCATTGCCATTGTGGTTTCTATTTTTCTGGTCCTGTTCGGAGAAACGGTTCTTCCCAGAACTTTCGGACATCTTCATAACCTTATGAACGGAATAGATTTTACAGAAGTTCTGATGGGTGCCATGCTTAATTTTCTGCTCTTTGCAGGGGGAATTCATATTAATATTAATGACCTGAAAGAACAGTTCAGACCTGTAGTAATATTTTCCACAGTAGGGGTTGTGATTTCTACCTTTGTTGTAGGATTCGGAATGTTTTATCTGCTACCTTATGTGGGGGTTAAACTTCCTTTTATCTACTGTCTTGTTTTCGGTGCTTTGATTTCTCCTACCGATCCGGTAGCGGTTCTGAGTGTACTGAAACAGGCGAATGTATCCAAATCTCTGGAAACAAAAGTGGCCGGAGAGTCTCTTTTCAATGACGGTATGGCAGTTGTGGTCTTTACAGTGATTTTGCAGCTGGCGATCGGAAAAGAAGTGGATCTGAGTGTTGAAACGATAGGATTGCTTCTGCTTAAGGAAGCGGGCGGAGGTCTTTTACTCGGGGTGCTTTTAGGATGGGTTACTTCAAGATTGATGCGTGAAGTGGATGATTATATTATTTCCGTATTAGTAACACTTTCTGTTGTCATGGGAGGGTATCTGATTGCCCGTCAGATGCATATTTCCGGACCATTGACGATGGTGGCAGCAGGATTGTTTATGGGAAATTTCAACAGAAGTTTCAAAATGAAGTCCGTTACTCAGGATTATCTGATCAAATTCTGGGAATTGATTGATGAAATCCTGAACGCGGTACTATTTCTGTTCATCGGATTTGAACTTTTGATGATTAAAGATCTCAGACATTTCATGATTCCGGGCTTAGTGGCCATTGTGGTCGTTTTGCTGGCAAGATTTATTTCGATCTGGGGACCTACAAAATTTACTTCCCTGAGAAGAAGTTTCAGTCCACAAACGGTGAAAGTGCTTGTTTGGGGAGGAATTCGTGGCGGAGTTTCCATTGCATTGGCGATGTCTGTTCCTAAAAGTGAATACAGTGAAATTATTTTAAGTATTACCTATTGTGTCGTCGTATTCTCAATCATTGTTCAGGGGCTTACCATTGCTAAAGTGGCCAATCCGAATAAGATTGCCAAAGAAGAAGAGGAGCAGGAAAATATTGCTGTAGAAGAAAACGCTTAAAATCATATGAGCATTGTTAAAGAAATACAGGAAGCACTTGCTGTTTTATCCATTCCTGAAAAGGCGGAATTTTTTCCAAGATTTTTCAAAACTGGAAAAGGAGAATATGGTGAAGGCGACTTGTTTCTGGGCGTAAAAGTTCCGGATCAACGCTCTGTGGCCAAAGAATATTATTCGAAAATAAATTTAAAGGAACTCAGTACATTACTTTCTTCAACATATCACGAGCACAGGCTGACAGCTCTTTTTATGCTGATTTCAAAGTTTGAGAAAACAAAAGATAAGGCAGTAAAAGAAGAAGTGGTCGCTTTTTATCTGGATCATCTTCCTTATGTGAACAACTGGGATCTGGTAGATTCTACCTGCTATAAAATTTTAGGCAGATATGCTTTTGAAAATCAGAAAGAAAACCTTCTTGTAGAGCTTTCGGAATCTGATGAGATGTGGCATAAAAGGATTGCTGTTGTCGGAACAATGCATTATATAAAAAAAGGATCATTTGATCTGACCAAAGAATTTGTCACCAGAAATCTGAAACATCCTCATGACCTGATGCACAAAGCAAACGGATGGCTGCTAAGGGAAATGGGAAATAGAAATGAAGGCGAGCTGATCAGTTATCTGAACCAATATTATAAAGAAATGCCCAGAACATGTCTTCGGTATGCTATTGAAAAACTGGATGAAGATCTTCGCCAGGATTATCTTAAAGGACGAGTTTAAAAAATAATATACGGAAAAAGTACCGTATTTTCCCCTGAAAAAGTACCGGGAAACAGCTATTTATGCCCAAAAAATCAAAGATTATAAGGATGTAAGGCCAGAATTAAGTAATTTTGTGCTTTTAAACCTGATCATGAAAAATTTTCTCAGATTATTTCTTCTATGTATTCCTTTGCTGTTCCTGACAAGCTGTTTTGATATTCTGGATAAAGTGAATATAAAAGCTGACGGAACAGGAGAATATACCATTATTCTTAACGCAAGCAAGAGCAAAACAAGACTTGCTTCAATTTCTAAAATGGAAACCATCAACGGAAAAAAAGTTCCTAAAAAGTCAGAAATTGAAACTAAAATCAATGAGGCTGCCAGAATTTTTAAAGGAACTCCCGGAATCAGCAATGTGAAAACCTCCATGGATTTTGATAATTACATCATCAAGCTGAGCTGTAATTTCAAAAAGATTGAAAACATTAATGCAGGTCTGGAAAAACTGAAAGCCCAGAAAATATTGGGTAAAATGGTTCCGACTCAGGTTTACAGTCAGAATCTTGAAAAAAAGACATTGATAAGGAATAAAGTCAATACTTTCAAGGCTGATTATGACAAGATGAGTAAGGCAGACAAAGAGGTTTTTACTGATGCGAAATATACTTCTATCATGCAGTTTGAAACTCCAGTGAAATCACAATCGAATACTACTTACGTGCTTTCTCCCAACAAAAAGGCTCTTAAACTGGAAGCAGATATTCTGGATGTTATCCTTCAGAAAAAACAAATACAAAATACCATCCTTTTTCAATAAATTTCTAAACTATAGTCATGAAATCTATCTTTTTAAAAACACAAACCATTATTTTCGTCCTCTTTGGCTTTACATTGATTTTAGCCCAAAACAGCATGAAAATTCCTTCCGATGCCGTATTTTATATGGAAGTCAACGGAAAGCAGCTTAATAATAAAATCAACTGGAATAAACTGAATCCTTTGCTGCATGAGCTCAGCAAAAAGAGTAAAGAAAATCTTTCATGGACAGATTATTCCAAAACAGGAATCAAATACGACGCTGTTCAATACCATTATGCGAGCTTTAATGACTCCATTAAAGCATATAATACCCATTTTATCATTGATAATAAGGAAAAGTTTCAGGAGTTCATTAATTCTGTAAAGAAAAAAGGACAGGAAGTTTCCAGCAGAAAGAACTATTCTTACGTAGATATCAATGATGATGTTTTTGTAGCATGGAACGGGAGCCGTGCTGTTCTCAGTATGATCAGCTATACAAAACCTTATAAGGATCTTTGGGCAGACGAAGCAGTTGCAGACAGTACAGCAGTTGCAGTGGTGGACTCCGCTTACGCAGAGCCGGGAGATACAGTGTATACCGAAGAACCGGAAAAGCCGTTTGATTATAAAGAAGAGATCAAAAGTCTGAAGGATGATATTAAGTATCTGAAAGAAAGTATAAAAGATAATAACAACGAGATTGCAAGAATACAGAAAGATATCAAATACCTGGAGAAACATCATAAATATCCTGCAGATAAAGAAACTGCTGAAAATTCTGAAAACAGAGAAGAAATGCCGGAAGATGCTTATGATGAGGAAGAAGAAAAGGCTTTCCAGAAAGAGCAGGATTCTATCCGTAGAGAAAACTTCAGGGTTGTTAAAAAGAACGCAGAAGATCGTTTTGACCAATATTTCAGTTCAAATTTAGAAATTGAAGTGCCTAAAGAAATGCTTTCGTTCAGAGATGCCAATTCCGATGTTTTTGTGTATACAGACTACGGAAGAATTGTAAATGAAGGTATCTACGGAAAAATGACAAAGTATTACGGCTATGGACAGTTTTTCAAAAACATGTACAATTCCAACTATGCATACAATCTGTATTTTGATAAAGACAAAGTAAGGCTGGTTAATAATTATCAGCACAAAAATGGTGACATTCAAAAGCATATTTCTGCCATTTATAAAGGGAAGAAAAACAAAAAACTGCTGGAGCTGATCAATGAAAAAAGTGTCGGCTACTATGCAATGAATGTGAATGGCGCAAAATGCTTTGACATGATGTACAGTCTTCTTCAGAACTCAGGAGAAAACGAGTACAAAAAAGAAATGGAGCTGATTATGGAAACCATGAAAATTGTACTGGATGAAGAAGCAATTACCAAAATTGCCCCTGGAAACGGAATCTTTGTTTTGAATGAATTAAAATCCAAAACCGTAGAATACACCGATTATGAATACGATGCTGATTTCAATGAAAAAGAAGTAAAGAAAACCAAGGAAATCGCTGTTCCTAACTTCACTTTCGCTTTTGCAACAGAGAATGAAGGGTACTGGAACCGTATTTTTGATTTGCTTACAACCAACAAAAAAATGTCTAAGAGATTCTCTAAAAAAGGAAACCTTTATACCTTTAAAGAAGAGAAAAACGGAGGATATGTAGATCAGTTGTTTTTTACTGTGAAAGATGGAGTAGTATACCTTATGAGTGCTGCAGATAATAATTTACCTGTAAACCAATCTGATGTTTCCAGAAAATGGGCAAAAGACTCCGCTAAATATCCATTGTCCGGCAGACTGGATATTCAGAAGCTATTAACAGGACTAGACAAAGAATTCAAAAGCCCGAAAGAGAGAAAAACGTTAGAGGCGATCAAAAAAAATGTAGGAGAACTGTATTATAAAACGGAAGTAAAAGGAGAAAGCATCCAGACTGAGATGAATTATAACATCAAAGATTCTTCAGAAAACAGCCTAATGTATTTCTTTGATATATTCGATCAGGTTTTTAAAGCTAAAGAAACAGAAAAGAAGCCTCAAATTTTATAGATGAACAAAAAGAAGATTATTGTCCCGTTATTTTTATTGCTGGCTGTTGCAGTATATTTTATAGCTTTTCACAAAGATAAAAGCCTTAAGTATATTCCTGATAACGCAGATGCAGTCGTTTTAATCGACACGAAGAAATTAACGGGACAATACCTCTTCAGTTTAGCAACCCATCCTTCAAAATGGTCCGGAAGCAAAGCAAAGAGTAAAACCTCCGGTTCACTGAAAGATTCAGGAATCAGAATTCCGGATTTTCTGCAGATATTTCATATTAAAGATACTAAATTTTCAGAATGGTACAGTGTTTTAGAGCTTAAAGATTCGCAAAAACTCATCACCTATTTAAAGAAGCAAAACTTTGTTGCTAAAGGTAATAACCGTTTTCAGAAGGAGCAGTTTTTCGTTATGATAGAAGGAGATTATTGTATTGCAGGAAGTTCAGATCTTGCTTTTGAAACCCTTCAAAAAAAACTTCTTCAGAATTCTGTACATCATGTTTGGGAGGCAGACCGTTTTATTCAAAATACAGTGGGAAGCATTTCATTCATTTCAGGGCAGAAAATCCGAAACTTTTCCATTGAGCTAAATGAGGATGAAATTGAAATCAATAATAATTCAAATCCGGAGATTTTTAATACGATTGCTTCAAAATTTGAGAAAGGAAATCAATTTCTGGAATTGGAGCTTGATAAGGAAAACATCAGAAATTTTACCCGTTTTTTTAATAAGAGTATTGCAGATTCATCACAGGCTGTGTCTTTAAAAGCTACGGCCAATCTCCAGCAGATCAATGATACCATTGTCACTTATGAATATGATGATAATTTCAATGAAGTTGAAAAAAAGACAGTTCAAAAGATCACTCAGCCCAGCTATATGATCGATATTCTGAGTAATGATCCTGAGAAAACCTGGCAATATTTCCAGTCTGAAAAATGGATCAACAACGAAAATCAATTTACTGCAATTCCCTTCCAACCTAATAAAATCACGCAAAATAATAAAGGTGTTACGATAAAATCAACCCGGAATCCGATATCATTATCCAGCCGGTTAAAGCAAAACTATATTATGATCAGAAATAATGCTTTGCTGTATTCTTCTTTGAAAACATTGAATAACACTGAAAAAAAGATCATTTCTGACATTGATTACGTGTTGTATGGGAACAAGGCTCAGAATTATTGGATAAAAATAAAAGCGAAGAAAGGAGAATTACCCTTAATTTTACGGTGGTAAGTATAGAAACCGATAAAATTTTCATTAATGGCTCCATCAGACATCACATTGCTCAAAACTTTTACTCATTACTTTTTGCATTTCGTTTTTCCAATATTTATCGCATTGGTTTTTTATCGTAAAAATTGGAAAAAAGCATATTTTATTCTTCTCGCTACCATGCTGGTAGATCTGGACCATCTATTTGCCAATCCTGTTTTTGATCCGTCAAGAGAAAGTATAGGTTTTCATTTTTTACATTCTTATTATGCCATTGCGGTGTATTTTTTGCTGTTGTTCTTTAAAGGAAATATCAGGCTTATAGGAATCGGGCTTCTGTTCCATATGTTCACAGATTATCAGGATTTTAACTTCTGGCCTCATTAAAATATTATTAATATTTTCTTTTAATATTGAAATTATTATAGATTTTTTGTATTTTGTAGTCACGATATGAGACTAAAAGAACTTTTACATTATACCTATATTTTTCCTATTCTGGCAGTAGGATACTACTTTTCCGGTTTGATGGGAAATGGTGTCCTTTATGATATTCTGGCCGGTGTTTTATTGATCGGAAGTGTTTTATCAGCAGTACATCATGCTGAAGTTGTAGCTCATAAAGTAGGGGAGCCTTTCGGAACAATCATCCTGGCGCTTTGTATCACCATTATTGAAGTAGCGCTTATCATCTCGCTGATGGTTGCCGGCGGAGATCAGGCGATCACGCTGGCCAGAGATACCGTTTTTGCTGCCGTAATGCTTATTCTCAACGGAATTCTTGGAATATGTATTTTGGTAGGTGGCGTTAAATATCATGAACAGTTCTTTGCAAGAACTTCAGCAACTACTTATCTGGTGAGTATTGTTTCCATTCTGGTACTTACCCTTGTTCTTCCCAATTTTACTTCAAGTGTCAACGGACCATTCTATAACGAAGCTCAGCTTATTTTTATATCTATCGCATGTCTTGCCATTTATGGGGTTTTCCTGATGGTACAGACTGTGCGCCACAGAAGTTATTTTATTGTTCCTGATGAGCATCCTGAAGAACATTATATTCCTTCATTACCAAAAACACTTATCAGCTTTGTCTTTCTGGTAATCTGTCTTGTTATTGTTGTACTGATGGCCAAAGGATTGTCCGATACAATAGAAGGAATGGTACAGAGCCTTGGAGCTCCAAAATCCCTGGTTGGGGTAATTATTGCTGCCGTGGTTCTTCTTCCTGAAGGCGTTGCTGCAATCCGTGCAGCAAGAGCCAATCAAATCCAGTCCAGCTTAAATCTGGCATTGGGTTCTGCACTGGCAAGTATCGGACTGACTATTCCTGCGGTTTCAGCGGTATGTATTATGTATGATATTCCACTTGTATTGGGATTGGATAAAAAAGACATTATTCTGCTTTCTTTATCCGTATTTATTGTGATGCTATCTTTAAGTCGTGGAAAAACAAACGTCCTGTACGGGACTGTTCTGCTGGTGAATCTGGCAGCCTATATCTTTACAGTAATTGTTCCTTAGAAAGAAAAAATAAAAAATTATAAATCTTTTTTATCTGTAAAATCCCGGAAGTTAACCTCGACATCGATATCCCGTACCCCGAATCCCGTATCACTACAACCTTCTCGCCAGCTCCATTTTGAAAGCCATCAGTTTTGCTATATTCTCTGACTTGTAAATCGCCATGTCGGCATTTTCGCCTACGAAATTTTCCTCAATAGTCGTACGCCAAAGCAGCAGCCATCTGTCAAAGTGCTTCTGTTCCATAGCTTGTATCTCATTAACCGGGAAGTGGACACCCATTGGATTTCCTTTATAGCTCATCTGCCCAAAAAGAATAGATTCCCAGAAAGAATACATTTTAGGAAGATGTTTATCCCAATCTACTTTAGCAATATCATTAAAAAAGAATCCAATGGTTTCATCTTTAACAACTTTGTTGTAAAATGAATTGACAAGGTGTTCAATATCTTCTCTTGATTCAAGCTTTTTCATACTTCAAAGTTAGTATAATTCGTATTAAAAATTTCAGTCGCGAAATTGATAAATTTCATGTAAACAGTATTTTAGAGAACAACATATTATAAAACAATGGAAAATTGGGAAAGATTAAAATTTGATTAATTCGCAAAAAAGCGCCTTAAAAGAATTCGTTTTTTGTAAATTTAATTATTAAACACTAAAAAATTATTAAAATGATCAAAAAAATCAATTCTGTTTGTATTCTCTTATTGATGTTTTCAGTATCATGTTCAAGGGATGAAGTGAGTGCTATGAATGATGATTCAGAAAAAGTACATTATTCTGAAGTAAAGAAATCACAGTTGACTGAGGAAGAGATGCTTCAGCAGGGCTGGAAAATTGCAGATGAGTTTAAATTACCAGGCAATAATAGTTTGGGTGACAGCTATAGTTCGCCAAATGAAGAGCGTGAAATCCCTTTCAAGGCAAATCACCTGAAAGATATGGGATATGATGTCAGTTATTCAGGAGAAAGAACACGGTTGAAAAACATTTTTGCTTATTCCGGCCAGGTTCCGGATGGAATTATATTTAATCCAGACCTTTCTGTAGATGGAGATGCCCGGAATACAGCTCCAAACCCTAATGTTTCCATTGTTTTGGGAACTCCTCAGGTGACAATAAAAACGGACGGTGCAGATCTACCGGACAATGCTTACACTACGGAGGCAATTAACAATGGCGACAGAGAAAGTGAAATTACGGTAACCTATTCTTATAAAAAAGGATATTCTACTTCCTGGAAACGGACCGTTTCAGGTTCATTTGAAGTGGCAGCTTCAGTATCCGTTGATATTCCGTTAGTTGCAAAAGCTTCAGCAAGTACAAAAGTTGTTGTAGGAGGAGATACTACTGAAGGTACAGAAAATTCTGAAGAAGTTACTGAAACCAGCAGCTACAAAACCATTGTGCCCGCTCATTCTAAAAAAACAATTTCTGTCCTTACAAAATTGAAGGGATCATCCGTTGAATACTTTGTACCGATGAAATTAAAAGGAAGATTACAGGCGAACTTTCCCTCTCCCGTAGATGGACATTACTATTGGGCTTTTCCTATCGAAAGCTTCCCTGATTTTCTTACCAATATACACGGAGAGTCAGGAATCGTAAAATCTGTCAGCAATGTAAGTGTTACCGTACTGGAATCACCGGCACAAAAGATATAGAATTTCTCTTATTAAAAAAGGGTAAAAGTGGAGTATTGTTTTTTCATTTTTTCAGCAGTTTAATGTAAAGCGGGATTGCAATAATATAATTCAACTGGTGGTGTATTATTAAAAACAGGTAGGTATAAGTTTTTGCAATTATTTTAATTCTTAATTTTAGAAATAAAACTTTTAGGTTGATGTACAAGTATTTGGCAAAGCTATGATAGAAAAATAATCTGGCTCCTAATTTTTGTTCTCAAGATGGTTTTCACTGAGAGTTATTTTGATGAATTTTTTACAGGAATAGATGGCTATAGAAAGATCTAATGCATGGCTGAACAGCTTTCGTTCTTTACTCAACCATTTTGACACAACAGTATCAAATTGGAAATCTTTCAATTATATCGCCTTTATAGCAGTAGCTCTGAATAAATTTTATTAATCAAAAATTACAACAAGATGAAAAAAAATTATTTTATCCTTTTATTTCTGTTCTTCTTACAGATAGTTTTTGCTCAGCAATATAAAATGCCTATAGCTTATGTAAGTTCGTTACAACCACCACAGCCCGGGCAGGAGGCAGGAATGTGTAATGATAATAATGTGAATACACTTTATCATTCGCGGTATAATTTGAGTACTGCACTTCCGGATCATTTAAATTTCAAATTTTCCAGTCGGGTAAAAAGTGTAAAAAAGTTGGTGTACAAGCCTAGAACAACAGGTCCTAATGGAATATGGACAAGTGTGAAGGTTTCCTATTCTACGCAATCCGATCCTTCTGTTTTTATAGCAGCAACCGGAGTTATTTCCTGGGCATCTGATAATACGGCAAAAACAATAGATTTGCCAACAGCAATTGTTCATCCTGATGTTATTAGGATTGATGTTCTAAGTGCTCAAAATAATTTTTCAAGTTGTGCAGAGATGGAGTTTTATTCTGAAGAACAGATGGACCCTATACAAACAGAATGTACACTTCCCACCAATGAGTTTTCAGGGTATGCGGATATTCCTGTGTTGCCTCAGGTGGCAGGATCTTCGGCTTCAAGTTTCCAATCGGGAGAAAATATAGAGAAATCCTTTGATGGTAATGTAAGTACGCTTTATCATTGCAGCTGGAATGCTACAGCAGCCACTTTTCCTATTTCTCTGATTTATAAGTTTGATGGGCAGACATCTATGAATTATTTAAGGTACACCCCAAGACAAGATGGCGGGCCTAATGGTCTTTTCGGAAATATAAAAATAAGTTATAATACCATTTCTAACCCTGCTTATGTTGATATTGCTACTCAAAATTTTGGACAAACGAGTACTATTAAAACGGTAGTTTTTCCTTCTGCCATTACTCCTTTAAATATAAAGATTGAGGTTCTTGATGGTAAAAACAATTTTGCCAGTTGTGCTGAAATGGAATTTTTTCAGAACAGCCCTAATAGTTTTAATCTTTCAGCTTATTCAAATATTTTTAATGATACTCTTTTCAGTACTTTAAAACCAACAATAACCCAGCAGGATATTGATGCAATTTCCTCACCTTTCATTAAAGGGTTAGCTCAGTGTTTATTTAATAATACCTATAATAGAAAATACAGAGTTCAGACTTTTACGGCATATAAAACAATTGAATCCATAAACAACCAGTATAAGGTAGGGAATTATAATGGCTATGAAAATCCGACAGGGTTAGCATTTCAGGCTAATACTACTGCTATTGTTTTTGCCAAAGATATTACGGAGGCAAACAAAGTTTATTTAAAAATAAGAGATTTCGCTACTGAAGGAGCTTCTCCTGAAAAATCTTATGAATTGAAAAATGGACTGAATATTCTTAATATTACAAATGCCGGACTGGGATACATTTCATATTACACTGATGATGTAAATGCATTACCTGTATCGGCAAATATTACAGCAGGGATTGTAAATGGTATATATAAAAAGGGTACAACGTCTGCAGAATGGATTGAAATGCTGACTAATGATGTCTATCCAAAAATTGATATAGAAGGTTATTACACGAAACTGATGATGGATAAGTCTGTGATAAGCAATTTCCATTTCACCACCGCTCAGCCTTTAATTGATAAATACGATGCAATTGTTAAATCTGAAAGAGAAATGATGGGCTTTTTTAAGTTTAATAAAAATCTTAAAAACAGACAGCTTGTTTATACAGAATCTTCTGGAGGCTGGTATGCAGGAGGCCTGGGTGCTCATTTAGATCTCACTTGGGGGCTTTCAAATTCTGCTTCAGCAACTGGTCTGGACTTTTGGGGAGTCGCTCATGAATTAGGGCATGTCAATCAGATTAGACCTGGGCTAAGATGGATCGGAACGACAGAAATTACAAATAATATGTACTCGCTTTGGGCATATTACAATTTGTATTCACCAACAGGAGCTAACAGATTTACAAGACTGGAAGGTGAAATTGCTGATAAAACGGCTTTCCCTAAAGTGGCAGGAAACAGATTTGGAGAAATTATTATTCAAACCCAAATTAACGGGAAGAGTATTATGGATCAGTTCAGAACAGATTATGTGAATCCTGCAGATGCAAATTTCAGAAGCCTTATTCCGTTTTGGCAATTAGAATTGTATTATCAATTGGCGGGTGCTTCAAAAAGTGCATCTACGCTTGTATTTGATTCGGATATGTCAGATGAAGATACGCCTCCGGTTATACCTGCTGTTCCGGGAATAGATTATGCACATTGGTTTGCTACAGTAGCTGAAAAAGTAAGAAACACAAACGAAACCCAGCTTACCAATGGACAAATGGTCATGAATTTTGTGAAAAATACCTGTGACGCTGTGCAGGAAGACCTTACAGATTTCTTTACCAATACAGGTTTTTTAAAACCTATTAATGCTACAATTTCAGATTACTCAAACGGTCAGCTTACGATTACACAAAGTATGATTGATGATGTGAAAGCCTATGTTTTAATGAAGGGGTATGCAAAACCAGTATCTCCTGTGATTAATTATCTTTCGGCAAATAGCGTGAATGCCTATAAAAATCTTCTTCCTGTCTCAGGAATTACAGGAATTGGGGCCCAGATTGTGAACAATGCGCAAGGTCAGTTTTTATTGGTAAATAATTCTAAGTGGAATAATGCTGTTGCATTTGAAACTTATGATGCAGGTGACCAGCTCATCAGTGTTTCTATCGTAGGAACTGGAGATACTACATTGGCCAATACATATGTTGATTTCCCTTCCAATGCTTTGAAAGTATATGCAGTAGGATATAACGGGCAAAAAATTCTCGTTTATCCGGCAAATACTTTAGATGTTAAGGATAGTAAGACAAATAATAATGACTTTATTATTTATCCGAATCCCTTAAAGAATGGACAAAAACTGGTTATCCATATTAAAAATTCAAGAGAAAATCTGAACGCTGAATTATCTGATATGACAGGGACGTTATTGATTTCAGTAAAAGGCTCTCTAAGTGACATCAATAAGGAAATTAACGATAAAATAAAAGATCTGAAAACGGGAATTTATATTATTTCAATAAATAACGGGACCAATAAATATCAGTCTAAAATTATTAAAGAATAATATTAGTAATTAATTCGCCGGAATTTGAGATTACCCAATTGCCCCGCATGAAACGCTATTGTGTAATTGGGATTTAATAAATGATATAAACAGCAGAAAAATTTGAATTTCTGCTGTTTTTTTATTCATTTTAAGTAAACAGCTTTATAGAAAATCCATGGTAAAATCATCTATCATCTGAAGGGAGTAATTTAAAAAAATGATTACTTAAAAAATTAAGCATCATAATGTGTTCTATGCTTAACTTTGCCTTTTAAAATATCTGTATGCTGAAAGAAAGAGCTAATCATCAACTGGCTTATTGTAGAGGAAAATCATAATATAACAAAGTCAAAATGATTAAAAAATGACAGGAGGATTCAGAAAAAAGATCCGTCAGAAAAATGCGGAGAACAGTGGTTTCGGAACCAATGCCTCAGGAAGGTTCATCAATAAAGATGGTCTCCCGAATGTTCAGCGAAGAGGCGTTAATGTTTTTAACAGGTTAAGCTGGTATCACACTATGCTGAATTTGTCCTCATTTCGTTTTATTTCTTATCTGGTTATCGCTTATATTCTCATTAATCTACTGTTTGCAATGATCTATTATCTGATTGGGGTAGAGCATCTCACAGGAATAGATAAAAGTGATCCACTCAATGAATTTATTGATGTCTTTTTCTTTAGTTCCCAGACATTCACCACAGTTGGATATGGGAGGATAGCTCCGGTAGGATTTTTGGCAAGTCTTGTAGCAACTTTTGAAGCTTTTCTGGGATTGCTTACCTTTGCCATTGCAACAGGGCTTTTTTACGGAAGATTTTCAAGACCACGGGCATATCTTAGATTTTCTGATATAGCAGTTATTGCTCCTTTTCAGGAATCTTCAGCATTGATGTTCAGGCTTGCTCCCTATAAAAATAATGCATTGACGGATGCCGACGTAATTGTATCGGTAGCTATTGAAGTTGTGGAAAATGGGGTTGCCAAAAGTAATTTTTACCGACTTACCACGCAGATGAGTAAGATCAATACGTTGGCTCTCAACTGGACTGTAGTGCATAAAATTGATGAAAACTCTCCGTTTTACGGTTTTTCTGAAGAGGATTTTAAAAATACAGATCTTGAGCTCATCGTACAGGTACGCGCATTTGATGAAGTATTTTCAAATACGGTGGTTCAAAGATCTTCGTACACTACTGGAGAAATTGTATATGGAGCCAAATTTGTTCCGATGTATTATCCAAATAAAGAAAATCTCTCAACGGTACTGGATCTGGATAAAATTAACGAGTATAAAAAAGAAGAACTTCCGGAGTCCGTGAGAAACAAAGAATAAATGGATTTAGATTTTTATAAAAAACAGGCGATACAAAAGCAGAAAGAACACAAGAAATTTCTGGACGGATTAAAGAAAAAACCGCCCAAGAATCTCGATTATATAGTGCAGGAGACACATGATGAAGTTTTTGAAGAAATAGATTGTCTGCAGTGTGCCAATTGTTGCAAAACAACGGGACCTCTCTATACCGAAAAAGATATTGAGAGAATTTCCAAACATCTCCGAATGAAGTCTGCAGACTTTGAAGCAAAATTTTTGAGAGTAGATGAAGATAATGATAAGGTATTGCAGAATCTTCCCTGTTTTTTTCTGAACGACGATAATACATGCTCTATCTACGACGTAAGACCAAAAGCCTGCCGTGAATATCCTCATACAGACCGTAAAAAGATTTATCAGATCAATAATTTGATGCTGAAAAATACAGTTATCTGCCCCGCAGCATTTGAATTTGTAGAAAAAATGATGAAGAATATAGGAAAATAGCTTTGTAAGCAGGAAGAGGGGAGATGGGGATTGGGAGCTCTCATCTTTGATCAGAAAAACTGCGACTTCTAATCTAATAAACTTCCTGCTTCCAACATCCCTCTTCCAGCCAAATCACTCTAACTCATTTTTGCAAATTCCTCTTAAATAATTATAAAGTACGTTAAATAAGTCTTTTACACATAATTTTATAAATGATGTCTCGTTTAAGTTAAACAATCATTTAAATATTACATTATGAAAAAGTTATTTTTAACGGCAGCGTTTACATTAGTCGGAGTAATCGCAGTATCAGCACAATCAACACCACAAAAGCCGGCCGATACTTCTACTAATAACACTACGACAACTCAGACTCAACAACCGAATACACAGACTACAAGTCCTTCGGATCCAAAGAATCAACAGGAAAAATCACCTGCAACTACAATGGAAACTGCACCTGCAACGGACCCATCAGTAAGTACAACGCCTACTGATGCTACTAAGCCTGCAGATGCTCCTAAAGAAGAGAAGAAAGACAAAAAGAAGAAAAAGTAAAGCACTTTAGCAAACACTAGTCGGAATCCTGAAATCTTGTATTTCAGGATTTTTTTTGTTCAATTTCTTCCACTTTGAACAATAAAATCTTGGTGACCAGATCCAACGGCAGATTTTCAGTGATGGGAAATTGAACAGCTCCTTTTGAAAATTTATACTTTCTTTCCTCAAAATCTTTTTTAAAATTATGAATACCCTCAGCTCCGGGATAGAATCCGATATGCTTTTTATATCCCGCAAAATAAATCAACGGTTTTCCTTTGTACCGGAAGGCCGGCATCTGATACCCGATATATTCTTCCAAATCCGGAACCTGTAAATGAATTACTTTTCTAAGTTCGAGTAATTTTTTCTGTACATCTATCGGAAACAGAAGTATATATTCATCAATATTTTTAAAGGTGTTTTGCATCATATAAAAATAAAAAAAGCGCTGCATATAGCAGCGCTTTCTCCTTTCACTTTTTACTTTTTTCCCATTATCCCGGGAACAGGCTATATCAAAAAAGGTCGGGAGTTTTTCCCAACCTTTGTTTTTTGTTACACAACTCCTTGAGCCAACATTGCTTCTGCTACTTTTACGAAGCCGGCAATATTTGCACCTTTTACGTAGTTTACATAACCATCTTCGTCTTTTCCGTAATCTCTACAAGCTTTATGGATACCGATCATGATTTCCTTTAATCTTGCATCAACTTCTTCAGAAGTCCAGTTAAGACGGATAGAGTTCTGAGTCATTTCTAATCCTGATGTAGCAACACCTCCAGCGTTGGAAGCCTTACCAGGAGAGAATAATACTTTATTATCTAAGAAATAGTTGATAGCATCTAGTGTAGAAGGCATGTTAGCCGCTTCAGTTACACAGATACATCCGTTTTCAACTAATTTTCTTGCATCGTCTAAATCTAATTCGTTTTGAGTTGCGGAAGGGAAAGCTACGTCACACTTCACATCCCAAGGACGTTTTCCAGCGTGGAACTCAGCTGATGGATATTTTTTAGCATAGTCTTCCGCTCTGTTATTACCAGAAGATCTAAGTTCTAATAAATAATCGATCTTTTCTCCGCTGATACCATCTTTATCGTAGATATATCCGTCAGGACCAGAGATTGTTACAACTTTAGCACCTAGTTCAGTTGCTTTTTTAATAACTCCCCACGCTACGTTTCCGAAACCTGATACTGTTACAATTTTATCTTTGAAATCCTGTCCGATCGTTTTAAGCATCTGCTCTGCGAAGTATACTACACCATATCCTGTAGCTTCAGGACGGATTAATGAGCCTCCGTAAGCAAGACCTTTTCCTGTAAGAACTCCGGTAAACTCGTTTCTGATTTTCTTGTACTGTCCGAATAAATATCCGATTTCTCTTGCTCCAACACCGATATCTCCTGCAGGTACGTCTGTTTCAGGACCGATGTGTTTGCATAATTCTGTCATGAAAGCCTGACAGAAACGCATTACTTCCATATCAGATTTTCCTTGTGGATCGAAATCTGAACCTCCTTTACCACCTCCCATTGGAAGAGTTGTCAAAGAGTTTTTGAATACTTGTTCGAACGCCAGGAATTTAAGAACTGATAAGTTTACAGTAGGGTGGAAACGGATTCCTCCTTTGTATGGTCCAATAGCAGAGTTCATTTGAATTCTGAAACCTCTGTTAACCTGAATTTCTCCTTTGTCATCAACCCATGGAACTCTGAAAATAATAATTCTTTCAGCTTCAGCCATTCTTTCAAGCAGCTTCATTCCGGTATATTCTTTTTTAGTAGCAATGAATGGAATTACGGTTACGGCAACTTCTTTTACAGCCTGTAAAAATTCCGGTTCGTTAGGATTTTTTGCTTCAATTTTTGCAATAAACTCTTGGATTTTCTGGTCAATATTATATTGTTCCATATATTAAGGTTGAATATTATTGTCAACAAATTTAATTTTTTTTTCAAGATTCACAACACTATATTTTAACATTGTTAAAAATTAAATAATAATGTTCCGTAATATTATTAAATTGATAATTTGTGTTTAAATTTTATTAAAAATGAAATGTTATATATGAAATAATGCAATATTAAGAAATCATTAAATCTTAAATTGCGATGAATTGCCTCCCGGAAAATGATTTTACTTTCCCTAAAAGTTCCAATTCTAAAATTATTGGTAAGATTTTATGAGTAGGAAGATCAATTCTCATGGAGAGATCGTCTAAACAGATTTGAGGATAAGATTGAATAGATTGATATATTAAATTCTGATTGTCAGATAATTGTGGTTTGGTCTCGCTATAAGGAAATAACTCTTCCATTTTTTCTTTAGGATCATTTAATCCAAGGAGTTCTATAAGATCTTTTATGGTAGAAATTGCCGTTGCTTTATTATGGAAAATCAGCTGATTACATCCCTGGCTAGAACTGTCTGTAATTTTTCCAGGCAGTGCAAAAACATCACGGTTATAATCATTGGCAAAGGCTGCTGTGCTCACAGAGCCTCCTCCGAAACCGGTTTCCACTACAATCGTTGCAGGGGATATTCCTGCCACAATTCTGTTTCTCTGGATAAAATTTTCCCGGTCAGGTTTTCTGGAAGAGCTGAACTCCGTTATTAATGCTCCTCCTTCCTGTAAAATTTTTTCAGAAAGTTTTCTGTTTTTTGCCGGATATAGATATTGAAAACCATGTGCAAGAACAGCTACAGTGGGCTTTTGATGACAAATAGACTGTTCATGAACTTCTTTATCGACGCCTAAAGCGAGACCGCTTATGGATGTATATTTTGAGGATCGTGTTGCTTCAAAAAAGTTTTCAATAAACTGTTTTCCATAAGCGGTCATATTTCGGGTTCCTACAATACTTATTTTTGGCTGTGCATCCTCAATATTCCCTTTTTGATAAAGAATAGCGGGAGTATCATTACATTCATTAAGTAGAGACGGGATTTCTTTGAGGTGTTTTAACCTGATTTGAATATTATTTTTTTCGCAAAAATTTAATTCTTCTTCTGCGAATTCCAAATGAGACTTATTTCCAATATCTGAAACTGTTCTTTGCCCTATTCCTTCCAGCTTTTTATATTCTTTTCTGGCTCTATTCCAGGCTTCCTGAGCGCTTCCGAAAGTACAGACAAGTTTATGAAAATGGATATCGCCAATCTGGCTGCATTCGCGGAGGGCAATGGCATAAAAGTATTCTTCTGAGGTCATGTGTGTTTTTTTTCAAATGTAATGAAATAAGTTTTATCTTTTTCTCAATTCATCCAAATGGTCCCAGATATCATCTTTTTTCTTGTATGGAAGTTCCATAAAGTCTTCAGGATGATTTTCCTTGTATTCCTGCCACAATTTATCATCTTTTTCGCTGTAATAATTTGGAAACTCCCAGATAAATTTTTTCTTCTTTTCGCCAACATTTTTAAAAGCAAATGCAATAATACTGCCTACTACAGCTCCTGAAAGATGGGCCTGCCAAGAAATTTTGCTCGGCTCCTGCATGTTGTAAAACAGTTCTTCAGGAAGCATCCCCCATATCAAACTGCCATAATAAAGCACAACAAGCATTGAAATTGTGAGAAGCTTCGTATTCCATTTAAATACCCCGCTGAAGAATAGGAAAAAAGCGAGTACATAAACCACGCCACTTGCTCCGATGGTACAGGTGTACATATATTCACCGGTAAGAATATCAATAGGAGGAAGAAGCCATACCAAAAGTCCCGTTGCCAGCCAGCCGATGATAAAAACTTTGTTGGCAACCAATGGATAAAACTGATACAGCAAAAACATAAGTGCTGCTATGGGAATGGAATTTCCTATAATATGATCGATATTTCCATGTAAAAGGGGAGAGGTAACTACACCAAGCAATCCCTCAGGCAAGAGAGGAATAATGGCTCCAAAACAGCTTTGAAAAAAGCCCTGCATTTGTAAAAAATACCCGAACCACATCGTTGAAAGCATCAGCAATGGGTATATAACCGCTCTTTTGGAAATTATATTTTTGAACATGTGGGTTTTACGTCAAATCAAAAGCCAATGATAAATTTCGGAAAATTTGTCGATGAATAAGTTTCTACCGTCCTGATTTTAAGACAAAAGGTGTTAAATTTAACTTTTGAACTCATTATTTGGCATTGATTTTATAGAAATATCTTGTTATGAGGTAATTCAACTTTATAGAAATTGGTTCTTTTAAAGCTGATTTTAGCTTTTAAAAAAATTATATTAATATTTTTGCATTGAAAATTATTTAGAGTAATGAAGAAGTTTTTATTGATTCTTTCCTGTTTTATAGGAATATATGCAAGTGCACAAGAAGAATTGAAAAAAGATTCCGCAGTGGTAGATACCATAAAATACTGGTCGGTTTTAGGAAAAAACACATTAATGATTAATCAGGCTGCCTTTTCAAACTGGGTAGGCGGTGGTGCCAATAACGTTGGATGGCTTGCCGGATTGAATTATAATCTGACGTATGAAAAAGATAAAGACCTTTGGGAAAATATCATTATTCTTGGATATGGGCAGAATGATACAAAAGGCCAGGGTATCAGAAAAACACAGGACGTTATCAATGTTTCTACCAATTATGGACGAAAATTCTCAAAAAGCTGGTATTTCTCTATGGGAGCAGGATTTCAATCACAGTTTGCTGCAGGATATGAAGACGGAAATAACCCTGATGCGAAAAAGATATCCAATTTTATGGCGCCGGGCTACCTGAACGTCGGGATGGGTATCACATACAGACCCAATGATGATCTCACTGTAACGTTACGTCCTACCAACGCCAGATGGACATTTGTACTGGATAAAGACCTTCAGACAGCAGGCAGCTATGGTTTAAAAAATGATGGAGATACTTCGTTATTACAATTCGGTTTTCTGGGAACAGCAATATATAAATTGAAAATAATGGAAGATATTTATTTAACCAATACGGCTTCTGTCTTCTCGAATTACCTTGATCACCCGGACAGATTAGTTCTTGCCTATGGAGCTTTGCTGAACCTGAAAGTGAATAAATACATATCCTCCAATGTGACCGTAGACTTGCTATACGATCATAATCAGATAGAGAAAACACAGCTGAAACAAACTCTTGGAATCGGATTTGCCTATACGCTCGCAAATGGTGTAAAACGTTCTGATCGCAAAGACAGCCAGTGGTGGATCAAAAAATAGTTTGGAAAATTTATATTATAGTTAAAAAACACTTCAGAAATGAGGTGTTTTTTCTTTATAAAATTCTGTAATTTTAAGTTGACTTAAGTTTGATTAGGAATTGTTTTGTTTACAAGTCGTTTAATTTCAGTTGTTTATGCGTGTATTTTTAGTTATGTTAAATTCATTTTAAAGTGAATTTTATGATGGCATAAATTATTATTTATACATTTGTAATAAATCAACATTATGAAAAAACTTTTATTGATCAGTTCTATCTCTTTGGGAGCTGTAGCATTCGCTCAGGAGGCTAAGACAGAAGCTCCGGCATCAGACACCATTAAAGCATGGTCTATTCAGGGGCAAAATACATTAATGCTTAACCAGGCTGCCTTTTCAAACTGGGTAGGAGGTGGAGCTAACAACGTTGGCTGGCTTGCTGGTGTTAATTACAACCTGACGTATGAAAAAGGGAAAGATCTTTGGGAAAATATTATTATCCTGGGTTATGGGCAAAATAACACGCAGGGAACGGGAGTAAGAAAGACTCAGGATGTCATTAATCTTTCTACAAACTATGGGAGAGAATTTGCCAAACATTGGTATTTGTCTGCAGGAGCAGGGCTTCAGACTCAGTTTGCTCCGGGTTATGAAGATGGAAATAATCCTGATGCAAAAAAGATTTCCAATTTTATGGCTCCCGGATATCTGAGTGTAGGAGCAGGGGTTACATACCGTCCCAATGATAATCTTACAGTTACTTTACGGCCTGCAAATGCCAGATGGACTTTCGTTTTAGACGAAGATCTTCAGAAGGCAGGAACTTACGGTCTTAAAAACGATGGAGATTCTTCTCTTTTCCAATTCGGTTTTCTGGGGACAGCAATGTACAAGCTGAAAATTATGGAGAACATAACCTTACTGAATACGGCTTCTGTATTCTCAAACTACCTTGATCATCCGGACAGGCTTGTCCTTGGATATAGTGGAGTTTTAAGCATGAAAATCAATAAATATATTTCTACCAACGTTACTTTGGATCTTTTGTATGATCATAATCAGATATGGAAGACTCAGTTGAAGCAGACTTTAGGCGTAGGATTGGCTTATAATTTTGATAATGGTAAGAAACGTTCAGAAAATAAAGATAACCAAAGCTGGTTGAAAAAATAAGTAGAAACATACTATATGATACAATAAAAAAGCACTTCATTTTGAAGTGCTTTTGTTTATCAATATATAAGTCTTAGAATTCTATATCAACTCCTAATTTCTCAGCTAAAAGCTTTGAAATTTTCTCTTTTAGAGGCTCTATATCAATGTTCTGCATGGCATCATTCGCAAAAGCATATAAAAGTAATGCCTGTGCTTCTTTTTTAGAGATTCCTCTCGCTCTCAGATAGAATAAAGCATCTTCATTCAATTGGCCTACTGTACATCCGTGAGAACATTTTACATCATCAGCAAAGATTTCTAACTGAGGTTTTGTATCAATACTTGCTCCTTCACTTAGCAATACGTTGTTGTTTTGCTGGTAAGCGTTTGTTTTCTGTGCAATTTTGTCAACAAAAACCTTTCCGTTGAAAACTCCGTGGGCATTCCCATCAAAGATTCCTTTGTAGTTCTGGTAACTTTCACAGTTCGGGAAGTTGTGGTGAACTGCAGTATGGTGATCTACCAACTGATCTTTCCCAATAATGGTGATTCCGTTCATGAATGAATTTATATTAGATCCATTATGAATAAAATCAAGGTTGTTTCTTACCAGTTTACCTCCGAAAGAGAATGTGTTTACCGTTGTTAAACTGTCTTTTTCCTGTCTTGCGAAAGTATTGTCGATAAGGTAGGTTGTGTTGTTATCGTTCTGAAGTTTATGCCAGTCAGCCTTTGCATTCGGATACGTAAAGATTTCCGTTACAGAGTTTGTCAATACATAAGTGCTGTCAAAATTGTGATGGCTTTCAATGACCTCTACTTTAGCTCCTTCTTCTACGATCAAAAGGTTTCTTGTATTGTAGAACGTATTTTCCTCCTGATTCTGAGAGATATAAAAAATGTGGATTGGTTTTTCAATCACTACATTTTTAGGGACTTTAAGGAAGAAACCATATTTGCAGTAAGCAAGGTTCAGGTTCGTAAAAGCCTGTTCTTTAGAAGCAATCGTATTGAAATACTTTTCAAAAACCTCTTTATGCTTCTCATCGTTCAATGCATAATTGAATGAAAGGAACTCTACATTCTCAATAGAAACTTTGGATAGCTCTTTGTGAAGTTTACCGTTTACAAAAACAATCCAATCAAAATTTTCTTCTCCAAGGTGCAGTTCATCAAACTGCTCTTTAGTGATATTGTGGTTCTCTTTCGGGAAGAAGTTGTAGCTTTTTTCCGTGATTTCCTTTAGATTGGTATATTTATATTCTTCGTCTTTTTTTGTTGGAAAACCAAGGTTTGTAAATCTTTGAAGAGCTGCTTTTCTGCTGTCATCCAGAAACCTGTGACGAAGACTCTCCAAAAATTCATTATGGTTCTCTATAATTTGTTCTTTTAATGCCATTACTGGTATATCTGTGGTTTGCACCATTTTTTCTTTTTTTATTAACTAAAATATTGTTATTCCGAGGAATAGGAAAACCAATTTTTAATAGTAGAGATTCTTTTTTGCCACATTTTATGGATGATTACGAAAAAAGCTTAATCTCTGAAATAATATATATTCTTCTTAGTTAAGAAGCCAGTCGTAACCTTTTTCTTCAAGTTCTAATGCTAAAGATTTGTCACCTGTTTTGATGATTTTTCCATCTGCTAAAACGTGAACAAAATCAGGCTGAATATAGTTAAGCAATCTCTGATAGTGCGTAATCAGAAGAACTGCATTTCCTTCATTTTTAAAATGATTTACTCCATCTGCTACGATTCTTAAAGCGTCAATATCCAATCCTGAATCAGTTTCATCAAGAATAGCCAATTTCGGATTAAGCATCATCATCTGGAAGATCTCATTTCTTTTCTTTTCACCTCCGGAGAATCCCTCGTTCAATGATCTTGAAAGGAAATCTTTTTTAATTCCCAGTTTTTCAGACTTCTCACGAATTAATGCAAGCATTTCTTTTGCCGGCATTTCTTCCAGTCCGTTTGCTTTTCTCGTCTCGTTCAAAGCAGCTTTGATAAAGTTCGTTACAGAAACTCCCGGAATTTCCACTGGATACTGGAAAGAAAGGAAAATCCCTTTGTGAGCTCTATCTTCAGGAGCTTCTTCACTGATGTCCTGTCCTTCGAAAAGAATCTCTCCACCAGTTACTTCGTAATCTTCTTTTCCTGCGATTACAGAAGATAGGGTAGATTTACCAGCTCCGTTTGGTCCCATGATCGCGTGAACTTCGCCCGGCTTTATTTCAAGATTAATACCTTTTAATATTTCTGCGCCATCTTCAATTTTGGCGTGAAGGTTTTTAATTTCTAACATTTTATTTGCTTAAACAAATTATTTTTGAATTCTATATACTAAACTTTCAGGCTGACCAGGGACATCATTCAGCGTCCCGATTTGGATCATACCTGCCTTTTCCAAAACTTTAACAGAAGCTATATTGCTGGGACGGACAATTGCGAATATTTCTTCTTTATTGTCTTGATTTAATCCAACATCTATAACCTTCTTTGTGAATTCTGTGGCGTATCCCTTCCCCCATGCCTGGGAAGCAAAACGATAACCTAAATTCAATTTTTCTTCTTCTCCGTAGAGTTTATAGCTCAGCCCTCCAAAACCTACTATATTTTCTGGATCATCTTTTTCAACAATCACCCAGCCTCCAAAACTATATTTTTCCCAATGATCAAGCATTCTGGCAAATGTGCTTTCTGCTTTTTCAAAATTCATTGGTCCGCCTGGATTGTGAATATTGGTTTGAGGATCATGATTAATTTCAAAGAATCTTCCAAAGTCTTCTTTTGTAGGTTTTCTTAAAATTAATCTTTCTGTAGCTATCATATTTTTTCTATCCTACTGAACCTTCTAATGAAATTTCCAGTAATTTTTGTGCTTCAATGGCAAATTCCATCGGAAGCTTGTTCAAAACTTCTTTACTGAAACCATTCACAATCAGAGCGATTGCTCTTTCTGTATCAATACCTCTCTGGTTACAGTAGAAAATCTGATCTTCCCCGATTTTTGAAGTGGTTGCCTCGTGCTCTAACTGTGCCGTAGGATCTTTAATTTCAATATAAGGGAAAGTATGTGCTCCACATTCATTACCCATCAACAGAGAGTCACACTGCGAGAAGTTTCTTGCTCCTTTTGCAGAAGGCATTACTTTTACCAGTCCTCTGTATGAGTTTTGAGATTTTCCGGCAGAAATACCTTTTGAAATAATCGTTGATTTGGTATTCTTTCCGATGTGGATCATCTTTGTACCTGTATCTGCATACTGGTGGTTGTTGGTAACCGCAATAGAGTAGAACTCTCCGATAGAATTGTCTCCTTTAAGGATACAAGACGGATATTTCCACGTTACTGCTGAACCTGTTTCAACCTGTGTCCAGGAGATTTTTGCATTTCTTTCGCAAAGTCCTCTCTTCGTTACAAAGTTGAATACACCTCCTTTACCTTCTTCATTACCAGGATACCAGTTCTGTACCGTTGAATATTTAATTTCAGCATTGTCTAAAGCGATAAGCTCTACAACCGCTGCGTGAAGCTGGTTTTCATCTCTTGACGGTGCTGTACATCCTTCAAGATAAGAGACATAACTTCCTTCATCAGCTACAAGAAGCGTTCTTTCAAACTGTCCTGTTCCTGCCTGGTTGATACGGAAATAAGTAGAAAGTTCCATCGGGCATTTTACTCCTTTAGGAATATAACAGAAACTTCCGTCAGAAAATACTGCGGAATTCAATGCTGCATAAAAGTTATCTCCTCTCGGAACTACTTTTCCAAGATATTTTCTTACCAAATCAGGGTGGTTTTTAATAGCCTCAGAGATCGAGCAGAAAATAATTCCTTTTTCTGCCAGTGTATCCTGGAAAGTGGTTTTCACAGAAACTGAGTCCATTACGATATCTACAGCAACTCCTGAAAGTCTTTTTTGCTCTTCGATATTAATCCCTAGCTTTTCGAATGTTTTCAATAGTTCAGGATCTACTTCGTCAAGGCTTGCCAGTTCAGGCTTTACTTTTGGAGCAGCATAGTAACGGATTGCCTGAAAATCTGGTTTTTCATATTTGATATTAGCCCACTCAGGCTCTACCATTTTCTGCCAGATTTTGAAAGATTCCAATCGCCATTCAGTCATCCATTCCGGCTCTTCTTTTTTAGCAGAGATCGCACGGATGATGTCCTCGTTTAAACCAGTCGGGAAGTCTTCATAATCAATCTTCGTCTCCCAACCGAATTCATATTTTTTATTTTCTAGATCGACTCTTAGATCGTCTTCTGTATATTTACTCATTACTTTTTTTTAGATTTCAGATTTTAGATTTCAAAATCCAGAGTAGCTCTGAGGTCTGAAATCTAGGATCTAATGTCTTTTCTCTAAAGACTAAATGATTCCCCGCATCCACATGTTCTGGATGCATTCGGGTTGTTAAAAACAAACCCTTTTCCGTTCAATCCTCCTGAATACTCAAGAGTTGTTCCTGCTAAATAAAGGATGGATTTTTTATCTATAATAATTTTAATGTTATTATCTTCAAAAATCTGATCTGTGTCTGTTTTTTCGTTGTCAAACTTTAAAACATACTCTAAACCAGAGCATCCGCCGCTTTTTACCCCTACTCTTATATAATCTTCAGCAGGGTTAAAACCATCTTCCGTCATTAACTGGATGGCTTTCTCCTTTGCATGGTCTGATACTTTTATCATTGTATTTATTTAGAATGATTTAATGATGCAAAAATACGAACTAATTTCCGCAATCTCAAATCGAAGATATCTATTTTAATGATTCTGATATTAATAGCTATTTCTGCGAGGATAAATTATGTTAAAAAAAGATAAACTAAGCCGTTTACTGTTAAGGTTTTATTTATAATTTTAACCTTGAATCATATTTTGAATCTATAAAGAAGATATATAATGAAGCAATAAAGGAGAAAACTTGTCAAAAAATAGATACAATAAGTCTTTCTTTTGATAATGCTCAATAAATAAAAATATAAATGAAAAAAATAGGTATTATCGCATTGGCGTTCTTTATACAGAATGTTTCTGCACAAACCAACAGATTCGTATATCAGGTGACGATGAAGCCTGATGCGGAAAATAAAACAGATATCAAGACTGAAAATGCTTATCTGGATATTTCTCCGGAAAAATCAGTGTTTTATTCTGAAAACAGAATCAAAAGAGATTCTATTATGCAAAAAGCATTTCAGAGCGGAGGCGGAAGAGCAAGCATCAACAGAGATCAGATGGAAGGATTGAGAACAAATATCAGCTATTCCATTGAAAAAGATAAAACAAATCAAAAGACTTATTTCAAAGACAGAATTGGGCGTGATATTTATTCATATGAAGAAGACAGACCACTGAACTGGAAAATAGAGTCAGAAACGAGAAAAATAGGCGAGTATAAAGTTCAGAAAGCTGAAACTGATTTTGGTGGAAGAAAATGGACGGCGTGGTTTACAACTGACCTGCCTTATCAGGACGGACCTTATAAGTTCGGTGGACTTCCGGGACTGATTGTAAAAGTGGAAGATGATAAAGGAGATTATTCTTTTGATCTCATGAAAAACTATAAAATTGCTGAGTTTCCGGCTTTGAACCAGTTTGGAAATACTTTGAAAGTAAAAAGAACAGATTATATCAAGCAGCAGCAAAAATTTAAAGCTGATCCAATGTCGTTTATGAGCCAAAGTGGAGGTGGACAAGGTGGATTTTCTAATACAATAAGAATAGGCGGAGGCGGAAGAGGTCCCGGCGGCGGAAATCAAAATCCTGCCGATATGAGAAAAAGAATGGAAGAAAGGGTGAAAGAAGAGGCTAAGAAAAATTCAAATCCGATCGAATTGCAATAAATAAAAAAGCGGTCTTAAGTCAAGACCGCTTTTTTATATCATTATAATTTTTGATAAAAACTATTTTAATAGCTGGTTGAAAGTATCACCCTGTCTGATATCTCCGGTGTTGTAACCTTTCATAAACCATTCTTTACGCTGTGCAGAAGAGCCGTGAGTAAAACTTTCCTGATTCACATATCCCTGTGCTCTTTTCTGAATATTATCATCGCCAACCGCTTCGGCAGCATCTATGGCAGACTCAATATCTCCTGGTTCCAGAATATGTTTGCTGTCATTGGTTCTTTTTGCCCATACTCCGGCATAGAAATCAGCCTGTAATTCTGTAGCTACGGATACTCTGTTCATCTGCTCTTCGGAATATCTTCCGCTTCTTCTTAACGCATCTACTTTCTGTGTAGTTCCCAAAAGGGTCTGAACATGGTGTCCTACTTCATGTGCAAGAACATAAGCTACTGTAAATTCTGTTACTTTAGCGCCGAATTTTTGCTGAAGTTCACCAAAAAAACTCATATCCATATAGACTTTCTGATCTGCCGGACAATAGAATGGTCCCATAGCAGATTGAGCAGTACCACATGCTGAAGATGTTGTATTTTCGAAAAGAACTACCTGAGGAGCACTGTAAGTCATTCCATTTTCCTTAAAAATCTGATCCCAGGTAAGAATATTCCATTTGGCCATCATATCAACCATTTCTCCAACTTGTTTTTCATCGGCTGTAAGCTCTCTCTGTTCCCCGGAATTTCCTGAAGACTGCATGCCGCCAGAATTCAAAATGCCGGATGGGTCACCTCCCAAAAAGAATACGATGGCTGCTATAATTAAAGTTCCGAGTCCGCCTCCTACAATCATACCGCCACTTCCGCCTCCTGAACCACGGCGGTCATCAACGTTTCCGCCTCTGTCGTCTGTCCATTTCATACTAATAAATTTATGGGTTAATTTAAATATTTTACGCCAGATTATGAGCGAAAATATTTAGATATTTATCTGTTGAGTTGTTTTGTTTTGAGCCAGTAAGAAGTAGACTGATAAGCTGATACAGCATCATCCACCAGTTTCTGATCTGGATTTTTTAATAATTTCTCGTTGTAATACAGTTTAAATTCCGGTTTCAAATCGCTTTTTTCCAGTTCCAAAGAATATTGTTTTACCTTTTTTACCGGCGAAATAATGGTCAAACGTTCACCTTTGATAAATCCAAGATCCTGATAGGTTGCCACATAAGCTTTAGGCTGGAATTCCGGTTTGAACACATCCTGACCCAGGAATTTAGACTGATAGCTGAAGTTTAATAATCCCAAAACGGTTGGCATTATATCGATCTGCGACATCAGCGCATCAAATTTCTGAGGCTGAATAAATCCTTCAGAAAATACCATCGCAGGAATTCTGTATTTATCCATCGGAAGTTCCGTTTTTCCCGCACTGGATGCACAGTGGTCTGCGATGATCACAAAAACTGTATTTTTATACCAATCCTGTTTCTTAGCCATATCAAAGAACAGCTTAAGAGAGTAATCCGTATATTTTACACCGCCTTCACGGGATTTTGCCGTTCCCGGAATATCAATTCTTCCGTCAGGATAAGTAAAAGGTCTGTGGTTGGAAACCGTCATCCAGTGATTGAAAAATGGTTTTCCTGATTTGGCTTCGGCATTCATCACCTGAATAGCTTTTCTTGCCATATCTTCATCAGCAACACCCCAAACATTGGCAAAAGTGATTTCTTCAGGTTTAAAGTTGTTTCTGTCTACAATTCCATAGCCGTTCCCTCCGAAGAAGTCCTGCATATTATCGAAATAGCTGTATCCGCCATATAAAAATTTAACATCATATCCTTTGGATTTAAAAACACTTCCGGTTGTGAATTTATTCTTATTGTCATCTCTCTTGATGATACTTTCTCCTGCTGTAGGAGGAATACATAATGTCAAAGCTTCCAGTCCGCGTACCGTTCTGTTTCCGGTTGCATACAGATTGGTAAACATGAGTGATTTATCAGCAAGACTGTCCAGGAAAGGAGTGATTTTTTGGGTATTGCCATAATGTTCCATGAAATCTGCAGAAAGACTTTCAATGGAGATCAATACTACATTTTTCTTCACTTCAGGCTGCTCCGCAACGACAGCTCTTGATAAAGTATGCTGTGGGTACTGGCTTAAAAAATTCTTCTCGGCCTGCTGCTGGTTAATCTGCGAGTAGAACTGGAAGTAATCAAGCTCATTATGAGTAAATGCCCAGTAGAACTTAGGAAGTCCGTTGGCTTCAATTTCGTCTGCGAAAACATTGTCAGATTTGATTTGCATCAAAGACGGTATGGCCAGTGCACTCAACGCGCAAAGTACCATAAAACTGCCCAGAAGAACCATTTTTTGTTTAAAGTCCGGAAGTTCCAGCAATTCATCTTTTGTTTTCTTATAAATGAACCACGTGATGGTAAGGGTAACAAGCATGATGGCAGAAAACAATGGAATTACAGGGTAACTTTCCATGATATTCCCAATCACCTCATTGGTATAAATAAGATAGTCTACAGCAATAAAATTATAACGAACTCCAAATTCATTATAGAAGAAGTATTCACTGACTCCGTTGAAAATGATCAGAAGAACGTATAATAATAATGTGATGAAATATAATGTGTTACGTATTTTTATCCTTTGAGTAGGAAGGAAAAGCATCAATCCAAAGAAAAGAGTTTTTATCCCTACGAAAACAAGGGCTATTTCCATGATGGAACCTCCATACTGCTTGAAAATATTGTTCGGCACAAGCCATATATAAAGGAAGAATAGAACCAGAGCACTCAGAATAATGTGTCCGTAAGGTTTTTTATATTTTGAATTGGAAAGAAAGAGGAAGTAAAGAGCGAGAATGGAACTGGCCAGTATGAAAACAAAAATGTCATTCACCAGACCTATCAGCAAAACTTTTACGACTTCGAAAAATCCAAAACTAGCAGTAGTAATAGGATGAAAAAAGAATACTGTTCTTATTATCAACGAAATAATAAGATAGAAAATTCCTAAATACAAGAAGGGTTTTATTTTTTTTAAAAACATGTATTGTCTGTCTTTATTAATTTTCACAAAGATAGTTTTTGTAGGGAACTTTTGACGGAAAAAAAGAAAAACATCCTTTTTATTAATAAGATTTATGAATTATTTATATACTAATAAAAAAGGGACTATTAAAAATAGTCCCTTTATATTGTTAAAGTGAATAAAAAGTTAAGAATGTCCAAAACCGATATTCCCCTTTTTATCAGATAATTTCTTTTTGAAGTCAATCATTCTTAGCGCTGTAACTGCTGCTTCCACCCCTTTGTTTCCAAGATCTCCACCGCTTCTTGCAATAGATTGTTCTTTGTTATCATCTGTTAATACACAGAAAATAGTAGGGGTGTCCGTCATGATGTTACAGTCTTTGATTCCCTGCGCTACTGCAGAGCATACATAGTCAAAATGTGGAGTTTCCCCACGGATCACACATCCGATAGAAATTACTGCATCATATTTTCTCTCTTTGCAAAGCTGCATACTAGCATAGCTTAATTCGAAAGCTCCTGGTACAGGGAAAAGTTTGATGTTTTCAGGTTTTACCCCTTCTTTTTCAAGGATTTCCAAAGCTGCATCACGAAGATTGTAAGTTACAAAATCATTCCACTCAGAAAAAACAATGCCGATAGAAAAATCTTCGGCATTAGTTATATGAAGTGGCTTGTAATCGGATAGATTAACTGTTGCCATTTTTTAATAATATTTAGTCATTTCGATATAAGAATCAGACATTCCGTTGTCGTAGTCCTGATATTTCTCGTCAATTGCAGAGAAGTATTTTTTAGCTTCTGCATTTTTCTTTAATCCTAAAGCAACAATACCTGCTTTTCTTGTAAAATAATACGTTGTATAAGGATCATCAGATGCTGTAGCAGCCTGATCTAATAAAGACAGAGCTTCATCATTTTTGTTAAGACCTGATTTTGCATCAGCCATTGCTCCATACTTCATTGCCATCAAGGTTTTGTTTTTGGAAGAGAATTTATCCAAAAGATCATATGCTTCCTGGAATTTTCCTTCTTTGAATTTTAATAAACCAGCATTGTAAGCAGAAAGTTTACCAATTTCAGTAGAAGAATATTCATTAGCTGTACCTATAAAACCTGGATTAGCTGCAGATTTTCCACCTAAGGCATCTTTATCTTTACCTTCCGTAAGATTTTTTTGAGCAGCAAGGAAACTTTTTACAGCCTCAGTGTTCTTTGGAGCAATTACAAATTGCTTATAAGCAAAGAATCCTAAAACTCCTAAAATCAAAGCTCCAAATACAAAACCAAGCGGCTTTGAATATTTTTCAACAAATCTTTCAGTGTTTAAAGCCTCTCTGTCAAGGTCTTTAAAGAACTCAACTGTTTCTTTACCTTCTTGCTCGTTCTGAGCACTCTTTCCCAATTTTGCCATAAGTTTTTAAAAATTGAAATGCAAATTTAATTGTTTCTGAGAGATTTACAAAATACTTTGTGAGTATTATTGACGAAATCTTGTGAATTGTTAATGGTGAATGATGAATTTATTAAAAAAAGATGCTTCGAGATGCTCAGCATGATACTTCTGATACTGCTTGTTCTAATCTCACAGTAAATGATTAGCGTTGTCATGCTGAACCTGTCGAAGCATATATGAAGCATATATATTAAATCTTAGTATCCTAAAATATGGTAGACCTCTGCACCGAATTTTTTCAGTTTTTCATCACCCTTCAAGCCTTGCAAACCGATAAGGAAACTAAACTGTGAAACAATTGCTCCTTGCTTTTCTACCAATTTTGCTGCTGCTTCAGTAGTTCCTCCCGTGGCTAACAGATCATCATGGATTAAAACTCTTTGTCCAGGTTTTATCTGGCCTTCACGGGTTTCAATAACGGCACTTCCATATTCCAGATCATACTTTTCTGAAATAATTGGCGGTGGAAGTTTTCCTGCTTTTCTGATTAGAATAAATGGTACTTCCAATGCTACAGCGATAGCGATTCCAAAAAGGTAACCGCGGCTTTCAATTCCGCAGACTGCATCTATTTTTCCTTTACTGAATGCAACAAGGTCTGCAATGACATCTTCGTAAAGTTTTGGGTCTAAAAAGATAGGTGAAATATCCTTAAACTGGATTCCCGGAATCGGAAAATCAGGGATATTTTCAATTGTTTCTTCTAATCTTTTGATCAGTTCTGCTGAAGCCATTTATTAATTGATTTTATAGCTGGAAATTTTCCAGTCTCCATTTACATTTTTAAGCCCGAAAGTTACTTTTAAAGAAGTTGTCTTCCCACTTTTATCCGTTACATCATAAGTAGCGTTTACGCTCGCACTATTAGCATTAGCTCCACTTGTCGTAATGTTTTTTACATTTACATTTTTTACAGATCCAAAGCCTGAAGTAGGATTTGAGAAAGATTCATAACTTCCCCAGCTTGGATTACTGGCTGTTTCGTATGCTGCTTTTAAGTTTTGAGAACTCACACTGTTCAGGAACTTACTTACTGTATTTTTAGGGTCTGCAGTAGGCTGCTTTGGTGCAGCTGGTGTTGCAGGAGTAGCTGTTGCAGGGTCCGTAGTTGCTGCAGGAGTTGCTGTTGGATTGTTTGGATCTATCACTGCGCTTGGTTGTTCTGTCACCGCTGTCGAATCAGTTTTTGGGATGGCAGGAACTTTTAGAGCTGCTGCATTGACATCAAGCCCGATTTTAGACATTTTGAAAGTCTTGGCAGTTGTTTTTACAGAAACCGTGATATCAATTTTATTATCTACTACTTTTGAAGCAGGGATAGAAGAGAACTTTAAATTGAATCCTTTAAAGTTATTATCCTGCATAAGGTTTTTAGCAGTAGCCAATCTTACACCGTTACTGAAGACTTCAAGAGTGGCTTCAAGGCCAGCTCCTGTGAAAGATACAGGGTTTCCGGCTGCATCTACAAGTCTTGGAACAATCTGGATTGCTGTAGGTGCTCCGGTTCCGTCATCTCCCATAGGTCTTGTCACAAGGCTTAGTGATCCGGCTTTCACATCGTTAGGATCGCTTTCTTTAGCTTTATCATCCCCGAAGATATTCATCTCTCCAAGTGATGGTGGGGCAGTACTTGCCCATTCTATTCCGTTTTTCTGAGCCACTTCGTCAGCCAAAGACATGATTTCAGGAACTTTCTTTCCGTTAATCAGTTTTCCAAGGGCTTTTAGCTCATTGATATCACCGTCTGCCTCTACTCCAAATGTTTTAAGGATATAAAGAGCTTCATTAAACTTAATCTGCTTAATGGTAGGTAAACTGGAAGTCATATCATTGATACTTGACTGCAGTGTTTTAGTATTCGTAGCATCTACATGATCTTTCTTACATGCTGTAAAAAGCAACAGACTGAAAACAAGTAGAAAAGAAAACTTTTTCATTTTTATTTGGTTTGTTGCAAATTTAATAAAACCTTTATTAATACTGGATTTTATTTTCACTTTATGTTTTATGGCTTGTTTTATTTCTTTTTCATAATAGCCATAATCCTATATTTTTACTTTTTTTGGGGTTGTTCTTTTAAGTCTCCTTTGAAAAAATTGCTGAAGATGGTCTGCATATTCGGGAATGAAGAATCCTGCCAGTAAGAAGTTTTGTAATTACTGTTTTCTTTATCAAATTTTACTTTTTCAATATCATTGTCGTTGTTAAAGCTAAGTTCTGTAGGATAGAAATTTGTGTAAACGGCAATCTGATTGTATTCGGGTTCGCTTTTGTGTTTAAGCTTAACAAAAACAAGTTCATTGTATTCAAGAAAATCTTTCAATGTCTTTTCTGATCCTTTTTCAAAGGACATATTCAAAATGGTTCTGATATCATAAAATCGATATCCGAAAAATGAAAATTCTTTTTCCTGAAGTGCTCCACCTGTCACCTCAATCTGATCTTTACGATCGCCTTTCAATTCTCTGATGATATTTCTTTTTGTTTTATATTCTTCCGGATTTCCTACATTTTTAAGTTTTGGAATCTGTAGAGAATTTCCATAATCCCATGATGAAGTTTCTTTCTTCTCGTTTTTAGGTTCTGTCAATCTGAAAACCCTGTATTGTTCCACGTTTGTACTTTTTAGCTTTTTTGTTTTGTTGTCAAAAATATAGGTTACAATTCCATCGGTATAACTATTCAGTTTATTATTTACGGTCACGTAAGCATTAAAATTTCCTTTGATAAAAATGTATTTGGCAGGTTTGTTATTTTTGATAACTACGGTTTCAATCTCTTTTACCTGATCATTGATTTTAATAATGGGCTGGTCAAAATCGGAATATGATAAGGTGGCAACAGGAAAATTATTATAGACAAGCTGAAACTTTTCCTGCGAGGGAGATAATGATTGTTTGTCAATCTTGCCTTCAATATCTGAGTATGCCAGAATAGTTCCATCTTTCCCAAACACTGAAACCCTGGGAAGGGGATCACTATTTTTTTCAGAAACGAAAGTGATGGTCTGTGCAGAAATAAAACTATATAAAAAAAGAAAGAATGTGTAAAGGAAAAGTTTGGTTTTCATAGTAAGTTTTTTTAATTGTTGATCCCATCAATGGCGACGAGTTACCTGATATACATAAAAAAAGACTGATCGTTTTAACAATCAGTCTTTTATAATTTTATTTTGTTACAAGTCCTTAGAAAGGATACTCATAAATTTCAGATTCGTGTAAGAATGGGTTTCCTGTAGGAATCAACTTCAGTTTAGATAAAGCTGAAAGTACAGTAAACATAAATAATCCAGCTACGAATAGGATTGCTCCTAGGATTAACAGGAATACTTCAGGAGTGTTCCAGTATGGTCCTACTGTTCCTGGCATTACCATGTTGAAGTAATCTAAGATGTGTCCTAAGATTACTACTACTGCCATTGTAGTAACTACTTTGTAGTTTCTCTTGATGCTGCTGCTTACTAATACCAATAGTGGTAATAAGAAGTTGATGATCAACATCGGTAAGAAAGTAGGAGAGTAGTGCTGGAATCTACCGAAGAAGTAGTTAACCTCTTCCGGAACGTTGGCATACCAGTACAACATGAACTGAGCGAACCATGTATATGTCCAAAGCATACTTGTAGCGAAAAGGAATACTCCTAAATCGTGTAAGTGGTTATCATTGAACTGTGGTAAGAAACCATTTTTCTTAAGGTAAACACTTAATAGGATGATTACAGCAATACCACTTGAAAGGCAGCTAACCATTGAATACCAGATATACATTGTAGAATACCAGTGAGGGTCAATAGACATTAACCAGTCCCAAGCCCAAGCTGCAGAAGCAAATCCGAAGAATGCAATATATCCTACTGCCCATCTGTAAAGCATTTGATACTCTACTTTAGATTTCGTTTCATCTACTTTCTTAGATTGAGCTTTCAATTTCCAAGCGAAGAAAGAAGCACCAATCACATAGATTAAAGTTCTTACTGCATAGAAAGGAATATTTAAGAATTTTTTCTTTTCAAATAAGATCACATCAAAATGCGGAGAATCCGGGTTTGTCAATTCAGGGTCCATCCAGTGGAATAAGTGACCATTATGAGTGATGTTTAAGATCATCAGGATTACCAGGATTGCACCACCGTAAGGAATATAAGAAGCAATAGCTTCCATTACTCTTGTAATGATGATTGGCCATCCTGCATGGGCAGCGTGCTGAATAGAATAGAAGAATAATACGCAGCAGCTTACTCCAAAGAAAAATACAGCTACAAAATGTATTGCTGCTAAAGGCTGGTTATGTACCTGCAATGTAGCGTGCTCAAGGTGAGCCGCGTGATCCTGAGGTCCAACCATTTCACTTGAGTGTGTAGGAGCAGTATGACCTGAAGCATGAACAGCTTCCATCATTTGTTCTATTTTCTCAGTAGATATTCCTTTGTTCAAAAAGAAACCAATACCGAAAAGAACTAAACCTACAACAAGAAGTATTATAGAAGTTGATTTTAATTTTGGTGAAAAACTATACATTTCTTTTCTTATTTTTTAGTTTCGGTAGTCGTTTCAGTTGTTGCTGGTGCCGCCGCTGTAGCTGCTGCCGGTGCTGCTGCTCCTTTTTTGAAAGCACTCATCACATACATTGCTACTCTCCATCTGTCTCCTGCGTTCAATTGTCCCGCATAAGATCCCATGGCATTTCTACCGTTTGTTAATACATAATGAACAGATCCTACAGTAATTTCTCTATCAGCATAGTTGGGTACTCCAGAGAATGCTCCACTTTGAACGATAGGTCCTTGTCCATCACCTCCTGTACCGTGACATGCAGCACAAGTGTGATCAAACAGTATTTTACCTCTTTCAAGATCCTTAGCTGCATTAGCTGGGTTCAAAGGAGATGCTGTAAGTTTTTTAGATGCTTCATACCCTGCGTTGTACTCGTCAACATTCTTAGGTAATAAGCTTTCTTCAAAAACTCCGTCTTTATTCTGAGGAACTGATCCTTCAACCGGAGAAAGACCTGTTGCACCATTATTTTTAACAAAAGCAGGAATTTCATTTTCATGATCTGAATAAGCATCCTGAGCTTTCATCAATGGATCATAAGCTACCGGAAAATACATGTCCGGGAAATATACCAACGGAGTATTCTCCTTTGGTCCGCAAGAGTTAAGTAAAACTGTTGTTAAACCTAAAACCGCTGTAATTTTTAATACATTCTTTTTCATTTTAAGCGTCTTTAACAGTTATTTCTTCAACTCCAGTTTCAATAAGCAACTGTTTTACAGATTCTACATCTTCAGTTACGAATTCCATCATGAATTTATCATCAGTCGTTCTTGGGTCCGGGTTCTGAGCTGGAGCTCCTGGATACATTTTGTTTCTAACTAAGAAAGTTAAAGACATCATGTGAGCAGCACAGAATACCATTAATTCGAACATTGGAACTACGAATGCCGGCATGTTGTGTCCCCAGTCAAAAGCTGGTTTACCACCGATATTCTGAGGCCAGTCGTGATTCATCACGTACCAGGTAAGAGTAGCACCAATAGTTACACCATAACAAGCATAGATGAAAGCGGCATCAGAAATTCTAGTTTTCTTTAAACCTAAAGCTTTGTCTAGTCCGTGAACCGGAAACGGAGTATAAACTTCGTTAATTGCGATTCCTTTATCGTTGAATGCTTTAACGCCGTTCATTAAATCGTCGTCGTCAGCATAAAGTCCGTATACAATTTTAGTGGTGCTCATCTCCTTCTTTTGCTTTATAAGTTTCACCTGAGATTTTCAAAATCGATTTTAATTCAGCCTGTGCAATTACAGGGAATGTTCTTGCATATAATAAGAATAATACAGAGAAGAATCCGATCGTTCCTAAGTATACACCCACATCAATGATCGTTGGCTTAAACATTGTCCATGATCCTGGTAAGTAGTCTCTTGAAAGGTTGATAACGATGATATCAAAACGCTCGAACCACATACCGATGTTGATGATCAATGCAACGATGAATGTCCAGATAATGTTCGTTCTTAGTCTCTTGAACCAGAAAGAAGCAGGAATAACAAGGTTACAGATGATCAATGACCAGAATGCCCACCAGTAAGGTCCTACAGCAGCACCCGGAGAAAGATATGTGAAATCTTCGAATCTAGATCCTGAGTACCATCCGATGAAATATTCAGTTGCGTAAGCTACAGTTACCATACCACCGGTTAAGATGATTACGATGTTCATAATTTCGATATGATACATTGTAATATACTCTTCTAAGTGACACACTTTTCTTGCAACCAACAATAGGGTCTGTACCATTGCAAATCCTGAGAAGATTGCACCAGCAACGAAGTAAGGAGGATAGATTGTTGAGTGCCATCCTTTAATTACTGAAGTTGCGAAGTCAAATGATACGGTAGTGTGTACTGAGAATACAAGTGGAGTTGCCAAACCTGCAAGAACCAAAGAAAGTTCTTCAAATCTTTGCCAGTGTTTTGCTTTACCACCCCAACCGAATGCAAGGAATGTATAAATTTTCTTAGTCCAAGGAGTTTTAGCTCTATCTCTGATCATTGCAAAGTCAGGGATAAGTCCCATAAACCAGAATACAGTTGATACTGAGAAATACGTAGAGATCGCAAATACGTCCCAAAGTAGAGGAGAGTTGAAGTTCCCCCAAAGAGAACCGAATTGGTTTGGTAAAGGGAATACCCAGTATCCAACCCAAACTCTACCCATGTGGATTACAGGGAAGATTGCTGCCTGTACAACCGCAAAGATCGTCATCGCCTCTGCTGATCTGTTTACAGACATTCTCCATCTCTGTCTAAATAATAATAATACTGCGGAGATTAGGGTCCCGGCGTGACCGATACCTACCCACCATACGAAGTTGGTAATATCCCAACCCCAGTTAATAGTTCTGTTAAGCCCCCATGCTCCAATACCTGTCCCGATAGTGTAAGCGATACAGCCGAATCCATAGAGGAATAGAACTAGTGCAGCATATAATGAGATCCACCATAATTTACCTGCTCTTTCTTCGATAGGTCGTGCGATATCTTCTGTAATATCGTGATAAGTTTTGTGACCAATAATTAGAGGTTCCCTTATCGGAGCTTCGTAATGTCCTGACATTTTTTACCTATTTATTATTTAAACTTTATTTTTCTACTCTGTTTCTTACTTTAGTGTGATAGAACACGTTTGGTTTTGTTCCGATCTCCTCTAGTAAATAATATCTTCTGTTAGATGCATACTGCTTTCTAATTGAAGAATCTTTATCATTCATGTCTCCAAATGTCATTGCTCCAGTAGAACAAGCTTTAGAACAAGCAGTCTGGAATTCTCCATCCTTCACTCTTCTTCCTTCTTTCTTAGCCTCAAGAATAGTATTCTGAGTCATTTGGATACACATTGAACATTTCTCCATTACCCCTCTAGTTCTTACAACTACATCCGGGTTAAGTACCATTCTTCCTAAATCGTTGTTCATGTTGAAATCGAACTTGTCATTTAGGTTATAAGTAAACCAGTTGAAACGTCTTACTTTGTACGGACAGTTGTTTGCACAATATCTGGTACCGATACATCTGTTGTAAGCCATATGGTTTTGACCTTGCTTACCGTGTGAAGTAGCCGCTACCGGACATACAGTTTCACATGGAGCGTGGTTACAGTGCTGACACATTACTGGCTGGAAGATTACATCCGGGTTGTCTGCAGGGTGGTTTAATGCACCTCCTTCTTTGTTGAATGCAGTACCGTATAATTCTGGTACAGCCATTCCTTCTTTCAATCCTTCGTATACTTCTACCGTTTGTCTTGAAGAATAGTAACGGTCAATTCTTAACCAGTACATATCTCTGGACATTCTTACTTCTTCTTTCCCTACTACAGGAACGTTGTTTTCTGCCTGACAAGCAATAATACATGCTCCACAACCAGTACAAGAGTTCAGGTCGATAGATAAGTTGAAGTGAGGACCATCTGTATCATCAAAAGCATCCCAAAGGTCGATTTTTCTCGCTGGAAGTGCTCCGCTGATCGTGTGGTATTCCAAAGGTTTGTTCCATCCTTTGTGTTCATCATCGAAAGCTACGTTGATGAAATCTGCCAAAGGAACTTCCTTCGCGATTTCATAACGACCCATCAATGTATTTTGAAGCTGGATACCTGCGAACTCGTGATCTTCTCCTGTTTTCTCAATTTTAACACCTGAAAGCACAAGGTTAGAGCCGTCAAATAAAGGATAAGCATTTACTCCAGTATCAGCAGTTGCTCCTGAGTTTTTCTTACCATAACCAAGTGCAAGACCTACAGATCCTTCGGCTTGTCCTGGTTGTACGAATACAGGAACGTTTTCTATTTTAACTCCGTTTACAGTAAGGTTTACAATAGAACCATCTAACTGCATTCTCGCGTTAAGATCGTTGTCAATTGCAAATTTCTCTGCATCTTTAGGAGAAATTGTAAGGTAGTTATCCCAAGACATTCTTGTGATTGGGTCAGGTAACTCTTGTAACCAAGGGTTGTTTGCCTGAGTACCGTCTCCCATTGAAGTCTTAGTGTATAATACTAATTCTAATTCAGAAGCTTTAAAGTTTCCTAGTTCAGCAACAGCCTGAGCAGCGTTTCCTCCTGCATAAGCTAAAGTAGTTGCGTTGGTAGAAGCGTTGATACCGTTGTACAATGCTTTGTTGAAAGAAGTACCACCTAAAAGAGAAGCAGAGCTTGCTTTTAAATAATCGTAGTAGTTGTTTGCTGCATTGTTTTTACCATTCTTCCAAACCAATAAAGATTCTTCAATCTGTCTTGATTTGTAGATTTTCTGAATTGTTGGCTGCATTAATGAATATACACCAGTCTGTGGTTCGATATCTCCCCAAGACTCTAACCAGTTCGCTACCGGAATAACAGCTTTCGCTGCTTTGTACATTTCATTTTTCTTATCTGCTACAGCAACTACGTAAGGAACTTTTGATAACGATTTTTTGAAATCTTCTCCTTTTGGATGAGAGTAGATAGGGTCTACGTTGTTTGTAATCAATACACCAACTTGTCCACCGTTTACCCATCCTAAGAATTCCTGGTATTTAGCAGCGTTGAATTCTTTAAGGAAGTTTGCCTTACCTGTGAAAGCTACTGAACCTAATTTTTGGTTGATTAAGTGTGCTAAAACCTGTGCTCCTTTAGAACCGTCAGCGAAAACAACAGCTTTGCTTCCTTTTGCTTTCAATTCATTAGCAATTTCAGTTGCAGCCTTATCAGTAGTACCACCACCTACGATTGCATTGTAAACTTCCACTAAAGTTTTGTTTACAGCACTTGGTTTTAATCTGTATCTCGAGTCAGCGTTAGCTCCAGTTAATGACATGTTAGACTCCACCTGAATGTGTCTCAACATGCTTGCTCCTGGTTTTCTAGCTGCTGCATAAGAAGTCTCTAAGCTTGAAGCGTTATAATCTCCTAAGAAATCAGCCTGGAAAGAAACTACCAATTCAGAACCGTTAAGGTCATAAACAGGTAATGCTCTTTGTCCGAATACTTCCTGTGCTGCATCTAATCCTGCAGAGTAAGGGAATGCATCATAAGTTACTAATTCTGCTGTAGGATATTTAGCTTTGAATTCAGCGAATAACTTTTTGAAAGTTGGTGAAGGAAAAGAGTGTGATAAAACCACAATCTTTTTGCCTGACGCTTTAGCTTCTTCCAACCCTTTGATAACGAAACTGTCTACTTTATCGAAAGTTTCATCTTTACCGTCTAGTTTAGGCTGCTTTACTTTATCGTTATCATAAAGAGAAAGTACACTTGCCTGAGCTCTTGCGTTAGTTTTACCTAAATCGCCACCAGCCGGGTTGGGTTCAATTTTGATAGGTCTACCTTCACGGGTTTTTACTAAAACACTAGCAAAGTCGAAACCGTCAAAATAAGTTGAAGCGTAATAATTAGGGATTCCCGGAATAATATCATGCGGCTTTACCACATAAGGAATCGTTTTGATTACCGGAGCTTCGCAGGCAGCTAATGTAACTGCTGCTGTAGAGAACCCTAGTAATTTAAGGAAATCTCTTCTTGAAGTACTAGATCCGTTTTTCTCAGCATCTCCAAGGAAATCTTCTACCGGAATTTCTTCCTGAAACTCTTTCTGAGCCAGCTTATTATTCAAAGCTGGATCTTTAAGTTCATGAATACTTCTGAATTGTATTTTGTTTGAAGCCATTTATACTTCTAATTTTTTAGTTATTAATAATGACATTTACCACACTCAAGACCTCCAATTGCATCTACAGTGATCTTACCTCCATCTTGAGGATATTGTTTTTTCAACTTGTCATGTAGATTTTTGAAGTACTCTTTATTATAACCGTTGTTCATATCAACTTCAGTCGTTCTGTGGCACTCGATACACCATCCCATAGTAAAGTCGTTAGCCATCTGAACAACATTCATTGTATCAATTTTACCGTGACAAGCTTTACATACAACATCAATTTTGTTGTTAGGATTCTTTTTGTTGAAAGAATTGATGATCGCTTGTTCTCCAGCAATTACGTGCTGTGAGTGGTTGAAGTAAACGAAGTCTGGCATGTTGTGGATTCTTGTCCATTCAACCGGTTGTGTTTTTCCTGTATACTGTTGTTTTGCAGGATCCCAACCTGTTGCAGCGTAGATCTTCTGAATTTCTCCGTCATAGAATGCCTTGTCTTTTCCTGGCTCCATGTAGTGATCTGCGTTGTATTCAGAAATCGTTCTGTGACAGTTCATACAAACGTTCATAGAAGGAATTTCAGATACTTTTCCGTATTTAGCACTAGAGTGACATAACTGACAGTCAATTTTCTGTTCTCCGGCGTGAATTTTGTGAGAGAAGTAGATAGGTTGCTCAGGTTTGTACCCTTTGTAAACCCCGATCCACATTAACCAGTTCCATACTCCGTAAGCGGCTAAAATAGCAAGGATTGCCAATAAACCTTTACCAATGAAGTGGAACTTCTCATACATTTCACTGAAAGAACGAACTCTTGTTTCATTAAGTCCAGCTAAATCTTCAGACTGACCTAGTTTTACCAATTGTCTTAGCTTAACCAAGATCCAAACCAGTAAACCTGCGATCGCTAAAAGTGAAATGATGACAACGTTTGTTGTAGTTTTGTCTGCAGGAGCTGCCGCAGTAGCGTCAGTTGCAGGAGTTGCTTCCGGTTTTTTCTCCTCCGGAGCAGGAGGGTTAGTTGTGAAAGCTAAAATGTCGTCAATATCCTTATCTGTAAGATTTGGAAAGACCTGCATTTCAGTCTTGTTAAACTTTTCAAAAATCTCATTGGCGTATTTATCCCCAGAAGCTCTTAGAGCTTTGTTGTCTTTGATCCACTTGTGAAGCCAATCTTTGTCTACACCACCTTCTGTCTTTACACGTTCTACAACCCCTTTTAGAGGTGGTCCTACAACTTGTTTGTCCAGCGCGTGACATGCAGTACAATTCGCTTTGAAAAGTTTCTCTCCGTTTTTAGGATCGCCGTCTTGCCCGTAAAATGAAGCACTGGTTGATAGCAATAAGCCTATTGCGATCAACGTTTTTTTATAATGCTTTCTCCAACTAATCATTTAAATTATCTTATGTTAGTAAATTATTGAACATTCAATCAATTCCGCAAAAATAATATTTTTAACAGGAATTTAACGGTATATCGAAAAGGGAAAATATCATTTACGTTTAATTTGTATTGATTCTAAATAACCAGTTTGGTATAGTTTTTTAATTTGTATAAATTTGCGGAAACAAGTTTAAATGAGAAATCTAATCAAAATATTTTCGATATTATCATTATTTGGATTTTATAATATTGAAGCACAACAAGTTGTTAAAAAGGATACCCTGTCGGGAACAGAGCTTATTATGACAATGGATTCCAAAATAAATGCTGCTTTGGAAGGAATTGAAGGAAAGTGTGCGAAAGTTACTCCAACAAATTCTCCTAAAGATTTCGGTAATAATGATAGTGGAATTTCTACAGGAATCAATACAAAACCACCTAAGATCTTTGTACCGAGCAGAGAGCTTACCAATGCTGAAATCTGTAAGAAAAATCCTAGAATTTTAGGGTTCAAAATCCAGATTACAACGGTAAAAAGTAATGAGGAGGCTAATGAGGTGAAGTCTTATTTCAGAAAAAGATTCCCGAATCTGAAAGTGGAGACCGATGCTTCTTTAAGACCAAATTATAAGATTTTAGCTGGAAGTTATTTCACAAAACAAAGTGCCGCCAGTGATCTTTCGAAAATCAGAGAATACTTTAAATCTGCAGTTGCAGTACAGTATAGAATTTTCTGTGCCGAGGCGAAATAAGAAGAATTTATTTCAATATAAAGAACAAAAAGCTGAGAAATTTCTCAGCTTTTTTTATTGATAATAATTTTCCATAAACCAGAAGAATTCTGCCATTCTAAAGATATTGTTGATCAGCAGATAAGTAAATAATATTGCCACAATGAATGTTAAAAATGACATCATTTTCGGTGATGATCTGTACGCAAAAAAGAGCCATCCTACAAGCAAAGGATAGACAAAAACAAAATGTCCTCCGTAGATGTAGGAAGTATGAAGACCAAATCTCATCACGCAATGGATGATGATATCAACTGCAAATGAAATAGTAATGATCTGGACCCATTTATTCTTGAAATTTTTAAAATAACTCCAACTTATCAGGATTAATAATATTGCTACGAAAAAGTAAGGAATGGCAGATGAATAAAGATCCATATAAAGTCCTTTGAAATTGAACCCTTTCATATTGTGCTTGTCCGACATGATGAAGCTGGGGAAAAGAATATTCCCGCCAAAGAAAAATGAAAGAATCATATCCCATGTCGGCATAGATTCTACATTGGAAAACTTTTCATATTGCTGATTGGTTTTTGAAAAGATATTCTGATATTTAAAATCGATTCTGTTCAGATAAAGCAGGATAAAACAAATAACCGCAATTATTGCCCTTAATGTTGCATTTCCGAACTTCTTCCAGCTTGTAAAAATGCCTTTCTCAAAAATAAGAGGAATGAAAACTTTTACAAAGTTGGTAATAGTAAGCCCTCCGATAGTAATCCCAGCCAATGATAAGGCTGTTGCTGGTATTTTCTCTTCTTTCCTTAGTTTGATTGCCGCATAGTAGTTGTATAGCGATAGTAAAAATAAGGTATAGGTAAAGTTCTCCGGCGTAAAAGACAAGATGATATTAGTGGAAAAAGCCCCAAAGAATAGGATGATTAAAAGGCTTAACCATAAAGGAAGCTGAATGATATTCTTTAGATATTTAAATACCTGAACAATGTTCAATGTGATGATGATATTACTGAGCCATGCCAGAGTAAGCCTGAAATTAGCATCCATTTTTCCTCCTGAAATAAATAACGAAAATTCTCTTATCCAGTTAAAAAAATAGTAAGATAAAGGGTGTCTCTCAAAGCTGCCTCCTGTCATAAGGATAGATTTGTTGTCAAAGCTGAAATAGGCATCCCATGGAATTCTGCTGTCAAAAATAATCCTGTAATGAAGGGCAATATAAGATCCCAGAATTCCATAGCAGACAATGAAAAACAGAAATACTGCCAGTTCGGTATAAGTGGATGGGAAAACCAGTTTAAGAAAATTGATAAATTTTGTTTTGATAAAAGACACGGGTCAAATTTTTTGCAAAAGTAAAATAAAAAAACCACCAAAATTGGTGGTTATAAAAGTTTGTATCAACGTTGTTATTGTTTGATTACTTTCTCGGTTTTGGAAGTTCCGTCTGAGAAGTCTACTTTTAATAGATAAACTCCTTTTGGAAGCGAAGAAATATCCAATCTTTCTGAAGTATTGTTGAGTAGAGATTTTCCACTTGCATCAATTACTGTAGCAGATTTGATTTTTTTGTCTGTTTTTATATTGATTTCTCCTTTTGTAGGGTTTGGATAGATGTTTGTGAACTCTTTAACTTTAGCATTGGCTTCCTGAGTAGCTAATGTAGCACTTGCTAAGACCTGTACATCATCTATGGAAAGACTATCTGCATCATTGGCAACATAACGGAATCTGAATTTAACGTTCGCCTGCCCTGCATAGGAAGCTAAGCTCACGGTAATTGCTAATGTTTCATAATCCGTATATACTCCGTAGTTTTCTTCAACCCATACCTGATTCCAGGTAGTCCCTCCATCTGTGGAGACCTCTACTTTTAAATCTCCGTTAGGATTTGGATCAACCATGTATTCGTATCCAATTTTAGCATTGAACTTTAGTACCGGACTTGTTGTTCCTACCAAACTGAAAGAAGGACTTGTTAAATGAGCGTCCTGTGCCTGGGCAATCCATCCTATAGCGGCAGATTTTCCACCAGTGATATTAAATGTTGCTTGTCCGGTTGCATTAAATATGGTAGTGGTAAATCCCCAAGGTCTTGAAGCCACATTTGTTCCGGTTGTCCATCCTGTTGGAGGAAATGTCGTACCCTGAAAAGTTTCTGTGAGAATCTGTGCATTCCCAAATACAAAAGAGATTAGGGAAATGAATAGTAATTTTGTTTTCATTTGGTTTACGTTTAAAGTTGTTAGTAAATGTAGTAAAAAAATGAAAATAATTACATGTTTTTTAATTTTTTATGAATATTTGTTAATTACGAACTGCATGAAAGTGTGGAACATCCGGCAGTATCATCATATCCAGACGGTCTTTTGGCGGAGAACTCGGGGTATATTTCCTGATATGGATTTCCGAGGGCTTTCATGAGCTTTTCCAGCATCTCTTTTTTGCCATTGCTGATCTCTTCAATGCATTCGTAGAGAAGATAATTTCGGAGTATAAATGTTGGATTTGCCTTTTCCATCATAGCTAAAGAGTCTTCTTCTGAAATAGAGTTTAAAGCTTTTCTTGCTTCATATCTTTTGATGAAACTATTTAGCTTTTCCAGCTTTTCTTCATTCAGGATAATATAAGAGACATCTTTAAAATGTTCTGATATATTTGTGGCTTGGGTTATTTTTTTCAGTTGATTGAAAAACAAGGTGTAATCTAACTGAAGTTCTTGCATAAGACCCTGCCAGCTGGTGAAAAACTCTTCATCATCCTTTTGAAGCTGATCAAAACCGAACTTTTTACAAAGCATCTGGTCATGAGCTTCCCAAAAATAAGTTCCGAAATTATTTAAAGTATCTTCTAAAAACTTTTCATCTTTGATTAACGGATGAAGAGCATTGGCAAGCTGCCAAAGATTCCATTGAGCAATTTGTCCCTGTTTTCCGAATGCATATCTTCTTCCCGGAAGGTCTGTTGTGTTGGGTGTGAAATTCAAATCATATTCATCCATCATGGAATAGGGACCGTAATCAATGGTTAATCCGAGAATTGACATGTTATCTGTATTCATTACTCCGTGTACAAAACCGACTCTGAACCATTCAGCCATTAAGTTAGCCGTTCGGGTGCAGATATTTTCAAAGAAATCTCTGTATTTCGTACTGTCAGTAGCTGTAATTTCCGGATAATAATTTTCAATGGTAAAATCGGCAAGTTCCTGAAGATTGTTGTATTCTCTTTGGGCAGACATAAGTTCAAAATGTCCGAAACGTAAAAAGCTTTCAGCAGTTCTGATGACCACTGCACCTTTTTCAAGCTGCGGATTTCCACTGTACATGATATCGCGCATCACATCTTCACCCGTAAAAGCAAGGCTAAGCGCTCTTGTTGTAGGTACACCTAAATGATGCATGGCCTCACTCATAAGATATTCGCGTACAGAAGACCTTAATACGGCTCTTCCATCAGCATGTCTGGAATATGGAGTAGCACCGGCTCCTTTCCATTGTATTTCGGTCTTTTTTCCTGCCTCATTGGTAATTTCACCAGCAAGGATGGCTCTTCCATCTCCAAGCTGTCCTGCCCAGTTTCCGAACTGATGTCCTGCATAAGCTGTGGCGTATGTTCGAACGTTTTCCGGAAGGTTATTTCCAACCAAAAAATTCAGGTCTTCATCTTCATATTTTCCCAGGCCAATTTCTTCTGATAAAGCTTCGTTAAAAGCAATCAATTCGGGTTTATCAAAACCTGCAGGCTTAATAGTAGCAAATAAGACTTTTGGAGTGTTTCTCTGCATAGGGTTATTGGAAAAATCACCAGGAAAAGTTTCAATAAATGGCTGTCTGATACGTTCGATATTCATCCTTCAAAGGTATTAATTAAAAAAGAAAAGACCTTTCAAATTATTGAAAGGTCTTGTGTATTTCTAAAAGAGAATTTATTTATTGAAATCTACTTCATCATTAGAATGAAGGTTTTCATTGATGTTGTCCTCTTTCTTTTCCGTTGGTTTTTTTGGAGTTGGATCTGCCGGCCTTGGATTTTTGATCTCATCGATCGTCTGAAGACTTCCTTCATCTCCATATCCTCCGCTTAGTCCTTTAAGGTTTGAGCATCCGTCTTTCCAGTCCGAAGGTTTAACAAACTTGTCATCAGGAGTTACTCCTAAGCTCTTATCAGCCCATACTTTTTTCATGAAAATTGCCCAGATTGGTAGTGCCATTCTCGCACCCTGACCTTCACCTGTTCCAAAGAAGTGGGTTGCTCTGTCTTCCCATCCAACCCATGCTCCGGTTGCCAGTTTTGGTGTGATTCCCATAAACCATCCATCGGAGTTATTCTGAGTTGTTCCTGTTTTAGCCGCAATTTCCACAGCTTTTGAAATTCCTCTTCTTCCTAATTCTCCGGAAGCAGTTCCGTATTGTGCAACACCTTTCATAAGTTCAATCATGGTGTAGGCATACATTGGGTTCATTACTTCTTTAGGCTCTACGTTTACTTCTTTAATTACTCTACTGTTGGCATCTTCAATTCTCCAGATCATCTCTGGTTTGTTGTAATTACCATAATTGGCAAAAGTACTGTAAGCACCTAGCATTTCGTAAATCGTGATGTCTGATGAACCTAAAGCAATGGTATTGTTTCTAGGAATATCTTCTGTTACTCCCAGATCTCTTGCCGTCTGGATTACAGCGTCTACTCCTGTCATTTCAATAAGTCTTGCAGCAACAGGGTTTTGAGAGTGTGCCAATGCATCTTTTAAAGTAAGCATTCCACCTCTTCCCGGTACATGCCATCCGTTATGATCATAAGTTCCGTTAGAAACAGCAGAACAAGGTGTCATTCCAAGTTTCATAATAGCAGTAGCATATACGAAAGGCTTGAATGTAGATCCTACCTGTCTCTTACCTTGCTTGATATGGTCATATTGGAAGTGCTGCCAGTCTATACCACCTACCCAAGCTTTGATTTCTCCGGTTCCCGGAACCATAGACATCAAACCTGCCTGTGCAATTTGTTTGTGGTATCTGATAGAATCCCATGGAGACATTTCCACCTCTTCTTCTCCTGCCCACGTGAATCGCGAAGTTTTAATAGGTTTTTTGAACTCCATCATGATAGAATCCTCAGGCATTCCGTCAGCTTTCAGTAATTTGTAACGGCCGGTTCTTTTCATCGCCTGAACCATTACGTCCTTGATTTGTTTATCATTAAGATAGTAGAAAGGTCTGTTCTTTCTTCCTCTCTGTTCTGCATCAAATCTCTTCTGAAGATCTGTTAAGTGTTCTTTGATTGACTCTTCAGCATATTTCTGCATTTTAGAATCAAGAGTAACATATATTTTTAGACCGTCCTTGTAAAGGTTAAGCTTTTTACCGGTTTCTTTTTCATGAGCTTCAAGATATTTGTCAATCTCTTTTCTCAGATAGAACTTGTAATAAGCAGAATATCCATCAGTGATACTCTTGATAGGATGGAAGTCTACTTCAATCGGGGTACTGGCTGCTTTTTCATAAGTTGCAGCATCAATGTATCCGGTTTTCTGCATTTGATCCAATACAACATTCCTTCTTTCTTTAGCCTTTTCAGGGTATCTGTAAGGATTGTTTTTTCTTGGATTTTCAAGCATTGCTACAAATGTTGCAGCTTCCGGTAATGTAAGTTCAGACGTTTTCTTGTTAAAGTAAACTCTGGAAGCCATTTCAATACCATTAGCATTGAAAAGGAAGTCGAACTTGTTGAAATAAAGAGTGATAATTTCTTCTTTGGTGTATCTTTTCTCAAGACTTACTGCTACTACCCATTCTTTCAGTTTCTGGAATGCTCTCTGAACTTTATTCTGAGAAGCATTTCCTGTGAAAAGAAGTTTGGCAAGCTGTTGAGTAATGGTAGAGCCTCCACCACGTCCACCACCATATGCTACGGCTCTGGCAACGGAGTACAAATCGATTCCTGAGTGTTCTTTAAAACGCTCATCTTCTTTAGCCTGTAGAGCATAAATAAGATAAGGAGGGAGATCTTTATAAACAATTGGTTGAGTCTTTTCTTTTTCGAATTTACCCAAAGTTACTCCGTCTGAAGAAATGATCTCAGAAGCAACAAAGATATCCGGATTTTCAAGTTCTTTTACATCAGGCATTTCCCCAAGGAATCCTTGAGAAACCGAAAAGAAAAGCCCTGAAATTCCCAGAACTACCGCAATGAGTCCGATCCAGATAAATGAAACCCATTTTCTCCAGGAGGTATCTTTCTTTTTCTTGGGAGGCAGAGGAAATGTTTTCCCCTTATTTCCTGTATTTTTTTTGTTTTCTTCCATTTATGGTTACGGTTTAGCCGTTTCTATTTTTACCCCAATATCCTCAATTCCCGGAAGGTTATCATTTCTCATCGCCTGAGTAAGACCGATTTCATATTTTCCTTTTCCCGGAAACTGGTAATTTACTTTATACTGAAACAAAGTTTCTTTCGTATCACCAAACCCTGTACCAAGCCATTCTCCGTTTGGTTTAGCCAGAACATAATTCAACGTGTCTGTTTCCTTTTTTTTGTTCTGTAGATTGGTGAAATTCACTATAAACCTTATATTGCTGTAAGGATAAGTGTTGTTATTTCTTACGACAAATATAATATTTTTAGGATTCTGCGGATCTGAAACTTCAAGATTAAATTTTTGTTCACTTTTCTTATTCCATTTGTTATCAACGGAATTCATGATGACATCTCCTCCTGAGGAAGAGTTGCAGCTAAAGAAAAGGATAAATGAAAGTAATCCTAAAATTTTATGCATTGTTATCTTTTTTTGGAGGATATTTCTTTTTGAATTTTTTCTTGTTCGGATTGTTGCTCTGTGGTTTTTTATCAGCGTCAGAATTATTCACTGCTTTTTCCACAGGTGTTTTTTGCTGTGGGTGCTGCTTTTGAGGTCTAGGCTGATTGGCAGATTGAGCGTTTGGGTTTTCGGTTTTTTCAGATCTTTCCGGTCTCTCTTGTCTTTCCGGTCTGTTTCTTTTTTGTCCTTGGCCCTGACCCTGACTTTGCTGGTTGTTGTTTTGCTTATTCTGGTTGCTCTGGTTGTTTCTGTTCCTGTTGTTTCCTCTGTTTTTCTTTTCGAAACGGTCCACATTGTTTTCCTGTATCAAATCGATCGTGTGAGTAGAGGTTTCAGGCTGTTTCAGGTCTTCAAGAGGAAGTGTTTTTTCTCCTCTTTTATTCTTTGAAATCAATTTTTTAACAAGGTCAATATCAAAATCATACCATGCAATTGAGCTGTCTACATAAGCAAACCACATTTTCTTTTTGAAAACGTCGATTTTAATACAGAATGCTTTTCCTTTCTCTGTTTCCAAAGTAGTTGAAGAAGAAGGGAAGTTGCTTAATGCGTCCAGGTAGCTGTCAAGCTCATAGTTAAGGCAGCATTTCAGCTTACCACATTGTCCTGCCAGTTTCTGAGGATTGATACTCAGCTGTTGATATCTTGCAACATTGGTGTTTACAGACCTGAAATCTGTAAGCCATGTTGAGCAGCAAAGTTCACGTCCGCAAGACCCGATTCCGCCCACTTTGGCGGCTTCCTGTCTAAAACCGATTTGTTTCATATCGATCTTGGTACGGAATGCACTAGCGTAATCTTTGATCAGCTGTCTGAAATCTATTCTGTTATCAGCAGTATAATAAAAGGTTATTTTTGAAGAGTCACCCTGATATTCCACATCGGTAACTTTCATTTCAAGGCCTAATCTTTGTGCAATTTTTCTTGCTTCAAGCTTTACGCCGTCTTCTTTTTTTCTTGCTTCCTGCCATACCTCAAGATCTTTTTGGTTGGCCTGTCTGTATATTTTGAGTGCTGATTCTTCCGAAAATTTTTTCTTTTTCATCTGAATCTTTACTAATTCTCCCGTAAGGCTTACTACGCCTACATCGTGTCCCGGACTTGATTCTACTGTAATTACGCTACCTATATGTAAAGGAATATTATTTACATTCTTATAAAAAGATTTTCTGTCATTTTTAAACCTAACTTCTACAAAATCACACCTGTTTGGTGCCGGATTGTTGATGTTAGAAAGCCAGTCAAAAACACTTAATTTATAACTATTCCCGCAGGTATTTACATTTTCACAGCCATTTGCGGTTTTTTTAGGACCGCAAGAATGTGCAGAATCGCCGGATGTTTTACATCCACAACTCATATTTTCTATTATTTATAATCTGCAAATTTATGTATTTTTATCTTTATGCGATTCTAAAATACTTAAATAAGGTGAATTCGGTATAAAAGATTTCCCTATTTTAACTAAGAATGATGTCTGTAGATGTAGTCAGAGGCTTTATAAGGGAATAAAAATGCTGATTTTTAATTTATTCTATTTTTTTTCCTTTAACATTTATTATCTTTTTCCTTTCCTGGATTGCTTTTTTAGTGCATTATTGTTTAATTTTAAACGATCGTTTAAAATTAAACAATGAATATGACTTGGTTTTTAAACTATTTTAAGTGTTTAATAATGATTGTTTTGTATTTTATTTTCTTTGAGGTGTTATTTTAAACATAGTTTTCTTTTGCAATATTGTTTAAAATATTAGGAAATATTAACAGACGTATTCAAAATAATTTTATATTTGGCTTATATATATAATAATAGTCTATGAAAAAAATATTAGTATCAACTGCTTTATTGGCGGGAGTTCTATCTTACGCAGGAGGCTTCAGAGTTTCCCTGCAGGGGGTAAAACAATTGGCAATGGCGCATACTAGTGCTCATGCCGAAGACGCGAGTGTGACATTCTTTAACCCGGCGGGTATGTCATTTATCCCTTCCAAGCTGAGTGTAGTGGCAGGAGGGTTTGCAGCAAGTAACAAGGTTACTTTTCAAAACTTCAATACTTTACAAAGTACAGAGACAGATAACCCTGTAGGAACTCCTTTCTATGCCGCAATTACTTATAGACCGATAGAAAAGCTTACCGTAGGTCTAAGTGTAACAACACCTTTTGGAAGTACAATTAAGTGGCCGAATGACTGGGAAGGTAAAGAAATGGTTCAGAAATTAGAACTGAAAAGTTTCTACTTCCAGCCAATGGTTTCTGTAAAACTAGCTCCATGGGTATCTTTTGGTGCCAGCTATATCTATGCAAAAGGAGTTGTAGACTGGGATAAAGCAGTAACACAATTTGGAGGACAGGTAAATATCAACGATAAAAAAGCAAGCGGACACGGATATGGTTTTGGTTTCTACTTCAGACCTGATCCGAAATTAGATGTAAGTATTGCTTACCGTTCAGCAATAGATATGAAAGCTAAAAAAGGTACGGCTACTTTCCAGTTCCCTTCTCAATCTATTTATAATCAGCTGAAACTAAATGCTGCCGGACAGGATGGGTTCTCTGCAACACTTCCTTTAGTGGAAGAATACACCATTGGTTTAACTTATAAAGTGACACCGAAATGGCAGGTTTCTGCTGACTTTAACTATCACGGATGGGAAAGATACAGTAAGCTTACTTTAGATTTCGAGAATGCTCCTATTGGAAACAACCCATCAGATCCAACTGTTCTTACAAGTCCTAAAAACTTTAAGAATTCTAAAACATTCAGACTGGGAACTCAGTATGCATTTACCAATATGATTTACGGACGTTTGGGAGCTTATTATGATGAAGCACCTTACACTACAGAAAACTTTATCCCGGAAACACCTTCATATGATACGTATGTTATAACAGGAGGGATTGGCTTTAAGCTGAAACAATTCGGAATTGATATTGCAGGAGGATATGCAATGCCTCAATACAGAAATGTAAATAATGCTAATCTAGGTTTCTACGGACAGTCGAAAGCAACAGCATTTTACTTAGGTCTAGGTTTATCCTATAATCCATTTTAATTTTAGAAGACTATGAAAAAAATTATAATATCGACAATTGCAGTTTCTGCACTTCTTTTTACAGTAAGCTGTAATACGGATTTCGATACGGATGTGAAAGATATCCCGGTAACAAAAGGAGACGCAGACTTTTCAAAATATATTTCGTTAGGAAACTCATTAACTGCTGGTTATAGAGATGGAGCTCTTTACAGCAGTGGACAGAGTGAATCTTATCCAAGCATGATTGCAGCGCAAATGCAATTAGCAGGTGGAGGCGCTTTTAAACAGCCAATGATGCCTAATGACACAGGAGGGTTTACCAATTTATTTAACCCAGCAACAGGAGATTTTGCAGGTAAATATGTGTTAAGTGTGGTGAACGGAGCATTAACTCCCGGTCCAACAGCTCCAGGAGCAGCATTAGATAATGTTTCTGCTGGTGGTCCTTACCAGAATATGGGAGTTCCGGGAGCAAGAGTAGCGCATTTACTGGCTCCGGGATATGGGAATCCAGCCGGATTAATCTCTACGCCTGCTACTGCAAATCCATATTTCGTAAGGTTTGCGTCATCAACAACAACTTCAGTAGTAGAAGATGCCCTAAAACAAGACCCAACCTTCATTTCTTTATGGATAGGAAATAATGATGTTTTATTATATGCAACTTCAGGAGGAGCTGATCCGAATGTTCCGATTACGCCAGTAGATGGTGCTGTAGGGGTAGGGTTCAGTAATACCTATGCTTATTTAGTAGATAAACTATTCCCTGCCGGTACAAAAAGAAAAGGTGTTATTGCTAATATTCCTACAGTTACCAATGTCCCTTACTTTACGAGAATTCCTGCTATGCCTCTTACAGGTTTGACAGATGCTCAGGTAACTCAGCTGAATACAGGATATGCTCAGTATAACGCAGGATTGCTGCAGGCTAAAACCTTAGGAGCGATCAGCGATGCTGAATATCAGAGAAGGTTAATTAAATTTACTGCTGGAGCGGCAGTCAACGGAGCTGTAATTGTAGATAAAGATCTGTCAACTGTTCCGGGGCTTCCAAAATACAGACAAACAACAGCGAAGGATTTAATTCTTTTACCAGCTAGTAAAGTTCTTACTCCACAGGCTGGAGGAGGTACTTCCGTACCATTAGAAGATAAGCTTGTCCTTACTGAAGCTGAGACTGCAAAAGTCCTTGCTGCTACTGCAGGATATAACACAGCGATAAAAAAAGCAGCAACAGACAAAGGTCTTGCCTTTGTGGATATGGACGCTAAAATGATGGAATTGAATTCTAAATCAGGAATTATTTGGGATGGAGTAAAATATACGGCGACATTTGTAACCGGCGGAGCTTTCTCTTTAGACGGAGTTCATCTGACAGGACGCGGATACGGTATTGTTGCTAATGAATTTATCAAGTCTATCAATGCTAAATATAAGTCTACACTTCCGCAGGTAGATCCGAACAAATATTCAGGAGTTAAATTCCCTTAATAATTGATAAAATAAAAACTTAGAAACCACAAGAGTAAATCTTGTGGTTTTTTTTTAAATTTGCAAAATCTTTTAAAAAGTAAAAATGGCCGATCAGTTAAGTTATCTATTTTGTACAAGAACCAGCAGGGACTTGGCAGAGAAAATTGCCCAGAGTTATGGGAAAGAATTAGGAAAAATCAACTTTCAGGAGTTCAGCGACGGGGAATTTGAGCCTGTTTTGGACGAATCTGTAAGAGGAGGAAGAGTTTTCCTGATTGGATCTACATTCCCTCCTGCAGACAATCTTTTGGAACTTCTTCTAATGATTGATGCAGCAAAAAGAGCTTCTGCAAAGAGCATCACCGTAGTAATTCCTTACTTCGGACTTGCCAGACAGGACAGAAAAGACAAACCAAGAGCGCCGATCGGTGCAAAATTAGTTGCTAACCTTCTTACTGCAGCAGGAGCAACAAGAATCATGACAATGGATCTTCACGCAGATCAGATTCAGGGATTCTTCGAGATTCCGGTAGATCATCTGTATGCTTCTACTATTTTCGTAGACCACATCAGATCTTTGAATCTTGATAACCTTACCATTGCTTCTCCTGATATGGGAGGTGCAAAAAGAGCGAAAAACTATGCCGGTCACCTGGGTGCTGAAGTAGTAATTGCTTATAAGGAAAGAAAAAAAGCAAACGTTGTAGAAGAAATGTTCCTTATCGGGGATGTTACAGGTAAAAATGTAATCCTTATTGATGATATGATTGATACTGCAGGTACACTTTGCAAAGCTGCAGATATCTTAATTGAAAAAGGAGCAAAAACAGTAAGAGCTATGGCTACTCACGGAGTGCTTTCAGGAAAGGCTTACGAGAATATTGAGAACTCGCAACTGCTGGAAGTTATTGTAACTGACTCAATTCCTGTTAAAAATAATTTGTCATCTAAAATAAAAGTGCTATCTTGCGCCCCGTTATTTGCAGACGTTATGACAATGGTTCATGAGCACAAATCAATTAGCAGCAAGTTTGTTATTTAATTGATTTTAAATAAGTTGCAAATTAAAATAAGAACAATTTTTTAAATTTTTTATAAATGAAATCTATTACAATTCAAGGTACAAAAAGAGAAAGCGTGGGCAAAAAGTCTACAAAAGCTTTACGTGATGCTGAATTAGTTCCTTGTGTTGTTTATGGAGGTGAAGCACCTTTGAACTTCTCTGCTGAAGAGAGAGCTTTCAAAGGATTAGTATACACTCCTGAAGCACACACGGTATCTATTGAGGTTGACGGAAAAACAATTCCAGCTGTTCTTCAGGATATTCAGTTCCACCCGATTACTGACAAAATTCTTCACGTTGACTTCTATCAGTTATCTGATGATAAGCCAGTGATCATAGAAGTTCCGGTAAGAATTACAGGACGTTCAAAAGGTGTTGTAGCTGGTGGTGTTTTACGTCAGTCTTTCAGAAAACTAAAAGTAAAAGCTATCCCTGCTAACCTACCTGACGAAGTAGTAGTTGATGTTACTCCATTAAGAATTGGTAACAAACTTTACATCGGTGGTATCAAAACAGAAGGATATTCTTTCATGCACCCTGACAATGCAGTAGTAGTTGCTGTTAAGATGTCTAGAAATGCAATGAAAGGTGGTGCAGCTGCAATGGATGATGATGATGAGGAAGAAGTTGCAACTGAAGAAGGTGCAGCCCCTGAAGCAGCAGCAGAAACTGCAGCAGAATAAGAATTGCTTATTTAAACAATATAAGAACCCGTCAGTTATGGCGGGTTTTTTATTTGATAGCCAGTCTCAGCTGAAAGAACTGAGCAAACTTAAAAGGTTTGGTTTCAATTTCATCTTTTTGCTTTATTGTCTTTCTTCACCTTACACTATCGAATATTTCTATCAACTGACAATGATCAGGAGCCAACCCCATGCTTCCTTTCGGAAAAAAAGCCGTAAATTTGAAGAGTTCTAAATAAGGACGTTTTAATTTAAAAAATAAATAAATGTTTGACATTCAGGAAATAAGAAGCCAGTTTTCTATATTGGACAGAGAAGTGAACGGTAAACCTTTGGTTTATCTGGATAATGCAGCTACATCCCAAAAACCAAATTCAGTTTTGGAAGTCTGTCACGCATATTATACAGAACTTAATGCCAACGTTCACAGAGGAATTCATACACTGAGCCAGCTGGCAACAGAAGAAATGGAGCTTTCAAGAAGAAAGATTCAGAAATTCATCAATGCTGAACATGACTTTGAAGTAATTTTTACAAAGGGAACAACAGAAGGGTTGAACCTTATCGCTTATATTTTAACACAGAAACTGCAGAAAGATGATGAAATCATTATTTCTTATCTGGAGCACCATTCCAATATTGTTCCATGGCAAATGCTGTGTGAAAGAACCGGAGCGAAACTTCGCGTAATTCCGATTGATGAGAACGGAATCCTTCAGATGGATTATTTTGATCAGTTTTTGAGTGAAAAAACGAAGGTTGTTTCTGTAAATCAGGTTTCTAATGCTTTGGGGATTGTAAATCCAATTGAGGAAATTATTGCTAAAACAAGAAAAAATACAGATGCTTATGTTGTGATAGACGGAGCTCAGTCTGCTCCGCATTTCAATATTGATGTACAGAAGATGGATTGTGATTTCTTTGTGTTCTCAGGTCATAAAATGTATGCTCCGATGGGAACAGGTATTTTATATGGAAAACAAGAAATATTGGAAGCTTTACCGCCGTTTCATGGAGGAGGGGAGATGATTGCGACGTGTTCCTTCGAAGGAACTACCTATGCGGGTCTTCCATTCAAATATGAAGCAGGAACACCGAATGTAGGAGGAAATATCGCTTTAGGTGCTGCCGTTGATTTCATGAACAGAGTAGGTCGTGAGAATATTCAAAACCATGAAAATGCTTTGTTGGAATATGCTCAAAGACATCTTTTAGAAATTGAGGGTCTGAAAGTATATGGTGAGAAAGCAAAAAGAACAGGTGTTGTATCATTTAATCTGGAAGGAGTGGGTATTGCCTCTGATGTAGGGATGATCCTTGATAAAATGGGAATCGCTGTAAGAACAGGACACCACTGTACACAGCCTATCATGAACTTCTTTAATATTGCCGGAACAGTAAGGGCAAGTTTCGCTGTTTATAATACTTTCGAAGAAATTGATGCCCTGGTGGAAGGTGTTAGAAAAGCACAGAGAATGTTGAGTTAATTAATAAAGAATCTCTACGATATAGAATTAAAGCAGCCTTTGAGCTGCTTTTTTTATTAGTCTATTGGTATACAATAACACCGGCCCTCAATAATGACCGGATAATTGCCGGTAGCACATTCCAGGCAGATTTGTCCTTCTACTATAATACTTTTCATCTTTACTTTGTTTAGCTTTTTCATATGATGTGATTTAAAGGGTTAATAATCAAATGTAAAAACCTCCGGAAAATTAATTACAATAAAAAAGCCCTGTTAACGGATAACAAGGCTATTGTATTTTTAAGAGAATAATCTTACAAATTCGGTTTCCAGTCTACTACTGCTCTGATGAAAGCTTCAGCATTTTCGACAGGAACATTCGGTAGAATTCCGTGGCCTAAGTTGGCAATGTATCTGTCTTTTCCGAAACGGTTGATCATTTCATTCACCATCTTCTTAATGGTTTCAGGTGTTGAGTGAAGTCTTGCAGGATCAAAGTTCCCCTGTAGCGTCATTGTATGGTTCGTTAAAGTTCTTGCGAATTCCGGCTTAATAGTCCAGTCTACGCCAAGAGCAGAAGCCTTAGACATTGTCATATCTTCCAGAGCAAACCAGCATCCTTTTCCAAATACTACAACATGAGTAAGGGGGCTTAATGCTTCAACAATCTGGTTGATGTACTGCCATGAGAACTCCTGATAATCTGTAGGAGAAAGCATTCCTCCCCAGGAATCGAAAACCTGTACTGCAGAAACTCCTTTTTCTACTTTTCTCTTCAGATAGGCGATTGTAGTATCTGTAATTTTTTGTAATAATAAATGTGCTGCTTCAGGCTGTTGGAAGCAGAAGGATTTTGCAATATCAAAAGCTTTACTTCCTTTTCCTTCTACACAGTAACAAAGAATGGTCCATGGAGAACCGGCAAAACCGATCAATGGAATGTCATTGTCCAGCTTCTGAAGTGTAAGTTCAATAGCATCGAAAACGTACCCTAAAGTATCATTCACATCCGGAGTTTCAATATTCTGAACTTGTTCCATTGTTCTGATTGGAGTATTTAACCATGGTCCAACAGATTCTTTCATTTTGAAATCAATTCCCATTGCCTGCGGAACTACCAGGATATCAGAAAACAGAATCGCGGCATCCAAAGGAAATCTGCGGATAGGCTGTAAAGTGATCTCAGCAGCAAGCTCTGGAGTCTGACATCTTGTAAAGAAATCATACTGATCTCTTAAAGCAATGAATTCCGGCAGATATCTTCCAGCCTGCCTCATCATCCAGACAGGAGGTCTTTCAACGGTTTCTCCGCGAAGTGCTTTTAAATATAGGTCGTTTTTTATCATAATCTATTGTAACTAATATTACCGCAATATCCGGTAACAGATATTCTAAATCCTACTTCCGATTTCTTTTCTGATCAATGCAAATATGGATGTCAGTGTATTTTCTTCAGAAGTAAAAATTTCTTCCCGCGTATAATTTCTCAGCTCACCGGAAGTGGTTTCACCAATGGAAAACAGCTTCATGCCTTCCAGAGAATTTCGCCTTGCAAAACTACGAACTCCGCTCGGACTAAAAAATACCACAGCATGATATTTTTCAGTTATTATAGGATTGATTTCCTCAGTATTATAAATTGTAACTTTTTTGTACTTAATGTTTTGTAAAGGAAGGTCTTTGTCCAGAACATTGATGGCAAGATTACCACAGAAGTGCAGGAACTGCTCGTGCTGGCATTTTCCGATAATGAAGCGCGAAAGAGTTTCAGCATTTTTCAGTACCTTAAATGTTCCAAAACCATGCTTTCTAAGCTCTCTTTTGGTCTTTTCACCTACACAATAGATTTTGTTATAGTTTTTGGCTGTAAAATTCTCATTGGGTTTGAATCTGTTTTTAAAAAAAGAAGCAACTCCATTGACACTGGTGAAAATCAGAGAATAGTTTTTCAGCTCAAAAGGACTGATCATAATGGGTTTAGTCTTAATTACCTCAACACAGTCGACCAAAATACCCTCTCCTAATTCTTTGGATATAATCGTCTGGTCTATATTTTTGGTAAATAAGATTTTCATGTCTGTAAAATTAAGAAGATGAAAAAGAGTGGCTAAAGGAAGGTAAAAATGTAAATCTGAGCTATCAGATCTGGCCTTTGATTTCTGCCATTAATTCTTTTCCTCCGTTTTCAAGAACAACTTTTGCAAACTTTTCTCCAAAATTCTCGGTTGGAGTATACACAAAGTTTTCATCCACAGAAATGCAGTTTTTCCCATCCAGAGAGCAAAGTGCCGCTTTGAAACGGATCTGATCACCGATGATTTCCGCAAATGCTCCGATAGGTGCAGTACAGCCTCCTTCTAAAGTGCTCAGGAAGTTTCTTTCAATCTCTACACAGATCTGAGTCTGTTGATGATTGATCTGGCTTACAATTTCGTTAATTTCCGGTTTGTCAGTATGTCCGGCTACAGAGATTACCCCTTGTGAAGGCGCAGAGATCATTAATGGAAGCATTTCGTAATCAATTTCCATTTTCATTCTTTTGATACCTGCCAAAGATAAGATCGTAGCATCGAAATCTCCGTCTTCAAGTTTTTGAAGTCTGGTTTGAATATTTCCTCGGATATCTGAAAAATCAGTAGCCGGATAATTTCTCAACCAGAAAGCTCTTCTTCTCAAACTGCTTGTAGCGAGTTTAAGTTCATGGAATTCTTTATTCCTTGAAGATTCTTTTCTGATCAGAATATCCTGTGGATAATCTCTTTCCAGATAAGCGATCATCTCAATATTTTGAGGCAATTGAGTGGGAACATCTTTTAAAGAATGTACGGCAATATCAATCTCGTCATTCAATAGAGCAATATCAAGATCTCTTGTGAAAACCCCGGTAATTCCTAAAGAATAAAGCGGCTGATTAAGGTTCTTATCGCCAGAAGAAACGATAGGAACAATTTCCGTTAAATAATTGTTGTTCTGAAGGTGCCTCGCAACCTCTCTAGCCTGCCAAAGTGCAAGTGCGGAATTTCTCGTTCCGATTCTAATGCTTTTCATTGAATTCGTTGTTTGGTTGTTCAACTAATATTTCGTGCATTAATTTACTAATTTCTTCGGCTTTTAAAGGATTATCGATGATATATTTTGCAAAACGGTTGGTGATTTTCTGGATCATTTTGTCAGAAAGTTCCATGTCCGTGATGTTTATGTATTTATTCTTTTTATAAAAATTATGCATTTCATTACGTTCCATGTTCTTTAGAACTGCTTTGAAATGATGAATATTGGGTGCCAGCTTTCTCTTTTTCTCCCATTCAATAAAGTCTTTCATCAGTTCCTTAATGATTTTTTCAGCTTTCGGGATTTCTCTTTCTCGCTGTTGAATCGTTTCCTGAATCTGTTTTGAAAGCTCATCTACGTCAATCAGGGTTACATTTTTATTTTCTGTAACATTCTTTTCAACGTTATGAGGAATAGAAAGATCAATGATCAGTGTTTCTTTTCCGTTCGGGAAGTGAGACTGGTTGACAATAGGATGCTTGGCTCCTGTTGCCACAATAAGAATATCTGTATTTTTTAATTCCTGGTCAAAATCAGAATAATCAACGTGAGGAATATTATATTTCTGGGAAATCTTTTCCGCTTTCTCCTGAGTTCTGTTGGCAATTTTAATTTTCGGCTGATAGACATGTTTTACCAGATTTTCAACGGTATTCTGTCCAATTTCACCTACTCCCAAAAGAAGAATATTTTTTTCAGTGATTCTCTTCTGGTTGTTTAGAATATAATGAACCGCCGCATAAGAAACAGAAGCCGCACCATTGGAAATGCCGGTTTCATTTTTTATTCTTTTCGAAATTTGAATAGCCGCATTGATGGCTCTCTCCAGATAAGGATTAGAATTTTGTCTTTCTTTTTTGAAACGGCTGTATGCTTTTTTTATCTGCCCGATAATTTCAAAATCTCCAATAATCTGACTTTCAAGACCAGCTGCTACTCTGAAAAGATGAATCAATGCTTCCTCTTTGGTAAGAATATTCGCGAACTGAAGAAAATCTGTAAGTTGTACTCCAATGGTTTTGCAGTACTCTTCAGCTACTAAAAGATAATTGGGAGAAGTGGTGTAGATTTCGGTCCTGTTACAGGTGGAAACCACAAATGCATCACCAAGGTCTTCCTGATGGACTCTGGAAACAAAGTTTTTGATGTTCTCATCAAAGAATGCAAACTTTCCTCTCGTTTCTACGTCGGCTTTCTCGTAGCTTATTGAAAGCACGGCAAAATTTGACGTTCGATGAATGTTGGAATACTGTAACATAAGCAGTCGCAAATTTACGATTTTTTTAATTAACCTCTCTCAGATAGTGTATATGATAATTATCGTAAAAAACTATAAAAGGGAAGAAAAGGTGTTTCTGGCAGAAAGACAAAATCTTAAAATGATAAAATTCCGTGTTGGAAAAGAATTGTTGACGTTTCTGAGTTTTTGTTTTGGTCTTCAATACTGTGTTTTCTTGGTTTTTTACCCTTTTGTAATTACCTTTTTTGCCCTTTTAACATCCTATTAATTTTAGTTGAAATCAAACTCTGTAAATGTCTAAATTGAAAGTTAATAAAGAATTATAAATTTTAATAAAATTTTAACCAAATTAAGTTGGTGGGAAATTTCTTTAGTAGTCTTAAATTTATATCTTTGTAAACTTAAAATCAGAAGAAAAATATGAGTTTATTTGATATGTTTACGCAAGAAATTGCGATAGACCTTGGAACTGCTAATACCCTAATCATCCATAATAATAAAATTGTTATAGATCAACCTTCAATTGTTGCAATTGAACGTTCATCGGGTAAGCCGATTGCCGTCGGAGAGCAGGCCAAGCATATGCAGGGTAAAACTCACGAGGATATCAAAACAATCCGTCCTTTGAAAGACGGGGTTATTGCTGATTTCCATGCTTCTGAACATATGATCAAGGAATTTATCAAGAAAATTCCTGGAATCAAAGGTAAATTCATTCAACCGGCATTACGAATTGTAATCTGTATCCCTTCTGGTATCACTGAAGTTGAAAAAAGAGCGGTAAGAGACTCTGCTCAGAAAGTAAACGCAAAAGAAGTAAGATTGATCTACGAACCAATGGCAGCTGCAATTGGGGTTGGGATTGACGTTCAAAAGCCTGAAGGAAATATGATCATCGATATAGGTGGTGGTACTACGGAAATTGCTGTTGTAGCGTTAGGAGGTATCGTTTGTGATAAATCTGTTAAGATTGCAGGAGACGTATTTACCAATGATATTGCTTATTACTTAAGAACTCACCATAACCTTTATATCGGAGAAAGAACTGCTGAAAGAATCAAAATTGAAGTAGGTTCTGCGGTAGAAGATCTTGATGTAGATATCGAAGACATCCCGGTACAGGGTAGAGACCTTATTACAGGTAAGCCAAAAGAAATTATGGTTGGATACAAAGAGATTGCACGTGCATTAGATAAATCAATCATCAGAATTGAAGATGCCGTAATGGAAACATTATCTCTTACACCACCGGAATTGGCTGCTGATATTTACAAAACAGGTATTTATCTTGCTGGAGGAGGAGCGTTATTAAGAGGTCTTGCGGACAGAATTCACAAGAAAACAGGTCTTCCTGTATTTGTAGCTGAAGATCCGTTGAGAGCTGTAGTTCGCGGAACAGGTATTGCCCTTAAGAATATGGATAAGTTCAATTTCTTAATTAAATAATTTTAACTTTTTACGACTTTATATCTGAATGGGATTTTTGCTGAGATTATTTTCGAAGAATACTCTTTTCGTCTTCTTTATATTCCTGCAAATTATTGCTCTGGTTTTGATATTCTCAAGAAATGCCATGCAGAGATCCTGGATTGCAGGCCAAACGGCTGCGTTCAATTCCTGGGTTTCCGGATATATTGATGAAGGAGTTTCTTATCTGAAGCTAAAACAGATCAACGAAGATCTTGTGGTTCAGAATAAAGCCCTTATGACTGAACTCTATGGAAAAGACGGAGAGAAAAATCCTGTTTTCAAAAGAGTACACGATACCATTGGTGGCGGGCAGATCTATACTTTTGTTGATGGAGAAATTGTTTTCAACAGTATCAACAGAAGAAACAACTATTTTACAATCAACCGTGGCCGTAGAGACGGAGTCTTTCCTCAAATGGGAGTAATGGCGCCGAGAGGCATAGCGGGAATTGTAATCAATTCTACAGATAGTTATGCATTGGTTCAATCCGTGTTAAGTGTTAACAAGATCAGAATTAATGCAGCACTTAAAAACTCAGGGTATTTTGGTACTTTAACATGGAATGGAGATAACTCAAGGGTGATGCACCTGGCAGATATTCCAAAATATGTTGCATTGAAAGTAGGTGATACTGTTGTTACAGATGGTAAATCTGCTATTTTCCCTAAGGGAGTAACCATTGGTACTATTGCAGGATACTCTGTGGACAATAAAACCGGCTTCTGGGATATTTCCGTAGAGCTGAGTGAAAAAATGGGAGCGTTGAATAAAGTGTATGTAGTGAAGAATCTTAAGAAAGCAGAAGTGCAGAAGATTCAGGATACTATGCAGGCTGTAATAAAAAAAGAAAATGATTAGCAGGACTTTATTTACCGATATATTGATCATGATCTTTCTGGTTGCATTACAAATATTTGTATTGAACAGGATTACACTTTTCGGGAAATATACTCCGGTATTATATCCTGTGTTTGTCATGTTCTATCCATTTTTCAGAAACAAATTTCAGTTCCTGGCATTGAGCTTTTTAATAGGGCTGTCTATTGACGGTTTCCTCTATTCATGGGGGATCAATGCATTTGCAACAACGTTAATCGCTTATTTCAGAACGTTGATCTTCAGGACTTCCACAGATACGTCTACGGACTTTTTCTCATTCCAGTCCCTTCAATGGGCGCAGTTTTTGCTGTTTTTATTTTCAAGTATTTTCCTGCATCAGCTTTTAGTCCAGTATATTGAGTTCTTTAAGTTTAGCAGGTTTTTTGAAATATTATTTAATGTGTTGGTGACAAGTGTAATTTCATTTATCTTTATAGTCATCTACGCATTAATATTTAAAATCAAACAAAAAGTTTGAACACACGTTATTTAAAAATTTTTTCCATCCTCGTTATTATCGCCCTTATTTTTGTGGCGAGGCTTGCTTATTTGCAGTTGTTTACAGACCGCTATGCCTTAAATGCGGCTAATACCTCCATCAAAACAGAATATGTTATTCCACAGCGTGGAGTCATTTTTGATAGAAATGGGAAAATCATGGTGGGTAACCAGCCTGCTTATGAAATTTCGTTTACCCAAGCTTTAATGAAACCTGACTTTGATACACTGGCGTTTTGTAGTTTAATGAAAATTACAAAACAGGATTTTATCAATAAAATCAATGTGATCAAAAAGGAAAAATATTATTCTAAGCTGACCCCGATGACTTTTATTAAAGACCTCAGCAGAGAAGATATTGCAAGAGTTCAGGAAATTATTTTTAAGTATCCCGCATTTAATATTGTATCAAGACCTCAGCGTCAGTATGAAGTTTCCACCTCCGGAAACCTTCTCGGTTATACCAGTGAGGTGAATGAAAGAGATATTAAAAAAGATTCACTATACTATTTACCGGGAGATTTTATTGGAAAAACAGGGGTTGAAAAATCCTACGAAAAAGAGCTGCGCGGAGTTAAAGGAGTGAAATATATCCAGAAAGATATCAGATTAAGAAATATTGGCTCCTATAAAAACGGATCTTTGGATAAAGACGTGATTACGGGTAAAGATATTACTTTAACCATTGATTACGACCTTCAGAGGACGGCAGAAGAAATGCTGGTTAATAAACACGGCGCAATTGTAGCTTTAGATCCTAATAACGGAGAAGTTTTAGTAGCTGCAACCGGACCGGATATTGACCCAAACCTTTTTACCGGACCTAATAAATCAAAAAACTTATATGCCCTTTCAAAAGATACACTTTATGAAAATAAGCCAACTTTTGATCGTGCACTACAGGCCGGATATCCTCCGGGATCAACATTCAAATTACTGACTGCTTTAGCAGCAATGCAGATGGGTGTGATGGACGAGAAAACTATTTTTCCTTGTGGAGGAGGATTTTTCTATAAAGGGAAAAGAATTAAAGGCCATGGTGGAGCAGATCCGCTTATTCCTTCCATTCAGGTTTCCAGTAACTGTTTTTTCACCTATGCATTTATTGCGATTATCAAAAAATATCCTGGAAATCCTTCAAAAGGTGTTGATGAGTGGAAAAAAATCATGAGCAGTTTCGGAGTCGGAGAATTTTTAAATAATGACTTTGCTGTTGGGGCAAAAGGAAGAATACCTTCAGGAGATTTTTACGAGAAAAGATTTAAAGCCATCATGAAGGCAAGCGGTTCTCAGAGAACTGATTTTAAAAACTGGGATGAAATGTCCACCGGTGCTATTTATAACGGAATGGGGCAGGGCGATGTTTTGGTAACTCCTATTCAGCTGGCCAATTATGTGGCGGCTATTGCTAATAGAGGATGGTATTATACTCCTCATATCGTAAAAGGGATTGATGGGAAACCCAATCCAGATCCAAGATTTAAGGTTAAACATAAGACATTAGTTGATCCGAAGCATTTTGAACCGGTATTGAAAGGAATGGAAGCCGTAGTGTTGAGAGGAACGGCAAGAGGATTGAAATCCAATGACTTTACACAATTAGCAAAAACAGGAACAGCACAGGTGCCGCAAGGGAAGGATAATTCCATTTTTGTACTTATTGCTCCTGCTGATAAGCCTAAAATTGTTGTAGTAGCTGTAATGGAGCATGCGGGATTTGGTGCTACATGGGCAGGGCCAGCCTGTACAGTGATTGCTGAAAAATATATTACCGGTGATTTGAAAAGAGAAAATCTTTACAAAAAAATGATTACCTCGAGTTTCATGCCTGAATATAAAAGACAATGGATTGCAGATTTGAAGCGTAAAGGACTATATGTTGATCCTAAACCTGATTCCATCAAACAAAAAAGAATAAAGGATAGTCTGGAATTGGTAAAACAACAAAAGGCTAAGCTGCAAAAGAAAATAGAAGAGGACGCTAAAAAGAATAACACTGCTAAAAAACCTGTAAAGCAATGAAATGGACAGAAGGAATAGATAAACTTGGCCTTGGGCTGTATTTCCTGCTTTGCATTTTTGCCATTGCAAATATTTACAGTGTTGACCAGAAACTAGGAGAGAAGCAATTGGTTTTTTTCTGTATTTCTGTATTTGTAGGGCTGGTTATATTCGTAGGAAGAAGCAAATTCTTTGAGAATATGGCTGGTATTATTTACATTGGAGGAGTTTTACTGTTGATAGGTCTTTTCCCTTTTGGTAAAGAAATTCTGGGCCAGAAAAACTGGTATAAGTTTGGAAGTTTTACCATGCAGCCCGTTGAGTTTGCAAAGATAGGCACTGCTTTGATGCTGGCTAATTTTGTTTCAAGCCCGGATTTTAATATTAAAAATAAAAAATCTATCTGGACTGCCCTTGCTATTATAGGAATTCCGGCAGCAGTTGTTCTGGCTATTCCGGATGTAGGTTCTATGCTTGTGTTCATCGCCTTTTTCATCGCCTTATATAGAGAAGGATTGAGTGGTCTTTTATTCGGTATAGGATTTATTTTCGCCGGAGTTTTTCTGATCTCGCTGGCGATTCCTCCCATTTATGTTGCAGTAGCAGTTTTAGTGATTGCCGGTGTTTTGATCGCCATGAATTATCATAGAATGTCATGGGACGTCATTTCTATTTCAGGAATTGCAGGTTCTATTCTTATATTGTGCGGACTGGCTTTCGGATCACCTTATATTTTAGAAAAACTGCCGAAACACCAGAGAGAAAGAATTGAGGTTCTTTATAAGGGTGAAAAGGCATTCAGAGATACTTCCGGGTACAACTTATTATATTCAAAAACAGCCATCGGATCAGGTGGGATCTGGGGAAAAGGATACCGTGAAGGATCCGTTACCCAAGGGAAATTCGTTCCCGAACAGGAAACAGATTATATCTTTTGTACCGTAGGAGAAGAATGGGGCTTTGTTGGAAGTGCAGTTCTTATCCTGTGTTATATGGTTTATATCGGAAGAATCTACTATCTGGCAGAACAGCAGAAGTCTACTTTTAACCGGGTATTTGGATATTGCTTTGCCTCGATTCTGCTGATGCACTTTTCAATCAATTTAGGGATGGTTATGGGGCTTTTCCCAACCGTTGGGATTCCGCTTCCGTATTTCAGTTACGGAGGAAGTTCTTTATTGGCTTTCTCGATGATGACTTTTATCTTCTTTAAGCTTAATTATTCGGATAAGAATAGTTTGGTGTAAAAAAGGGAGGTTGGAAGCTGAATGATGGAAGTTTATCATTGTTCTGCTGACCAATTCGTTTTCAAAATCAACTTCATCAACACATTTTTATGAAACAATCCTATTTCTCAGACGAAGATTTCGAGAGCAAAGATTTCACGCAACTTCCTTTAGAAAAAAGTGAGTATGAAAACTGCACATTCAGAAACTGTAATTTTGAGTATGGAAACCTATCTGGCTTCAGCTTTACGGACTGTGAGTTTATCGAGTGTAACCTCAGCATGGCAAAATTAATAAAAACAGCATTCCATAACGTGATCTTCAAAGAATGTAAAATGTTCGGGCTTCAGTTCAATGAATGTAATGCATTCGGACTCTCTTTCAGATTTGATGGAAGTGCTTTACATAATTCCGTTTTTTATCAGACATCCATTAAGAAAACAGTTTTCAAAAATACCAAGTTAATTGAGGTCGATTTTAGTGAATGTGATTTATCAAATGCCGTCTTTAGTAATTGTGATCTGTCAGGCGCTATTTTTGATGCTACAAACCTCGAAAAGGCTGATTTCCGGACATCGGTAAACTATTCGATAGATCCGGCTTTAAATAAGCTGAAAAAGGCCAGATTTTCACTTTCTGAAATCTATGGACTACTGTATAAATTAGATATTGAAATTGACAAGAACAGTTGATATCTTCAGTCGTGTATAACTGCTATATTAAAATTTCAAAATTAAATCAATAGGAGCGGATTTTAACCGCTTTTCTCTTTAACTGTTATTCCCATTGGTTTTAGCGAAAACTTGCCAAAAATGAGCACATAAAAAAGCCGTCAGATTTCTGACGGCTTCATTATTTAAATCAATTATTTATAAAATTAAAAATTTGCGGGTGTAGCAAGAGTAGTAGCGGCTAAGTTATTGTAAGCTTCTCCTTCTTCGTTGATCACTCTTTTTGCGAATCTGAACTTAGGTCCCCAATAAGAATCATTCAGTGAAGAAATCATTACCCCTTTTGATGTTGCTGCGTGGATAAATTTAATCTCACCCTCTTCAGAAACACTTTCTACAATACCTACGTGAGAAATTCTTCTTCCGTGAGAAAAGAAAATTAAGTCTCCTTTCTGTAGCTCTCCTTTTTCAACTCTCTCTCCTTCCTGAGCCTGAGAAGCCGCTACTCTAGGTAAGCTAAGCCCTGCTGCTGCTCCGAATACAGAAAGAACAAAAGCTGAACAATCGATACCGTTTCTGGTTGTTCCTCCATATCTGTAAGGAGTTCCAAGGTATGTTTCAGCTTCTTCAAGGATACCGTCAATGGTTTTATTATGTTTGATTGCTTTTGCAATTTCAGAATTCTTAACTGCTTTTTTAGCACTAGCGATAGATGCCGCCTTTTCTGCAAGGAAAGAGTCGATAAGTTTTTGCTTATCCTGCTCCATTTTTTTGTTATCTATAGAAGCTAGTTTGGCATCTGTTTTGTATTCTTTTGTGTAAGTTGCTGGTTTTGAAACCACATAATTTGTAGCACAAGATTGCAATGAAACTGTAGTAACTAAAGCAACTAAATAAAACAAAACTCTTTTCTTCATATATATTTGATTATCCGTGTTAAAAAGGAATATTTATTTTCAAAAGCATTACAAAAGTAGAGATTCCGAGCAAAAGACCCCTGATATGATAATTGTCAGGATCTTATTTTAACACATTTTAACATATAATTTACATATGTTAAAGAAAAATAAACCGCAACAGCCTGTTTTTGGTAAGTGTGCGGTTTTTTTTATTAAGATTCTTTAACAAACCTAATCGACTTTCTTCTAGAAATCAGGTTTTGTGACATAAAACTCTAATTTTAAGGGTTGTTAATAAAACAAAAAAAATCCCCGGAAAACCGAGGAATTTAAACTAATATGGAACTTTACAGGACGTTATTTTGTAAACAACATTTCTCTGTATTTTGTCATCGGCCAAAGCTCATCGTCCACCATCATTTCCAGTGCGTCAGAAGCTTCTCTGATCGGATCGAATAATGGTTTTACTTTATTACAATAGCTTTCTGCCTGTTTTTGGCTGTCTGAAATACCTTTGGCAGTTTCTCTGGCTTTTAGAAGTTCTTCAACCCCAAGTTTAATTTTAGAAACATTTTCAGAAATGCTTGTAATTAAACTCATTTGTTCTTTTGCCAAAGATTTGAACTCTTTATCACCAAAGATTTCTTTAAGACCTTTTACATTTTCAATTAATCTGTTCTGATAATTTAATGCGGAAGGAATGATGTGGTTTCTTGCGATATCTCCTAATACTCTTGATTCGATATCAATTACTGTAGAATATTTCTCTAGCTTGATTTCGTTTCTTGCTTCCACTTCTCTGTGGTTGAAAATTCCCATTTCTTCATACAGATCTAAGAACTTCTTATCCATTTCCTGTTTCAAAGCTTCAGGAGTGGTTTTGAGGTTGTTTAATCCTCTTTTCTTAGCTTCTTTCGCCCAGTCATCAGAATATCCGTCTCCTTCAAACATAATGTTTTTACACTGCTTGATGTATTCTCTCAATACGTTGAAGATGGCTTCGTCTTTCTTAAGACCTGTTTCAATTAAAGCATCCACTTCTTTCTTGAAATCATTAAGCTGTTTTGCAGCAATAGTATTCATTACGGTCATGGACTCTGCGCAGTTTGCAGAAGAACCTACCGCTCTGATTTCAAATTTATTTCCTGTAAATGCAAATGGAGAAGTTCTGTTTCTGTCTGTGTTATCTAACAGGATTTCTGGAATCTTTCCGACTACATTTAATTTTAATTCTGTTTTTTCTTCCGGAGATAGTTTTCCGTTGGTTACTTTTTCAAGTTCTTCCAATACACTGAACAACTGGGTTCCGATAAATACGGAAATAATTGCAGGAGGAGCTTCGTTGGCACCAAGTCTGTGGTCATTGCTTGCAGAAGCAATACTTGCTCTTAAAAGGTCTGCATATTCGTGAACAGCTTTAATCGTGTTAACAAAGAATGTTAAGAACTGTAAGTTTTTCTTTGGATTCTTTCCAGGGCTTAAAAGGTTTTCACCAGTATCTGTTGCTAATGACCAGTTGTTGTGTTTTCCGCTTCCGTTTACTCCCGCGAATGGTTTTTCGTGGAAAAGAATGTGGAAGTGGTGTTTGTGAGCTACTCTTGCCATGATGTCCATCAACAGAGAGTTGTGGTCTACCGCAACGTTTACTTCTTCAAACATTGGAGCAAGCTCAAACTGGTTAGGGGCAACCTCGTTGTGTCTTGTTGTTGCAGGAATTCCTAACTTCATACATTCGATTTCCAGCTCTTTCATGAAGTTCATTACTCTTGTAGGAATAGAACCGAAATAGTGATCGTCCAATTGCTGTCCTTTTGCAGGAGAATGTCCTAATAAGGTTTTACCTGTTAATACAAGGTCAGGACGAGATTGGTATAATGCTGAATCAACAAGGAAATATTCCTGCTCCCAACCCAAAGTAGGAGTTACCTTCGTTACGTTTTTGTCAAAATACTGCATTACGTTAGTCGCAGCTTCATCTACAGCATTCAAAGCTCTCAAAAGAGGTGCTTTGTAATCTAGTGTTTCTCCTGTATAAGAGATAAAGATGGAAGGAATACATAATGTAGTTCCCATGATGAATGCCGGAGACGTAGGATCCCAGGCTGTATAACCTCTTGCTTCAAAAGTATTTCTGATACCTCCGTTAGGGAAAGACGATGCGTCTGGTTCCTGTTGGATAAGCATGTTTCCGCTGAATCTTTCAATTGCTCTTCCTCCTTCAATGGGTGTAAAGAAAGAATCGTGCTTTTCTGCAGTAGTACCTGTTAAAGGCTGGAACCAATGCGTGTAGTGGGTTACCCCTTTGCTCATTGCCCAGTCTTTCATCGCTACAGCTACCTGATCTGCAATATGTCTCTGGATCTTAGTTCCTTTTTTAATCGCATCCATGATAGAACCGAATGCTTCTTTTGTTAAATATTCTCTCATGGTTTCTTCTGAGAAAACATTTTTACAGAATAGCTCTGATAATTTCGCAGGGATCTCAACAGAGTTGTCTTTTCTGAAATCCTTAAATGGAAGGGTTTCTAATGCTTTGAATCTTAAGGTTGACATAATTGGGTTGATTTTTTACAGCGCAAATTTACAAAAAAAATGAATCAAAAATATTTTAACCCTAAAAATTTTAGGGGTGATCTGAAAATTTATATAATTTAAACAATTGTTTGGTGTTTTTTAACAGGGGTGTTTGTGATTTAATGTTTAAGATGTGAGAATTCGCGCCTGTTTTATAGATGTCAATGTAAATATACTGTATATTGTGCAAATTAAAATAATACGATGGGATTAAACGACTTGTTAAAAGACAGTTAAAATAAAGTGGGCAAAGATTTTGTATATTTGTGTGAAATTTATTTTATGACAAATTCTAGAGCAAGAGAAACCACAGAGGCTATTGAAAGACTATATATCTCTATGAGACACCTATTTTATAGAGGATTTTTCAAGCCGGGCGGAGTTTCAGGAGAAAGTATCAGAAGTTTGTTGAAGACCATCAATCCCGAAATTTATGGAACCATGAATATTCCAAGTAAATTGGAACTTGACGGTTTGATGTATGTACTGGACAGACTTCCGGAAGGAATTGAAGAATGTGCTTTTATTCATCTTACATCTGATGAAGGGTTTGATAAAGGAAGTTTCGAACCCATTGTTCCGAAGAAAAGAAGAAGAAACTGTTATAGAATAGACGAACACCAGATGAATATTGAGGTTCTTTTGGGCCGTTCCGAAATTTATGATATTCTTACCCACCTTACCTTCCTTTTTATAGAAGCTGACAAAGTCCGTAATCTGGCATTTATCCAGGACGAAAACTGGAAGCCGACACGTGCCTTCAAAATTATTGAAGAAGTGGTAAAGGGTGAAAAGAAATACAGTAGAAAAGAAAAAGAAGTAGCACTTATTCATCTTTCTTCTTTAATAGGAAGATCTTTTGATGAGACTTTAAGAGCTTATAATACTTTTGGTGACGATCATAATCCTGACCGTCTGTTTAAAATCATTTACAACTTAGCAAAAGTAAGTCTTGATGATGCAAAAGGAAGCAGAGAAAGAGAGATTCATTTCAGTTCTATATTAAAAGAAAGAGTAGGTCATCATTATTTTGGAGAAAAATGGGCGAATAAAGTGAAAGAGGTTTTATTTGAAAACAATCTTCATATGCGTCCGTTACATATTATTTCAGCCAATATGCACTCGGTGAAAAATATGCTGTATGCCAATAATGCCCTTAAAAAGAAGCAGCACCACGAGGTGGATTATAAACTGTACGAAGAGATTTCAAATAAGAAAGAACTTCGTGATAAAGTTTTAAAATATGCTTTGGATGAAGGGATGATTCATATTGCAGATAAGAGTGGAAGTAATATTGATGTACAGATCATAGACCTCAGCAAAACAGACCTGAAAAATACGCCATTTGCAGACTGCAAGTTCGGAGGAGATGATGTGGTAATGGTTTTTGACTACGCATTCGGAGAGCAGGCTTTTGAAGTAATGGATGAATTACTTAGACCTTTTGAGCATAAAGGAGAAGTGTATATGATGCATGTAAAATCTGTTTCCATTATGGGTAAAGCAGGTATTCTTACCGGAGAGAAAGGTGATATCATGATTCCTACTTCCCATATCTTTGAAGGAACAGCAGATAACTATCCTTTTGAAAATGCTTTAAAACTGGAAGATTTTAAAGATGATGAATTAAAAGCTTTTGAAGGACCAATGATTACAGTATTGGGAACCTCTCTACAGAATAAAGATATCCTTTCCTATTTTATGAATACTTCATGGAAAGCTATTGGTCTTGAAATGGAAGGAGCACACTACCAGAAAGCTATTCAGGTGGCATCTAAGATCAGGCACCATATTTCACCGGATTTGTTTGTCATGTATGCCTATTATGCATCGGATAATCCGCTGGAAACGGGAAGTACACTATCTTCAGGAGGTTTGGGTCTTACAGGAGTAAAACCAACGTATCTGATCACTTTAAGAATCCTTGAAAAGATTTTAAGAAGCGGTAAAAAAGAAGCTTCTGCTAAAAAATAATTATAATTCAATCATTATAATATTAACCTCAGATACTTTTGTATTTGAGGTTTTTTTGTAATTAGTTAAACACGAATGTCACAAATGTATTTGCACAAATTGCACTATTTTATTGTGTTTAAAATAGTGGTTTTCATTGGTAACATTTGTGTTTAAATAAAAACTTATCTTTAGGAAACATAAATAAAATATCCATGAGCTCAGTTTCACAACTCGCCAAAAGATTCAGAGAAGTACTGCTGGATGGTTTCTGGATCGCCAATACCAATTTTAAAGATCAGCTTTCAGAGGTGAGCTGGGAACAGGCTGTGACAAAGATTGATTCTTTAAACACTATTGCGATGCTCACTTTTCACATTGATTATTATATTGCAGGAATTGTCAATGTCTTTGAAGGAGGAGATCTTGAGATTAAAGATAAATTCAGTTTTGATCTTCCTTCTATAGAATCTCAGCAACAATGGGAAGACTTGCTGAGTAAACTCTGGACGGATTCTGAAAGGTTTGCCGCATTATTGGAACAAATGCCGGATTCCCAACTTGATGAGGTTTTCGTTGATGAAAAATATGGAACTTACCGAAGAAATATCGACGGAATGATTGAGCATTGCTACTATCACCTGGGCCAGATTACTTTAATTAAAAAACTGTTGAAAAGCCGATAAAGTATCCTTGTCAAGGTCTAAAACCTTGACAAGGATCACAAATAAGGTTAAAAAAAGAATTTAACAACCCGAAATAAAATCCATCTAAAATCATAACAAACAGAATAAAACCTCAGAATAACTCCTATTTGAGGTTCTTAGTTAAATTACCTACCTTTAGAAAAAATAAAATTTTAAATGAGAAAATCGGCTGCAATCATTTTTGCGTTTATCATTTCACAATTTCAGGCTCAGCAAGGAGCTTATTATCAGCAGACTGCGAAGTACAAGATGGATATTGATGTTAATGCTGAAAAATTTACCTATCAGGGAAAACAAACTTTAGAATACACCAACAATTCGCCGGATGAGCTGAATGTGGTTTATTTCCATTTATACTGGAATGCTTTCAAACCTAATTCCATGATGGATCAGAGAGTGGCTTCACAGGGAAAAAATGGTGATGGGAGACTTCAGAAAGACGGTATTTCAAGACTGGCTTCCATTCCAAAAGACCAGGAAGGTGCTCAGAATATTCACTGGATTAAACAAAATGGGAAAGAGCTGAAATTTGAAGTTCAGGAAACCATTATGAAAGTGTATCTGGCAGAACCTATCAAACCTAATTCTAAGACTACCTTTACAATGGATTGGGATGCTGTGATTCCTATGCAGATCAGAAGAAGCGGAAGGAATAACAGGGAAGGAGTAGACATGACAATGACTCAGTGGTATCCGAAAATTGCTGAATATGATTATGATGGCTGGGCAACTTTCGATTATCTGGGAAGAGAATTTCATGCTCCGTTCTCCGATTTTGATGTTACTATTAAAATCAATAAAGATTATGTAGTAGGAGCAGGAGGAATTCTGGAGAACCCTTCAGAAGTGAAAGGCTATGATGCCAATGCAAAAATAAAAACGGAAAAAGATAAAAAGGCAATCTGGAAATGGACGGCAAAAAACATCCTTGATTTCGCATGGAGTGCAGACAGAGATTATTCTGTAGAAAGCTTCAATGTTCCGGAAGGTCCGAAAGTATATCTGGTGTATCAGAAAAATGATAAAACGAAAGCGTGGGGTGAATCTCAGCCGTATATCACGAAGTATTTCCAGATCATGAATGCTCATTTCGGAAAATATGTATATCCTACCTATGCCTTTATTCAAGGGGGAGACGGCGGAATGGAGTACGGGATGTGTACCATGATTTTAGGAGAAGCTAAAAGTGTTAAAGATTTGATGGGATTAATGGCTCACGAAGGATCTCACTCATGGTATCAGCAGATGCTTGCCACTAACGAATCTGTACGTCCGTGGATGGATGAAGGTTTTACAAGCTATGCGGAAGGCTATACCATGTATCAGTTATTCCCTGAAGATCTTCCGAATCCTTTTGTTGAAAGATTGGATGCCTACAGAAAATTTGTTAAGAAAGGAATTGAAGAGCCAGCTGTTTGGTTAGGTGATCACCATGATAACGGGACGTCTTACACATTTGCATCTTATGTAAAAGGTGAGTTATACCTGGTGCAGCTTGGATATATTATGGGAGAGCAGAATCTTGCCGAAACCTTAAAGCAATATTATGATCAGTGGAGTATGAAGCATCCTTCAGACAGGGACTTCCTTCACATTGCACAGAAAGTTTCAGGGATGGATCTGAAATGGTTCCATAACTACTGGATCAATACGACAAAAACTATCGATTACGGAATTAAGGATGTAAAATACGATGCAAAATCTACTACCATTACCTTAGTCAATAATGGCCAGGTTCCAATGCCAATTGATTTTGGCGTAATGACAACCGATAAGAAGATCGTTACGTATCAGATTCCAATGAATATGACTCATACATGGAAAGAAAAGGATGCGTATGGTGAGTTTAAAACAATGCCTTACTGGCCTTGGACTCAGAAAGAATATACGCTTACCATTCCTTACACAAAATCTCAATTATCTGTCCTGGGAATTGATTTCAGCCAGAGAATTGCAGATGTGAATATGGAAAATAACTTTGTTGAAGTGAAATAACAATAGACATATACAACGAAAAAACCACAGATGAATCTGTGGTTTTTTTTATTTTATTCCAAATTGCTGTACCATCCAGTGATTGGGATGATTTTGAGTAAGATCCTTCCGCAAATTTTCATCTTTGGTATTTAAATAACTGTATACCTTTAAGGGAATAGAATCCGGATATTCTTTTAAGCCGCTGGCCACCGTCATTTGTGCTTCTTCTTTTTTTGAGCCGCTATCTAAAGCCTCTGCTTTAAAAATGTAAATGATTGCCGGAAGCTTTCCATATACTTCCTTTGTTTCACTTTCCAGAAGATTCATGGTTTCAATCTGAAACACGGGATTAGGTTTTTTTCCTTCTGCCACGGCCTGGCTGATATGCTGCTGATACATCAAAAAAAGATAAAGCAGGTGTATATTCTTGGTATTTGAATCAGAAACTGCTCTTTGAAGTTTGTGGGTAAACTCGGGAGTCATTTCATCATTGTCAGCCTGAAGATTTTTTTGATAAAACTCATCCATCAGATCATAAACTGTTTTATCCTGAGTATCAATTTTCGACTGACTCTTTATTTTTTGTAAAATGCTTGCCATTGAATTGCCGGATTGCGCAAAAATGGTGACGCTGAGGCATAGTAAAGTACCGAGGATCAGTTTTTTCATGAGTTAGTCAGAATAATTATAATGTGTTATTAAATATAGTGATTTGTTCTCAGGAAAGAAAAAATAAGTGAGCCATTGTAATTTAGTTGGATAATGACAGGTTCTTTTTTTTAAAATTATTAAATTTAGTGCCTCAAAAATAAGCAGGATTTCAATTTATATAATGAATTTCTTCTGAAAAATATATCAATGAATTCAATTGTAATAAACGTAGGAAACAGCAATATCAGATTCGGTCTTTTCAATGGCGATAATTGTGATATTTCTTGGGTCATCAATACAAAACCTTACAGAACAGCAGATGAACTTTATGTACAGATGCTGATGCTCTATCAAACCTATAAAATTGATCCGAAAGAGATTGATAAGGTAATTATCGGATCCGTAGTACCTCAGCTTACCAAAGTAATGAGCTCCGGGATCAAAAAAATTCATGGAACAAATCCTGTGATTGTTGACAGAAATACACCTTCCGGAGTGCAGGCTAAATCCAAGCAGATGGGAACCGATATCTATGCCAACCTGGTGGCTGCACACAATTTGTACCCAAACAGAAAGAAGATTGTCATAGATTTCGGAACAGCACTTACGGCAAGCTGTGTAGCAGAAACAGGGGAGACTTTAGGAGTAATTATCGCTCCGGGAATTGTAACTTCTCTGAATTCACTGATTAACCAGACCGCACAGCTTCCGGATATCGAACTGAAGAAACCAAAATCTGTTTTGGGACTGGATACGGTAACCTGTATGCAAAGTGGTATGGTATATGGTTTTCTCGGTATGGTAGAAGGTTTTGTAACCCGTATCAATGAGGAAGTGAACGATGATTGTTTTGTAGTGGCAACAGGAGGAGTTTCCCATGTTTACAAACCCCTTACGGATAAGATTCATGTGATGGACAGGCTCCATACCTTGAAAGGTCTTTATTTCCTCGGAAAAGATTTATAAATTTAAATGATTAAGGTTGAGGTTGAATCCAGCTGATACTTTAGTTCCTCAATCTTACAATTAATATAATGGAAAAATTTCCCGTACTACAAACCGAAAGACTGATCCTTTCACAGCTGGAAGAAAAGGATATCCCTTTTATCGTTGAACTTCTTCAGCATAGGATTTTTTCTGACCTTACCTCCAATATTCCTTATCCATACGTGGAAAATGATGCCAGATCCTGGGTGAAAATGTCAAAAGAAGCTTTTGAAAATAATACAGGTTATACGTTTGCTATCCGGAATAAAGAAGGTCAAATCATAGGAGCTATCGGACTGCATGACAGAGATGATGATAAAGCTGAACTTGGCTACTGGATAGGAATTCCTTACTGGAACAAAGGGTATGTAACCGAGGCTGCAAAAGCAATAATAGATTTTGGCTTTAATGAATTGAAGCTGAATAAAATTTTTGCTACTCATTTTCCCCACAATCCTGCTTCCGGAAGAATTATGGAGAAAGCAGGAATGGAGCAGGAGGCTGTTCTGATAAAAGAAGTGAAAAAGGACGGAGAATATTTTGATCTGGTGAGATATTGTATCTTAAAAGACTAAACAGATCGTCTTACTATTTATAAAATTAAAAGCCGGAGAATATCAATATCCTCCGGCTTTTGTCTTTAATTATCTTTTACTTTTAAAAAATTCTTTAACAATAGAAGAGCATTCCGCTTCCATGATTCCCGTAATAACTTCTGTTTTAGGGTGGAGAGAAAGATGTTTATTGATAAAACCTCTTTGTTCATCCCGCGCTCCAATCACTACTTTCGAGATCTGAGACCAGGAAAGTGCGCCTGAGCACATCACACAAGGTTCCATCGTTACGTAAAGCGTACAGTCTTTCAGGTATTTTCCTCCCAGGAAGTTAGCAGCAGAGGTGATGGCCTGCATTTCGGCATGGGCGGTCACGTCATTTAATGTTTCAGTGAGATTGTGAGCTCTTGCAATAATTCTGTTGTTGGAAACTACTACACACCCTATAGGAACCTCATCTTTTTCTAAAGCGGCCTCTGCTTCCTGCAGTGCCATTTTCATGTAATATTCGTCGGTAAACATTAATCTGTTATCGTTAAAGTTAAAGGAAGTTTAAAGCGGTAAATAGTAGGGTCGCCCTTCAGCATTGCCGGGGAAAATTTTTCCGCCAGAGAATATAAAGCAATTTCTGCCTGTCTGTTAAAGGTGAAATTGTCACCCTGTGCATGAACATTACTTACTGTTCCATCTTTTTCAACAATAAAATCAACATCCGTTTTTATCATCTTCTCTTTAGAATATACTCCGTCAACATACAGCAGATTGGCGACTTCCTGTCTCAAAGAATTAATTCCACCTGGATAATCTGCAATCTTTTCAGCATCTGCAAACTTTTCAGATGAGGTGAGCCTGGGATTTTTGATGGTCTGAAGGTCTTCCAGATTCCTGACTTTTAATAAAGCTCCAATCAGAGCATTGTTTTCAATGCTGTCCATTTTTTTCATGAAAAAAAGAAAGTCTCCCTTTATCGCAGCTTTTTTTACCGTATTGGATTCTGCATCAAATTTCTTTTTGAACTCTTTATTCAGCATATTTCTGTGCTGATTATAATAACTCTTTACGAGTCTGAACTCTTCTTTCTGCTGTGCGAGAAAAAAGGAAGAAATAAAGCAGCTGATGCCAATGAATAAAGTTTTCAATAAAGGTTTATTTATGTAAATATAACAAAAAATATGAAATATATTCCTGATGATCAGCTTTCAAGATAACGGTTTAAAGATTCCTGTAAATGATTGCGGATGTCATCAACTAAACCTTTCGGTTCCAGAACGGTTACTTCTTTTCCGTAAGAAAGAATCTCCTGCATGAAATCATAAGTAGGGTGGAGGAAGAACTCAAAATAAATCTCTTCCGGAGTTTCTTTCGTTTCTTTCTGCGATTGGTGAAGAGGAAAACTTCTGATGTATTCTCCCTGATGGCGGCTGCATTTTAATACAATGTTCTGTGGTTTCTGTTCTGCCAGGTTCATCACCCCAAATGCATTTTTGAAATGCTCTCTGAAGTTGTATTTATACTTTTCCCTGAACTGATTTTTGGATACGTCCAGATAATTAATTCTGTCCAGCCCGAATGATTTTAAAACTTTATCTTTTGTATCAATGGCAATAAGATACCATCGGTCTTTAGATTCTTTTAAAGCCAAAGGGTGTACTTTTCTGGAGGTCATAAGTTTGTTCTTGTAATTGTAGTGTTCAAAACTTACAACTCTTTTATTTCTGATCGCAAAGAACAAGTCATAAAAATGTTCTACGCCGGTGGGTTTTCGGCTTTCAAAAAAGATGAAATCTGAAAAGTCCGGATGAAGATTCAGGGCATTACTCACCTGAAAGGATTCAAGAAGTTTTTGATTGTACTCATCCACTTCCATAATCGGGCGGCTCTCGATATAATATCGGTTGTCGCCCTTTTTTTTGTTGTGAATAGAAAGGTTAAAAAGATCGGAAATCTCCCGGATATCCCTCTGCAGGGTACGGATAGAGTAGCTCTTGATTCCTGCATCCTGGAATTCAAAAGAGTTTAAAAGATAGTCCTCCAGCTGTGAATAGGTAGCCGGAGAACTTTCTAATCTTTTAATTATTAAGGCATATCTTGTCAGATAAAAATCTTTCTTCATTTCTCTATTTTTAGGGTGCAGCAACGCTGCGTTCATGGTAAAGTTTTATAAGACAAATATATGCGGTTCATGCGACAAAACGTGTCGTGTTTTATTTTTGTTTTAAATAGACATTTATTTTTGGTCTTCAATAGTGGCTGCCGTAATATACAAAGGGAACCCTTCTTTGAAACTACTTTTTAGATGATTGTAAAAAAGTTGAAAATAATATAAGTTTTTATCTCTGACATTTTCCCGAATATTATAATGATATAATTCACCAAGAAATTCTTTAACATCTTCATAAAAAATAGAACGATTTGTAATAGGATCAAAATGTTCATTTTTGTAAGTTTTCAAATATTCCATAGGATTTTTGGTATGCTCTTCCGGTACTTTTTTCATTGTTTTCAGTACATCTCTAATTTTATTTTCCAGTGCATCAACAACAAACTCCCATGTGTTGGGTTCATAGTAAAAGTCTTTCTTCCCAAAGTCATCTCCTAAAAGTTCTTCAAAAACTTCTTTTTTGAAATCAAATTCATTCCATTCAGGATTTTCTTTATAGTCCTCTGTGCGTACATCAAAGCCTACATAGGTACCATCTGGGTTATACAACCCATTTTTTTTTACATCTGTTAATGAGATTATGATTTTATCTATTTTTTCTTCTTTCATAATAAAGTGATTTTTATAAGTCCCGTTGTATTCTACGTTGTTATGGGCTTTGTATTCTGTGTATTTTTTACCGTTTTTATGATAAGATCTGAACCATCCTTCCTGATATCCGTCTTTATATTCCTCTTCGCAAAAAAGCTCGCCAGTGTCATAGTATCGTAAAACAATACCTGTAAAAGGGCTGCCATTGTGATAATATATAGGAACTCCTCCGCCATCTAAACGGTTACATGTTAACTCACTTTCTTTTATTGTTAATACTTTCATAGGTTTAATTGGCTCCCATTTTTTATATATGATGAATATAGCAAGAATGTGACAGTTTAAAAAATATAAGCCACAGCATTGCTGTGGCTTATAATTATTGATCAAAATTCGATCTACCCATCCTTTTTTTGCTTTCCGGAGTTTCGAACCTCGTAAAAGCTTCAATATAGAATTTTGGTTTTGAAATGTTTATTATTATGCTGACATATCTTATTTACAGTTTTGATCAGGAAGAATATCTTTACTGAATAATTCTAAAATCATCTGTTCTTTTTCCATGGACCAGTCGAAATATTGATATTCTTGATCGGTGAAATTATATCTGTCTTTTCCATTATCAGGGAATGCAATAAACTTTTTAAATTTCCCATCTCTTTTAAATAATAATAAAATCTTTGGATATTCTTCTTGGATACAATCACAGCCGACACTATTAGATAATCCTGTTCTGACAAAAATATTTTTTTTAGAGTAATTAAACAGAATATTCGATAATCTTTCTTTTTCTAATGAAGAAATCATTCTGATTTGATTATGAAATTTAGTATCCAAGTAATTTCGAGGCTCATCTACATTTTTAATAAAGTTAGGATTTGCTATGTAAATTGAATCATACTCATTAAAAGGAAATATTTTCGTTCTTTGTATTGATGGAATCGAAAACCTTTCATAGTATTTATTATCAAAATCACCAGGATTTATTTCTCCTTTATTTTTTAATAATAAATCTCTTTTATATTCTTTGCAGTTCTTTTGACAAAATTTCACTCTAAGTGAATCTAAATCATTTACTTTCTGAGAATAAAAAAAATTACATAGTAATAAGACTGCCAGAAAAAGGATATTATTTTTCATGTTATATTATTTTATTATATCAGGATATTTTTTCTTGATCTTCTCTCTCATTTGGTTATATGAAGTCTCTGTTCCATGCATTTTTTCTATATAAAACTTCTTATAATTTTTTGCGTAATATTTTTGTGCACTATAAATTTCATCTAATTGATCCTGAGTTAAATTTTGGCTTCTTTCTTTTAATAAATATACTTCACTACTTGTATTACTTAATAACCATAGGTCTTTCTTTGTCGTTGTTAACGTATTGTTTTTAGTATTAAAAATATACCAGCCATCTGAGTTGAAAAATTTGCCACTAGGAGTCAAATAATTGTTTAATAATGAGCCAAAATATATTTTTTCTTTTGTTGAAGTAATTTCTTCATATGCCCTTTGTTTAATATCTGAACGATTTGAATTAGCAAAGATTTTTATTTCTTTGTTTGTCATACTTCCTAGTTCATTTAAAAAACCTTTATCATCAGCTTCATCACATGCAACAGAAAAGAAATTGGCTCCGTTTAACATATTGCTTAACAATAATTTTAGACTAATATATGATTTAATATCTTTTAGTTCCAACCCTCCTTGATGATATTTTTCAGATTCCTTTCTGAAATCTTCAAAATAGTCATCATTGAGAGATATTAAATCTTTTTTAGGCAGCTTTTCAAATACATTTTTTAAAGTTTTAAAAGCTAGAGCATCTAAAACTACTTTCATTGACTTTGCGTAGGTATGATCTGAAAAGGTGTTTCCATGGTGAACTATAGCCACATTTTTGAAATTAGATCTTTTACAGAGGTCTACAAAGCTTTCATAGTTTGCGAAACTTGGAATATGTCGTACTTCCCACATTTTAAAAGTTTCATCAAATTGGTATTTTCCATCTGACTCTAAAGTTATTATTAGATTAATGTTTTTCTTTTTTTGTTGTTGGTCATCTATAGTAGAATCTTCAAAGAAATTTTTCTTTTTTCTTTCTTCATCAGCCATTGTTTTTGCACTATAAATGCCTATAGGTCTATAATCATACATGGTTTTTGGATTTAATAAAATCAGGCGGCGTAAATTTCCGCCTGATCTTGTTATTATTTAAATATTGTTGTTAATTCTCTCGGTAATGTTGTAGCTCCATCACTATGTGATAATTGAGCGTCAGTATCCAGAGAAAAGCTTGTTTCAAATTCCAATTCTGATGGGTTTTCACAATTTTTAGGATCATTTTCCGGGAAAATCGGTAATGGCTGATTTACCGGAAGTCCTGTGGATTTATCCTGAAGGATCGTTAAGGTAGTAGGGATTCTGGTAATCCAGTATTTACCCTGAGGTTCTCCGGTAGGCTGTCTCATTTCGTCTACGATACTCATGTACATTGGGTCGCCGATTACCGGAACAGAACCGCCATTCCAGATCAATCCTGTTTCAAGGAAGAACTGAACAGCTGCTTCGAAACCTGGTTTTACGGTAACGATAATCCTTGCCATACCTGCCTGTAAGAAACTTCTGAACAATGGGTCCATACTTTCGCTGATATAGAATTCCTGCCAGCTCTTACGGTTGGCCCAATAGTAAGGATAGAAGGTGTAATCCATGATTTCCCATTCGAATGCCTGTTCCATAAACTTGGCAAGGGCTGTATATCTGTCAAGATTTTCATTCAGGTATACCTGGAAATTATCCATGGTTGTTTTCTCATCGGCACCGTTAGTTGTTTCCTGGCCTAATGTATAAAGGTAATCCTGTAATAAATAAGCAATACAGTTGTGCTTTAACACGTCATGTTCCATATAACGGTAGAAAGTATCCTGTCTTTCTTTAAGCTGAGCTTCTTTTTCTTTTTGCTCTGCATCTAATCTTGCCTGATCTTCCTGGAATTTGGCATAAGCAGCTTCATAGGCTTTAATAATATCATTAAAACTGTCTGTTTTCCACTTGCTGATAAAGGCATCGCTCAGCTCACAGTTCACAACGACTTTGATGGTATAACTTCTTACGTTGTGGCCCTTCACCTGGAAAGATACATTACCTGTGATATTGAAACCAGATGATCCATCGTCAAAATTAAGGTCTCCACCACGTTCAGAACGGCCAATCATATCTCCTTTTAAGTTTGAGAACATCACTTCAGAATAACGTGATCCTGACCATCCACCACCTCTGTTTCTTGTTGACCTGCAGGCGAAACTTGCATTTTTACCAGCATAATTGTCTGGGATGGTAAATTGTGTATGATCAATTCCAAAATCATCATTTGTCTGAGGAACGCTGGAAGCAGTATGAATTACTTGTTTGGTTGCTTCCGGGAATGCCTCTAAAGTTACTCCGTATTCCTGAGCCCAATGCTGGATCTGTACAATCGTTGCAGATTTTGGATCTGCCATTAACCATGGTTCCGGTGCTTTTCTTGGATCTACAGGAGCTTTAAGCACCTGAGCCTTGGCAACAGTAAGAGCCAGACGGTGTAATCTTGAAGGTTCAGGAACCATAAACTCAAACATCGTACGCTTACCATAGTTGTAGATCTGGTTTTTCATTTTCTTGTCGATCCATCTGTAAACTCCGGTAATGTGTTTAGGCTGTGCCGCTTCAGCATCATCAGTGTTGGTTACCTTTCCTCTGTTATCATATTCATGAACATTGGTTTCCGTATATTCTTTGATGATTTTCTGTACTCTTTCTTCTGAAATTTTAGTAAGAACTCTTTCCATTGCTCTTTCTGTAATTTCCTGAGATTTCATTACAGCTTGTCTTGTACTGTCGTGCTGTGCCGTATTATTGGCATAGTCAGCTCCGATTTCAAACTTCATGGCACTGTCATTTCCATAGCTGAATCTTGTGTAGGCAGAAATACTCTGCTGCTTTTCAATTTCTTTAGCAACTTCGGTCTGCATATCCGTTCTGGAAGTTTTGGAAGTGTCTGACATCTTCTCTGTCTCCTGAGATTTGGAAGTTGTATCTGTAATTTCAGAGTATTCTCTGGAAACGGAAGACTTATGTCTCAGTTCGCTTGCCATAACGTTCTCAATATTGGACACTTCTCCCGGAACATAAGCATGAACACTTTGCACGACTTTCATATAATCTGCTACACCCAATCTTTTGATCCCGAAATTTTTTCGTTTTTGGGTTGTACCTGGTTCAGGTGTACCCGGGTTTTCAACTGCTGCACGCTTCAGAGTCAGCATTCCGGTAAGGTTTAAGTCTTCTTTCAGATATTGTGTGGCAATCTCTCCATAAGCCTGGCTTCCGTTATCAAAAATAATTTCTATTTTGAAACTAAAGCTGGTTCTGAATCTGTTTACCAAAGCCGCAGGTAAGGTAATTTTATTATCAACTACAGAAATATTGCTGTAATTTTCTTCGAAAGTTCCGGCAGCATCTGTTGTAGCCGTAATTTTAGCATTGGCAACACTCCACGAAACATCTTCAACTTCAAAAGAAAAATTAACAAATCCTCTGCTGCCTGCTACTACGTAAGCACTGTGAGCATACAAGCTGTATGCCATCGGTGTTCTGGTGGTATTCTGAATAAGAGGTATTGAAGCTCCGCCGATATTGGCATACTGCTGTTCCGGAAGAGGACTGTTTTGAAGTGCCGTCTCCATGGAAGCAGAGATATTGTTTCTTACAACAAGTAAAGCATCAGCATAGCTTTCAATCTCATCATCAAGAACAATGGTCTGGGCACCCATTCTTAAAGTGTCATGCGAAAGGATCTGAAGGCTATCTTTATCTTCTGCCACAGAAGTTAAGCTGGTTGTGGATTCACCGAAAAGTTCTACAAAAAGGTCGAAAGATTCCGGTGAAAGCTTTGCTTGCAAATCCTCCAAATTGATTTCATTTTTGTACGTAAATACGAAAGGCGCAACTTCATATTCTTTCAAAGTGCTGTAAAGGCGTTCTTTTTCTTCTTCGGACATGTCCGGAGTGATTTTACTGTCTACTTCGGCCAGCTTTCTGTCATACAGTTCCAAACGTTCTTTGTTTTCTGTCATATATCTGGAATACTCATCCTGATAGGCCTGATGTCTGGATTTATGGAATTTTTTCTGAAGCTTTTCCAGTTCGGAATTCAGTGTGTTCAGGGATTCTTTTCTGTGGATGGCTTTACTGGATACAAAAGAAGCTCTTGCTTCAGATTCTAATCTCTGAACTGTTCTTGCTGCCAAAGCCGGTTCGGAACCTTCAGCATTTGCAGATGAAACTAAAGAAGCCGTTTCCGTATCTTCTGAAAATAGGATGGTAGGAAGTATGATTTTTCCATCCATTGCTTTTTCCAATGGTTTTTCTCCATTAATTTTGATGATTTCCTGATCTGTAAGGTCCTGATTGCTGGCAAAACCAAGCTGAATAGCCATTAAAATGTGGCTGATTGCTTCTTTAATATAGAAATCTCCCTGGGTAACAATCTGATAAATATAATTATTCCAAAGTTGGGAAAATATAGAAATTCCTTCTGCGTTCAGCTGTCTGTTGGTATTAATAAGGCTTTTGTAATAATCCGTAACGAACGTCCAGTCAGCGCTTTCTAATGTTTCTTTTTTAGAAAGCTTTCTTCCGATCATCAGAAGGTCTCTAAATGCTCCTTCTTCGATTTTCTTTTCGCTTTCGAATCCGGAATTGTTAAACTCTCCGGCAGCCCTTTTCATGGCTGTAAATTTTAAAGTTTTGGCAGGTCTTCCAACGACTGCTGTATCAAAAACACCGGTTACTCCTTTAGGTCTGTGGATAAATCCTAAGTTTTTGTCTTTAATTTCTGTTAATTGAGGGTTTCTCAGACTTACAAATCTGAAAAGTGATTGTGATGCGTTATTGGTATTCATAGGGTTTGTTTCTTTATAGTTAATAATTCCTTCTCCTATTAAGGATTTTCCGACAGTAAATGCGGATTTTACTGTTGATGTATTATTTGTTGGCATTTCGTTCTTATTTTTTGGTGTATTCAAGTGTTAGAGTAAACGAGTTGATAAGAGAATAATCATAATCAGGTGTATTCAACAGTTCAATAATTGCTCTTTCTCTTTCAATAGTGATGTAGACTTTTGTTCGCCACTGATTACCTGCAAATGCCGCTTTAAGGTCATCCCATTCTGTAAACATTTCGTTGGAGATAATGGTTTCGAGATCCGGGAATTCAGGTCTTAAGTCAATTTCACCTGTTCTCGGAATTTGATCCAGATACAAGGTTTTTTTGTAGACAGGCTTACCGTTGATCCATTTTCCACCCGTCAGCTCTTCTTTGGTACTGTAGGAATGCTGTTTGTCTGCATATTGTTTCTGGATGTAATCATTTTCCTGTGCGTTGTCTCCAAAATAAGTTTTAGAACTTAATCCTCTGGCATTTGATACCTGATGTTCTACCATAACAGGCTCATCAGGATAATTGCTTACCATAATTCCTTTACCGTCAGAATGATCGGTAAAACTCGTTAAAGAGGCTCCGGCATTACTTAAACTAAGTTTTGCACCATAAGCTCTAGCCAATACACCGTAATCTTTACTGACATCTAAATTTGATTGTATAGAATTATCTACACTGCCTGATGTGATCAAAACTCCGCTTGGAAAGAAACCTACCTGGTTTTTAATTCCGTCCTGAGTATTGATTTTATAGAGAAGAGATTCAATTTCCGGAGCTTCGGCATTTTCAAACTGGATATGACCGGAAACGGGATTGTTTACTTCTGTTCCTGTGATAGGAATGTAGTTTTGAAAGTCGGAAAGGTTTTTATATCCCAATACATTACCGGCATTAAGAACCGCAACTTTTGTATAAGTGTTATCTGCTAAAGGTGTTCTTTTTGCAGAAATCACGGCGTCAAAATCCAATGTTCTTGCAGCAAAGTCTCCACCAATTAAAGGCGTTACAAAATCATGGCGTCTTGCTACCGGATTGGATTCAATCACCAGTTTGTTGAAGGTTGAACCTCCTAATGGGGCATTACAGCCGATAACGACATTGTTATCACCCCAAACACCCATAGCATGCGTAGTGGAGGCGGCATTATATCCGACAAAAGTATTGGATCCCCATGCTCCTGAAGTTGTCGCTTTTCCATGAATATTTCCGGCAAAAGCACCTAAAAAAGTATTCTGAGTACCATTAGTTAAGGAATAAGCGGCTCCCAGACCAAGCGCGGTGTTATTGGTTCCTGCAATATTTTTGTTTCCTGCTTCATCTCCGATATACGTATTTCCGTTTCCTGTTGTTGTTTCAGTTCCCGCTTGTGTTCCGAAAAAAGCATTGAAATTACCCGTGGTAAGTTTAGCTCCGCTTGAAACACCTGTTGCGGTATTCCATCTTCCTGTGGTGGTTTCATTTAAAGCGTAAGAACCTAGAGCTACGTTATTTGCTCCGGTGGTTAACTTTGATAATGTGTTATAACCAATTCCCAGTCCGTAAGCTCCGGTGTGATCCGTATTCAAATTTCCAAACCAGAAGGAATACGTTGTAGGGCTGAAATTGATTTCACCTGCTCTGCCCTGGCTTGGCTGAAAAATAATAGGTTTGGTTGTTCCGTTACCTCTGTCTATGACATTCTGTAAATTATCATTCCCGCTAAAAGTGGGTTTGTCAGAAAGGTCATTATAACTTCCTGTTAAAGCTACTTTTTTTACAGTGATTTTTTCCTGTCCTTCCTGTGATAATGTTACACTTCCATCAGCATTGGTAGTAGGAATAATGCTGAATTCAGAAAGATTGATATGAAAGGCAGAACCGTCATTCTGGGTAATGGTAATCATATTTTGAGAGGCATCATATGCTGCATTTTCAATACTGATATCACGGGTTACCAGACTGCTTAAATCTACAGATTTACTTTGCTGAACCCCATTCTCACCCGTATAAAATACCGTTAAGATATTTCCATTTAATTGCGGAACCTGAATAGCTGTCTGCGTTTCAATTTTTTCTTTCCAAAGCTGAGCATTCTGCGGATTTATATTGGATGCATTTGCATCTGCTTTTTGTGACAGATCATAATCTAATTGAGCTGCAGGAATCTTTTCATCTTTGTGCCAGTATGAATCATGCCACTCCCAAAATTCTTCCTGTACCGGGATATCTCCGTTTTCGAAATATTTTTTTAATTCTTGTTTTGTTTTCATTTGCTTAAAAATTTTAATTGATGAGTTTTCCTCCCACGATTTCCACTGTGCTGTCAAAAGAATAAGGTAAATAGGTCGTTTCAGGGCCTAATGTTACTTTTGTAAGCTGGTTAACTCTGAAAGCATTGTTTTCAATTTTGAGTACACTGGCCGGAATGGTTACTGAGGTGAGTTGATTACTGACAAAAGCATCCGAGTGAATTTCTGTTACTCCATCGGGAATCTCAACAGATGTCAGCTTATTGGCAGAGAAGGCTCCTTGTGAGATAATCGTTATTCCTTTGGGAAGACGAAGTTCTTTCAGTTGATTGGCTGTAAATGCCTGTATTCCAATATTGATAACGCTGTCCGGAATAAATAAAGACGTTAATCTGTTATTGTAAAAAGCCCAATTGGGGATTTCGGTTACCTTTGGAGGAATTGTAAAGGTCGTTAAGCCGCCGTTACTAAATGCGCTTTCCTGGATAGTTGTTACAGAGTCAGGGATTTCTACGTCAGTTACCTGCAGACCTGCGGTGAAATTTTTGGGAATAGTGAGTGTTCCTTCTTTTATCACAATTTTTCTTTTTGAAAAGAAAGCCAGTGAAGCATTTTTATCAGCATCCATTTCAGCATAGAGTATGTTGAATGTACCATTCTCCAGACCTGCGATCTTGCGCATGTCAATTTTCTCATCCTTATGCCAGTAAGCGTCCTGCCATTCCCAAAAATCTTCCTGTTTTGGGATATCTCCATTTTCAAAATAGAGCTTTAATTCTTCTTTTGTTTTCATAAAACGTTGTGTGATTGATTAATAAGTTGATTGCTGTGATCTGTTCTTTTATAAAGCATGCTCACTTTTGTGCTATATTTTCAGACATAGTTCTGGCTGTTCAGCATTTTGTGAATGGTGAATTCAAAGGAATTGAGAATGTTTAATGAGTTTGCTGTACGGTTATTATAGAGATTTCAAAAGTAATGTTGAACAGCGCCAGAACTTGTCTTGTATTAATTTTTATTTAAAAAATATCTTCTTCTAGTAATCCTTTTTCAAAATCTTCCCTGAAGAAGTTTTCAATGTCAATGAGATAGTTTTCATAGTCCATCTCAGCATTTTCGATATCGCTCCATTCTATTGTATAGAGATCTTCATTGAAGAGTACATCGGTATTGTGATCTGGTGTTTCCATGTTTTGTGTTGTAAGGTGTTGGTTATATTTTGAACATATTTTAGACTGTTCAGCATGAGAAAATGTTGAATTCAAAGGCTTTTAAAAGTTTTTAAGAATTGTTGTTTTTGCGTCTTTTTAATACTCCAAAGGTAGTGGGGCAAAGCGACAAAACTTGACGTGTTTTTAAAAAGATTTTTTAATTTTTAAATATAATCTTAATAGCTTATATGATGCTGTTATAAGGTAAAAAGCTTATATTTTATTTTTGATGAGTTTCTGAACAATCTGGTTCAAAGTTTCTCTGTGATCATCAATATAGCTCAATCCGGCTTGTATCAGATTTTCGATATTGGATCTTCTTACATTATCCATTGCGGGAGAAGCATTTTTCAGTGAAGGATTCAATCGGTAATAGTTTTTTTGATTTCTAAGTCCCAGCGTCTGAAACATTTGTTCCAGCTGATAATCCACTGTTTCTGCGTTGGCAGACATCAAAATGTCGACGATTGGGCTTACCCAGCCAATTTTTCCAGCCTTTTCCAATCTTTTAAAAGAATAAGGTCTTGCTTCAATTCCTGTTCCGATAGAGACAATGATCATGTCGTTTACGCTTGGGTGATTAGCTTTCTGATGGTTTTTTAAAACTTCTGCGAAAGGAATCTTCCTTGCTTCGGCATAAGCACAAAGCGCGGGATTATTAGCAAACATTCCTCCATCAATCAAACTGAAAATCTGGCCATACATGGATTTAATCTGAACAGGGCTAAAATACGTAGGAGCGGCTGAAGTCGCTCTGCAGATATCTCTTACATAGAAATTATCTGTGCTGAGGTTGGCTTTCCACGAGTTGAAAAGTTTCGCCCTTCTGTTCTCTATATCATAACTTGTTATTAAACATGGTTTTATTAATTCTTTTAATTCTAAATTTCCAAAGAAATCATGTAAATTTTTTTCCAGAGCTTCCTGGGAAATTTTTTCATTCAATAATCCGAATGGATTAACCAGTTTTTCCCAAAAGGAAACCTGGAAGATGTCGCCGCCCTTTTCAGCATATAATTCCAATCCTTTCTGAATAGAATATTTTGCTTTTCGGGTTTCATCAGGAGAGAGAATAATAGAAGCAATCAGACCTCCGGTGCTGCTGCCAGCTACCAGATCAAAATAATCTCCCAGCTTGGCGGAAGGCTTATCATAATACTGGAGCTGTTCTTCTATGTAACGCAGAATAATGCAGGTTACAATTCCCCTTATTCCACCTCCGTCCAAAGAAAGAATGGTTGTCTTTTTCATGTGATATTTTTAATGGTTTGTTAAAAGGACACATGCAATCTTAAATCTACAGAACCTTATTGACTGGTCAGAAAATGTTGAGATTCCATATTGAGATTTCATTGCTTTTTTTTTGTTTTCTTATAAAGCAAAGGTAGCTTGAGGAGGCGACAGAACGTGTCGTATTATATTTAATTTCAAATAAATGAGACTAAAAAATAACGTAATTCTGTTGGTCTTTTGGCATCTTCAAGAGCGTTCTCCAACTGGTTTTTACAGGACCTTTTTTAGAGGGAATATTCTTTTTTTCGAAGTGGGGAAGGTCTTTAAATGTTTTCCAGTTTCCACCCCAGTCCCAGCCGTGACGGGCAAAAATTTTCACACATTCGTACCAATCTGCAACTTTGTCATTATCCCAGTCCTTTGCGGTATCCCAACTTGCTGTTTTCCCGTCGATCATCAGGCAGATATCTACGGCAAGTCCATAATTGTGGATGCTTTGCCCTGCCTTCGCATTGGTTACCTTTTTTCCTGAAGTAATTCTTCCGATGGCATAAAGCTTTTCCTGCTCTTCAAAAGATCTTAATCCCTGAGTGATTCGTATCTTAGCCCTTCCGGTAAGAGCTTCATCACATTCCTGTATAATCTGCTTCACTTCATCTCTTACCAACGGGTGAAGTTTCTGAATCCTTTCTAAGGTTACTTTGTCCATATTTTTTATTTTGTTATAAGACAAAAGTATAGCGCAGAGACGACGAAACTTGACGTGTTTTATTTAAATTTTTATAATATTCAACCTTAGGTAAAAAACATAATATAAAAAGAGATTTAGCAACAAGTAGCTCATCTGTACATCCAAAAAATGAGAAAAAATTGCTTTTAAATTTTTAAAAATCAAATAGAAGTAGTAAATATGATGGATAAAACACAATAGTAAATGCATACGATCCTACCTTTTTTATTAGCCATGGTGGCTGCCATTGTGCTGCTCAATATGTGGGCTACAAAATTAAAAATTGCTTATCCTGTTTTGCTCGTTGTATTCGGGCTGCTTGTTAGTTTTGTACCAGGTCTTCCGGTTGTAAAGATCAATCCGGATCTTATCTTTTTTATATTTTTACCTCCTCTTTTATTTGAAGCTGCGTGGTCTATTTCCTTTAAAGAAATGAAACGATGGTGGCGTATTATCGGAAGCTTTGCTTTTTTAGTGGTCTTTTTTACGGCACTGGCAGTGGCCGTGACTGCCAATTATTTTATTCCCGGATTTACACTTGCTCTCGGGTTTTTGCTGGGAGGTATCGTATCTCCACCTGATGCAGTAAGTACAGGAGCGATCATGAAATTTGTAAAAATCCCGTCCACTACTTCTGCTATTCTGGAAGGAGAAAGTTTATTGAATGATGCTTCTTCATTAATTATATTCCGTTTTGCTTTGATTGCTGTAGGAACCGGACAATTTATATGGCAGGAAGCCTCATTAGACTTTGTATGGATGATCATCGGAGGTGCCGGAATTGGCTTACTTTTAGCATGGATCTTTGTACAGGTTCACAAAAGACTTCCTACAGAAGCTTCTTCGGATATTGCTTTAACGATTATTGAACCTTATCTGATGTATTGGATAGCAGAACAGTTTCATGCTTCCGGAGTTTTAGCTGTGGTTTGCGGAGGTTTGTATATGTCAGGCAAACGATTGATATTTCTCAACAGTACCAGCCGAATTATGGGATATAGTGTATGGCAGAGTTTTGTATTTATTCTGAATGGTATCGTCTTCTTAATCATCGGGCTCGAGCTTCCTGAAATTGTTGGAGGGTTGCGGTCAGAAGGAATTCCTTTGAGAATTGCTATCCAATATGGAGTGTTGGTGACCAGTGTTCTGATTGCCGCCAGAATCATAAGTTCTTATGCCGCCATGCTGGCTACATTGATTTTCCGGCCAAGTGTCGCTCCCCGTGCTTCTTCGGCAAGAAGACGCTTGTTAATGCCTTTGATGCTTGGATGGACCGGAATGAGAGGAGTTGTTTCACTGGCTGCTGCACTTGCCATTCCGATTACCCTTGAAAACGGACTTCCTTTTCCCAACAGAAACCTTATCCTTTTCATTACTTTCGTGGTGATTCTTCTTACATTACTCGTACAAGGACTTACCTTGCCATACTTCATCAAATATGGACATGTATTTGATGATTTTACAGATGAAGAGAAAGATAAAAAGGCCAGGGAAGAAATAAAACATCAACTGAAACAGCATGTTTATCATTTTCTTAAAAATAAGCATGAAAATGAACTGAACAGCCATGCAGGATTAGAAAGAATGCTCAAACAATGGGAGGAAAAAATCCAGGCCAATAATACTGAATGGATGAATGAAAAGACCAAAGATATTTTTTTTGAAATGCTGGAAAGCCAGAGACAGTTTCTTTCGGAATTGAATAAAGATATTTCCGTTAATGAAGAAATTATCCGCCATCAGCTCTATCAGCTCGACCTTGAGGAAGAACGGTTAAGAATGATTTAATCTATATCATAATTTGTTTTTTGAAAACAAAATTACAGCGCTAATGCGACAAAATATGTCGTATTATGAAATTTTATTCATTAAGAATCAACTACATTGTTTGATTTTTTATAATAAACACTTTATTTTCTAATTCCGTAATAGTATTTCTCAATTCTGAAAACATATCTTTAAGATTATAATTTTCAAAATTGGTTGAATCAAAATCTTCAGGAAAAATTCCTGATGCATATTGCCATATTTCTACAACTTCTCCCAATGGAATATCATAAGGTTGGTAAAATGAATTATCGGCAGCAACAGTTATTGATTTTTTGTTTCCAGATATGAATCGTTTATAAGAAATGCCATCATTCAAAGTCACAAAAACATAACTTTTATTCGGTTTAAGATCATCAATATTTTCAACATATTTCCCGATAATATAGGAACCATCTTTAAAAGGCGGCATTGAATCTCCCTGGGCCGGAAAGGCACGGTACTTTCCATTGGTTAAAAAAGGAAGTGAGATTCTTTGCAGACTTTCAATATATTCCGGATCACTGTAGCCGGATAAATAACCCATTGATGCTTTTTGCGGAACGATTTCTATACTGTTGTTTCCTAGTTGATCCACAATAACAGGTAAGACAATTCGATTGTCGGGAAGCTTCAGAATATCCTCCAGCGGATACTTCCGGATGTCAACAGATACAAGAAGGTCAATACTAAGATTGAAAAACTTAGAGATTTTGATTAATATTTCGATAGGCGGCTCTGATCTGCCATCTTCATAAGAAACGTATCTGGAACGGGTGAGTTTCAAAGTATTCGCTAACTCCTGTTGAGTTTTTTCTCTCTTGCCTCTTAAAAAGCGTATGTTGTCTGAAAAAATTGACATTGTTATAAATTGTAACAACAAAAATACAAATTTTGTTTAAAAACGTAACTAAATTTGTAGCGTGAATCGTGCAATTGTACATATGGATTTGGATACATTTTTTGTGTCCTGCGAGAGACGTAATAACTCGCAGCTTCAGGGTATTCCTCTCATCATAGGAGGTGGAGACCGTGGAGTGGTAGCCTCATGTTCTTATGAAGCCAGAAAATTTGGGGTTCGCTCTGCAATGCCTATTCGTATGGCACTGAGACTTTGTCCTGATGCAAAAGTAATCCGGGGTGATCATGAAATGTATTCAAATTTATCTCATACTGTAACCGAAATTATACAGGGAAAAGTTCCGGTGATGGAGAAAGCAAGTATTGATGAATTTTATTTGGACTTATCAGGGATGGATAAGTTTTTTGGCTGCTATCAATGGACCAAAGAAATTGCTGAAACTGTTACTAAAGAGACAGGCCTTCCTATAAGCTTTGCACTGTCAACGAATAAGACCGTTTCAAAAATTGGTACGGGAGAAGCTAAACCTTTAGGGAGAATGGAAATCAAGGAACTGGAAGTACAGCCATTTTTAAATCCTTTATCCATCAAAAAAATTCCAATGGTAGGTGAAAAGACTTTCCAGTTGTTATCAAGAATCGGAATCCGGACCATTCATACCTTATCTGAAATGCCGGTACTTGTTCTGCAGCAAATGATCGGACTCAACGGAAAAGAACTTTGGAAAAAAGCCAATGGAATTGATGAAAATCCTGTGGTTCCTTATTCTGAAAGAAAGTCTATCTCAACCGAGAGAACCTTTACCAACGATACTATGGATATTATAGAATTAAAACGGCTGATATCGGGAATGGCAGAGCAATTGGCTTATCAACTGAGACAAGAAAAATGGCTTACTTCAACTGTGGTAGTAAAAATCCGATATGCCAATTTCGATACGGAAACTAAACAGTATAAAGTAGCTTATACTTCAGCTGACCATACACTTTCAAGAGTGGCATTGGAACTATTCAACCAGGTATATACAAGAAGAATGAGACTGAGATTGGTAGGATTACGGTTTACCGGACTCGTGCATGGTAACCATCAGATGAATCTGTTTGAAGATACAGAAGAACAGATGAGCCTATACCAGACAATGGATTATCTGAAGAACCGGTTTGGTGTTGATGCAGTTGGCAGGGCATCCGGTTTTGATTTTGGAAAATAATATATAAAACTTTTGATCATGTTTCTGAATTGTCATTCTTTCCACAGTCTTCGTTACGGTACCTTATCGGTAGAAGAATTGGTACGGCAGGCACATTCTTTGGGTATTAAAGAGTTGGTATTAACAGATATCAATACGATTACTGCTATTTATGATTTTAAGAAAGAATGTGAAAAGGCAGGCATTAAACCTATTGCCGGAATTGAGGTCAGAAAAGAAGACAGGCTGCTTTATATTGCTGTGGCAAAAGAGTTCTCCGGGATTGGTGAAGTCAATAAAATGTTGACAGATCATAATTGTTATGGAGGTGAACTTTCTGAAGCAGCTCCTGTATTTAAAAATGTTTTTATTGTTTATCCGATAAATAACATTCCTTTAAAGCTAAAAGAAAATGAGTTTATTGGAATCCGGGAAGAAGAACTGAACTTATTGATCCGTCCTGAATTTAAAAGGTTGGTTCCGAAAATGGTGGTTCTTCATCCGGTTACATTCAGCACTAAAAAAGAATATAATCTTCATAAAATATTAAGGGCTATTGACAAAAATACCCTGTTGTCGAAACTGAATGAACAGGATATTTGTGGGAAATCGGAATATTTTAAATCCGAAGATTTAATCATCAGTACTTTTCAAAGGTATCCTGAGATGATAAAGAATACCAGAAATTTGCTGGAAGCCTGCAGTTTTGAATTTGATTTTGAAAAAGTTAAGAACAAACAATACTATACTAAGTCCAAAGAATCTGACGTTAAACTTTTAAAAAGGTTAGCCTATTTAGGACTTGAAAAGCGTTATGGTAAAGATCATGAAATAGCAAAAATAAGAGTGGAAAAAGAACTGAAAGTAATTGATGAACTCAACTTTTGTTCTTATTTCCTCATTACCTGGGATATTGTACGATACAGTAACAGAATGGGGTTTATGCATGTAGGACGTGGAAGCGGAGCTAACTCCATTGTCAGTTATTGTATCGGTATTACAGATATATGTCCTTTGGAGCTTGACCTTTATTTTGAAAGATTTCTCAACCTTAACAGGAAAAGTCCTCCAGATTTTGATATCGACTGGAGCTGGCAGAACAGGGATGTAATCTTGGAATATATTTTTAACAGATATGGGAAAGATCACGTTGCTTTTTGTGGAACAAACGTTGAATTCAAATACAAATCGAGATTCAGAGAGGTCGGGAAAGCTTTTGGATTGCCTAAAGATGAGTTGGATGAACTGACGAAAAAGCCAATGGAAGTTCACGAAACGAATTCTGTCGTACAAACGATCCATAAATATGTCAGGCTGATGGAAAGGTTTCCCAATCAAAGGAGTATGCACGCCTGCGGAATTTTAATCTCGGAAGAACCTATTACAAACTATTCTGCCCTTGAAATGCCACCGAAGGGATTTCCAATTGTTCAATTTGATATGAATGTGGCAGAAGATGTTAAATTAGAGAAATTTGATATTCTGTCTCAAAGAGGTCTGGGAACAATAAAGGATACCGTAGATCTTATTAAAAAAACAAGAGGAATTGATGTTGATATCCGTGATACAAGCATTTCCAAAGATGAAGAAAAAGCCAATGAATATCTGGCCATAGGAAAAACGATCGGCTGCTTTTACATAGAATCTCCCGCCATGCGTGGGCTTTTAAGAAGATTACAATGTGACAATTACAGAATCCTCGTTGCTGCTTCTTCTATTATCAGACCTGGAGTAGCACAAAGTGGTATGATGCGGGAATACATTTTCAGGCATAATCATCCGGAACAGTTTGAATATTTTCATTCTGTATTTGAAGAGCATTTAAAAGAAACCTATGGGATTATGGTGTATCAGGAAGATGTGATCAAAATTGCCCAGTATTTTGGAGGGCTGTCTCTTGCAGACGGTGATATTTTACGTAGGGCAATGAGTGGAAAAGGAAGATCAATCAAAAAGCTTCAGGAGGTAAAAGCTAATTTTTTTGCATCATGTAAAAAGAAAGGTCATTCGGAGCTAATGACAGCCGAAGCCTACAGACAGATTGAGTCTTTTGCAGGGTATTCTTTCTGTAAAGCACATTCAGCTTCATATGCGGTGGAAAGCTACCAAAGTCTTTATCTGAAAGTATATTATCCATTGGAGTTTATGGTTTCTGTGATTAATAATCAGGGAGGATTTTACCGCACCGAAGTCTATATTCATGAAGCAAAAATGTCAGGTGGAAACGTTCAGGTTCCTTGTGTGAATTCAAGTGAATTCCAGACTACGTTAAAAGGGAAAGATATCTTTTTGGGATTAATGCTTTTGGAAGGATTAGAAACAAGAATTGCCCACGGAATTGTGGAAGAACGCGAAAGAAATGGAGATTACAAATCTCTGGAAGATTTTATCAGACGAATTCCCATTGGTATTGAAACAATACAGATATTAATTTTTATTGGAGCATTCAGGTTTACGGGGAAACCTAAAAATGAATTGCTGGTGGAAGCCAGGCTGTTATTGGTCAATTTTAAACCGGAACAAAGAGGGCTTATGCTGATTGAAGAACCCGTTCATGAGTTTAAACTTCCGCAGTTAAAAAGAGAACAGTTTGAAGATGCTTTTGACGAAATTGAACTCATTGGCTTTCCTGTTTCATGTAGCCCCTTCGACTTGTTACAGACCCAATATAGAGGCTCTGTGTTTGTAAAAGATTTATTGAAATTTCATAAAAAGCAAGTGAAAATGTTGGCTTATCTGATTGCCAGAAAACATGTCCCAACGAAGAAAGGAGAAATGTATTTCGGGACGTGGATTGATGCAAATGGAGATTATTTTGATACCTCACATTTTCCGGACAGTCTGAAACAATATGGTTTTCAGGGAGGAGGATGCTATTTACTTTTGGGAACAGTAGAAGTAGATTATCATTTTCCCACAATTACTATCCATAAAATGGCCAAAATGCCGATGATTCCTGATCCGCGGTACTCTTATGATAAAGAAAGACAATATGATATCCATCAACAGATTAAGGAAGATGTAAGCATGACTCATAGGAAGCCTTATCCACAGGCCCATGAGATTGGACTGCCAAGGCATCGAATTAATAATAGTGAATTATAATTATTTCCTTTCATACTTCCAGTTTCTTCCTTTACCTTCAGCAATCCATTCCAGAGCCTGATCCATTCTTTTATTTCGGGTAGTTTCTGTTTTAGCTTCTGCAATCCATGTAATATATTCTTTTCTAAAGGACGGAGAAGCCTTTAAAAATAGGTCAAGAGCTTTCTGATTGGCATTTAATGCATTCTGAAAATAATCAGGAATTTCCATTTCTGTTTTGGAAGGAGCCGCTTTTTTCATGGTAACGCCCATATCAGTAAGCTCCATCGCTTCTTTAATTGCTTTTTTCAGCTGTGGTTTGGAAGGAAGATCTCCGACCTGCGTAATTTTTCCTAAACTGAACATCGAGTTTTTCTCAATATCCTGAGTGATCTCCTGCATGGTTTTCATTTCTTTTTCCAGCCAGAACCCAAAAGTACAGTGCTGTTTGAAAGAAGCCATAGCACAAAGATTTTTCCCTTTATAGATAAAATGGGGAAAGCTCCACTTCATGGTTTCTTCAGCATCAGGGCAGAATTCATGAACGGTTTCACGGATATAATGCAGGATAGGTTTCGCAAAATCCTGTGATTTTTCAATATAGGCATCAATTTTGGGATTGTATTTCTCCATCGTTTTTATTGGAATAATTGTACAATTTCATTAACAAGAAATTTTACCTGATCAGGTCTTCCTCTGTCATTTTTAGGGTTATTGGAATAGCTTCCGGTTTTTACAATAACCATATTGTGCTCCGGAACCATAATGATATATTGACCCTGTAATCCCAGGAAATAATAATGTTTGATGGGGTTGTCATGATTAATCCAAAGTCCCATTCCATAAATGTTTTCAGACTTTTCAGTAGGAGTTCTCATCTGTTCAATGAAATCTTGATTGAGGATTTGCAGGTCTCCCGCTTTTCCATCATCCAGAAAAAGCTGTCCAAGTTTGGCAAAATCTCTTGCATTGGAATGAATACAGCAATAGGCTTTTTCCATACCATGATTATCTGTAGTCCATTTAGCATTTTGCTCCATTCCCAAAGGAGCCCAGAACTTTTCTGATAAATAATTTGCCAATGGTTTATCCAGTGCTTTTCGAAGAGCAAAACCAAGAAGTTGTGTAGAACCGCTTTGATATTCAAATCTGACTCCTGGTTCTTCTTTGAATTTTCTTGTGAATACAGCTTTTACAAGGCTTTTTCCATAATAGGCTTTAGCATTGGGCAGAAAAGGATTGTTGTAGTCTTCATTCCAGTCCAGTCCGGCTTCCATTTGAGCTAAATTTTTAAGGGTAACCTTATTTCCAAAGGGTTTGTTTTTAAATTCAGAATAAAAATCTGAAAACTTTTCATCAATAGATGGAATAATTCCTTCTTCCAGTGCTTTACCCAAAAGCATCACAGTCACTGCTTTTGCCATAGAAAAAGAATTGGTTTGGGATAGCTGGTTATAGCCTTCCCAGTATTGTTCATGAAGAATTCTTCCATTTCTTATCACTACCAAAGCTGCTGTTCTGGAGTGTTTTAAGTTTTCAACTAAGTATTTAGGTAAATCTTTTTTGTTGTAGTCAGGATCTTCTTCCCATAGCCTGGGCTCTTCCGTCGCAATAGGGTTGCTGGGGAAAAGATCTCCGTCGTCGATGTATGCACTTGATTTTCCTTTTAGGTAGGTTTTGGAAATACCACTAAATAAATAATCATATCCAAAAAAATAAGCCGCTGCTGCACCTGCTACAGCTCCACCTATCATATACTTTAGTATTCTCATTTTTTCACGAATGGGTCTTTAACAAATTTAGAATAATTTGGTTATAAAATTTAAAATGAATCAGCAAATAAGTTATTTTTGTTCTTATTGAAGAAAACTATGACCAGAAAACTTTTTGTATTGGGGTACTTCCTATTTTCAATTATGGGAATAGCCCAGATTTATAAACCAATAGATACCGCAGATTATATACAGAGAAAAGCGTTTTTAAAGAGTTTTGAAGGAAATAATGAAGCCACTGTAAAGAGATTAAAGTCCCAATATTCCGGAAAAACAGGTTCTGAATTATCCAAAATTTATAAAGAATTCGGAACTGATTTTGAAAAGCAGGTGAAGAATAAGGATTTTATCTTTAAATCTGAATTTGAAACCAGTATACAGTCTATGATTCTACGTCTTAAAAAGAATAATCCTACAATTCCTCAGGACCTGAAAATTCTGATTGCAAAAGACAACACACCCAATGCTTATTGTCTTGCTGATGGAACCTTTGTCATCAACATGGGGCTTTACAGCTGGCTGAATAATGAGGAACAGATTGCTGCGGTGATTGCCCATGAGCTGGGACATAAAATCGAGGAGCATTCCCTGAAGACTTTTTTGAAAATTATCGAACAGGATAAACAGGATAAAGTGGTGGTGCAGAACATAAAATCTACTACAACAAGCAGAAGTCAGGACCAGAACCAAAAGGCTTTCGATATTTTTAAAAATACAGCCTACAAGAAAGGAGTAGAAAGAAGGCAAAGCGAAATGCAGGCAGATTCTTTGGGATATGTTATCTTTAAAAACAGTGATTTCAAGAAAGCAGAATTCATCAATGCTCTTCAGAGATTGCAGGATTTTGATACCATTTCACCAAGAGAGCTGAAGGTAGAAACATATAAAAAACTATTTAATCTTCCCAAGCAGGCATTCAATGAAAAATGGATGAAGAAGGAAGATTTCTCTCTGTACAATTATAATTTCTATAAAGAAAAGCTGAACAAAGACTCTCTTGCTTCTCATCCTGAAGTTTCCAGAAGATTAGAAGTGCTTAAAAAGACATTTACAGAGCTTAAAACTCCTGTTAGTCCGGAAAAACCCTCAGATCTGTTTTTAACATTAAGAAAAACGGCGAGAATGGAGATTTTACCCAATTATTTCCATTCAGAAGATTATGGACTGGGAATCTATGCTGCCATGCAGTTTTTACAGGATGAAGAGGAGGAAAAATACTATAAAAGCTGGTTGGGAAGATGCTTTACCAAAATATATGAAGCAAGAAAAAATTATAATCTGAACCGGTATCTGGATAGAATAGAACCTAAAAATCAAAGTGAAAGTTATCAGCAGTTTCTGAACTTTATGTGGAACTTAAGCCTTGATGAAATAAAGAATATAGCAGATTTTTATCAGACGAATGAGACAATCGCTAAAATAGATTGATTAAGCAGATTAAAAAACTAATTACAGTTTTAGCTGTTAAACCTTAAATACATCAAGTTATTACGTGTTTTCTGGTGATTATGGCGTCGATATAAATGGAATATTCCAAAAGATCGGAGTTCAAACCCTATTGTAAATACTGAAGTAAATTGATTCCCATGAAGTAAAAAAAATAAATTTTTAATAATAAAGTAAAATACCATGAAAAAATTCATTTTAACTATCATAGTCTTATCTTCAGTTGTAACAAGTTGTTCTAAAGAAGAAGGTACAACAGAAAATGATAAAGTATTATCCAAATCATCCATTTTAAATAACAACAATTCATCTGGAAAGACAGCCGGAAAAGAGTATACGCAGCAATTGCCTTATCTTGATGCTCATACAGATTTTATGGTTTTCAATGTTGAAAATGATCTTGCCCATAAGATGAATGACCCCAAAGTTGACTGGAAAACCATCAATGCACTTTATAGTGCAGATTTAAGTACGGCTTCAAAACAATATCTGATTTATATATTATTGGCGAAAAAAGATTTACTGGGTATTCAAAATACTGCACCCACCACAGATCAAGCTAAATTAATAGCACAATATGCTCAGGAATTGGTCAATACAAAGTATCCTGGATATTGCCTTCTATATAATACATTATTAACCTTGAATTCTACGGAATATGCACCGTTATCGGAAACGCTTGCATCCCAAATTGTTTTCAACTCAAAAACGGAGGTTTTCCACTCAAATTTTCTGAACAGGCCAGAAGGAAGAGATCCTTATGTAGCAAAGGTTAAAGAAGATTATATCTACCTAGATAAAATTAAAACCGAATTTTAAATAAAAGAATTTAGAGTAAAGGAAATATTATTAGTGCTGTATTCAAAAGTCAAAGAAAAACCCTGATGTTTAGTCAGGGTTCTTTTTGTATTAATAATTTAATTTCTCCAGACGGATCTTGTTAAACTTTTCTTTTTCATTATACTCCCGAAGCAGGATGTAGCCTTCTTTTCCAACGTATGGCGTTACTGCATAATTGTCTTTTTCAGAAATTGGAATAATCTCCTGTTTGAATTTTCCATCAATAATGGTATTGATAAACAAATTCCATCTTTTCTGCCTGGTTACTTCGTCTTTTTGATAGTCACGATAGAAAAACACTACGTCTTTTCCGCCGTTGAGGTATTGTGAGAAGAGATAATCACTGTTGACCCATTTTGATTTTTCCTTTTCAAAAACCTGAACATTTTTCACTTTGAAATCTTTATCTGTGTAGATATACACAAGATCTGTAGTCTTTGGAGCGTTGTATTGCCCTGCCGGTTTATATTTTTCGGATAAAATACCCACACTTCCATCGTTCATAAAGTACATATCTTTGGTCTGAAGCATATAACCGCTTTCTACCATTCCATATTTGTTGACCTTGGGAAGAAAAGCAGAAATATTGGGTTCATAATTGATCGCTTTCATATCTACCGAAAAATCAGATTTGTTGAGGATCATTCTTGCAAATCCTACTGATTCTGAATCATCATAGTTTCTTCCCAGCAGAACTATTTTATCATCAAAAGTTTTATCATTATCAAGCTTTCTGTAGTTGGAGTAGAAGGATTCAATATTGTCTATTGTATCATCAGATAATCCGGTAATCGGTTTGTTGGATGTTTCTTTTCCGGTTTTCATGTCAAGAACCATCAGATTAAATGTCTTCTGTTTGTCATTCACTTTCTTCAGGATACAGTACATATAATTTTCGTCTCTTTCCAGAACGGATAAAGTAGTGTACAGTTTTTTACTTCCGTCAGTGTTGTATTTGTATCTCCAGATTTCCTTTTTGTTGTCATCAAACCTCATGAGGCTGTTGCTGTTTTCATACTTCCCATAATCTTTGTATTCAACAGCAAAATAGCCACCTTCTTTCAGTTCTCCTACCGCAGAAACGTAGTTATAGCCTTTCTCTTTTTTCTCATCACGGTTTTCCTTACGTTGTTCCTTCCAGCTCTTCGGTTCGTTGATCTCTTTGAAAGTGCCGTTTTCCAGATAATCATAATATATTTTTCGGGTAATAGAGTTGGTTTTCGGATCGATTACCATAGAAACCGGAGTAAAGACTTCTTTGCTCTTCACAAGAGAATAATCCATCATGGAAGGCTTTAAAATAATCTGACCTTTAAAATCAACATATCCCAAATAAGAAGCAGCCGTGATATCTCCCTCAAACTCTTTATTGGCAACAGGGTTGAGGTTTTTATCGAGGATAACATACTCAAACTTCTTGGTCTTATCACCGGATTTACCGTAAGAGTATAGAGAAACGTAGCCGTAAAGATTGTCTTTATCATCGAATAGAGCATTCATTCCCACGTGATCACCTGCAGCGAGAGTTGTCAGGTCCTGAGTTTGAGAAAATGCAAATGTCTGGATCAGTCCAAACATCATCAGCGTTATTTTTTTCATGGTTAAAATTTGAGCGATAAAAGTAATAAATTAACCCATATGTTGCGAAAAATAAAAAAGCCCTGGAAATATTTCCAAAGCTTATGATCTAAAAAGGCAGAACAATTACTAATAGTATTCGTAAAGCCAGTTATGAGTGCTTGTTCCATAACCCGAACTTTCATAAGTGGTAACGGCTTTGGTAGGGTAGTTATCTCCGTTAAGCGTGTAAACGGCTGTAATTTTGTTGGTTCCGTTAGATGAACCGGAATAACTCTCGGTTTGATTCAATAAATTATTATAACCTATTTGACCATCACTCACGTCAAATAAATTGATCTTAACAAAACCTTTAATCCCTTTCATAGGGCTATTGAAAGTGTCATAAGTATTGGTGATATTGTAGGTAACTCCGTTATAAGTATATTTAGCTGAAGCTACATTTCCAGCATTGGTTAAATTAACATCCACCTGTGCAAATACAAGATTGGAATATGTTCCTGTTGCAGGATTATAAGTTCCGCTTTTATACTCATCAAACTGAACATGGGTATCACTGAGATACTGATAAATTTTGGTATAGGTAAGCGTTCCCTGTTCTTTATCAGTAATTTTCTCCGTTGAAAGCCTTCCATTAGAATAGGTGAATTCTCTCATCAGAACCAGAGCGCCACCAATGAACTCTTCTGTTTTAGCAATATAATCTCCACTGTAAGTATAAACAACTCGATCATCATCCAGTGCATTATATGTTTCTACAAGTTTATCTCCATTATATTTGAATTCCACCACATAGGGTTGACCACCCGGATTGACGTCTGTTGCTTTTTTTAAGAGATGAAAAGGCCCGTTATTATTGTTCTGAGAATTATTGCTGTTGTCTCTGTGGTCGGCCGGATTATCATTAGAAACACAACTTGAGAGCAATGCCACAGCAAGTGATGAAAACATCAGTTTTTTCATGGTTATTATTAGTTTAGTTTTTAGTCCGCTAAAAATAATCATTTTTGTGGTAGGTTGTTCCGGAATGTATGAAAAATAAAAAAGCCCTGAAAAAACAGGGCTTTTAAACTATAATTGAGAAAGTAAATTTCTGAAGTTCGTTTTTTCATCAATGATTCTTCTCAGCTCTGAAACGGGAACTCTTTCCTGCTGCATCGTATCTCTGTCTCTGATGGTTACCGTGTGATCTGTAAGAGAATCGTGATCCACAGTGATACAGTATGGAGTACCAATGGCGTCCTGTCTTCTGTAACGTTTTCCGATCGCATCTTTCTCTTCGTAGAACAGGTTGAAATCATATTTCAGATCATTGAAAATCTTTTCTGCATATTCTGCCAAACCATCTTTCTTCATCAATGGAAGAATAGCTGCTTTAATGGGTGCCAATGCCGGAGGTAACGATAAAACTGTTCTTTCTGAACCGTCTTCTAACGTTTCATCTCTTAAACAATGAGAGAATATGGAAAGGAATAATCTGTCTAAACCTACAGAAGTTTCCACTACATAAGGAACATAGTTTTCGTTTCTCTCAGGATCAAAGAACTGAAGTTTTCTTCCTGAGAATTCTTCATGCGCTTTTAAGTCGAAATCTGTTCTTGAGTGAATACCTTCCAGCTCTTTAAATCCGAATGGGAAGTTAAACTCAATATCAGCCGCAGCATTCGCATAGTGAGCAAGCTTTTCATGATCGTGGAATCTGTAGTTCTCATTCCCCAGACCTAAAGCTCTGTGCCAGTTCAGACGTTTCTGCTTCCACTGTTCGTAGAATTCAAGTTCTGTTCCCGGAGCTACGAAAAACTGCATCTCCATTTGTTCGAACTCACGCATTCTGAAAATGAACTGTCTCGCAACAATCTCATTTCTGAATGCTTTACCGATCTGCGCAATACCGAAAGGAAGCTTGTGACGTGAAGTTTTCTGTACGTTTAAGAAGTTAACGAAAATACCCTGAGCCGTTTCAGGTCTCAGATAAAGATCCATAGCACTGTCAGCAGAAGCTCCCAGCTTTGTCCCGAACATCAGGTTGAACTGTCTTACTTCAGTCCAGTTTTTAGAACCTGTATCAGGATCTGCAATTTCAAGCTCTTCAATCAAAGCTTTTACATCAGCAAGGTCTTCATTTTCCAGAGATTTTGCCAGTCTTGAAAGAATAGCCTCTCTTTTTGCTCTGTATTCAATAATTTTTGGATTGGTAGCTACAAACTGATCCTTATCGAAAGCATCCCCGAATCTTTTCGCTGCTTTTTCGATTTCTTTATTCTCTTTATCTTCAATTTTAGCACAATAATCTTCCACCAAAACGTCTGCTCTGAAACGTTTCTTAGAATCTTTATTATCAATCAATGGATCGTTGAAAGCGTCTACGTGGCCCGATGCCTTCCATGTTGTTGGATGCATAAGGATCGCCGAATCAATGCCGACAATATTTTCGTTAAGCTGTACCATAGCTTTCCACCAATATTGTTTGATATTATTTTTTAGTTCGGCACCGTTCTGTCCATAATCATAAACAGCGGATAAACCATCATAGATCTCACTCGATGGGAAAATAAAACCATATTCTTTAGCGTGAGAAATCACTTTCTTGAAAACATCTTCTTGCTTTGCCATAATTTTTTTACGTCTGAAATGCAAAAATAGCAATTTGGATCCAAAATCATGAGATTCAATAAAAAAAGCAGTTAATAAACAGACAAATATTGACAATTTAATTTTTCAGGAGCCGGGAACCCGCTCTCCGTTGCAATTCCTCGCTCGGCGGCTCTGCTTCGCGCCGCCGCCTCGCTGCGGGATTTTCTCTCAGATCGGGGCTATTGATAAAGGAATGTCTAAATCTGTTAGGTTTACAAAGATGGCAGCATATAATATCAATCGAAAAATCTTTACTTTTGCCGGATGTTAGAAATTCTTTATCGTGACGAGCATCTTATTGCCATCAACAAACCCAGCGGATTACTGGTTCATAAATCTTTTTATGCCGGAGAAGCTGATACCTATGCTATTCAGGAGTTGAAGAAACAGATCGGGCAAAAAGTGTATCCCGTACATCGGTTAGACCGGAAAACTTCGGGGGTTCTGCTTTTTACTCTGGATAAAGATACTCTTAGAATCATGAGCGAGCAGTTTGCATCACGCGATGTAGAGAAGAAATATCTGGCCATTCTTCGGGGTTGGACAAAAGAAGAAGAAACGATTGATTATGACTTGGTTAATGAAAATGAAGTTAAGCAAAATGCCGTTACAAACTATCGCCGTTTGCAGACTTCAGAAATAGATTTACCTTTTCTAAAGCATCAGACTTCGAGATATTCTTTGGTAGAAGCCATTCCTGAAACGGGAAGATTTCATCAGTTGAGAAAACATTTTAAGCATATTTTGCATCCTATTTTAGGTTGTAGAAAACATGGCTGCAACAAACAAAATAAGTTGTGGCTTCAGACATTTGACATCAACAAAATGACGCTTCATGCACACCAATTGATTTTTAATCATCCCATTTCTAACGAAAGAATCACCGTACATGCTACTATAGATGAAGAGTTCAAAAGAGTAGGGGATATTCTGAAATTCGATCTGAGTGAGTACTCTTCATTAAAACCTTGACTTATCACAAGCATGGTGTTTCTAAGTATCTCAAAAGGTATTAAATAGTACTTTTCCCCGTGCCCATTGTTTTAAAGCAATGTTCGCAAAGTTTAATTATGTCTGCTTTTTATTTCCGATCGCAAGAGCACTTCGTTCCCCCTTGCGAACCAAAATGTTTTCAGGATAATCATCTTTCTTTGCGGTCGCCGCATTAAAAAAATCCCACTGAGTTGTTGAGTATACAGTTGTTTTCCAGTTTATAGATACTATAGATGAGCCATTTCGATAAAATATCATACATCAATCTAGCATTAATTTTAAAATGAGTAATTTTGTAAAACTTTTTTTCAATGTACAAATCGCTCATTCGTCCGATCCTTTTCAAATTTGATCCTGAAGAAGTTCATCATTTTACATTTTCAATGCTTAAAAATTTTGGATTTCTTACCAAACTGTTTTTACCAAAACCTATTGAAGACAAGCGTCTGGAAAGAGAAGTTTTCGGATTAAAATTTAAAAATCCTGTAGGACTGGCTGCGGGTTTTGATAAGAATGCAGTGTTATTTAACGAATTGGGAGATCTTGGTTTCGGATTTGTAGAAATCGGAACGGTAACTCCAAGAGCTCAGGCCGGAAATCCTAAAAAAAGATTGTTCCGTTTGATTGAAGATGGTGGAATCATCAACAGAATGGGATTCAACAACGATGGTCTTGAAGCTGCTATTGAAAAGCTGAAATCTAACAAAGGAAAAATAATCATCGGTGGAAACATCGGGAAAAATACAGATACAAGCCCGGAAAATTATACCCAGGATTATCTGGACTGTTTTGAAGGTCTTCATCCTCATGTAGGTTACTTTGTCCTAAATGTAAGCTGCCCGAATGTTGGAAGCCACGCCAAGCTGGAAGACGTAGACTATCTGAAAGAGCTGATTACGGAAGTGAAAAAGATAAACCAGTCAAAATCTGTACAGAAACCTATATTACTGAAAATTGCACCGGATTTGAATAATAATCAATTGGATGAAATTATTGAACTGATTGCAGAAACAAAAATCGATGGAATTGTAGTGTCCAATACTTCTGTGAACAGAGAAGGGCTGAAAACCTCCCCAGAAGTTTTAGAACAGATAGGAAATGGTGGATTAAGTGGCAAGCCCATCCGTGAAAGAAGTACAAAAATGATCAAATACCTTTCTGATAAAAGCAACAGGGCATTTCCAATCATTGGAGTAGGAGGAATTCATTCTGCTAAAGATGCGATGGAGAAGCTGGATGCAGGAGCTGTATTGGTTCAGTTGTACACCGGATTTATTTATGAAGGTCCTCAACTGATCAACGACATCAATCAGGAATTACTAAAAAGAGCCAGCAGATTACCGAGATAAAATAAAAGAGAGTTGATATGACTCTCTTTTTTATTTTGACTTTACAACAGATGCGTTTTTAATATTTACTGTAAGCGTATGGGGCGGAGTGCTTTCGGATTTGCCTATTTTATAGGTAATTGTTTGTTTGTCTTTGGATTTCGTTTTGGTAACGTCATATATATTTTCCCGGCAGCTCTCAGTAAGGAATTCTTCATAGTTTTTATAATTCCAGTCTTTTGTGAAGTATAGTACTCTATAGCCTTTTTCTCCTTCACTTGCCCCGCACTGTCCACAGGCATTAAAATTCGATGTCTGCTCAAAGTACAATAAAACCCGGTTCCCGTTTTCTCCTGAAGAATAGGAAATTAGCTCGTTTCCGCCTGCTTTATTGATAAAATCATAGGTGTTGATTTTTTTATTATTCGGTAAGTACAGATAATTGTTGAGGCGGTAGATCATAGCATTGCCCGTAAATAATTTTGCAGGCAGAACTTTTTTCCCAAAATAAAAAGACCCCGTCACCGGATTTTTATCCGTATTGATCTTTTCAAATATAAGATATTCCTGCGGCGAAAGCTTTTGTGCCATCTCATCCGTTTTTTCAACTTTCTGCAGCGAGGTGATTTGCTCTTTCAGAAGCTTTGATTTCTGTTTTTGTTTCGTCCCAAAATTATACAGCGACAAATTTCCATAATAGTCATATATTCCGGTAAGCGGGATTTTCTTTTTGTATTTGTCATAATAATACCATCCATCCACATAATGCTGGTATTGATCACAATCGACAATGCCTGTGTAGCTAAGTTCAACAGTAATTGGTATTCCTCCGATTTCCCCGGTAAAAGTCTGGGAAGAATCTGTTACTTTCTTTAATTCAACTTTTTGACCGATAAAAAAAGTGAGGAAAAAGAAAAAGAAGACACTGAAAATTTTTTTCATGGTTGAGTTGTCGTGGATTTTAGTTTTTTTAAATGAAGAAGTGTGCGATGGTATAGATGATCAATCCTACCAGCCCACCGACCAGCGTCCCGTTCACTCTGATAAACTGCAGATCTTTTCCCACTTCCAGTTCCAGCTTTTCACTGAGTTCTTTTCCCTGCCAGTTTCCAACGGTAGTACTGATGAGATTCCCGAATTGATGAGTGTTTTTCAGAATATATTTATAAGCTGTCACCCGAACCCAATGATCAATTTTGTTCTGAAGATTTTCATCTGTTTTTAAATTCTGGGCAAACTCATTCAAATTTTTAGTAAGATAGTTTTTCAAAGCCGAGTTTTCATCCTGAAGTTCTTTCATCAATGTTTTTTTTATGGAAACCCAGATATCATTGGAATATTCATCCAATTTATCATTTTTTAGAAGACCGTTTTTAATGGTTTTAAACTCTTCATCCCACTTTGGATCTTCTTTCAGGTCAACTGAGAATTCATGAATTTTTTGGGTTATCAATGCTCTTACTTCATGTTGGGGATCTTCTTCTATTTCTTTGAAAAACTCAGAAAGCCCATCGGCAATTTTATCAGCGATTTTATTATCTACAAAAGATGGAATGAACGAATAACTGCCTTTTTTTACCCGCTCCTGAATCATTTCATCGTTTTCAATGATGTATTCTTTGATCTGTTTTGAAAGATTGGTGATGATTCTCTGATGGTCATTTTTTTCCAATATATAGCCAATTCCGTTTCCCACCACTTTGTTAAGCTTGATATCATCGGTCATTTCAGAAACCTTTTTGCTGATAAACTGGCTTACCGTAGAATCATCCAGTTTATTAAGAATGTCAAGAACGATATCTGACAGGTTTTTAATCAAAATCTCCTGGCTCTTTTCCTTACCCAGCCATTCACCGACAAAGTTGGAAACTTTAAGTTTTTGGATATAAGGACGTATATTTTGAGGAGAAAGAAAGTTACCCACCACAAAACTTCCAAGGTTGTCTCCCAATCTCTGTTTACTGTTTTCAATCAGATTGGTATGAGGAATGGGAAGCCCCAGAGGATGACGAAATAATGCCGTTACAGCAAACCAGTCTGCTAGAGCACCTACCATAGCTGCTTCAGCAAAAGCCCGTACATAGCCAATCCAATGAGAGTTATCAGACTTCTGTAAAATAGTGGTAACAATGAAAATAACAGCCATCAGGACAAATAATCCGGTGGCAAATGCTTTATATTTTCTAAGTTGTTTTCTTTTTGCTTCGTCATTCATATTCTCAAATTTACTAAATTTGGTTATGAAACCATTCGTGGTTAAAGAATTAAAATTTACTATGAAATTTTTAATTTCAATAACCCTATTAATTATTCTGCAGGCATGTACGCAGAAATATGAACCTATTAAAAAAACTCCTATGGAAAATACACAAGCAAAAAGCAATCCATATTACTCCAGAACAGATACTTCAAAACTCAATGTTTCCAATGAAGAATGGAAAAAAATCCTTGCTCCGGATCTATACGCAATAGCCAGAGAAGCGGCAACAGAAAGAGCTTTTACAGGAAAATATAACGAATTTGATGAGGCAGGAGAATATTATTGTGCGGTATGTGGAAATCATCTGTTCCGTTCGACATCAAAATTTTCCAGCAGCTGTGGCTGGCCGAGTTTCTTTGAAGCTGATAAAGAAGGAGTCTATTATGTAAGAGATCAGTCGTACGGTATGGATAGAGTAGAGGTACTTTGTAAAAGATGTGATTCCCATCTGGGACATGTTTTTGATGATGGTCCGAAGCCTACAGGATTAAGATATTGTATGAATTCTGTAAGTCTGGAATTTGTTCCGGATTCTCAAAAATAACCACTTTAATTCACAAAATCAGGACGTTAAAGTTTCTTAAATAGCGTTAAACTTTGTAGAGTTATAACCCCTTGGTAATTATGTTTTTATAATTTTGCCCCACTAATTTGGATTTATATAGTATTGAATGAAAGGATTTTATAGCGTATTAGGCCTTGTTTACATGGTGACGACTTCATTCTACATTTCCCCAAAAGTGGTGGTGAAAAGTGAGAATGTGAAAACAACGAAAACTGAAAAAGTAGCTGAAACGAAATCTGAGAAGAACACTGCAGCAGTGTCTTCATCAGAAGCACTGTACCAATCTATTGCATTTGAGCCGGGGCATGAACTGAATTATGAAGTGTTCTCAAAAGCATTGACGGGCTATGAAAATTTAAAAAAAGCAGGATTGCTTACCCAGGATTCGCATTTATTAACTATCTGTGATTTTTCTATGTCTTCTAACACAAAAAGACTTTGGATTATTGACCTCGAAGACAAAAAAGTTCTGTTCAACTCATTGGTAGCACACGGAAAAAATACCGGCGAAGAATTTGCGACGAATTTTTCTAATAAGGAAAGTTCGCTGCAGAGTAGTCTTGGATTTTATATCACGGATGCAACCTATCAGGGCGATAACGGATACTCTCTGAAATTATTGGGAATGGATAAGGGCTTTAATGATGCTGCATACAGAAGAGCAATTGTAATGCATGGTGCGGATTATGTGAGTGATGCATTTGCTGCGATGCACAAAAGAATCGGAAGAAGCTGGGGATGCCCTGCCGTCCCAAGAGAACTGACACAGTCTATAATCAACACGATTAAAGGAAAAAACTGTTTGTTCATTTATTATCCCGATCAGAATTATCTTTCTTCCTCAGAATGGTTGAAAGCGTAAGATTAAAAAAGCAGTCATTTTTGACTGCTTTTTAATTTTTGGAAGGAAATTCCACAGTAAATACACTTCCTTTGGATACTTCAGAATTGATAGTCAATTTTCCTTCGTGTATTTCTACAATTCTTTTTACAATGGAAAGACCTATTCCGTTTCCTTTTTCGAAACTTTTATTGGAACCGCGGTAAAAAAGATCAAAAATTTTTGAAATATCCTTTTCTGAAATACCGATCCCATGATCAATAAAATGGATTTTGATATGTTCCTGTTGGGTTTCTATCTCAATATGACAGCTTTTGTCTGCCGAATATTTACAGGCATTCTCTATTAAGTTCGAAAAAGCAACCTGCAGTAGGTAAGGATTACCATAAAAATCATAATTGTTTTCATCATCATCTGAGGCATTGCTCATATAATTGATCCCGATTTTGAAGCCGGCATTTTTCTGCAGCAATGCAAGCTTAGCTTCTGCTAAAATCTCATCCAGACGTAGATTGGTAAAACTGATCTGTGATACATCATAGCTGGCTCTGGCAAAATCCAAAAGAGCAGAAGATAGTTCCGAAGCATCATTGGCATCCTGCAGGGCATTGTCAATAGAAAGCTTATAGTCATCCAGGGTCACGTTAAGTTCCTTGGCAAGCTCAAGCTCAGCAATTAAGGTAGAAAGAGGTGTCCGGAACTCATGGGAAATAGTGGTCACGAATTGCTTATGATTGTTGAAGGATTTTTCAAGCCTGTTGAAGGTAGAATTAAAAGTTTCCGTGAGTTCATAAATCTCATCTTTTGCCTTGGGAATATCCAGCCGTTTATTAAGGTTGTGCTCTGAAATATCACGGATCTGGAGAATGATATCCTTTAAAGGCTTAAGCGTATAATAGGAAAAAAGAAATCCTATAATAAAAATGATAACAATCGAACTGATGTAGATGATGATGATATCTTTTTTAAACTCAGAAATATGGGCCTTTCCCGTGACGTCTACCGCACTTCCAATAATATAATATTTTTCTCCGTTGGAGGAGAGCTGAATGGCAATATACTGACGATCACCCCGCTGCCAGAATATTCTGTTTTTATCGGATCTGATCATTTTATCCAGATATTTTTCATTGCTTTTGAGAGGAGGAAGATCTGTGAAGGTAAGTTCTTTTTTGCTGTTATAAACGCTGATGTCTGCTTCATTCAGAAGTTTTTGGTTACGCTGGTGGAGTTCACGGATTTTTTCATCACTGATTCTGGCATCAAATATAAATTCTGAACGCCAGATCACTTTGTATCCCAGCCGGTCATTGAATTCATCTTCTCTGTTTTTTTCAGAAACAAAATAAAGAACGTAAGCAAACAAAAATAAGATGCCTGCCGTAAGGATGGAATAAATGAGTGCTGTTCGGGTGGCTATTTTCATAATTGTGAAGCAAAAATAAATCCTACTCCGGGTTTGGTGTGAATCAGTTTATGATCAAAATTTTTATCAATCTTTTTCCGTAAATAAGCAATATAGACATCAATATAATTGGTTCCGGTGTCGAAATGATTCCCCCATACATTTTCGGCAATTTCTTCACGGGTAAGAATTCTTTCGGCATTGCTTACCAGAAATACCAGGAGTTTAAATTCTTTGGGAGTAAGTTCTATTTCCGCTCCGTTTCTGAAAACTCTGTTGAATTTCTTATCGATCTTCAGGTCATGATATTCGAGTTCGGTCAGATAAGCTTCTTTATTTTTATTTGATCTCCTCTGCAGAATAGCTTTGATTCTCACATAGAGCTCCCTAATCTCAAAAGGTTTCACCATATAGTCATCTGCTCCGGCGTCAAATCCTTCAATTTTTTCATCAATCGTTCCAAGAGCGGTAAGCATGATGATGGGAAGGTCAGGATATTGCTGTTTGATCAGTTTGGACAGATCAATACCACTCATTTTCGGGAGCATAATATCCGTAATGGCCAGATCAAATGTTATTTTATTCAGCAGGACAATCGCATCTTCTGCATCTTCCGAAATATAAACCTGATATTGCTGGCTTTCCAGCCCTCTTTTCAAAAGGCTTGAAACGCGTGAATTATCTTCTACAATTAAAATTTTCATAAAGAAATACGATGAATAGGGGTGTTGGTTTTCAAACGTTTTTTTGATTTTAAAAGCCTGACTTTCATTTATTCCCAAAGCACTGTGCAAAGGTATTTTATATTTTTCTTTTATCAGAAAACATTCCCCCTTTTAATAGTTTTCTATAAGGTTTCTAATAGATTTCTAATACCTGTCGGGCTTTTAGCAATCTAATTTTGTCCCGTTGAAATCAACAAAAGATAAGAATAGAAAAATATGAAGACTACCTCTTTCAAAACAGCAATTGCGTTGTTTTCCTTATTAGGACTTATGGGGAAATTAGAAGCCCAGAAAAAAAATGATTTTAATAATCCCGGATTGACTCATTATTTCAATGAAGATCACTCAAGATATATTTCCTTTAGCGGATATGCAGAATTGTGGGCCAGATATACCCAGCTTAACCCTGGAAGCCTTGTCAATAACGAAGCAAAATCAGACCTGTCTGACCTTTCGCTTAGAAGGGTTCGTGTAAAAATGACTTATAAGCCAACAGAAAAGCTGATGTTTGTATTGCAGGGTGGAACTACCAACGTGAATGTCAATGCAAAAGGAGGTAATTATTTTGACCTTCTGGATGCCTACGCTGAATATGCTTTTAATGATAAAATTGCTTTTGGTGCAGGACGTTCTACATGGCGCGGCCTCTCAAGATTTACTACAGGACCTTTGAATACGCTGTTATACGACCTTCCAGCTTACGCAACCTCCAATGCGGGAACAACAGATTATACGGTAAGGGAATTGAGTGCCTATATTAAAGGACAGCTCGGAAGATTTGATTATCGTCTGGTAGTGGCTGATCCTTATACCATGGCAACTTCTGATCCGAAACTGAATGTAGCTTCCTTTAGTAAAAACTCCCCCGGAAAAGACTTCTCAGGATATTTCAGATATGCTTTTTTGGACAAGGAAAATATTTCCACTCCCTTTAATGCAGGAACTTATGTAGGGAAGAAGAATGTACTGAGTCTGGGAGCCGGGTTTGATTATATTCACAATGCATTATGGCATCTGGATGCCGGTAAAAATATAGTGAATGATGATATGAAGAGTTTTGCGGTAGATTTATTTTACGATGCACCATTAAACAAAGAAAAAGGAACGTCAATAAGTGCATATGGAATGGCAATGCATAACGACTACGGACCCAATTATATCCGGTATGTTGGTACCAATAATCCTGCAACTTCTGTAGATGTTACACAAGCGAGTCTGAATGGAGCAGGAAATGCAATGCCTGTTATCGGAACCGGAAATACATATTATGTACAACTGGGAGGAACCCTGCCTTATCTGGACAAAGAAAAGAAAAGTCTTCAGCTTCAGCCTGCCGTAGGAATGCAGCTGTCAGATCTGAAAGGACTTCATGATAATGCTGTGATCTATGATGCAGGAATATCTCTGCTGATGAACGGAATGTCTTCCCGTTTAACCTTTGACGCTCAGAACAGACCTGTTTATACCAATGACCCTTCAAACAATGCCGTAGTTTCAGACCGGAAATGGCAGTTTGTCCTTAAATACAGAATAGATTTTAATTAAAATAAATGACTATGGAAAGAAGAAAATTTTTATTCCGCTCAGTCCAGGCTTCTGCTTTGCTGCTGATCTCAGGAAATATGTTTGCGTCTGCTTTACCCATGTTTAATCCTAAAAAAAAGAAAAAAGTGTACTTCCATTATTTGTTGTTCTGGCTTAGAAAAGACCTTTCCGGGCCTGAGGTAAAAGAATTTGAAAATTTTTTTGAAGGCCTTAAAAAGCTTCCTTACCAGAAGAATCTCCGTTACGGAAAACCGGCAGCTTCCAGCCCGAGAAGTGTTTTAGACAGCACATTTACTTATAATGCTTCTATGGAGTTCGATAGCCTGGAAGAACTTGAAGCATATGGAAAACTTCCTGAGCATCTTGCTTTGGTTCACAAATATAAACCATTCTTTGAAAGAATGCTGGTTTATGATACTGTTTATAATTAAAAATAAAAAATTAAATTTATAATGAAAAATATCATTAAGGGCTTAAGCCTTGTTTTAGTAGTAAGTACTGTAGGATTTATGAATGCACAACACAAAAACCATAAAAATGTAAGTGTCACTTCGGAGACCTCCACTGAGTTTATTCCTGCTATAAGATTAATCAACAATCCTGACGGATCATGTACTTTTGAGAAAGGGAAAATCCCCACTCTTAAACACATGAATACCACAACATTCTGGATGAGCAATAAAACGGAGGAGTGGGAAAAAAATGCTCATCCGGCTCCCAGAAGACAATATGTGATTACCATCAAAGGAAATATAAAATTTAAAGTAACGGATGGCTCCACTTTTATGATTAAACCGGGAGTAGTTCTTCTTGCTGAAGATCTTAAAGGAACCGGTCACAGCTGGGACATGGTGAAGAGCAAGGAGTGGGAAAGACTCTATATTCCGATTGCTGAAAATGCCGATGATTTTTTTATCCCGGATGCTCAATAGTTACAAGTCAATCTCTTTATAAGGGGTATATAATTCGTTATGTTTGAAGCAGTCAGTTTTGACTGCTTTTTTCTTTTGAAGAATTATTGTAGAAATTCTTTAATAACAGCTCTGGCTTCCTCAATGCTATTGCTGATTCGGGCAATTATTTTTCCGTTTTCATCGATGATGAAATGAAGAGGATAGCTTGTAGCATTCACTTTTTTTTGGAAGTCTTTGTTTACATCAAAGAAATTAATCCAATCCGCATTATTTTTCTTTAAAATATTCCTGGCAATCTCCATTCTATTGGGTTTTTGCTCGTCTGTAATTGTAATGAAGTTTACATTTTGACCTTTATATTCATGATACAGATTCACAATTTCAGGCATACTTTTTATGCAAGGGGCGCAAGTCGTTGACCAATAATCAATAAAGGTTAATTTATATTTCTTAAAATCTTCCGAAGTCAGTTTATTCCCCTTTTCAAAATAAATGTCAGGTATTTTTTGTCCAATGGATGTAGATTGTTCTGCGTTTAAACGGGCTTCAACACCTTTGTATAATGCGTTTTGTTTAAATTTTGCGGAAAATAAATTTAAGTTTTTCAAATAAGCAGGATGGTAATCGTTAAGAGTATAATCATTCACAATTTCCCATAATGCAACATACGAATTGGGATTTTTCCTGATGTATTCTCCTAAAAATTCCTGTTTTTTGTCTATATTGATCAAGCTATCACCTTGATAGGGATTTTTTGATTTTATATAAAACGGTTCCAATGATTTTTGTAAAATCTTATATTCTCTGTTGGTAGGGGAGTCTATATTAAGTTCTACATTATTAAAGTCTTTAGGTAAATCAATTTTATATTTTCCTCCTTCTAAGAAAAATACTTTTGTACTATAACCCGCTTTACCGTTCTTTCCCATATAACCAAACGCTACTGGTTGAGGGTATTCTGTAAAACCACTTGCAATATTTTTCTTTTGAATCTTAAAATAATAAATAGAATGTTTCATCCTGATCTTTTTTCCAAAATCAGAAATGTTGTTGTTGGTTTGTATTTTGAATGTATAAAGCTCTCCGAACCCGTTTCTGGTGGCTGGAGCTCCTAACATAAGGCTATCATTAATGTATGAATCTGAACTGAGATCAATTTCAAAATTATTCTGAGAATAAAGAAAATTCGAAATAAGAATTAATAATGCATAGAAAAGTTTCTTCATAAAATATTTTGTGACGGAACGAACTTACAAAAACTTTTATATATAAAAAATCCCTGCGCTTTAAAAACACAAGGATTGTAATTATTTCTGTTAAATATTTTCAGAATTTTATTCTTCTGACTAAGGAAGAATGTATAATTCAATTTCAGATATGAAAATCTGTCGTAAGTTTATGATAATTAAGAGAATTTCTTAAAAACAACAGTTGCATTATGTCCTCCGAATCCAAAGGCATTACTCAACGCAAAATTGATGTTTTTTTCTTTTGCTTCTCCGAAAACAATATTGATATCCTGAGGAATATTCTCATCAATACTGTGAAGATTGATTGTTGGAGGAATAATTCCATTCTGAATAGCCTTGATTGAAAGAATGGCTTCTACCGCTCCGGCAGCACCCAGCAAGTGTCCGGTCATGGATTTTGTGGCACTGATATCAAGGTTTTTACTTCCCTTAAATGCTTTATTGATGGCTGTTAATTCAACCATATCTCCTAATGGAGTGGAAGTAGCATGAGGGTTAATATAATCAATGTCTTCCATGTTAGCTCCTGCTTCTTTCACGGCCAGTTGCATTGCTTTGATGGCTCCTGCTCCTTCCGGATGGGGTGCTGTCATATGATAAGCATCTGCCGTCATGGCGGCTCCGGCTAATTCTGCATAAATTTTTGCTCCTCTGGCGACAGCATGTTCGTATTCTTCAAGCACCAGTGCTCCTGCACCTTCACCCATTACAAAACCATCTCTGTCTGCATCATAAGGACGGCTCGCGCTAGCAAAGTCATCATTCCTTGTAGACATGGCTTTCATAATAGAGAATCCTCCGATGGATGCCGGAGTGATAGCAGCTTCGGAACCTCCACTGACAATTACTTTTGCTTTCCCGAGACGGATATAATTGAAAGCATCCATCAATGCTGTATTTCCCGTAGCACAGGCAGAAACTGTAGTATAATTGATTCCCTGAAGCCCATATTTCATAGAAATCATTCCTGAAGCCATATTGGCAATAAACTTCGGTACAAAGAACGGATTGAAACGTGGTGTTCCATCTCCAGCAGCGAAATCCATCACTTCTTTTTCAAAAGTCCACATTCCGCCCTGTCCTGTTCCCCAGATCACTCCTGTATCAAAAGGATCCATCTTTTCAAGTTCCAGGCCGGAATCCTGAATGGCTTCTGATGAGGCATACATGGCATATTGTGTAAACAAATCACTTCTCTTGATTTCGTTATGATTCAGATATACTTTAGGATCAAAGTCTTTTACCTCACAGGCAAAATGAACTTTAAACTTTTCCGTATCGAAATGGGTAATGAGTCCTGCTCCGCTGACTCCTTTAATACTGTTTTGCCAAAATTCTTCGACATTATTTCCCAAAGGCGTCACTGCGCCCAGACCTGTAATGACAACTCTCTTCATACTTAGTTATTGATTTTGAATAAATTAGAGGTTCCTCTTGCGATCAATCGTGTTTTGTCTGCGTTCCATATCTCGCATTGTGCATTTACGAATTGTTTACCTCTTTTAATGATTTTAGTTTCGGCTACAATATTATCATTTTCTTTTGCAGTTGAAAAATAATCGATGACATTATTTATCGTGGTAATGAAAGAATTTTCATTTAAAGAAAACATAGTAGCGCCAATGATATCGTCTATAATGGCAGCGGTAACTCCACCGTGGAGGTTTCCGATAGGATTCAGCCATTCCGGTCTTATGGTATATTGAAATTCCAGCTGACCTTCTTCTGCAGAAAGAACAACAGGATTGAGCCATTTCATAAAAGGAGAAGGTGACTGGTCAAATTCTTTTCCGATGAATTGTTTTAATTGTGCTAATCTATCCATACGTGCGTTTTTATTTTTCTAAGATCATCGTTACTCCCTGTCCACGTGCTGCGCAAATGGATATAAATCCTTTTCCACTGCCTTTTTCATGGAGAAGTTTTGCCAGTGTTGCGATAATTCTTCCTCCCGTTGCTGCAAAAGGGTGGGCGGCGGCGAGACTTCCTCCTTTTATATTCAGTTTACTTCTGTCTATTTTCCCAAGAGCTTTTTCCAATCCGAATTTTTTGGCCAGCTCATCATTTTCCCAGATTTTTATTGTGGCTAAAACCTGTGCTGCAAATGCTTCGTGAATTTCATAATAATCAAAATCAGATAAATTCATGCCTGCTTTTTTAAGCATTCTCTCTGCTGCAAAAACAGGGGCAAGAAGTAAATCTTGCTTATTTTCTACATATTCTATTCCTGCGAGTTCAGAAAAGCTGATATAGGCTAAGACAGGAAGGTTATTGGCTATCGCCCATTCTTCACTGGCCAGCAAAACTGCAGAAGCACCATCTGTAAATGGAGTTGAATTTCCTGCCGTTAAGGTTCCTTTTTGCTTATCAAAAGCAGGTTTCAGTTGTGAGAGCTTTTCAATACTGCTATCGCGTCTTAAGTTATTATCTTTCTCTAAACCAAAAGCAGGAGTAATCATATCATCAAAAAATCCTTCATCATAAGCTTTTGCCATATTCTGGTGGCTTTTTAAGGCCAGTTCATCCTGTTCTTCTCTGGAAATCTTGTAATATTTGGCGGTAATTTCTGTGTGTTCACCCATGACAAGACCTGTTTTGGGTTCCTGCCCTTTATAGGGAATTGGCATCCAGTCTTTCAGCTTCGGGTTTAGCAGTTGTTTTATTTTTCCAAATGCTGATTTTTCTTTATTCGCTTGTAAAAGAGCTTTTCTTAATCTTGGTGAAGATTCGAATGGAATGTTACTCATCGCTTCCACTCCGCAGGCAATGCCACAATCTATCTGCCCCAGGGCAATTTTATTTCCGATATAAATAGCAGCTTCAATTCCTGTATCACATGCCTGTTGTAGATCACATGCAGGTGTTGCAGGGTCAAGAGTGGTATTCATCACTGTTTCTCTGATGAGGTTGCTCTCAGAAATATGTTTAATGACTGCGCCACCCGCAACTTCTCCTAGTCGTTTTCCTTTTAAATGATAACGGTCTATTAATCCGTTGAGAGAAGCAAGCAGAAGATCCTGATTGCCCTGCTCTGAATAAGCGGTATTCATTCTGGCAAAGGGAATTCTGTTGTATCCTACAATAGCCACTTTTTTTGTTTCCATATGGTATTATTTATGATGGAAGAATATTGAGTTCATGATCAATCATATGACTGACTTTATCTAAAGCGTGGTTGAGAAAACTTTGGTCACCCATTGTTTTTGAAAGTAGAATTCCACCTTCAATAAGCATGATGAATAAGGACGCATATTGCTCAGCATTCACTTTTTTATTAATTTCCCCTTTACTTTGTCCTTCAGCAATGGCATTTGATATTTTTGTCATCCATTGTTCAAAAGACCTTTTCACCTGTGCTTTTAAGGCAGGAAAAGAATCGTCAGCTTCGGTTGCAGCATTCATTAACGGACAGCCGCCGTTGGCAAAGACAAACTTCCAGTTTTTCCGGTAAAAATCTACAAAAGCATGCAGTTTATCCAATGAAGTTGGATACTCATTACCAAAAGAGCGGCTAAGTGTTTTGCCCAGTAATCCCGCATTGTATTTATAAACCTCAATGGCTACTTCATCCTTGTTTTCAAAATTTCCATAGATGCTGCCTTTCGTCAGTCCGGTTGCCTGAGTAATGTCAGACAGCGATGTGGAAATATAACCCTTGGTATTAAAAAGGTTTGCTGTTTTCTCGATAATATGCTGTTTCGTTTTTTCTGCCTTCGACATTATAAATGTTTAAATATGATGCAAATATACAAAAATATACCACTCGGTATATTTTATTTAAAAAAGTTTAATCAGGTAATATTCTAACTTTTAAGTTTTGGCTGAGGCTAATGGATTCTTTTTAAATTAAAAAACGGACTAAAAGCCCGTTTCTATTGATATTGAATGATTACTTAAATTAGTTTTCCAACGTAGCATTCAATGTGATTTCAAAGTTGAATGCTGCACTTACAGGGCATCCTTCTTCAGCAATCTTAGCAAATTTCTGGAATTCTTCTTCTGAGATTCCCGGAACTTTAGCAGTAAGAGTCAGTTCAGATTTTGTAATCTTACCAATATTGGGATCAAGGGTAATTACAGAAGTCGTCTTTAATTCTTCAGGATTATAGCCTGCCTGAGATAATTCTGCATCCAGTTTCATGGTGAAACATCCTGCGTGGGCTGCTGCCAGCAATTCTTCAGGGTTGGTACCTACACCATCCGCAAAACGGCTGTTGAAAGAATATTGAGTCTGGTTTAAAGTTGTACTCTGAGTTGTTAAATGTCCTTTTCCTTCTTTAATGGTACCGTTCCAAACGGCTGTTGCGTTACGTCTCATAATGTTTGTTTTTGTATTTAGTAATGTTGTTTGATTTTGATGTTACAAAGGTATATCTATGGCGGGGAGTATTCAATAGATAAAATGACTTAACTATTGTACTTTTTTCCCGTGATGTAGTTTTTTTTAAAATTTACCGGTGTGCTTCCCGTTTTATTCGTGAAAAGGCGGTTGAAATAGGCGGGATCTTCATAACCCAGATCATAAGCAATTTCTTTGACAGGTTTATCCGTATAAAAAAGTAACCTTTTTGCTTCTAATAAAATTCTGTTAATAATAAACTGGTTGGGAGACTCCAGCTTTAAGTTTTTAAATTTATGAGTTAAAGTTTTCGGAGCGATGTGAAGAAGCTCTGCATAATCAGCAACATTATGTTTTTCTCTGAAATGAATTTCCAGATGTCTGCTGAAATCTCTGAAAATATCAAGCTCACTGCCTGGTATTTTGAGCGTATCATTATCCAGATTTTGTTTCTTCCACTTGCGGGTAGCCCTAATGATGATCTGTTTTACATAGGTTCTAATCATTTCCTCTGCCGAAGAATCCTTCCATTCAAGTTCATCCTGAATATTTTGAAACAAACTTTTTATAAGAGAAGTTTCTGAATCATCAAGTTCTACAAAAGGAATTTCAAATACATTATGAAAGAGAAGGCCGTCACAAGCCACTTCCTTATCATGGATCTGAATACAGTAAAAATCCCGGTTGTAGAAAAGAAGAATAGATTCATCTCTGCCTTTTTGGATACTCAAATGTTGGTTGGTGAGGAAGAAAAGTGAAGGTTTCTTTGTTTTATAATGATTAAAATCTACTGTAAGTTCATATCCTGAAGGAATAAAAAATACTTTAATATCTGAAGAGAACCGACTTCCGTTGAAATTCTCCAGATTTTCTTCTGAAAATACTTCCAGTCCGAGTCTTTTATAGTGATCTTCAAAAATAAGCTGTTGCGGCATCCTTTAACTTTAGTTTAAAGATAAAAAAAAAGCATGATTTGAACTGTATTAAATTACTTAACCTATGATTTCTTATGTTGGATATAAAAAATTGAAATAAAATAAATTCAAAATATGTTTTTACATTGATATTATTTTATCATTTTTACAAAGATTTGTATTGTAACCTAAAAGTATTAACCTTTTTTCATAACTGCCTGTATGAGCGAATTAGAAAATATTCTGAGAGAAATAACTCCACTATCTCCTGAGGATAGTTTTCTCGTGTTTGACAGGATTAAAGCCTCATTTGACTTTCCATATCACTATCATCCGGAAATTGAAATCAACTTTATTTATAAAGGGAAAGGCTACCGAAGAATGATCGGAGACCATACCGGAGAGATCGGAAATATAGAGTTGGTGCTGGTAGGACCCAATTTACCACACTGTTGGGCAAATTACAGATGTAAGAACAGAAAAACCCACGAAATCACCATACAATTTAATCAGGATTTCTTTCAACAGTCACTGATGGAGAAAAATATCCTGAAACCTATCAATAATCTGATGAAAGACTCCATCAGAGGAATTCTTTTTTCTACAGAAACGGCTGAGAAACTAAAAGATTCGTTTCTCAATCTTTCCAAGATGAACAGCTTTGAATCTTTTATAGAAATTATGAAAATTCTGAATGAACTTGCCGTTGCAGATAATAAAACACTTTTATCCTCATATAGTATTGAGCTTGAGTCTTTTGCAGATAATGATAAAATGAAGATTGTTCATGATTTTGTTCATAAAAATTTTGAGAACAAAATAACGCTGGATAATGTAGCATCATTGGTGAATATGAGCAATGTGACGTTTAACAGATTTATCAAAAAAAGAACAGGGAAAACTTTTGTTAATTATCTTAATGAAATTAGAATAAGTTATGCTGCGCGCTGGTTGATGGAAAAAAATCTTACTGTTTTTGAAATTGCCTTTGAGGCAGGTTTTAATAATATTGCGAACTTCAATAAGGTATTTAAATCCATCAAAAAGACAACTCCAACCGAATTTAAAGAACAATTTAAAGGAGTTAAAAAGATTGAATAATATGTATTAAAAATGTACAGCTTTCTGTTTTATATCTTATCTGACATCCTGTAATTCCGTCCAGAAATCTACTTTTATTTTGTCCAAATATCAGAATAAATCCCCTTTTTTTAATTGTTCGGGAAGTGTTGTATTTTGTTGATATTTAAAGTGTTAATGGCTTTTAATTTTGATTGCTGAAAAAATAATATCGTTTTATGATAAAATAGTATTATATCAGACTGGCAACAAAATTTAGATTTGTGAATGTGAATTAAATCTTAACAAAACTTTAAATTATTTAATACTTAAACGGCAAAATTTTGTTGAAAAAACAATAATTTTTTTTGTATTAAAAAATAAAGTAATGTCACTGATTCTCAATTAAATCTAACGAATCTATACCTTATGAGAAAAGCAGTTATACCCGTTCTGTTCGTTTTTTCACTTACTGCGAATGCACAGGAGAAAAAAACAGCCGACACTACGAAGACAACCAGTATTGAGGAGGTCGTGGTCACCTCTTTGGGGATAAAAAGGCAGGCCCGCTCTTTGACGTATTCCAGTCAACAGATTGGCGGGGATGAGCTTACAGAAGTGAAAACTCCCAATCTATTAAATTCGATCAACGGAAAAGTTTCCAATGTGCAGATCAACAGAACCAATGGTGTAGGTAGCTCCGTAAGGGTGGTCATGAGAGGAGATAAGTCTGTCAACAGTGCACAGCCACTGTATGTGATTGATGGTATTCCTATTATCAACGGAACAGGAAAATCAGCAGATATCGGACAGTATTCCAATATGCCGGATCCGGGGGATGTATTGAGCTCCATCAATCCTGATGATATTGAAAGCATCAACTTCCTGAAAGGAGCTTCTGCTTCTGCATTGTACGGTTCTGCCGGAGGTAACGGAGCTATCCTGATTACGACTAAAAAAGGACGTGCAGGGAAAAGTTCAATTACTTACAGCTCCAGCCTTACAGTGGACAGGGCTTATAGTCTTCCAAAACTACAGCACAGTTATCTGTCTTATGACCCTTCTGTATCGGGATCACAGCCGGGACAGTCGGTAGAAAGCTGGGGCGCAAAAGGATCTTCTAAAGATTATCTTAAAGACTTCCTTCAGACAGGAACAACTTGGGTAAATAGCCTTTCTTTTCAGTCAGGAAATGAGAGATCAACAAGTTATTTCTCAATCGGAAATACCACCAACAAAGGAGTGGTTCCCATGTCTTATTTTGATCAGTATAACGTTTCTTTCAGAAATTCAAGTAAGTTTCTGGATGATAAGTTAACATTAGATGCCAACTTCATCGGTTCATTACAGGAAAGTAAGAACAGACAGACTCCCGGAGCATCTTTTTCTCCTTTGACGAGTTTGTACTGGTTGCCAAGAGGTGTAGATTTTGATCAGTATGGTCCAGATAATTACACTTACTTAAATAAAGAAAGATTTTTACCTGCTCAAAACTGGTGGGAGGTTAATCCCGATGGAAGTTTTAAAGGAAACCCTCCAACACAGAACCCTTATTGGATTTTAAACCGTAATCCAGTTACTGTAAGCAATAAAAATACCTATGGAGCGCTTTCATTATCTTACCAGATCAATCCCTGGTTAACGGCAAGAGTAAGAGGAAATTATAGCTGGAATATTTCAGACAGTCAGCGTGATATTGCTGCTTTTTCAGCACCTACTTTACTGGCTGTTAAGGAAGGAATTAATGGAAGAATTCTTAAGAATACCTATGAAAACTCTTCAACATATGGGGACGTGTTGCTTATCGGTAGTCCTAAAATTAGTGAGTCTTTCTCTTTAGATTTTACGTTAGGAGGAAGTATCAATACAACAAGAAATAAAATAGGACAAATTGATAACGCATATCTGACAAACCCTAACCTTTTCACTGTGAGTAATCTTGAATGGGGTAAAAAAAGATCCCCTGGTGATGGATATCATAATATCTATACCAATATGAAGAAGCAGGTACAATCTGTATTTGCAAGTGCTACAGTAGGGTATAAAAATATGTTTTATGTGGATATGACTTTTAGAAATGACTGGGATTCCAGTCTGGCCTTAACAGGGAGAACGGGATTTGACTATGAATCTGTAGGAGCTAATGCTGTATTATCTTCTGTTTTCAAACTTCCGGAAGTCATTAGTTTCTGGAAAGTAAGAGGATCTTATGCAACGGTAGGATTAGGGTTGCCTACCAATATTTCCAATGCTATGATTGAATATAATAAAGGATATACTGTTGGCGTAGATGCGGGAACACTTGTGTTTCCAAAGAGTTCATTCATTACTGATCCTAAGTATAAAGACCTGTTTCCGAAACCTGAATTTAATAAAACTTTTGAAGTTGGAACAGAGCTAAGGATGTTTAGTAATAAATTAAGTTTTGATATTACTTACTACAACTCCAATACGAGTAATCAATTGTTAGAAACAAAAATAGATTCTTATTTCGGAGGAATAGCTCCTGGATCATATTATATCAACGCAGGAAAAATCCGAAATACAGGTTTTGAATCTTCATTGTCATATAAGGTCTTCAGTTCAGAAAAATTTGGGTGGACAACTACATTAAATGCATCGGCTAACAAAAATACTATTGTTGAATTATTTCCACCAAGCTTACCTATATCAGAAAACCAACTTTTCTCATTAACAGGTGGAGGGGAATACACCAAACTGAAATTAGGAGGATCTTTTGGTGATCTTTACGGAATTAAGTTCAAAAGAGATGATCAGGGACGTATTTTAGTGAATGAAAAAGGAATCCCATTAGCAGAAGGTACTCCTTCTTATCTGGGTAATCCGAACCCTAAGTTTATTATGGGATTCAATAACTCCTTTAACATTGGTAAGCTGGGAATCTCTTTCCTTATTGATGGTAAATTTGGAGGGAAGGTACTTTCCCTTACAGAAAAAGCAAACGATATCTATGGAGTTAGTCAGTCTACAGCTGATGCAAGAGATGCAGGCGGGGTATCTATTCCAAATGCAGTATATGCACCGGGAACACCAAATGCGGGACAGGCTTACACGGGTTTAACTAATGCGAAAGATTACTATAAAGCAGTAGGAACAACAGAAGGGTTTGGAAAAGGTATTGATGAAGCCTATCTGTACAGTGCTACAACAATACGTTTACGCCAGGCTTCCATTTCATATACTTTCGATATTCAATCTAAATATATGAGAAACGCAACCGTAAGCTTAGTAGGAACCAACTTATTTTTCTTCTACAAAAAAGCACCATTTGATCCTGAGCAGGTATCAGGAAATACACCTGGTGGAGTAGGGGTAGATTCATTCGGATTACCGGTTACCCGATCTATTGGATTATCATTAAAAGCTAACTTTTAACTTTTACAATTAAGAAAATGAAAATCAATCATATTAAAATATTGGCATTCGGAGCTGTACTGTTATTTTCTGCTTCAGGATGTACTAATGACTTTGAACAGTATAATCAGGAAAAAGCAGGAGGTCCTGAAAATTTTTACGCTGATTTCATCGCTGTTGTTGATCCCATGAAATCCATGCAGAGAGGATTACAGTCAGATTATCAGCTGTACCCTAACCTTAGTGCAGATATGTACAGTGGAATGTTCAGTACAGCAACACCATTTAACGGAGGGGTAAATAATCTAACCTATTCAATGATGGATGGATGGAATAACAGAATTATTGCCAGACAACAGGATATTTTCAATTACTCTCTTATTATTGATAATACGGCTAAGGAAATCTATAAAGGAGTAGATTTTACAGGAACATTTGCTGTAAAAAAGATTTTGAAAGTCATTACAGCCGCAAGAGTTTCAGACAGTCATGGCCCTGTAGTTTACAGCAAATATGAAAAACCCAATCCGAATGGAGTAACTGATTTTGATTCTCAACAGGAAGCCTACAACTATTTTATTGCTGATCTTACTGCAGCTATTAACGATTTGCAGAAAGTAATTGCCATGTCAGCAACACAGAATGTAGAAGATAAATCGGCATTGAAAAAAGCAGATTTAGTATATGGCGGAAATATGGCTCAATGGGCAAAATTTGCCAATTCATTAAAGCTGAGGTTAGCCATGAGAATGAGCTACGCTGATCCTGCAAAATCTAAGCAATATGCAGAAGAAGCATTGGCTTCACCTGCAGGATTGATTACTGACAATGTAGATAATGCGTTGATCAGTGTAGGACAGTCAGAATTGAGTTTTATCATCTATTCATGGGGAGATTGTTTAATTGGTGCACCATTGATGGCTTATATGAACGGATACAATGACCCAAGACTTCCTGCCTATGCTATTCCTGCATCTGATCCAAGCTTACAGGGAAAATATATAGGAATACGTCAGGGCATTGATTTATTAAATGGTAAATCAACGTACGGAGGGTTCTCGCAGCCACAGGCAAAATCTGCCAGCGGAGATTATTTTTCCGGTACCGATGGTAAAATGAAATTATTCACCGCTGCAGAAACATGGTTCCTTAGAGCTGAAGCTGCTTTGAGAGGATATGCAGGAGCAGGAGATATTCAAACCAACTATACAACCGGAGTTCAGCAGTCTTTCGGGGAATGGGGGAAAAGTGCTAATGTTGCTGCTTATCTTGCCGATAATACTTCTACTGAAGCACCTTATATTGATCCGAAAAATGCAGACAATAACGTACTTGTTGGAAACCCCCAGTTAAGTACCATTACGATTGCGTGGAATAACGGTGATACCAACGAAAGAAAATTAGAAAGAATTATTACCCAAAAATGGCTATCCCTTTATCCAAACGGACCGGAAGCATGGGCTGAACAGAGAAGAACAGGATATCCGGTTCTTTTCAAGGTAAGAAAGAATGACAGCGGCGGAGCTATCAGTACAGAAGCAATGATCAGGAGAATTCCTTTCACTATTGATACCAAAACATCATTATATAATTACCAGCAAGCTGCTCAAATGCTGAACGGTCCTGATACCGGAGGAACAAAACTTTGGTGGGATAAGAAATAAAAAATATTCAGAATCACTCATTAATAAAGAGACATCTCAAGATCAGATTTTTATTTGATGCATTCATTAAGGCGGGAGAATAGAGTAGAATCTCCAAAAAATTTATAGTTTCGTTTTTTAGCCTGAATGTATTTTTGAGATGTTCTCTTTTATTTAGAATCTTATTTTAAATATGGGAAAAAACAACTCCGGAACCCGTCGGATTCAGCCGATTCTTTGGATTTCAACATTATATTTTGCAATGGGAGTGCCCTTTGTAACCATTAATGCGGTTTCAGGAATCATGTATAAAGATATGGGGGTTTCGGACTCGCAGATTACTTTCTGGACTGCCCTTATCATGTTCTCCTGGACATTAAAACCTCTTTGGAGCCCGTTTCTGGAGATCTATAAAACCAAAAAATTCTTCGTTGTTTTTACTCAGTTTGCGATAGGAATTCTGTTTGCATTAGTGGCCTTAAGCCTGCCAATGCATGATTTTTTCAAATACAGCATTGCCCTTTTTGCGATAGTTGCATTTTGCGGAGCTACCCATGATGTGGTAGCAGACGGAACGTATATTGGGTTTTTGACCAATAAAGAGCAGGCAAAGTATATTGGATGGCAAGGTGCTTTTTACAACCTGGCGAAGATTATCAGCAGTGGAGCACTCGTTTATTTTGCCGGGGTTTTAGAAAAGACAAAAGGCGTAACCCATGCCTGGATGATTATTATGGTGATCTATGCATTACTCTTTTTTGTACTGGCTATTTACCACTATTTCATTCTGCCGAAGGAAAACAAAGAAGAACGGAAAGATGGAAAGACTGCCGGAAATGTTCGTCAGGAACTATTGGAAGTCATAATCTCTTTCTTCACCAAAAAGAAAATTCTATGGTGTATCCTCTTTATAATTCTGTACCGTTTTGCAGAAGGATTTGCGATCAAAATTGCGCCTTTATTTTTTAAAGCTCCAAGAACATTAGGAGGATTAGGATTATCTACTTCCGATATCGGGCTTATTTATGGGACATATGGTTCTGCAGCATTCATCCTGGGGTCCGTATTGGCAGGGTATTTTATCTCAGCCCGCGGATTGAAAAGATCTTTGATATGGCTATGCTGTGCATTCAATATTCCATTTGTGGTCTATGCATTACTGGCTTATTATCAGCCGGCAGATCTTTTACCGGTAGGAATTGCGGTGGTAGTGGAATATTTCGGTTACGGATTTGGTTTTGTGGGACTAATGCTCTACATGATGCAGCAGATTGCACCCGGAAAACACAAAACGGCACATTACGCATTTGCAACAGGGATTATGAATCTTGGCGTAATGATTCCCGGAATGTTCAGTGGAATGATCAGTGACTGGATCGGATACAAAATGTTCTTTATCTGGGTACTGATTGCTACCATTCCTGCATTTTTGGCCACTGTATTCGTTCCTTTCCCTTACCCTGAAAATCAGAAAGAACAACAAATCAATTCATAATAATAAAAAAATAAAAAGTAAAAATACTTTATGACAGCTCAATCAGTAATGATCCCTTGGCAGGATCGCCCGGAAGGTTGTAATGATATCATGTGGAGGTTTTCCGAAAACCCGATCATTAACAGATACGCTATACCAACATCCAACAGTATATTCAATAGTGCCGTAATTCCCTTTGAGGACGGATTTGCCGGAGTGTTCCGTTGCGACAACAAGGCAGTACAGATGAATATTTTTGCTGGTTTCAGTAAAGACGGAATCAATTGGGATATCAATCATGACCCTATTGAAATGCAGGCAGGAAATACGGATATGATTGAATCCGATTACAAATACGATCCACGTGTAACTTTTATTGAAGACCGCTACTGGATCACCTGGTGCAACGGATACAATGGACCTACCATCGGAATTGGGTATACTTTTGATTTTAAAGAATTTTTTCAGTGTGAAAATGCCTTTCTTCCATTCAACAGAAATGGTGTTTTATTCCCTGAGAAAATCAATGGTAAATATGCCATGCTAAGCCGTCCGAGTGATAATGGACATACACCTTTCGGAGATATTTATATCAGCTATAGCCCTGATATGAAATACTGGGGTGAACACCGTTGCGTGATGAAAGTAACGCCTTTCGAAGACAGTGCATGGCAGTGTACTAAAATCGGAGGAGGGCCGGTTCCTATCAAAACAGAAGAAGGATGGCTGCTTTTCTATCATGGCGTGATCAATACCTGCAGAGGATTCAGATATTCAATGGGAGCTGCTTTGCTTGATCTTGAAGATCCTACAAAAGTGTTGTACAGAACGAAGCCTTATTTATTGGCTCCGGCTGAATTGTATGAACTGACAGGAGATGTACCCAATGTGGTTTTCCCTTGTGCAGCATTGACTGAAGGAGACAAAGTAACAGTATATTACGGTGCTGCTGATACCGTAGTTGCGATTGCCTTTGGATATATCTCAGAAATCATTGATTTTATGAAAAAGAATTCAATTTAATACAGTAATATAAAGTTTAGGAAAATAGGTTAATCATCTTAATTTCCCCTTTTACTGGGAATTTTATAATGGTTTTCCTATTTTTAAACCAACTTTTAAACAAAAAAATCTCCGATACCTCTCTTATCATGAAAAAAGAACTGTTAATCTGCTTTTTTACCACCCTGATTTCTGTAGCCAGTGCCCAGCAAAATAAAAACGATGTTTTATCCTGGGTAGATCCTTTCATAGGCACAGGAGGACATGGGCATACTTTTCCTGGGGCAACCACGCCATTTGGAATGATACAGCTGAGTCCGGATCAGAATACGAAAAGCGGCGACTGGGACTGGTGCTCAGGATACCACTACAGCAGCAAAACGATCATGGGATTCAGCCATAACCATTTGAGTGGAACGGGTTGGGCAGACCTTGGAGATATTCTGGTAATGCCTACCGTAGGACAGATTAAAATGGTTCCGGGATCAGAAGATAAACCGGAAACAGGATACCGTTCAAAATTTACGCATGATAAAGAAATAGCGTCTCCGGGATATTATTCCGTAATGCTGGACAGCTATGGGATTAAAGCAGAGCTTACTGCTTCCCCAAGAGTCGGATTTCATAAATATACTTTCCCGAAAAGTAGTGAAGCTAATATCATTATTGATCCTACCAACAAAATCTTCGGAAATATCTACCATACTTTAGTAAGTGTGGAAGGCAATAATAAAATCAAAGGATACTGCTACAGCAATGGCTGGGGAGGTAAACGATTTGCTTACTTCGTGATGGAGTTTTCCAAACCGTTTAAGTCTTACGGTGTTTATGCTGACGGAAAAATCAAAAATGATGAAAAAATTGCCCTTGCCAAAGATGCCAAAGCTTTTGTAAGATTTTCAACCGAAGATCAGGAAAGTATTGAAGTAAAAGTATCATTATCTCCGGTGAGTACAGAAAATGCACAGGAAAATTTTGATACCGAAGCAACAAATGTTGATTTTGCCAAAGCAAAAGAAACCGCTCAAAAGACCTGGAGAGACCTGATAGGAAGATTCCAGGTGACAGGAGGTACAGAGAGCCAGAGAAAAATTTTCTACACGGGAGTTTACCATACCTTCATTGCACCGAATTTATATATGGACGTGAATGGAGACTATGTTGCCGCTCAGGAAAACATGAATACCAAATGGTTTACCAACTACAGTACGTATTCTTACTGGGACGGATTCAGGGCAACACATCCATTATTGACTATTATGGATCAAAAACATACAAAAGAATTTGCCAATTCCCTGATCAGCAGATATACAGATCGTAAAGATCATATGCCGATCTGGGAGCTTTGTGGATATGATAACTTCTGTATGCTGGGCTATCACAGTGCTTCGGTAATCTGGGATGCCATTTCAAAAGGAGTTCCGGGTATTGATGCAGAAAAAGCATTTGCTGCGATGAAAGATGCTTCTTTAACAGATAAAATGAGCAGCAGCGATGGTGGTGGCGGTCTTAATGATTATATCAAATTAGGATATACGCCTTCAGAAAACGGAGCTTCTGTTTCTGCAACATTGGAATATTCATATGACGACTGGTGTATTCAGCAGCTTGCAGAAAAATTAGGTAAAAAAGAAGAATCGGAAGTATATAAAAAACGTTCTATGAACTTCCTGAATACCTTCAATAAAGAAAATAATCACTTCTGGCCAAGACAAAAAGACGGTAAATTCTTAGCGGATTTTACTCTTAACGATTGGAAAAAACTTCAGCCACACTGGGTTTCCGGAAACATCTGGGCGTACGACTTCTTTGTTCCTCATCAGATTGATGAAATGATGAATCTGTACGGAGGGAAAAAAGGATTTGAAGAAAAACTGGATAAAACCTTCACAGAAGCACTTCATATGGAAGGAGAACAACATGTTGATATCTCAGGATTCATCGGATCTTTAGGATTCGGGGATGAACCGGGTCATCATGTTCCATACCTGTATAATTATGCTGGAAGTCCTTACAAGACTCAGAAAATGGTAAAATATATCCGTGACAATATGTATGCCGCTAAACCTGATGGAATCGTTAACAATGAAGACTGCGGCCAGATGTCAGCATGGTATATTTTCTCATCATTAGGATTCTATCCTGTGACACCTGGGAAACCTGTATATGCCATCGGAGCACCACAATTCCCGAAAGCGTCATTAAAATTAGAAAATGGAAAAACTTTTACCGTGATTGCTGACAAGATATCCGATAAGAATATCTATGTACAGAAAATGTTCCTGAACGGAAAAGAATACAAAAGCTGGGAGCTGAACCATAGCGATATTATGAACGGTGGTGAACTGAGATTCGTTATGGGAAGTAAGCCTGTAAAATAAAGACTAATAAAAATAAACGAAATAAAAGTATCAATGGAAAGGAGAAATTTTATTAAAACAAGTGCACTGGCGGGAGCCGGATTGCTGTTTACTCAAAATGTTTTTGCTAAAAATTTAGTGCTGGACGATTTTCCTGTTGTCCGTGTGCCTAAAGATAAAAGACATTTTACCAGCGAATCCGTAGAAAGTGCTATTGCCGCGTTTAAAAAGAAAGTAAAAAACAAAGAGCTGAGCTGGCTTTTTGAAAACTGCTTCCCGAATACATTGGATACTACTGTTTACTATACGGAAACCGGAGGAACACCTGATACCTATGTGATCACCGGGGATATTGATGCCATGTGGCTTCGTGACAGTTCCGCACAGGTTTTCCCTTATCTGCAGTTTTCGAAAAAAGACGAAAAACTGCATAAGCTGATTTCAGGAGTAATCCATAAACAGACTACTTTCATCCTGAAAGATCCTTATGCGAATGCTTTCTATAACGATGATCAGAAGATCAGTAAATGGAAAGAATATGACCATACCGATATGAAGCCGGGCACCCATGAAAGAAAATGGGAAATCGACTCGCTTTGCTATCCTATCCGTTTGGCCTACCACTTCTGGAAAACTACAGGAGATACAAAACCTTTTGATGCGAACTGGCTGAAAGGAATCAAACTTACCCTGCAGACCTTTACAGAACAGCAGAGAAAACACGATTTAGGACCTTACAAATTCGAGCGTACAACGGCTTGGGCAACAGACGGAGTTCCTATGGGGGGATATGGTTATCCAACGAAACCTGTAGGATTGATCAGCTCTATGTTCCGTCCAAGTGATGATGCTACCATCTACGGATTCCTGATCCCTTCCAACTTATTTGCGGTGGTAAGCTTACGCCAGGCTGCGGAAATGGTTGCTCAGATTAAAAATGAAAAAACGTTGGCTCAACAATTGAACAGCCTTGCTGATGAGGTAGAAACAGCCATCAAAAAATACGGAATTTACAATCATCCTGAATTTGGAAAAATATATGCTTTTGAAGTAAATGGCTTTGGAAGCTACAACCTGATGGATGATGCAAACTGTCCAAGCCTGCTGGGACTGCCTTATCTGGATGCGGTGAAAGCTGATGACCCTGTGTATTTGAATACAAGAAAATTTGTGTGGTCAGAAAACAACCCGTTCTTCTTCAAAGGTAAGCTGGCAGAAGGAATAGGAGGTCCGCATATCGGACTTGACATGATCTGGCCAATGAGTATCATAATGAAGGCACTCACTACCAAAGACAAAAGTGAGATCAGATGGTGCATAGATACCTTACAGAAAACGCACGGAGGAACAGGCTTTATGCATGAATCCTTCCATAAAGACGACTCTAAAAAGTTCACCAGAGAATGGTTTGCATGGGCCAATACCTTATTTGGAGAATTGCTATGGAAAACATTTAACGAAAACCCTGAGCTACTGACATAGCACACCCTTTTATATGGCTTTTTTATCATTGATTCCTTCCCGAAAAAGAAGGAATAAGGGGATTGCTATATAAAATTCAGACACCAAAACACCTTAAAAAAATTATACAATGAAAAAAAAATCCATCTTTACCGCACTGATTGCCATGATGCTTCAGTCTGGTTCTCTGATTAACGCACAACAGCTTAATCCTACCGGAATATGCTATGTGGAAGTGAATAATAACAACCTCCTGAATGCGGGAGCGTACAAACTGCAGACATCGAACAGCTACCTGTTTAATGTGGTGAATATTTTTGCGGCCAATATTAATTATGATACCAGCCGTGGTAGAGCATATCTGTATTCCAATAATAACGTGACCAAGGTTCTTACTAATGCAGATACTTACATAAAGCCACTTCAGCAAAAGGGAATGAAAGTAGTACTGACTATTTTAGGGAATCACCAAGGGGCCGGGATCTGTAATTTTCCTACCCGTGAAGCCGCAAAAGACTTTGCTCTGCAGCTTGCCAATACAGTGAATACCTACGGTCTTGATGGAATTGATTTTGATGATGAATATTCTGAATACGGAAATAACGGAACAGGACAGCCTAATGACAGCTCTTTTGTAATGCTTGTTCAGGAGCTTAGAGCTTTATTGCCGAATAAGATTATTTCATTCTATTACTACGGCCCTGCTGCTTCAAGACTTTCCTGGAACGGAGCCAGAGTAGGAGATAATGTCAATTACAGCTGGAATGCCATGTACGGAACATTTTCTGCTCCTAATGTGCCTCCTCTTACCAAAGCACAAATCTCTCCTGCTGCCGTATGGATGGGAAATACCTCCAATTCTACCACCACCAGCCTGGCAACTCAAACAAAAAATGGTGGCTATGGCGTATTCATGTGGTATGATTTACATGGAACTAATGAAACATCACAGCTTTCAGCAGGAACTCAGACATTATATGGAGAACCAACTGTTTTAAGCGGAACTTTACAATCCTGGACACAAGGGACCAATTGTGATGCCCCTATCGGATTGTACACAAGCAATCTTACCGGAACAAGCGCAAAACTAAACTGGTCAGCCGTAGGAACCAATACTTATGATATTGATTATAAACCTGCTTCTTCAACAACCTGGACAAATGCAGTAACAGCAACGAGCTCCACTTCCGTAACCATTTCCGGATTAACAGCCAATACTGATTACGACTGGAGAATCAGAACCAACTGCAGTGTGAAAAGCGCCTATATGTTTGCTCCAAGATTTACAAGCACTTCAGGAACAACTCCTACAGGATCCTATGCTCTGTCTTTGGATGGAAGTACTGAATCAGGAGCGGCCGGAAGTATGAATCTAAGCGGCTCAGCACTATCTTTTGAAGGGTGGATCAAACCATCATCATTCAAATCTGCGTCACCATATATTTCTTCGATCATGGGAACGGAAGTAAGCGACAGCAATTCTGCATTCTTACGATTAGGAGATGCCAGTCTGGCGAATAATAAACTTCAGTTTGTGGTAAGTATTAATAATGTACAGCAAAAACTGGCGTCTGCAACGGCCTTGAATGCCAATACCTGGTATCATGTAGCAGCTACTTACGATGGATCCAATATGAAAATTTATATCAACGGTGTTCTGGATGCCACTAAAGCACAAACAGGAAGTGTGAATTCAACTGGTGCATTCAACGTAGGATATTTATATAATACTTCCAGAAATTTCAATGGTAAAATAGATGAAGTAAGAGTTTGGAAGCGCGCATTGAGCCAAACCGAAATCAGTCAGAATATGTGTAATGTATCCGTTCCAGCAACTTCACTGGCTGCGTATTGGAAGTTTAACGAAGGAAGTGGTTCTACAGTTCAGGATACTTCAGGAAATGGTGTGACTTTAACGTTAACGGGAGTTGATTCTTCTAACTGGGGAACAGATCTGCCATGTACAACAGGAAGTTCAGCATTAGCAAGAACTGCAGGGCAAAAGGCGGTCAATGTCGGAGAGACAAGCATTAAAAATCAAATCAAATTATATCCTAATCCGGCAAGCAAATCTTCATTACTGACAGTTTCTGTTCCTGATGAATACAGCAAAGGAAAATTGACAATTTATGATTTTAACGGAAGAATCGTAGACACAAAATCACTGAACTCAGGAGATAATCAATATGAATTGAGCAGAATTCCGGCAGGAAACTACATTGTTCAGTTTGAATCTCATGATGGAAGCCTGAAACAATCCGAAAAACTAATTGTAAAATAATAACTCCCGTCATTGGGCTTCGGCCCAATGATTTTTTCTACTACAAAATTGATATACTATGAGAAAAAAATCCTTTTTTATTCCCTTAATGGCCTTGATGCTTCAATTAGCTCCGGCACTCAAGGCACAGCAGCTTAATCCTTTGGGAGTCTGTTATGTGGAAGTGAACAACAACAATATGCTGAATGCAGGCTCGTATACTCTGCAGAATACCAACAGACAGCTTTTTGATGTTGCTATTATTTTTGCAGCGAATATCAACTATGATGTTTCTAAAAACCGTGCTTATATCTCAAATAATAACAACGTTACCAAAGTTCTGAATGATGTCAATACCTACGTAAAACCTTTACAGCAAAAAGGAATAAAAGTATTGCTGGATCTTTTAGGAAACCACCAGGGAGCTGGAATTTCCAATTTCCCTAACCGTGAAGCGGCTAAAGATTTCGCCTTGCAGGTTGCTCATACCGTTTACACCTACGGTCTGGATGGAGTAGACCTTGATGATGAATACGCAGGATACGGAAATAACGGAACAGGACAGCCTAATAACAGTTCTTTTGTTATGTTATTACAGGAGCTTAAAGCTGCAATGCCGGATAAACTGATTACATTCTACTACTACGGTCCGGCTACAACCAGACAAACGTATAATGGAGATTTAGCAGGAAATTATATCAATTACACCTGGAACGCCATGTACAGTACGTACAATGCGCCTGTTGTTCCACCTCTTGATAAATCTAAAATCTCTGCAGCGGCCACCTGGATACAAAACTCGAATCCAAGTTCAACTTCTGCCACTACACTGGCAAGCTTAGCGACCAGTACAAAGAATGATCAATACGGTGTGTTTATGTGGTACGACCTGCCGGGAACCAATGTAGCCAGCTACCTGAGTACAGGATCCAATATTCTTTATAATGAAAATACACTCTTAAGTGGTCAGTTGTATTCATGGTCACAGGGACAGGCTTGTGATCCGCCATTGGGACTTGATGTCTCCAATGTGACAGGAACTTCAGCCCAACTGAACTGGACTTCCAATGCTTCTCAGTCTTACAATATTGATTATAAACCAGCTAATTCAACGGTATGGACAAACGTTGCCAACAATTATTCAGGAAATAATATTGTCATCAGCAACCTTACCCTGAATACCAATTACGATTGGAGAATCCAGTCTAACTGCTCACCGACATTAACAAGTACTTATATTTTTGCACCAAGGTTTAACTCCGGAAGTGGCTGCACTACGCCATCAGGATTGACTTCCGGAAGTTTCCTTGGTAATACGGCTCAGCTATCATGGGATGCCGGAAATGCAACGTCCTATACCCTGCAATATAAAACGACAGCTGCTACAACCTGGACTGAAATTCCAAATATTACAACTAATTCCTATTCATTACAAAACCTGACACCTAATACAAGTTATGTATGGAAAGTACAGGCTTCATGTACAGGAGGAACTACAAGTACTTATTCAGGAGAAGGATCATTCAACAGTGGTTTCGCTCCGGTTACAAGTCCGGGTGCAAGATCTCTTGCTTTCAACGGAAGCACGCATTATCTTAACGCAGGACAATTTAACCTGAGTGGAAACGCGGTGACCTTTGAAGGTTGGGTAAAAGTAAACTCATTTAAATCTGCTTTCCCTTACATCTCATCGGTAATGGGCGTTGAAGTAGGAGATAATAACTCGGCGATGCTTCGTTTCGGAGACGGAAACCTTGCGAATAATAAGCTGCAGTTTATATTAAGTTTTGGTTCGTCACAGGTGAAATTGAATACGAATACTTCATTCAACACCAATACATGGTATCATATAGCAGCTACTTATGATGGAACAGCCATGAAAATTTATGTCAATGGTAATCTTGATGCTACTTTTGCAGTAACGGGTAACTTTACGGCAAACGGAATTCTTTATCTGGGAAGAAACTATGACAATTCCCGTACACTCAACGGCTTTCTTGATGAATTCAGAGTTTGGAAAAAGGCATTAACACCACAGGAAATTTTAAGTAACAGCTGTAATGTTCCTGCCAATTCTACAGGTCTTGAAGCGAACTGGAAAATGGATGAAGGAAGTGGAATGGGAGCTTTGGATGCTACGGCCAACACTCATTTTGCAACCCTGATCAATATGACAGATGCCAACTGGAGAACAGATGTTGCCTGTGCTTCTAATCTTGCAGTGAAAGATGTTGAATCTGTGAAAGACAACAGCGCAGTCTATCCGAACCCTGTGAAACGAGGAAATGATCTTCACTTTGCTATCAGTGACAACTCTGCAAGTGAAGTGGCATTGTATGATGCTTCAGGAAAATTGATCAAAAAACAGAATATTAATCAAAATAATAACGCAGTCAATACGCAGGATTTAATCAGTGGTACTTATATTTACAAGATTACATCTGCGAACAGTAAAGTAATATCAACCGGTAAAATTATTGTGAAGTAAAATTCAAATAATGAAATAGTTATCGGAACTAATAAAATAGCGTCTGAAATACAAAGCAGACAGACAGAAGTGTACTTCTGTTTGTCTGTTTTTTCAGTCACGGGAAGGACCTTGAATTTAAAATAAAAAATAATGCAGAATATAGTAGGAATTGATATCGGAGGGTCGCACATTACGCTGGCTCAGGTAGATGCTGGAAAACGTGAAATCATTTCATCAACCTATGTAAGAGAACATGTAGATGCTTTCGAAAACAAAGAAGTTATTTTCAAAGCTTGGATTTCAGCCATTAATAAGGTGGCTCATGATCTGGTAAAAGAAGATCTTTTAATCGGTATCGCAATGCCGGGACCTTTCGATTATGAAAATGGAATATCTCTTATGCGGCAGGGAAAATTTATTGATATCTATCAGGTCAATATTAAAGAAGAACTGGCAAAAAGGCTGGCCATTTCTCAAAAGCAGATTCATTTTGTAAATGATGCGGCTGCGTTTATGGAAGGAGAAGTATTCGGAGGATGTGCCCAAGGTTTCAACAGTGCTTTTGGAGTGACTCTTGGAACAGGATTGGGAACTACTTTCTTCAATGGAAAATTTGCTGCCGATGAAGACTTATGGGATTCTCCCTTCAGAGATTCCATCAGTGAAGACTATCTGGCGACACGCTGGTTTGTGAATCATTATAAAGAACTGACCGGAGAGGAAATTTCAGGAACAAAAGACCTTCTGGATAAACCTACAGAGATACAGACTCAAATGTTTAACGATTATGCAGACTCCTTTTCTGAGTTTATTGTCAGATATGTAGATCATTACAAACCGGAAGTTTTAGTTATAGGAGGAAATATTGCCAAGGCTTATCCTCATTTTGAGCAAAGATTTATTCAGAACTTAACCGAGAATAATATTAACTTGCAGGTTAAAATTTCTGCTATATTTGAAGATGCGGCCATTCTTGGAGCTGCCAGCTATGCATTAAAAAAGCGTATATAAATTAACAAACGAAAAGATACAATGAAGTTTATATTTTCTACTTGCTTACTGTTATTACAGGCCTGGGCTTTAGGTCAGAATGTATCTCCCGTAGACTATGTGAATCCTTTGATGGGAACCCAATCCAAACCTTCATTATCCAATGGAAATACCTATCCGGCAGTCGGACTTCCTTGGGGAATGAATATCTGGACACCCCAGACCGGTAAAATGGGCGATGGATGGGCATATACCTACGATGCAGATAAAATAAAAGGATTTAAACAAACCCACCAGCCGTCTCCCTGGATGAACGATTATGGCGCATTTGCCATCATGCCTGGAGTTGGAAAAGTGAAGTTTAAAGAAGACGAAAGAGCAAGCTGGTTCAGCCATAAAGCTGAGGTTACCACACCTTATTTCTATAGCGTTTATCTTGCTGATATCAATGTCACAACAGAATTTACACCTACTGAAAGAGCCTCTTATTTTAAATTTGATTTTCCAAAGACAGACAGCGCTTACGTAGTGGTTGATGCTTTGAACAAAGGATCTAATATCAAAATTTTACCAAAAGAAAGAAAAATCCTCGGATATACTACAAGATATTCTACCGGGAAATACGAAAACTTTAAAAACTACTTTGTCATTCAGTTTGATAAAGATTTTGAACTCACAAAAACCTGGAAAGATGATAAACTGGTGAATGATCAGTTAGAAATTACCAGTGATCACACCGGAGCTGTGGTAGGATTTAAGCTTAAAAATAAAGAAACGGTGTATGCAAAGGTAGCCTCTTCATTCATCAGCTTTGAACAGGCAGAACTGAATCTTAAAAGAGAAATCGGAAACAGAAATTTTGAACAGGTCAAGACCGACGCTAAAAATATCTGGAATAAGACATTAGGAAAAATAGAAGTAAAAGGAGGAACAGATCAGCAGATGAGAACCTTTTATTCCTCTTTATACAGGACTTTATTCTTCCCGCAAAAGTTATATGAAATTGATGCTCAAAATAAAATAAAACACTGGAGTCCATACAATGGCAAAATTGTAGACGGAAGAATGTTTGCAGGAACCGGTTTTTGGGATACTTTCCGTGCTCTATATCCTTTCCTGAATCTTGTGTATCCAAGCATTAATGTGGAAATGCAGGAGGGACTGGCCAACGCTTATAAAGAAGGTGGTTTCTTACCAGAGTGGAGCAGTCCGGGATATTCTGATATTATGATTGGAAACAATTCCGCATCCGTAGTAGCAGATGCTTACATCAAAGGACTTCGCGGATATGACACAGAAGCGCTGTGGCAGGCTGTAAAACACGGAGCAAACAATGAAGGTCCTATAGAAGCTGTAGGCCGCGCAGGAGTAAAGTATTATAATGAACTGGGGTATGTTCCTTACGATGTAAAGATCAATGAAAATGCAGCAAGAACATTGGAGTATGCTTATGATGATTTTTCAATCTATCAATTAGGAAAAGCACTAGGTAAACCTGCTTCAGAAATTGATATTTATAAGAAAAGAGCTTATAATTACAAAAATGTATTCGACAAGGAGACGGGCCTTATGCGTGGTAAAAATAAAGATGGTAACTTCCAGAAACCTTTCAATCCTTTCAAATGGGGAGATGCTTTCACAGAAGGAAACAGCTGGCATTACACATGGTCCGTTTTCCAGGATATCGACGGTCTGGCAGAACTGATGGGTGGAAAGAAGAAGTTTGAAGCCAAATTGGATGAAGTCTTTTCTCTGCCTCCTGTTTTTGATGACAGTTATTATGGAGGCGTGATCCACGAGATCAGAGAAATGCAGATCATGAACATGGGACAGTACGCCCATGGAAACCAACCTATCCAACACATGATCTATCTATATAATTATGCAGGAGCACCTTACAAAACTCAATATTGGGCAAGACAGGTGATGAATAAACTGTATCATGCAACTCCTGATGGATATTGCGGTGACGAAGATAACGGACAGACTTCCGCATGGTATATTTTCTCAGCCCTTGGGTTTTATCCGGTAACACCAGCAACGGATCAGTATGTGTTGGGAGCACCATTATTTAAAGAAGCCACCATTCACCTTGAAAATGGTAAGAAAATTGAAATAAAAGCTCCTGAAAACAATGCGGAAAATTTATATGTAAAATCTTTGAATGTAAACCAACAGCTTTATTCCAAAAACTGGCTAAGCCACAAGGAATTGATGAAAGGTGCCGTGTTAGACTTTAAAATGGATAGCAAACCTAATAAAGAAAGAGGTACACAGGAAAAAGATTTCCCATATTCAATGTCAAAAGAAGAATCAAATAAATAATTTTTAAATTAAAAATATAGCTGCATGAGTACAGAAAAAAAAGAAATATTCGAGAGAGTAGAGAATATGCTGCAGACACAAGGTTTTACTATTGCTGCAAAAGATGATACAAGACCATGGGGAGGATTTTTTGTGATTGATGAAACACAGGCACAGGATTTTGCCAACCAGTATTTTGACGGGATTGATGTAGACAGCCTGAGAATAGGAGGGAAGCTAAGCCCTAAAATTCTTATCGTGGCTCCGGAAGCAAGATTAAGCTGGCAGTATCACCACAGAAGAGCCGAAATCTGGCAGGTAGTAGAAGGAACTGTAGGCATCAAAAGAAGCAATACCGATGAAGAGGGAGAATTGAAAGAATATGGTCCGAAAGATCAGGTGAAACTTCAGCAGGGGGAAAGACACAGATTAATTGGTCTTGAAGGCTGGGGAATCGTTGCTGAAATCTGGCAGCATACCGATGCTTCCAATCCTTCAGATGAAGATGATATCGTAAGAGTACAGGATGACTTTGGAAGATAAATAAAAAGAATCCGCTTCATTGAAGCGGATTTTTTATTGATAAGGAAGCCTGAGGCTGTAAGAGGGGAGTTACTGGAGGTTTTAAAGCTGTTGGATTTACTTCGTTATTACCGGTGAATTTTACTAGCAGTACTCCAGCTTCATTCCTCCAACTTCCTGCTTTTAAAACGTCACATCCAGTCCCAAATAGAAGTTGGCCTTCATAATCGGAGCATATACCATTCCTCCGTCAAAATAGCTTCCGAAAGGATTTTTAAAATCTACAATCGCATTTTTCTGATAATAAGAAGTCAGGTTTTCTCCTCCTACATAAGCTCTGATTTTTTTATTGAAATTTCTTGAGATCTGAGCATTAAGAACTGCATATGATTCCGAATAAGTTTGGAGCTGAAATTCTGCCGGATTCGTTGAAGTATCAGGAAGTCTTTGCTTTCCGACCCAGTTTAAAGTCGTATCAAAACTCCAGAATCCTCCTTTATCACTTTTATTGGTCGAATAGGCCAGATTCACGAATCCTCTGTGCTTCGCCATAAAAGGAACTTCTCTTCTTCCACCGATATAATCAGCCTGCACATCATAATATTTATATGCCAATCTTACTTCAAGATTTTTTACAGGCATGAAATCCCATTGAGTCTGGAATGAATTGGCAAAAGATTTTCCATCCAGATTATAGAATGTCAGCTGTTGAGGAGATCTGTCCAGATCTACCAATACCTGATCCTGGAAATCTGTTCTGAAGAAGTCAGCAATAATGCTTGATTTTCTTCCGAATAACTTAAATTCCTGTTGTAAACTGGCTCCATAATTCCATGCGATTTCAGGTCTTAATCCATAAATATTTCCTCCATTAGGTAGAATATTAATCGCTCTGTTGGAAGCAAAATACTGCTGGCTTTCCGCAAATACATTTGCTGTTCTGAAACCTCTTCCCGCAGAAAGTCTTAAAATTGTCTGAGGTGTGAAGTCATATTTAAAGTTCAATCTTGGCGTAAACTGTGTTCCTGCCAGGTTGTGGAAATCAACTCTTGAACCTGCTACTAAAGTATATTTTAAACCAGTTAAAGTATATTCAGCAAAAATGCCCGGTACAATTTCATTTCTTCTCATATCATCCAGCAAATACGTTTCTTTATAACCATCATATAAGAAACTTGCACCAGCCTTGTACTTGTGGTTGGTATTTCCGATGATGCTTTCAAAAATTAAATTGGAATAGTATGTATGCTGCTGTCCCGCATAATTTCTTAATCCAAAGAAGCTGTCCTGCTGATGGTAAACATACTGGTTCATCCATCCGATACTCTGGTAAGGTTTTCCTTTAAAAACATACCCAGTTTTATTCCAGACCTGGAATCTTGAAATATCGATTCCAACCCCATAAAAAGGCTGTTTGTCCTGACCCAGTTTTTTATCAAAACCAATCTGTCCTGCCGTTCTTTCATCTCTGATAAAATTAATTCCAAAATGAGACCCGAACCCCGACTTTTCAAGATCGTTATAGTTCAGCAAATATGCTGCATTAATCTGTGTTCCTTTCGGTCTATCCAGAAAGCCATCATGGTTCATATCTGTATTTCCAAACGTTCCGTTTCCGTGAAGAAGGAAAGTTTGCGACCATTTATCGTTGATCGGAGAAACATTGGTGATATTGATTTCTGCTCTTCCATTGAAGTCAGAAAAAAGGTTCAGTGACGTTTCAGGCGTCTTGGCATTTTTTAAAAGCTCAGTATTGATCTGGCCTGTGATACTTTCATAACCGTTGGTTACCGTACTTCCTCCTTTGGTAAGCTGAATACTTTCGATCCATCTTCCCGGGATAAAATTTAATCCATAAGCAGAAGCCAATCCTCTGATTTCAGGGAGTTGTTCCTTCGTTAAGCTGGTATATTTCTGATCCAGTCCAAGCATTTTCAGCTGTTTTGTTCCCGTAACTGCATTGCTGAAAGAAACATCTACCGTTGCATTGGTTTCGAAACTTTCAGATAAATTACAACAAGCAGCCTTTAAAAGTTCTTTTTTATCAATATTAAAAACAAGTCCGGCTTCTTTTTTACTTAAAGCGGTTGCTGCCTTAGAACCCGTTACCACAACACCATCAATATTTTTTTCATGTTGAGAATGATCCTCTTTAGCTGATGAAGTCTCATTGTCTTTATGATCTTCATGCTTTGTTGCTTCTTCGTAATGAACCTTTGGATTAGGCTGCCCAAAAGTAAACTCTCTGTCATACAGGCAGCATCCCGGAAGTCCGTTGTAAACAGCATCAGAAGCTTTGTATTTTTCATTATCATGACCTGCATCAGCAATAGCCTTTAAAATCTTTTCTGATGAGGTTTTTGAAGGATCAAAATTCAAAGTAACCATTTGTTTCTCCGCATTCCATTCCGCACTATTGGCTCCGGCATCTTTTGATGCTTTTTCAATTCTGGCTTTACAAGAAGCACAGTTTCCTCTTACATAGAATTCATTCTCTTTTTTAGTGGAAATAGTAGCCTCTGCATGATGCTCATGATTGGTTTCTGCCTGTGAAGGCTTTGCATCTCTGTCGTAATGACAACATCCCGGAAGTCCTTCATAGGTTGTGTCAGGAGCTTTGAATTTTTCGTTATCATGACCTGCTTCTGCTACTTTTTTCAGAATATCATCGGCGGATGCTTTGTCTGTTTCAAAGGTTAAGGTTTGAAGATCAATAGAGTATACTGCTGTTTTTGCGCCAGCTTTTTTAGCGGCACTTTCAATTCTTGTTTTGCACATTTCACAGTTCCCTTTTACCTTGAACTGATTTTTTGAAAGTGTTTGAGCAGCTATAAATTGTGTAAATAGGAATAATGCACCAAGTATCAACCTGGAAATATATAATTTCATTTTGTTTAAAAGTTTAAATTAATTAAAAAACAGTTCACTATAAGACATAATGAACCCTTGATGTTTTAATTAACCTATCTTGGGCGGTTGCCAGATTTCCTTTAAACGGTCTGAAAGATAAGGATCAGCATACTGAAACTGAGGATTCTTATTCGATTTATAATAAGACAGTTCCAGACGTAGATTTTTTGAAAAAGGGGTTTCAATAAAAGTATAGCAGGCAATGCATGATGAGCAGCAGTCATCTTTACATGATTTTGTTTTATCATGGTTGCTGTCTTTTTTTGAAGAATGATTTTTACAGCAATCCATTTTTTTTGAAGACTCTGCTTTACAGCATGTTTCCTGTGCCTCTTGCGCATAGAAATTATCCTTAGGAATCAGAAAGACTCCCAGGCAAAACACTATGGTAAGTATGTGAAACAGCTTCATCTCTGCAAAAATACAAAATTTATGGCAAAGGATCACCAACTTTTAGAGAACAGCTGTGCCAAGGTTCTCCGTGTGCCGGATTCAGTTTGGGTTTTTCTCCCATCGCCAGATTCTGTGCAGCAGGTGCAGGAGCTGGACTTTGGGAAGGCTGAACTACATTTTGTGCTGGCTGTGGTGCAGGAGCGGGTTTACTGTTTAAGGGTTGACCTACCTGAATATCACATCGGTGTCCAGGCTGCCCGTGGGGAGGATTCATTCCTGGAGCGGTTTTTACCTGTTTTCCATTGTTATCAAGGGAAATTTTCCCTGGTGATACGGCATTCGGATCAATCTGGATGGTATTGCCTCCGTTCACGTTTACATTTTGCGTAGCTGGAGTAGCTGCAGCAGGTTGACCATTTAAAGGTTGTCCTACCGGAATATCGCATCGGTGTCCAGGTTGTCCGTGTGGAGGATTCATTCCCGGAACGGTAGCCATAGGAGCAGGAGCAACGTTAGACTGGATGCCTGCCTGTTCCATCAGAGCGGTTTTTGAGGTTGTATTTAGGGCTACGTTGGGCTGGCCAGCGTTGGCTTCTTCTTTTAAGTAAGTAGCTCTCTCATCCTTTTTACAGGATGCAGCTAAAATTGATACGGCGATCAAACCTATAAATGTATTCTTCATATCCATGGGTATGAAACAAAATTAGCAAAACATTTTCAATTGTTTTGCTAATTTTATACTTATAATTTGATTTTTGGATTAATTTTTTACCAAAAGTCTAAATCCTTCTCCGTGAACGTTGATGATTTCCAATCCTTCGTCGTCTTTTAATAACTTACGAAGCTTGGCAATATAAACGTCCATACTTCTTGCTGTAAAGTAATTTTCCTTTTTCCAGATCTTTCTTAAAGCAAGGTCTCTCGGCATGAAATCATTTCTGTGGATGCAAAGAAGTTTTAATAATTCATTTTCTTTAGGCGAAAGTTTGTATTCTTTATCACCTACTTTCAGTTGTCTCAGCATAGAGTCGAAGAAAATATTGCTGATCTTGAACTGCTCCTGTTCTTCATTTTCCAGGGTAGAACTTCTCTGAAGAATTGCTTTTATTTTGTATAATAGAAGCTCAGTATCAAAAGGTTTTGTAATATAATCATCAGCACCTAACTGATATCCCTTCAGGATATCTTCTCTCATGTTTCTTGCAGTAAGGAAAATGATCGGTGTATTTTTATCAATCTTTTTTACGTCTTCCGCTAATGAAAATCCGTCTTTTTTAGGCATCATTACGTCAAATATGCAGATATCGAATTCATTTTCCGTAAATTCTTTAAGTCCCTGCTCCCCATCAGTGGCAAGAGTTACTTCAAAATTATTGATGGTCAAATAATCTTTAAGCACCGCCCCGAAACTCTGATCGTCCTCTACTAATAATATTCTGTTGCTCATAATTTTAATAATTAAAAATTAACAATTAAGAATGAACTTCCTCACTCTATCTTCTATATTTTGATATTTGGTTACACTTTTTATAATTGATGAATGATCATTGATAATTGATGTGATGGAGAAGTTTTATCATTTATCGATTATCATCTATCATTTATTTTTCTAGCTCATCGGTAGTTTTATCGTGAAGGTACTTCCTTTTCCTTTATGAGATTCTACGATAATCTGTCCTTTGTGCAGTTCTACAATTTTCTTCACGTAAGAAAGACCTAATCCCTGGCCTTTTACGTTGTGAATATTTCCGGTTTCTTCTCTAAAGAATTTTTCGAAAATTTTGGTTTTATTCTGCGTATCCATCCCCATTCCTTTATCGGAAATTTCAATTACATACCAGTGTCCTTCATTTCTTGTTTCTACATGTATTTCCGGTGCTTCAGGAGAATATTTATTGGCATTATCCAGTAAGTTGACCAGCATATTGGAGATGTGGAATTCATCTATTTTAAAATTATACTGAGTGGCCGTAAACTTCTGCGTAAGGGTTCCATTCCTTTGTTGTACAATCAGGTTGAAAGATTCTGTAGTTTTTTTGATCAGCTCTCTTACGTTGGTCTCTTTTAAAAATAATTCCACTTCATTTCGCTCAAGCTTGGACATGTTAAGTACATTTTCCACCTGCTTTTTCATCCTTAAGTTCTCCTGCTTGATCAGTTCGGAATAGTATTTTACCTTATCCGGATTGGTGGCAATTTTGTCATTAGCCAAAGAATCCGTGGCTACAGAAATGGTTGCCAATGGTGTCTTAAACTCGTGAGACATGTTGTTGATGAAGTCTGTTTTCACTTCAGCAAGTTTTTTCTGCCTCATCATATAATTGATGGAAATAATATAAATCCCAAGAATGGTAAGGAGAGAAAGGAATGTTCCCAAAAGCATCGGCCAGTTATTCATAGCCAGAGAATATTCTTTTTTAGGGAATACCAAGGCAAGGTTATATAAAGTATGATACTTTTTATCCGTAAAAAGTGGATAACTATAAACGTTGTTATCCTTTTTTTCTTTGTATGCTTTATTGGCAATACTTGTTAGCTTATTATTTCGGTCCAGAACTCCATAGCCAAATTTGGCAGATATACCTCTTATTTTAAGTTCTTTATTGATAACAGAATCAAGTGTTTTCGGGTCTACCCTTTTAGCAATAGGAAGATTATTTCCATATACTTTTACAAACTCTTTCATGGCATAATCTCCGGTTTCAATCTCCTGATTAATGTCTGTAGTAAGAAGTTCACGATTGGTAGTATCTCTCTTTATTTTGTAGGCTGCTTCATCTGTGTATAAAGTTGTCAGCTTAATAGAATCTCCTTTTTGAGAAATCGGAAGTTGTGTTTTTTCAACAATATTTTTGGAATAAATTATTTGCCTTTGTGTACCTGAATCTTCTACTTGTTGAATGGTAGTAAGAGATGGTTTATCACTATTGGCAATAATTAAATTTCTATTTTCTTTGTTTAAATATTTGTCCGCTTCTATCTCTTCAATACTTTTTGAAGTACTTTCCAAAACCGCATACACTTTATTTGAAAAATCCTGTTCCAGTACGCCGTAATAGCCCTTCAACCAATAAAATTGGAGCGTTACGAAGACAATCAGTGAGATTGTCATAAACACTGAAATTATTGGGATGAATTTGTTATTCATTATTTAATTATATAGGTTTTGGAAAAATGAATGTTAAAATTAATTGTTTTAAGAGTACCTAAACAAAAAACGAGCCAAAAAATTGTTTTTTTTTTCTTAAAAGAGTGTTTTTTAACAATTATTTATGAATTATCTTTTAGTTGTCATATGAAAAGTCCCTTTCAATAAATAAAGTGTTAACTTTATTAAAAATAAATATTTATGGAATCTAATATCATTTTCAACAAAGATTTTGATGAGCCCAGCACTTATGTCATGAAGATTTATAAGGCTGATGTTTCAACAGTGTGGAAGTATTTTACAGAAGCCGAATTATTGGATCAATGGTGGGGACCTAAACCGTGGAAATGTGAAACGGTAAGTCAGGATTTCAAAGAAGGAGGGATCTGGATGTATACGATGGTAGGACCAAACGGAGAAAAAGGGCCTATGTATTCTCAGACTCAATATGGAGAAATTACAGAACACAGAAGTCTTGACTGGATGAGTGCTTTCTGTGATGAAAAAGGCAATGTCAATGAAGACTTCCCAAGGTCAAAATGGCTGATTGGCTTTACCGGAGTGGAGGAAGGAACTAAAGTAACCATCAATATCCATTACCATTCTCCTGAAGTGATGAAAAAGCTTATGGATATGGGATTTGAAGAAGGATTTAAAATGGGACTGAATCAACTGGAAGAATTGATTGGATAAATGTGAATATAAAAATTATAAAAGAGGATTTTCCATTGGAAAACCCTCTTTTTATTTATCAACAGGAATTAACTTCCTGCTTTATTTTTCAAGACTCCAGCCTTTACAAAAGCTCTTCTTCCTGAAAGTACTGGATAATCGCCTTTTTCATAAGCAAAGTCTGCTCATTAGGTTTGAGTTCCGGAAGTTCTTCCACAGTTTCAAAGTGGGGCCATCCGTCTTCATAGTGGGTAAATTTATAATATCCAAAAGGCTCAAGCAATCTGCAGACTGCAATATGAATCAGGTTTACTTTGTCTTCTTTCGTATATTTTTGCTGGCCGCTTCCCAGTTCCTGCAACCCTATCAGAAATAAGAGGGTTTCAATGGGTGGGTTCTTCTCCGTCTGGAAATTGTCTTCAAAGAATTGTTCTATTTTTTTCCAGTATTCAGCTTCGTTCATAATATATTTAAATGATAAATGATAGTTGATCAATGATAAAGTTAGTTCTTTAGCATTTTTCTATAGGAAGAAGTTACTTTCAGTATTTCTTCAGTCTTTATTTTTATATCTGCTATAATTTCTTTTTGAACATATTCCAGTTCCTCTAACATTTCAAGCCAAAACAAAGTTTCATCAGTTTCTTCAATCACGATAGATATTTTAGAAAACCGCTCAGCTTTTGATCTTGCTCTGCACATAGCTCTATAATTAGCAGCCATAGAAGTAGAAGACCGGAATATTTGTTTTCTGATCACAGAAAAGGCTTCATTAGGTGGAAGTTTAGAAAATTCTTTAATAATCATGATGGCTAGCTGCTTTGTTTTAAAAGCAAAAATTGTGTTATAATCTGGACTATCCATCATTTATCATTTATGAATTATCATTTATTTTCAACAGGAATGCATATTCTAATGCATCTTCTTTCAGAGATTCAAATCTTCCGCTTGCCCCTCCGTGTCCGGAGCTCATGTCGGTTTTGAAGACTAAAATATTATTATCTGTTTTTAATTCTCTCAGTTTTGCCGTCCATTTTGCAGGTTCCCAATACTGTACCTGAGAATCATGAAATCCTGTAGTGATCAGCATGTGAGGATAATCTTTAGCCTCTACATTATCATAAGGAGAATAGTCTTTCATATAATGATAGTATTCCTTATCATTAGGATTTCCCCATTCATCATATTCTCCGGTTGTCAAAGGGATTGTATCATCCAGCATCGTTGTAACAACATCTACAAAAGGTACCTGTGCCACAATTCCGTTGAATAACTGAGGTTCATAATTTACCACAGCACCTACCAGCAGCCCGCCGGCACTTCCTCCCATCGCATACATGTGTTTTGATGAAGTATAATTTTCTCTGATCAGGTATTTTCCGGCATCAATAAAATCAAAGAATGTATTTTTCTTAAACAACATCTTTCCGTCTTCATACCATTCTCTTCCCAGATATTCTCCACCACGGATGTGAGCAATAGCATAAATAAATCCTCTATCCAGCAAAGACAATCTTACATTAGAAAAGCTGGCATCAACAGTATGTCCGTAGCTTCCATATCCATATAAAAGAAGTGGAGTGTCAGGTGATTTCTTAGTGTCTTTATGATATACCAGTGAAATAGGAACTTTTGTCTTTCCATCTCTTGAATCTGCCCAGATTCTCTCCGAAATATAATTTTCAGCAGCAAAATTTCCACCCAAAACTTCCTGTTGTTTCAGAAGTTTTGTCGTCTTTTCCTTCATGTTGTACTCATACGTGGAACTAGGCTGTGTAAGGGAAGTATATCCATAGCGTAAAATTTCCGTATCAAATTCCAGATTGATCCCGATATAAGCTGTATAAGTAGGATCTGAGAAAGGTAAGTAGTAAGATTCCTGTGTTTTCTCGTCAATGATTTTGATCTGTAGCAATCCTCTTTCTCTTTCCTCGAGAACCAGATAATCTTTAAAGATCTCAAAACCTTCCAGTAAAACTTCTGCACGGTGCGGAATCACATCGACCCAATTTTCCATGCTGCAGTTATCAATCTTTGTCTTTACAATCTTGAAATTGATCGCATCATCCGCATTGGTAATGATATAAAATTCGTCTTCATAATGCTCTACTGAATATTCAAGATCCTCTATCCTTGGCTGGATCACCGTCCATTCTGCAAATACGTTGTCAGAAGGAATAAAACGATGTTCATCAGAAATAGTGCTGGAGCTTGCAATGAAAATATACTCTAATGATTTTGTCTTAAATACATTGACATCAAAAGTCTCATCCTCTTCATGAAAAATCAGAACATCTTCCGCTGAATCTGTTCCCAGCTGATGTCTGTACACCTGAAATGCACGAAGACTTTTATCTTTCCTGATGTAAAATATATGTTGGTTATCATTTGCCCAAACAGCTTTCCCTGTCGTATTAGGAATAGTGTCCGGCAGGATTTCTCCGGTTTTTAAGTTTTTAAAATTTAGTGTATAAATTCTTCTTCCTACATCATCGGAAGAAAAAGAAGTCAGTTCGTTGCTGGGGCTTACGGCAACACTTCCTACTTCAAAAAACTCTTTACCTTCTGCCAGAATATTAACGTCGAGTACAATTTCCTCATCATTCTCAAGGCTTTTATACTTTCTGCAGAAGATAGGATATTCTTTGCCTTCTTCATAACGTACAATATACCAATACTCATTAAAGAAATAAGGAAGAGACTCATCGTCCTTTTTGTAGCGGGCTTTCATCTCTTCGAAAAGCTCTTCCTGAAGAGCTTCCGTATCTTTCATGATGAATTCTTCGTAGGCATTTTCTTCCTCAATGTATTTGATCACTTCAGGGTTTTCCCTTTCGTTCAGCCAAAAGTAATTATCGGTTCTTATATCGCCGTGGGTTTCTAGTATTTTTTCAATTTTTTTTGCCTGTGGAGCTTTCATCCGGGGTATTTTATTTTTTTATTGAATAGAATGTTCTTATACTTTTTTCTTCTGAAAGTAAGTAATTTAAGCAGAAATCCTTTCAATATTAATTTTTGTTCAAATTTAGGTAAAAAAAAACCATCTTTCCTTTATTGAAAAGATGGTCCATTGTATTTTTATAATTAAAGACTATTTGTGAAGTGCTTTAATATACTTTTCAAGGGCCATTGTCATAGAAGGAGTTTCCTTCGTAGGTGCCATTAAATCTACTTTTAATCCTGCTTCTTCTGCAGCTGCCAAAGTCGTGTTTCCAAAAACTCCGATCTTTGTTTCATCCTGCTTGAAGTCAGGGAAATTTTGTTGTAGCGATTTTATTCCCTGCGGACTGAAGAAAATCAGCATGTCATAATCTTTGACATTGATATCTGTAAGGTCGCTGCATACGGTACGGTACATAATTGCTCTTGTCCAGTCTACATTAGATGCATCCATGGTTTTTACAATATCCGGACTCAAAACATCTGAAGATGGCAACAGATATTTTTCAGTTGGGAATTTTTTGAAAAGAGGAAGCAGGTCTGAGAAGTTTTTCTCCCCAAAGCTGATTTTTCTTTTTCTGTACACAATATGCTTTTGAAGGTAGTTGGCAATTGCTTCCGACTGGCAGATGTATCTCATCGTATCCGGAACAGCAAAACGCAATTCCTCCGCGAGTCTGAAGTAATGGTCAATCGCATTTTTACTGGTAAAAATAATACCGGTATACTGCGTCAGATCTATTTTCTGTGTTCTGAGCTCTTTATTGTCAACCCCTTCGACGTGGATAAATGGACGGAAATCAATCTTTATTTTTTCCTTCTTCGCTATATCCAGATATGGAGAAGACTCACTAGGCGCTGGTTGAGAAACCAATATAGACTTTATTCTCATCATTGACTTTTATTAAAAAAATAACAACTTCCAAAGCAATAATAATGGTGCGATTTGGAGGGTGCAAATATACAAAAATTTATAATACCATTTCTCGGGAAGAATCTTGTTCTTGTGAAATAAATAGAAAAATACTTTGAAAATGAATACAAAAGCGAAGAAGCAGAAATAATATAAAAACATTTTATTTCTGTCTATCGGGAAGTAATAATGGGCTACACAAAGAATTATTAGCAAAAATGAAAGAATGAAATAAAATTTTGTGGAGGTAAAATAAAAAATAGTCCATTTTTTTCCGTCCCCTATACTTTGGTAAAATAGAAATCCTAATGTTGATTTTGTTAAATAAAAAAGCAGCACCGCCAGCAATGTATATCCAAATTTATTAAGCTGATATCCCAGAAGCTGAAGATCTGCAATATATTTCGGTACTATAGGAACGTACTGTGAAATTAATACAGACAGGGTAAGTGTCGTTACACAGGACGTGATAATCCAGCTGGGAAGGTTGTTGCTTGCATCAAAATATTTCTGAAGTAGAAAATCTTTGAGACTGGCATCCCTTTCTATGACGTTCATCATAAAGACATATAAAAATATACAGCCCACAAGGATAAAGATTACCCAATCATTATTTTCAGGTATTCTTACATGATTGATGAAGTGTTGTGATGATGGCAAAATTTAAGTTTTTTTTATTTATTATTTAACTTCAGGATGACACAGTCCGGCACAGGTTTTCCTGTCACCAGGTCCATGAACCTGCAGTTAAAATATTTGCTCTCATCGATTTTACGTATTGTTCAGATCTGTTGAATAAAAGTTTCTGTATCATCCGCTTAATCCCCGAGAAATATTTTTGCAAAATTATAGATTATTTTGTATAAAATAAAAAGGTTAAATAAACTATCTTTGCAAACTGAAATGAAAAAACTCGTCATCATCCCGACCTATAACGAAAAGGAAAATATTGAAAATATTATTTCCGCAGTTTTTGCATTGGAGGATGACTTTCATATCTTAGTAGTAGATGATTCTTCTCCTGACGGAACTGCAGAAATTGTAAAAGAACTGCAGAAGAAACATCCGCATTATCTGCACCTGTCCATAAGGCATGTAAAAGACGGATTGGGAAAGGCATATATCCACGGGTTTAAATGGGCCATCGAAAATAAATACGATTATATTTTTGAGATGGATGCCGATTTTTCCCACAATCCTAATGATCTGCCGAAGCTTTTTGAAGCATGTAAAAATGCAGATATGGCGATCGGTTCCCGTTACTCAAAAGGAGTGAATGTAGTGAACTGGCCTATGGGAAGAGTGCTGCTTTCTTATTTTGCATCCAAATATGTAAGGTTTGTATTAGGCCTTCCAATTCATGATACGACAGCGGGATTTGTCTGCTTTTCAAGAAAAGTATTGGAAGAAATAGGATTGGATAATGTGAAACTGAAGGGATATGGATTTCAGATTGAAATGAAATTCAGAGCATTTAAAAAAGGTTTCAGAATTGTAGAAGTTCCTATTATATTTACCAACAGAATTTTAGGAGAAAGCAAAATGAATGGTGGAATTATCCATGAAGCAGTTTTCGGGGTATTGAATTTAAAATGGAAATCAATCATCAACAGATTATGAAACTGATGAAAAAGTTAATCTTTATTTTCGTTTTGTTGGGCTTGTTTTCGTGCAGCGATTATATTGATAAGCCCAAAAATCTGGTCGATAAAGGTTTGATGGCTGAAATCATTGCCGATCTTGCCATCAACGATCAGGCTATTTTTGTATATCCTGACAAAAATATGGAAGCAGGAACCAGAGCTGTTTTGAAATCACATAAGGTAAAGCCTGATGATTTTGTAGATAGTTTCAAATACTATGTGATTAAAGAAGAAATGGATGGGATTACCAGTGATGCGCAGGAAATATTGCTGAAAAAAGATCCCAAAGCAGATAAATATGTAAAGGAAAGACTGAAACAGAATGGCCCTGTAATGCCTGTAGTAAGGTAAATAAGTCTGGAAGTTTCTGTCACACAAAATCACTGGTCAAAACAGTGCATTTAAAAAAGTATAGAGATGAAATTTTTTAATATAGAAAAAACCTCTGAAGGAAAAGCAAGAGCAGGGGAAATTACCACAGATCACGGGAAGATTCAAACTCCTATTTTTATGCCTGTGGGAACTGTAGCAAGTGTAAAGACAGTTCATCAGAGAGAATTAAAAGAAGACATTAAAGCTCAGATTATTCTGGGAAATACTTATCACCTATACCTTCGTCCGGGCATGGAAACGATGCAGGATGCAGGTGGTTTACACAAATTCATGAACTGGGATCTTCCTATTCTTACCGATTCAGGAGGTTTTCAGGTATTTTCACTGGCAAGTAACAGAAAAATGACGGAAGAAGGTGCGAGATTCAAATCTCACATCGACGGAAGTTATCATATGTTCTCTCCGGAAAGATCAATGGAGATTCAAAGACAGATCGGAGCTGACATTTTCATGGCTTTTGATGAATGTACACCTTACCCTTGTGATTACAACCAGGCGAAATCATCTATGGAGCTTACCCACCGTTGGCTGAAAAGATGTATTGACTGGACTAACGATAATCCTGAATTATACGGACATAAACAAAGACTTTTCCCGATTGTTCAGGGATCTACTTATTCTGACCTTCGAAAAATTTCTGCAGAAGTAATTTCTGAAGCAGGAGCAGAAGGAAATGCTATCGGAGGACTTTCGGTAGGAGAGCCTGAGGAAGAAATGTACAGGATCACTGATGAAGTGACAGACATCCTTCCAAAAGAAAAACCTAGATACCTGATGGGAGTAGGAACTCCTTGGAATATCCTTGAATCAATCGGGCTGGGAATTGACATGATGGATTGTGTAATGCCAACAAGAAATGCAAGGAATGCAATGCTTTTTACATGGCAAGGGGTTATGAACCTTAAAAATGAAAAATGGAAGCGCGATTTTTCGCCTTTGGATGAATTTGGGACCAGTTTTGTAGATCGTGAATATTCAAAAGCGTATCTTCGTCACTTGTTTGTATCTAAAGAATATCTGGCAAAACAGATTGCTTCGATTCATAATCTGGCATTCTACCTTGATTTAGTAAAAGTAGCCAGAGAACATATTATGGCAGGTGATTTCTATGAATGGAAAAACTCTGTAGTACCGGTTCTTAGACAAAGACTGTAAGAGAATATGCTTAAAATTGTAGACAGATATATCATTAAAAAATACCTTGGAACTTTCAGTTTCATGTTGGTATTATTGTCTATAGTCGTATTGGTAATCGATGTTCAGCAAAAGATTCCAAGGATAGAAAATGCCAAGGCCATTGATCCGAAACTGGATCTGACCTATTTTCTTATCCATTTTTATCCTTTCTGGATCATCAATCTTGTGGTGACTTTCCTTTCCATTCTGGTATTTATTTCGGTGATCTATTTTACCTCCAGAATGGCAAATAATACTGAAATTGTTGCTATTATCAGTAGTGGAGCCAGTTTTCACAGGTTTTCCAAGCCCTATCTGGTTACTTCCATTTTTATTGGATTGATCGCCCTTGTAGTGTACCATATGGTGCTGCCATGGGCCAATATCAAGAAAAATGAGCTGGAAGCCTATACTTATAATGCAGCTAATAAAGAAAAGATTTTAGGAACCGCTCCTGCTTCTTCACAGCTGAGTAAGACGGAATATATTTTCGTTGATTCCTGGAATAAAAGAGAAAAAAGAGGGTCGAGTTTTGTCTATCAGAAATATGATAAAGACAGAAAAATGACCTATGAGCTGAAGGCAAGCGAAGTATACTGGGATAAAGCTAAAAAACAGTTTGTTCTAAATAACTATCTGGAAAAAACAATCAATAAAGACAATACCGAAAAACTCGGTAACGGAATAGAATTAAGGAAAAATTACGGGCATTCTCCTGAAGAACTTTTCCCGAATGAGCTTTTGGGACAAAATAAAACCACACCGGAACTTTTGAAATTTATTGAAAGGGAAAAAGAAAGAGGAAACAGTAACCTGAACTCTTATCTAAATGAACTTCACCAGAGAACTTCCATGCCTGTTTCAATCATTATTCTGACATTTCTGGCGCTTTCCCTGTCATCACAGAAGAAAAGAGGAGGATTAGGAGTCAATCTAGCCATCGGGATTTCATTGGCCTTCATTTTCGTGTTTTCATTCGAAGCCTTAAAAGTGGTTTCGGAAAATAAAAGTTTGTCTCCGGCTGTAGCCATGTGGCTGCCTAATATGGTGTTTTTGCCGCTTACCCTTTATTTATATATCAAGAGAGCTAATCAGTAAAGTAATTTTACTTCTTTGTGATAAAAGGAATGCATTCCGTCTTCCAGTTCGATCCAGAGTTCACCTTTTTCGTCTGCATGTCGGATGATGCCATTTTGTCGCTCTTTTTCAATTTCAAAAACTGAGATCTGATCCTTTCTGAAAAGATTTTTATTAAATCCATCCAGAATTTCCTGATCTGAAGGTATGTTTTTAAGCTTTTCACACAAATATTCATGAAGGTTTAAGGCAAGTTCTTCCAGGTCAAATTGCATCCCCGTCTGCGTCAGAAGTGACCCTGCATTGGATATTTCATCAAAATTTTCCTGCAGAATGTTGATTCCGGCTCCTATGATGAAATAATTATTTTGATTAATTTTTTTCTTTTCTATTAAAATTCCAACGATTTTTTTACCTTTAAGGATAATATCATTCGGCCATTTGATTTTTACCTCAGAGTCAGACAATTTGGCAAGGAAATCCCGGATCACCATTGCGGTATAATAATTGAACATAAAGTCGGAGCACAGGATGTTCTGAGTATTCACTGCCAGCGTATAAGCCAGATTTTTTCCGGCGGTCTGAGTCCAGATATTTCCATACTGACCACGGCCTTTAGTTTGATTAAAAGTATGAAGCCCTATAAAATTTGAATCTCCGTAAAGTAAAAACTTTGATATTTCGTCATTAGTAGAAGAACATTCTTTCAGGTAAAAGAGTTGGCTCATTTAAGAAAACTTTAAGAGATTAAGAGGGTAAAAGTAAGGTTAAAGTAAAGAAAAAACAATAAATTTGCAGATTATAGTATTTTTTTAATGAATAAAACAGCAGAAAAACAAGCGTTAATAGATAAAATCGTTGAAGCTATCCAGGATGTAAAAGGAGAAGACATTATGATCTTCGATCTTTCAAACATCGAAAACTCCGTAGCAGAAACGTTCGTGATATGTAGTGGAAACTCAAATACACAGGTAGCTGCATTAGCGGGAAGTGTAGAGAAGAAAGTAAGAAACGAACTTCAGGACAGACCTTGGCACGTAGAAGGTACTGAAAATGCGATGTGGGTATTGGTGGATTACGTTTCAGTGGTGGTTCATATATTCCAGAAACAGGTACGTGAGTACTACGACATAGAAGAACTTTGGGGTGACGCAGTCATTACCAGAATTGAAAATGAATAATAAAAATTTTAAAAAGTCTAAATGAATAATAAAGGATTCAACTGGTTCTTTCCTATTGCAATCGTAGCTCTTTTGCTATTCTTTGGCTCCAATTTCCTTGGAGGTGATGCAGCAAAATCTATTGATGAAGATGGTTTCTTTAGAGAAATGCAGGCGGGCAAAGTCCAGAATATAATTATATACAAAGACATAGAGAAAGCTGATGTTTTCCTAACAAAAGAAGCAAAATCGGCAATGGTTTCCAAAGCCGGAAAAGAAAACAACCCTCTTTCTGCCTTCGAAATGGCTCCAAAAGCAGATTTTTCTGTAAAATACGGAGATCTTCAACTTTTCCTTCAGAAATTTGAACAGGTCAAAGCCAGCAATCCGGTTATTAAAACAACCAAAGATTACGGTACAGGGAAGAGCGCATTAATGGATATCTTAATCCCTGCGCTGGTTTGGATTTCAATTTTAGGATTATTCTACTTCCTTCTTTTCAGAAAGATGGGTGGAGGCGGAGGTCCTGGCGGACAAATTTTCTCTATCGGAAAATCCAAAGCGAAACTTTTCGACGAAAAAGAAAGAATTCAGGTGACATTTAAAGATGTTGCAGGATTGGAAGGAGCAAAAGAAGAAGTTCAGGAAGTTGTGGATTTCTTGAAAAACTCTGAAAAATATACAAAACTGGGCGGTAAAATTCCTAAAGGTGTCCTTTTGGTAGGACCTCCGGGAACCGGTAAAACCTTATTGGCAAAAGCGGTTGCAGGGGAAGCTAAAGTTCCGTTTTTCTCACTTTCAGGTTCCGATTTCGTTGAAATGTTTGTGGGAGTAGGAGCTTCCAGAGTAAGAGACCTTTTTGCTCAGGCTAAAGCAAAATCTCCGGCCATTATCTTCATTGATGAGATTGATGCTATCGGACGTGCCAGAGGGAAAAATAATTTCTCCGGCGGAAACGACGAAAGAGAAAATACCTTGAACCAGCTTCTTACTGAAATGGATGGTTTCGGAACAGATACCAACGTTATCGTAATGGCAGCAACCAACAGAGCGGATATCCTTGATAAAGCTTTGATGAGAGCAGGACGTTTTGACCGTTCTATCTATGTAGACCTTCCGGAACTTCACGAAAGAAGACAGATCTTTGATGTTCACCTGAAAAAGATCAAACTTGATGATAATGTAGACAGAGAGTTTCTTGCCAAACAAACCCCTGGTTTCAGTGGGGCAGATATTGCCAACGTTTGTAACGAAGCAGCACTTATCGCAGCAAGAAATAATCATACTTCAGTAACAAAACAGGATTTCCTTGATGCTGTAGACAGAATCATCGGCGGTCTTGAAAAGAAAAATAAGGCAATCAAACCTTCTGAAAAAAGAAGAGTTGCTTACCATGAAGCAGGACACGCTACGATCTCATGGTTGGTAGAACACGCATCTCCACTTTTAAAAGTGACGATCGTTCCTAGAGGACGTTCACTGGGAGCAGCATGGTACCTTCCTGAAGAAAGACAGCTTACCACTACTGAACAGATGCTGGACGAAATGTGTGCAACATTGGGAGGTAGAGCAGCAGAGCAGGTGATCTTCAATAATATTTCTACAGGAGCACTTTCTGATCTGGAAACCGTAACAAAGAGAGCTCAGGCAATGGTTACAATCTACGGATTAAGCCCGAATATCGGTAATATTTCTTACTATGACAGCTCAGGCCAGTCTGAATACAATTTCGGAAAGCCTTATTCTGAAGAAACCGCTACAAAAATTGATGCAGAGATCAAATCAATCATCGAAAATCAATATGAGAGAGCGGTAAGAATTCTTGACGAGAATAAAGATAAGCTTGACGCTTTAGCAAGTAAATTGCTTGAAAAAGAAGTGATCTTCCGTGAAGACCTTGAAGAGATTTTCGGAAAAAGAGCATGGGATCCTGAATTGACAGAGAAACCTGTAACCAATACTATTCCTGAAAAAGATCAGCCCATTGTAGAGGAAACACCTCAGATCAAAGAGAAAGAAGAAGAAAGCGAAATACAGGCTCCCGAAAGCCCGACACAGCTTTAAGATTCTTAAAAAATAGAATTAATAAAAACCTGATAATCGCAAAATTGTCAGGTTTTTTCATATTTAAGGAGATATTTTGGACACTATTGTAATTTATTTTCTATTTTTGTATAAAGTTGACTAAAAATAGATTAAGTTGAATTTATTCAAGAGGATTGTAAGCAAACTTACCAACCAGCCTGAAGAAGAGGACAAACAGAGCCTGGAGAAACTTGGGGATTCGCTGAAAAATGCGGATCTTGACTATAAGTTTGCGCAATTATTTACGCATTCGGGAGGATTTTTTAATTATTGTGCAGATGAAGCGGAAGCTCTACAAACTTTAAATCAAATTATTAAAATAGAAGGTGTTCACAACCTTTTCTGCTGGGATAAAGAACTTCAGAACTTTTTGAACGTTGTGAAGTCTTCATATACGTCAGAATTACAGCCATCTAATGACGCCGCATTCATCACCTGTGAATATCTCATTGCCTATGACGGCAGAATCATGCTTTCGCATAATAATATCCTGCATTATCATTCTTCAAGGCTTCCTGATAAAATTATCATCATTGCCAATGTTTCTCAGATTGTAAACAACCTGAATGATGCCATGGGTAAAATAAAAAGAAACGGAAATATCAAGAACCTTACTTCCATCAGCGGAAGCCAATCGAAAATGGATAGTTCTTCCAATTCCAATACAAAACTGTTTTTATTGCTGCTTGAAGATTAAGCAACCACTTCTAAATTTTAAATTTTGGACAAAAATCTCATTCAAAGAACCGTATCAGGTATCGTTTATGTAGCCATCATTATTCTTTGTTCTACTCCGTTGGGAGCGCAGCTGCTGAACAGTATTGCACCTGGTCTTGCCAAACAGCAGTATCTGTATCACGGTTTAATGAGTCTTCTGCTGATTGTAGGAACCTGGGAATGTGTTAAAATTATGAAGTTTGGAAACGGCTATGAAAAATGGGTCGTATATCCATTGGTCATTTTTATTTTCTACATGTTTTCCAAAAGGTATTTTAATCACGATTTCTTTTTTGATTTCAGACTTAGTGAAATATTAGCACTCGCCTTGATTGGAATAGCTGTAGTAACCTTATTCAAATATCCTAACGAATTATACTTTGACAGCGGAAAACTTATTTTTACCGTTATTTATGTGGCTCTCCCGTTCAGTTTTGCATTAGGACTGCCCAAATTCTCCAGTTATAATGAAAACTTCTCTCTGGAAGTTCTTTTCCTGTTTATCCTTATCTGGAGTAGTGATACTTTTGCCTATCTGGTAGGAAAATTCTTTGGAAAACATAAAATGGCTCCTAAGATTTCGCCTAAAAAAACATGGGAAGGTTATGCCGGAGGTGTTGTTTTAACATTGGTGTTGTCTTATTTTATTGAACACTATCAGCCCGAGCTGAGAGGAAACTGGATGATCGTAGGATTTCTGGTGGCAGCCTTTGCGCCATTAGGAGACCTGGTAGAAAGTCAATTGAAGAGAAACTTCGGTGTAAAGGATAGTGGAAACATCATTCCGGGACATGGAGGAGTTTTAGACAGGCTGGATAGTTTTATTATCTGCGTTCCTGTCGTATATTTGTACTTTATTTTAGAAAAATTTATTTAGTCTCATGAAATTACATAGAGAATCAAAAGGAACGATTACCGTTGCAACCCTGCTTTTTATTATTCTGGGTGCTTTAGCAATTTATTTCCTTGAAATATGGTCACTGGTGATCATTATGCCTTTGTTGGTTATTTACGGTTTAGTTTTCTGGTTCTTCAGAGTTCCGGATCGTAATATTCTTGATCACAAAGAAAATGTTATTGCTCCGGTTGACGGAAAAGTGGTAATGATCAAAGAAGTGGAAGAGGATGAATTTATAAAAGGAAAAGCCATCCAGGTTTCTATTTTTATGTCTCCACTCAATGTTCATATCTGCAGATACCCGGTGTCAGGAGAAGTGATTTACAAAAAATATCACCCGGGAAAATATCTGGTAGCATGGCATGAAAAGTCTTCTACAGAAAACGAAAGAACTACGGTAGCTATTCAGACGATGACTAATCATAAAGTAGTCTTCAGACAGATTGCCGGATATGTTGCGAGAAGAATCGTTTTCTATTGTAATGAAGGGGATAAAGCAAAGGCCGGGCATGAATTCGGATTTATTAAATTCGGTTCCAGAATGGATGTATTCCTGCCTTTAGACACAGAGATTATCTGTAAGATCGGAGATATTACAAAAGGAGGTGAGGATGTTATCGCCAAACTGAAAGAAAATTAAAATTATTACAATATAAATATATAAGAGGGCCATTGGGTCCTCTTTTTCATTTGATGGGTACTACTGATAGGTGAGTTTAGCTACTCAAGAGTAGTATTGCGTATTGATATATAGGTTTTCTTTTATAGAGAACAATAATTTTGCCGGCTTAAAAATAAGACACATTAATTAGGTAAGTTGATAACTGTTAATGTTTTTGTCATATGATTTTTCTTAGTTTCAATATTTCAATATTTGAATTTTAGTAAATTGTATAAAGAAAATCACTTAATTTTTTTAACATGAAATTATTAAAAGACACTTTGTATTTTATTTGATTAAGAATATAGAGGATTTTTTTTCTAGCTTTGTTCGAATCCCTATTTGTTCTTTATAAAACAACAATAAGATGATTTATAATTTTTTATTTAAAATGCTTAATGGCGAGTCAGACAAAATGGAAGCTAATGCTGACCGTAATTATCTGAATATTATTAACAGGTATCTGTTTTCATTGTTTTTCATATTCTTGTTTTATTCTGTTTTTATCATTGCTTTTTTTGGAGACATGCTGATTTCAATATTCCTTACTTCTATTACTTTTTTCTGGCTGCTTCTGATGGCTATAAAAGGTAAAACAAGAAGATTTAAAAAGATTTTGAAGCCTTTTATTATCCTTGTTTTTGTTTTACTGACTTTTATAGTAAGTTTTTTTTATATTTATACCTATAAGAGTGGCGGTGTAGAATATTTCTATTTTTGCCTCTTATTTGCAGTTCCATTTTTTCTCAATTATAAGAAGGATCCGTTTTGTATCATTTTTATTACTCTCATTATCAGCATTAACTTTATTGCATGCCTTTACTATGATTTTAATTTTCTTCCCAGAAGTAGATTTTTAGAAAAAGATGATTTTAAAACCTTAAAATTGTTAAATATCTTGTTTTCTATCGCCTATTTTTTCATGGATATTGTTTTTATCACTCAGAAAGACGCATTGATTCATGGACTGATTTCCGATAAAAAAGAAAAAGACTCTACCATTAAGGATCTTGTAAAAACGAATACAGAACTGATGAAGCATCAGATGCTCATCAATCATCTTTCAGAAGAAAATATCCAGGAGATTTTAAGCCTGGCAGAAAATAATTCACCAATGTTCTTTGAAAAATTTCAGGTGTTTTTCCCTCATTTTATTCCTGAAATTTTAAGAATAAATCCTAATCTCATCCATTCTGAACTCTATTTCTGTGCATTGATGAAGCTGGATTTTGATACAAAGAAAATTGCACAGTGTACCAAAAACAGTATTCGGGCTGTGGAAAGTAAAAAGTACAGAATCCGGAAAAAATTAAATATTTCCTCGGAGATTAATATCAATAGCTTTCTTATAAAAATTTAAACAAAATTCTGATTTTTATTACTCGTACGTAGTGTTGAGTAGCTTCCGATGGTGTTTTTTGATTTTCTTATCAATATTTTTACTTAAAAGCATTGTGATGAATATTAAGAACATTCATATTGGAAACCTTATCCAGACAAAAGTGGAAGAGTGTCAGATTCCAATAGAAAGAATTTCCAGGTTTTTAAACAGGCCGGAAGACGAAGTAGAGAGGATGTATCATGCCAAAAGTATGGATACCGATGTTCTTCTGAAATGGTGTAAGCTTTTAAAATTCGATTTTTTTAGGTTCTATACAGGACATCTGATTTTATACTCGCCAGGTTCAAGAGTTGATAATACATTCCGGCATAAAGGAGAAACCATGGTTTTCAGAAAGAGTATCTATACACAGGAAGTGAAGGATTTTGTGCTGGAAAGAATAAATACAGGAAAAATGACGGCCAATGATGTGGTTGAAAGGTATAAAATACCCAGAACCACTTTATTTAAATGGATGAAAAAGATATAATATGATACCAGATTATAAGCAGATTTATACCGACATTCTTGAAGAAAAATTTCCAGAGAAATTACTGGATGCGGCTATAAAACTTAAGCTGGAAACATTGCAATCAGCTTTTGATATTCTGAAATTTAACCAGCTGATTTTTGGCGAGGCTGAATATACAGTTAGCCTTAATAATCAGAAGCTTCGGTCTTATGATCAGGAATCTATTCTTAGGATTCTCACTTACCAAAAAAGAAATGGACTGACTAATCTTCAGGTGAGTCATCATTTTAAGATAAGCCGAAATACAATTGCCAGATGGAAAACCATTTTTAAATTATAAAAAGTATTGTATTCTGTTTAATCTAATTGTTTTATTTTTTTCTATTACATTAGAAAGAATTGATTTTATGCTGTTTTGAATTTGTTTTTAAATTTATGGTTGAGTTTTTTATAACTCAACTTTTTTATTTGTATTGAATGTGATGATAAGTTATTGGCATTTGTGAGTTTTACTACGCGTGAGTAGTATTGCGTAGCGGGAATTAATTTGTAATCGTCTGTGCTTGATAATTTTGTGGAAGTTAAATGTTCAGGTTAAAATTTTAATTATCAAACAACTATAACTTATTACAATGATGGAAACAAAATTTACAATGCCTTCAATCAAAGCCTTGTTCATCGCAATGCTCTTTGTTTTTGGAAAATCTTTTTCTCAAACCAATAATGGTGCAGTAGGGATTAATACTACAACCCCGAACGCTAATTCCGTTTTGGATGTTGTTTCAGGAAATAATAACAAAGGAGTCCTTATTCCTCGTTTAACTGAAGCACAGCGAAATGCAATTGTAATCAATCAATCCAATGATGATGGTCTGACGATTTACAACACCACAGAAGACTGTTTCAATTACTGGAGCCGTGCGGATAACGAATGGAAAAGTGTCTGCGGACAGATGGGAAAAGCTGTTTTTACCATAGATTGCTCCACGTCCAAAGCCATGGGTAGCTATGTAAAAGGAAAAGAGCTTACCAACTCAAATTATCTAAGCATTGCCGTGAATGTAACTAAACCGGGTAATTATACCATTTCAGGAACTACCACAAACGGATACAATTTTTATGGAACAGGTGTATTTTTAAATGCCGGAACACAAACCATACAGATTCCGGGACAGGGAACTCCCCAGAATATTCAGACGGATAATGTAGTTCTTGAAGCCAACGGAACTGAAGTAACTTGTACTCCAGCTATTTCTATTACGGTGCTAAGTCCTGCAGGTACATATACCATGAGCTGTGGTACTGCAACAGTAAATGGAGTATACAAAGTGGGGACAGCCCTAACAGCTTCGAATACAATTACCTTACCTGTGAATGTTTCAGCGTTGGGAAGTTACACGATTACTACCAATACCGTTGACGGAATTTCCTTCAGTGGTTCAGGTACATTTACGTCTACAGGAAATCAGAATATTACGTTAGGAGGAACAGGAACGCCAACCTCCACATCGGTGAAAACAATTACAATTACTTCTGACAGTCAGGGGGGAGTATCTACAACATGTTCTGTAAATGTAGTGGTTGTAATTCCTAAAAAAACGGTTCTCCATATCGGATTAGAAACAGCGTACGGTTATAGCGCCTATACCGGTCCCTCAAGAAGTCTGATGGATTCTCCTACAAATTTTGGTACTGCTGCTTCCAGTATTGTTAAATATGAAGGTTTTACCCATACTTCTTTGGGAAATTCCCCTTCATCAACTGCCCTTCAGACAGCGCTTAACAATAAGCCGGATATTGTTGTCATTGGCTACAACTACACACCTAATGCTACAGATGCAGGTTATATTGCTTCTTATCTTAATAAAAGAGGAGTTGTCATTGCGATGACGGATGATACGGGCACAGCACAGAATCTATTCAGAGGAATATTCTCTGATCCTACCATTTCAGCATCTTATGGAGGCGGTGCTGGATCTGTGTATGCTCTTACCAATAATGATGATCCTATCCTTAACGGGCCTTTTGGAGATGTAAGAGGGAAAAACTGGGGTGAAGATGCTTCTACCACAGTAAATATTTCAGGCCTGACAAGTGGATTTGTTCCATACAGTTATGCGCAGCCTATCAACAGCACAACTGCCAGAACAGGAATTTCAGGATTAAGAAATACAAGTTTAAACTTTGTATGGTTTGGGGATGGCGGCTTTCTAAGTAATGAAAATGCCAATGGAAATCAATATCCGAGTAATACAATAGAACCTTTTGTAGCACCAAGTACAGGAGGATATTTCCCAGTTCAGAAGTCTTCTTATGGCTATGCTGGAAACGGATATACAACTGGAGGAATGCAGGTTCAGAATTCAATCCTTTTTGCCAATATGATTGCCTGGGCAATAAAGCAGGCGGAATTTAACGGAATAAACACACAATGATAAAAGGTTTTTAAAGATGACTCCGGCACGATTATTCGTGCCGGAGTTTTTATTTTATATGTCTTTTAACTTCCTGTACAAGTTTTAATATGAATTCTACGGGAATATCGTCTTCCGTATCAATAAGAAGGATTTTAAACTTCTTTCTGCCGTCCTGGATCAGTTCTGGATAATCAAGTCTATCACCATGATAAAAGCTCAGGTAGTGCTTTTTGTATTTTTTGCTGTAGTAGAAATAGCACAGCATTTTCTTTTTGTATTTGATAAACGGAAGACCGAAACTAAATGTTTCTGTAATGTTTTCCGGATCTGAAGCTAAGATCGTGTCACGTAAAAATAAAAGAGTACTTCTTTCAGGCTCTTCGATTCTGTAGAAATACTCTTGTATAGGGTTCATTTTAATTCAATTAAAAGATTAGTCGAAGTTTTGAAGTTCAACAAGTTTGTGATACATTCCTCTTTTTGCAATCAGGTCGTGGTGGGTTCCTTGTTCCACGATATCACCTTTTTCCATCACTACAATCCAATCTGCTTTCTGAATGGTGGAAAGACGGTGGGCAATGACTAAAGAAGTTCTGTTTTCCATCATTTTCTCCAGAGCATCCTGTACGAATCTTTCAGATTCCGTATCCAGTGCAGAGGTAGCTTCATCCAGAATCATGATAGGTGGGTTTTTCAATACTGCTCTGGCAATAGAAACCCTTTGTTTCTGACCACCGGAAAGTTTACCTCCGTCATCCCCGATATTGGAATCATATCCTTCAGGAAGTGTGTTGATAAATGCATCAGCATTGGCAATTTTAGCGGCTGCAATCACTTCTTCTCTGGTGGCATCAGGTTTACCCATCAGAATATTATTGTAAACCGAATCATTGAATAATACAGATTCCTGGGTTACCATTCCCAATAGCTTACGGTATTCTTGTAGCTTTAAATGTTTGATATCTGTTCCGTCAATCAGAATTTCTCCTTCCGAAACATCATAAAATCTTGCTAAAAGATTAGCAATAGTTGTTTTACCACTTCCACTTTGCCCAACAAGAGCAACAGTTTTTCCTTTTGGAATAGAAAGGGAGAAGTTTTTAAGAATCGTATGATCTTTATCGTAATAAAAACCAATATTATTAAATTCGATAGAATGCTTTAATGTTGAGATAGAAACAGGATTGGGTACTTCGTCAATTTTCACATCAGCATCAAGAATAGCTAAAACTCTTTCAAGAGAAGCTTCACCCTTCTGAACATTCGAAATAGATTGAGATAAACTTTTCACAGGAGGTAAAATCTGGAAGAAAATACCCAGGAAAACCAAAAAATCTGCAGGTGAAATACTTTGTTCTACAATGATTTGCTTTCCACCGTACCAGGCGATAATCAAGAACGTCACCGATCCTAAAAATTCGCTCATAGGAGAGGCCAGTTCTTTTTTTCTTCCTAAATTTATGGAGCTGTTGATCCATTTCTGCATAGACTGCATAAAACGGTTGTCCATTATTTTTTCTGCGCTGAAAATCTTAATTACCTTTGTAGATTTTAGTGTTTCATCTACGATTGAGAAAATATTCCCCATCTCATTTTGAGCCTGATGAGAATCTTTTTTCAGACTTTTTCCTATTAAAGCAATCATGGTTCCCATGACAGGCAATACTAAAAGAGAAAAAAGCGTCATCTCTGTACTTAAAAAGAAAAGCGTTACCAGTGTACTGATCAGCATGAAAGGTGCATTGATTAATTCAACTAAACTTCCTAAAATATTCCCTTCAACTTCACCCACATCATTGGACATACGAGACATCAGATCTCCCTTTCTGCTTTCTGTAAAAAAGGAAACAGGTAAAGCAAGAATCTTTCTGTACATTGCTCCACGAAGGTCTTTAGTAACCCCTACACGGTAATTGATCAATAAAAATGAACCTAAATATCTGAAAAGGTTTCTCAGTAAAAACATAAACGCTGTTACCACACAAAGCCACGCCAAAACGTTAAGTGCTCCATACTGGGTTACTAAACTCTGAACATAGTAATTGGCATATTCTTTTGCGTAGGAGAAAAAATCTAAAATTTCTCCCGAATACACAGGTGGATGGCTGTATTTTTTAGCCTCAATGGTTCCGAAAAGCATTCCCAAAACAGGTAGAATAGTCCCTAAGGAAGCAATCTGAAATACAGAATACATAAGATTGAAAAACAAACTTCCGTAGATGTATTTTTGGTGGGGTCTTGCGAACTTTAGTATTTTAATATATTGGTTCATTCAATGAAAAAATTGGATAGCAAAATTACGTAAAATTAAAAGATAAGACGTTCTTAATCCTGTTTTACTTTACTGGATAAGTTTCAAAAAGTGTCTTTTTGTTACAACTCAGCACTATTAAGCATTATTTTTTTGCGTAAATAAGCCTGAACTTGGCTTAAGAACAGGAGATCGTAAGGTCTTGCTGTATAATAAAAAAAACTGCTGAAAGAGCAGTTTTTTATAATGATTTTACTTAAAATTTCACCTGATCATTGTACTTCGGAGCAAAATTTTTAGGACTCAGTTTGTCAAGTGTTTTTCCCAAATTATTGATGATCTGAGTCATATTATCAAAATCTACAACGTTGATGTCATCATTTTCATGGTGATAATGAGACGCTTTGGTCATATCAACAGTAGAAAATGAATGGGCAATGATTTTCTTTTTGACAAAGCTTACGTTGTCTGAACGGTAGAATAGCTGCTGTTTTGCATAGGGATCAGCATTGATTTTTAATCCGTTTACTGCATTCTGATTGAAAAGCTCATCAAGATCTGAGAATCCGTCACCTGTCATATATAATGCATTTTTTCCCCATTGAGATTCTGTAGCAACCATTTCAAAATTGAAAAGAGCAGTCATTTTATTATAAATGTGATCCAGATTTTTATCTGTTGAAATCGCTCTTGAACCCAGCATTCCTTTTTCTTCTCCATTGAATGCCATGAACACCATAGAGAATTCCGGTTTTTTATTTTTAAAATAATCAGCAATACCTACCAGAGTAGTGATTCCACTGGCGTCATCATCTGCTCCGTTATAAATATTGTCTCCGCTTTTATCACTGGTTCCGATATGATCAAAATGCCCTGAAAAACCCAGATACTGATCTGACTTTCCTTTTTTGATTCCGCAAACATTGTATACAGTCTTTCCATTGTAGTCAAAAGGCACCAGATACGATTTTCCGGTACAGTATTCCAGATTATTTTCTTTGAAAAGTTTCGCGATATAATTAGCTGCATTTTCATTTTCCTGAGTTCCGATTTCACGGCCTTTCATTTCATCTGAAGCGAGAGTGGAAAGAACTGTTTTTACTCTTTCTTTGGAAACTTCCTGTGCAAAGGAAAATATTGAGAATAGGGATAAAGTAAGATACGTTAGCTTTTTCATTGTCTTTTGTTAAAATTATATGATATGTCGTGTTTTTAATCAAAAAGTTGCAATGAATTTACATAAATTAATTTAAGAATGGATAACAAAAAAAAACAGCTCCTAAAAAGAAGCTGTTCTCACTCAAAAAATCGTTGTAAGGCTATCGAAGTCTGTCTACAGATTTTACGAGCCTCTCATCTTTACGGATGTAAATGTTTGCCATAAGCAGACAGATTACCGCAATCAATGGGAAAATCGGCTCAATACCCTTCTCAGGAATCTGAATTCCTCCGGATAAGTTTAGTAACCAGTACGCCAATACACCAATCAACAAAGCGTTTATAATGATGCTGATGGTATTCAGCAAAATTTGTCTTTTTCTGTTTTTGAAACTGAAAATACTTAATGCTCCAATAATAACAAGTACTATACAGCTTATATTAAGTAAAGGAATACTGTCTGAAATGACAACATCCTGTCCTGTTATAAAAAGGAAAACAGCAGCTAAAACTGCTAATAAAGTCCATATTGTTTGTATTCTCTGTAGCATTGAATATTAAATTCTTGGCAAAAATAATATAAATTTTGCACAATTCAAAAATAAGTGTAGATTTGCATTATACAATGTACTTGAAAACAAAAGTCACCGGACTTACTTTTCTTACTCACAATTAATTACATTTTTACATTAAATATGTTTAACATAGAAACGTTAAGGTCAAAATCCGTAACGGAACTGACTAAAATCTTAAAAGATTTGGGCGTTAAAGTTGCAAGAACCAGCAATGAAAATGACAAGATCTTTGCTATTCTTGACTTTCAGGCTTCTAACCCTAAAGTTGCAAAAGATTATTTCAACGCCACAGAAACCGCCAGTGTAAATACTGAAGAGGCTCCAGCAGAAAAACCTGCCAAAGCCCCGGCAAAAAAAGCTGCCCCGAAAAAAACAGCAGCCAAGCCAAAAGCACCAGCAAAAGCTCCGGTAGAAACTAAAACAGAGGAAATAGTAGAAGAAAAGGTAGCTGCTTCTGAAGATATAAAACCGGAAGAACCAAAAGCTGAAACCACTGTAGCAACAGTAACAGAAGAATCAGCAGCAACTGCTCAGGCAAAAAAGAAAAGAAAAAGAGTTTCTACCAATTCAGGAAATGCAGAAGTATCTCAGGAAAGAACTGAAACTCCAAAAAACACAGAACCTCAAGAGCCTGTTCAGGCCGAAGAAAAGCCTACTAATCCTCAACAACCACAGGCTAACAGACCCCAAAAAGGACACAACCATCCACAGAACAGTGGAAACCAACATAAAAATCAAAACCAACAACATCAGCATCAGCAGCATCAAAACCAAAATCAGAATCAAAACAGACATTCTGAAAAGGCAGAGGAGCAGAACGAGCATAAAAAAGAATTCAATTTCGATGGATTGGTAAGTATTGAAGGTGTTTTGGAAATCTTACCGGATAACTACGGATTTTTACGTTCCTCAGATTTCAGCTATATCTCTTCTCCGGATGATGTGTATGTATCTACAGCACAGATCAGGAATTATGGGTTAAAAACCGGAGATACAGTGAAAGGAATTGTAAGACTTCCAAAAGAAGGAGAGAAATACTTTTCATTGTTAAAACCTACAGAAGTAAACGGACGTGATCTTGCATTCATCAAAGACCGTGTAGCTTTTGAATATCTTACTCCGCTTTTCCCGGAAGAAAAATTCAATTTGGCAGGAAGCAATTCTACCATTTCTACCAGAATTGTAGATTTATTTGCACCTATTGGAAAAGGTCAGAGAGCAATGATCGTTGCACAGCCTAAAACAGGTAAGACGATGTTGCTGAAAGATATTGCTAATTCTATTGCAGCCAATCACCCGGAAGTATATATGATGGTTCTTTTGATTGATGAACGTCCGGAAGAGGTTACTGATATGGAAAGAAGCGTAAATGCAGAAGTAATTGCCTCTACATTTGATGAAGCAGCAGAAAAACATGTGAAAGTAGCCAACCTTGTTCTTGCAAAAGCACAAAGAATGGTAGAATGCGGACATGATGTAGTGATCTTACTGGATTCTATTACAAGATTAGCAAGAGCTTACAACACCGTAACGCCTGCATCTGGTAAAGTGCTTTCCGGTGGGGTAGATGCCAATGCTCTTCACAAGCCAAAAAGATTCTTCGGAGCGGCAAGAAAAATTGAAGGAGGAGGATCTCTGACAATCATTGCAACGGCATTAATTGATACAGGATCTAAAATGGATGAAGTTATCTTTGAAGAATTCAAAGGTACGGGTAACATGGAACTTCAGCTGGACAGAAAAATTGCGAACAGAAGAATTTATCCTGCTATTGACCTTATTTCTTCCAGTACCCGTAGAGATGACCTGCTTCTGGATGAAGTAACTTCTCAGAGAATGTGGATCTTCAGAAAATATCTTTCTGAAATGAATCCTGTAGAAGCTATGGAATTTGTTAATAAAAACATCAAAGGAACTCTGAATAATGAGGAATTCCTGATGTCTATGAATAAATAAATTTAATTTAATATTGTTAAATAGAAAGCACGGATCATTGGGGTTCGTGCTTTTTATTAATATGATAAAAAAATTAAAACTTAATTCATTCTAAATCAATATATCAATGTTAAAGATTTATTAAAGTAATCCACAATCCTTGATAATACCTTAAATATTGGCTAATTTTGAAGTATAACATTAAAAATAAAGATTATGTCATTTGAATTACCAAAACTAGGATATGCATATGATGCATTAGAGCCAACGATCGATGCAAGAACTATGGAAATCCACCATACAAAACACCACCAGGCATATATTGACAATTTAAATAAAGCAATTGAAGGAACTGAACTAGCAGGAAAAACTATTGAAGAAATCTGCCAGACAGGAACTGACAAGCCAGCAGTAAGAAATAATGGAGGAGGTCACTTCAACCACACTCTATTCTGGGAAATTTTAACTCCTGGAGGAAGCAAAGAGCCTGTAGGAAATGTAAAGACTGCTATCGAAAATTACGGAGGTCTCGATAAATTCAAAACTGATTTTTCTGAGGCTGCTAAAACAAGATTCGGTTCAGGATGGGCTTGGTTAATTAAAAATGCTGACGGTTCTGTATCTGTTTCTTCTACACCCAACCAGGACAACCCATTAATGCCTGTAGCAGACGTTAAAGGAACTCCGGTTTTAGGATTAGACGTTTGGGAGCACGCTTATTATTTAAACTACCAAAACAGAAGACCTGACTATGTTTCTGCATTCTTTGATGTAGTAAACTGGGATAAAGTAGAGGAATTATTCAATAAATAATTTTCAGCTATTATAAAATTAAAAGGAGACTGTCTCAAAAGGTAGACCAACACTCTGAGAATTTCTTAAATGACAAAATTTGTCACACAAGAGTCTGAGAGAAAGGTGCTTTTAGACAGTCTCCTTTTTCCTTTAATCTATGAATAGATTATCTTTTTTAAATTTTTCGTTAATAACTTTTGGGTCTGCTAATTGAACACTATTCCCCATATACATTTTAGCTTTTCCAGCAGGATCAGCGTAAAAATCGTTTCTTTCTTTAATGAAATTTGCTTTTGTTGTTTCAATAAAATTTTTTGGTAAGGTTATATTCAAACTTTGTTTCTTAACACCAACCAAACTAAATGTAAAATAATGGTTTAAATCATACACTTCAACAATCAGTCCTGGGAGTCCTTTAAATCGAAATGGTCCATCATGAGATGGTATGTCAGAAGTAAACCAAGCAGTAAACTTTCTGTTTTCGAGCATACAAACTGCTTTCTGACAATTAAATTCACCTATTTTCTTTTTCTCATTTTCTATTGCCCAGTGTATTGTTTCGGCGGGATATCCGTAAAACTTATTGACAATTTTATCAAGTACTTTGATTTTTTTGTCTATACTGTAAAATACCTCATGATTTACCCTTGCTTGAGGCATGGAAGCAAAGTTTATAGTGTAATTTCCTTTGTCAAAGTTGCTTTGTACGATTGAATCTCTACGCATTTTTGAGAAGCTTTTATAGATAGATTCTTTACCATCTGAAAGTAGTACCATCGTCTCTTCAAATTTCCGGTCTTTATCTAAGGAATCACGCATGAACGTGTACTTATAATAAAATACTGTACTTGATTTCACTTCTTGTGCTTGAATGAAAGTTGTTATGCTAATAATAAATAGTAGTAATAATTTTTTCATTTTTTACATAATTATAAAACTCAGATAGTTTATTTACTATCTGAGTTATTTTTTTGATTACTGATGACAGTTAATTTGTTCAACGGCTTCTGCATCGCTCATTAAACACTCGGTTCCCCATTCGCTACACCATGTTGTGTATGAATTAAGTCCGCAAGATGTTTGAATAAAAACTTGCATACATCCAAATGCTTTTACTTTGTTTTCCTTTTCCTCTTCTTTGATTTCTGTAACCTTGGAATAACGATTTTATGCCACTGTGCTTTTAGCATTTACTAATCCAGCAACTCCGAAAGCTGCTAATAAAATAATTTTTTTCATAATGAGTTTTTTTAAATTCATTACTAAAATATAAAATAAAATCAATTTGTTGTGAACTATTTTTTTATGTTAAGTGTCTGTTTTTTAGTTGTTTTCGCGTCGTTAAATTAAAAGGTTGTATTTTACTACGGAAATTCGAAATACTATTAAGAAAGACTTTTTATTGAGTATTTCAATGGAATTTAAACAGTATTTATATAAAAAAGGTTCAAATTACTTTGAACCTTTTTATTGAGGATGTTTTAAATTTATCTTATTGCATCGCTTCCGGATAATCCATTCAATCTTAGCTTATACTTCCAGTTTACATAGGCGAAAACCTGGTATAATTTATATTCAAACTTGATTCCGTAATTTTCCTTAGGATCATAATCGATTCCGGATTCAATAATATTTCTGTATCTGCCGGAATGATAATAGCTGTTCCACTCATTGACCAAAAATGTGTTTTTTGTCTTCAGATAAGATTCTGTGTACTGGCTGATAGGTCTGGCAACAGCGCTCAGAAAATAATCGAATTGGGTATCGATAACCGTAAGGTCCCATTCTCCGTCTTCATTTTTAGAAGGCTTCATTTCATGTTGCTCTTTATCTTTCTTTGGTGTTTCCTGAGAAAAACAGCTGAAAGGTACCAATGCAATCATTACTAATAAAATAATACTTTTCATGATATAGGTATTTATATAAAAAAAGCACTCCAATAAGAGTGCCTAACTTTTTTATGGTTCTTTCTGAAGAACTACAAATGCAGGAAAGTGGTCACTGTAGCCTCCTGTAAACTGATCTCCATTCCATGATCTGAAAGGATATCCTTTGTAATTTCCTTCTTTATTGACAAGATAAGCTGGAGCGAAAATTTCTGCTTTGTACACAGAATATTCTTTAGTTACCTGATCTGAAATTACGTTTTTAGAAACAATAATCTGGTCAAACAGGTTGGGAGCATCCTGATAAGCCAAAGAAGCAACTCCTTTCTTATATAAAGGATACATCAGGTTAAGATAAGGAGTTTCCTCGCTTAAATCTTTTGGATTGGCCTGGGCTTTCAAATGGTTTTTTAAACTTGGGCTTACAGGATCGTCGTTAAAGTCACCCATAGCAAAAAGTTTGGTAGTAGGGTCTGCAGTCCTTACGCTGTCCATCTGCTGTTTTAATAAGGCAGCCGCAGCATTTCTTTTAGGTAAAGAAATTGCTTCACCACCTCTTCTTGAAGGCCAGTGGTTCATAAAAAATGCTACTTTTTCATTGTCCAGAAATCCTGTTACGACAAGGATATCTCTTGTGTATTCTCTTTTTCCGTTGTCACCGTAAATTACCAGTTCTTTTTTTAATGAATTGGTAGGGGTGAACCTTCTTTTCTGATAGATCAATGCCACATCAATTCCTCTATAGTCATAAGAGTTGTAATGAATAATTCCGTAGTCATATTTCTTTAAAGCAGGTTCGTTCACAAGGTCCTGAATGACCTGTCTGTTTTCAACCTCGATTAAGCCTACTACTGCCGGAGCTGTTTTGGTATATTGTGCTCCCATTTCAGAAATCACCTTTGCTTCGTTAGCCAGTTTTGCCTTATAAATTTTCGATCCATAGTTCTTAGCACTTTTAGGAGTAAATTCTTCAGAACCACTTTGAATTCTTACTGCTTTTTTCCCTTTTAATGCACCGTCACTCCAGGGTCCGTCGTATTTTTCTGCTTCCAGAAACTGAATAGAATCCATAGGGATACTTCTGTGGAAAGCAGGGTTTTTAATGTCTTTGGTTCCATCAATATAATCAGCTGAGCGGATAGTATCCCAAAGGTTTTCTACATTTAAGAAACCTATGGTTGCTACTTTTCTCAGTTTTCCTTGTTGTTGGGAGAATGCCACGATCGAAATAAACAGGGCAAACAGACTCGAAAATCTCTTCATCTCTTTGGAGTTTTATTATACTATTAATTACAAATTTACTTTTTTTTAACTTGCTGCGTTTTAAATATTTGTAAATTTAAAAGCAGTAATTTGAAGCTCTCTTTTATAATGATTCTTAAAAGATTGCAATGTTAAGGAAAAATAACGTTAAAAAAGTTCTGAATTGCAAAATTTGATTAATTTTGTGCCCCCAACTTTTAAACTGTTGAAAATTAACAATAAAAGTATTAAAAAATAAATATACTCATGATTAAAAAATTATCATTGATCTCTTTATTTACTTTGCTGCCTGCGTCCTATTATTATGCGCAGACAACTGTGTTTGCGTATCTTAAGGATGCGGATGGCAAGCCTGTTGAGCAAGCAAATGTAGATTTAAAAGGAGCAGGAAATGATGCAAAGGCAGACAAAATCGGATATTTCCAATTTAAAGATTTGATGCCTGGACATTATCAGATTATGGTTACAAAACCCAATTTTGAAACTAAAATTTTTGAATTTGACGTAACCAGTGATGAGAAAAGAAAAGATCTTGGAGTAATTACTCTTTATTCTGCACTGAATGGTGCTGATCAAGGGTTAGCTATCATAGAAGATTCTGGAGAAAGTGATGGCGGTGGTGCACAGCAAACGGCCACGGTAGGTTTATTACAATCTTCTCAGGATGTTTTCAGCAGAATTGCAAGTTTTGATTTAGGACCGTACTGGTTCCGTCCAAGAGGAATTGATAGCAGAACAGGTGAGAACATGATCAATGGGGTTTCTATGGCTGCAGCTGATAATGGAGATGTAGACTTCAGTACCTGGGGAGGGTTGAACGAAATTACCCGTTACCCGGAAATTGCAGCTAACCATGCCCCTTCAGAATATGCCTTCGGAGGAACTACGGGAGTATTTTATAAAAATACAAAAGCCAGCGAGTACAGAAAAGGGAGCCAGTTGACATACTCTCTGACCAACAGAAATTATACCAACAGATTATCCTACAGATTTTCATCCGGAATGAATAAGAACGGATGGGCATTTACAGGAATGATCGCAAGGAGATGGGCACAGGAAGGGATTCAGGATGGTACCGCTTATGATGCATACAGTGGATATGTCGGTATTGAGAAGAAATTCAGCGACAGCCATACCATGACCTTAAATGCCATTGGTTCTAAATATGCCAGAAGCTCTTCAAGTCCAAGTACTCAGGAAGTATATGACTTCAGAGGTGTTCATTACAACTCTTACTGGGGATGGCAAAACGGAGATAAAAGAAATGAAAGAGTGAAAAGAGGTTTCCAGCCGATGATCCAATTACAGGATTTCTGGAAAATCAATAAAAACTCTCAGTTATGGACGTCTGTTTCTTACCAGTTTGGGAAAGAATACAGTTCAAGATTGGATTGGTACAGAGCTAATAACCCGTCTCCAACTTATTACCGTAATCTGCCAAGCTATTGGTTAAACTATAAAGATCCGTCTCCGGAGCAGGCTGCCAACATCGGAATCACAAGAGACTGGTGGACCAATGATGACCAGTCACACACACAGATCAACTGGGATAATCTTTATAATGCCAACCGAAATGTAGAATACAATGCATTATTGGGAGGAAGAAGAGCCGCTTATTATCTTGTGGATGACGTAAAAGATGATAAAGTATGGAATGTATCTACCCACTATACTTATAACTTCACCGATACTTCCCGTTTTATTTTAAACTTATCTTACCAGAACTACAGATCTGAGCAGTACAGAGAAGTAAATGATCTTTTGGGTGCTGATTTTGCCCTGAATATGGATCCGTTTGCATCCAACACCACGGCAGGAAGTGTTTGGGGAAAATTCAATACAAGAGAAAGCGATACTGATGTTGCCAAAAGAGAGGGTGATAAAATCGGGTACAGCTATATTTTCAGAAGACAGGAATTCAAAATAAATCCTGCTTTCAAATTCTCCACAGGAAAATTTGATGTTTTCATCTCGGGATTATTCGGTTACACGACAAACAGCAGAGAAGGATTGTTCCAACACTATCTGTATGAGTCTTCTTATGGTAAAGGTGCAGATCAGAATTTCTGGAATGCAGGCGTTAAAGGTCAGGTTACTTATAAAATCAATGGAAGAAACTTCCTGGTTTATAACGGAGCTTACTTCTCGCAGTCTCCTTTCCTGAATGATATTTACTTTAATACAAGAGTAAGTGGTGTTACCACTCCTGGTATCAAAAATGTTGTTGTTGATGCCAATGACCTGAGCTATGTAATCTCTACTCCGATTGTTAAACTTAGACTGACCGGTTATCTTGTTAACACCCAAAACGAAACAAGTGTACAACGATATTTCGCACAGGGAGTTAAACTGACAAACCTTACTGAGAGTGGTGATCAGGCTCCGGTTCAGGATGGTGCTTTCATTACGCAGGTACTGGCAGGAGCCAATAAGAGAAATATGGGGATTGAACTTGGTGCACAGGTAAAAGTGACGCCTACTTTAACGGCAAGTGGTTTATTAAGCTTAGGACAATACACTTATACTAATAATCCTACCGTTTATTTTGCATCTGATGCTGTTGGAACGTTCAGAGAGCTTGACGGGAACGGAAATATCGTATCAAGATCTTATACCAATATGGGCGAAGCAACGCTTAAAAATTACAGACAAGGCGGAACTCCTCAGGAGGCATATACTTTAGGTCTTCGTTACAGCAGTCCTAAATATTGGTGGGTAGGAGCAACATGGAACTATTTCGGGCATTCATTCTTAGATCCATCTCCGGTAACAAGAACCGCAAGATTCTATACCAATCCTAATACACCTGGAGTTCCTTATGATCAGGTAACTGATGAAGAACTTGCAAGAGTTCTTACGCCTACAAAGCTTCCTTCGGCATTCTTCTTCAATGTTAATGCAGGGAAGTCCTGGATGATAGGTAAGTATTATGTATTGCTGTCTGCATCGGTTAATAACATCCTTAATAACAGAAATTATATTACAGGAGGATTTGAGCAGACCAGAAACGTTAACTATATTGATTATGCGAATGATTACGACAGCGGAAATATGGTATTCGCTCCAAAGTATTGGTATAATCAGGGTAGATCTTATTTTGTTAATCTTCAATTCAGATTCTAAAAAACTAAAATTAAAAATCGAAAACAATGAAAAATATATATTTTAAAGCGGCGATCTTTAGTGCTATTTCAATGCTGGCATTCTCGTCTTGTGTAAAAACTGATGATTATGAGGTACCGGAAATCAAATGTACCAACAAATTTGCTGCAGCTAATCACCAGTTATCAGAAATTGTAACTATTGCAAAGGCAAAACCAGGAGAAGCCGACATCATTAAGGAAGATTTCATCGTAGAAGCTTATGTCTCTTCAAGTGATGAGTCTTCAAATCTTTACAAAATGATGTTTCTTCAGGATAAACCTGAAAACCCGACACAAGGGATTGAAATTGATATCGATGGGGGAAATCAGTATCTTGATTATCCTATTGGAGCTTTAGTAAGAATCAACCTGAAAGGATTGATCGTTCAGGGAGTTAATGGAAACATTAAAGTAGGTTCTTATGACCCTAACTATCCTATTGGAAGAATCAACCCTAATAAACTATCCAATTACATGGCAAGAGTTTGCGACGGACAAAAGCCTGTAGTAGCTGCAATGAAGCCATTAGAGTTCAACTCTATCTCTGATGCTTTGAAAAACGGTGCTCATATCAATCAGCTTGTGAAAATTAAAAATGTTCAGTTTGAAGAGCCTGAACTGACCAAAAATTTTGCTGACGAATCTGCAACAGGTGATCGTTATATTACGGATAAAAAAGCAGGTAGATTAGATCTTCGTTTCAGCAACTATTCAACGTTTGCGAAATCTCCTATCTCTCCTAAATATGAAAAAAGTGGTGATATCGTTCTTCTTCTGAGCCGTTTTACAAGCTCAAATAACACAACGGTTTTTACAGATCAGGCTTATATAAGAGATCTTAATGATATTAATTTCCCGAATGCCAGATTCACTCCAGGTCAGCCGGAACTTCCATCTGCTAATGCTGTCAATCTTTTCCCGAGCTCTGATTTTGAGAACTGGCCATCTTTCCTGTCAAGTTTAAATAGCTTTGGACTTATGTCTTATGCCTCTCAGGGTATTGGTTTGGGATATAATGATACAAACTCCCTTCAGATTAAAGGTACACCTGCCAATAATGATTATGTATTTACAGCAAATGCTGCGTCAGGAATACCAGCAGCTCCAAAGAGAATTACAATGTATATTAAAGGTACTGCATCAGGAAAATCCCTTTCTTTCAACGTATACAGAGCAACACCATTAGCTCCTAATACCTCTGCTTTCTATACATTCAATTTAGCAACATTCTCTACAGGTGCTACTTTAAGCCCGGAAAGTACGAATTCATATAACGGATCTATCAATACGAACGGACAATGGAGACTGATTGAGCTTACGCTTACAGGCCTTACCGATCTTAATACTACCGCTGGAAAACCAATGTTTGCCCTTAAAACAGGAAAAGACGGTGTGTATGATCTTCAGATTGATAACATCAAAATTGAGTAATTCATTAGGATAAAATATATTCTAATACACTTTATAAAAATCGGGCAGCTTGAAAGCTGCCCGATTTTATTTTAATAGTGGATATTAAATCAATTAAGGATTTAATACTTTTATCTCTAAAAACAGAAACTATATTAAGATGGAATATTTCATTTATGCATTAAATCATACTTACACCGATGAATCCCATACAGATACTAAATTTCTTGGATTTTCTAATAGTGTTGAAAACTTAGAAAAGTTGAAAGCCAAAGCAGTTGTTCTTCCTGGATTTAGAGATTATCCCGAATCATTTGTTGCCGATTGTTATATTCTGGATAAGATACATTGGAATGAAGGATTTCTGGAGGTCATTGGTGAAATTGGACGTGACTACATTGAAAAAGGTGACGACATAGATGCCAACTGTATTTCAATAAAAGAATTAGGCTTAAATACGGTTTTCAGTGTCAGCCATTATTATACAATACATACTTTTCTGGATGACGAAAGATATATCGGAGTATTTTCATCTTTAAAAAAAGCAGAAAAAGCTATTGAAGAACTGAAAGACAAGCCTGGTTTTAAAGATCATCAGAATGATTTTAATATAAGTGAGTTGGACCTTGATATTCTTTTATGGTCTACGGGATTTTGAGATATTAAAAAGCAAAAACCACTGCAGTCTATCTAAATGCAGTGGTTTTTATTTTCTTTTATTTAACCGTAATTGTTGGATCCCAGTAAAAGTAACCGTACAGAATCTGTTTGTTACTGTCATTCGGATCTAAAATATAAAGTCCAAACTGTACATAGAAATTCTCTGTTCCTGTAGCTTTTACTTTAGAATCGATACTCGCAAAAGTAATATCAGCGCTGGCGGCAGGAAGACCGTTTTGAGAATTCAGATTGGGCACGGCAGCCTTCTTTCTTTCCACAGAATTGTACATAAAGCTGTTAAAAACCTGATCACCGGACCAGTATTTAATATTGTAGATGATCACAGCATCATCAGAATTTTGATAGATTGATGTTCCTCTGAAAGAAACTATATCTCCGGCTCTCGCACTGAAGTTCAGATCAGCTGTGCCCTGTCCGGAAATAGCGTTGGCATTTGAAACGATCATATGCTGACTGTTATGATCAATTCCTGTAGGATTATTAGGATCCTTACTTGGATTTGGATAAGTAGATCTTACATAATCTGTGTCAATAACGATCAGGACATCAATTTCCTGACTGGATGATTTTAGTTCTATATCTTCCATGATATTTAGTTTTTGTCTGGTGTTTCCTACTCGTCTGGCTTTTCAGATTCCGCCCCGTTATTTAAGTGAATCCGGCTTCACTTTCCTGGTTGTAATTACAATACAAATGTACATTGCTGAAAATGAAAATAGTAGAGTGAAAATGCTGAAATTTTCGGTTAGGTATTTGTACTTAATTAATCTCTTTGTAGTGATTTTTTATCAGCCCAAAAAAAATACCCTGAAAAATTTGACTTTCCAGGGCACCCATTTTATAATGGTTAAATCTAATTTTCGTTTAAAAAGAAACCTCGTTCACTTCTTTTCCTCTCTGAAAATTCATTGTTTTCTGGCTGCCTTTATAGGCAATGTTGACAATGTTGATCTGCTTAGGAAAAGCACTTAAAAGGATCGTATTTTTAATCTTTAAGGTATTGATGTCCGAAACACCTCCGGTTTCAAAATATACCCATACAGTTTCTCCGCTGACCTGACTTCCTGTGAAGGTAATCGTTTTAGGAGAGCCATTGACAAATACATCAAAATTATTGTTCACATATTTTTTTACCTCTGCTTCAAATCCTGCCGTATTAGGGTTGATTTTAATAGCGTCAGAGATATGGCTTGTATTCATTTTTGTGGTAAACTTCAATGTCTTGCTTCCATCAATATAGTCAACTTTGGTCATTGAAGAGAAAAAGTCTACATACATAAAACTCATTAACACAAAAAATGTTAAAATTCCTGATATATATAAAAGTTTTTTCATCTTAATTAATAGATTTACAATCATACTTGCTAGTTATAAGTCACAAATAATATGCCAATTAGAAATTTACATTTACAGAATATTTATCATAAAAGGCTTTAATATGCGCTACAGCCTCATCAGCCGTATCTACCACACGATAAAGATCAAGATCGTCTTCCGCAATCATTCCCTCTTTTAACAGAGTTGCTTTAAACCAATCCAGTAATCCACCCCAGAATTCACTTCCTACTAAAACAATTGGGAATTTTCCAATTTTGTTGGTTTGAATCAAGGTCATCGCTTCAGTCAGCTCATCCAGTGTTCCGAATCCTCCAGGCATTACTACGAAACCTTGAGAGTATTTTACAAACATCACTTTTCTCACGAAAAAGTAATCAAAGTTCATAGAATAAGATTTGTTGATGTAAGGATTGAAATGCTGTTCAAAAGGAAGATCAATATTAAGTCCTATAGATTTCCCTTTGGCATTAAAAGCTCCTTTATTTCCTGCTTCCATGATCCCCGGGCCGCCTCCGGTAATAATTCCGAAACCTAGTTTGGTGATCTTTTCAGCGATATCTACCGCCATTTCATAATATTTGTTCTCCGACTTCAGTCGGGCAGAGCCAAATATAGAAACGCATGGGCCAATTTTAGCCAATTTTTCATAGCCGTCTACAAATTCAGCCATGACCTTGAAGACCATCCAGCTGTCTTTGGTGATTGTTTCGTCCCAGGTTTTCTGTCTGAAACTGTTATGCAGTTTTGTTTCGTTACTATCAAGTTCTGGATTTACTAAACTTTCATCCCTGGTTCCATCAATTTCCATTGCAAAAATTTATTTAAAATGTTTTTCGGCTTCTATTATGGAGGATGGTCTTCCGACATCAATAAGAATACTGTCGTGTACAAAACCATGTATATGCTCGGTCTGCATCAGATCCAGATATTCTTCCATAACAGAGAATTTGCCTGTTCTTTTTATTTTTTCGAAGATGACAGGATTGATACAATGAATTCCGCTGAATGCAAGGGCTCTAAAACCTTTATTGAATTCTGCCAACCTTTGTTCACCGGTCTGTACATTCAGCCAGCCTCTCAAAACCATATCATCATTGAAAAGGAGTTTTCTCGAACTTTCTCTGTCCGAAACCGCTAAAGTAGCAAAATCTTTTATCTTTTTGTGGTATTCTACCAATGCATTGATGTTCAGGTCTGTTAGAATATCAGCGTTCAGGATTAAAAAATCTTCTCCATGATCTAGGAATTTTCTTGCAAATATCAAGCCGCCACCAGTTTCCAGAAGTTCATTGGTTTCATCAGAGATTTCAATCTTGCACCCGAAATTATTGTTTTTATTCAGGAAATCAACAATCTGTTCTCCAAAATGATGAATGTTGATAACAAAATCCTTTATTCCGAAACTTTTCAGGTAATTAATATTTCTTTCCAGAAGCGGAATTTCATTTACCTTGGCGAGTGCTTTTGGGTGATGATCTGTAAATGGCTTAAGCCTGGTGCCTTTTCCAGCTGCGAAAATTAAAGCTTTCATTTTTTATAATTGATAAATGGTAATTGATGAATGATGATACTTTGTATCATCGATAAATGAAATTAAATCATTTATCAATGATCACTTATCATTTATTTATTCAGTTGCGGTTGTTCATCGTGGTGAAGAGTTACCTGAGTTCCTTCAGGATATTTTTCTCTGATAAATTCTGCAATTTTTATAGCGGAATATACTGATCTGTGCTGTCCGCCTGTACATCCGAAGTTGATTTGAAGATGTTCAAAGCCTCTTGCAAGATAATCGTCAATATTGATGGAAACCAGAGATTTTATAAGTTCTAAAAACTTTGGCATTTCTGTTTTGGTTTCCAGATATTCCTGAACTCCGATGTCATTTCCGGTCTGGATTTTATATTCTTCAATTCTTCCGGGATTTAAGATTCCACGGCAGTCAAAAGCGAAACCTCCGCCATTTCCGGAATTATCTTTGGGAATTCCTCCTTTTTTGTATGAAAAACTGTGTATCTCGATGTGTAGCATATTTTTTATTTTTAAACCATTAAGGCTTATTTAGTTATGTTGAAGTTGCTTTATGCTTGCTCAAATATTTTCAATCTATCAGTCTGAGCGGAGCCGAAGACTTATTTATTTATTATTTCTTCAATTTTTTGCTTTGCCTTATCAGACGTTAACTGCTGAATTACTTTTTTCAGTTCCGGATAATTATTCATCTGTTCCCATGAGTCTGCAAATTGGGTAATATTTTGTATCCCTTTCTCAAGGCTGGCCATGAAATGCTGCTTTCTCTGAATCAATCCTCGGAATCCATAGGCTCCCAAAACCTGTAAAAATCTCATCATCTGAATAGGCATTACTGCATTTTTCAGTTGGATTCTTGTTTCAGGATCTTCAAACTGTTGAATATAATATTCGAGCATTTCCTGTTTGAAATCTTCCGGGAAATTAGCTTTAGCCTGAAAAAGAAAAGAGATGACATCATACATCAACGGGCCTTTCATAGCCGATTGGTAATCGATGAAAGAGATTTCATTCTTTTCATTCACCATAATATTTCTTGCCTGAAAATCGCGGATCATAATTCCTTTAGGTTCAAGGTTCTCAATGAGCACTGCAATTTTTTTAAATTCTTTAAGAAGAGTAGACTTGTTGTACTCAAGTTCCAGAAAATCGGCGACAAAGTTTTTAAAATAATAAAGATCATGAATCACAGGAAGCTCATCATAACTTTCATATTCAAAGGTTTTTGAAAAATCAATTTTCCCCTGAGTCTGTAGCTGCAATTGGTAAAGCTTTTGTAAAGTCTGCTGAACCAAAGATTTTATATTGGGCGATAATTGTTCTTTTGTAATCACCTCGGAAAGTGTTTGTTGCCCTAAAAATTCCTGGATATACATCTTCCTGTCATCTGAAACAGCGAGGATGGAAGGAGTATTAAGACTCAGGTCAGCGAATACTTCGGAATAGTAAAGAAAACTTTCATTTTCCGGAATATTTTCATTGTACGTGATAATGTATTTCTCAGTACCGGCAGTGGCCAGAAAATTTACCCTCGCAGAGCCGCTTTGAGCTAATGTGACGAATTCGGAAGATTTTTTACCTATATGGTTTTCAAAAAATCGTTTTGCGTTTTCAGAAGTCATAATATGGAAACAAATATACTAAATTAACATGAGTTGGAAATGATAGATTTAAGAAGTGATGGATGAAGATCAAAGAGTTATTATCATGGAGATGTAGAATTTTGGTTTTATTAATTGTTTTTGTGAAAAATTTTCAATGTAAGTCTGGTAATTATATGGTTTGAACTCTTGTTTTTAACTTTCTTTATTCAAATTCAGGATATTACACACTAATTTTTATCTTTGTAGTATGCTGAAAGACTTTAAACCTGTTTTGGGTATCTTATTGCGTTTTATTATTATATATCTGGTGCTGCTCTTTGCCTATCAGTTCTATCTGAATAGTGGAAAAGACTCCGGATTGGATTCTTTTTCAAAGATGATAGCCAATCAGGTGACAGCTGTTCAGAATTCGATAGGTTACCCTACAGAACTTTATGACGATCTAAAGAACGAACAGGTTTGGTTTTATGTTAAACAGAATTATGTGACGAGAATGGTGGAGGGTTGTAATGCGATTTCTGTTATCATTTTATTTGTGTCTTTTGTTTTTGCTTTTTATAAAGGAACGAAAACTTTTGTTTTTGTGGGAGCGGGACTGGTATTATTGTATGTTATCAATCTTTTAAGAATTATAGGATTGAATATTGTCATGTCAGATCATAAAGAATACGGAAAGATGTTTCACGATTTTATTTTTCCTTCCATTATTTATGGAAGTGTGGTTGCCCTTTGGCTGATCTGGATTAAATTTTTTGCCTTAAAACATGAAAATTCTTAGCTGGTTTCTGGTTATCGCAGGTATATGCGGATTGATAGGGGTAAGAGCTTTGGAAGGTACTCTTTTTTATGACCCATTTTTAAACTACTTTCACGAAGCCAATAAACATATTGAGTTCCCTGCCTTTGAATGGGGAAAACTGATTGCAGGACATGTATTCAGGTTTATTTTAAATCTTCTTTTTTCCTGCCTGATTATTTACGGGTTATTCAAAAATAAGAACTGGACCATACAGGGAGCTGTAATGATGATTGTCGTTTTTGCTATTACATTCCCGATTTACCTGTACTGTATTCATAACAAATTTGAAATAGGATATCTTTTTTCTTTTTATATGAGAAGATTTGTCATCCAGCCTTTGATCATACTATTGATAGTACCGATGTTCTATTATAGGAAGAAGATGGGCGGTGAACAAGGCTAGAAAGGAGAATCTGAATTTTTATTCTCCCTCAACAATTGTGTGTTTATCCACACTCGTTACATTTTCCGGAGTCCATTCTACACGTTTAACAAATTTTTTTTCGCGGACAGGACATTCCTTGATCTGACAAACCGGACATGAAATTGGTTTACAGTCGTCCATATGGAAATTGAATTCAATATTGCGTTTTATATTTTTAGCAAGAAGGAGAATTACTTTTTCCATTTCATTGTGTGCATCGCGAAGGTCATAATACCAGGGAAGGGTAATATGCGCATCAATGTGAAGGGAAGCACCAAACTGCTGTATTTTCATATTGTGTACATCAATCCATTCTACATGTCTGCTGCCTTCAAGGATTTTAATCACCTGATTTAATATTTCAGGATCCTGTTCATCCATAATTCCGCTTAAAGATTTTCGGACGATTTTATAGCCTACAAATATGATATAAAGTCCAAAACTTAATGCTACTACAGAATCCAGCCAATAGATTTTGGTGAAATAAACAATGATTAAACTGGCCACTACGCCAAGGGTGGTAATGGTATCGGACTGAAGGTGTTTACCGGACGAAATAAGAACCAGAGAATTCTCTCTTTCCCCTTTTTTTATAGAGATATATCCCAGCAGGTAATTAACAACTGCAGTGGCTGCAATAATCCATATCCCAAGATCAATTTTACTGAGTGTTTTTCCTACAATAAGGCTGTGAATTCCTTCGTAGATAATCATAACACCGGCTATGGCAATCAAAGCTCCTTCAATTCCGGAAGTCACGAATTCTACTTTCCCATGGCCATATGGGTGATCATCATCTTTAGGTTTCGCTGCAAGATGAAGAGAATACAATCCCATAAATGCACTGATGACATTAACGATGCTTTCCATGGCATCAGAAAAAACAGCATCAGAATTAGTCAGTTTCCAGGCAATGATCTTTCCGATAAAAAGGATAATTCCAAATGTGGCAATAAGCTTTTGAAATCCTATTTTCTCTTTGTGGGTATTTTTCTGGGTATTCATATAAGTGTTTGATAAAAAAAAGAATCTCAATTCTGAGACTCTTTTTATTTTTGTTAGTTTATACTAAGTTGTTTGCTACCAGGTATTCTGCAATTTGCACAGCGTTTGTTGCTGCTCCTTTCCTCAGATTGTCTGCAACGATCCAGAGGTTGAGCGTTTTGGGCTGTGACAGATCCCTTCTGATCCTTCCAACGAAAACTTCATCTTTTCCTTCTGAATAAAGAGGCATCGGGTAGTGGTTGTTTTTTACATCATCCATTACGATTACTCCAGGAGTTTCAGATAAGATTTTTCTTACTTCGTCCAGTTCAAATTCATTTTCGAATTCGATGTTTACACTTTCAGAATGTCCTCCCTGAACCGGAACTCTTACAGCAGTTGCTGTTAAGTTAAAGGTATCGTCTCCTAAAATTTTCTTAGGTTCCTTCATCAGTTTGATCTCTTCTTTTGTGTAATCATCATCAGCAAATACATCACAGTGTGGCAATGCATTTTTGAAGATCTGATATGGATATACTTTTTCAGTAGTTTCATCTCCGCTGATTTCACCGTTTAACTGGTCTACAGCAGCTTTACCTGTTCCTGTTACAGACTGGTAAGTAGAAACGATTACTCTTTTTAAATCATATTTTTTGTTCAATGGCCCAAGAACCATTACCAATTGAATGGTAGAACAATTCGGATTTGCGATGATTTTATCTTCTTTTGTTAAAACATCAGCATTGATCTCAGGAACGACTAATTTTTTGTCAGGATCCATTCTCCATGCAGAAGAATTATCAATTACTGTTGTTCCTGCTTCTGCAAATAAAGGAGCGAATTCAAGAGAAGTAGATCCACCTGCAGAGAAAATAGCAATATCCGGTTTGGCAGCTATAGCGTCCTTCATGCTTACGATGGTAAATTCCTTCTGTTTATACTTCACCTTCTTGCCTACAGATCTTTCGGATGCTACCGGGATTAATTCTGTTACAGGGAAGTTTCTCTCCTCCAAAACTTTAAGCATAACTTGTCCAACCATTCCTGTTGAACCTACTACAGCTACTTTCATTGATTTAAATAAAAATTTAAGATTAAACTATTTATAAATTATAACGCATATAATTTTTTTGTCTGTTTTAAGCCCCGAAGACTCTTGTCCAAGGGAATGCAAATGCAAATAAACCTACTGCAATCAATCCCATAATTACTACTCCTAAAGAAATAGTATCATTGGATTTTACTTTTTTGTTGACAATAGTCATCAAAACTGCCGCAATAAGCATAGAGAATGGATGTTCAACATATTGGAATCTTAATGCTGCATTTTTCATTACTTCTCCCATGTTTAAACCTTTGCTGAAAGTGGTGATCAGCATAATGATCCCTAATAAAAACTGAACGTGGAAGAAAATCATTGTGAAAAGAGTTGTTTTCTTCAAAAATTTGTTCACTTTTCCACTGAAACCGAACATGGTAGCCAAAAGTGCAATGACAAATAATGTTACCAAAAGAATTTCAAGATACCCGAAACCTTTGTGGGCATTAAGTAAAATGTTGTAAAAATCCATAATCCTATTTTTTTGTACACAAAGATAACAAAAATCCCGGCTCAAAGCCGGGATTGATATTGAGAAAATCTAATATTATGATTTTATTAGAAGTTGAATGATAAGGTTGCTGCCCAAGTAGTTCCGAAACCGAAATAAGCACGGTTACCCGTTGCAATACCATTGTACATTCTACCAGCTTCTTCATAAGTTTTTCCTTTATCAGGATCATTGTTTGCTGTAATTTTATCCGTTCCAAATATACTTGTTGCAGAATCAGAAATATAAATTTTATCAAACAAGTTATAAACGTTAGCTCCGATTGTGAAGTACTGAGCTTCGTTTTGTAATCTGATTTTGTAAGAGAAACCTACATCAAATAAGTTGAAGTCAGGTAATTTCAATACTCCTCTGTCCTGAGCAGCAACATTGGTGAATGTTCCGGCGTCAATAGTAGAATAAAGTTTACCTACATATCTCCATGTTCCGAAAATATTAAGATCTTTTACTGGTTTTACAGTAAGTCCTAATGATGCAGTCATCTGAGGAATACTGTTGTTACTTGAACCTCCTACTTTTACTTTATCTAAGTATAGTTCGTTTCCTGCTGAACCTGCTAAAGTAACAGGATTATTATTATCGTCGAATGAAGCTACATTAGCATTTCCTTTATAATAGTAATCTCCCCAAGAGAACATCCCCTGAATTTCTAAGAAACGGTTTGGTTTGTAAACTCCATCGAATTCTACTCCCTGGTGAACTTCTGTAATACCATTGATTTCAGAATAACCTGTAGTCGTTGTACCATCAGCTAAAGTGAAAGTCTGGCTAGTTTTTCTCAACCATCTGTCTTTCCACTGTGTTCTGTACACGTTTACATTAGCAGTGAATTTTGCAGACCTGAACCCATAACCAACTTCTGCTGAAGAAATTTTCTCGTTCGTTAAATAAGGGTTAACAAGCTGTTGGTTACTTGGATAAACTGTGTTAAGGAATGGTTGCTTGCTATAATAACCTAAGTTAGCAAATACGTTATGCTGCTCATTAATGTTATAGTTAGCACCCCCTTTAATATTATATCCGAAAATATTTTTAAATCCTGTTTTCGTGTTGATGGTTTGACCTCTTAATGTGCTTCCGTCTACTACATAGTTATCAATTCTCTGGTAACCTTGATTAGATACGGAACCTTGTAAGAATGCAGATAGATTATTTTTAGTATATTCTACTTGTGCAAATCCACTGTACCAAATAACTTCTCCGTCATTGCTATACCCTACCTGATCTTCAGCTGGAGCTAATTTTCCTCCGAAAGGATTCCACGAAAGTTTTTTGTAATCATAAAGTGCATTTACTATTCTAGGTGTAGCGATGTTTTTGTTAGCCGCATCTTTATATCCTTTAGCTCCGTAAAGGTCTGTAAGCACCTGATAATGGTACCCGTAGTAGTATCTGTCGTCAGTACCGATTGAGAAATTCCAGTTATCATTAACTTTATGTTGGAAGTTTGCTAAAATACCATACCAGTTGTGTGAATTGATACTTGATCGACGAACAATTGTGCTTCCTGCACCTGCAGTATTTAAATTAACCGCTGCGTTAGCTGCAAAAAGAGCATCATAGTTAATGTGTCCTGAAGCATCTGTAAAGCTGGCATCATTGATACTTTTATTTCCTAGTCGTCCTAAATCACCTGTTCCACCACCTCTACCGTTAGACATGTATAAAACTGTACTTAATTTAGACTTTTCATTCATTGTCCAGTCCCAGTTTAACATCATCACCGGCTTAGAATAGTAGTTGGCTCTGTTTGCTAAAGCTACTTTATTTCCGTTGGCATCTGTGTAATAACCAAAATCTGAATTATATCTTCTATATGGAGTCCCGTCATGATCTGGGTTATAGTTAATATAGTTTTGGATAGTCGGTGCAAAAGTTCTTTGATCATGCCACTGAGGTGCAGAAGTAATTGAGAACTGTAAGTTATGTTTTTTGTTGATTTCATAACCTAATGCAAAGAAATATGCATAAGATTCATAATCAGTATTTTCAATATAAGTACCTCCGGCTTGTCTGCTCATTAAGAATGATGCGGAAACACCATCCTTAGATTTTCCGGTATTATAAGCAAAAGATGTTTTTAAATAGTCATTGTTACCAACTCCTAATCTAATAACCCCACCTCTTTTCATGTCTGCGGACTTGGTAATGAAGTTCATTGTACCTCCTACAGAAGCAATCGCTAATTTAGATGATCCTAAACCTCTTTGAACCTGCAATGTACTTGTTACGTCAGATAATCCAGTCCAGTTTGAGAAATAAACAGTACCGCCCTCCATATCGTTTACAGGCATACCATTTACCATTACTGCAATGTTTCTGGACTCAAACCCACGCATAACAATTTGAGAGTCTCCGAAACCACCACCTCCTTTTGTAGCATATACAGAAGGTGTTGTGTTTAGTATTTCGACAAGTTCTTGGTTTCCTTGTCTTTCTAAAATCTGTGCAGCTTTAATAGTAGATACTGCAACAGGCGTTTTTCTATCTTTAGCGATATCTGTAACACCTCTTAAGATTACCTCCTCAATGTCCTTAGATTTAGTTTTCGTAGAATCCTGAACTTCTTGAGCGTAATAAACACTAGCTGTAGATAATGTAATAACCGCAGTTAGTATCGATTTGTTGATTAATTTCATAATCGTTAGTAATAATTAGATTTAATTTTCTGCAAAATTCGCAAAATAAAATTTAACTATTATTAACTCAATGTTAATTTTTAATAAGTCTTAATAATGTTAAAGTGTTAAAAATCAATATTATGGCTAAAAATTGAATTTTTGTATGAAAAAAGTCATGTTATTGAATTTTTAACAAAGTGGGGGTGTTTTTGTTAAAAATTCAACGCTATTTCACTGCTTTGAGACTCAGATCTATATTCTCAGCAGAGTGTGTAAGGGCTCCTACAGAGATATAGGTAACGCCTGTGGATGCAATTTCTTTCAGCATATCGCGGGTAATTCCTCCCGAGGCTTCAGATTCACAAGAGCCATTGATCATTTTTACAGCCTCTTTCATTGTTTTTACATCCATATTATCGAGCATGATTCTGTCGACCTTTGCGTTAATGGCTTCCCGAACTTCTTCAAGGTTTCTGGTCTCAACCTCTATTTTTAACTTTTTCTTATTCTTTTTAACGTAATCTTTTGCCATTGCCACGGCATTGGTAATGCTTCCGTTGTAATCAATATGATTATCTTTCAGCATAATCATATCATAAAGACCATATCTGTGATTGGTTCCGCCGCCAATAGCTACCGCCCATTTTTCGCACATTCTGAAGTTGGGAGTTGTTTTTCTTGTATCTAAAAGTTTAGTTTTTGTACCTACTAATCTGGAATCCCATTCATGGGTAAGGGTGGCAATACCACTCATTCTCTGCATACAGTTAAGAACAAATCTTTCAGTAGAAAGGATGGATCTTGCACTTCCTGTAACAGTAAGGGCAACGTCTCCGAATTTACAGGGAGTTCCATCTTTAATGAAAACTTCCACTTTCAGATTTTTGTCAAAAGTCTTGAAAATGATTTCTGCCAATTCAACACCTGCAAGAATACAGTCCTGTTTCACTAAAAGCTTAGCACTTTGTACAAGGTCCTGTGGAATAGTAGATAGGGTAGAGTGGTCTCCATCCTGAATATCTTCTTCAAGTGCGTTTTTTATGAATGTTTTTAATGCTTTATCTGTAACGTATGCTGGTCTTTTCATTATATTATGCTTTTAAGCTAAATCTTTATTATAAAACGCTCCTTTATTCTCTGTCATTTCCATAGACTGGGTAATGATGAGGTGCGCAACAGTTGTTAAGTTTCTTAATTCCGAAAGTTGTGGTGAAAGAATGGAATAGTGGTAGATTTCATCCACAGCGGCTGCAATTTCCTGGTGTTTTTGAAGTGCCATATTCAGACGTCTGTTACTTCTTACAATACCAACAAGATCACTCATCATTTCCTGAAGTTGTTTTCTCAGATAGCTGACGATAACCATTTCGTCCATGATCTTCATACCTTCTTCATTCCATTCCGGAACGGCTTTCAGATCATCAAAGTTGAAATTGTTTTCATTAAGAAGATCTACCGTTTTCATAGCTGCATTATGACCGAAAACCAAGCCTTCAAGAAGTGAGTTTGAAGCAAGCCTGTTGGCGCCATGAAGTCCTGAGTTGGTACATTCTCCTACTGCAAAAAGATTTCTGATGGAAGACTGTCCGTCCCTGTCTACTTCAATTCCACCCATCAGATAATGGCAGGCTGGAACGACAGGAATCAATTGAGTGAAAGGATCAATTCCTTCGTCTTTGCATTTTTTATAAATATTCGGGAAATGTTCTAAGAATTTTTCATGGTTCATTTCCTTGCAATCCAAGCCAACAAATTCGTCTCCGGTAATTTTCATTTCGGCATCGATGGCTCTTGCAACAATATCTCTTGAGGCCAATTCTTCACGTTCATCATATTTATGCATGAATTTTTCACCTCTTTTGGTTCTTAATTTTGCTCCATCTCCACGAACGGCTTCTGAAATTAAAAACAACATTCCATCCATTTTGCTGTAAAGAGCGGTTGGGTGGAACTGGTAATATTGCATATTGGAAACCTTTCCTTTGGCACGGGCAACGAAAGCAATTCCGTCTCCGGTTGCAATTGTAGGATTGGTAGTATTTTTATAAACATGTCCGGCACCTCCTGTAGCAACCAGTGTTATTTTAGAAGTAATTTTTTTGATGGTTTTGGATTTCTCATCCAGAATATAAGCCCCGTAGCAGTGGATGTCTCCTTCATTAAGTTCTTTTCCCGGAACGTGGTGCTGAGTAATGATGTCAATGACATAATGATGATCAAGAATTTCAATATTAGGGCTGTTATTGGCTGTTTCCAGCAAAGCTCTTTCGATTTCAAAACCTGTGATATCTTTATGATGGACGATTCTGTTTTCAGTATGACCGCCTTCTCTTCCTAAAGCGAATTTGCCGTTCTTCATATCGAACTGTGCTCCCCATTCTACAATTTCATTGAATCGTGCAGGAGCTTCTCTTACCACCATCTCTACGACATCACGTTTATTTTCTCCGTCACCGGCACGCATCGTGTCGTCAATATGTTTTTGAAAATTGTCATTTTGAAAATCTGTAACGACAGCGAGACCGCCTTGTGCGTATTTGGTATTGCTTTCGTCTTCGTCAGACTTGGTTACAATAATGATTTTGGCATCAGGGTGCTGTTCAGAAACTTTAATGGCATAGGAAAGTCCGGAAATGCCGGAACCAATTACTAATACATCCGCTTTTATCATATGCTGGCTTTAGGTACAATCGTTTAAGATTAAATAAATTTAAACAATTTTTCGTTTGGTTTTCTTACTTTTTTCATGTGCTGGAAGTGATCTTCTTCAGAACGGTAACCTAAAGCGAGGGTAACAGTTACTTTTTCTGTTTCAGGGTCGGTATTCAGAATTTCTTCTATAAGATCCTGACGGAAGCCTTCCATCGGACAGGAATCTATATTTTCAATAGCGGCGGCATACATAAGATTGGCCAATACTATATAAGACTGTTTTTCTGCCCAGTTGAAAATTTCATCATGTGTTTTCTGGTTGATATGCTGATTAATGCTGTTTCTGAAAGGGTCCAGTGTTTCCATAGGAGTATTTCTTACTTCAGAAATATGATTAAAATACCCTCGGATATAGTTCTCTTCTATCACTTTTTTTGAAATAATAACAATAAGATGAGAACAGGTGGAAATCTGAGATGGATTATAAAAAGCAGGAATTAATTTCTGTTTCATCTCTTCACTTTCAACAACCACAATTTTATAAGGCTGAAGTCCCAGCGAACTGGCAGACAGCTTTCCTGACTCAAGAATGTTGTGAAGAGTTTCCTGAGGAATAATCTGATGATTGAATTTTTTTACAGAATATCTTCTGCTTAAAGCTTCCAAATAATTCATACGACAAATTTAAGAATTGAATATGAATAAAGAGTCTTTAAAATGAAATATCTCCTGCCTGTTCATACAAAAAAATCACCCCGACCGGCGGGGTGATTCTTTTGATGTGGTGGAACGTGTAATTATTCTCTGTTTTTTACAACAATCCAGCCTGAGAATTTTATCGGAGTACTGTTTTTATTATTTTCATTCCATGAAACAGAATACCAATAGTTTCCTGTAGGGACTTTTTTATGTCCATTGGTAGTTCCTGCCCATTTGTAGCCATTGGTTTTATCGGCCTGGAACATTTTATAACCATATCTGTCGAAGATGGCAATTTCCAGATTTTGTTTATTGGCTAATGCGGAGTAATCAACAAAATCATTGATTCCATCATCATTAGGTGTAATTATATTAATAAGATTCGGTACTGTAATATTAACTTCAACAGGAACGCAATTATAGGCATCTCTTACATATACTTTAGCTTCTCCTCTTGCAATATTGGTAAACACATTGGAATCCTGCCAGTTGATATTATCCATAGAATACTGATAAGGAGGAGTTCCACCGTTAGCATATACTGTTACCGTACTTCCTGAAATGTCAACCGTGGTAATAACAGGATTGTCGGAAGGATATACTGTTACTTTTTGTGTGGCAATACAATCTCCGGTTTTCAGTTTAACCCAGTAAGTACCTACTCCTACATTCTTGATGGATTGTGTGGTTGCTCCTGTGCTCCATTCATAGCTTTTGAATCCGGCTCCCGCATCTAATGTTGTGGTGTTTTCAATACAAATTGTCTTGTCAAGTAAAGTTCTTGAATAAACAGGAGGTATTACAGTTAAAGTAACTTTAGCAATAGAATAGCATCCATTTCCATTAAAAACTTTAATATAAACAACTCCATTAGGAGCAATGTATGCTGCCGGAGTTGAGATGGCATTAGTTCCACTGATAGCATCTGTCAACGATGGATAATATTCTTTTGTCAGTCCGCCCTGGGAAACAACAGCTCCTGTAAGGTTAAAAGAAGCCATAGATGGATTGGTTTCAATGAAACATGATTTGAGTTCAACGTCATTAACAACTACTACAGGGTAAATATTCAGTGTAATTTTAGAAGTACTGACACAACCCTGAGGTGTGGTTACTTTTACATATATTGTTGCTGCAGCAGAAGCATAGGCAGAAGGATTTGTTATCTGGTTCGTACCGTTATTCAGGTCGTATAAAGTAGGATAGAATTCTTTGGTAACTCCGGCAACAGTTGTTACAGCAGCAGTATTGAGGTCAAAGGTTGCTGTTCCTGCATTGTTGTTATTACATCCGCTAAGAGTAGCATCTGTTGCTGCGAATGGCGTAGGGTTAAGCTGAATAACACCATCACCATTATCACAAAGAGTAGACGTAGGATCTTTTACCACCACCTTAATCGTTGTATTTCCGGAATACTGGAAACTTGTAGGATTGGCAATAGGAGTAGAACTTCCCAATACATAATAAGTGAAAATATAATTTCCGGGATTATTTACAAATTGAGAATTATAAGAAGTAAGGTCTACTGTACCATTTCCGGTAGCTGGATTTGTACAAACAAATGGAGTTATGGTATTGCTTAAAATAGGAACTTTATCTACATATACTTTAACGTCTTTAATAGAATGTCTTGCACTGGCACCTCCGGTTGCTGCAGAGAAACCAAAATATCCCTGTGACATTCCCACTGCTCCTCCGGAAGGAGCAAAAGACTGATCTACGATAAGAACTCCGTTTATTCTTACTTTGATAATCCAGTTTGTAGGGTTGGTAAGGTCTGTTTCGCCATTTACTTCAACGTGTCTGTAGGTGTCTCCTACAAACGGCTGGGTAGCAATAAGGTCCGGAGAGTGGAATGTGCTTCCCGGAGTGGTGTTGAACTCGATATTATTACCTGCTGTGTTATTGGTACCATAAAGAATGTGAACTTTACTCATCTGGCCTTCAGTGGTATTGTTGAAAATATCAAAACCAACCATGAGCCCTGAAGCATTGGCAGGAATTCCCAGACCTCCTCCTGATACAAATCCTGTTGGCGGATTGGCAAGATACCAGAAAGTAAAGCCGTCTCCTTTTCCAAACTGAGTGGTTCCGTTTCCGTCTATTCTGAAATCGAATTCTACTTTCCATTTATCACAATAGCTTAAGGTAATAGGAGTGGATAATTTTACAGCTCCATATCTGCTGGTTTGATCAGTGGTAAGTCTTACAAAGTCTCCGCTTACTATAGCGTCAGAGACCAGATCCCAGCCAGTCGTATTGACAGGATTTCCGGTAAGTTGATAGGTTTGCGAAAGAAATCTTCCCGGCAGGCATAATAAGATAGTCAGTAAAAAAATGAGTATATCTTTTTTCATAGTGGATGGATTATGATGTTATTGTTTTTTTTGATATAAAATTGTTTTTGTGTTTACATTATTGATGATAAGCAGCGTCCGGCCTCAATCTGGTTGGGCAAATCCTGTTTTTTAATACCGAAACTACCCCAAATGAGGTAGTTTCTGATAGTAATTTTATTCTCTGTTTTTAACCAATACCCAGCCTGAGTATTTAGTTTCAGTATTGTCTTTGTTGTTTTCGTTCCATGAAATGGTGTACCAGTAAGTTCCTGTAAGAACTTTTTTACCGGAAGCCGTTCCGTCCCATGTAAAGTTTCTCATTTTTCCGGCTTCATACAATTTGTTGCCATATCTGTCGTAAACAATAAATATCAGATTTTTCTTGTAAGCCAGTGCTGAGTAATCAATGAAATCATTCACGTTGTCGCCGTTTGGAGTGATAGCATTAATCAGGTTAGGAACAGTAATCTGAACTTCAACAGGTGTGCAATTGTAAAAATCTTTTACATAAACTCTTACTTCGCCCCTTGCTAAACCTGTGAATATGTTGCCAGGCTGCCAGTTCATTCCATCCAGAGAAAACTGATACGGAGGAGTTCCGCCTGCTACATTTACTGTTATGGTGTTGTTGTCAATATCAATGCTGGAAATCACCGGATTTGCAGATGCTTTTACATTGACAGTCTGCGTAGTGATACAGTTGCCGGTTTTCAATTTTACCCAATAACTACCAACGCCTACATCTTTGATAGATGAAGTTGTTGCTCCGGTGCTCCATTCATAGCCGTCAAATCCAGGTCCTGCATCCAGATCTGTTTTTTCTCCGATACAAATGATTTTGTCTTTCAGAACAGAAGAGGTTACAGGTGGTAATACAATAAGGTTGATTTTAGCAATATTAAAGCATCCGGTGGCGTCTGTCACTTTAGCGTACACTGCAGTACTTGTAGATAAATACTGGAGAGGATTCATAATTTCGTTGGTACCGTCTAAAGCATTGGCGATGGATGTGTAGTATTTTTTTGCAGTGCCTGCTCCTAAAGTAGTAACATCTGCGGTTGTCAAGTTAAAGATAGCACTCGTAATATTATTTTCAATGAAACATGATCTTAGAGTAGCTTCTTTCACAGGAGTGTCCGGATAGAATGCAAGGGTAATTTTTGCTGAACCTGTACATCCCTGAGGAGTTGTTACTTTTACATAAACAGCTCCGGGAGCAGATAGATAGTTGTCAGGATTTTGAATCTCATTCGTATCGGCGTTGAGGTCTGCTAACGTTTTATAATATTTTTTTGTAACTCCCGGAACATTGGTCACCGCTGCTGTATTCAGATTGAAAGCTGCTGTTCCTGCTTTGTTATTATTACATACCGTAATCGTTTTGTCTTCCGCTTTGAAAGGAGCAAGAACCAATAAAATTTTACCATCCGGGTTATCACAAAGTAGTCCTGCATTATCTTTAATAACAACTGTTACTGTTGAGTTAGCATTGAATTGATAATTGGTGGGATTCGCAATAGGTGTAGAGCTTCCAAATGGATAATAGGTAAATGTATAATTGGAAGGATTGCTGACAAACTGTGAATTGAAAGAAGTAAGGTTTACTGATCCGTATCCGGTTGTAGGATTAGGACAGAATGACTGTGTTGCTGAATTCTGTAAAATCGGAACTTTATCCGTATAAATTTTTACATTTTTAATGGAATGTCTGGATCTTGCACCTCCTGTAGAAGCTGAAAAACCAAAATATCCTACAGTCATTGCAGCAGCAGCACCTGAAGGCGCAAAAGACTGATTGCAAATTACATTACCGTCTATTGTTATTTTTATAATCCAGCTGGTAGGAGCTGCAGGATCTACCTGTGCCGTTACTTCAACGTGTTTAAAGGTTGTTCCCTGAAAAGGCTGTGTCGTATTCAGATCCGGAGAGTGGAAAGAACTTCCGGGAACATTAAAAAATTCGACATTATTGTTGTCAGTGGTGTTTTGAACCAGTCCATACCCAACGTGTACCTTACTCATGGTAGCAGTGGTGGTATTGTTATAAGTGTCAAGTCCTACAACAAGTCCTACAGCATTTTGAGATACTCCAAGTCCTGAGCCTAATACACTAGCTACCGGAGGGTTGGCAAGGTACCAGAAGGCAATTCCATCTCCATTGGAGGTTTGGTTGGAATCCATCCTGAAATCAAATTCCACTCTCCATTTGTCGCAATATTTTAAATTAATGGGGTCATTCAGCCTGATAGAACCGGATTGGTTGTTGGTATCCGGGGTCAGCTGAATAAAATCTGTGTTTACCTGAGTAGGGGAGACCATCGTCCATCCGGTAGTATTCACTGGATTTCCGATAAGCTGATAAGTTTGAGCGAAGGACTTTCCAGCTATACAGAGTAAGAAAACAGATAAATACAATAATAGATTTTTATTCATTTATAATGGGACTTAGATTAATATGTAAAGATATTAAATCCCAATTAAATAATATGTATTTAATGTTAATCTTGCTTAAATTTTAATAATATTTTAAAAAAATACTATAAATTATGATATAATGCTGAATATTGCAGTAGCTAATACGTATTTGTATTAATTAAATTAAAATAAGGAATTGTTATCTAAACTCTCAAAATAGGTATCAATTTCGAGATCTGAGGAACTGGCTGCTGCTACGGCTAATTTATCGCAAAGTTCGTTTTCAAAATGTCCGGCATGACCTTTTACCCAATGCATTTTCGGGTTGTGTTTGTTGTAGAGTTCAATGAATTTTTTCCAGAGATCAGGGTTTTTTACATTTTTCCAGCCTCTCTTGATCCATCCGGCAATCCAGTTTTGGTTGATGGCGTCAGATACATATTTACTGTCGGTATACACATGGATGTCATTTTCTGTAGATTTCAGTTTTTCCAATGCAGTGATGACCGCTAGAAGCTCCATTCTGTTGTTGGTGGTTTTTCTAAAACCTTTGGAAAATGTTTTCTGGTAATTTTTTTCAGGAACGCGCATAAGAATTCCATATCCGCCTTTTCCCGGGTTTCCGCTGCAAGCTCCGTCCGTATAAATTTCGATTCTCAAATCTGCTTTTTAATAATTGATGTATTGACTGTAAAATTAAACTGAATTGATCTGAATTTTAATCTTTGCTTAAAAAGGGAAGTCATCATCGTCATCAAAGTCATTCATGGAAGACCCTGAAAGTTTTGAACTATCCGGAAGATCAAATGCTGCTCCTGGCTGAATCGTTGTTTTGATCTTGTCAAATCCGCTTGGCTCTCCGAAGTTGGAAGGATATCCTCCTCCGGTACCACTGTCAAACGCTGCTTCAATATCACCGAATTTTGCAAAATGTTTCAGGAATGATAATCTTACATCTGCTGTAGCACCATTTCTGTGTTTTGCAATGATCAGTTCGGCCTGGTTTTCTGTAGAAGTTTCCTGTCCTTCCTCGTCATTATCCCAAACCGTAATTTTATAATACTCCGGTCTGAAGATGAAAGATACGATATCCGCATCCTGCTCAATTGCTCCGGATTCCCTCAGGTCTGAAAGCTGAGGTCTTTTTCCAGGTCGGGCTTCCACACTTCTTGAAAGCTGTGACAGGGCAATGACCGGTACGTTAAGTTCTTTTGCAATTGCTTTTAATGAACGTGAAATCATGGAAATCTCCTGTTCACGGTTTCCAACTCCTTTTCCGCTGCTACTCCCTGCGGTCATCAGCTGAAGGTAGTCGACCATGATAAGTCTTACGCCATGCTGCATTACCAGTCTTCGGCATTTTGCACGGAAGTCGAATATGGAAAGGGAAGGTGTTTCATCAATATATAAAGGAGCGTTCTCCAATTCAGATACATTGGAGAATAGTCTTTGCCATTCTTCATCATCCAGGGTTCCTTTTCTTAATTTTTCTGATGAGATTCTTGTTTCGGAAGCAATCATTCTGGTAATAAGCTGTACCGAGGCCATCTCGAGAGAGAACAGAGCCATAGGAATTTTGTGCCCTACTGCAATATTTCTTGCCATGGAAAGCAGGAATGCTGTTTTACCCATCGCGGGACGGGCTGCAATAATGATAAGGTCAGAATTCTGCCAACCACCGGTTTCCTTATCTACATCTCTGAATCCTGAAGGAACTCCGGAAAGTCCTTGTTTATCTTTTAAAGATTTAATGGTATCAATGGCTTGTTTTACCAATGAGTTGGCAGTATCGAATCCTTTCTTAATCGTTCCGTTGGTAATCTCGAAGAAAGACTGCTCTGCCTTGTCCAGAAGTTCAAAAACATCTGTCGATTCCTTGTAAGAAGAATCAATAACATTAGCAGAAACATTAATAAGACTTCTTAAAATATACTTTTCAAGAATAACACGTACGTGATATTCGATATGGGCAGATGAACTTACTCCCATTGTAAGATCAATGATGTAGTGATCACCACCTGCCTGACTCAGTTTGTCTTCTTTTTTTAAATCCTGAATAATCGTCATTAAGTCTACCGGGTGGTTGCCTTCATACAATTTTAAGATAGTAGAAAAGATGACCTGATGTCTGGGATCATAAAACACCTCCGGAGTAAGAAGGTCAATGGAATGGTCAAGACCTTTTTTGTCAATCAAAAAAGTTCCGATAACCAGTCTTTCAAAGTCCACTGCATTGGGAGGCATTTTTCCATCCGCAATAGACAATTCTTTTGCAAAGTTTCCGTGTGTCAGGGATGATAATGTTTCTTTCTGCGCCATGATGCAAAGATAGTTTATTTAAAAAATAATAGAAAAATAGTATTCAACAAATTATTAGCAGTCTTTCGTAAAATGCTGTAAACAGGAGGTTGGACTTGTTGATAAAAAAAATCACCTCAGTCTGAGGTGATTTTTCAAAAAGATGAAGTAAAACTTATTCTTTATTTTTTACCAATACCCATCCTGAATATTTGGTTTCGGTATTGTCTTTATTGTTTTCGTTCCACGAGATCGTGTACCAGTAAGTTCCGGTTAGGATTTTCTTACCAAATGCTGTTCCGTCCCAAGTGAAGTTATTCATTTTGTTAGCTTCATGAAGTTTGTTTCCATATCTGTCATATACAATGAAGATAAGGTTTTTCTTGTAAGCTAATGCTGAGTAATCAATAACATCATTTACATTATCTCCGTTCGGAGTAATCGCGTTGATAAGATTAGGGACAGTCACGGTTACCTGAATAGGCGTACAGTTATAAGTATCTTTTACATATATCGTATTTTCTCCTCTAGGAAGTCCTGTGAATACATTGGAGTCCTGCCAGTTAACACCATCAATAGAATATTTGTAAGGAGGAACTCCCCCTGAAGCTGTTACTGTGATGTTGTTGTTGGTAATCTCGATTCCTGAAACCACTGGCTGAAGGCTTGGATGTACACGTACTTCCTGAAGTGTGAAGCATTTTCCTGTCTGAAGTTTTACCCAATAAACCCCAACTCCTACGTTGTTGATAGATTGTGTAGTTTCACCTGTGCTCCATTCGTAGCTTACAAATCCAGGTCCTGCGTCCAAAGAGGTTTTGGCTTCAGCACAAATTGTCTTATCTTTTAATACCGCTGATTTTACCGGAGGCAATACAATCAGTTCTATTTTAGCAATTGAATAACACTGTTTGTCATTATCTACTCTTGCATATACTGTTTTGCTTTCTGAAAGATAGTTTAATGCTGCTATAATAGGGTTTGTCTGTGCTTTAGCATCAGCTACAGTTGTATAATATTTAATGGTAGTTCCGGTAGGTGTTGGAACAGCTACTCCGATGTCAGCCTTGGAAAGATCAAATGTTGAACGGGTAACGTCATTATCAATATAACAGTTTTGAAGTACAGCATCTTTCAGTACAACTGATGGGTAGAATAATAATCTGATGGTAGTAGTTGCGATACATCCGAAAGAAGAAATTACTTTTACATATACGGTTGATTCAGCAGAGACGTAGTTGGTAGGATCTGTAATTTCATTAATTTCAGCATTCATATCCGCAACCGTAGCATAATACTTAATGGTTGCTCCGGCTCCTCCAAATACATTGGCTGTTGTTAAGTTATATTTTGCAGTACCTGCTCCGTTGTTGTTACAGGAGTATAAAGTAGCCGAATTGGCAGAAATACCCACATTCACAAACTTGAACTTTCCGGTTATGAAACATCCGTTGATAGGGTTGCTCGGATTGGTAGGATCCTGATAAACAATTCTGTAATAATATGTTGTAACTCCGTCTACAGTGGCTACCGTAAGTGGATTTTGTCCTGTAAGGGCATCGTTGGTTGTTTTGTGATAAGTAACCTTGAAGTTGGGGCTGTTACCATTAATAATTGCTGCAGATAATGTTGTAAAATCAAACTGGGTAGGCAGCGCACAAACCATTACCTGATTAGGATCATTAGGAGCTGCTCCCGGAATTCCAGGCGCGATAAATGGGTTAGGCGAAAGAACAGGATCGTTAAATGCAGAACTTAAGCTTGCCGTTCCTGTCCATTCTAAAGAAAAACCATTAACGGATCTACTGAAGTTGTCAATAACCAGATAATAAGTCTGGCCAACCAATACATCCATATAGGGACTCCATTTACCATTGTTCATACTGGATGTAACACCTGGTGGATTGGTAGGGAATACGGCTGGTGGAGCAAGAGTCAGATCGAGACCTGTATCTCCTGAAGTGCCGCTATAGTTACATCTTATGGGTTGTATGAAAACGTGATCCGCATTCTGTAACGAAGCACAGCCGTTAGCTGTTGGTCCGTAAACTGCAAAATCATAATCATCATCCTGATCGTTAGGTTTTATTGTAAATGCCAGTGTTCCTGGTGTGGATACTGTAAAAGTGTACCAAACTGTATATCTTTCATTGGTACTGAGGCATCCACCGTTTTGGTTAAGAATTTCTATTATATTCCCCGGGCCCGAAGGGGTGTATGAAATGTCAGAATTACCACAGATGGGAATTGCTGTGACACAATCTGACTGTGAATAGGCCATTTGCGCTATCAATAAAATAAAAAGAAGTAATATTTTTTTCATTGTTAAAACTTTTTTGTTAAACAAACTTGAAATCAATAAATTTTTATCATTATTTGTAAAAGAAAAAGCCGCCAAAGCGGCTTTTTATATTGTGGTGTTTTATTCTCTGTTTTTTACAACAATCCAACCTGAAAACTTGAACGGAGTATTCTTTTTGTCATTCTCGTTCCATGTTACAGAATACCAGTAGGTACCTGTTGGTATGTTCTTGCCACCAATTTTACCATCCCATTTATAACCATTGGATTTGTCTCCCTGGTGGATTTTTGTTCCATATCTGTCAAAGATACTCAAAATAAGATTCTGTTTATCAGCCATAGCAGAATAATCCACTACGTCATTCACACCATCTCCGTTTGGAGTAATCATATTGATAAGGTTAGGAACCACTACTGCAACTTCAATTGGCTCGCAGTCATAAGCATCTTTTACATAGACTTTGTAAGTTCCTCTTGCTACATTGGAGAATACATTAGAAGGCTGCCATAAAATCTTATCCATAGAATACTGATAATCCGGTGTTCCTCCAATAACATTGATTGTCAATGTAGTATTGTTAATGTCGATATTTGTTACAACTGGTTGCTCAGAAGGATAAACGGTTACCTTTTGAGTGGCAACACATTCACCTGTTTTTAATTTTACCCAGTAAACACCCACTCCCACATCTTTAATAGACTGTGTTGTTGCTCCTGTGCTCCATTCATAGCTTTTGAACCCAGGTCCGGCATCTAAAGTGGTCGTGTCTTCCATGCAGATAATTTTGTCTTTCAGAACACTGGATGTTACTGGAGCAATTACAGTTAAACCAATTTTTACCACTACATAACATCCTCTGGTGTCGGATACTCTTACATATACTAAGCCGCTTGGTGCAATATAATTAGCATTTAAAATTTGGTTGGTTTCATCTATTGCGTCTGTTAGTGAAGGGAAGTATTTTTTAGTGATTCCTGCCTGTGGTGTAATTACAGCAGCATTATCCAAGTTGAATAAAGCTGTAGAAGGATTGGCTTCAATAAAGCATGATCTCAATTCAGCATCTTTTGCAATGATTTGCGGATAGAATTTAAGGGTAATTTCTGCAATATCACTACATCCAAATGCAGAAGTTACTTTTACATATATTTTACCTTCAGCAGAAACAAACTGATAGATGTTGGTGATCTCATTGATTGAGTTATTCAGATCATATAATGTGTAATAGTATTTTTTAGTTGCCGTTGGATCAGCAAAAACTGCAGCTGTGGTAAGGTCATATGTTGCCGTACCTGCATTGTTGTTATTACAGCTTGTCAGCGTTACATCGGTAGCGGTGATTGTACCATCTTTAAATTTAAATTTACCAGTCTGTCTACATTTATTAATAGGGCTGTTGGGGTTAGTCGGGTCAGTATAGTTGATACTGTAGAAATAAACTCCAACAGGAGTAACTGTTTGAGGTCCAACAAGAGGGTTGTTACCTGTTAAAGCATCATTCTGACTTGTGTGGTAGCTAATGTTGAAGTTAGGGTTACCATTAAGAATTCCTGCGGATAATGATGCGAAATCAAAAGTCGCCGGATTTGAACAGATTACTACTTCTCTTGGGTCAGCAGGATTAGCTCCTGGAATTCCCGGTGGGATAAAGGGATGAGGCTGTATATTCGGATCAGTGAATGGAGAAGACAAAGTAGCTGTTCCACCCCATGATAATTTGAATCCGTTAGCTGTTTCTCTGTGGTTATTCACAATGATATAGTAAGTCTGACCAGGCAGTACATCCATGTATTTTACCCATTTATCTCCTGTTGCATCCTCACTAAGGTCAGTAGCGGTCATATTAAGACCTGTATTTCCACTTAGTCCGGAATAAGAACAACGTATAGGAGTTCCTAGGTTTCCACAAGATTTGTTGGGTCCATATACTCCAAAGTCATAATCATCTCCCTGGTCGTTAGGGATGATTTCGAAAGTAAGGGTTCCTCCTGTAGCGATGGTAAAAGAATACCATACGGAGTACTTCTCGTTAGAAGTTAAACATCCACCCAGGTTTTCTGCAATGTCTCCATGCCCGCCTGGTGTATATGAAATGTCAGAGTTACCGCAGACTGCCATTGCAGTGCCACAATCTGATTGTGCAAATAAAATATGTGAAAATATGAGTAATAAAACAAGTAATGTTTTTTTCATGAGAATTAATTTTTAAAACAAATATTAAATGTGTTTAATTATTAAAAAATGCTGTTTTATCTGATACAAAATACTGTTTATCAAAATATTCAATGAATTTTCAGGTTTTCGTATTAAAAAAAACTGATCGTCCCAATTTACTCGGGAGATCATACATTTTTTTTCTGTTAATTTGTTCCGATCAGCTGTTTTCCCCAAGTAGGTGAACTTGATGAGGCGTCTGACATTTCAAATTCTTTGGCTGCTTTTTGATAGAACTTTATAGCTTCTGTCTTGTTCCCTTGCTTTTCAGCTATTTCCGCTTTTAAAAAAGAAAGTCTTGGATTGTTCTTTAAAGTTGTTTCCGCTTTAGCCATAAAGCCTGTAGCCGTTTTTAGTTCCTTTTGAGGATCTGCAGCTGTTTTTATTCTTATTTTCTGAAAATGAATAAGAGCAAGAAGAAGATTGACCTCTCCATTATTTTTTTCCGAAGCAAGAGCCTGCATTGCAAGTTTTCTGGCAGATTCATTAGGTTCTCCAAGAGGGCTGTTCGGACTATTCTTTAAAAGGAAATTGGTTTTAAGATACAATGCTGCTGCTGCATAGTAATTAGCCTGCCATTTTTCTGAAGTTTTAGCTTGTGAAAACTTAGAAAAAAGCATATCATAGTCATTTTCTGTTTTAGCATTATTGAATTGTAAAACAGATTGTTGTAAGGTTTGGTCTGAAAAGAATTGAGCATTCATCAGAGAACCTGTCATGAGAAAGCTCAAAATTAGTAAAAGTTTAGTCATAGGGGGATATTTTATGAAGCAAATATAAAAAATTATTAACGTTAAATTAAAGATTTTGAGATATATTTAATGAAAGTAACATATTGGTTTTAAATGTGGTATTTTATTCTGTTGATTAAATTATATGAAGATCGTAAAGATATATATAGTTTTGATGAATATTTCTGGTTTAATTCTTTTATAAATTTTAAAAAAACAGCTATAAAACAAAAATCAGAATAGAAAACGTTCTATTCTGATTTTAAGTATTTCGAATTCTTATTTTTTTTTGTATCAGATTTTAAATGATTTGATAAACAATAAGTTAATATTGCATCTTTCTCAATTTAGGATTGGTGCTTCCAACAACAAGGGCCACTAAAACGGTCATACAGCCTCCGAATACCACAGAGCGCACAACGCCCAGGAGTTTGGCCATAAGTCCACTTTCGAACTGTCCCATTTCATTGCTTGACATGATGAAAATTGAATTCACACTCAGAACACGACCTCTTATATGATCCGGTGTTTTTAACTGTACAATGGTGCCTCGGATAACCACGGAAATTCCATCCAGCATCCCGCTCATCACCAGGAACATAAAAGACAGCCAGTATAATTTTGAGAGTCCGAATCCAATAATGCATAGCCCGAATCCTGTAACCACAGCAAGAAGTATTTTCCCCTGATTTTTGCGAAGGGGAACAATAGATAAAATAGTAATAATACACATTGAACCAATGTCTGAAGCTGCATTCAGTAAACCGAAACCTTCAGCTCCTGAATTCAGGATGTCTGTTGCAAATACAGGGATCATAGCTACGGCTCCGCCAAAAAGTACTGCAAACATATCAAGACATAGAGCTCCCAGAATCTCCTTGGTCTTAAAAATATAAGAAATTCCTTCACGCATGCTTTCTACTACATTTACTGTTTCTTTTTTGTATTCTGAATGCTGTTTGTGCAGTTGCCAGAAAAATAACGAAGCAACAAATATGAGTGTTAAAATAGCAACGAGAGTCCATTTTACGCCGATAAATCCAATCAGAACACCTCCGATAGCATGTCCGCAAACAGAAGATATCAGGAAAGTAGCCTGGTTCAGCGTTACGGCATTCGGAAGATTTTCCTTCTTTACAATTTTAGGAATCATGGAAGGAACAATAGGACCGATAAAGGCTCTTGCTATCCCTGTGAAAAAGATAACACCATAAATATAATAGGTAATCTGATGACCCGTAAAGTGCATTTCCACATCAAGAAATGCGGGAATCAACAAAAGGCCAATCAGAAAAATATATGCATAATTACAAATGAGTAGCAGTCTCTTTTTTTCATTCATATCAATAACATGTCCCGCATACAGCGCGCAGCTTACCGCAGGAATCACCTCTGAAAGTCCGATAAGGCCTATTGAAAATGGATCTTTTGTTAATTGATATACCCACCATCCAAGTAAAGTGGCAAGCATTCTGAAAGCTAAAACAATAAAAAATCTCCCGGTGAGAAGATTTCTGAACTCAACATTTTGTAATGTTTGTAACGGGGTAAAGGAAATCATGAACAAAAATAGCCCTAAAAATTTATTTAGGGCTATCCATATGACAATTTTTAAAAGATATATTAAATATATCTCAAAAGATAAAATCTATTTTAGTCCGCTCTGGAAGAACTCAATACGATCGCTGCAACACCTGCTGCTCCAATAATCGTAGCTCCTGCGGCAATTCTTGCTTTTCTTCTGTCTTTCACAGCCGCTATATTGGATTTAGGAATAATCACTTCTGTACTATCTTTTTTACCGGCAGTTCCTACAATATTTTCCCCAACGACATTTCTGAATAAGATGGTCTGCTTCGGAGAGCCGTCTCTCATAGTTACTTTATATATTTTTCCGGCTTCAAGATTAGAGTAGTTGTTTTTTGAAATATCTTCGCTGTATTTTGTAGTAGCACAAGATGTAATAACAAATAAAGATGTTAGTAAAGACGATTTCAACAGTACAGATGCTTTCATTATTTTCTTTTAGTTTTTCAAATTTATAATTTTTTTCGAATATACGTTTTTGGAATTGAAAAAATATGATTAAAGTTTGTAAATTTCTAAGAGATTTGCAATCTTTCTGTCATTAGCCAATCTTGGAGTCTTGTTTTGACCTCCTAGTTTTCCCTGGGATTTCGCATATTCATGAAAGGCATTTTTTGCAAGCCTGGTGATTTGTAATTTCTGTAAAATATTTCCCGAAATCAAATCATCATAGTAAGTGTTTCTTGCCCGAAGCTGTTGATCCAATTCATCTCTGAATGCTTCTAAATGCTCAGGTTCTTTTTCAAATTCAATCAGCCATTCGTGATAAGGGAGTCCTTCAGCCGGATTTACCTGTGGAGCCAGATGGAATTCTGTAATCTGTGCAGGATGCTTTTCAAGAGTCGCTTTCATAGCTTCTTCTACCTCGAATGCTATCACATGTTCTCCAAATGCAGAGGTGAAATGTTTGGTTCTCCCGCTTACCAAAACCCTGTATGGGTCTTTGCTGATGAATCTTACAACGTCCCCAATAGAATAAGCCCATAACCCGGAATTGGTCGTAAGAATCAATGCATAATCTTTATGAAGTTCGATTTCTTTTAAAGTTAATCTTCTTGCTCCAGGCTTGCCATATTCTTCCAAAGGAACGAATTCGTAGAAAATTCCGTGATTGGTCAATAGCAGTAGTCCTTCTTTGGTGTAATCATCCTGAAAAGCAAAAAAACCTTCAGAAGCAGGGAAAGTCTGAACAATGTCTACTTTGCCTCCCAATAAATCTTCCATTTTATCACGATAAGGTTCATAGTTGACACCTCCTGTTACAATAAGCTGAAGATTGGGGAACAGCTGTTTGATCTTTTTACCATGTTTTTCTGTCAGCTTCTCAAAATACATGATCAGCCATGGTGGAATGCCTGAGATCAGCGTCATATTTTCATGTTCTGTTTCCTCAATAATTTTATCTACTTTGGTTTCCCAGTCTTCCATAATATTGGTTTCCCAGCTCGGCAGACGGTTTTTCTGAAGATAATTAGGAATATGATGAGCTACAATACCGGAAAGCCTTCCTGTTTTTATCCCAAATACTTCTTCCAGTTCCGGGCTGCCCTGAAGGAAAATCATTTTTCCATTCACAAAATCAGCGTTATTCTTTTTACTGATATAATGAAATAAAGCACTTTGAGCTCCGGCAATCTGAAAAGGCATTCCTTCTTTGGAAATCGGAATGTACTTGGAACCTGAAGTGGTTCCAGAAGTCTTGGCAAAATACTCCGGCGTTTCCGTCCATAGAATATTGGACTGTCCTTTTTTTACCCTTTCAATATAAGGTTTCAGATCTTCATAATCGGCCACAGGAACTCTGTCCTGAAATTCCTTTACAGAATGAATGTTTTCAAAATCATGTTCCCTCCCAAAAAGTGTTTTTTGAGCTGTTTTCACTAGAGAAAGCAGCAAGTCCTCCTGGTTTTTCTCAGCATTTTTTTTGAAATCCTCCGCTTTCTGAACATGTTTTTTTGCCCAGATCAGCGCTGCATTTTTCTTGAAGAAGTTTAACATGGGTCAAATTTATAAATAAGTAAAGAATCTGGAATCATTTTTACGAAGGTTCACATAAAAAAACCGATGGAACTTGTTCCACCGGCTTTTCGAAATTTGATTATGAAAATAACAACTATATGTTAATGTTATGCTTATTTGTTTGCCTTATACCTTTTGTCGGGAGTACCGTCTTTTTTCAGGTGTTTGTTTTCTTTATATCTCTTATCCGGAGTGCCGTCTTTTTTCATTTTGGCAGCCGGTTGTGCAGGCTTCGCTGCTTTTGCATCCATTGCCGGTTTTGCAGCTTTTACTTCAGCTGGTTTAACAGCTTTTGCTGTAGTTGCTTTTACAGGCGGGTGCGCCGTAGCACCTGTAGCGGGAGCAGTCTGCTGAGCAGTGGCAAGTCCTAATCCAAGGATCAAAGACATTGCAGATAAGAATTTTTTCATAAGAATTATTGTTTGTTTTTTGTTGAATAAAGATATACAAAAAGCAGGCTAGAAAATTGAGATTTTTAAACTTAACTAAAGTTTATTACAGCTTAAAAAAAAATTAAAACACTTCATTTACAATGAAAAAGCCTGTCTTCAAAGATAAAGACAGGCTTGAATAATATATAAATAGACATGGCTAGCGCGTACAATTTGCTGTCCACGTTTTGCCATCCTTGACATACAGAATTTTTAAAACATTATTATCAATTCTGATATAAGAGGTTGCTGTAGAACCAATCATCACCAGAGTATGATCTCCTTCCTGATTAAACTCTATTCCGTTGAGATCCGGAATACTGTTGGAGAACGCGAAATTGTATTTGGTGCCGCTGGCAATCTTTGTTACAAATACACTTCCGTCATCTGTGCTGATGTTGGTAGAACCACCATCATTATAAGAAACCTTTCCTTTGTAGGTTCCTGCAAAAAATTCATTGTTTACAGGGTCGTCATCTTTGCTACATGATGAAAAAGATAATGCTGTGAATACCAACAGCATCATAACTCCTAAGATTTTAATTGCTTTTTTCATAATATTATTCTTAATGTTTGGTTAGTCTGGAAATCCCAAACACTATGCCATGGGTGAGTAGTTGAATTTTTTTAACAGGTTATTAGATAAAATTGTAAAAAATTAAGATTTATGAGGCTAAGTCCTTCATTTCAAACCTTCAGTCTTTCTCTTTTTCTAAGGAAGAGAAAAAATATCCGTACCTTTGTACATCATCAACGGTTTCGGAAAACTCCCGAAATCGCTTTTTTCGTTTATACCATTAGTATTTATGCAGTTAAAATCCATCAATGAAAAGTTCCTTCCAGACCTTATGCAGAAAGAGTTTGGGAAAGAAATTTTTACCCAGTTAGAAAACAGCCAGCATATAGCTGTAAAAGGAAGTGCAGGATCTTCAGTTTCTATTTTTGTGGCTGAGCTTTTTTTGGTTCAGAAGAAGAATATTCTTTATCTGGTAGATGATAAGGAAGATGCATTGTACGCCAATACAGAGATGGAAGATCTTCTGGGTAAGGATAAAGTGCTGTATTTTCCGGCCACCCATCTTGAACCTTATCAGGTGGAAAAGACTCAAAATGCCAACCTGGTGTTAAGGACTGAGGTTCTTAATAAAATTAATTCCGGAAGATCTCCAAAAGTGATTGTGGCTTATGCCGGTGCTTTATCTGAAAAGGTTTTGAAAAAAGAAGATTTTAAAGCAATTTCCCATCATATTAAAGTGGGAGATCAGCTGGATTTTGATTTTGTGGATGAACTGCTTAATCATTATCATTTCCAGCAGGCTGATTTCGTTTCCGAACCGGGAGAGTTTTCTGTGAGAGGAGGAATTGTAGACGTGTTTTCCTATTCACACGAAAAACCATATAGAATTACCTTCTTCGGTAATGAAGTGGAAAGTATTAAAACTTTTGATATCGAAACACAGCTTTCGGTAGATAAAGTAAAAGATTTCCAGCTGGTTTCCAATATGAATTTTTCGGTAACGGGAACAAGGGTATCTCTGTTGCAATTATTGCCTAAAGAAAGTTTTGTGGTTTCCAAAAACGGAATGGTGGGAATGCAGAAGATCAGAACATTCTACGAAAAGTCTTTGGAAAAATATGATACATTAAGTAAAGATATTGCCCACAGGACTCCGCAGGAACTTTTTATTTCTGATCAGGAGTTTCTGTTTGATTATAAAAAATTTAAAACAGTTGATTTTGGAGGAATAATCATTGAAGGATTGAAAGAAGTAACCGAAGTTAAAATGGAACAGCTTCCACAGCCTTCTTTTCATAAAAACTTTGAACTACTGATTGAAGATATTGAAGAAAAGCAGAATGGAGGATTTGATACCTGGATTTCTTTTTCAACAGAAAAACAGAAAGAAAGGCTGGAGTCTATCTTTGAAGAGCTTGAACATGAGCTTCCATTTAAAAGTTTTAAGTCTGAACTTCATGAAGGATTTGTAGATAATGGACACAAACTGCTGGTCTATACAGATCATCAGATCTTTGACCGTTATCAGAGATATAAAGCGAAAAATACTTTTGCAAAATCTGAGCAGCTTACCCTGAAAGACCTGATGTCTCTGAAAATAGGGGACTATATCGCTCACATTGACCATGGAATCGGGAAATTTATGGGATTGGTGAAAGTGAATAATGATGGAAAGATTCAGGAATGTTTCAAACTGACCTATAAAAACGGAGACTTATTATATGTAAGCATTCATTCTTTGCATAAGATTTCGAAATACAACGGTCCGGATGGAAGAGAGATCGTTTTGAGTAAACTTGGATCTCCAACATGGAAATCTTTAAAACAGAAAACCAAAGCGAAGGTTAAACAGATTGCTTTTGACCTTATTCAATTATATGCCCAGAGGAAAACGGCGAAAGGTTTTGCTTATACTCCAGATTCCTACCTGCAGAACGAGTTGGAGGCCAGCTTTATTTATGAAGATACTCCGGATCAGGAAAAAGCTACCATAGATGTAAAGAGAGATATGGAAGCGGATACGGTAATGGACAGGCTTGTCTGCGGTGACGTAGGTTTCGGTAAAACGGAAGTTGCGATCAGGGCGGCGTTTAAAGCCGCTACAGATGGAAAGCAGGTTGCAGTATTAGTGCCTACAACCATTCTTGCTTTTCAGCATTACAGAAGTTTTAAAGAAAGGCTAAAAGATTTTCCGGTAAATGTTGCTTATGTCAACAGATTCAGGACAGCCAAGCAGAAATCTGAGACTTTAGAGGCTTTAAAGAACGGAAAAGTAGATATTATCATTGGAACGCATCAATTGGTAAGCAGTTCGGTGAAGTTTAAAGATCTTGGTTTATTGATTATTGATGAAGAACATAAGTTCGGGGTTTCAGTAAAAGATAAATTGAAAACCTTGAAGAATAATGTGGATACCCTGACGCTTACGGCGACTCCTATTCCGAGGACTTTACAATTCTCGTTAATGGCTGCAAGGGATTTATCCGTTATCAAAACACCACCGCCAAACAGACAGCCTGTAGATACACAGTTAATCGGATTCAATGAGGAAACGCTTCGTGATGCGGTTTCTTATGAGCTTCAGAGAGACGGTCAGGTATATTTTATCAATAACAGAATTGAAAACCTGAAGGATATTGCAGGGCTTATTCAGAGGCTGGTTCCGGATGCGAGAGTAATTACAGGACATGGGCAGATGGAAGGAAAACAGCTTGAAAAGAATGTACTGGATTTTATGGAAGGGAAATACGACGTTCTTGTGTCTACTACCATTGTAGAAAGTGGGGTAGATGTTCCGAATGCCAATACTATTTTTATCAATGATGCACATCGGTTTGGGATGGCGGATCTGCACCAGATGAGAGGAAGGGTAGGGCGAAGCAACAGAAAAGCATTCTGTTATCTGATCACTCCTCCTTATGACATGATGACTTCTGATGCCAGAAAACGTCTGGAAGCTATTGAACAGTTTTCAGATCTGGGAAGCGGTTTCCAGATTGCGATGAAAGATCTGGAGATCCGTGGTGCCGGAGATCTTTTGGGTGCTGAACAAAGTGGGTTTATCAATGAAATGGGTTTTGAAACGTATCAGAAACTAATGCAGGAAGCTTTAGAAGAACTAAAAGATGATGCTGATTTTGAAAGCCTTTTTGAAAATGAAGAAGACAGACAAAAACTTTTCAAATCTGTAAAGGATGTTAATATTGATACGGATTTAGAGCTGATGTTGCCGGATTCGTATATTTCGAACACAGAAGAAAGGTTGTTGCTCTACCAGAAAATTGCTGAAATCACTAATGAAGCAGATCTTCATCAGTTTGAGCTGGAGCTGATTGACCGTTTCGGAGCATTGCCGAAAGAAGCTGTCAATCTTTTGAAGAGTGTTTCTTTGAAGTGGCTTGCTTCTGATATAGGTTTTGAAAAGATTGTTATGAAAAACGGAGTGTTTTTAGGGTACTTCCCAGGGAATCCTCAGGATAAGTTTTACCAGACAGACAGATTCCGACATATTATTAATTATTTGACCCGAAATCCGACTGAAGCCCAGCTTAAGGAGAAGTCAGGAAAAGAAGGTAATCAGTTGATGATGAGAAAAGAAAGGGTGAAAAATGTAGATGAAGTCAATCTATTGTTGAAAGCAATTATCGAACATGACTAAATTTATTTTTCCTTTACTGGAAATAGTATCATAATATTATTAGAAACGTGTAAAAAGATTAATTTTTACACGTTTTTTTTGTGATTGTTATCATGTTTTTCTTTTGTAATATTCCTATTGAAGAGAATTAAGGCTGTTTTTGAGGGGGTGAAATCACTCTCTAATGATAAAAAAAATCCTGTAAATCCCCGTACAGTAAGGGTTTGAGATGTTGTCTAGCTGTTTTTATACATGGAAAGTAGAGTTATGTAGTAATAATTCTACTTTTTAGTATTATTAATTCTATGTTCTAATGTGTTTATTTCTATAGGTTTATAGATGTATAACTGGAATTTTTTGGACTTCGTTGCTTAACTTTGCAGTCCTTAATTATGAAAACAATTATACATTGCTGCGTGGCTGGACTTTTTTCGTTCTACGCTAACGCACAGGTGGGAATAGGTACTGCAAAACCCAAATCTGTTCTTGATGTGAACGGAAAAACCACCTTAAGAAAAGAACTTAGAGTAGGCGGTAGTTCAACTCAGGCTGGAGATGCCGGGTTGAATGGCCAGGTTTTGGTTTCTCAAGGTGAGGGTTTGCCTCCTGTGTGGAAATCTTTGAATGTTTCCTTTATGGAAGAGGGACAGTATAAGCTGATTAATTCTTATCTGTCATCGGATCAAACGGGTATTAATTCACTTACGGATGGTATCGCTGGTGATGGTGTCTACACCAACAATGTTGGAGATAACATTAATGATATCACAAAAGGCAACTGGAAAAAAATAGGCGGACTCGACAATACTTTTACCATCAAAAATGGAAAGAACAGACTTACCTATCAGTTCCAGACAGGTATTGAAATGAAAGCAGCCTCTTCTACAACAATACAGAATGTAAGATTTGCTTGTGGCGTTTTCAGAAACGGTGCATTGGTAGCGGTACGTCCGGATAGAATTGCTTCCAACAACAACAGTGGAAAAGCGGGTCTTCAGGATTATATCTTTACTCTTAATTATACGGAGCAGAACGTTCCTGTAGGAGTTCACAATATTGAAATTGCATGCAGAAAGATTGATACATCAAGCTCTACTTCACAATTTACAATTGGACGAAATGTAGAAGCCTCCAATGGTGCTTCCAGTGCTTTTACATTGGAATCTACGATGAAAATGGATGTTATCGAATACGTGAGTTATAAAAACAACTAATGATGAAAAAACTATTATCAACGCTGCTTCTTAGCATAGGTCTTTTGGCAACGGCTCAGGTAGGAATAAAAACAGAAGCCCCAAAAGCAACACTTGATGTAAACGGAGACGTTAATTTCAGAAATAAAATTGCTGTCCAGAATGCTACTGATAATTCATTATTTCAAGGAAATAATGATCAGCTGTTAGTTTCGCAGGGAGAAGGCTTTGCTCCTATCTGGAAATCACTCCGTATTCCTGAATACGAACCCAATAAATTTTACCTTATATACAATAATTCCTTTTCAGATAAAGTAGGGATTACTTTCTCTTCTTCAGAAAACTCTTCGGTAAGCATGGACTCAAGAGGAGGTACTTTTACGAAGGGAAAGCAGTATAGTACACTTACAAATTTTAAGAAAATAAACGGACTTTCACAAACCATCACCGTTTACAGTACACAAAGTAAGGCTTATTTTCAGTTTGAAACTGTGGTACAGGCAGATTTTGGGGGAGCAGGAAGTACAGACAATTCCATAGATTATGCATGCGGTATCTTTGTGGATGATAAACTGGTCAACCTGAGACAGAGAAACCTAAAGGCTATTACCACTTCATATCCTTTCCTTACTCATACCCAGATCGGAATTGTAGATAATCTTTCCCAGGGAAATCATTTGGTTTACGTTGCCTGTACAAGACTGGGTTCTTATGGTGCTTCGGGTGCAGGAAATACCCTTACTATAGGTACTAATGTGTATAGCAATATCAATAGCTTTATATCACAGTCTTCTCTTAAAGTTGACGTATATGAAGTTCCGGAAGTATTTAATACCATTATAAACTAAGACGGATTATGAAAAAAATATTATTTGTAACATCATTTTTATTAGCTGTTGCAACAAATGCCCAAGTGGGTATTAATACTCCTAATCCGACTAACATGCTGGATGTAAACGGAGATCTTAATATCAGAAAAGAATTAAGAACAGGAGGAACTGATGTATTAAAAGGGTCTGCCGGAGCGGCTGGTGATATATTTCACAATAATACTGATTTAGGTGCCAACGACTGGAAAGCCATTAAAATTGCAGATGGACAGGGTAGTATGTCTGTGTTTTCCATCAATACAGTTTCTGATAAAGTTGGAGTGAGTTTTTCTGGAAGTAGCGGGGCAACCAACCCTTATACTGACGGGGAAGCCCTGACTGGAGGCTGGACTGTAATTCCTGGAACTGTGGATACATTCTCCGTAACCAATGGTACGAATAAGGCTACCTTCTCATTTCAGACGACGATTCAGAAAACGGGAACAAATTCTGCGAGTTTTGCCTGTGGAGTTTTTGTTGATAACGCCCTTAGAGCAGTGAGAACAGATGTGTTATTGGGAGACAGCGGTGCTTATAAGATTTTTAATCTTAATGCTACTCTTACTAATCTTACTCCTAAGAATCAGTATTCTGTTAAAGTAGCCTGTATAAAAAGAGCTATTTCCGGAACAACTCTTGGGATAGGAAGAGCTGTTGATACTGCCTTTCTCAACAGCGATATGTCACAGTCTGTTTTGACAACATCTATATTGCAACCTTATTAATTTTCATCATCATACAATAATAGGAAATCTAAAAACGTTATGTTTTTAGATTTTTTTTGTTTATTAACTCTATTTCTTGTGAATTTGTTCGGATAAAGTAAAGTGTATTATCGAAAATTGAATTATATTTGGACAAGCTAAAAAAATTCTATATGGTAAAAAACTATTTTTTTAAAATATTTGCCGGTATTGCTTTTCTTGGGCTGCTGACAGCATGTAATACAACTTCAGATCCCACAGAATCCATCCCGAATCCTGATGAAGGAACTCCTCCTAAAAAGATTTTAACGAAGGTTAGCTCGAATAATGTTTCTCAGGAAGAATATGTTACAACAGCGGTAACCGGAGATCTGCAGACCGCAGTATCTAAAGATGAATCTTTTACAGGAAGTGCTTACTATACGGGAACAGTAACATATACCAACAAAAATATCACAAAAATTAAATATGTAAGTTCAGCAGCATCCAGCCTTACTTATGAATTTAATATTGTTCCTGACGCTACAGGTAAAAAGATTTATAATGCTACTTCTACAGCAACGGGGGCAACTCCATCTGCTTCTGTTGTAAGCGACTATACATTTACCTATGATCCGGTTAACAGCAGACTTACTAAAATTCTTGAGAAGAGAAAAGAAGGAGGAATCAGTGCCTATAACAAATTTATTGATTATTCTTTTGTATATAATGGAGAAAATCTGATTCAGGTTGTTCGCTCCAAAGGTCTGTTGGATATCAATGGAAACCCGAATATGAGTACAGCAGTAATAAGCAAGTTTAGTTTTCAGAACTATGACGCTCAGAAAAGCCCGTATTATACACTGCCGTCCGTGTATTTCATCACGCGAAGTCTGATCGACCCTGCTCAATTCTATAAAATATCTCCGAACAATCCTACTTCTATGTTTATAGAATTGCCATCACCAGCTACTCCTGTTAATACCTCTCAAAGTTATTCTTATGATAATCAAGGGTATGTAGTTGTTGAAAAAAATCAGAATGTAACTTTTACCTATAAAAACTTATAGAAGAAATATAGTTATTAATCTTACCAGAATATAAATAATAATATAATTTTTAGGCAAAAAAAAATTATATTTGTCAAAAAAATAATCAATTACAAGGAAATGAAGCAAATTTTCTATTTTATTTTACTCATCGCAGGTTTTTCCTCAATACATTCCTGCAAGGATATGCTGGATGAGGATGGAAATCCATTATTGGATCTTAACAATACAGGAGGCTTAAGCGGCCCCAGAGCATTATACAGAGAAATTACAGATAAAGATACGATCGCAGAATATCAGTACAGCGGACTTCTTGTGACTAAAGTTATCACAGACAGTGCTTCCATCACTGATATTATGTACAGTGGTGATAAAATCAGTCAGATTAATTTTAACGGTTTCCTTGATCTTGACGGAAACGGAAAACTAGATAAAGACAGTGTATCATACACTCAATTGTTCACTTATGCAAACAATAACAAACTGCAGCTGATTTCTGAAAACCGTTCAACCTTCAGAAGAACTCCGCCTGTAATACCTGGAGGACCTGTAGGACCACAGACATTATTGAAAAAAGAGAAAACTGCTTATCAGGTTAAATACAGTACTGCTACAGGAAAACTGGATTCAATTATTATGAGAAACGGACCGGATGTTCCGGGAGCTCCGCTTAACTTCACAGATTATTCTAAAACAGGTTATACTTATGTAGGAGACAATGTATCTAAAGTAGTAAGATACTACGGAACAATGACTGGTGGATCGTTTGGTGCTGTTACCGGAAAATACAGCTACGAATATTATGCCTATGATGAGCAGGTAAGCCCATTCACATTGCTGCCACACGTATATAAAATTTCAAGATTATTATCTACGATAATCAATGATAAAGAAAGTCTCATCTTATCTCCAAACAACCCTAAGAGATGGTCTGTAACAGATCTTACGCCACCGATTCCAACACCGATTGTGAAGAGTACCAATTACGTTTACGATCCTCAGACTTACATGACAAAAGGATATGGCGTTAATTACATCTATAAACCACAATAGAAGAATTTTTTTTAACAATATTCAAACTCAATCTTTCTTAAGATTGAGTTTTTTATTTTTTATACCTTAATTTTGCAAAAAATTTCTGATGAAATATTTAATTGTCGGGCTTGGTAACAAAGGCTCTGAATATGAAAATACACGACATAATATAGGATTTAAAGTAGCTGAGAAAATAGCGGAAACCCTTGAAGTATCATTCAATACCTCCAACTTTGGCTGGCTGGCAGAAGGAAAGCACAAAGGCAGAAAAGTTTTTGTCCTGAAACCGGATACTTATATGAATCTTTCCGGTAATGCAGTGAAGTACTGGATGCAGAAAGAAAATATTCCTTTGGAAAATGTACTGATCATTACCGATGATCTGGCTTTGCCTTTTGGGACTTTAAGAATGAAAGGAAAAGGGTCTGATGCCGGACATAATGGGCTTAAAAATATTAATGAAGTATTGCAGACTCAAAATTATGCAAGGCTGCGCTTCGGAATCTCTGCAGATTTTACGGCAGGAAGACAGGTAGATTATGTTTTAGGAACATGGAATGACGAAGAATCAGAAAAGCTTCAAGAGAGAATTGAAACCTTTTCTAAGGCTAGTCTTTCATTCGTATTTGCGGGATTGAATAATACAATGTCTGCATTTAACGGAAAATAATTCCACAAAGTGATAAAAGAGAACTGAAATTAGAATATAGCTTATAAAATTGAATGACTGGCTTGTTTGTAAGGCAGTCATTTGTTTATATGTTTTTTAAAATTTTTCTGCTGGTTTTATAATTAATTTATCTTCTTTCCTGATAAATACCCACATCCAAGGAATGAATGATAATAAAAAAGATACAATACTATTCTGCATAAATATTTCATTTGCTGAAGGGTTGTTTTGAAACTCAAATATCGCTTGATTAATGGTGAGCCCTTGTTTTACCAATAAAGCAATTACAGTAATAACATTGGCTATAAATATGCTTACAATATTTGTGAAGAAGATAATATATCTTGTCAGTTTTCCACGAAATCCTTTGAAATAATCATAGCCTAAAAAACCAAGAAGAGCAATAACAAATGCCATTCCTGAGGAAATTTCTCCTAAATATACAGCAAGTATGACCCAAAGTATAATGGCAGGAATTGAAAAAACAATGGCTCCTAAAAATCCTGTCAGATAATTTTTCTCTTTTGAAATTCTTGTCTTTTCTATTTCATAGAATTTATCATCTGTCTGTTGAAAACAATGATCACAAAGGAGTATACCAGTATGGTTAAGGTCGTAATAGCGAATACTTTCATTTGTTTCACAGCTATGACAATGGTTTTGCTCCGGCACATTGAGTTTTTTTAACAAACCAACCACAAAGTCAAACAAAGCATAAACAGTGCTGATTTTAGTAGGCATTATATTTTCTGTGAATTTGAAAAAAATAGTATTTTCTCTAATTTCAAAGAGGGTGAATCTTAATTTTTTTCTGTTTCCCGTTAACTCTGTTTTGATTTGTTGTCTTTGTTCCTCTGTTAAATTCCCAGTTGTTACTGAAACATATTTGTATTGAGGAGTATGTATTATACTTGCGTCTGAAACATTGAAAAAATAGCCTTTGTAAAGTCCGAATACCTTATGGCTTGTTTTATGCCATCCAAGGTCTCTGGCTATTTTTTTTGCTTTGGGAAAAATCATACTTTTTTGAGTTGGTAGTCATGGTTTATTGAGGTATTTTCTCGAGAGCACGAATATATAATTATTTTTAGATAATTAAAACAAACCCTTTTAAAAATGAAATATATTGCGGTTTAACCTAGTTTATTGATAAAATAGGTTTATAATTATCTTATTTTATGATGATATATAATAAAACATAAATGCCACCGGATTCCGATGGCATTTTGTGTAAATTATAATTGAATTTTAAAGAGTTTTTACTTCTTATAACCAGGTTACTGCACCTGTTTCAACATCATAGTTGGCTCCAACGATTTTAATTTTACCCTCAGCTTCAAGGTTTTTAAGTGTTGAACTTTGCTTGCGGATATCTTCAATCGCACTTTTTACGTTTTGATGATTAAGCCTTTCAAGAAGTGAGCTGTTTTTTGATGAACGTTCTTCATTCTCTTCAATGATCTCATTGATGATAGGGTTGAAGTGATTGATCAGGTGGTTCAGGTTATCCATTCCCAGTCCTTCAATTTGTGCAGCGTCAAGACCTCCTTTTAAAGCCCCGCACTTGGTGTGTCCTAAGACTACAATAAGCTTAGAACCCGCAACATTACAACCGAATTCCATAGATCCCAGAATATCCTGGTTCACAAAGTTACCGGCAATTCTGATACTGAAAACATCTCCTAATCCCTGATCAAAGATAAGTTCCGCAGAAGTACGGCTGTCTATACAGCTTAAAACTACTGCAAAAGGCCATTGTCCTTCACGTGTTGCATTCACTTGCTCAAGAAGGTCTCTGTTTGCCTTAAGGTTGTTTACAAATCTCTGATTTCCTTCTTTTAAGAATTCTAATGCTTTCTCAGGAGTAATAGTTGACTGTGTTTCGTATGTATGTGCTTTCATATTTTTATTGTTTTCGAATTTAAAGTTAAAAAAATTAATTAATTATTGGGATTACATGGCTCTTTTGTGAGTAACCAAAATGTGGGAATCCTCACTTCTCTCGTAATCTCTGTATGAAGTTTTAAAGCCTATCAGTTCTACATTGATGTCTTGTTCCTTTGCACGGATATTGGCAAAGTCCTGAATCATTTCCAGTACATCGGTTGCAATGTAGGAAGTGCTCTTCGCATCAATAATAACTGTAGAGTTGGGTTTTATATTTTTAAGTGTTTTTTTGATGGCTGCCTTATTTAAAAATGATACTTCTTCAGCAAGTTTAATATTGATCCCATCTGCATCATCCAGTCTTTCTCTGCTTAAATAATAAGCTCTTTTCATATTTCCTTGCAGAATATAGAAAACGGAGATCATAAGACCAATTCCTACACCTTTTAACAGGTCTGTTGCCACTACTGCTACAACAGTTGCCACAAATGGAATAAACTGGAATTTTCCTAAGTGCCAGAAATGTTTGAATGTTGCCGGCTTTGCCAATTTATACCCTACTAGGATTAATACCGCAGCTAATGTTGCCAATGGAATTAAATTTAAAATAACAGGAATAGAAAGTACACAAATTAATAGGAATACCCCGTGGATAATAGTAGACATTTTAGAGGTTGCTCCCGCATTAGCATTGGCAGAACTTCTTACTACCACGGAAGTCATGGGAAGACCACCTATAAAAGAACTTACAAGGTTTCCGATTCCCTGAGCCTTGAGCTCAAGATTGGTATCTGTAATTCTTCTTTGTCTGTCTAATCGGTCCGAAGCCTCAATACAAAGTAAAGTTTCAATAGATGCTACAATGGCAATTGTTGCTCCTACGATCCATACTTTTGGATTAGTGAAACCATTAAAATCCGGAGTGGTGATCAGATTTTTAAAATCATCAAAAGACTGTGGAACAGGTAAAGAAACCAAATGTTGAGTTTCGATAGCCAGAGAACTTCCGGACATCTTAAAGAGCTGATTTAAAAGAATACTTACAATTACGGCAACCAATGCACCCGGAAGCATTTTCATCCTTTTCAGTACATGGATTTTGTCCCATGCGATAAGGATCGCTACAGAAATTAAAGTAATAACAATGGCACCCGGATGGATCGCTCCAAATAGTTCAGTAAAATATCCGAAATTCAGGCCATTATCAAAAATAGATTCATGACCTTCATAATCTTTGTCAAATCCTAATGCATGTGGAATCTGTTTTAAAATAATAATGATTCCTATGGCAGCCAGCATTCCTTCAATGACATTATTCGGGAAATAGTTGGAAATACTTCCGGCTCTTACAAACCCTAAAACCAATTGAATAAGTCCTGCAATAATCCCTGCACAAAGAAAAAGTTCAAATGCACCTAGATCTGTTATTGCTGTTAAAACGATAGCTGTCAGACCTGCAGCAGGCCCTGAAACTGAAATATTTGAATTACTGATGATTCCTACTACCAGGCCGCCAACGATACCGGAAATAATACCGGATAATGGAGGAGCACCTGATGCTAAAGCAATTCCTAAACACAACGGAAGTGCTACTAAAAATACCACGAGTCCTGAAGGAAAATTTTCCTTGATTCCTCCTATTAATGATGTCTTTTTCATAATGTGAAGCTGTAAAGTATAACCGGCTTATTTGTTTTTAAATAAGTCAATTATAAAAAGTTGAGAAAAAATAATTTTTAAAGTACATGTGTATCCGATATCACAAAATGATATGGAAATGGTATCAAAAAAATCTAACTATAGGAGTTTACGCTTCCGGAGGAGGGGAAAATATAGTAAGTAAAGGAGAAAGATGAAAAGAATCATCAATCAGAACAAAAGACACACCCTGAACATCTGGTTCTGAAAACTTCAGATAATCGAATACATCTAAAGGTTTCGGAATGGTCTTTTCGTAAACAATGAATGAGGATGGATGAGAATGAGGCTCTTCTTCATTGATTATTATATTCGTTCTCGCAATATCCCAGCCCGCAACAGCAGCAATGCTTGGCAGTGCTGTAAAATTCAGAAAAAACGTTAATACAATAATACTCCAGAATTTCATTTTACATTCTTTTTAGAAAAACTAATTAGTCTTTCTGCTCATCACCCAATCCGAACCTGTAAGATTATAGATCTTTTGGATGTCTTTTAAGATTTTCTCAAAATCAATCTCCAGATCAATGATTTTACCTGTTCTAAGGTCAAATACCCAGCCGTGAACAATAGGATACTCTTCTAAAATGTATCTTTCCTGTACACAGGCCATTTTGATTACGTTGATGCACTGCTCCTGAACATTAAGTTCTACAAGTCTGTCATAACGCTTGTTTTCGTCCTGAATAGAATCCAGTTCTGCCTGATGTAATCTGTAAACATCACGGATGGTTCTCAACCATGGATTCAATAATCCCAGATCCTGAGGAGTCATCGCTGCTTTTACACCACCACAGTTGTAATGTCCACAAACAATAATGTGTTTCACTTTCAGATGTTCTACAGCGTATTGAATAACTGCTGTGGAACTCATATCTAAAGTATTAACAACATTGGCAATGTTTCTGTAAACAAATACCTCTCCAGGTTTGGCTCCCATCAACTCTTCTGCGGTAGCTCTGCTATCTGAACATCCTATATAAAGATAATCCGGATGCTGAGTTTTAGCAAGTTCATGGAAGAAATTTGGATCTTCAGCTACTTTGGACTCTACCCATTTTTTATTGTTTTCGAAAATAACCTTGTACGATTGTGACATAATTTTAAAATGTATAATTATTTATTTCGTTTAAATTATTTCCAAAATCAATAGACCAAATCAATAATTATGCAAAAATATACTTTTTGTTAAATAATAAATCACTTTTAACAAAGTTTAATATTAAAATATGCTTAAAATCATATCTAATATTCCGATATGCTTTATCTTACAGCTATTGGGATCTATAAGGAAATCCAAACGTTTAAAAAACCAGGATAAAATTACGAAGTATAAATTAAAATTTATGGTTTGTGAATTAAAATATTCTTAATTATTTAGGTAGTCTCCATTGTTTCTTTTGAAATACTTAATAAAAAGACTTTGTGTATGCTAAAAAATGAATAATTTAAAGCTCTTATTAATCCCTCTATCTGATGCCTGATTTTGGTCTGCAATCTTTACCATCGGTATTCTATCTGGCAGGAGTCTTTATCGCCTGTTTCTCTTCATTTCTGATTGTTGGAAAACGTAAAAAGATAACAGCTGATTATGTTCTGGCAGCCTGGTTTCTGGTGATAGGAATACATCTTATCTTATTTATTCTATTTTTTTCCGGAGGCTATATAAAGTTTCCTTATTTTCTGGGCTATGAAGTTATTTTTCCCTTTATTCATGGCCCAATGTTATATATTTATGTTCTCTGTGTTACAGGGAAAGCACCGGGAAAAAAGACCTGGCTGCTACATTTTGTTCCTGTTCTGATTGTCTTTTTCATGCTATTTAAACTATTGATGTTGTCACCATGGGAAAGACTTGCCATTTATCAAAGCGGAGGCAAACAATATCAATTAATAAGCAATGTTATCAAATACATGATGATATTATCAGGAGTATTATATATTGCATTAAGTTTTTTTGCTGTCAGAAAATATACGCAAGAGATTTCTGACCAATATTCAAATACAGAGAAGATAAATCTCAGCTGGCTCTATTATCTTATTGCTGGATTAGCTTTGATATGGGTTGCAGTGATCATTAGAAATGATATACTTATTTTTTTCATAGTTGTTCTGTTTATCGTAGCTGCTGCATATTTTGGCATCAGTCGTGTTGGAATTCTGAACTTGCCTGTAGCAGAAGGTATAGTAAATGAAAAAGAAACAAACGAAGAAACGGTAAAATATCAGAGGAATTCTCCCGGAGAAGATGTTATCATGGCTGTTTACGAAAAGCTTGTGAAGAAGATGGAGAAAGAAAAATTATATAAAGATCCCGAACTGAATCTGAATTATACTGCTGCCTTACTGGAGGTTCATCCTAATATCCTTTCTCAGGCAATTAATTCCATTGAAAATAAAAATTTTTATGATTATATCAATCGTCAGAGGATTGAAGAGTTTAAAAGGATTGCAGTACTTCCTGACAACGGAAAGTATACTATTCTTTCACTAGCTTTTGAGAGTGGCTTTAATTCTAAAACGTCATTTAACCGTAATTTTAAAAAATATATGAACTGCTCACCCAGAGAATTTCTAAAAAGCCAAAGCATAGAGATTAATATGGAATGATTTGCTGGTGAATTGGGCAAGAGGTTTATTTATAATGATTTATAAACATGTTCCACCTTTCATTTTGGAACAATTGGACCTTTTATAATCCTCATTTTTACAGAAAAATAATCGGGTATTATGAAAAAAATATTATTTGTGATGATGGGAGTACTGGCATTACTGATTGGAGCTTATCCTCTTATTTATGCCTTCTTCGAATCTAAATATACTTTTCTGGGTTCGAAATCTCCTGAATTACTCCACAGTATGATCTGGAAAACAGCATTTTTCACCCATATTACTTTCGGAGGGCTGGCTCTTTTTGTAGGCTGGCGTCAGTTTGGTCGTTCATTTCGGACTCAATACATGAGAATCCACCGGAATATCGGAATGTTTTATGTAGTTGCCGTGACACTAAGTTCTGTTTCAGCTATTTATATGGGATTTTATGCCAATGGAGGGCTGGTTTCAGCGATGGGGTTTATCTGTTTAGGATTGATCTGGTTACTTACAACTCTTGCTGCCTTAGCAGAAATAAGGAAAGGAAATATTATCAGACATCAGCAACTGATGACTTATAGTTACGCCTGTACCTTTGCTGCAGTAACATTGAGATTATGGCTTCCCTTACTAAAAAATATTACAGGAGATCCCATGCTGTCTTATCTTGTCGTAGCATGGCTGTGCTGGATTCCAAATTTGTTAGTTGCTTATTTTATCAATAAAAAAACAGTTGCAATATAAGAGAATAGGCTTTACTCTGGCAGTGTGTTATAATCCATACTTTTCATTTCCAGGTTCAGGTATTTATTTCCTTCATTCTTATAATGTAGGGGCGTTTCAAGACCCATATATTTCATAATCAGGGGGTAGATATAAGTGGTTTGGGTCTGCTTGGTTTCATGTCCTGTAATTCTATAGTTGGCAGGTACTTTATCTCCAAACCAAACAAAAAACGGTACCTGAGTAGATTCCTTAGAGTCTACATGCAATAATTTGTCGCCTTGTATCTTAAGCCCATGATCTGAAGCATAGATGACTACGGAATTGGTATTTTTCAGCGTACTGAATATATTTTTGAAAACGTAGTCCGTGTATTTGATAGAGCTGTCATAGCAATTCAGATCACCGGAGTTCCAGTTAGAAGGAAGTCTGTTGCATGGATTAGGGTGACTTCCCATAATATGAAGAACTACAAATTTATCTTCCTTCTTCTGAATAACTTTTTGAAGCTCAGGAACAATTACTTCATCATAGCCGTTTACCCACTTTTTATTTTTAGACATGGAAGCGATGGCTGTAATTCCTCTTGCGCTTGCCTGTGTACTCAGCCAGAAAGAATTGTATCCGCTTTGATTCGCCATATTGATGATATTATAGGATAGTTTATCATAACGATATCTGAATTCATCAGGATGGATACTGGACAACATCAGCGGGACACTCAGGTTGGTGATGCCGGCAGGAGAAATAGCATGGTCAAAAATCATCATATTTCCTGCCTGCTCATCCGTGTAAGGAGTTGTTTTCTTGTTATAGCCATATAATGACATGTTCTGCTTTCTCTCAGACTCTCCAATGATGAGAATTACATTTTCTATTCCTGGCTGTATTTTTTTGATATTAAAAACCGGAACATTCTTTTTTATTGCGTTGATATCTCTCTGTATATTCAAAGCGGTATTGAAATCAGATAAATGATAGTATACATTCTTAATCATCCTGCCTCCTCCTTTATTACTTATATAGGTATGTTTAAGGTGATATCCGAATGGTAAAACAAGCCACAGTAATGCTATAATGATAAATTTAGCATCAACCTTAACTATATTTTTTTTAAGATAATCCACCGAGTACATTACCATTCCCAGAAAAACGAAAAACAAAATGCCCGGAAGAATAAACATATAAGACATGCTCATCGCTTCATCCGGATTAGATTCCAGAATACTGATAGCCATTCCTACATTAAATCCGGAATGATAAATAAGAAAACAGGATACCGATATCAGAAAGTTAATGCTTAATAATAAACAGAGAATAAAAGCAATTACAGACGTATACTTATTCTTAAAAAGCAATGCATTAAATACCAGAAACGAACAAAACATAATTCCATACTCAAAAATATTCCGGATACTGTCCATTTTTTCAGCTCCGAAAAGATTATCAAAGATGTAAGGGAATGAGATCAAAAAACCTGTCAGGTATATTATAATGAGAAGAATGGGAACTATCTTTTTGAACATGGTTGTATATATGTTTCTGTGCAGTTAAAATAAATTTTTATATCATCTTCTTTAAAGTTTTTCTGAATACGAGCCTGCGGAATATCAGAATCATGGAGTGCATGAAAAGAATTAATATCAGATAATAATTCTTATATATTGCAGGTATTGTCAACTCAAAAAGAAACTTTTGAAGTTAAGTTGTTACAGTTTGTAGCGGTCGTTTTTCCGTATTATAGAGTTGACTGTATAGGTAGGAATGGAGAGAATTGAATTTGCATTTTTTTCATCAAAAATTATTTTTTTAATTAGTAATAAACTGGAGTTGTGTTTTTAATATTAAGCGATTTTTTTCAAAACAAGTTGTATCGAAGGATAGATGTCATCCGGATAATAAAATGGGATATTTTACATGAAATTGGATGATGGTGTATCCGTTTTATAATCAAACAATACAATTTTTTCAAATGTACACGAAATTACCGATAAATACAAGTAGAATTTTTATGATAACTGTTGGAGTTCCTATACTTTACGGTTGATATAATCCATCGTAGCATTGGCGGTAGGGATAATTTTAGCAGGGTTGCCTATGACAACAGAATTGGAAGGAACATCAAAATTGACATAAGAATTGGGAACAATCAGTACATTATTTCCAATAGTGATTCCTCCTACAATAACGGCATTGGTACCAATCCATACTTCATCACCAATAACCGGATATCCTTCATTTTTTCCACGGTTTTGTTGTCCTATCGTAACGCCATGGGCGATGTTGCAGTTTTTTCCGATCACTGTTTTAGGATTGATCACAAGGCTTCCAAAATGCCCTAAATAAAAACCTTCACCAATCTGAGTCTCAGGATAAATCTGAAAACCATATTTGATCTGATAATGTCTCAGGATAATCCTCCAGAAAGTATTCAGAAGAGGGGTTTTCTGATACTTCTGTGCTTTTCTCAGAATGTAAACAAAGTGGAGATTGGGATTGATGCACTTTTTCCATATCTGAAAAGTGGAAAGCCATTTTCCGCTTTCCCGGTAAAAGTCTTTTTGAATGATTGAATAATCAGCCATCGTCAATATTTTTATACTTCGTCAATTATTTTCTGAAGATGTTCCACAGATTTTTCCAGAACAAACGGAAGCTCGGTTTCCGAAATTCGTTTTTTGTATTCTTCAGTTATATCTTTATCAATAAGAAACTTTTTCATTCCATCATAAATCCCTTCTTCGGAATTGGCAGTGATATTGCCCAGTTTTCCATCCTGCAGAAGATCCCTGATGCCGGAAATATCTGTTGCAGAAATAGGTTTATTGAGGATAAGTGCTTCAGCAATGATGGTGGGAAATCCTTCATGTCGTGAAGACATAATATAGAAATCCGCCTTTTTCATATAAGGGTAAGGATTACTGCTGAAACCAAGCATTTTTGCAGTATTCTGAAGACCAAGTTTATTGAGCTGATCCTGAATATTATTAAAATCATACCCGTCACCAATGATCAAAAGCTGATGTTTCAACCCTTCATCAATAAGTTTTTTATGCACATTAAGCAATCTGTCGTATCCTTTCTGAGGGTATACGGTTCCTACGGTTACAAAAGTGGGAAGATCATTGTTGAAAGGATAGTCATTTACTTCACTGTCTGCCTTTCTTAATGTATCATCTTTGTCAATCGGATTGAAAATTTTAATCACAGATGCTTTTTCAGCTTCGTTTTTAGCCAAATCATGCATTCCTTCCTGAAGTTTATTGGAAATGACCAGAATTCTATCAAACCTGAAAAACTGTCTGATCACTTCCGGAGTGTATTCTTTTAAATTGAAAATATCATTCTGTACCCAGATAATCTTTTTCGAATCTTTTTGAGGGCTGGAGAGAATTTCCTGGTGCATCGCATGGATGGCAGCAATCTCTACATCATATTTTTTATTCTTTAAAATATATTTATAGAGAAGGGAAGGGAACCAAAGAAACATTTTCTGATAAAGAACCCTGTAGGCTTTCACAGGAATGTCCTGCAGCCTGTTGGTGGTAATCATTTCTCCTTTCGTCAAATAGTATAGTGTTACCCATGACGGAACTTCTTTAATGTATAATCCTGAATAGAGATTTACCAGAAGATCAACTTCATACTTATCGGCAGGCAGATTCTTCAAAAAGTTGATTAATACTTTCTCGGCACCACCATGACGCAATGAACCTATACGAATGAGGAGTTTTTTCTTTTTCAATTTGTTTTTTTCTATTTTATGATTTTACAAGATAAATTTATTTAATTTTTCTTGCTTTTTTATACTTGTGAGGAAGATTTTCTTTGATATAGGCATCCAGTTTTTTTCTGTCTTTCTCCAGTTCACGGGGATATTCCGGGTTATTTTTAAGAACAATATCACCATAATCTTCAATCGTGCATAAGAATTGGGCCGGGTTTCCAATAAAAACTGTGTTATCCGGCATCGATTGTGACAACACAGAGTTTGCCCCTAAAATACAGTTGTTTCCAATCTGGACATCCTGCATAATCACACAATTAAGCCCGATGGTGCAGTTGTTTCCTATTTTTATTCTTCCCAGTATTCTTGCATCTTCATACCCAGGAAGTTTTCTGAGCAGAGTAGTTGTTCCACCGTGGTTGACAAACCGTACATCTCCAGCAATGTTCACATTATCGCCAATTTCGATAAGGTACGGTTCAGTTCCGAAATACACTTTATCGGGCATATTAAAGTTTTTTCCTACTTTCATCCCTCTATATTTAGCCACTTCAAGACTGCCTCTGTTCAAAAAAGTATGATAGAGGGAGTCTATTTTTAATAGAATTCTGAATATAAAAATCATCACAAGTGTAAATTTGTTTTCGTTACTTTTGCAAAGAAAGAGAATTTATTAATATGATGAAAATTTCAAAAATAGAATATTATCTGCCTCAGCAGGTACTAACTAATGAGGACCTTGAAAAGCAGTTCCCTGAATGGAGCTCCGAACGTATCCAGGAGAAAGTAGGTATTTCCCAACGCCACATTTCTTCTGACAGCGAAACCGTACTGGATATGGCTGTGCAATCTTCAGAAAAAATTTTCGAGAACTATGACAGGAACAAAGTAGATTTTATTTTATTCTGTACCCAGAGTCCGGAGTATTTCCTTCCTACAACGGCCTGTATTTTGCAGGACAGATTGGGGCTTAGGAAAAATATCGGAGCTATAGATTTTAACCTTGGCTGTTCAGGATTCGTATATGGGTTAGCTTTTGCAAAAGGACTGATTGCCGGTGGAATTGCAAAGAGTATTCTTTTGGTTACTTCAGAAACGTATACCAAGCATATTCATCCTGATGATAAAGGAAACCGAAGTATATTTGGAGATGCCTCCGCCTCTGCTATTATTGAAAAATCTGAAGGTAACGATTATCAGTTCTGCCTGGGAACAGACGGAAGCGGCGCAGAAAATCTTATGGTGAAAAAAGGAGCTTTTAAAAAAGACTTCGAACTGAATCCGGAACACGAATTCGGCCCCGAAAATATTTATATGAATGGCCCTGAAATTTTTAATTTTACGATTGAAAATATTCCGGGACTGGTAAAAGAAACATTGGAAATTAACAGTATGACCATGGATGATATCGATCATTTTGTTTTTCACCAAGCCAATTCCTTTATGCTGAATTATTTAAGAAAGAAAACAAAAATACCGGCAGAAAAGTTTTATATTGACATGGAAAAAACCGGGAATACTGTTTCTGCAACAATTCCTATTGCTCTTAAAAATATGATGGATAAAGGAATGCTGAAACAAGGAGATAAGGTTTTAATGGCAGGATTTGGAGTTGGATATTCATGGGGAGCCACCATAATGGAAATTTAAAGAAAACAAACATTTAAAATTATAAAATATGAAAACATCCGTTTTTTTAGAAAAACTACAGGAGGAATTAGAAGAAGATGAAACATTGACTACTGAAACGAACCTGAAATCTTTAGAAAGCTATGATTCTATCAGTTTACTTTCTGTTATTGCGTTTGTAGACGAAAATTTCAGCAAAAAAATTGATACCAAGCATTTTAAAGATATTGAAACTGTTTCAGATCTGATGAATGTTATTGGAAAAGAAAATTTTGAAGATTAATGGATGCTTTCTCATTAAAAAATAAAATTATTCTCATTACAGGCGCTTCTTCCGGGATCGGGAGAAGCTGTTCTGTAGAATGCAGCAAAAGCGGTGCTGATCTGATTCTCTTAGGAAGAAACCAGGAAGAACTGATGAAAACCGTTTCTATGCTCAATCCGGAAATAAAAGTTGAAATTATCACTGAAGATATTACTCAATCTGAAAATCTTGAAGCAATTATTGCAGATAAAGTTTCAATTTTAGGTAAAATATCAGGATTTATACACTGTGCCGGTATCGAAAAAACGTTACCATTAAAAAAACACAATGCTCAGCTATATCAGGACATATTTGCTGTCAATGTCATTGCAGGACTTGAAATTGCAAAAATTTTATCTTTAAAAAAATACAAAGACGAAAACTCCAGTTTTGTATTTATTTCTTCTGTGGCAGGGATGATAGGAGAGGCAGGAAAGGCCGCTTATTCTGCCAGCAAAGGCGCTGTAATTTCCGGAGCCCGTTCTTTGGCTATGGAGCTTTCAAGAAGTAATATTAGGGTCAACAGTATAAGTCCGGCAATGGTCAATACTCCAATTTTAGAGAAAATGTTTGAAAATATCGGAGAAGAAGCTTCATCAGAAATTATAAAAAAGCATCCGCTTGGAATAGGAGAACCTAAAGATGTAGCGAATGCCTGTATTTTTCTGTTGTCTGATGCCTCAAGATGGGTCACAGGCAGTAACCTTGTGATAGACGGAGGATATTCAGCACAGTAACTTACTTTTTGTGTAGAGTTTCTATAATATTTTCTACGCTGTCAAATATTTTCTTATTGTCAAACTGACTTTCAATTGTTTTAAGGTTCTCTCTGATGTGGAGAACAAGATCGGGATCGGTAAGGAATGTTTTCATGGCTGAATACATTTCATCTACTTCATAACTGATGAGGTATCCTGTCTCACGGTCTTTGATCATCAATCCTACATCTCCTACTTCTGTTGCTATAATAGGTTTCTGAAGAATTAAAGCTTCAGCAATGACCAATGGCCATGCTTCAGATTCCGAAGGCAGAACAAAATAATCCGCTTTTTTGATATAAGGATAAGGATTCATTTGGTTGCCAACCAGGATAAATGTTTTTTCAACATTATTTTTAGCTACCTGTGCCTTGAGGTTATTCATTTCATCACCCTCACCAATAACAATGATGCTGTGATGAAACCCGTCATTGATGAGCTTCGTATGAGCGTCAATAAGTTTATGATATCCTTTTCTAGAATGAAGTCTTCCTATAGATGCGAAAACAGGCCCTTCAGGAAAATTTTCAAGCTTTCCTTCTGCCTTACGCTTAATTTCTTCGATAGGAATAGGATTGATGATCACACTTTCAGGAGGATAATTTAGATTAGGATAATGCTGGTGCATCATATCTTTGATCTTGTGGGAACAGTACACCATGTGGTCAAATTGCGGAAAGCTCTTTAAAATGTTTGGTACTAAAGGCTGAAATTTCGGAACATTAATTTCAGAGTGAAACCATCCTATTTTTTTTGAATTCTTATTGGTTGAGTTCAGAATGGCATCATAGTCTCTGTAATCCATCCCGATCTCAATATCAAAAGTATCATTGATAAGACGGTCTGCAATGGCCGGAGTATTTTTCAGTTTTCTCAGCTTTATTCTTCTTTTAACAAGCTGAAGTTTCTGTAAAATAGAATTGTTGGAAAAATCTTCTTTTCCGTCAGTAAGGTATATTTTTCTGATGTGCTTCGGAAGTTCATCACGCAGTTTTCCCTGGTTGAGGGTGAGGCATACCGTCATTTCAAATTTGTCAGGATTAAGATTGTTGAGAAGTCCCAGTAATACTTTTTCCACGCCTCCCATTTCCATGGAACGGTGCCTGAACAAAATTTTTATTTTTTTTTCTAACATTATCCGAAGATTGATTGTAACGTAATTTTTATTTTTTTCTTAATACGGAAAGGCAGCTGATGCTGATACTGAAGCAGATCGAATATTTCATCTGCACCGGTATAATGTTCAGGAACTTTCTTTCCATTGATAGAGCTGAGCCCTCTTCGTTTCATGGTATTAAAAATCACCTGGGCAAAATATTCGTGGGATTTCTTTTTATTGTCATTCTGTGAAATTCCGCCCTGATGCGTTCTGTAAAGATAGTTCGTTTCATTAATAAACTGAACGTTTCCTTTTTCATACATTTTAAGATATAAATCCTGATCTTCCCCTATTTTCAGATTGGGATTCATTTTTTCCGTCTGTTCATAAACTGCTTTTCTGAAGGTTACAAAATGAGCAATCTGAATCGGGAAATTGAAAAAATAAGGATCTCCACTCGGTACCTGCATCGCAGATCTGAATGGAGCTATTGGATTCAGGTTCTGGTCACATGTCATAAACCTTGAATAGGTAAGGACTGTATTTTTTTTAGTCTGAAAAATCTCCATACATTTTTGAATAGCGGTTGGAGCAATGGCATCATCAGGATCCAGAAAACCACAGATTTCACCTTCGGCCATTTCAATCAGCTTACTTTTTGTTACACCTACACCGGAATTTTTTTCATTTTCAAAAAACCTGAATCTTTTGTCATCTGAAATCATTTCCCGGATTATTTTCTTCTCGTTTTCAGAAGAAGCATCATCTAAAATTACCGCTTCCCAGTCTGTATATGTTTGTTGAAGTATACTTTCAAAACAGTCTTTAAAAAAGATGGCATTGTTATAGTGTGCAATAAGAATAGAAAACTTCATTATTGTTCCTTGAATATTAAATCTTGATGATTAATTACAGTCGTATTTGATGGAATGTCTTTGTAAATAGTACATCCGGCTCCAATAATACAGTTATCTCCGATGGTAACTCCTTTTAAGACGGTTACATTACTTCCGAGCCAACAGTTACTACCGATCTTGATAGGAGCGGTGGTGAACTCAGATGAGAACAGCTTAAATTCCGGATGAGTCTGATAAGCATGATTGTGGTCGTAAAGCTTAACATTTTCCCCAAACAAAGTGTTGTCACCTATTGAAATGCTGTCAAGACAATTGATGGAACAAAAATTATTCATAAAAAAATGATCTCCGATTTCTAAAACGGCATTCTGCTGCACAAGAATATGTACATAATTTCTGAAACTCATGGAATTCCCAAGTGTAACATTTTTTAAATTGTCGTGCAGAACAAAATGATTACTGATCCCAAGCTTTATCCCTTTAAAAGAAACATTAGGGTGTTTTTTGAGACGAGAAATCTGGCTTTTCCGTTGAATTTTTGCTAAAATTTCATCAAGCATACCTGGATTTATTTTCACATTTGTAGTTTACAAATATAATTTGTTTTAAATAATTATAATAATAAATCTTATTTTTGTGCCTTAAAAATTAATACTTTATACCAAATAAAACAACTTTTCAGGTTGAGGTTGCTGAGTTTTGATAAAGTAAATCATTTGGTGTTCTGTGAAAATAAGTCAGATTACATTTACCCGATTTGTTGCCGCAATGGCAATTGTTATTTCTCATTTCAATAAAGATCTGTTCTTATACAAGATAGATTATATTTCCAATCTTTTTTTAAGGGCTAATGTAGGAGTAAGCTATTTTTTTATTCTTTCGGGGTTTATCATGATTATTGCTTATCACAGGAAAGATAAAATTGATTACCTGGAATTTTACAAAAACAGGTTTGCCAGGATCTATCCGCTTTATATGCTCGGACTTTTGCTCTATTTTATGACAAGATATGAGATGTTCGATTGGTATAAACTGATCTTATATGGTTTGGGTATCCAGAGCTGGATTCCGGGTGAAGCGATGATCCTGAATTTTCCAGGGTGGTCTATTTCCGTAGAGTTCTTCTTTTACCTGCTTTTTCCGTTTTTATATAATTATTTTTATGCCAGGAAAAACAAAATGATCTGGGTGTTTGCCATTGGTCTCTGGCTGATTACACAGGTGTTTTCTAATCTTTATCCGGTGTATGGAGCTTATGAAGGACCTCATACGAAAAGCCATGAGTTTCTTTACTATTTCCCTTTCTGGCATCTGAATGAATTCCTGATTGGAAATCTTGCAGGAATATATTTTGTGCAAAATTACAGGCAGAAAAATTATGATTACCACGTTATCGCAGTCTTTTTTCTGATTCTTCTGTCACTGATGTTTGTCCCGCTATTCTATCATAATGGTTTGATGGCTTTACTCTTTGTACCTGCCATTCTTTTAATTTCGGCAAATAACGGGAAAGTAAGCAGGATATTTTCATTAAAGCCGCTGGAGTATCTGGGGGAAATTAGTTATGGAATATACATCACTCATATTCCTGTGCTTTACCTTGTAAGGGAATTTTTACAATGGCAGAAGTGTACGCTCGGCATTGATATGGTATTTCTGATTTACATTATCGTTATGCTGTTGAGTTCCGCGGTCTTTTACCAGTTAATAGAAAAGCCGATGCGAAACCTGTTAAGAAAGATTCATTTTTCAAAGCGTTAGTTTTCAAATAATTTTTTTTTAACTAAATATTTAGTTAAATGTAGTGTCAGAACAAGTCATTTCTGAAATTGATATTGTACAGCCCTGAACGGATGCTTTTATAATCCGTAAACAAATACTTTGTGATCATCCCCCATTTTTTCAGAAGGGGAGCATTAGCAATCTGAAAGCTTCTGTAAACACGTTTGATATGAAGTTTAATATCTTCAGGAATGGTATTTTCATTTTCTGCCCACTGGTTCACTTCCTTCCATAATACAACGCGGGTTGAAGCCGGTTTTACTTCTCTGGAATCTACTTTGGTAATTCTGTTGTTCTCATGAACTCCTCTCACCGCTACAGCTTTGTCAAGAATTCCCGGATACAGATTCAGATAGTAGGAGAGTCGGAATAAAAATTCGGTGTCCTGATGAAGCTTTAAATGGGTTTTGAAAAAATACTCCATATTTTGTAGAGAACTTTTACGGATCGTCAGGGCATCAATACTGAAAAGTCCAAAAGTTCCTCTCATATTCAGTTGGCCCGGGAATACATCTTTAGGAGGATATTCTTTATACACTGTAGTGAGGCGGTCTCCAAAAACCTTATAATACTGTTCTCTGGCTTTTTCAGAATAATAATGAACTCCTATAGCCCCATAAACTCCATCTACCTCGTGATTGAGAAAAAGCTTTTTTTCGGCATCAAAACGGTTAGGAAGATAGTAATCATCTGCATCAAGGAAAGCAATGAAATCTCCTTCTGCCTTTTCCATTCCTAAATTTCTGCTGGCACCTGCTCCATGGTTTCCTTTATCAGGATGCTGATAAAGTTTTACCCTGTCATATTTTTCAGCGAGTTCCCGGCAAACCTGCAGGGCATTGTCCGGAGACTTGTCTTCTACCAGTACCACTTCATATACCTCTTCGAACTGAAGCGCGGAATCTACAGCCTGAGCGACATATTTTTCAGCATTGTAAACGGGAATGATGACTGAAATTTTCATTTTTTTCGGATTATGCTTTTAATTTAATTTTTAAATAATGGGTAACCTTTTTCTCTACAAAATAGTACAGAAGAGAGGCTACAATAATAACTAAAACAATTTTAAGAAGAAAAAAAGCAATGTTTAGATAACCTTCAACTTTGAATCTTTTTAAAACAATTTCTACAAAAGGATGTGATAGGTATAATGAATAGGAAATATCTCCCAGAAATATTAAGAATTTGTTTCCTTCAAAATGGAAAATATAATCAAAAGTCAGGAAAGAAAAAACAAACGTGGAGATCATTGCCAGTTTTACCCAATCATTGCCAATAGGAATGATGCTGAGTAAAACGAGTATAAATGAGGTTATTCCTATTACAGAAACTATTGCTGCCCATTTCTTTGGAACTGTATATTGGTTCAGTAAGAGAGCAAAGAGAATTCCTACAACAAAATAAAGATTGAGAGAATGGGTTACCATTTTCAGATATGGACTGTCAAAATGTACACAATATCCCAACATAGTTGTCAGAATGAAAAATCCTACGATGAAATAATACCTTTTTTCTTTAAAAAATAATGATAGCCCGAATATGAGATAAAAAAACATCTCAAAATTTAAAGACCAACCCAGGAAAAGCACGGGAAATTCCTTCTTTGTGGGAAGGAATAACAATGAATGGATAAGCTCATAAAGTCCTGCGCCATGAAAATAGAGGAAAAAACTGCCTCCGGGTATCATTATAGCAAAGGTCAAAAGATAATATAAGGGGACAATTCTGATCACCCTTCTTTTGTAAAATAAAGTGATCTGCTGAAAAGAATCTCTACTGAAATTTATTCTTTGCGTTGTGAAAGCCATGATAAATCCACTGATAATAAAAAACACGGGAACACCGATACTTCCTTTATTAAAAAGAATATCACCAAGATTCAGCCCGGGTAAGTTTATCGTTTCACGGAAATGAAAGCAGCATACCAATAATGCTGAAATTCCTCTTAAAATCTGGATATTATTAAGCTTCATAACAGATGAAAATCCTATCTTTTAAGAATTTTTTAAAGGTATTTATAGTTTTTAAATAGGCCTATTTGATATAAAAATTTTAATAACCTTGATTTTTTCAATTTGTCTATTTTGTCTAAAGAGTTCTTTGCGCTGAAATATAAATTAATTTTATCGATTAATTCTTCCGTCTGGAATTCAGAAAAATGAAAATTTTCTACAAGTGTTTTTCTTCTTTCTTCTTTTCTTAAAGACTGTGATTTGGGATCGGAGCTGATACCATCCTTATAAAAGCGGGATATAGATTGTTCAATAGGTCTATAAGTACAATTGTATTTGAAAATAGAAATTAAAAACCATTTCCAATCTGAACAAATTCTCAAATTTTCATCATAGAGACCTACTTTTTCAAAAGCACTTCTTTTTATAAATGTACTGGGATGCCAAATTGTTTCTTCAATCAAATCTAAAAACGAAATATTTTCTTTAGTAGGCCTAAGAACATCTTGATTTTCATCATCTACAATTAAATTACCGGAGATAATATCATCTGTGTGCAGTAATGGAGTTACTTTTTCTATAACTGATTCATTTAGCAGTTCGTCTCCACTGTTCAGAAAAAGAAGATATTCTCCAGTCGCTTTTGCAATTCCTTTGTTCATCGCATGATAAATCCCTTTATCAGGTTCACTTACCCAATAGTTTATTTTGGATTGATTACTTTCTATAAGTTCTTTGCTTCCGTCAGAACTTCCACCATCAATTACTATATATTGAAAATCTTTACCGGTTTGCCGAAATACACTATCCAGAGTTTTTTGTAAACCATTTCGGTTGTTGAAGTTTATCGTTATGATTGTAATGGATTTATTGAGCATATTTTTGAGTGTTTTTTTGTAAAATCTGTTTGTTATTGCGAAATAAAGGATTCTATATTGAATATGATTTTTTTAAATTATATTGTTTTTAAATCACATTCAATCATTTCTTTGCAAAGAGATTTTACGGTGTATTGTGGTTGCCAGCCGAGAATAGTTTTTGCCTTTGTAGGGTCACCAATCAGCAGGTCGACTTCTGTTGGACGATAATAATTAGGATCAACTTTTACAACTGTTTTACCTAATGGGAGTTGATAATTCGGGTTATTACAGCGTAATACCTTGGCAATTTCATTTTCCTGACTTCCTTCAAAAACCAGTTCTATTCCTACTTCTTCAAAAGCCATAATGAGAAAATCTCTTACCATGGTAGTTTCTCCTGTTGCTAAAACGAAATCGTCAGGTTTCTCCTGCTGCAACATTCTCCACATTCCTTCCACATAATCTTTAGCATGTCCCCAATCTCTTTGAGCATTTAAATTCCCCAGATATAAGCAATCCTGTTTGTTTTTTGCTATGTTAGCTACTGCCATAGTTATTTTTCTGGTAACAAAAGTTTCCCCTCTTCTGGGAGATTCATGATTAAATAAAATACCATTGCAGGCATACATTCCATAGGCCTCCCTGTAATTTTTTGTTATCCAAAATCCATAAATTTTTGCTGCACCATAGGGAGAACGTGGATAGAAAGGAGAGTTTTCATCATAAAAACCCTTTTCATTTTTATTGGATGGCATCCCGCCGTATAATTCTGAGGTAGAAGCCTGATAAATTTTCGTCTTATGGGTTAATCCTAAAATCCTGATTGCTTCTAATAAACGCAGTGTACCTAACCCATCTACGTTTGCAACATATTCGGGCATATCAAAACTTACTTTCACATGGCTCATGGCACCAAGATTATAGATTTCGTCCGGTTGTACCTCTTGTATGATTCTGATGATATTGGTAGAGTCTGTAAGATCTCCGTAATGTAATTTGAAATGCACGTTATTTTCATGCTGATCCAAATACAGATGATCAATTCTTTGAGTGTTAAAAGAGGAAGCTCTTCGTTTTACGCCATGAACTTCATAGCCTTTTTCTAATAGGAGTTCTGCCAGATAAGAACCATCTTGTCCTGTGATTCCTGTAATAAGTGCTTTTTTCATCATTTGTTTAAAAATTTTTCTTGATAAACTTGTTTTATTCCATCTTCCAGAGATATATCAGGAGACCAACCCATAGAATTAATTTTAGAGGAATCCATTAGCTTTCTGGGAGTACCATTGGGTTTTTCTGTATCCCAAACTATATTTCCTTCATATTGGGCAATATCTTTAATCTGCTTGGCCAGTTCTGATATAGAGATTTCCCTGGATGAACCTATATTCAGGTGACCGCTTTCATTGTAATTATTCATCAAAAATACACATGCTTTTGCAAGGTCATCTACATGTAAAAATTCTCTAAAAGGGCTTCCATCTCCCCACAAAACCACTTCCTTTACATTGTTTTGTTTGGCTTCAAAAAACTTTCTGAGCATAGCCGGCAAAACATGAGAATTATTTAGGTCATAGTTATCATTAGGCCCATAAAGATTAGTTGGCATTGCGGAAATGAAGTTACAATTATATTGATCCCTGTATGCATCACACATTTTTATTCCTGCAATTTTTGCTATGGCATAAGGTTCATTGGTTTGTTCTAAAAATCCACTTAATAGGTATTCCTCTTTTAAAGGTTGAGGTGCAAGCTTGGGGTATATACAACTGGAGCCTAAAAAAAGTAATTTCGTTACTCCATGTAAATAACTCTGATGAATTACATTAGACTCAATCATAAGGTTATCGTAAAGAAAATCAGCTCGGTACGTGTTGTTGGCGTGGATTCCTCCTACTTTGGCTGCAGCAAGAAAGACATATTCGGGCTTTTCGGTTTCAAAAAATGTTTGTACACTTTTTTGATCTGTAAGGTCTAATTCACTGGAAGTTTTGGTAATAATATTATTAAAACCGTTCGAAGTTAAGTTTCTTAAAATGGCACTTCCTACCATACCTCGGTGTCCGGCAATATATATTTTAGAGTTTGGGTTCATAATTGTAGTTGTAACGAATTTTATAATAAATTATTTTTAATAAATTATTGAAGCTTGATTTCAAAATTTCAGGAAAAGATTTATTTTTTTTAGGTAAACTATTTTTTAAAATTACATATTTACAATCTATTTTTGAGATTCTTTCAATATCATTTTCAATGATTTTTTGATGATAATTTTGATATAGCTCTTTCAGGGAATCTGAATTTTCCAAAGAATATCTGTCATAGTATTTTGCTAAGGTTTCGGGATTTTTATATTTAAAATTTGAAAAATGATAAAATACCAGAGGAGAATTATCCGGCATGCGGTATTTATTGTCTTCTGTAGCTACCAATCCTATTCTTTCATGCAGATTCCAGGGAGCGGCATTATACCCCATTTTACTGAGAATTTTTACATTTTTGAAGAAAACAGGGGAAAAATTCATCCAGATCTGATCTACAAATAACCCTTTTTCCGGTTGATTATAGCAAAGAGATAACAATCTTTCTTCCCACCAATCAAGAAGTTTTTTGGCATTTTCAGAATGGCCTCTTAATCCTATAAATCCCAGATTATATATACCAAAATTAAGAAAAGTGTTTTCTACAGGTTTATAGCCATCTAAAGGAATAGAACTCAGAATATGAGGGGTGAGCAAGATATCTGCGTTATCTTCAAATTCTGCATTCAGGATTGATAACTGATCAAATATTTCAATATCCGGATCGAAGTAATATATAAATTCCGTATTGGGATTTTTTGCTAATAAGTACTTGAAAAATGATGCTTTTACAGAGGTGTTAAATTCTATAATGTCATATTTCATCCATAATTCATCAAAATTCTTTATTCCAATATCTTTCATTTCTACAATTTCACATTGGAAAGAATCATAATCTATTTCGCTAGATTTTTCATCGCATAATCCTATTACAAATTTGAAGTTTTCACCATATTTATTAATAGAATTTTTTAAAACTTTAGCTTGTGCTAAATAGTTATTGGAGCAGATTGTGAAAGCTATATTCATAGGATTTTGGAAGTAAAAGTTGTTGAAATGTCTTTGTATATTGTAAAAAATAATTTACTTTCTGGAGTTTGATATTTTTCTATTTTTAATCTTTATTATTTTGTAAGACTTCTGAAATGAATTTATTTCCTAAGCTTCGATATTAAACGAAATAATTTTTTAGATAAATCTAATAGCCCCAGATCTTCAGTCATTTTTTTTAAAGCCAAAAGGAGTTTAAAAGTTTTTGATTCTTTTAAATTTCTTATTTCAATGGTTAATTCATTCACTTTGTTATAGTTAATGTCTAAGTGTTTTAAAAGTAATTTATTGAAGTCAGAGTTGGAAATCACTTTTTCAGCTTCATTATAGAAAAGCATCTGATATAAAATCATATGTTTCCTGTCCCGTGACATACTCGTTGCATGCTTCCTATACAAAGCCAGAGGAGCATTTAAAAAAATGAAATCGATGTTTTTTTGTGCAATTTGAATCCACAAAAGCCAATCTTCTTTCGCTTTTAGATTTTCATTAAAACGAATAGTTTCAAAAATAGACTTTGGAAACAAACCACAATGAATGGGAATTGTAAATGTGAGGTCCCATTGATACAGGATAGATTCAAAATTCAGTAAATCCTGAGATAGCTTGCAAAAGGGAGGCAATAACTCTTGCTTATTAGAATCGTCAAATAAACAAAAATTTGACACTATTATTGCTTCTTTGTCTTGTATCAGATTGAATGAATCTGAAAACTTGGTTTGAGCTAAGATATCATCTGCATCTAAAAACTGAATATAATCTCCGGTTGTGACTTCCAGAGCAGCATTTCTTGCAGAAGATAAACCTCCGTTTTCTTTGTGAAGATATTTAAAACGGCTATCTTTTTTTACCCATTTATCGGCTGTCTCTGCTGTATTATCAGGAGATCCGTCATCAACAATGATACATTCCCAATTTTCATAGGTCTGATCCTGAATAGACTGCAGGGATTCATCCAGAAAACGTGCTTGATTATAACAGGGGACAATGACAGATATTTTGGGATTCATTTTCATTTTTAATCAATTATTTTTTACAATGTGTTTTTTTAGATATATAGTGGTCACTATCTTTTTTGATAATGATTTCTGACACTTGGTACAAGGTACAAAATTATTTTTTCAGGAATAATCATGTTATAAGTAGGTTGAGTATAGCTTTTTCAAGTATTCCGTTGGAGATATTCCTGTAAAAAAGCTTTCAGTAAGTTCATTGAATTCAATAGTATAAAACGAACCTTCATCACTATCATCATACACAGCCTCTTTACCGAGATGACTCTCGAGCTGGCACAGTATTTCTGACAATGAATACTGATAAGGATAAGCAAGATTGATGATCGTATTGTTAAGGTCCATCATATTACTTCCTACAAAAGAGCCAATATCATCTATTCCGATCAGGATTCTTCCTGCATTTCGATGAAGAGTAAATCTTTTTTCCGAGATAACAGCATTACTTAGGAAATTGATCAGTGTATTGGGATTACCACCATGTCCCACTGCATTTCCTACCCGGAAGATAATATAGCTGACACAGTTTTCTGCAATGATCTTTTCTGCATTAAGTTTATGCTTTACATAAGGACTTTCCGTTTTGGAGGGATCATAAACACTGCAGGTAGAAAAATAAATAAGTTTTTTATGTGGATTTTCCTCAATACAGGAATGGAGAAGGCGTATTTCTCTTTCGAATGCTGAGGGATCCTTTTCAAGAGAATTGGAAACTCCCGATGCGAAAAAGATAACCTCATCTTTGTCATAAAATCTTACGGCATTTGCCAGCATTCCGTTACCAATAATCATATGCTTCTTGTATACTTAAGATGTTAGTTGTATCTCTTTTAAATCTTTCATGGTGATCAATAGATTTTAGAGCTTTTTAAAGATTTTAAATAACCCAATTTTATTTCCCAGTTTTGCCCATCTTGAATTTTTTACATGGTTTAATTGGTTGAGTACCTGTTCATATTTATTTTTCGGAACATAGCTTTGAAGAAAAAGATCTTCAACACTGATGTTTCTTCTTTCTGCCATTTTTATCAGCGCTACCCAATGCCAGAACAGTGCTTTCTCAGCATTTTTAGTCGTAGAAATACCACTATCATGGATTCTGTATAAGTATAGATCTTCATCAATATATTTTACAGGAGCTGTTTCGCACATTTTCATGTACCAGTCTTTATCTTCAGCAATTTTTAGAAACGGATCAATGCCGGAAGTCTTTTCGTATATCTTTTTCTTAAAAGTAGCAAAATGTGAAATCTCGCCGTTAAAATTATAGTAAGAGTAATTCAGCTCAGTAATCTGTTTCGCTTTATGGACCGATTTAGGATTAAGATGTTCATCGCAAAATACAAAATTGGAATATACCATACCCACTTCGGGATATTCAGAATATGCCTTTAAAATAACTTCCAAAGCATGAGTCGTTAACCCATCATCAGGATCTAGAAAACCACATATTTCAGATTCAGCAAGTTCTATTAATCTTCTTTTTGTATAACCGATTCCCTTGTTTTGGTCATTCTGATTGATTTTAAACCGGGAATCATCACCTATGATTTTTTTTATGACTTCAAGAGAATCATCAGTAGAGCCATCATCCAAAATTACCGCTTCCCAGTCTGTTTCTGTCTGAGCAACTAAGCTTTGGTAGCATTTTAAAAAAAAATGACCATTATTATAGTTGGCGATAAGTACACTGAATTTACTCATTTCGACTGTGTTTGTTCAAGATTTTTTTTAATGCATTCAAATACCCAAAACCGTGTTTTCTATCTGGTTCCAGGATGTTCCCTTCTGCCCATTCGTTCCAGGATTTTATAATTAAAAACTGTTCCGGATAACCCTTTTTATCTTCAAGATATCCTATAGCCTTTTCTACTTGCTGTTCAAACAGTTCCGGGGAATTGTTAGCTAAAATGATTCCTCTGTAGCCGCTTCTTGGAGTATTATCCCAATTGGGCAGGATACATGGATAGGTAGGAATATTGCTTTCTTCAAACTTTAAGTCGTTTACTACTGCCTTAGCATCCTGAATGTTAACTTTAGGCTGTTCTTTTTTCTTAATTCCTATTAATCCTTTTATCCTGTTTTTATAATATTGAGAGTGAGAAATATATTCTTTCTTCGCAATATGAGGTATCCAGGCCTTTTGAAATGCATTGGAGATCTTACTGTCATATCCCATAGATTTAAAATCCAGGTCATCACGGAGCTTATTGGATGCCATGATGTATAGATCATCAAATCCGTTTTTCCTGGCGAGCTCTCTGAATTTTGTAATATAGTGAGGATCCCCGTCATTTAAATGATTCGGATCATAGATAATGAAAAGAGGCTTTTTGTCTACTTTGATATATCTTTCATCTTTGAAGAAAGGCAGAAGATATTCGAAATGGGCAATTAAGTCTTTTTCATTAGGATAGATTTGTTCAGCAAGTATTTTTTCTGATAACCCATGCCATATTCCTGACCATGTTTCGTTGGCCCAGCAGAAACAAAAAGGGAAATCTGGTTTTCCTGATTGTAATACATCATTTGCCACGCGTTCCAGCAATTGTTTGCCGTTGCCAAACCAGTAGTGATAATAGATAAATCCATGTACTCCATAGTCTTTTGCCATCTGAGCCTGCTGTTCTCTTACTTCAGGAACACGCAGATCATAATACCCCAGATCTCCAGGATATATAGGTTGTTCGTGTCCTTCAAATAGAGGTTGGGCTTTGCTAACATTCGTCCATTCAGTAAATCCTTTACCCCACCATTCGTTATTTTCCGGAACAGGGTGGTATTGTGGTAGATAAAAGGCAATTGGTTTTATTCTTTTCATAATTGATTGGAAAATATTTTCTTAACGGATTCCAGATATTGTGTTCCGAATTTTAAGTCGGGTTCCAAGTGATTTCCTTCTGCCCATTCATTCCATGCATTGATAAAGACAAAGTTTTCATCTTCGGAATAGGGGGTGAAATCTGACTTAATATTGGAAAGCCACTTCTCAAAATATTCCGGTGATGAATCTTCGAGTATCAGAGTAGGGTTTTCTCCTCTTCTGGAAGTATTGTCCCATCCGGGGACAATAGAAGGATAGAGTTTGCAATGAAAATCTTTTTGACGGATTAAACTTTCTCCCATCCACTTATATGGAACGGAATTGAATTTCTTCTTTACTTCTTTTTTTATAATACGTCCCTTAATCTTGTCTATAATAGTTCTTTTTGGCGGGATTTGTCTTTCCTTAATCTCTTTGAAAACACTTTTTCTACGGATTCCAAAAGGTTCAAAATCAATTGCTGCATCAAAACCGTAAACTAACTGATCCCAATCTTCCTGATAAGAAAAAACCATATGACATATATACAATTCCATTCCTGCCTCTTTTGCTTTCTCACGCCAGCATTGGATGGTTTTCTGTACATTAGGTAAGATATTAGGTTTATAAATTACAATAATAGGCTTATTGTTGACTCTAATATATCTTGAATCCTTTAAAATAGGAATTAAAAAATTGATATGTTCTTCATTGTCCTGATCGGAATATTTTTGCTCAATCAATACTTCATGATCATTACCATCCCAACGTCTGGTCCAGTTTTCATTGGCCCAGCACAACATGAAAGGTAGGTCTTCTTTTGGATTTTTTAATTTCTTGTCAATTGGCTCATGCATTAAGCGTTTACCATTAAACCAATAGTGATAATAACAAAAGCCATAAATTCCGTATTCTTTGGCTAGCACTTCCTGTGCCATTCGGGCTTCTTCCAGCCTCAGATCATAAAAACCAAGGTCTGCGGGAAGATGTGGCTGGTAGTGGTTTTCAAATAAGGGTTTTGCTTTAGCTACATTTGTCCATTCTGTAAACCCTTTACCCCACCATTCATCATTTTCCGGGAACGGATGATATTGTGGTAAATGTATAGCGATTGGTCTTATTTTCATATTGATTTGCTTAAATTATCTATTAAATAAATATTTGATCGTTTGTTTCAAGGGTAAGACTTTTACCCATGAAGGATTGTTAAAGGAAAGTTTTATAACTTTTAATTTTGAAAAAAATCCTAAACGGTTAGTATAAGAATAGTGCTCGGTTGGCTTTGACTCAATAACTGATACCAATTCTTCATCTCTTCCATCCACATATTTTTCATGTTGAGGGATAGCTCGGATATTATGTTGTTTATTTTTACAAGAATCCTTAATCTTCGCTAGTTTTCTATTCCAACCTTGTGATGAATAGTTTTCCTGTAAATATGTTAATTGCTGTCTGGTGATGAGTTTCTTATAATTTTCATCTTTGATAATTCTCTCAACTTCTAACTCCCAGCTTTTCAGATCTTGCGGGTAGAATATTCCTTTTTGGTTATTATCATCAAAAACCTTATAAACGCTTGCAGGATTATAATGCAGCACAAAAGGAACTCCAGCCATTGCTGGTTCCAGAAGTGATGTGAAAGATGGTATAGGAAACCCTTCTAAATATAAGTCTGCAGTTTCAATGTATGGGTTAATATCTCTTGTAGGATGAATGAAAATTAATCGTTCATGGGTATAAATTTTCCTGTTGGGATTATTTAGTTCAATACCTACGATAGTAAAGACGACATGTTCAAATTTTTTTACAATTTTTAATGCTTCCTCATAGAAATTATATTCCTGATTGGGTTCATACTTCGATGCTCTGCCAATTGAAATAATATTGAATGTATTTTTCTCCGTCTTTTTTAATGAATATGACTCATCTACAGGTATTGGTAAAAAAAACTGATCTTGTACTGGAATATTTCGGTTTTCAGAATCCTTTAAAATGTTTGATTCTCTTATCTGAAGCAGAAAATCTGTAACAGGTGCACCCAGCCAATAGGTATGTTCAGCATGATTTAGGAAAAAGACAGGACTTTTTAATTTTTGAGAAGAAAAAACCAAAGAAGGGATTACATCATGTGGATGAATGTGCAAAATAATTCTGCTGAAATAATTCTCCTTCAATGTATCTACTATTTTTTGAGCTTTTTCAATGATGTTTAATTTTTGATCATAAACAAATAGATTATGATCAATATTATATTGATAAGATTTGGCTATATCAGAGACTTCCTGGAAATTCTGCCAGGTACTCAGCAGATAATGTTTACTGTTTTTATCATTTTCCATCCAGCTGAAAATAAGTTTTGAATGTCCCCCAATACTGCTGATTTCGGAAAAAAGATGTAATGTTTTATCCTCTGCGGTATCTTGAATATTTACATTGTCAAAATCTAAGCTTTTAAGAGCAATATTTCTGATGATTGATTCAAAACAATTAGAGGTGTAATATCCGGGAAAATTATACCATGCAGAATATGATGTTTTTTCTATATACATCAAACAATCATTAAACTTCTCTTCGTCAAAAAGAAGTTTAGCAATTTTTAATGTTTTAAGGAAATATTTTTTATTCTCTAATAGTCTTGACATGGACTAAAACTTATTTATAATCTCAATAATTTTATTTATTTCTTCAGTATCCATAACAGGAGAAATTGGTAGACTCAATACTTCAGCATGAATCTTCTCACTAATTGGAAAAGACAGATCATTCCAGACTTTATATGCTTCTTGCTTATGAGGTGGAATAGGATAATGAATTAGAGTCTGCACTCCATTTTCTGTAAGATAAGACTGCAGTTCATCTCTTCTTTCGGAGCGGATAACAAATACATGCCATACATGTTCATTTTCATCAGCAGGATATTCTGGGAGAATGACTGCTGGGTTTTTTATTTCGTGAATAAAACGTTTTGCAATCTCTCTTCTTATTCTATTTTCGTTGTCAATATACTTTAATTTAATATCCAAAACGGCAGCCTGAATTTCATCAAGCCTTGAATTTAATCCTTTATATATATTGACATATTTTTGATTAGAGCCATAATTGGCTAATGCTCTGATTGCTTTCATTAAATCATCATCATTCGTAGTGACAGCACCTGCATCCCCTAAGGCTCCTAGATTTTTGCCCGGATAAAAGCTGAAACCAGCTGCATCACCTAGATTTCCTGATTTTATTCCATTCCATTCTGCTCCGATTGCCTGTGCATTATCTTCTATAATTTTGAGGTTATGCTTTTGGGCAATTTCTTTAAGTGAATCAGAAAATACAACTCTGCCCTGAAGGTGGACGATGAGAATACCTTTGGTTTTTGAAGTTATTTTTTCTTCAATTTTAGAAATGTCAATATTATAGGTGTTAATTTCCGGCTCTACTAAAATTGGGACTAAGCCATTATCTGAAATAGCTAAAATAGAAGCAATATAAGTATTGGATGGAACAATAATTTCATCTCCGATATTCATTACTCCTAATTCTATATAGCCTCTCAAAATGAGTCTTAAGGCATCCAGGCCATTAGCAACACCAATAGTATGTTTAGCTCCTATATACTCTGAAAGATTTTTTTCGAAGTTTGAAAGCTGGTTACCCATGAGATACCACCCGGAGCGGAAAACTTCTAAAAGTTTGGCTTCTATCTCGTTTTGATATTGTAAGTTTACCTTTTGTAAATCAAGAAATTTAATCATAGTTTAAAGTTTAATTGAATAAAAATCTAAGGCAATTCCTCTTGCTCCCATATTTTCTTTCTGCTGAATGAGCCCTTCGTTTAAATATTTGCCTTGGTTTTCTGTAGAAATTCCAAAACTGTAATATTTTCTATCATTGAATTTTTCCAAAAGAAAATGATTTATAAAATCTAATGCTCCTGCCTTTCTTCCTTCTGGAGATGCTGCCATATATTGAGTATGAATGACATTTCCGAAATCAAAAATAACAATACCAGCTAAAATCCTGCCATCCTTATTGGCTTCGAAAAGTCTTATATTTTCTGGAAATTTTTCTTTTAAAAGAGTGATTTCCCCTATTGTATGTACGGGTTTTGTGTCAAATTTCTGAAGAACAGAGGAAAGTAAGTTCCAATATTCTTCAAAGTTTGTATTTTCTGTAATAATTACGTTATTTTCTTTACATTTTCTTACTAATTGCCTTTTTGTTTCTGAAAATCGGATAGGATGAGAAAGGTCAATAACAGATGATATATCTCTTCTAAAAAGGTTAGCTTCATTACGGAAAAGAGCATATAAATCTTCTTCAGAGGGACATTTATGAAAAATATGAGGAACAGTTTTGTATATTATTTCATTGAAAGAAAGAGCAGAATAATATTTCTTTACTTCAGCAAAAATCTCTAGAACGTCAATTGCCTTTATAGCATGTGATAAGATTAACGACCCAAAAGTTAAGCCACCATGAGAAATAATCTGTGTTCCGGATTCATTTGCAGGTAATAACGCTACAATTTTATTATTCTTAAAAATGAGTAGTGAATGGTCTTTGAAACGGTCAGAGTGATATTCCATAAAATCTCTGTCAAAAAAGAAAAGTCCGTTTTTACTTTCAATTATGAAATGATTCCATTGATCATAATAATCTTTTCTGTATTTTTTTATTTCAATAGCCATCTTATAAATTTATGGACATGATTATGTTAGAATCTGCAGAATCTTGTTTTACAAAACCTGCTTTCTCATAAGCTTTTATAGCTCTGGTATTTTCAGTTATAACCTTTAAATAAAGACTTTTTAAATTAAATTCTTCTTTAGCAAATTTAAAAATGTGTTTGAAAATTTCAGCACTTAATCCTTTTCCCCAATATTCCTTTTCTCCAATATATCCGAAGTATTCGGCTGCCCCATCATCAATATTTATATTTTTAAGACCGACAACTCCGATAATATGATTGTTGTAGCGGATACCTTTGACCCAATATGTTGGATTTTGATTGAGTGAAGCAAACCATGTTTGCTGATCATCTTTTGAAAAATCAGGAGTACTTGTTAAATGTTTAATTTCTGGCTCATTGAGCCAATCCCAGGATTTACTAAGTATTTCCGGAGTATATTCTACAAGGGTAAGTTGATGAAAGCTTATGAAGTCTTCATAATTTCTGATATAATCTTTTTCATTATAAGTATGTGAAGCTAGTACAAGGCAAATAGCTCCTGAAGAAAAATTAATTTCTGAAGCCCAGATCCCGGGAGGAATATGTAGCCCTAAATAAGGACGGTTAAGAAAAACCTGTCTCTTAAATTTTCCATCATCTAAAGAAACTTCGAAACTGCCACTTGCTGCAATCAGAAATTGATGACATTCTTTATGGGAATGAGCTCCTCTGCTTTCACCTCCGGCAATATCATATAAATAGAAAACTCTTTTTACATTAAAGGGAAAAGATGAATTGTTTTCAACCACTGTAAGGTTGCCTTCATCAAAACTGATTTTACCTAAATCAATAACATTACAGTCAAATACAGAAATATTATTTTTCATCAGTCAGTATTTTAAATTCTTTGAAATCTCTTATATAGTCACTTTCATTGTACTCTCTGTCGGATACAATAAGAGCTAGTGAGTTGGTCGAAAAGTTTTCCAATCTTCGCCAAAACATATTAGGAATATACAGTCCATAGTAAGATCTGTTTAAAGAAAATCTTTGCTCCTCTTTTCCATTATGGATTACAACATCAAAACTTCCTGAAAGCGCAATAATAAATTCTTGCTGTTCTTTGAAGGCATGGCTTCCCCTAACTTCTCCGCCGGGAACATCATATACCCAGTATGTTCTCTCTATTTCAAAAGGTAATTGATTAGGGTACTCAAAAAAGGATAAATTTCCTCTTTTATCATATATTTTAGGAAGTTTTATTATTTTAGGAATCATGGCGTTTGTACTTTGTATTCAAAAGTGGGTCTTGTTACTCCGGGATAAATATGCATCATTGTTCCAACTTTTACATTTTCTACTTCAAATCCAATAAAGTTATCAACCCCCAACAGGAGAATTTTTTGATCCTTTCCAAAATAAAGTCTGAAATAATAATTTCCGGCATTTAAAAGTCCGGCTGGTATATCAAATTCTACAGTATATTCTCCAATTTTTGAATCACTATTAGAAACAGGGTTTCCAACGTGGAAAATTACCAACTCTTCATAATTTTTCAACTCAAATGTTGTATCGAGTGTAATATTCGGGCAGTAATTATGAAATACAAGTTTCACATGTACTCCGGAATCAATATCTAGTAACTCTCCTTTAATAGGACTTACGAGAAATTCTTTTATTCTTATATTTTCATTCCCAATGGCTTCGTCAAGATTGCCATTGTAAATGTAAGAACTTTCTGTTGCACTGCTTTTTTGATATTCAATGATAGTACTAAGGATATCACCTTGGTAATTAATCTGACCCTGGTTTAAAAGAATTCCTTTTGAACATAATTCTTTAACGGCAGTCATGTTATGACTAACAAAAAGAATAGTTCGTCCTTCTCCTCTTGTTACATCATTCATTTTACCAAGACATTTTTTCTGAAATTCTGAATCCCCTACCGCTAAAACTTCATCTACGATAAGGATTTCAGACTCTAAATGAGCTGCTACTGCAAACGCCAGGCGGACATACATCCCTGAAGAATATCGTTTCACGGGAGTATCTATATATCTTTCAACGCCTGAAAAATCAACAATTTCATCGAATTTCCTTGTAATCTCTTTTCTTGTCATCCCAAGAATAGCTCCATTAAGAAAAACGTTTTCCCGTCCCGTCATTTCCGGATGGAAGCCTGTTCCTACTTCTAACAGTGATGCAATTCTCCCTTTTGTATATATTCTTCCTGTTGTAGGTTTTGTAACTTTACTTAAAACCTTGAGCAGAGTTGATTTCCCCGCACCATTTCTGCCGATAATTCCAACAGCATCTCCTTGTTGGATTTCAAAATTAATATCACGAAGAGACCACACATAGTCGGATAATCCTTTTGTTGTTCTATCATTGGCTTCACCAATTTTCAGATAAGGATCTTCTTTTCCTCTTACTTTATGCCAGAACCTGTTAAGATCATGAGAAAGAGTACCTGTTCCGACTTGTCCAAGGCGGTATTGTTTGGATATATTTTCTGCTTTTAAAGACAGCATATTCTTAAATGATTTAAAATTAATAAAAAAGTTTACCAACAAAGGTTATACAGTATCCATAAAGGTTTTTTCAACCTTATTGAAGACAACAATTCCTATCATTAAAAGGATAAGAATAATAACAGTACTAATTCCCAGCATGGTGGGAGAAAAGTCTCCAACGCCTATCCAAGCATATTTAAAACATTCAAAAATACCGGTTAAAGGATTATAATAAGCCAGGTTTTTAAAAAATCCTGGTAATGAGGAAACAGGATAAATAACCGGAGTTGCATACATATATAAACTTACACCAAAGCCCAGTAGCATTGCAAGATCTTTATACTTTGTAGTCAGTGAAGAAAAGATCATCCCAACTCCCAAGGCAAAAAGTGCCATTAAGAATATTAGGAAAGGAGTTGCAAGAATCCAGATATTAGGATGAACTTCTCCTTTACTATAATAATATGCCCAGGCAAGAATGAATAAAATAAGCTGTACTCCAAACCGCATCAGATTAGAGATAACAATGGATAACGGAGTAACCAGTCTTGGAAAATAGACTTTTCCGAAGATGCCGGCATTCCCGGTAAAAGTAGAGGAGGTGGCCAGTAATGAGGAAGAAAAGTAATTCCAAAGAGTAACACCAGCCAGATAAAAAAGGAGCGGTGGAGCTCCATCTGTAGGTAATTTGGCAATTCTTCCAAAAATAACCAGATAGACAATGGTCGTTAAAATGGGATTGATAAAAAACCAGATCGGCCCTAAAATAGTCTGCTTAAAGCTGGATACAAAATCTCTTTTTACAAACATATAAACAAGATCTTTGTATCTCCAGACTTCCTTTAGCTTCAAGTCAAATAACGAATGATCGGCATCAATCGTTTCTGTCCACTTTTGTTGTGGTTCATTCATCTGTGTAAGTTTTTGCAAATTTATAATAATTAATTATTACCGTGTATATTAGTTTATAAATTTTCATAGTCAATAAAACTAAAAATCAACAACTAATATATTGATATTTGTCGGTATGAACAAAAACTATTGGCCATAAAGCCAATAGTCTATGAATTTTATAAATTATATTTGTTATTTTCCGATAAGTTGTTTCAGGTATTCGCCGTATCCACTTTTGCCATATTTGGTAGCCGTTTCAAGCAGTTTTTCTTCACCAATGAATTTATTTCTGAAGGCAATTTCTTCTATACAGCCAATTTTAAACCCTTGTCTTTTTTCGATGACACTTACAAATTCTGAAGCGTCGTGAAGAGAATCAAAAGTTCCTGTATCCAGCCATGCCGTTCCTCTGTTCAGAACAGCTACCTCAAGCTTTCCATTGCTTAAATAAACATTGTTGATATCTGTGATTTCCAGCTCACCTCTTGCTGAAGGTTTAATATTTTTAGCGATTTCCACTACATTGTTATCGTAAAAATAAAGACCTGGAACGGCATAGTTTGACTTAGGGTTTAAAGGCTTTTCTTCAATAGAAACAGCTTTCAGATTTTTGTCGAATTCCACTACACCATATCTTTCCGGATCTGCTACGTGGTAGGCAAAAACAACTCCTCCTTCAGGATTGGTTTTATTTTTCAGTAAGGTTCCCATTTCAGAACCATAGAAGATATTATCTCCCAATACCAGCGCTGCAGGGTCGTTACCAATAAATTGCTCGCCCAGAATAAAAGCTTGTGCTAAACCGTCCGGGCTTGGCTGTACAACATATTCTATATTACAGCCGATTTGCGAACCGTCGCCTAAAAGTTTGATGAAACCTGCCTGGTCGTGTGGAGTTGTGATGATCAGAATATCTTTGATTCCTGCTAAAAGAAGTGTGGAAAGCGGATAGTAGATCATGGGTTTGTCGTAAACAGGCATCAGCTGCTTGCTTACGGCAATAGTTAGAGGGTAAAGTCTTGTTCCGGAGCCTCCGGCTAATATTATTCCTTTCATGTTTTGGTGCGTATTACGCTATTTCTTTTGTGTTATAAATCGATTTATTTTGCTACTTCTGGTGTGTTATAAAAGACTGAAATGAATGATGTCAGATTCTATACTTGTTCCTTTAATAGCTGGAGATTTAGCTGTATTGCTTGCTGTAGTAATCCTGATAATTTCCTGAAGTCACATTTTCAAGCCATTCTTTATTTTCAAGATACCAGTCGATGGTTTTTGCTAATCCTTCTTCAAAGGTAACTGAAGGTTTCCAGCCTAAATCTTTATTCAGTTTTGTTGCATCAATAGCGTAACGTTTGTCGTGACCCGGTCTGTCTTTTACAAAAGTGATCAGTTTTTCTGAATAGCCTTCCGGTCTTTCCAGCTTGGCATCCATTTGTTTGATCAGTTCTTTGACAAGATCAATATTCTGCCACTCGTTGAATCCTCCGATATTGTAAGTCTCACCGGTTTTTGCTTCATTAAATATCTGATGAATCGCCTTGGCATGGTCAATGACAAACAACCAGTCTCTGGTATATTTTCCATCACCGTAAATAGGAAGCGGTTTCTCGTTGATGATATTCGAAATACAAAGGGGAATGAGCTTTTCAGGGAAATGATTCGGGCCGTAGTTGTTGGAACAGTTCGATACGATGAAAGGCATTCCATAAGTATTTCCGTAAGCTCTTACCAAATGGTCAGAAGCTGCTTTGGATGCGGAATACGGAGATTGAGGGTCGTAGGATGTCGTTTCTAAAAAGAATCCTGTTTCGCCTAAACTTCCATATACTTCGTCGGTAGAAATATGATAGAAAAGATTATTTCTTTTTTCATCCGGGAATCTGCCGTGGGTATGATCAGGATTTAATGTCCAGAATTCCTTACAAAGATTCAGAAGATTAGCGGTCCCGTTTACATTCGTGTTGATAAATGCCATTGGATCTGTAATACTTCTGTCTACATGACTTTCTGCGGCTAAATGTACAACCGCATCCGGATTGTATTTTTTGAAAACTTTTCTAAGTTCTTCCGGTTTTGTAATATCTGCTTTTTCGAAAACATAATTAGGTTCATTTTCAATGTCCTTTAAGTTTTCCAGATTTCCGGCGTAGGTAAGAGCATCAAGGTTGATGATTGTAGTATCCGGATTGTTTTTTACAAATTCTCTTACAACATGGGAACCGATAAACCCGGCACCTCCTGTAATGATAATGTTTTTCATTGATTTATTTTGAGATGGTCTTTCTTCCTATACTTTTATAATGAAATCCGTTTTGCTCAGGGATTTCCAATGGATACATATTTCTGCCGTCAAAAATGACTTTGTTTTTCATTTTTTTAGCCATCAGTTCAAAATTAGGGTTTTTGAATTCAGGCCATTCTGTAGCAATAAATAGTGCGTCCACATCTTCCAGTGCATCATACATTCCTTTGGCGTATTGTATTTTGTTGCCAAGAAGTTTTTGAACATTGCTTTCTGCAACAGCATCATATGCTACAATTTCCGCGCCTTTCTCCAATAAAAGGGCAATATTGTCTAAAGATGAAGCTTCTCTGATGTCATCTGTATTTGCTTTAAAGGCAAGTCCCCACATGGCGATTTTCTTCCCTTCAATATTCCCTCCGAAGTATTTTTCAATTTCAGACACTAAAATAACTTTCTGGGTGGTATTTACATTTTCGGTAGCTTCCAGGATCTGGAAATTAAAATCTTCCTGTTTCCCGGATTTTATAAGTGCTTTTACGTCTTTAGGGAAGCAGCTTCCTCCATATCCGATTCCAGGGAATAAAAATCTGTGCCCGATTCTGTCATCACTACCCATTCCCAGTCTTACCTTATCCACATCTGCACCTACCTTTTCACAATAGTTGGCAATTTCATTCATGAAGGTGATTTTTACTGCTAAAAATGAATTCGCTGCATATTTGGTAAGTTCCGAAGACTTCTCATCCATAAAAATGATGGGAATTCCGGTATTGGTAAAAGGCTGATATATTTTAGACATAATATCTTTAGCTTTTTCTGAGCTTGCCCCTACAACGACTCTTGAGGGATTCATAGAGTCTTCAACAGCAAATCCTTCTCTCAGGAATTCAGGATTTGAAACTACATCAAAAGGAATGCCTGTTTTAGAAGAAATTGTTTCTCTTACTCTGTCCGCAGTTCCTACGGGAACAGTACTTTTATTGACAATGACTTTGTATTCAGTCATCATCTCGCCAATATTATCGGCTACCTGAAGTACATAAGACAAATCTGCAGAACCGTCTTCTCCCGGAGGAGTAGGCAATGCCAGATATATAACTTCGCTTTTGTCTAAAGCTTCTTTAAGATTGGTAGTAAAAAATAATCTTTCGGACTGGATGTTTCTTAAAAACATTTCTTCAAGGTTCGGCTCATAGATGGGAACAATGCCGTTTTTCATACCTTCTACTTTTTTTTTATCAATATCAACACAGTATACTGAATTGCCAAGTTCTGCCAGAGTAGTTCCTGTAACTAATCCTACATAACCTGTTCCTACAATCGTTATATTCAAAATGTTTGTTTTTAAATTCTAAAGACAAAAGTAATAAAAATACTGTCATGGTATCTAATCAACTATATAGAGTTCAGTAACTTTTATATAATGACAGGGTTAACAATAATTTGAATTACAAATATTAATTTTTTTTGTAATATTGTATGTATGATAACCATTAATTATTCATGAAATGCAATTTAATTCTTCTTTAACAAAAATATTTTGTCTTTTAGTGTTCTCTCTAAATAATATTTATGGGCAAATAAATGATGCTAAAACAAATGACTCGTCTCGACGTTTGAAAGATCAGCAAGAACAATTGTTGGCGGATGGTAATATAACATATAAGTTGGTCTTTAATGATGGAACAATAGTGCCATTTGGGCAGCTAATTTATGATACTGAAAGAGAATCGGTGCGTAATCAGGATTTAAAAAATAGAGAGGATAGTAAAAAACTAAGCTACTTATCCGTAAAATTATCTATGCCCTGGAGACTGAAAAACTGTGAGGGTACATTTAGTACTTTACTTTTTGATAATAAACAAGAGGCTGTGAATGCTGCTTATAATAAATATAAAACAGGAAAATGTTCTGGGAAATAAGTCTTATGTTATATTGTGCTGTTTAAATTAATCTTGATAATGTAGCTATTGTTTGATTTGTAGGTATATGATATTGCCTACAAACTAGTTGATATATAATAACATATTTTGTGTTTTTAGAAAAAAAGCTTATATTTGCAATGGATTTACGGAAAAAATGGGAAGGCTTCGGAAGAAAGCCTTTTTTCGTACTGTAAATCAAGATAAAAATATATGGAGTTTAGAAAAAGAATTGAAGAATTATTAAATGAATTCCTTGAGACCAGAAAAGATCTGTTTCTTATTGATCTTAAAATTTCTGCAGGGGATGATATTACAGTGATTTTGGATGGTGATAACGGAGTTTCTTTGCAGGACTGCCTTGATGCAAGCCGTGCGATTGAATTTAATATGGATCGTGAAGAGCATGACTTCAGCCTTCAGGTGATGTCGGCAGGACTGAGCGAGCCATTATCCACACCAAGACAGTTCAGTAAAAACATTGGAAGAGAGATTGAGGTGATGCTGGAGGATTCTTCTAAAATTGAAGGAGAATTGTCAAAAGTAGACGATGAGAAGATCACACTTGTTCTACGTTACCGAAAGCCGAAAGATATAGGAAAAGGAAAAGTAGATGTGGAGGAGGAGAAAGAAATTTCTTATCCTGAGATCAAAAAAGCATTAGTAGTAATTAAATTTTAAAAAGAAAAAAGAATAGATGGATAATATAGCGTTGATTGAATCCTTTGGTGATTTTAAAGACGAAAAAGGGATCAGTAAGATTGATCTTATGGCAATTATTGAAGATTCACTGAAAACTCTTTTAAGAAAGAGATTTGATTCAGATGATCATTTTGATGTGATTGTAAACCCGGATAAAGGAGATTTTCAGATATTTTTGAATAAAACAATTGTAGAGGACGAAATGTCTGAAGATGATGATTTGGAGATAGAAATCTCTGAAGCAAAGAAGATTGACCCTACCTTCGAAGTAGGTGAGGACTTTACAATGGAAATTCCTGTTGCACAATTGGGAAGAAGAAATATTCTTACCCTTAAGCAAATCCTTGCTACAAAACTTCAGGAACACAATAATGCAATGCTGTACGAACAGTTTAGAGATAAAATTGGTGAAATCGTTGTAGGGGAAATCCACCACATCCGTCATAAGCACGTGATTTTGCTGGATGATGAAGGAAATGAATTTATTTTACCAAAAGAAAACCAGATCCCATCCGATTTCTTTAAAAAGGGTGAGAATATCAGAGCTATTGTTGAGACAGTAGATTTTAAAGGTTCTAAACCGCAGATTATTATTTCCAGAACTGCACCTAAATTCCTTGAGAAGTTATTAGAGCTGGAAATTCCTGAAATCCAGGACGGAACAATTATCCTTAAAAAGGTAGTGAGAATTCCTGGTGAAAAGGCGAAGATTGCAGTAGATGCTTATGATGACAGAATTGATCCGGTAGGAGCTTGTGTTGGAGTGAAAGGATCCAGAATTCATGGCGTTGTAAGAGAGTTGAGAAATGAAAACATCGATGTTATTCAGTGGTCTAAAAACCCTGAGATTTTGGTGAAGAGAGCATTAGGAAACGTTACTATTAACAAAATTGAAATCAATGAAGAGACCAATTATGCATTGGTATATACTCCAGTTGAGGAAATTTCTAAAGTGATCGGAAAACAAGGTCAGAATATCAGACTGGCTTCTTGGTTGACAGGATATGAGATTGATGTATACAGAGAGTCCAGCGAGGATGATGATGTTGAATTGAAAGAATTTAACGATGATATCGAGCAATGGATTTTGGATGAGTTTAAGAAAGTAGGACTTACGACTGCAAAATCAGTATTGGATAAAGAAACTGAAAGTCTTTTAAATATGGTAGACCTTGAAGAAGAAACCATCGAAGAGGTTAAACGTATTCTGAGAGAAGAATTTGAAGATTAAGATTTTAAATAAATTTTAATAAACAGTAAAAAAGAAATACTTTAATTTTAAAAATTAAAAACAGTAAATAATATAAATGCCAAAAATTAGATTAAATAAAGCGGTTAAGGAATTCAACATTTCGATGTCCAGATTAGTAGAGTTTTTACAGTCAAGGGGTTTCGAGGTTGAAAGCAATCCTAACGCTCAATTGGAAGAAGCGGCATATTCTGCATTGGAGGCTGAGTTTGCTAAAGACGGCGAACAAAGAAAGGCTTCCCATGAGGTGGTGATCACTAAAGTTCCGGAAGAAAAACTGGAAATTGAAGAAAAGAAAACCCCTGAAGTGATAAGAGCTAAAGCAAATAAACCAGAAACTAGAATTTTAGGTAAAATAGATTTGGAACCTAAGAAGCCTGAAGCTGAAGAGATTCCTGCAGCTCCTGCAGTTCCTGTGGCTCCTGTTGCGACACCGGTTGAAGAAAAGAAAGAAGAAATCGTGAAAGAAGAACAACCGGAAGTTAAAGCAGCGCCTGAAAAACAGGAATTTAAAGTTTTGGATAAAATTGATTTGTCTCAAATAGAATCTAGAAACAGACCTGTGAAAAAAGACAAACCAAAAATGGAGGAGAAAAAAGAAGAAGTTAAACCTGTGGAAACAGTAAAGGAAACTCCAAAACCAGCGGTTGTAGAGGAGAAAAAAGTAGAAACTCCAAAAGTTGAAGCTGAACCTGAATCTCAGGAACCACAAAAAATTGAGACAGTATATCAGAAACTTGACGGTCCTAAGATCGTTGGGGAAAAGATTGACTTAACTCAGTTTGCACCAAAACCAGGTGCTGGAGCAAAAAAGAAAAGAAAGAGAATTGAAAAACCTGGTGGCCAGAATAACCAACAAGGTCAGGGGAATAATCAAAACTCAGGAAATAACAACAACCAAGGTGGACAAGGCCAAGGAAACCGTCAGCATAATAATAACGGTGGACAGGGACAAGGTGGAAACCGCCAGGGTGGTCAGGGAGGCCAGGGAAATCGTCCTCAAGGTCAAGGTGGCCAAGGTGGAAACCGTTTTGGAAATAACCAGGGTGGTGGAAATCGTCAAGGTCAAGGTGGTGGCTTCAAAAAAGGAGGTCAGAACAACAGACCTGGACAAAGAGTTATGCCAGTTGAGCTAACTGATGAGCAAGTTAAAAACCAGATCAAAGAAACATTAGAAAAACTTACTAATAAAGGAGGGAAATCTAAATCTGCAAAACACAGAAAAGACAAGAGAACTTTCCGTAGAGAGCAGGATGAGCGTCAGCAGGAGCTTGAAGCACAAGACAGAACTCTTAAAGTAACAGAATTCATCACAGTAGGTGAATTGGCAAGTTTGATGAATGTTTCCCCAACTGAAGTAATTTCTGCTTGTTTCTCATTAGGTGTAATGGTTACCATGAACCAAAGACTTGAAGCCGATACCTTATTATTAGTAGCAGATGAATTCGGTTATAAAATTGAATTCTCAGATGCTGATCTTGAAGATACGGATGCAGAAGATGAAGTAGATACCGAGGAAAGCCTATTACAAAGAGCTCCTGTAGTTACTGTAATGGGGCACGTTGACCATGGTAAGACTTCATTGTTGGACTACATTAGAAAAACAAACGTAATTGCCGGTGAATCCGGAGGAATTACTCAGCACATTGGTGCTTATAACGTGAAACTGGAGAACGGTCAGAGAATTACTTTCTTAGATACACCAGGTCACGAAGCCTTTACTGCAATGAGAGCGAGAGGTGCACAGATTACGGATATTGCAATTATCGTAATTGCGGCCGATGATGATGTAATGCCACAAACAAAAGAAGCAATTGCTCACGCACAGGCTGCAGGAGTACCAATGATTATTGCTATCAACAAAGTAGATAAGCCGAATGCAAACCCGGACAACATCCGTCAGCAGTTATCAGGATTAAATCCACCGGTTTTAGTAGAAGAATGGGGTGGAAATGTTCAGGCACAGGAGATCTCGGCTAAATTCGGTAATAACGTAGATGTATTGTTGGAAAAAGTTTTATTACAGGCTGAAATGCTTGAGTTGAAAGCGAATCCTGACCGTGCAGCAAACGGAGTTGTTATTGAAGCATCTTTAGATAAAGGTAGAGGTTATGTAGCAACAATGTTGGTACAGACCGGAACTTTAAGAGTAGGTGATTATGTAGTAGCAGGTAAAAATCACGGGAAAGTAAAAGCTTTGCTTGATGAAAGAGGAAAAAATCTAAAAGAAGCTGGGCCATCAATTCCTGCAACAATCTTAGGTTTGGATGGAGCGCCTACTGCAGGTGATAAATTCCGTGTGTATGCTGATGAAAGTGAAGGTAAAGCAATTGCCAATAAGAGAGAGCAGCTGCAGAGAGAATTATCAATCAGAACCAAGAAGCATACAACCCTTGAAGAATTGGGTAGACGTATTGCTTTAGGAGAATTCAAAGAATTGAACATTATCCTTAAAGGAGACGTGGATGGTTCTGTAGAAGCTCTTTCTGATCAGTTACAAAGATTATCAACAGAAGAAATCAGTGTTAAAATTCTTCACTCAGGTGTTGGACAGATTACAGAATCTGATATCAACTTAGCTGCAGCATCCGATGCTATTATCATTGGATTTAACGTGAGAGCAGGTGCTAATGCTAAAGAACTTGCAGATCGTGAGGAAATTGAAATCAGAACGTATTCTGTAATCTATAAAGCAATTGATGAAGTAAAAGAAGCGATGGAGGGAATGCTTTCTCCGGAAATTCAAGAGCAGGTGATTGGTAATGTTGAAATCCGTGAGGTTTTCAAGATTTCTAAAGTAGGAACAATTGCAGGTTGTATGGTTCTTACCGGAAAAGTAACGAGACAGTCTAAAGTACGTTTATTAAGAGACGGTATTGTTAAATTTGATGGAGAACTTGAAAGTTTGAAACGTTTCAAAGATGATGTTAAAGAAGTAACGAAAGGTTACGAATGTGGTCTGAATCTGAAAGGTTATAATGACATCGAAATCGGAGATATCCTTGAAGTATACGAAGAAGTAGCGGTCAAGAAAAAACTAAAATAAATATATCCTAAATATGTGAAAACCACTTTTTTATAAAGTGGTTTTTTTATTTTTCAAACTCATTTAATTTGTAATCATTCTAAATAATTTTTTTTGAATTATTAATAATTTGTTAAAATGAATAAGGCTTGTGAAAAAATTATTTTTTATTGAATAAAAACTGTCTATTATTATTAAATCTTATTTGTTTTGTGTAAATTTTAAATAAAACAATAAAAAAAATAGTCGTTTAAACGTTAGTTTAATTTGTGGATGTTAATATTTATTAACATATTTGCCCATTAAATATATTAAAATTTGTTAATATGAATGTTAAACTACGTGTATTGAGTGCAGGAGCATTGTTCTTTATGGGAGCAGTAACTTATGCGCAGACAACAAAAAAAGACACTACTCAAACAAAGCAAATTGATGAGGTAGTTGTACAAGGTTATAGAACCGTTTCTAAGAAAACTGCTGTCGGTGCTAGTCAGCAAATAAAAGCTGAAACTATTGAAAGTAGAGCGCAATCCAATGTATTAAATGCTGTTCAAGGTCAGTTAGCTGGTGTTAATATTAGCGCAGGTAGTGGACAGCCAGGTGCTAAGCCTACTGTAATTATTCGTGGGGTAGGTACTCTATCTGCAAGTACAGATCCTCTATATGTAATTGATGGTTTCCCATCCAATAGTGATGCGTTCAGAAACTTGAATAGTTATGATATTGAAACTTTTGAAGTACTGAAAGATCCTGCTGCTCTTGCTGAATATGGTAACAGAGGATCAAACGGGGTAATTGTTATTACCACAAAGAGAGGTAGTTCAACAGGAGGAAAACTTAGTTTCCACTATAACTCTCAAACAGGTGTTAATTTCTTACAAAAAAATAAATATAATATTGCTAATTCCAGAGAGTTACTTACTTTGGAGAAAAGACTAAACACTGGTAAGGGTGTTGATATGACCGATCAGGAAATTAATGATTTTAATATCAATACAGACTGGTTAGATTATTTTTACAATCCAGGCATTTTTACAGCTCATAACCTGAGTGTAGAAAGTGGTAATGAAAGAGTACGTACTTTTACAACTGCTGGATATTTGAACCAAGATGGTACTCTTGCAGGAACTTCTTTGCAGAGATTTACATTACGTAACAACATCAGCGGTAAAAGTGAAAACAAAAAATTTGATTACTTTATCGGGATGGCAGCTGTTTTCTCAAAGAATAGCGACCAGCCTTCTGAAGGAGATGCAGAAGCGATCAACCAAAACCCTATCTTGGGAGCTCAGATGGGTGTGCCTTACCTAAGCCCAAGTATGTATTCTAACGGATATCAACTATTCCAGGATTATGCTTCGTCAGGAGGAAGTTTATTATACACGCCATTATTCCTGATTGATAAAGTTGAAACTTTCTACAGGAGATTTAATGATTACAGATTTGACGTTAACTCTGAATTATCTTATAAAATCTTACCTGGATTGGTTGCGAGAACTCGTACCAATGCACAGTTGATTTATCAAAGACTGGTTTCTGTACAAAGACCTGAAAGTTTTAACAGCCTTTTATTCTCTCCTACACAAGGGGTTCCTTCTTATTTAGGTGGTGCTTATAATGGTACAGAATCTATAAATAATAATTATAATTTCTCATTTAACCAGTTGGCTCAATTAGGGTATACTAAGAGTTTCGGAAAACATACATTCAACTTAACTGGAAACATGGAATATAACATGTACCAGTTCCAACAAAGTATCCAAACTCAAAGAGGTTTAAATCCTAAGAACTATGTTCCGGATACTGGACAAGGATATGTAACTGATACAGCTGCAAATGACTGGTATGTTCCAACAATTTCAAATGTGAAATCCAGACTAGATCTTCTTTCATATTTTGGATCTTTCGATTATGACTTTAATAAAACCTATGGTATCGTAGCATCCATCAGAAGAGATGGAACAAGCCGATTTGGTGACGATAGAAAATGGGGTACATTCTGGTCTGTAGGAGGTAGATGGAATATCGACTCTGAATCTTTTATGGATAATGTTAGTTTTGTAGATGTATTAAAACTGAGAGGTTCTTATGGGGTTATTGGTAACCAGCGAGTTGTTGCTGGAACAATATACCAGGGACTTAACCCTCCTAAGTATTATGATGTATATACACCAATTACTACTGCAGGAGGAAGTTATAACAGTGGTTTCGGTATGGGAATTGCCTTTGGAGATCCACTTCTTCAATGGGAATCTACTAAACTTTATAATGTTGGTATAGATTTCGAATTCTTTAACAGAAGATTGACCGGTTCATTTGATAAATACGGTAAAAAAACAGAGAATATGTATTATACTGATCCAATGGCTCCTGTATTGGGAACTGGAGCTATCGATCATAATACTAATATGTTTTTATATAACAGAGGTTATGAATTAAGTTTAAACTATACAGCTCTAAAAACAGAAGACTTAACACTTAATATTAGAGCTAACGGATCTATTAACAATCAGGAGCTAGGAGGTATTGCTGGTGGAGGATACATCGATAGTGGAACTCAGTTTATTGTGAGACAACAAAACGGAATGCTTCCTTTCATGCCATATGTATATCACTATCTAGGTGTGAACCCTGCAAATGGAGAATTGCTTTTCGAAGATGCTAATGGTAATCCAACAGAAAACCCAACATTCGCTGATAGAAAGACAAGAAAGTATAATTACCTTCCGAAATATCAAGGAGGATTTGGATTCGATGTAAATTATAAAGGATTCTATGCTTCAACAACATTTACTTATGTTGCAGGTATTGAAAGATTTGATGGAGACTGGTCAACAATGTATGCGGGAGATAACATCGGACAGTTTAATGTATCTCGTGATTTGTTAGATTCTTGGACACCAACTAACACTGGTGCATCTCTACCTTCACTTACTGCTGCTAACAGAAGTCTTGATGCTTCTTCAGATAGATTCCTTGTGGATGCATCTTATTTAAGATTGAGAAATGCTCAAATAGGATACAAAATTCCTAAAAGAATGCTAGATGGAACATTCTTAAGTTCAGCTTCTATTTATGTACAAGGAGAAAATCTTGCAACTTGGACTAAGTGGAGAGGTTATGATGCGGAAAGTAATCGTAATAGTGATGCCGCGAATTATCCTACGGCAAAAACGTTTACTATAGGATTTGACTTTAGATTTTAAACTTTAATTAAACTTTTATGAAAAAATATATTAAATTCTCAATAATAGCATTAAGCGTACTATTCGTGTCTTGTGAAGACAAACTAGAGACGTTTGCTCCTGGTGCTATGACAGAAGATGTAGCTATACAAACAAGCGCAGATTTATCATATTTATTGAATACATCTTATAACCAGCTTACAAACCGTGCAGAAGCTGCTGATGTATCAGTATTTACCGATGAAGTAGGTATTGGATTTGCCAATGGAGGACAAGGGAAATCTACAGAATACATATTTACAATGAATCCTGGATCTGATCTTCCGGTTTCTTTATGGACTAACTCTTATTTTGCTTTAGCAAGAATTAACAGAGTTATTGCTTTAGCTGATAAAATCGCTCCAAAAGATGCTGCAGATGCAATTACTTTAAAAAATCTAAAAGCACAGGCGTTGACATTGAGAGCGTATGCTCACTTATTGATCATGTCTTATTTTTCTACAGATTTGAAAAATGATAGCGCATTGGCTGGTATTCTTGCTGATCGCGTATTTTTACCAGAGGAAAAAACTAATCCTAGAGCTACCAATGGTGCATTTTATTCGTTAATTCATGCGGATTTAAATCAGGCTATAACTACTTTTACAGCTAACCCAGTTGCATTTAACAGTGTTTATGCTAATATATGGTTTGCAAAAGGTCTTAAAGCAAGAGCGTATATGTACAAAGGTGATTATACAAATGCTGAAACATTTGCAAATGATGTAATCAATAACTCACCTGTTAAATTGGCAACGCAAGCTGAATATAGAAGTTTGTTTTTCTCTGATAATCAACCTTCTACTTCAGAGGTGATTTTTAAACTTAAGAGAACAGCTAACCAAAATAACCAGCTTACAAACCTGCATAATTCTTGGGTTTCTGTAAGACCTTCTGCTGCAGGATCTCCTTTTTATGAGGTAAGTAGAGCTTTGCATAATAAAGTTAACCCAGGTAACTTATCTGCAGCTACATTATCTACTACAATCCCTGATGTTAGAGGAAATATTTTAATTGCTCCTTCTTCAACCGTAGATGCAAGTTATCAGACTTCTGCAAACTATCTGCAAAGTGACAGACTTATTATTAACAAACACGGTGGTGTGGTTACAGGATCTACTACGTGGGCTACAACTGCTACCAACGCTAATAATAATGACTTCAAGATCATGAGAGTATCTGAAATGTACATGATTAAAGCTGAAGCAAGAATTGCTGCTGGAGACCTGACTGGTGCTGCTGCCGCAATTAAGGCTGTTCGTGATGCAAGATATGGATCTGCACAAACTGCTCCTGTTTATACATCAGCTCAACAAGCTTGGGGAGGTGTTTTAGATGAGAGACGTATTGAGTTTGCTTTTGAAGGTTATAGATATTTAGATTTAAAGAGATTAGGTACTCTTGCTAATAAAGGTATCGACAGAGATCCGGCTGACTATTCTTCGTCAACTGTGAATATCCCTGCCGCTGCTCCTAGCAATCTTCCATTAACTAGTTTCAAATGGACATTACCTATTCCTCAAAATGAGATAAATGTTAACCCAGGTATTCAACAAAACCCTGGTTATTAATCATACAATAATCATTTTATATAGAACCCCTGTTCAAAGCAGGGGTTTTTTATGTCCTTTTATTTCTTATTTTTGCTGTACAATAATGAATAATGAAGTACATCCTTTTCATACTCTTCTCTTTAGGTTTTGTAGCCAAGGCTCAGGTCGTTAATAAAGCAGAAACAAAACCTCAGCCTAAAAAAGAAGACACTCTTGTAATAGATTCCGGGAAAAAAGATTCCCTGAAAATTTTCAAACCTACTATAAATGATTATCAGTATCAGACCCAGTTTTCTGAAAAGAAAGTTTTTGATACGGTAATGACTTTTGATAAGACCTATATCTTTTCGCAACACAATAATAAAGATAACTTCGGAAGAGTACAGCCTGCCAACATTGGTTCAGGATTTAATCCTCTTATATTTGAAGTTAATGATGAACAAAATCTTTCTTTATTGCCATCCAACAAATCTTACATGATTATTGGAGCAAATGATGTGAAATATTATGACGTAAAAACACCTACAGCTACATTCTTATATCATAATGCTATGCGAAACGGGGCGGCTCTAAAATCCACCTATACTCAGAATATCGGAAAAAGATTCAATTTTGCGCTTGAATATATGGGGCTTCGTTCACAGGGACTTTACAGAAACTCCTTGTCAGCTAACAACAATACTTTATTTTCAGGACACTATGTTTCAAAAAATGGAAACTATGAGCTTTTTGCCCATTATCTTCACCAGAATGTAAATAATCAGGAAAGTGGAGGGATTACTGAAGATAACCTGTTTCAGAGTGGAGACAGCAATTACAGTAACAGACAAAACGCACAGGTAAATCTGGCCTCTTCAAGTTCACAGTTTTCTTACAGAAGATATTATCTGAGCCATCAGTTTACTCCATTCAATTCTGAGAAATTTCCTTTCAGCATAAGACATATTATTTCTCATCAGGGAAACAAATATTACTATAACCAAACTGCTTTGGAGCCGTATTGGTATGACGCTCCTACAGATTTAGTAAGTGGCTTTCCATTGACAACCAAAAAATATTCTGAGAATTTCAGCAATACCGTAAGTCTGATTTTTAATAATGAAAAATTCAAACTGGATGCCGGGGTACGTTATCAGATGATTAAATTCGGGATAAGAGATGTTGTTGCACTTAACAACGTGCCTTTTCCTGGTGAGCTGAAAGAAAACAGAATCGGAGCTGTAGGAAACCTGCAGGTAAAACTTTGGGACAAAATTCAGTTGAATTCGTTTCTGGAATTTTCAAACGGAAGCCAGTTTAAAAGTTATCTGAAGACAACCAATAATCTGAAGTTTGAACCTATCAAAGATTATTTCGTTAATGCCAAAGTAAACTTCCAGAGTGCCTATCCTTCATTCAATTATCTATTGAATACTTCTGTTTATAATAACTTCAATTATTATCTTGAAAATGCGAAGAATCAGTCTGTAATGGAAGTAGGAGGAAGCATCAATCTGAAATGGTTTAAAACAGAGATTTTCGCCAATTATTTCAGAATCGATAACTATACTTATTTTGACAGCAACGGAAGTCCGAAACAAAGTGACAATTCAGTAAATATATCTCAGATTGGAGGAGATGCTACTTTCAGCTTCAACAAATTCCACCTGAATACAAGAGTGCATTTCCAGAATACTTTAACGAATAAAGAACTACTTCCAATGCCGGGCTTCATCGGTAGAGCCAATTTCTTCTATCAGACCCAGGCTTTCAAAAAAGCAGCAGAAATTCAGGCAGGGGTTAAAGTATATTACTTCTCTAAATTCGCTTCAAGAGAATATTTCCCTGTTCTTAATGAATATATTCTTCCAAGAGCAGATTCATTTTCAATTGGAGGGCAGCCTATCGCCGATATTTATATTAATATGAAAGTGAAAAAAATGTTCTTTTTCATAGAAGGACAGCAGATAGGAACTGTTATTTCCAATAACAAAGCATATGCATTTCCACATTATCCGGTGTATGATTTCAGATTGAATATCGGAATTGTGTGGTATTTGTTCAACTAAAAACGATACAGGTTGAAAACAATTAATAAAATATCATTTAACGATATAGAAAGTATTCCTCAGCTGGTAAAAGATTTTTTAAATCAGAAGATTGAGGGGTTTGAAAATAATACATTTTCCTTAGATCATTTCAGGCAGCAGATTCATCTGAAGAAAGATTCTTTTACCTCTGAAAAAAGAAGCATTTTAGCTGATGTGTTTGAAGCACAGTTAGAAACTCTTTCTCTATCTTCAGAGCAGAAAGAAAATCTTGAGAATCTTAAACAGCCCAACACGTTTACGATAACAACAGGGCATCAGTTGAATCTGTTTTCAGGACCTGTTTTCTTTGTGTATAAAATTCTTCAGACCATAAAAACATGTACTTATCTGAAAGAAAATTTTCCGGATTTTAATTTTGTTCCGGTGTATTGGATGGCTTCGGAGGATCATGATTTTGCAGAGATCAATCACTTTAAAACCGAAAATAATTATTACGAAACCAATGAGAAATCCGGAGGTCCGGTAGGAAGAATTGAAATCAGTGATACCTATTTTATTTCGGAATTTGAAAAAGAATTCAAAGATTCCATTTTCGGTACAGAGCTGATTTTAATGATGAAGGAAGCTTATAAAGCTGGAAACACTTTAACGGAAGCTATTAAGATTCTTGTCAACCGTCTTTTCTCAGAATTCGGACTTTTGATTCTGGATGGAGATTCTAAGGAACTTAAAAAACAGATGAAGGAGATTTTTGAAGATGAACTTCTTCATTTCAGCTTACAGAAAACTTCTGAAGATAAAGTCAAGTTTCTGACAGAGAAATATGGGAAGGTTCAGGTAAACCCTCGTGAAATAAATCTTTTCTACCTTTCTGAAACGAGAGACAGAATAGAATTTAACGGACACAAGTATAATATTGTAGATAAGCCTATCCAGTTTACAGAAGAAGAAATTCTTGTCGAATTGGAAAACCATCCTGAAAAATTCAGTCCGAATGCGCTAATGCGTCCGGTATATCAGGAAAATGTACTTCCTAATTTATCCTATATCGGAGGAAATGCCGAAATCATGTACTGGCTGGAATTGAAAGATTATTTCTCAAAAATTAATATTCCTTTCCCAATTCTGATTCCAAGAAACTCTATGCTTTTCCTGAAAGAAAAAACATTGGGAAAAATTGAGAAACTAGATCTTAAAATAGAAGATTTTTTCCAGAACTTCTCGGTACTTACCAATCAGAAGATTTTAAAAGATAATCCCATTGTAGAATTACTTGAAGAGAAAGAAGAATTATTGATTAGTAATTTTTCTGCATTGAGAGCTTCAGCAGAAACTACTGAGAAATCCTTCGGGAATATGGTAAAGGCAGAAGAAGTACGACAATTAAAGTCATTCAAAAGAATGAAAAAACGTCTGCTTCATGCTGAAAAAATAAAACAGAATGAGTTGCTGGAAAGACTTGAAAATCTGTTTTTAGATGTTCATCCCGCAAAAACATGGCAGGAAAGAGTGTATAACTTTAGCGTATTCTTTTCAGATTATGGCTATTCGTGGCTTGAAAATTGTTTGGAAGAAATGGTGGTTCAAGATTCAAAATTAATAATTGTTGCCATTTAATTTTAAAGAAGTATTTTTGTAAATTATAATTATCGAATATGATAAAGAGGTTTTTTATTCTATCCAGTTTATGTATGGTTTTGGGAGTTTCAGCTCAGAAATCACATACGGTTGTGCAAGGTGACAATCCTTACAACATTGCCAAAAAGTATGGAATGACTGTAGATGAATTGCTGAAGCTAAACCCAAAACATAAAGATGGCAAACTGGCGATCGGTGATGTTTTAACTATAAAATCAGATAAAGCAGCCACTCCGGTTGTGACAAAAACGACTCCTGCAGAAAAAGTAACTTCAACAGCAAGTACTTCTTCTCTAGGTAAAATTGTTTTACTGCCAAAACAAACGATTTATGGCATCACAAAACAATATAGAATTTCTGAAACTGATCTGAGAAAACTGAATCCTGAACTGGATTCTCACATGAAGATCGGAGATGAGATTACTTTGCCTCTTGCCAGTATTAAAAAGTATGGTGGTGCTCAACAGGCTGTAACACCGGAAAAACACGTTGAAACTCCTGTAGAAAAAGCAACCGCAACAGCTGCTACATCTACATCTGCTAGCACTCCAGCAGCAGAAGGAGAATCTTATGTGATTCAGGCTAGAGATAATTATTACAGAATTACAAAACAGTTTGGCATTAGCCAGCAGGACCTTTATGCTTTAAATCCAGGATTGGAAGAAAAAGGACTGAAACCTGGGGATACCATTAAAATAAAAAGAACAAATACGACTGCCAATACTGATACCGTTGCAGAAACTACAAATCCAAAAGCAAAAATGGATTCAGGGAACGAAAAATCAACAGCTGCTTCCAATGTTGCAGTTGGTGATGATTATGTAACCTATACAGTGCAGCAGGGAGATACAGTATTCTCTATCGTTAATAAATTCGGTGTTTCTATTGATGAGCTTATCGCTCTCAACCCGGATCTTTCACACGGTTTGAAAACCGGAATGGTTCTAAAGATCAAAAAGCAGGATGCAGCTTATATAAAGAAAAATGGTGATGCTTTAAGCGTTATCCTGATGCTTCCTTTCGGATACAGTACCAATGAAACTCAGTATAGAGCAATGGCACTTGACTTTTTGACAGGAGCTAAGCTTGCTATTGAAAGAAATGCAAGAGGAGGACAAAAACTGGATATCAAAGTTGTAGATTCAGGAAATGAAGCTTCATTCAAAAACTCTTTGACACAGATTAATCCTGATAATACAGATCTTATTATCGGACCTTTCTTTAAGTCCAATGTAATTGATGTTCTTGATTTTACCAAAAATCAGAAAATCCCGGTTGTAGCACCATTTGCTAACTCTCCGGAACTCTATAACTACAGCAACTTGATTATTGTCGAAACCAATAATCAGACCTATGCTGATAAGATTGTAGAAGAAGTAAAAGGTGTGTACTCAGATCAGAAGATATATATAGTGGCGGATGCTAAAAAAGAAGATGCCAACTATATCAAAGCAGGACTTGAAAAAGCAGTAAAAAATCCTAATATTATTATTGTTAATTCTCCGGCAGATATTCAGCCGGATCAGAATATGATGACAGGGCAGTCTGCACCGGTTATTGCCATTTTAGCGAATGATGATAATGCTGCAGGAGATGCTTTTGCCAGCAGAATGATTGCTATTTCTAAAGAAGTACAGGGTATCAAAGCGTTCAGTATGTTCTATTCTCCTGTTTTTGAGAAGAAAGTGGATGAGCTGAGCCAGGCAAGTCTTGTATATCTGATGGATAGAAAGATTAACACAGACGGTAGCTTTGAGAAAGAAATTCTGGCAGCTTATAAAACTAAATACTGCAAAACCCCACCAAAATATGCTATTGTAGGGTTTGATGTGGTAAATGACATGTTGACCAGAGAGAATAAAAAAGGAGAAATCTTTAAGCAGATGAATAAAGTTCAGACTCAGCTTGCTACCAAATTTGAGTTTGTAAAATCTAAAGCTAACGGTGCATATGTAAATACAGGTTACAGAGTAATCAGGTTAGTACCATAAATGATTTATAGCACTTAGAACGAATATTGTTAACATTATAGTTATATTTGCATAATATTTAATTCAATACATGAAAGCACTTGTATTTCCAGGGCAGGGTTCTCAGTTCGTAGGAATGGGAAAAGAATTGTATGATTCTAGAAAAGATATTAAAGATCTGATGGAATCTGCCAATGAAATTTTAGGTTTCGACATTCTTTCCATTATGTTTAACGGTACGGATGCGGATCTTAAGAAAACAGAGGTTACCCAGCCTTCAATATTTATACATTCAGTAGCAGCATTAAAAGCAGTAAATGGTCTTGGTGCCGAAATGGTAGCAGGACACTCTTTAGGAGAGTTTTCAGCTTTGGTTGCCAACGGAGTTTTATCCTTCGATGATGGTTTGAAATTAGTTTCTGAAAGAGCGAAAGCAATGCAGGAAGCTTGTGATGCAAATCCAAGTTCTATGGCAGCTATCTTAGGATTAGACGATGCTAAGGTTGAAGAAATCTGTGCACAGATCAGCGGAATTGTTGTTCCTGCAAATTATAACTGCCCGGGGCAATTGGTTATTTCAGGAGAAACTCCTGCAGTAGAAGAAGCTTGCGCAAAACTGAAAGAAGCAGGAGCTAAAAGAGCGTTGCTATTGCCAGTAAACGGAGCTTTCCACTCACCATTGATGCAGCCTGCACAGGAAAGACTGGCCGCAGCTATCGAAAAGACAAAATTCAGAAAAGCAACTATTCCTGTATACCAGAATATCACGACAACAGCGGTAACCAATCCTGATGAGATCAAACAAAACCTGATCGCTCAGCTTACCGGTCCAGTAAAATGGACACAGTCTGTTCAGAATATGATTAAAGATGGTGCCTCTAACTTCGTGGAAGTAGGACCAGGAAAAACCCTTCAGGGATTGATCAAAAAAATTGACGGATCAGTAGAAGCTACTTCTGCAATCTAAACAAAAAATATGAACGCGATATTTTCACCGGGCAAGCTTATGCTTACTTCAGAATATTTCGCAATAGATGGAGCTCTTGTCTTAGCGGTACCTACCAGGCTGGGACAAGAGTTTTTCTTTGAAGAAAAACAAGATGGAAAATCCCTTGTTCTTTGGGAAGCCTATCATCAGAATAAACTATGGTTGAAGGCTGTCATTGATTATAAAACCTGGCAGGTCTTAGAAACCAATATTCCATCAAGTGCTGAATTTATTACCAAAACATTACAGAATGTTCAGCTGCTTTCTAATAGTAAATTCAAAACTGATCTTACTTACCATTTAAAAACCAATCTTCAGTTTCCAGCGGATTATGGGCTTGGAAGCAGTTCTACGCTGATGAATAATCTTGCGGAATGGGCAGAGATTAATCCTTTCCATCTTAACTCTATCAGCTTGGGAGGAAGTGGATATGACATTGCAGTTGCAAAAGAAAAGTCCGCAGTGCTTTTCCAAAGTAAGCCTGAGATAAAATATGAGAAAGTAGATTTTAGTCCGTCCTTTAAAAATGAACTGATTTTTATTCATTTAAATCAGAAGCAGGATAGCAGAGAGGGAATCAATTTTTACAAGTCCAAAAAGAAGTCTCCGAAATTGGTTGACGAATTTTCAGATCTTACAAAAAAAATATTGTTATGTCATGAATTGGAAAATTTTTCCGAATTAATGATGACTCATGAATATAAAATTGCCGATTTTCTTGAAATTCTCACAGTTAAGGAAAGGTTATTCTCAGATTGCCCTTCATTTGTCAAAAGTTTAGGCGCATGGGGGGGAGATTTTGTAATGAGTGCCAAATTTGGGGACTATAAGAACTATTTTTGGGAGAAAGGTTTTACAACTATTTTTGAATGGGAAAATATAATTGATTTGTAATCAGGTATTTATAATCCTGTTTTTTTATTTGCCATTCTGACTTATATCAGTATATTTAAACCACCTTTAACAAATAATTAATATTATTTTTGTTGAAAGCAATAAAGAAATAGAAAATATAAGTAAAATGAAAAACACTAAAATCATCCAGGATTTAGAGAAATTAGGGATTAAAGGAAACTATGAAGTAGTGTATAATCCTTCTTATGAAGAATTATATCAGGCTGAAGTTTCTCCTGAAAATCAGGGGTTTGAGAAAGCTGAGCTTACAGAATCAGGCGCAGTATCAGTAAAAACAGGAATTTTCACAGGTCGTTCACCTAAAGACAGATATATTGTTCAGGATGATGTTACAAGAGACACAATTTTCTGGGATGGTAAAGTAAACTTACCTACAACAGCAGAAATTTTCGGGTCTTGTAAAGAACTAGTGCTGAACCAGCTTGCAGAATCTAAAAAGATTTATGTAGTAGATACATTCTGCGGAACGAATGCGGATACGAGACTTAAAGTAAGATTTATCGTTGAAGTGGCATGGCAGGCGCATTTTGTTACTAATATGTTTATTCGTCCTTCTCATTACGAACTTGAAAACTTCGGTGAGCCGGATTTCACAGTAATCAACGGATCAAAGACTACCAACCCGAACTGGGAAGCTCAGGGATTAAACTCTGAAAACTTCATTATGTTCAACCTTACTGAAAAACTACAGATTATCGGAGGTACATGGTACGGAGGTGAAATGAAGAAAGGGATGTTTGCTATGATGAACTACTATCTTCCATTAAAAGGTATGGCTTCTATGCACTGTTCTGCTAACGTAGGAGAAAAAGGTGATGTAGCTTTATTCTTTGGTCTTTCAGGAACTGGTAAAACAACTTTATCAGCAGATCCTAAAAGATACCTTATCGGTGACGATGAGCACGGATGGGATAACAACGGAGTATTCAACTATGAAGGTGGATGCTACGCTAAAGTTATCGACTTATCTGCAGAAAAAGAACCGGATATCTTCGCTGCCATCAAGAGAGATGCTCTTCTTGAAAACGTTGTTGTTAACAATGGAGTAGCAGATTATACAGACGGATCTATCACTGAGAACACAAGAGTTTCTTATCCAATCTATCATATCAACAAAATTGTATTGCCTTCTAAAGCAGGTCATGCCAAAAAGATTGTTTATCTTTCAGCAGATGCATTCGGAGTACTTCCTCCGGTTTCTATCCTGAATGAAGATCAGGCGCAGTACCACTTCCTTTGCGGTTATACCTCAAAATTGGCAGGAACTGAAAGAGGAATTACAGAACCTCAACCATCTTTCTCACCTGCATTTGGTGAAGCATTCCTTACCTTACACCCGACAATGTATTCTAAAACATTAATCGGCAAAATGAAAGAGCACGGCGCTAAGGCTTATTTGGTAAACACAGGTTGGAATGGTACCGGAAAGAGAATTTCTCTTAAAGATACCAGAGCAATTATTGATGCCATCATTGACGGTTCTATTGATAATGCTCCTAAAACTCAGGTTCCAATTATGAACCTTGAAATTCCTACTGAATTGCCAAACGTTTCTACAGGTATTCTAGATCCTAGAGATACTTATGAGAGCGCTTCAGAATGGGAAGAAAAAGCAAAAGATCTTGCTTCAAGATATATCAAGAACTTTGAGCAGTATTGTGATACTGAAGAAGGTAAAAAATTAGTAGCTTCAGGACCTCAATTGCAGGAACAAACTATCTAATAGTTGCCAATCAACATACAAAAAGCCTCATCAGTGATGAGGCTTTTTTTTTATTCATATTTTTTACAGTTTTCAATCAGTTCGTTCTGTTCATCCAGTTTTAGGACGGTTGATTTGATTGATTCTTCAGTGAGGTATTTTATAATCATAAAGTGTTTTGAAGAAAAGTAAGACTCTTTGTCCAATATTTTATCTAAATACTGCGGGGTAGTGAAGGTCATCCCATATTTTGTTTTGTCGGAAAATTCAATACTTACTTCTATAGCATCAGATTCAATATTTTCAATTTCATCATCAATATGAATAGAAGTTATTTCCGGTTCATTGTTTAAACTAAAATAAAAATCAGAATACCACCTCAGTTTTCCTTCGTCATTCCAGATTCTTATATTTTCCGCATTTTTTTCTTCAACGATATAGTTTTTTCTTTTCGTCAATTGCCCGGAATATATTCCAATGTCTTTGCAATAAACCTTATCTTTTATCTTCATAAATTACTCTGATACTTATCCATAATTATCTGTAGAAATCTGTGCAATTCATGGGAAAAGGATAAGTAACAAAATTACTTCAAGCTTAATAAAGCCAGCCTATATCCATCCATTCCAAAGCCTGATAAAACGGCATCTGTATTGGCTGCCGTTACAGATTTCTGTCGGAATTCCTCTCTTTTATAAATGTTACTGATATGTACTTCTACTTTTGGCTTGCGAATGTTTTTCAAGCAATCAGCAATAGCATAAGAATAATGAGTAAAAGCTCCGGGGTTAATTACTAAGGCATCAAAATCATCCTCCTGAAGTCTGTTGATAAGTTCTCCTTCAATATTAGACTGGTAATATTTTAATTCATGGGTCTGGAACTCGGATCTTAAATTTTCCAAATAGCTTTCCATAGAAACATTTCCATAGATTTCCGGTTCTCTTGTGCCTAACAGATTGAGGTTAGGGCCGTTGATGATCAAAACTTTCATACCATAAAATTAAAAACTTTTTTCAATTAAAGATCAAAAATTTCTGGACAGATTTAATTTGTTGTATTGAATTATTGATAATGATATTTGTCATGTTTAAGAAAGTGGCAAAGCTTGTAACTCTTTATTGTGATGGGTTTTATTAAAAAATTACGTTAATTTTTGAAAATTTATCATGAAAAATAAATAAGTCTACTTGTTTTGTAGACTAAAAGTTTTTAGCTTTGCAACCATATTTCGATCGGCTTATAAAGAAAGATGGAGGGAACTGACCCTATGAAGTCTTGACAACCTACCCGTGGGGCAAGGTGTTACGTTCAGCCTTTTAAGGAAAAATAAGCATTTGGTTTATCGTATTTATCGATGCCCTTTGCTGATTTTTCTGCAAATGGCTAAATTTTAATATATGATAACTAAAATTGATTATGATTAGCAAAAATTTATTCAATTCTAAAGCCTGGATACCTCCCGTTGCTGCTTTTTTTCTGGGAGTAACCAGTGTAAGTGCACAGAATTCCAGACCGAAAAAAGATAGCCTTCATGAAAAGGAGATTGATGAAGTAGTAGTGGTGGCTTACGGAAAAGCTAAAAGAAACAGCTATACCGGCTCTGTAGCGACCATTTCAAGTGATAAGATTAATAACAGACCTGTAACCAATATCACCAAAGCATTGGAAGGCCAGGTTGCGGGGATTCAGACCACCAGTGCATCAGGACAGCCAGGTGCGGTTTCTACCATCAGAGTCAGAGGTATTGGTTCCATCAGTGCTTCCAGTGATCCTTTATATGTAGTGGACGGAATTCCTTTTGATGGAAACCTGAACTCCATTAGCCCAAGCGATATTGAATCTATAAGTGTTTTAAAAGATGCTACAGCAAGTGCTTTGTATGGTTCAAGAGGAGCCAACGGGATTATTATCATCACTACAAAATCAGGGAAAAAAGGAGAAGCCAGAGTTAATTTTAATATCAGTCAGGGATTCTCAGGACGAGCTGTCAAAGATTATGAACAGGTAAACACGGATCAATACTTTCAATTATATTGGGAAGCATTAAGAAACGGATATCAGTCCAGTAAAGTTTCTTCTCAGCAGGCTGCTCAGATGGCAACGGATAATCTTGTTTCTACCCTTGGAATTAATCCATATGGAACTGCTTATCCAAAACCGGTGGGAACAGATGGGAAATTATTGCCTGGTGCATCACCACTCTGGAATGACGACTGGAGAGATGTTTTACAGAGAGTGGCATCAAGAAACCAGATGGATCTTGATATCAGCGGAGGTAGTGATAAAAGTAATTACTTCTTTTCACTAGGGTATCTGGATGATAAAGGGATGGCGATTGAATCCGGTTTTAAAAGATATAATACCAGATTAAAAATCAATTCGGAAGTGAAGAAATGGTTAAATGTTGGAGTCAACTTAAGCTATACCAACAGTATTCAGCAGGCACCAACTTCTTCAGATTCCAAGGCGAGCAATATCATCAATGCCGCAAGGTTTATTCCTTCTTTCTATCCTTATTATGAAAGAAATGCTGACGGAACTTACGTTTTAGATGCTGACGGAAATCCGATTTATGATTTTGGAAAGTACAGGCCCACAAATGCACTTCAAAATCAGAATGCGGCTGCAACTTTACCATTAGACAAAAACGAAAATAAAGAAGATAACTTTTCAGGAAAAGGATTCATGGAATTCACTTTCCTGCCGGAACTGAAATTCAAAACAAGCTTCTCAGTTGATTTGGTGAATTATAACGGTCATTATTATTCAAATCCATTACTTGGGCAAGGAGCGGAAATTGGAGGTTCAGTGACGAAAACCAATACCAGAACACTATCTTATACAACCAGTAATATCCTTACGTACGATAAAAAGTTTGGAAAGCATCACGTTAATGCACTGGCAGGACACGAATTCTACAAATACGATTATCAGACGATTTCAGGAACAAGAAGTCAGTTTTCACTGCCTTATTACTATGAGCCGGATGCTGCTTCTCTGCTGGGAAGTTTCAGTGGAAACAGTAATAAATTAAGCTTATTGAGTTTCCTTGGAAAAGTAGAGTATGACTACAATAATACTTACTTTTTATCTGCATCGGGAAGAGCAGACAGCTCTTCGAGATTTGAAAAAGATAACAGATGGGGGAGATTCTGGTCAGTAGGAGGTTCATGGAAAATATCCAATGAAGAATTTATTAAAAGCCTGAATGTATTCAATCAATTGACATTGCGTGCCAGTTACGGAGGACAAGGAAATGATAAATTACTTAGACCTAACGGACAGCCGCTTTATTATGCTTATCAGGAGCTGTACAGATTTATCAGCCTTGGCGGAGAACCGGGTACAACTCTTGAAAAGACTTCCACTAATAATGTGAAATGGGAAACCAACCTTAATTTAAACGTAGGATTGGAATTCGCTATTTTGAATAACAGAGTTAAAGGGAATATCGAATACTTCAAAAGAAAAAGCCAGGATCTTCTGTTTAATATGCCGGTGGCACCATCGTTGGGTATCAGTGATTATCCTGCCAATATCGGAACCATTCAGAATACAGGATTTGAATTTTCATTGTTCACAACACCTATTAAGAATGATGATTTCCAATGGAATGTTGATGTTAACCTAAGCACTTTAAACAACAAAGTAACCAAATTACCGGGAGGTTCTCTTGTGGTGGGAACAAAGTTATTAACGGTAGGAGGTTCTGTATATGATTTCTTTATTCCGGAATGGGTGGGTGTAGATCCAAGCAATGGAAAACCATTGTGGAAAACAGTTTCTACCGATGCTAGTGGAAATTCAGTGGAAGGAACTACTTCGGAATACTCAAAAGCAACAAAACTACTGCAAGGTTCCGCATTGCCGAAACTGACAGGAGGAATCAGTACAAGCATTACCTATAAGAATTTTGACTTTTCAGGATTACTGACATTCAAAATCGGGGGTAAAATTTTAGATACCGATTATACTTCCATCATGCATAACGGAAGTGCCGGAGGACGTGCGTGGAGTTCTGAAATACTGAACAGATGGACACCGGATAATCCATATACAGATGTTCCCGCATTGAGCACAACAACAAATAACTGGACATCAACCTCTTCAAGATTCCTGTATTCAGGTACTTATGCAAGACTTAAAAATGTAAGCTTAGGATATACACTTCCTGAGGATTATTTTGAGAAAATAGGATTGAAAAAATTCAGAATTTATATCCAGGCAGAAAACCTTCTGACCTTCTACAAACATAAGGGAATGGATCCTGAGCAGGCGTTGGACGGAACAACGTATTACAGATATCCTGCAATGAGAACGATCACTTTTGGTCTTCAGGCAACACTTTAACCTTTAAAATTGAAACAATGAAACAATTAAAATATCTATCGTTTGCTCTTATCGGATTTTTGTCGCTAGCAAGTTGTGAAAGTGAGCTGGATACAGCTCCTACTGATCAGGCCAGCAGCGTAGAAGTTTTCAAAACAGCCGAAAGTGCCGAAACAGTGGTGAATGGTACCTGGGCAAAATTTAATAATGATGGAACAACCTATGCCAATATCGGGTATTCCACTGTGTTGAGAGCCAGTGATGCCATGGGAAGTGATGTGGCAGTACTGACTAATAAATATGGTTTCGCTTCTGCCTATGCCTTTACAGAAATGGTGAACAGTACAGCAAGCCGCCCGCTGTTTATCTGGACGATGTTGTATTCCACAATTAATAATATGAATAATGTGATTACAAGAATTGATGGAACGGAAGGCAGCCAGGAGAAAAAGGATCAAGTGAAAGGACAGGCAAAAGCCTTACGTGCTTTCTGTTACCTGAATCTGGCGAGCTTTTATCAGTTCAGCTATCTTAAAGACAAATCAGCATTGACAGCCCCGATTTATACAGAACCTTCCACAACAAGCACAGTAGGGAAGAAGAGAGCAAGCCTTGAAGAAATCTATACATTGATTAAAAGTGATCTTACTGATGCAGACAATCTATTGAAAACTTATACAAGAAATAATAAAGATAAGATTAATCGTGCTGTAGTCAACGGACTTCTTGCCAGAACTTACCTGAATACAGGAGAATGGAGCAAAGCTTCAGCATCAGCAAAAATCGCAAGGGAAGGATTTTCTCTCATGGCTCCGGAAAAATATAAGGATGGATTCAATGATATCAACAACGCAGAATGGATCTGGGGACATGCACAGACCCAGGAACAGTCTGATGAAAGTTATGCCTTCCATTATCTGGATGTATCTTCCTCAGGAAGTTATTATTACAGCTTTATGGCGGATCCTTATTTTAAAGACCTTTTTGATACTAATGATATCAGATCTCAATTGTTTTCATGGGACGGACAGAAAGGTAGAGAAGGATTGCTGAGGTATGCCAAGTTTAGATTTAAACCCACCCTTATCGCAGATATTGTGTACATGAGAGCTGCAGAAATGTACCTGATCGAAGCTGAAGCCGAAGCTAGAAACGGAAATGTTTCTCAGGCAGTAGCCGTATTGAACCAATTGAAATCAGCAAGAAATGCCAATATTTATAATGGGTCGTTATCACAAAATGCTGTGGTAGATGCAGTGTTGATCGAGAGAAGAAAAGAATTATTCGGAGAAGGATTTTCCCTTTCAGATATTATCAGAACGCAGGGTACAGTAGTAAGAAAACCGTTTGTAGATGCTGATGGAAAACCTATAAAAGTTCAGATTACTACACCGGACGGAACTGTGAAAACAGTAGACGGTAAAGGGCATTCTGTTCTTGATTTCCCGGATAAATCTGCTTTTACACCCAATAGTAATTATTATTTATTCAGTATTCCACAAAGAGAATTTGAGAATAACCCGAATTTATAAGATTTAGTCCATAATTAGATTGATTTTTTTAAGCCACTGCTTTTGCGGTGGCTTTTTGTCTTTAAGAATTTTTGTATAAGTCATTGAAAAGTATCCACTCTCCAATTAAAGATCTTGTTATTTTACGGGCAAAGTTTTTCTTTTCTCAAAAATGGAAACTAAACCTTCATTAAAAATAATCTTATTACCATCTATTTTACCATTAGTTACTCTCCTTGTATACCAATTTTTTGAATCTGGAGATTTTCCAAATTGTTCTAGTTGGATGATATTATTTTTTATTCTATACTTTCCTCCATAATAAACAGAATTTTTTCCTCTATGCTCATCAAATTTTCCAAAATACATAAGTGATTCATTCTTGAAAAAACCATCATTATGAAAAATAATTATCCTTGGATTCTTCATTTCTCCTTCATTGTAATATCTCCCCTCAAAGACCTGAACATAATATGTGGTAGTATCAATTTTTTTTAAATCTTCTTCAGAAGGTTTTTCTTTAAATGAATATTGTACTTTATCATTTAATAAGGGTTCATCATATTTATCTTTTTCTATTTTGTATAGTTTTTGTCCACAGCTGTTTAAAAATACCATCATGCAGAGTATTGAAAAAATATATTTAATCATAATCAAAAATTTTTTATTTGTATGCTATAGTGGAAAGGTCAGGTTGTTTCACTTCATTTTTATTGAAGCGAACAAAAGGTGATCAAGAGAATATTTCATATATGCTTTTTGATGTTGAGTTATTTTTTATTTTCAATGATATGAATTTTATTTTTATCATAAAGGACTGGTATAGTATTTGTGAATAAGTTTTTCCGTAAAGAATATTGGGTAAATGCTCAATAAATAATTCATTTTACAAAAAATCTCTACCTTTGTACCATGAACCTCTTAAGATGGATACTGGCAATTTATTTCATGGCGCTATCATTGATGCCATGTGCTGATGTGTCTCATCCACAGAATTCCGGGAATAAAATAGTTTCCCTGAGTGTTCAGGAAAACCATTCAAAAGAAAAAGGAGATATCTGTTCTCCGCTGTGTGCCTGCAGCTGTTGTCAGATAACAGTTTCAGCATTTAAGATGGATCCTTTACTGGAGATTCCCGAGCAGATTCCTGCTTACTTTTCAAAGAAGATTTTATTCCACAAAAACGACTTTGCTTATCAGGTTTACGATCCTATCTGGCAGCCTCCTAAAATTTAATTTTTATTGATTTTTAGAAAGTTATGCTTTCTGGTACTTATTCGTGCTTGAAACTTTGCAATACCATTGCAGAGTTTTTCAGGATATTTTTGCTGCAGTATTTTATACTGTGTGCATTCACTTTTCAATAAAAATTAAATACAAATCGTGTTAGATAAAATTATAAAATTCAGTATCAAAAACAAGGTGATCATTGGATTGATGACGTTGGTGCTGATCATCTGGGGAACATGGAGTGCCACCAGATTACCGATAGATGCTGTACCGGATATCACCAATAACCAGGTACAGATTATTACCGTATGTCCTACATTGGCAGGACAGGAAGTGGAACAGCTGGTGACCTTTCCTATTGAACAGAGTATTGCCAATGTTCCCGATATTCAGGAAACAAGAAGTATTTCAAGATTTGGGCTTTCTGTGATTACAGTAGTGTTCAAAGAAAATGTAGATGTTTACTTTGCGAGACAGCTTATCAATGAACAGCTTAAAAATGCTGTAGAAGAAATTCCCAAAGGTGTAGGAACTCCCGAGCTGGCTCCCGTAAGTACGGGTCTTGGAGAAGTCTATCAGTATATTCTTCACCCTAAAAAAGGAAGCGAAAAGAAATACAATGCCAAAGAGCTCCGTACCATGCAGGACTGGATCGTTCGCAGACAACTGAACGGAACACCGGGAGTAGCGGAAATCAACAGTTTCGGAGGAGAATTAAAACAATATGAAGTGGCTATTGATCCCAATCGCTTAAAGGCAATGGGAACAAGTATCACTGAAATTTTTACAGCGCTCGAAAAAAACAATCAGAATACAGGAGGAGCTTATATTGATAAAAAACCCAACGCCTATTTCATCCGTGGAATTGGTTTGGTTACCTCTTTGGAAGACATTAAAAACATTGCGGTTAAAAATGAAACAGGAAGCGTTCCGATTTTTATAAAAGATGTTGCTGATGTTCGTTTAGGAAGTGCCGTTCGCTACGGAGCCTTGACTTATGATGGAAAGGTAGATGCTGTGGGTGGAGTAGTCATGATGCTGAAAGGGGCTAATAGTAATGAAGTGGTCAGCAATATCAAAGCAAAAATTCCGACCATTCAGAAATCTCTTCCTGATGATGTTATTATAGAGCCATTTCTGGACAGAACAGACCTTGTAGACAGAGCCATCAATACCGTACAGAAAAACCTCATCGAAGGAGCACTGATCGTTATTTTCGTTCTTGTCATTTTTCTTGGAAACCTGAGAGCCGGGCTTATCGTGGCTTCGGCCATTCCGCTTTCCTTGTTATTTGCTTTAGGAATGATGAATGTTTTCGGGGTAAGCGCCAATCTGATGAGTCTTGGAGCCATAGACTTCGGGTTGATTGTAGATGGTGCCGTGATTATTGTAGAAGCAACCCTGCATCATTTAGGCGTAAGGAAATCGACCTGTGCTTTAACACAGTCTGAAATGGATGAAGAAGTATTCCTTTCTGCCTCAAAGATCAGAAGCAGTGCGGCTTTCGGAGAAATCATCATTCTTATCGTATACATCCCGATTCTTACTCTTGCAGGCGTAGAAGGAAAAATGTTTACTCCAATGGCAAAAACAGTAGGATTCGCCATTCTGGGAGCATTGATTCTTTCCCTGACTTATATTCCGATGATGAGCGCTTTGTTTTTATCTAAGAAAATATCCCACAAAGAAACCTTCTCTGATAAAATGATGAACCGTTTGCAAAAGGTATATCAGCCCCTACTGCAGAAAGCTATCAAAGTAAAATATATTATCGTGTCAGCAACGGCTGTCGTTTTCCTTATCTCTGCTTTTATCTTTAAAAATATGGGTGGGGAGTTTATCCCGCAGCTGCAGGAAGGAGACTTTGCATTCCATTGTATTTTACCGCAGGGGAGCTCACTGAGTCAGAGTATAGAAACCTCCATGCAGGCATCAAGAATTATCAAACAGTTTGATGAGGTGAAAATGGTCGTTGGGAAAACCGGTTCTGCTGAGGTTCCTACAGATCCTATGCCTCCTGAAGCAACCGATATGATCGTAGTATTAAAACCGCAAAGTGAATGGAAAACCAAGAAATCCTACAACGAACTCGCGGATGAGATCAGTGAAAAACTGGAAACCATTCCAGGAGTATTTTTTGAGAAAAACCAGCCTATTCAGATGCGTTTCAATGAGTTGATGACCGGGATCAGACAGGATGTGGCGGTAAAAATCTTTGGAGAAAACCTGGATTCTTTAGCGATGTATGCGGATAAAGTCGGTAAAATCATTCAGACTGTAGATGGAGCTACGGCACCTCAGATTGAAAGGGTGAGCGGTCTTCCACAAATCAACGTTCAATATGACAGAACAAGAATAGCCAATTACGGATTGAATATCGAAGATGTCAATAATGCAGTAAGCACAGCCTTTGCAGGAAAAGCTGCCGGACAGGTATTTGAAAATGAAAGACGTTTTGATCTGGTTGTCCGCCTGGACAGTCTTCACAGAACCGATATTTCAGATGTGAATAACCTGATGATAACATCCGCCAGCGGAGCTCAGATTCCATTGTCACAGGTGGCTAATATAAGTTATAAGCTGGGGCCGGCACAGATCAGCCGTGAACAGGGAAAACGGAGAATTGTGATCGGGTTCAATGTAAAAGACCGTGATGTGGAAAGTGTGGTGAAAGATATTCAGGCAAAACTGGAGAAGGTGAAACTGCCTTCTGGTTACTACTTTACCTACGGAGGTCAGTTTGAAAACCTGCAGGAAGCAAGCCAACGTCTGATGATCGCTGTTCCGGTATCATTGCTTCTTATTTTTATGCTGCTGTATTTTACTTTCCGCTCATTCAAGCAGGCTGCATTGATCTTTACAGCGATTCCTATGAGTGCGATCGGTGGTGTATTTGCCCTTCTTGTAAGAGATATGCCTTTCAGTATCAGTGCCGGAATCGGGTTTATTGCTCTTTTTGGAGTAGCGGTATTGAACGGAATTGTTTTGATCGGAACATTCAATCAATTAGAAAAAGAAGGTGAAACGGATATTCTGAAAAGAGTCTTTGAAGGAACGAAAACCAGATTGAGACCGGTATTAATGACGGCTACCGTAGCTTCATTGGGATTTTTGCCAATGGCTATTTCCACCGGAGCCGGAGCTGAGGTACAGAAACCTTTGGCGACAGTAGTAATTGGGGGTCTGGTAACGGCAACATTCCTTACATTATTCGTTTTACCGATGCTGTATATCATTTTTAACACAAAGATTTTGAAAAGAAAAAATAATAATACGGGAATGTTTACAGCAGTTCTTGTTGTAGGATTGATGATGCTGGGACAGACTTTTAAAGCACAGTCCAGACCTGTTTCTGTGGAACAGGCGGTAGAGCAGGCTGTGAATAATAACTTAACCCTGCAGTCAAAAGACTTAAGTATTAAATCTGCCGAAGCATTAAGACCAACAGCAAAAGAACTTCCGAAACTAAGCTTTGAAGCTCAGCTTGGACAATACAACAGCCCGAAGTTTGACCAGTCGTTTGCGATCTCACAGAGTATTCCTTTTCCGACAATTTTTAAAGCAAGAAAAGATTTAATCAGTGAGAATATTAAAAGCAAGCAGATTGATAAGGAGATTACAGCCAATGAGCTGATAAAACAGGTGCGTACCTACTATTACCAGATTGAATACCTTCAGTATAACAAGGCCCAGCTGACCAGTCTGGATCAATATTATGAAGAGTTTATCAGAATTGCGACCGTGAGATTTAAAGCAGGTGATATCAAGAAAATAGAAATCAGTACTGCAGAAACCCAGAAAGGAGAAATTGATCTGCTGCTCAGACAAAATGAAGTTTATCTGAATAACGCTTACAAGAATTTAAAAACCCTGATGAACACTTCAGAAGATATTGAGGTTCCGTTTAACAAAGATTATGCTCCTTTAAAAGCAGAAAATGTCCTCGACAGTGCTGTGGTTGCCAACAATCCTACGGTAAAAGCTTTTTACCAGGAAATGGAGATCGCCGAAAAAAATAAGAAAGTTGAAAAATCCCTCGGACTGCCAGATTTCAGTTTGGGATACACCAATCAGTCTTTGATAGGTCTGCATACCATTAACGGACAGGAGAATTTTTATAATTCAGGAAAACGTTTTCAGTCAGCAACAGTAGGAGTAGCAATACCGTTAACATTTGGAGCGACGAAAGCAAGAATTCAGGCGCTCGAATATGAAAAACAGGTCGCTGAAACCAATGCTAAAATGCAGCAGAAACAGCTTTCTGCTCAGTTGGAAAATGCCTTCAGCCAGTATCAGCAGGATTTACAGCAGTATGATTACTATACAAGCCAGGCATTGCCTAACGCAGAGAAAATTGTAAAAGCAGCTCAGCTAGGATATAAAACAGGAGAAATTTCCTATGTGGAATATCTTTTTGCCCTGCAGACTGCCACAAATATCCAGTTGAAATATCTGGAATCCATCCAGCAGGTGAACCAATCTGTAGTTACTATTAACTCCATTATAAACAAATAATATGAAGTCGCTGCTTATAAAACTTTATGCCGTATCAATAAAAACAATGGCATACAGCATCAGACAAAATACATTTTTACTTATGAAACTCAAATATAATATCATCCCTCTCGCCCTGATCTCAATCTTACTAACAAGCTGTGGAAAAAAAGAAGCTTCGGAAGAAAAAGCTCCTGAAAAAACAGAACAGAAAGAACAGGCTCACGAAGAAGCTCCACAAACAATAGCTTCCCTTACAGAAGAGCAGATGAAGTCTGTAGGAGTGGCTTTAGGAAATGTAGAAATGAAAGAGTTGACATCTACCATAAAAGCTAATGGTTTGCTGAGTGTACCCAACAGCAATAAAGCAACCATCACTTCTCTGTATGGAGGAATCATCAAAACCATCAATATTCAGGTGGGAAGTATCGTAAAGAAAGGACAGGTCATTGCCACCATTGCCAATCCGGAATATATCCAGCTTCAGGAAGATTATCTGACTACCAACAGTAGAATAACCTATGCAGAACAGGAATACAGAAGGCAGAGAGAGCTTTTTGATAATGATGCAGGCGCAAAGAAAAATCTTCAGAGTGCCGATGCTGAACTGAAAACACTAAGAACAAAAAGAGCATCCCTTCTAAAACAGCTTCAGATGATGGGAATAAGCCCTGGAAAAGTAAGCAATGGAAATATGAAATCCGGTTTGGTGATTACAGCACCCATCAGTGGAACAATCAGCAGTATTACCGCACAGATCGGAAGCTATGTGGATATTTCTTCTCCTGTTGCTACAGTAATTGATAACGGTTCTATTCATCTCGATCTTCAGGTTTTTGAAAAAGATCTTCCTAAAATGAGAGTAGGACAGATTGTTCATTTTAAACTGACGAACAATCCGGAAACCGAATATGATGCAAGAATTTACAGCATAGGATCTTCTTTTGAAAACGAAAGTAAAACCATCTCTATGCATTGTGAAGTGATCGGAAACAAATCCGGTCTGATTGATGGAATGAATATCACCGGAATTGTAAGCCTTGATAAAAGCACAACTCCTGCAGTTCCTACAGAGGCCATTGTAGAAGCAGATGGGAAATATTTTGTATTTGTCCAGACCGATAAAAAAGCGGAGGAAGAACACAAAGAAAAAGGAAAACCTCATCCGAAAACCTTAAACTTTGAGAAAATAGAAGTGGTAAAAGGAACTTCCGATATGGGATATACCGCGATAACTCCGGTAGGAAATATTCCTGACAATGCAAAAATAGTAGTAAAAGGAGCATTTTTTGTGAATGCAAAACTGGTAAATTCCGGAGAACACGAACATTAATGAAAGCTACCGGAACCAGTAAATTGTCGATTTTAATCCTTACATTAGAGCTGTTTACGTAATTTTTTATTGAATGAAAACGGCTGGAAAAGTGAAAATGATCTCACCGAATTTTAATAAATAACCCGATTATGTTATTAAACAAAAAAATATCAGTCTGGTATTTCATCCGTGAAATAAAAACCCAAATTCTGTTGATGGGAATATTTTCCGTCACTATTGATCTTTTGGACGAATTGCCATGGTTTCGCAAGATCTCACTGCCTTTAAATATTCCGGCACTCCTGGGAACAGCAGTATCATTACTGCTGGCCTTCCGTACTTCCCAATCCTACGAAAGATGGTGGGAGGCAAGAACAGTTTGGGGTGCTGTTGTCAACGATTCCAGAACTTTTGTGAGACTGATCATTCAGTTTATGCCGGCAGGAGAAAATAAAGTAATAAAAAAGTTTGCCGAAAGACAGATCATCTGGACTTATGCACTTGGAGAATCACTGAGAAAACTTCCATTTTCTGAAAAAGTTCAGCAGTATCTGGATCAACATCAGATCAAAGCAGCCAACATTCCCAACGCAATTCTGGACGAACACTCCAGACAGCTGAAAGAAATTGCAGCTTCCAAAGGACTGACCGATTTTCAACAGATGCAACTCAATGATATCATTACAAGACTATGCGACAGTATGGGAAAATGTGAAAGACTGAAGAATACAGTCTTTCCACGCTCATACAGTGTTTTAGTTCATATTCTGATCTATGTTTTTGCCGCCATCCTTCCGTTTGGACTCGATGATTCGCAGCTGTTGGTAGAAATTGCCATTACTTTCCTGGTTCCGGTGACATTCATTGCCATTGAAAAAACATCCATCATTATGCAGGATCCGTTTGAAAATAGTCCTGTAGATACACCCATGACTTCTCTGGCACGGACCATAGAGATCAATATCAGACAGATGATCGGTGAGCAGAATGTTCCCCCAAAAAAAGAAAATACATCTTATTATGAAATGTAATTAAACCATACACAATATGGAAAGTAAACCAACACAAACCGTTTCTGCAGGAAGCAGACATAAAAAGAACCTTCTGATTGTTCTCTGCCTTAGCGGAACCTATCTCATTGCTGAGGTAATAGGAGGAATCATTACCAACAGTCTTGCATTGTTGGCTGATGCAGCTCATATGCTGACCGACGTGGTAGGATTATTGCTGGCATATATTGCCATTAAAATAGGAGAAAGAAAAGCAGATCCTTCCAGAACATATGGTTATTATCGGACAGAAATATTAGCAGCCGTAATCAATGCAGTGGTGTTATTGGCCATTTCGATCTATGTTTTGTTTGAAGCCTATCAGCGTTTTCAGAATCCGCCGGAAGTACAAAGTAAATCAATGCTGATTGTAGCCGGAATCGGATTGATCGTTAATATTGTCGGAATGATGATTCTCAGAAAAGATTCAGAAGGTAGTCTCAATATGAAAGGTGCATACTTTGAAGTACTTTCAGACATGCTTACTTCAGTAGGAGTAATGATAGCCGGAGTAATTATGCTGACAACAGGCTGGTATTATGCCGACCCGTTAATCTCAGCTGCCATCGGATTATTAATCTTTCCAAGAACATGGAGGCTGTTGAAAGAAGCCATTAATGTTTTGCTGGAAGGAACACCTAAAGATGTGGATATTCATGCACTTCGCCAATCATTGGAGAGCACTCCCGGAGTGAAAGATGTTCATGATCTGCATGTCTGGTCGCTAACATCCAGTGTCAATGCGATGAGCGCGCATGTTGTAAAAGAGAATGGATATTCCCAGAATCAATTATTAAAAACATTGACAGATACTACGGTTAGTAACTTTAAAATCAGTCATACCACTTTTCAGATTGAAGAAGAAGGCTATGAAGAAACTGAAGCCCATCTGTAACCATTTAAAAGCTTACAATGAAAAAAGATATAGAACACAAACTCATTGATAAAAATACCAAACCCACCAGTATGAGGATTTTGGTATATGATTTTTTAAGTTCTCAGGAAGCTGCTTTATCCCTTTCTGAAATAGAAAATCATTTTGATAATGCTGATAGAATTACCATCTACAGAACCTTGAAAACCTTTGAAGAAAAAGGAATTGTTCACAGCATTCAGGAAAATACAACCACAAAATACAAACTCTGCGAAGACGATTGTGATGAAAAAACACACAAAGACTGGCATCTGCATTTTTACTGTAAAATATGCAAGCAGACTACCTGCAAAGAAGATATTTCTTTCCCTGAAAATATCCAGACCAATTTCAGGATTGACGAAATAAGACTCTTTGCCAAAGGAATCTGCGAAAACTGTCTTGAAAGTTTGCAATAGCATTGCATCAGTCTCATCTTTACATTTGTATAAAAATATTCAGTTATGGAAAAATGCTGTAGTACAACCCCGGAAAAACCAGATACAAAAGGACACAAACATAACCATGCAGAAGGAGACGGACATGACCATGACGGACATGATCACTCTCATGACTCCGGAGGTCAGACGGTCTTTCAGATGTTTGTGCCGGCCATTATATCCTTTATCATCTTATTATTGGGAATTGCCTTTGATAACTATATAAAACCTGCATGGTTTACAGGCTGGGTACGGTTAGTATGGTTCCTGGCAGCTTATATTCCTGTAGGATTTCCGGTATTGAAAGATGCTTATAAAAGTATCATTAAGGGAGATGTGTTTTCAGAATTCTTTCTGATGAGCATTGCAACCATTGGTGCTTTTGCCATCGGAGAATATCCTGAAGGAGTAGCAGTAATGCTTTTTTATGCGGTAGGAGAAGTATTTCAGTCTATGGCGGTTACCAGAGCCAAAGGAAATATAAAAGCATTATTGGATCAGCGTCCTGATGAGGTAACGGTTATGGAAAATAATCAGCCCAAGACTATGAAGGCTAAAGAAGCTAAAATTGGAGACGTCATACAGCTGAAACCCGGTGAAAAACTGGCGCTGGATGGGGAATTGCTTTCAGATTCGGCTTCATTCAACACGGCAGCTTTAACGGGAGAAAGTAAACCCGATACCAAAAATAAAGGAGAAATAGTCCTTGCCGGAATGATCAATATGAACAGTATTGCTCTGGTAAAAGTAAATACCGCATATGAAGACAGTAAACTGAGTAAAATCCTGGAATTGGTTCAGAATGCTACGGCCCAAAAAGCCCCTACAGAATTGTTCATCAGAAAATTTGCGAAAGTATACACGCCCATCGTGGTATTTCTTGCCGTTGGAATTTGTTTACTGCCCTATTTCTTTGTGAGCGATTATCAGTTTAGAGACTGGCTGTACAGAGCATTGATATTCCTTGTGATTTCCTGTCCTTGTGCCCTTGTTATTTCCATTCCATTAGGATATTTCGGAGGAATTGGTGCTGCTAGCCGAAACGGAATCTTATTCAAAGGAAGTAATTTCCTGGACAGTATTGCAGAGATTCAGAATGTGGTAATGGATAAAACAGGAACCATGACGGAAGGCGTATTCAAAGTTCAGGAAGTAAGTATGAGCCCTGAATTTAATAAAGAAGAAATTCTTCAGCTGGTTAATGTTCTTGAAAGTAAAAGTACCCATCCGGTGGCAACAGCAATTCACAATTATGTTGGAGAAATCAATCACAGCATTCCTTTGGAAAATGTAGAAGAGATAGCTGGTCACGGATTGAAAGCGATTATTAACGGAAAAGAACTTCTGGTTGGGAACTTTAAGCTGATGGATAAGTTCAACATTCGTTATGATCTTAACCACTCCAATATTGTATATACGGTAATTGCGGTGGCTTATGATAAAAAGTTTGCAGGTTATATCACTATTGCAGACAGCATCAAAGAAGATGCTAAGGAAACCGTAGACAAGCTGCATAAAATGAATGTGAAGGCAACAATGCTGAGCGGTGATAAAAGTACCGTTGTGAAATATGTAGCAGATCAACTGGGTATCGACAATGCATTCGGGGACCTGTTACCTGAAGATAAAGTAAACAAGGTTAAAGAAATTAAAGCCAGAAACCAGACGGTAGCTTTCGTAGGAGACGGAGTGAATGATGCGCCTGTAGTGGCTTTAAGCGATGTAGGAATTGCGATGGGAGGCTTGGGAAGTGATGCCACCATTGAAACTGCAGATGTAGTAATTCAGGATGATAAACCAAGTAAGATCCCAATGGCCATCAATATCGGAAAACAAACTAAAAAGATCGTTTGGCAGAATATTGTCCTTGCCTTTGCTGTAAAAGCTGTTGTTCTCATCCTGGGAGCCGGTGGATTAGCAACCATGTGGGAAGCTGTGTTTGCCGATGTAGGAGTAGCATTGCTGGCTATTTTAAATGCGGTGAGAATCCAAAGAATGAAATTTTAACAAGCAAATAATAAACACAACTCAATTATATTCAATAAAAGCTCTGCTGAATCTCAGTAGGGCTTTTGTTTTTAAACTTTATCGGAGATAAAATCCTTGCGTCTTAAAACAGTAAGCATTTTAAAAAGAACTTGAGACTTGGCGATTTCCAACAAAACAAAGAATATAAAAAAGCTCTGCCAAAAACATCAGCAAAGCTTTTATCAACAAGATTAAATTGTATATAAAGAACTAAATTTTTATTTAGGTCTAAAGTCTTACTCAAAGTTCGGGATAAAATTATTCCGGTGACAGGCACAGTTTTGTGATTTTTATAGGTAACAGTAGATAAGCATAATGACATTCATCATAAATCTGTTATAAAACAGTTTTGAAGTAGTATATTTGTAACAGAGAACAAAATCGTTGAGGTTATTCATTTCCATATTCATCATTTTTACCGTTGCATTACGTCCTGTTTTGCCATTGGTAAATTATGCCGTGAATTATGATTATATTGTGAAAAACCTTTGTGAGAAGAGAAATGTACCACAGTCAACCTGTAAAGGAAAATGCTACGTGGAAAAAGAGCTGGCTAAAACAGAAAAACAGTCCAATAGCTCCCAAACCATAAAGATTGCTGGATTAGATGTTTTTATTTCTCACGATATCCTTTCCTTCTCCGCTCATTTGAATTCGGAATCACTTTCTGAAATTCCCGATTCAAGTTATTTTAATTCTCATTCTTCAGAATACTTTTCAAGGATTTTCCATCCTCCGTTGGTTTAATTTTTATTATAAACTATATTTTTAGTTTGTAAGATGGAAGTTTATAAAGCTTTCATTAGTAAACCATTAAAGATGCATTCTATAATTCAAATGAACCATTGTAAGCAATAAGAAATACATCAGTTCTTCTTGAGAATTGTTGTGCTTTTTTCAGACTTGTATATGGTATCATAACTTTATTTAACATTATTAATTTCAATTTAACATTAAAATGAAATCTCCTATAATTTTGACTGCCTTGCTGTCAGTATCATTACTGTCGTGTGCCAAGGAAACTCCTCAGGTAAAGCATGCAAGCCACATGGACTCCTCGGGGAAGAAAATAGAAAATGTACAGGTAGTGAACGAAGAAGATCCTGTCTGCCACATGAAAACTGCCGGATCTATAAAAGATACTGCTGTGTATAAAAATAAAACGTACGGTTTTTGCAGTGTCTCCTGCAAAGGTGAATTCAAAAAAAGTCCTGAAAGATATGCCCAAAAATAAAAAGACCAAAAATAAAAGTAAAGTGATCATACCCATTGCGGTATTTGCATTGCTTTTCCTGGGAATAGGTGTGGGAATGGGGTATTTTAAAAAGAACCTTTATACTGTGATGAAAGTTCCGGACTTTGAACTGACAGATCAGAACAGTAAAAAAGTTACCAATAAAGATATGCTGGGAAAAGTATATCTCGTAGAATTTTTCTTCAGCAAATGTCCTACGATATGCCCGGTGATGAATACCAATATGAAGGCCATCCAAAACCAGATTAATGATCCCAACTTCGGCATTATCTCCATCAGTATTGATCCGGAAAATGATACGCCTGAAGCTTTGAAAGAACATGCGCAAAGAATTGGTGCAAAATCTCCGAACTGGCATTTCCTGACCGGAGACCGTACCTATATTGGAAAACTTGCGGATCAGTTTAATATCTACGTAGGTGATAAAGAAGATGAAGGAGAAAGCCTGAACCACAGCGGAATGATTGCGCTGGTAGATCAGGAAGGAAATATCCGTTGCAGATACAACAAGGAAAATATGCCTATTCTGTATTACTCAGGACTGAATTATGGAGATCCGGAAGGTAAAACACCAATGCTGACAGGAAAATATCACCCGGACAGAGAAATTCTGATTGAGGATATTAAAAAATTATTGAAATAGAGAGGAAGGGAGCCGGAAGCTGGAAGTTATTCCAGACGATGAAGCTCTAGCAGTTTTTTGAGATGGCTGTAAAAGGAAATAGAAGTTGAAGAAGTTAGGCTATAACATCAATTACTTCCAGCATCGATCACCCATCCTCCCGCTTAAAAAGAAAACATTGTTCAACCATAAACAAAAAAATTATGAAGATTTTGAAAATAGCTGCTCTAACTGCAGTTTTCGCGGCCCAATTTACAATGGCTCAGTTTAAGCAGACGCCTCTCCCTTATGCTTATAATGCTTTGGAAGGAAATATTGATGCCCAAACGATGGAAATTCATTATTCAAAACATGGAGCAGCGTATGCTGCTAACTTGAATAAAGCTATTGCTGGAACTCCACAGGAAAAAGAAACTTTGTTTCAGATTCTTTCCAATGTTTCAAAATTGCCTGCTGCTGTAAGAAATAACGCAGGAGGACACTACAACCACGAATTGTTCTGGACGGTTCTTACACCTCAGAAAAATACACAGCCTTCAGCAAAATTAGCAAAAGCTATCACTGAAACTTTCGGAAGTATGGATGCTTTTAAGGAAAAAATGTCTAAGGCAGGTGCAGACCGTTTTGGTTCAGGATGGGCCTGGCTTTCTGTAGGGAAAGATGGAAAACTGTTTGTTTCCTCTACTCCTAATCAGGACAATCCTTTGATGGATGTTGTAGAAGAAAAAGGAACTCCAATCTTCGGAATTGATGTATGGGAGCATGCTTATTATTTAAAATATCAGAATAAAAGAGCAGATTATCTTACCGCGATCTGGAATGTTACCAACTGGAAAGAAATCAGCAGAAGATATGATGAAGCGATAAGCAAGAAATAATCTGATGAAAATATTGTACAGCATACTTTTTACCTTCTATATGGTGCTAAGACCTTTAGTGCCCGTGGTAGAGTATGCTGTAAATTATGATTATATCGTTAAAGTTCTCTGTATCAATAAAACCAGACCGGAGGTTCACTGTAACGGAAAATGTTACCTGAGTAAAGAGCTCGCCAAAGCCAATGATTCAGAATCTTCACCTTTTCAAAAAATAAAAAACTCAGGACAGAAAATTCTTGATACCTATATTCTTCCTGAAACTACAACGGTCAACACTACGGAAAGACGTCAGTTTTTCAGTTTCAATTTCACTTACGAAACAGCTTATTCTTTTCTGTTTCTTACCCATATTTTCAAACCACCGGTTTTTTAAGTTAAACTATCACTATTCAACCAAAAAAGTCACAAAAGCTTACTCAATTAAAAATCAAAGATTTTTAAAAAGTTTAAGTGCTCTTCTGAACATAATACGTATCACTTAATAAACTTAAGTGTAAGAACTTTTGTGCTTTTTGTGGTAAAAAAACAATGCTGTTACAGCCATTCAAATTAATTTAACTTAAAAAATCAACAATGAAAATTTCTCAATTTTTATCGCTATTCTTTATTGCCTTTACTGTATTCTCTTTTACAGCCTGCGAAAGCAGCAGGGATGATGAGAACTCACAGGATACTACGCCTGGAAAACTTCAGATCAAATTTGAAAACGGATTTAACAATGTAGGAGATATCGTATTGAATCAAACGGTTCAGACTTCTTCCAATGGTCAGAAACATAATTTTTCTGCTTTGAAATACGTCATCAGTAATATTGCATTGATAGACGAAAACGGAAACGAATTTAAATACAACGAAAATAATCCTGACAAAGGAGCTTTTATCGTAGATCAGGCAGATGCGGTAGCCGGAATTGTTTATCTTAATCTGGATGGCGTTCCGAAAAACAATTACAAAAAAATAAGATTTGGATTAGGTGTGAGTCAAAAAGCGTATTTGCTGGGACAGGACGGACAGGCTGAATTCTGGACAAAAGCCAAGCAGAAGGGAATGTCCTGGTCATGGGCTGCCGGTTATGTATTTGTAAAACTGGAAGGGAAATACGGTACAGATTCTCCTTCAAAAGAATTTATGAATCACACAGGAAATATGGGAAATACTGCAGCCAACAATACTCCTGATCTTTATCGCGAAATTACACTGAATCTTCCGACAACAGCAAGGGTAACGGCAAAAATTCGTCCTTCTGTCCATATTCTGGCAGACCTGAACCAATTTTTGAGCGGAGATAGGACACTTACACTTAGCACAGCCAATGATATGCTGATGGGTTCAAACCAGCACCTGGTAGATGTTACCAACAATCTTACAAAAATGTTTAAAGTAGACCACGTTCACAATGATTAATTTTTTTGTTAAAACGATACTGGTTCTGCTTGTATTTGTATTGAGTTGCATTTCATGTTCTGATGAGGTGATTCAGCCATTGGAAAAAGATGAAGCCTACAATCTTGAGTTTCCTTCTTATTTTCCGGAAATGACTTTTGATACATCCATTAATCCGGTGACCAAAAATGGAGTGGAGCTAGGACGAAAATTATTCTATGAAGGTAGACTTTCAAGAAATAATACCATTTCATGCGGTTTTTGCCATATTCAGGAAAATGCTTTTACCCATCATGGTCATACGGTGAGCCATGGGGTAGACGACAGAATCGGAATCAGGAATGCACCGCCCATTCAGAATATGGCTTTTTTGAAAAGATATATGTGGGACGGAGTGATTCACAATCTGAATGAGCAGCCTATCAGCCCGATTACTGACGTCAATGAAATGGACAGCTCCATACCGGAAGCTATTTCGAAAATAAAAGATGACCATAAGTATAAAAAACTGTTCAGAGAAGCTTATGGAGACGAAACCATTACCGGAGAAAGAATTTTAAAAGCATTATCACAGTTTATGGCTTCTTTAATTTCTGCAGATTCAAAATATGACAGATTCAGACAGGGAAAAGAACAATTGACTTCAATAGAATCCCAGGGAATGACTTTGTTCGGGCAGAAATGTGCTTCCTGTCATAGCGGAGAGCTGTTTACGGATGAGAGTTTCAGAAATACCGGAATGTATTACAATACAGAATTCAAGGATGCAGGAAGATACAGAGTGAGCCTGAATCAGGTAGATTGGATGAAATTCCGTGTTCCGAGTCTGAGAAATGTAGAATATACCGCACCTTATATGCATGACGGAAGGTTTTATACATTAGATGCGGTTCTTAATTTCTATTCGGATCAGGTAGAAGATAATGTCAATCTTGATCCTCAACTTAAACAGAATGGTCACATAGGAATTGCCATGAACAGTCAGGAAAAACAATCCATCATTGCGTTCCTGAAAACATTATCAGATAAAAGTTTTATATCCAATCCAAAATTTGCAGAATAATTTATAAAAAACATGAAGAAGATTATATTGATAGTAAGTTTGATCGTGTTTAGTCAGTATCAGGCAAAAACCATCAGAGACAGTGCTTATGTTGCTCCCGAAACGCTTAACAGATTCGATTTTGATGATGATTGTGATGCCTGTGGCTGTGCAGCAGGAAATGGATCTTCCGGCTTTGAATCTTTGCTGAATCCACAGTTTATCGGAATCAAATACTTTGCACAGCATTACAAAGCCAAGGAAAACTTATTTGTAAAAGACCTCACGCAGGATCAGTATTTCAATACGTTGCAGCTGTGGGGGAAGATTCCACTGACTAAAAAACTAAGTGTTTATGCAAGTCTGCCCTTCCATTTCCATGAAAAGAAAACGATGCAGGGAGATATCAGAATCAATGGAATAGGAGATTTAAACCTGATGGGAATTTACCAGCTGATGAGCTCTAAAGATAATTTCCATCATCTGAGCGGAGGTTTGGGCTTGAAAATTCCACTCGGGAAGTTTGATGAAAAAGGGGCATCCGGTGTCAACCCAAGCTTTCAGCTGGGAACCGGAAGCTGGGATTATCAGGCCGCTTTGAATTATAAGTTTCAGAAAAATAAAGTAGCTGTACTGGTCAATACAGATTACACCATTAAAACAGAGAACAGGAAAAATTACCGTTTTGGAAACCAATGGAACTATGCAGCAACAGGTTTTTATCAGGTTGCAGGAAATGAAAAGTCCATTTTTTCTGTAAAAACAGGGGTTCAGGGTGAAGTCTACGCTCAGAACAAACAGTTTGATGAGGCACTGCCGAATACTGCTGGTAGTGCTTTGTACGGAAAACTGGGATTTGAAGCCTCTTACAAAAAGCTGAGCCTGGGAAGTGAAATCATGCTTCCCATGTACACGCATCTGGCGGGAGGAGATATTGAAGCTCAATCAAGATTCAGTATTTTTCTGAATATTGGAATTTAAAGCGACACCCCCAATAAATGATGTTAAAGCTCCTTCGGGAGCTTTAATTGTTTATAAATCATGATTTTAGTTGGGGATTAGGAATAATTATTTATCTTTGCCGGAATTTGGTGAGCCGTAAAAAGCTCTTAAAAGGGAATCCGGTGAAAATCCGGGACAGACCCGCTGCTGTAAGCTCCGCACCAAAGTTTTTGAAGAATATATCCACTGTTTTTTAATGGGAAGGATTTCAAAAATGGAGTAAGTCAGAAGACCTGCCAGAAAAATAATCGTTTGACGCTTTCGTGGAATAAAGCTTAGGACATCAATGATTCTGTGCAGTGACTGCTGTGCTTTGTCGTTGTATTCTTATATCCATTAGCGTCTTCATTACCCTAAATGAGCTAATGGCGGCAAAACTAACTACTTCTGCAATTCATAAAGCTGTTTTCACACTACTGGTGATCACATCTCAACTTTTGTCTTCCCAAACCAGGAAGAAAGACAGTCTTCAGGAAGAGACCATTAAAGGAATCAATCTTTACAAAAAGAATTTTAAAGAAATCCTTCCTGCACAAACCCTACAGGGCGAGCAGCTGGAAAGACTGAACAGCCATTCCGTTGCAGATGCTTTACGATATTTTTCTGGTGTTCAGATCAAAGATTATGGAGGATTGGGTGGTTTGAAAACCATTAATATCCGAAGTATGGGAAGCCAGCATGTAGGGGTTTTCTATGATGGAATTCAACTGGGGAATGCCCAAAACGGACTGGTAGACTTGGGAAGATATTCTTTGGACGATCTGGAAGAAATATCATTGTACAATGGTCAGAAAAGTGAGATCTTCCAGCCAGCAAAGGACTTCGGCTCTTCAGGATCTATCTATTTACAGCCTAAAACTCCTGTATTTAAAGGGAATAGGAAAACCAATCTTGTTATAAGAGCAAAAAGTGCATCTATTGATCTTTTTAATCCTTCATTCCGATTGGAACAGAAGATTTCAGACATGGTTTCTGCCAGCTTCAGTGGAGAGTTTATGCAGAGTGACGGAATTTACAGATTTCGGTATGCGAAAAAATATCCAGACGGGCAGCAGGCCTATGATACCATTGCAAAGAGACAGGATTCAGATATTCAGGCAAAACGTTTTGAAACTTCTTTAAACGGAACTTTAAATAACGGAAGCTGGAATATCCGTGGCTACGGTTATATTTCAAACCGCGGAATGCCGGCTCCTATTGTGAACGGACGTTTCGGAGGAAGAGGAGCGAGACTTTCCGATGAGAATTATTTTGTACAGGCCAATCTGAGAAAAAAGCTGTTTCCGAAATTTGAAACGCAGCTGAAAGCAAAATTTGCTTACGATTATACTCATTTCATGGATACGGTTCGTTCGCAGTCTATTATTTATACCGATAATACTTACATCCAAAGGGAACTTTATCTTTCTTCATCCAATATTTATTCAATTACTCCCAATTGGGATGTCAGCCTGAGTGGAGATTTTCAATACAATAATCTGGATGCTAATCTGGATAACTTTTCTTATCCTACCCGTTACACTACATTGGTAGCATTGGCAACAACCTATCAGTGGAACAGATTCAAAATCCTGGGAAGCCTTTTAGGAACTTTTACTTTTGAAGAAGTAAGAAAAAATAAAAGGCCCGGAGATGCCAGAGAGTGGACACCTGCCGTATTTATGAGCTATCAGCCGGAAATCATTCCGGAACTTACTCTAAGAGCTTTCTATAAAAGAATTTTCCGACTTCCAACCTTCAATGATCTGTATTATACCAACATCGGAAATACCTACCTGAAACCGGAATTCACCAATCAGTATGATCTAGGATTTACCTATCAGAAGAATTATACCAACCGTCTCTTTAAAACCTTTTACGCTAAAGTAGACGGCTACTACAACAAAGTACAGGATAAGATTGTAGCTGCACCTAACGGAAGCATGTTCCGCTGGCTGATGATGAACCTTGGAATGGTTGAAATCATAGGAGCTGATGTGAATGTACAGACTGAATTTCAGCTGGGAAAAGTAACTCTTAGACCATTGCTTTCCTACACTTACCAAAGTGCCAGAGATATGAGTGATCAGGAAGATACTTTCTACCGCAATCAGATTCCTTATACACCATGGCACAGCGGATCTTTCAGCCTGATGGCAGATTATAAAGACTGGAGTTTCAATTACAGTGCCATGTACGTAGGAGAAAGATATGATGTGAATCAGGACAATATTCAATACAATTACGTACAGCCCTGGTATACTCATGATCTGTCTGTTCAGAAAAAATTCAACTGGGCGAATCATCAGTTTAAAGTAAGCCTTGAAATGAATAATATTTTCAATCAATACTATGATGTGGTCATTAATTATCCGATGCCCGGAAGAAACTTTAAACTTATTCTAAACTTCACCCTATGAGAAAACTAAACTTTTATTTTTTATTTCTTGTATTAGCTTTTCTTACTTCATGCCGTACAGATGAAATTATTGTCCGTCAGGAAGTGGTAGAAGGGCTTCCTTCAGAAAATACAGCAATAAAAGGCTTCTATATGCTCAATGAAGGGAACATGGGGAGTAATAAATGTACCCTTGATTTTTTTGATTACACCAAAGGAACCTATTACCGGAATATCTACGCAGAAATCAATCCCAATGTCGTAAAAGAGTTGGGGGATGTAGGAAATGATATCAAAGTTTATGGAAGCAAGCTCTATATCGTTGTCAATGTTTCCAATAAAATTGAAGTTCTTGATGCCAAAACGGCCAAACGTATTACCTCTATTCCATTACAAAACTGCCGATACCTTGCTTTCAAAAACGGAAAAGCTTATGCCAGCAGCTACGCCGGACCTGTAGCGATTAACCCGAAAGCACCGAAGGGGAAAGTAGTGGAAATTGATACGGCTTCTCTTTCCATCCAGCGTGAGGTAGTGGTAGGATATCAGCCGGAAGAAATGGAAATTGTGGGTAATCAGTTGTTTGTTGCCAATTCCGGAGGATATAAAGCTCCCGATTATGACAATACTGTTTCGGTAATTGATCTGAATACTTTTACCGAACTCAAAAAAATAAATGTTGCCATCAATCTTCATCACATTAAAAAAGATAATTACGGTGATCTCTATGTAACCTCAAGAGGAGATTATTATAATGTTCCTTCCAGTCTTTATCTCATAGATGCAGCCACGGGAACAGTCAAGAAAGATTTTCATCTCTCCGTGAGTGAAATGACAATCGTAAATGATAAACTCTATTTCTATGGAAATGAATTCAATTACAACACCCACAGCTATAAAAAGACATTTGGAATCATTGATGTAAAAACAGAACAGATCATTGCCAACAGAATTTTTGACAAAGAATATGAAGATGCCATTAAAACCCCTTACGGCATTGCCGTAAATCCCATCACAGAAGATATCTACATGACAGATGCCAGAAATTATGTATCCATGGGATTTTTGTATTGCTTTGATAAAAACGGACACTTTAAATGGAAAACGGAAGGGGGAAATATCCCTGCCCACTTCGCTTTTTTATACAAATAACCAAACTTTAAAAAATGAACAGAAATAGCTTTACTTATTTGAAAATCGGATTTCTATCCTGCTTCCTTGTAGGAGTGATAGCCTGTAAACATGATGATGAAAATGAATTTACATTTAATGGACTTGATGATTCCTATACCATTGAACGTTTAAAGGTTTTGAGTATTCCTACCAATGCTTCAGGATCGGTTACATGGAGTATTAATGACTCTATTATCTCTCAGAATTCAGAACTTGAATTCATCAGTCCTACTGCAGATGCTTATCCTTTGACTTTGAAGATTAACAATAAAGGAAACGAGCAGGTTTTTCATTCTAAAATAATCGTTACCAAAGAAAAAACACCTTACAGTAAATATATTTCTAAAGTATTGGAGTTCCGTCCTGCCGTAGGGCAGTTCATGAACGAAATTCCGGAATATCTACCAGGAAATACTACCGCGAATATGCTTCAGAAAGCCAACGAATCGTTGGTAGGAGGTAATTCCACCATGATCAGTCTTGGTGGCTATGGCGGATATGTAGTGTTTGGTTTTGATCATACGATTCCTAATCTGAATGGACGTGATTTTAAAGTACTGGGAAATGCATTCTTTGGAAATGATGCTGCGGATCAACGTTCAGGATCTTGTGAACCGGGAATTATTATGGTGGCCTACGACAGAAATAAAAATGGAAAACCGGATAATGATGAATGGTATGAAATTGCTGGCAGTGAATATTTCAAAAATGCTACAGTGAAAGACTACAGCATAACCTATCATAAACCTAACGAAAATAAAACACCTGTACCCGGAACTGAATTCTGGCAGACCGACGTGGAATATATAAAATGGAGTGACAATCTGGGGAATCAGGGCTTTAAAACAAAAAATACGTTCCATGCGCAAAGCTATTATCCTTTATGGTTTACCGAAAGTTCTTACGGGTTTTCTGGAACAAGACTGGCAAATAATTTCTACGATCAGAACGGGGACGGATCCTATTGGGTAGGAAAATCATATGAGTTCGGATATGCAGACAATGCTCCGAATAATGATGAAGCCTCCAATATCGATATTTCCTGGGCGGTAGACAGAAGTGGGAAATACGTGAAACTTCCGGGAGTAGACTTTATGAAAATATATACGGGAGTTAATCAGGAAGCAGGATGGCTGGGAGAAGTTTCTACAGAAGTGGCAGGAGCTTACGATTTACATTTCAAATAATAATACAATCTATTTAAATTAATAAAAAATGAAAAAGTTTTATCTTTTTATGATGCTTTTTCTGTTCGCATGCGTATCGAATGCACAGATAAAAGTTCAGGGTGTACCCAGAAATGATATTTCAGGGATCAGCAAGCTTAATACCACTACCATTAGTTTTTCTGATATTCAGTATTGGGTAGGATCAGGAACCAATCAGGCTGCTTTTGTAGTACAGTGGAATGACAGTAAGAATCCTGATGCCATGGTTTGGGGATTCAAATGGAACGGGAATGCTACTGGAGAAGATATGCTGAAAGCTATTGCTAAAGCAGATCATAGATTATACACTTTGTTGTATCAGGGAACACAGTTTGGATCAGCAGTTGGAGGAATTGGATTTGATCTGAACGGTCAGGGAACTAATGCACTGATCAAAAGCGGAAATACCACTTATCCTTTATATCCGGTAAATGGTTTTGTGAATACAACTGCTTATGATTTTGATAGCTACACGATTGTAGATGCGGCTAATGATCACTGGCAGTCCGGATGGACGGTTAACGGGTATTGGTCATATTGGGTAAAGAATCCTGCAGATGCTGATTTCGGGTATTCCAGTGTTGGAGCTTCTTCACGTGTATTGGAAAACGGTTCCTGGGATGTCTGGAATTTCAACGTAGGATTTAATCAAACTCCGGTTTCTTCCACTATTACTCCTGTTTCTCCGTATGTTGCTTCCAATAACTTTACCAATGGATATTTCATGGTAAATGAAGAATGGTACGGACACACCAACGGTTCCGTAAACTTCATTGATAATAACGGTCAGATTAATTACCGTGTCTACAGTAATGCAAACAATAATCAGGCTTTCGGTGCAACTACACAATACGGAACGATCTATGGTGATAAATTCTATTTCGTTTCAAAACAAGCTGCTGATGGAGGAGATACTCAATATACTCCTGGAGGTAGATTGGTCGTAGCCAATGCGCAGACCATGCAGAAACTTGCCGGTTTCAATAATATCGGAGGTGGTGATGGTAGATCATTTGTCGGAGTAAATGAACATAAAGGATATATCGGAACTTCCACTGGAATTGTTACTTTTAATATTGATAATTTACAGGTAGGTTCTCTAATTACCGGTACAGGTGGAAACGGGCAGATCGGAAATATGATCCGTACTTCACAATATGTTTTTGCTGTGAAGCAAGGAGTAGGAATTTTAGTGATTAATCCTAATACTGATACGATTGTGAGTACTGTTGCCGGAGGTTTCTATTCAGTTGCTCAGGCTAAAGACGGAAGCGTATGGGGAATTCAGGATCAGAAGCTGATCAGCATCAATCCTACCACTTTTGCAACACAAGCTTACAATATCCCAACTACAAAGTATATCGGAGACTGGGGCGCATGGAATGCCGGAAGATTCACAGCAAGTAATAAAGAGAATGCTTTATACTGGATCAATTCAATAAGCAGCTGGAGCTCAGGAACACAGATCGTAAGATTCGATGTAACAACGAAAACATTTAATGAAAATTTTGCTGCCATTCCTGGACAAACAGGTCAGTTTAAACAAATTCCGTACGGAGCAGCTCTTCGTGTAAACCCTGTTACCGGAGAATTGGTTCTGAATACCACAGAAAGCGGATATGGTGCACACTACCAGAAAAACTGGATTCATACGTATGATATGACCGGTTCGCTTATCAATACAAAAACACTTAATGACTATTATTGGTTCCCTTCATTGACGGTATTTACCAACAATTCAGTTCCTGTTGTTAGTAGTGTTTTCCCTTCACAGGTTACTGCCGGAAACACAACAACAATTGATCTGAAAGCAATCGTTTCTGATGCTGATAATTTGGCTGTGTCAGTAGTAAAGTCAATCAAATCAAACAGCAATCCTACAACAGTTTCTGCTGTAATTAATGATAATGATGAGCTGGTTTTGACGCCGCTTGTTTCAGGCACATCTGACATTGTGATCAGTTTTAACTCAAATGGTAAGCTTGTGGAAAAAACACTTACAGTAAACAGTACAGCTTCCACTTTGGCAACCGCTGAGGTGAAGAAACTTGAATTTGGTATTTATCCAAATCCGGTTACTGATATTCTTACTATTAAAACCCAGGAGAAAATCCAAAATGTTTCTATTTATGATGCATCAGGAAGAATTGTTAATGCTCAGTTGAACAACGGACAGATCAATGTAAGCGCACTTCCAAAAGGTATTTATATTTTAAAAGCTACGACGGATAAAGCCGTTTATCAGCAAAAATTAATTAAAAACTAATAAGAGTTTAGATCGTAATCTTGTTAAATAAACCTCTGGTCAATGTTGATCAGAGGTTTTTATTTGTCCTTCAGTATGATTTTATATGGGATAGGTTCATTAATGGGATATAAAAACCCGGCAAGCTTGGAAAGCTTGCCGGGTTCGTTCTCTTATGTATCTTTTTTATTTGATAATCACTTTTTTAGAGTATGTTTTTCCTTCTTTTGTCTGAAGTTTCATAATATATACTCCCTGTGGTTGTTTGGTTTCAAAAGAATTGGATGTCAGTTTAGAACGGAATACTTCTTTTCCTGAAGTATTGGTAAGAGTAACCTCTGAACCTTCAGCAGAAACATTTTTATCCAGAGTAAACTGTCCATCCTTGCTATGAGCCATGAAATTGATGAAAGGATCTTTGTATTGGTAAGCATAGTATACTCTAAGCTCTCCACCAATATTCAATAATCCTGAGTTAACATTAATTTTGATACGGTCAAAAGGAATGTTCATGGTCATCTCAATTTCACCTTTGCTAGGATCGCCCGCTCCAAGATTGATCAGTTTTGTAGCAAGACTTGTGTAATCATTATTGGAAACATCTCCATTAAATGTTTCAATAGATACTCCGCCCAATAGCTGTGCAGATAGAGGAGTTCCATTTGAACCTATCGCAAGAACAAGTTTATTGGTATTGTTCGCAATATTGGTTGTAGGGAAAATCAATGTCTGTTCTGTTCTTGCAAGAAGACCCACTGAAACCTGTAAAGTAGAGTAGTCATTCTCGTTGCTTCCTACAGCATTTTGAGGATTTAATACACCACAACCCAGGCATACTCCAAGAACCTGATTGGTTTGGCTGCTTGCATAAGTTTTTACAATTTGTGCAGAAGACATTGCGCTTGTTAAAAATAGGAATGATGCCAGGATTGCAGCTTTCATTGTGCGTTGGCCAAATAATAAATAAGTTTTCATATGTAGAAAAATTTTGGGTTTTAGCTTTTTTGTAAATTTATAAATAAAATGATTATGTTGATTATTTTATTTCATAATTATGTGATTTGTTAATAATTTATTGATATTTGTAATTATGGATTTAATTTTATTTACTAATTACAGGTTGTATTTGTCTGAGAATGAATTAAAAAAATACGGCAGCTTTAAAAGTCTACCGTATTTCTTGTATCGCTTATTGAATATTATTTGATTAAAATTTTTCTGGAATACGTTTTCCCTTCTTTGGTTTGTATATTCATAATATAAACACCCTCCGGTTGTTTTGACTCAAATGTATTTGATCTCAATGTGGAACGGAATACTTCTTTTCCCGAAGTGTTGAACAAAGTAATTTCTGAACCGTCTAGAGGAACATTCCCGCCAAGAATAATCTGGCCGTTTCGACTATGAGCCATAATGTTCATTAAGGGATCCTGGTAAGCGTAATAGATTCTGAAGCCACCACCAAGGCTGAGAACGCCACCTGTTAATCCGATTCTTATCCCATCATAAGGTTTTGTAGGTTTGAATTCTACCGTACCTCTGTTAGGAGTTGCACCCAGTTTAAGAAGACTTACATCAATTGTTCTTCGGTCGTCATTAGAAGTGCCTCCATTCATGGTTTCAAGCGTTACTCCGCTTAATAACTGTACTGATAATGGGATATTATCTGTTCCGATTCCTACTACCAGCCTAGTATCTGATCTCAGATCTGGGAAAATCAACGTTTGCTGGATTCCTCCCAATAGTACTGTGCCCAATACCATTGTTGAATAGTCGTCTTCATTGTCTCCTACTGCATTAAGCGGATTATCTATACGACATCCAAGGCAGGCTACACCGAATACCCCTGAGCTTTGTGCATGGGCATAAATTCTGTTTTGTGCCAATGACATGGCGCTGGCAGAAAATAAAAATAAAGCCATCAATCCGGCTTTTAAAGAAGAAGAACTTCCCGAAAATAAATTGAATTTCATGTTATATATTTTAGAATGAATAGTTTTATTCAAATTTAAGGATTAATGAAAGAAGTATGAAATAATATTTCCATTATTGGTGATATTTTTAATAAAATTTAATATACTTCACTGGCTGTGATGAATGACATAAGAAGTTTTGTCGGTGAGATATGTTGACTGAAAAAAACGTTTTCGCTCGATAGAGTAGCTGTAATAACTATAGAAAGCTTAAACCTGTTGATTCTTTTGGGAAGAATTTGCTGAAATAGTAATGTATATAGAAACGAAAAAAGGACTTTCGAAAAAGTCCTTTTGTAGCCCGTAGGGGAATCGAACCCCTCTTACCAGAATGAAAATCTGAGGTCCTAACCGATAGACGAACGGGCCCTCTATCTTCCATTACCGAAGTAATGTGTTAGCTTTTTGTTTTTATAAGTATCAACTCTTATTGTAGCCCGTAGGGGAATCGAACCCCTCTTACCAGAATGAAAATCTGAGGTCCTAACCGATAGACGAACGGGCCGGTTAGATTTATTTAAATATAGCTTTTTCTACAGTGATCTTTATAAAACCACCGTTGTTACAGTGGTCTTATAAGATGTAAGTAGCCCGTAGGGGAATCGAACCCCTCTTACCAGAATGAAAATCTGAGGTCCTAACCGATAGACGAACGGGCCAGCTATATTGTTACGCTAATTTATTAACGTGCTTTGTTAATTTGCTTTTCAAGTTAGCTGCTTTGTTTTTGTGGATAATGTTTTTCTTAGCTAATTTATCCAATAAAGCGATAACTTTTGGCAATTGTTCTGTAGCAGCAGCTTTGTTCTCTTCATTTCTTAAAGCTTTTAAAGCTGTTCTAGCAGTCTTGTGGTAATATCTGTTACGAAGTCTTCTAGTTTCGTTTTGTCTGATTCTCTTTAGTGCTGATTTATGATTTGCCATATCGTTTAAATGTGAGTGCAAAACTATAAACTTTTTTTTAAACTACCAAATTTATTTTTAAAAATTTTAATTTTCTTCTGATAGGTACTTTCTCAGTTTATTTATTGCTTGTTCTATTTTTAAATTTTCTTGTTCTTTCTCTATTTTTTTGATCGTATTTCCCAGCATGATCAGTGCATTATTCCATTCTCCAGTGGTATTGGTGAAAGTAAGTTCGTCAATTGTTACTTCAAAAGCAACCCTTTCTCCAGTCCTGTAAAGTCTGAAACTGATTTTATCATCTCTGCCTGTAATCCCGCCTTCATTGATTTGTAAATCATAACTTTTTGGGTTAGAGTGGATTTTCTTAAAAAGCAATTTCGCTTCTTGTATTTTTAAATCCGGCATGATATAAAATTTGATAGTCTGTAGAAAACTACAAACAATGATTTATCAATAATATTTTTCATCAGTGTTACCATATTGGTAGAACCAACTATGGATAAATTTTTTGCAAATATAATGCTTTTGTGACATATAACATAAATGGAATGCTTTTTTCAAATAAAAGTCCCGGTCTTTTCAGGATAATGACAGTAATTATCAGACTTTCAGTGTTCTGAAATTTTGGTGTTCCTTCATGAATATAAGTATCAAAATTTGAAAAGTTTTTCATCGCTATTAATGATTATAAATATTTCTGAACGAAGGCTTGGTGTTGAAAATCAATACCCTGAAATTTATTTTAAATAATAAAGAAGGGCAATTAATTGTCCTTCTTTATTGTTCTCCAAAAAAGTTTGATGTTCAAAATTTTCACATTAAAAGTAGCTTTTTTAAGCCATTAAAGGGAATTTATAATTTTATATCATCTTTCCCTGTAATTTCAATAATTTGTAGAGTCTCGCGCAGATCAACTCTGTTTAAAGGATCAAATTCATTGTAATCATTAAAAGCAATACCCGTAAGATCTGCAATTTTTTGTAATGGAACCTGATAAGTCTTAAATTGCCCAAAACCATCTTCTCTGATTCCTTCTTTATTCCTAAAATCTTCAATGTTATCTGGTTGTTTTAACATATAACCACTTACGGAAGGTGTTCCATCTGCTTTTATCATCACGGCCACTTTCCAAAATTGTAATGGCAGCAAAACACCTCTGTATGGAATGTCATCTTCACTAAATACAGGACCTGTAAAAACAGAAACTTTAATATCTTCCCGTCCAGCACTATCCAATATATAGTTTTCAAGACTTAACCAGGTCTTTTGGTTCAGGTCTTTATGTTGCGGAGTAGAATTTGAAAAATGAAAAGTATCATCATTTGCAGCAGCTGCATTTGGCCCCCAAACAGGATCCAATCTCCTAACCATATGTCCGCGATCCAGATCATTATCTGCATACACGGCTGGACCTGTTTGATATTTCTCGTCCATTCTTGGATCAATTATCCATTTTGTATTTTCTCTTTTTATAGGATCAAGTCTATTCCCATCGATATTGACTGCTGTCATCATACATAGCTTTCGGCTCTTATGGATGGCTATCGAAAAATTAAAATAATGCAGAAGACTTGTATTGGTCTCTGTAGGGTTTAATAATGGTGCTAAATTTTTACTTTGAGATTTTAATAAGTCCTCGATGTCAATTTTGAAATTATCTGAGCTTACAAAGTTTGCGTCATATCCGTTTCTGCCCTTGTAATTTGGGTTTGTTGCTTTTTCTATAAAGAAAGATTGCTCCTTAGCATCCTGGTTAGTGGGAATACTGTCTGTTGTATTTTGTAAAGCCAAGTTGTCTGCAAGACCTATACCTATTGTAATTTCAACTGGTACGTTAAGTGTAATTTTGTTGCTCATTTCATTTAATTTTTTATTGTCAGATAGAGGTTGATGGAGATTTTGTTCTGTTAAGATCTGTACATCAGAATTTGAATTTGAATTATTGAATATTTCTTCAACCAGATTATTGGGGAATTTTGCCCGTATACTGTTTATGTTGTTTTTAACATTTTGCAGAATGGAACTAATTCTGACGCCTTCATTGGCAATCCAGTCTATAAGATTCTCATCCATGTTTTCTTGAAATACGGTTCCGTCCTTACATAAATAATTACCTTGCTCGTCCTTTCGGGGGACTCCGCTATGATGCAGTGCAACAACCTGCCACTGATCATTATAAACAGGTGCGCCGGAAGAGCCCGGTGCCGTGTCTGTAAAATAGGTTATAAAGTCTTCTGTTTTAGCAATTAACTGGTTTTCCCTAATAGCAATCTGTTTATATTGTCCTGAAGGATGTTGTATAATTGACACGTATTCTGAAACGAGTGCTTTATTCGGGTCTTCACTAAGCTTTAAAAATCCAAAATGATAGAGCGGTTTAATCTTGCTTTTAGAATCGGGATTTACATAGACAATTGTAAAGTCTAATCTTTCATTTGTATAAAAGAATTTACTCACATTAAAAGTGAATATCTGGCTTACTGTAGGTTCGCCAAACTGGTCGTATTGAAAATTGAATTCAGCCAGACTATTTTGGGCATCGTGCTCGTTGGCAAATACATGATTGTTTGTGAGCAAGAGATTGGGAGATATTAAAAAACCAGTTCCAAAACCTATGTTATCACCACTTATATTCTTTATGTGAATTCTGCATACAGGATTTGATGCTAAAAAACCCAATTGTAAATAATTTATACTCATTAAATCATTTTTCTTCAAGATTCTTTCCCTTGCAAGATTGAAAGGTTCAAAGCGATTTGAAACAAGATGATCTAATCTTTCGTTAATAATAACTTTCTCACTTAACCATGTTGGTGATTCAATTGCTGCTTTAGCATGAGGAAGACTCAATTTTGAAAATCTTTTTTCAGTCTCTGCTATGAATTTTAGATTGGATAGTTTCATATGTTTTTAATTAGTTTTTACGACTGTATATATGAATGTCAATTCTCTACTCCTATACTTTAATTTGATGCTCAATTTTTTACAACGGTGTTCAGTTTGTACAATACTTAGATTATGCATGAGTACAAATTTCAGTTATAATCAGAATCATTTCAATTACCCTTTTTCGTGATTTTGAGATTGAGTTTTATTTGCTCAAAATGGTTCTTGAAATGAGAAATGTAATATTGGGCCATCAAAGTTTGACTTTGTGGATATTGGAAAAAAATGAAACTATTGCCCTAAAGAATCTTTAAAAGGGATGAAGAAAGATTATGGAATTCGCCCCGTACGAAGTGTGTACAAGAGTCCTTTTAAAACTTGTGGAGATTCCGTTGAATTTTGGAATAAAAAAATCCCTGAACATTGCATTGATCAGGGATTGAGTGATGTAGTTTGGTAGCCTATAGGGGAATCGAACCCCTGTTGCAAGAATGAAAATCTTGAGTCCTGACCACTAGACGAATAGGCCGAATTTTGAGGTTGCAAAAGTAGGAATTAACTTTTAAACTTCAAAATTATTTTTTTTGATTTATTTGTAGACCTTTTGTATCACGGTGTTTTTGATACCTTTAGCTTCAAGTTCCTTTTGAAGTTTTACAGCATCTTCCAATGTGTATACTTTTCCGTAGGTGTAGTAAAATACACCATTGTCCTTATTTCGTTCCACATCTTTTAAATTCTGAAGAATATAAGAATTACCATTCAGTTTATCACCTGCATATACTTCAATCGTATAATATCCCATGCTGATTCTCTGATTCGGCATAAATCCTACAGCAAATGCATTTCTGAAACCTGCATCTTTCGCTGTTTTAAGATTAATATCTTTTACCGAAGCCATATTGGTTACAGCATAGTAATATTTGTACTGCCCGTTTTCTTTAAGCGTAAGAATATAGTTCAGGCCTTTCAGGGCAGGATCATTTTCATTGTATTTCGTAGGAGAACTCATTAATAGAATTCTGAAATCATTTTTCAAAGGAACCTCTGCAGGTTTTTCTGGCTCTGGCTTTCTTGTTGCAATAGAACCGCCGGATTTTCTGTCAATCGCCTTTTTATAATCAATAATAGCATTGTAGATACTTTCTGCAATTTCAGTCTGTCCTTTGTCTGAGGCGATGTAGTGGCTTTCCTCAGGGTGATTGATGAACCCTGTTTCTATCAGTACAGATGGCATGGCATTCATACGGAGAACGTGAAGGTTTTTCTGAAATACACCTCTTGATGATCTTTTATCTTTATTCACAAAATTATCTTCTACCAATCCTCCCAAAAGAAGACTTGATTCGAGATATTTACTTTGCTGAAGTTTCAGAGCAATTAATGACTCCGGTGAGTCCGGATTATAGGAACCAAAGATCTGCTTATCTTTTTCATCCAGGAAGATCACGTCATTTTCTCTTTTGGCTACTTCAAGATTTTCGTTATTCTGGTTAGGTCCCTGTACATAAGTTTCGGTACCGTAGGCGGTAGGTCTTTGGGAAGAATTACAGTGAATGGATACAAAAAGATCTGCTTTGCTCCTGTTAGCCAGATTGGTTCTGTCAGACAGAGAAGGGTATTCGTCAATTTTACGGGTATATATTACTTTGAAATCTCTGTTTTTCTCTAACATGGCACCTACTTTTAAGGTAATGGCAAGTGTAATGTCTTTTTCTGCGACTCTTCCAATGTCGGAATAGGTCCTGTTGGCTCCATGATCACTTCCTCCGTGTCCCGCATCCAGAACGATAGTAAACTTCTTTTGAGAGAAAATAAAGTTGCTGGTTATGATAAGGAGAAATGATAAAATTATTTTAAAATTTTGTTTGTGCATCTTACAGTTATAAAAATTATATTAATTTTGGGCCTTAATTATATAGTATAAAATTGGCCAAAACCGTCTTCAAAAATATATTACAAATTTTAATTATCCTAATTTTTAACAATTTTTTAGCACAGAAAACTCCTGAAAAATTGCCTAAAAATGCGGTTAATGATACTATTTCCAAAAAGGATACCATAGTTGTAAAAAAAGAACCTTTAAATGATGTTCTTCGTACAAAAGCAGATGATCAGAGAAGAGATGTCCCTAAAAAGATGACATTCCTGAACAAAAATGCTCAGGTAAAATACCAGGATATGCAGATTGATGCAGATTATATCTCTATTGATGATAACAAAAATCTGATCTATGCGCGAGGAAAACAGGATTCTTTAGGGAAAATTGTAGAACCTGTAATTACGACGCAGGCCGGGAAAAAATACGAAACCAACGAATTTAGCTATAATACAAAAACAAAACAGGCCATTGCCTTCAATGCAAGAACAGAAGAAAGTGAAGGCGTAATTATAGCTCAGAAGACTAAAAAATATAATGATTCCGTATTTGCAATGAGAAAAGCAGATTATACAACGGATGATTATTTTATCAAGAAAAAAGATACGGCAGCGGATTATTTTATGAGAGCTTATAATATTAAGCTGATTAAAACCAAAACAAAATCCCAGATCGTTACGGGTCCTATTCAGATGTTTATTGAGCAGGTGCCTACACCACTTTACCTTCCATTTGCTATTTTACCGTTTTCAGATAAAAGAGCTGCAGGTATTCTGATCCCGAGTTTCGGGGAAAGGGAAGATGTAGGTTTCTTCCTGAACGGGATAGGATATTACCAACCCATTGGAGAGCACTTCGACCTTAAAGTTTTAGCAGATATTTATACAAAAGGAAGCTGGAACTTACGTCCTCAGGTGAATTACCAGAAAAAATACCGTTACTCAGGAAACTTTACTGCAGATATTGGTACCATGGTAAGAGGAATTAAAGGTTTGGATGATTATACTAAAAACAGTACCTACAGAATCAACTGGACACACTCGCAGGATTCTAAAGCCAATCCTTTCCTTACATTCAGTGCTTCTGTAGATATTGTAAGTACCAAGTTCTATAATAACCCGTTGAATAACAATTACATTTTCAACCAAAATGTATTGAATACCCAGCAGAACTCTACGGTAACCCTTACCAAAAGATTCCTGAAACTGCCGATGACGATTACAGGAACGGCTTCCTATTCCCAGAACTTTGCCACAGGATTGGCAGATCTTCGTCTTCCACAGATGAACGTGGCCATCAATCAGTTCTATTTATTTAAATCAAAAACAGGAATCAGACAAGGGCTTCTTGAAAATATTACGGTAAATACCGGCTTCAACCTTACCAATTTCGTAAACACTCAGGAGAATGAGTTGTTTAAAAAAGAAATGTGGGATAAAATGCAGACAGGACTTAAAAACAATATCGCATTAGCAACCAATACAACATTGGCAAAATATTTCACTTTCAGTTTAAGTGCCAATATCGACAATGCTTTAACAACAAAAACGTTGAACAGATATTATGATCCGGTAAAAAATGTAACGGTTGACGAAATCAATAAAAACTTTACAGGATACTCTACTTTCTCTACTTCTGCCAGTCTTCAGACCACACTTTTCGGAATGATGAAATTCAAAAAAGGATCTACGGTAGAAGCGGTGAGACATATGATGACTCCAAGTTTGAGCTTTACTTATTCACCAGACTTTTCAAGTCCTAACTTCGGATATTACAGAAACTATTATAATGCAAACGGAGCGTTGACGCCATATTCTATTTTTGAAAAAGGAATTATCGGAAGCCCGTCAAGTGGAATGCAGGGAGCTTTAGGTTTCAATATTGGTAACAATATTGAGATGAAAGTAAAGTCTAAGAGTGATTCTACAGGGGTAAAGAAAATCAAAATTTTTGAATCTTTAAATCTTGCAGGAAGCTACAACTTTGCCGCTAAAGATCATCCCTGGTCTGTATTTTCAATCAACGGACAATCTTCATTTTTCAATAATAAACTGACAGTAAATACCAGCCTTGCACTGGAACCTTATAAAATTGAGTTCTTACCAGGACAGGATACAGGAATCAGAACTGAGCAGTTCGGACACTTCAGTGTACAGGGGTTCAACGTTCAGTTATCTTATCCTTTAAGCAGCGAGATCTTTGGAGAAAAAACAGATTATGCTAAAAAGTATTCCTCGAAGGGAGAAGTCCGAAATGAAAATTACTATTTTGATGATGATCATTATGCTCATTTTGATCAGGCATGGACTTTAAATATCAGTGCCAATTATGCGTACTCTAAAGGCTTGAGCAGGTTTGGTAATAAAATTGCATCCCTAGGTTTGGATGGAAGTATCAAGCTAACTCCTTACTGGAATATCAACGGAAGTACGCATTATGACATGGTGACTAAAGAATTGGCATATACAAGAATTGGTTTTTCAAGAGATCAGCGAAGTTTTACCATCAATTTCAACTGGGTTCCGTTTGGTCAGTATAAAGTGTATGACTTCTTTATCGGTATCAAAGCCAATATTTTAAGTGATGCATTGAAGTACAAAGACAGAAGCTTTACCCAGCCTAATGCACCTTTCTAATATCAGATTGGCATTTGACAATATAAATTTTATATTTGCAAGCAAAATAAATTCTAATGAAAATCACTGTTGGCAGAATTCAAATACCAACGAATATTGCAGATAGTGATTGCATATAACCATAGAAAAAAATAAATATCCGTTATGAAACAAATAATCAACACAGTTAATGCACCTGCAGCTATCGGACCTTATTCACAAGCTAATATGGCCAACGGAGTTTTGTATATCTCCGGACAGATTCCTGTAGATCCTGCAACTGGTAAATTGGTAGAAGGTATTGAAAAGGAAACGCACCAGGTAATGAAAAACCTTGAAGCGATTCTTACTGAAGCCGGCATGACTTTCAAAAATGTTGTAAAAGCTACCATCTTCCTTAAGAGTATGGATGATTTTGCTGTAATGAATGATATCTATGCATCTTACTTAGATTCAGAAAGCTATCCAGCTCGTGAAACAGTACAGGTTTCATGTTTGCCTAAAAATGTGGATATCGAAATTTCTATGATTGCACATCAGGATTAATGAACTTTATAAGAAATACAATTGCGGTTCTGATAGGTCTTGGTATTACAGGACTTATTATTACTCTTGGTATAAGGGCTTTTCCGCAATGGGTAACTTTTGAGGCTTTTGCTCCGTTTGAGCATTGGCAAAGGTTTCTTTTCAGCATGAAAGATGATAAGGCGTTTTTCGGCTTCCTTTTGTTTATTTCCGGATTAGGGACTACCGTCGGAGGAGTGGCAACCGCTATCATTGTTAAATATGCTAAAGTAGCCTATGCTATTCTGATTGGCTTTATTATGCTTTTTATTGCCATGTTGGATGTTATTATTTTTCCCTATCATCCTACGTTTTATAAGATCTCCATTTTTCTTACGTTCTTTCCGTTTTCCTGGATTGGAGGTAAGATTGTAGAAGTGATCTATGAAAGAAATAAAAAGAAAAGTATCGCTGACAAAATGAATAAGTCTAAATAAATAATAAAAAAAACGCTGCAGATTCTGCAGCGTTTTTTGTTGAAAAGAGTTAGTAGATTTCCATATTAAACATATTTCAAAAAATAAAGGGGATAATCCAGCTCAAAGGTTTCATGGAAAATGGTAAATCCATTTTGTTGATAGAAGGTTCTGTTTTCTAATGTTGTTGTTTCAACATATATGAGTTCGTTCTCATATTTACTCATAGATTCTTTTAAAAGTTTTGTTCCAATTCCTTTTCCCTGTTCACCAGGAACTACAGCCATTAACCATAAATGAACAAATTTTTCTTCCGGATGAAATTTTGCTAAGAGTTTTTCTCGTTGTAAAACTTTAAAGATATTTTCAATTCCAATACAATTGAACAGCAATTTTATTTCAAGCCAGATTTTTTTTAAACTGATCGGGAATTTGTCTAAGTATAAAATGCACGCTTTGTGATCGTCGCTGAGAAATATACTTCCATTTAGTATTGATAGATCAAATTGAAATTCCATTAATGCTTTCAATCTCTTATATCTGTTGCCAGAATTCTTTATGACAAAATTGATAGAATTAGGAATAAGAACATTTATGAAAGCCTGGCATAAAATAGTAACGACTTTTTCTCTATCCTCATAGGTAGCTTTTTTCATGCATTTTTGTTTTTTCAAATATATAAAAAATAGAAGTGTGTTAATCAGAGTTTTATATGGTTTGTGTTAGTTTCTGCATTGAGCTTAGTTAACTTATTTTTTTCATAAAAAACCATTCTTAAGCAAGAATGGTTAAATTTTTAATGTGAAATCAAAGAAATTCAATTAAGGCATTTTGAATCCTTTGGTATAAATTCTTCCGTAATCATCCACGAATTTCACCTGTACATTCCCCTGATATTTCTCAAGGATCTTTTCTACGTCTTTCTGTGAATTGACAGGTTTACCATTGACTTCAATGATGATGTAGTTATCTACAATTCCGATTTTAGCCATTTCGCTGCCCTCAGATACGTTTTTAGCAACTACACCACTGTTCAGTCCGTATTCTGTTTTGAAACGCTCTGTAAGAGGGTCAAATTCAGCTCCGATTTTTTCAGTTACGGTAAGATCTGCTTTTGTTCTGGTAGAAGTACCTCCTTTTTGGTCTCTCAGTGTGACAGTAGTAGTGCCTTCTTTACCATTTCTTGAATACGTTACCTGAACTTTATCACCAGGACGTTTGCTTCCGATAGACATGGAAAGATCGGCAAAATCTGTGATGTCGTAGTTGTCTACTTTAGTGATTACATCTCCTTTTTTCAATCCTGCATCTTCAGCACCGCTGTTTTCACCAAATCCTGTAACATAAATTCCTGAACCTACTTTCAGATTTGTTTTAAACTGCTTGTTGTAAGATGCTACTAACTGATCATTTGAAAGATCTAAAGACTGAACTCCAAGGAATCCTCTCTGTACAATTCCGAATTTCTTGATATCCTCAACAATTTTTCTCGCCAGGTTAGAAGGAACGGCAAATCCGTATCCCTGGTAATATCCTGTGGTAGACTGAATCGCAGAATTGATCCCGATAAGTTCTCCATTGGTATTTACCAAAGCACCTCCTGAGTTACCCGGGTTAATAGCAGCATCCGTCTGGATGAAGCTTTCAATAGGATTAGCAGCTTTTCCCTGGCTTCCCAGGATTCCGATACCTCTTCCTTTAGCAGAAACAATACCTGCTGTTACCGTAGAGTTTAATCCTAATGGATTTCCTACTGCAAGAACCCATTGTCCTACATCAATATTGTCAGAATTCGCAAAATTCAGATAAGGAAGCCCTTTTTCTTCAATCTTTAATAAAGAGATATCTGTATTAGGGTCTGTTCCTACCAATGTTGCGATATATGATTTCTTGTTGCTTAGTACAACTTCCAGCTTATTGGCACCTGCTACCACGTGGTTGTTGGAAATGATATAACCGTCCGGAGAGATGATTACCCCTGAACCCATTCCCGATGGCATATTATCAGGAACCTGCTGCTTTTGTCTCTGCTGGCCTCTTCCACCGAAAGGATCTCCGAAGAAAAAGTCAAACAAATCCTGCTCTGAAGCTCTGCTTGATGTTCTGCTTTGATAATTTTTAATAGTTACTACAGCGGGAACGGTTGTTTTAGCCGCCTTTACAAAATCATCACCTACTGCTCCCGTATTCATTCCTGCGAATGAAGTATTGGGTGCTGCTGTTGTGAAATAAGATTGATCTCCATTGTTGGAGCCGTGTCCGAAATATTGTAAAGCTCCAACGGTAGTAGCTCCGGAAAGGACTCCAACTACTGCAAATGGTAATAGTTTTTTTAAAGTACTCTTCATTGTATATCTTTCTTGTTTATTAATTAATTTTCTTTTTATGTTTTTGAGTAAACAAATTTAATGTTAAATAAGTAAGCAATTAGTATGCTATGTTTCAATTTTAACTAAAATTTAACGGCTATTATATGATTTTGTGCCTTATGTCATAATTGTTAATGCCACAGTTAACAAAACTTAAAAAAAAATTAAAGAAAATATGGCAGACTTATCATACATAGTGATCTGATTTTCATTGCTGGCAGGTTACTGATTATTGTTCGTGATTGGTGTCATAAATATACTTAATTCTAAAATGATTATCTTTGCAAAAATTTTTATTCTCACTTAAAACGTTTATAGCATGCAACTGTATAACACCTTAAGCGCAGAAGAAAGAGCTCAACTTATTGATGAAGCCGGTAAAGACCGTCTTACTTTGTCTTTCTATGCGTATGCCAAAATCGAAGACCCAAAAAAATTTCGCGACGAATTATTTATAGCCTGGAATGCCCTTGATGCTCTTGGCCGTATTTATGTTGCTACAGAAGGAATTAATGCTCAGATGAGTGTTCCTGCAGATCAGTTTGAGGCTTTTCGTGATACGCTCGAAGTTTATGACTTCATGAAAGGAATCCGTTTGAATGTAGCGGTAGACCAGGACAATTACTCATTTTTAAAATTAACCATAAAAGTCAGAAACAAAATTGTTGCTGACGGTTTGAATGACGAAACTTTTGATGTGACCAATAAAGGAATTCACTTAAAAGCTCAGGAATTCAATAATATGCTGGAAGATCCCAATACCATTGTTGTAGATTTCAGAAATCACTACGAAAGTGAAGTAGGGCATTTTGAAGGTGCCATTACTCCGGATGTGGAAAATTTCAGAGAAAGTTTACCCATCATCAATGAACAGCTACAGGATTTTAAAGAAGATAAAAACCTGTTGATGTACTGTACCGGAGGAATCCGTTGTGAAAAAGCCAGTGCTTACTTCAAACACCAAGGTTTCAAAAATGTTTATCAATTGGAAGGAGGTATCATTGAATATACACGACAGATCAAAGAAGAAGGAATAAAAAGTAAATTCATTGGTAAAAACTTTGTATTTGACCACCGACTGGGGGAGAGAATTACAGATGATATTATTGCACAATGCCACCAGTGTGGAAAACCTTGTGATAATCATACCAATTGTGCCAATGATGCCTGTCATTTGTTGTTTATCCAATGCGACGACTGTAAAGCTGCGATGGAAAACTGCTGTTCTACGGAATGTCTGGAGACCATTCATTTGCCGTGGGATGAACAGGTGAAACTGAGAAAGGGATTACAGGTTGGAAATAAAGTATTCAGAAAAGGAAAATCAGATGCCCTGAAATTTAAAAACTCAGGAGATTTAACTGATAAGCCTTTAGCAAAAGCTGAGACAAAAAATATCCGTCAGAAGATTGCTGTTAAAAAAGAATTGATTGGAAAGGCAGAACATTACTACTCAAAATCAAAGATTGCACAGTTTTTAATTGAACATAAGGATTTATCAGTGGGTGATAAAGTATTGATCTCAGGTCCTACAACGGGAGAGCAGGAAGTCACCATTACTGAAATCTATGCTAACGGAGGGCCTTGTGAAACGGCAAACATTGGAGATCAGATTACTTTTGCGCTGCCATTCAGAGTTCGTTTGTCTGATAAATTGTACAGAATTGTGCAAAATGCATAATTCATAGCTGTCAATACAATTATTTCTGTTTTAACAACTTAATAATTCCAGACTTACAATGACAACAAGCGGAAAAATAGAACTGATGTCTCCTGCAGGAGATTTCATATCACTTCAGGCGGCTATAGATAACGGTGCAGACTCTGTCTATTTTGGAGTTGAGCAGCTCAACATGCGTGCAAGAGCAACAATGAACTTCACCATTGATGACCTGCCGGAAATCGCCAGAAGATGTGCTGAAAAAGGAGTAAGAACGTATCTGACCCTTAACACCATCATCTATGATCATGATCTTTCTATCGTCAGAACACTTTTAGATAAAGCGAAGGAGGCCGGTCTTACAGCAGTGATTGCAATGGACCAGGCTGTAATTTCTTATGCAAGGCAAATTGGTATGGAGGTGCATATTTCCACCCAGATTAATATAACCAATATTGAAACCGTAAAATTCTATGCTCTTTTTGCTGATACCATGGTGATGAGCCGTGAATTAAGTATCAGCCAGATCAAAAAAATCTGTACTCAGATTGAAAAAGATCAGGTAAAAGGACCTTCCGGTAATCTTGTTGAAGTGGAGATTTTCGGGCATGGTGCCTTATGTATGGCAATATCCGGGAAATGTTATCTGAGCCTGCATTCCCATAATTCTTCAGCAAACAGAGGTGCCTGCAAACAGAACTGCCGGAAAAAATATACTGTGATTGATCAGGAGTCAGGTTTTGAAATTGAACTTGATAACGAATATATGATGTCTCCCAAAGACCTTTGTACGATTGGTTTCCTGAATCAGATTGTGGATGCCGGTGTGAAAGTCTTGAAGATAGAAGGAAGAGGAAGGGCTCCTGAGTATGTAGCAACAGTTACAAAATGTTATAGAGAAGCAATTGACAGTATTGCCGAGGGAACGTTTTCTCAGGAAAAAGTGGATGAATGGATGAAAGTTCTGGAGACCGTATACAACAGAGGCTTCTGGAGTGGTTATTATCTTGGTCAGGAGCTGGGTGACTGGTCTTCAAACTCCGGTTCCAGTGCAACACAAAAGAAAGTCTATATTGGAAAAGGAAGGCATTTCTACCCGAAATCCAATATCGCAGAATTTGTGGTTGAGGCCTATGATATTTCTGTAGGAGACAGTGTCCTTATACAGGGACCCACTACAGGATCACAGGAAATGGTCATTGAAAGTATGATCGTTGATCAGAAGACAGGAGCAGACAAGGCAACAAAGTCTGATGTGATTACTTTCCCTACGAAGTTCCGTGTACGGCCAAGTGACAAATTATATAAAATTGTTAAAGCGTAATGGTCATTGCTACACTTCAGAGAGATAAATGTATTGGTTGTAATTACTGTGTCGAATTTGCTCCGGAATATTTTAGAATGTCTAAAAAAGATGGTAAATCAGTATTGCTTAAGACGATTGATAAAAAAGGCTTCTACACGTTAAAAACACCAGACCACGAAGCGTTTGAATATTTGGAGAGAGCCGCCAACGCCTGTCCTGTGAAAATTATTTCTGTAAGAATTACTTGATCATTATGCTGAAAGCTGAGCTTAGAAAAAAATATACCCAAAAAAGGAAAGCCTTGTCTCCAGATGAGGCTTTTCTGTTATCTGAGAAGATTTTTGAAAATTTCATTCAATATTTTAAGCCAAAAGAATCAGAAAAAGTACACGTTTTTATCCCGATTCCGGCAAGGAAAGAAATTGATACCCAAATCTTCATTCAATATTTTTTAGCGCACAACATCCGTGTTTATGTTCCTAAAATTGTTGGGGATAAGCTTATTAATATTGAGATTTCTGAAGATACTGTTTTTGAAACCAACAATTGGGGGATCTCAGAACCTGTTTCCAATGAAGATTCCGGCGAAAAATACTTTCATTATGTGATTACGCCTTTGTTGTATTGCGACAAAAAAGGGAATAGAGTAGGCTATGGTAAAGGATTTTATGATAGCTTGTTTCAAAGTATATCTGAGGAGACCAAAAAAATCGGAGTCAATTACTTTGACCCCGATGAATATGTGGATGATGTCTGGGAAAAGGATATTCCCCTGGACTATTTGGTTACTGCTACTGAAGTGCTGTCTTTCTTAAGCGGTTTGGAATAAAAATCTAAAAAGTAAAATTTAAATTCTTTTTTAAGTTTGGAAGTAGAAAGCAGAATATACTGTGCATTCTTTTCAAAGCTCCCTAAAGACTTATTTTTATTATCAAAGTATTCCACATTGAACTTGGCGTAGTCCAGCGTATCTTTTTTATAAAACTCTTTATAGACATTCAGGTTGCTCACTTTAGCTGTTTTTGCTTTCATGCTGTCCAGTTCTTTCAGCAGCCTTTTAAACGTCAGAGAATCCGGTTTGTGGAAATAGCTTTCCATTTGTGAATAAATCACGGTATCTATTTCTGTATTTCTGTTTCCGCTGAGATATAAGGTAGACAGATCAAGAAGCTCCTGAACTTTCTGCTTGGTGATGGAATTAATCGCCTGCATACTATCCATCTGTACGGCAGGATAGCTTTTTTCATTGTTGCTGTTTCGTAGTTTATCGAGGTCGCTCACCTCTGATGTTTTATTATTACATGCAATAAATAAAGTCAGAAGCACGGTGAAAATTAAAAAATTACTTATTCTTTTCATCTGTGGTAGCAATTTTAAATTTGATGGATACAATTTTACCTTTGGTATCCTTTTTCATTTCTATTACATTCAGGTTTTTCAGAGAGGTCGTTGGAGTCGTTACCAGCGTGATATACTTCTGCTTATCCAGTCTTTCAATGCCATAAGTATCATTATCATATACCTGGTAGATCACGGCATTTGTGCTGATTAGGTTTTCCAGCTGGTTTCTCTTCTGCTTAATGAGTGCAACCTGTTCGTCAGGATTCCCTCCTTTGATATCTTTGATAGAGAAATAATAGACAGCCATCTTATAATCATCCGGCTTTAGTTCTATTTTTTCTTCTTCAGGGGCATTTTCAAGATTTCTGTTCACTTCCAGAGGCTCATAGAAAGGAGCACTGATTCGCATTTTTAAATTTTTATCCTTGGTAGAATAATAAAAACATTCGCCTGGTTTTATTTTATACATCAACGGAGATTCATTTTCCTTCACTACCATTATTTCTAAAGTATTGATCACAGAAACACCTCTGTCCTTATCAATGAAACAATATTTGTAAGTTTTTGAAAAAAGTACATCTTTAAAACCTAAAAGACCGGTAATCGTAATCAAAACTGAAGTGACAAGTGCCCAGGCATTCTTTTTGAAGAAATTTTTCTTAGGCGGAACAGCTGAAATTTCTATCTCATTTGTTATTGTTTTGTTTTGTGTAATTTGTTGATTTTCAGTATTCGATTTTTGTAAATCAGTATTTTCTGGGGTCCTGATTTCAACTTTTTTAGGTTGAAGTTCAATTTTTGGAAGTTCAGGAGCTTCAGAAACTGTTTTTTCAAGTTCTTCGAGATCTTCGTCTTCAAAATTTTCATTTTCCTGAAGTAATTCACCCGCAAAAAGATGCTGTTTCTTGAAATCGTACCATGAGTTGTAACCCGCATAAATGCTCAATAAATTGAGCATGTCTATTCTTGGTAGTTTAGTAACCGGTGAAGTTTTAAAATAAGTGTAAAATGACTTTTCACTGATGTTTCCTTTCGCTTTTTTTCGAAGGTCTTCCTGAAAATATATAATATCTATACCCTTCCACTTGGATATGTCATCCTGCGAAGGGGTATATTCTTTTAAGTATTGACCCTGAACATCCTTTTTTAGCTGTTCAAAGTGTAATAGATCTAAATCTGTCAATTTTTCAAAAAATAATTAAATTGTTGATTATCAGCTATGTTTTTTTGTAAAACTATTTTACAAAGGTATTACAATTATTTTTCATAGACAAATTTTCTAACTGCTCTACCTTTGTCTTGTTCAAATAACAGAACAGAAGAAAATTTTATAAAACAATATTAACAAAATTAAATTTAATTTATTATGAAAAAGTCATTATTCGTAGCTGCTATCGCTGCAATCTCTCTAGTTGCTTGTAAAAAAACTGAAGCTACTGCTACTGAAGGTACAACTGATTCTGCTGCTGCTACTGTAGCTGATTCTGCTGCTGTAGTTTCTGATTCAGCTGCTAAAGTTGTTGATTCTGCTGCAACTACTGCTGTAGAAGCTACTAAAGATGCTGCTGCTGCTACTACTGCTGCTGGTGCTGAAGTTGCTAAAGATGCTGCTAAAGGTGCTGCTGACGCTGCTAAAGGAGCTGCTGATGCTGCTAAAGGAGCTGCTGATGCTGCTAAAGATGCTGCTAAGAAATAATTCTAGCATACGCTTAACAATAAAAGAACCGTTTCACCCAGTGAAACGGTTTTTTTATGCTTAGTCATAGCGAGCTAAAGGCGAAGCAATCTCTTTCATATCAAAATCAGATCAGGAATAGCTTATCCCTTCTTCTGTTTCAAAGATTCATAGCAGGTAATAGCTACTGCATTACTCAGGTTTAAAGAATCAATACTTCCTGCCATCGGAATTAAAGTATTTTTTCCTTTTCCAATCCAGAAATCACTCAATCCGGAATGTTCCGTCCCGAATAATACGGCAGAACGCTGTCTGAAATCTCTCTTATAAATGTCTTCAGCACTTTCATCCATCAGCGTAGTGTAGATGTTGAAACTGTTTTTCTGCAGGAATTTCAAGGTTTCTTCATTTTCAGCCTGATAGACTTCCATTCCAAAAAGGCAGCCAACACTGGATCTGATTACATTAGGGTTGTAGAAATCAGTTTTTCCGTCAGCAACAATCAGTGCATCCACTCCAAAAGCTTCACAGCTTCTTAAAATAGCACCAAGATTTCCCGGTTTTTCTACACCTTCAACAATAATTACCGTAGAATCTTTTTTAGGAACAAATGATGAAAGTGAATTTTCTTTGGTATGGTAAATGCCGATAATTCCTTCGGAACTTCCTCTGTAAGCGATTTTTTCATATACCTTCTCACTTACATAATGGATTTTTCCATCGGGAAGAGTTCCTTTAAAGATATTTTCAGAGATAAAGAATTCCAGCGGCTCAAAATCATACTGTATGGCTCTTTCATTTTCCTGCTGTCCTTCTACTACAAAAACTTTTGATTTTTTACGAAACCTGTTGTCAGTAAGAAGCTTAGTGACATTTTTTATTTTATCGTTTTGAAAACTTTCTATCAACATGCTGCAAAATTATGCAAAATTTATGATTGAACTTCTCTGGTTTTAATAAAAAGGTTTTTCCAAGTCATCTCCATTGGAATTTTATTTTTTCTATTATAATAGATAATGACTAAGATCAAGACGACAATGGATAACAATTTATAGAGGTTTCCATAGAAATTTCCGGAAACGTTTTCCGAAATATTAAAAATTTCCCAGTACAAATTCATAAAAAAATGAAGGAAAATGGCGGTCCATAAGTTATACTCTGATTCAAAATATGCCCAGGCAAAGAATATTGACCCTAAAAATGTAATGGTAAATATTTCGGTAAGTTCTATTAAGTTTTGGCTTTGATACAAATGTACCTGTGCAAAAAGTAAAGATCCTGATAATGCGGATGATAAAAATCCAAGTCGTGTAAATCTGTATAGTATTCCAATAAGAAAAGCTCTGAAAATAATTTCTTCAAAAAATGCTGATGAAAGAGTATTGATAAACAAGGATTCAAAATTTATTTTTGAGATTGTTTTAAAATGAATCAGGTATCCAATGAGCATAGGAGTAGTTCCGGTAAGTGCTAACAGAAATCCTTTGATAATGGGTTTGTTTAATGAGAACAGATCAAGGATATTTCTTTGAGGTAACAGAATTTTTAACGTGACTATCAATGGAATTAATGTTACCGAATAAGCAATTATATGGGCTATTGCTTTACTGTGAAACAGATCTTTTGAGAAAGTCTGTATGGTTTTAAAAAAGAGAAAATCGAAGAAATAATAGGCTGTAAACCCTAGAATAAAGATGGAAAAGAAGCGGATGTTTTTACTCATGTCTGTTAATTTTGAGAAAAAATGTAGCTTTAAATCAATGCTTTCAAGTTAATGTGATCAATGACAAAGAATAGTGACGAATGACAAAAATTATGAATGCTGCTGTTGCAATTGAGGAATAACTGAAGGAATAAAACTTCTTGAAACAGGAATTTCAAAATCGATTTCGGGAAGAACTAATTTATAACCCTGAGCATTTCCTTTGAGTTTCTTTACCTTTCCAAGATTGACAATATAAGAACGGTGGCATTTTTTGACAGAACTTGTTTCGATTTGTTGTAAAACATTGGTTAAACTTATTCTGATCAATGCTTTTTTTAAGCTGTTGTTTTCTAAAAAGTAAAATGTACAATAGTTTTCCATAGACTGAACGCAAAGAAAATCTTTTTTATTCATGACAAGCTCGGTATTCTGGGCTGATATTTTTAACAGATTTTGTCGTTGTGCAGGAGGCGAAACGGGAAGGTGTTGAGAAATGTCGTGGGCTTTCTTTTCATGAATAGTCTTTAAATAGATATACCGTGATAAAATATAGATGATAGAAATAGGAATTCCGATAGCCAAAGTATACAGGAACATATAAAAGTAATTGACTATATCCAGTTTTACATGGCTCAAGAATAATGAATTGTAAAAGTAGGATAGAATAGAACCCGTACATAGAATGAAAGTTATTTTTAAGAGTTCCGAACCAATATTCCAGTTGCTGAAACGGGAAGTTATAAGATTAGCCATTAAAAATGCAGTTCCAAAGATTATGCAATAGGGAAAAAGTAATACAAATTTATAGGGATGCTGAAAGTTTTCCGTACCAAAAGGCTGAAAAATAATCAGAAACAAATAAACAGCAGCTCCTGCTCCCAGTGAAGAAACAAAAATTTCTTTGAAAGATTCGGATTTGGGGTATGGATGTGCTGTAAATGAAAACATAAAATCCAGATTTAGCTTTCAGATGTTTCAATAAAATTGCCGTTGTCAATAAGACTTTGTGGCAGCTCTTTTTTATTTTTAATTCCTAATGATTTTAATTTCTGAGTCTGGATCACCAGGTTGTCATTTCCGGTATGAAGCTGTTTGTAGGCATCATTGAATACATTTTTCGCCTGATCCAGATTTCTGCCTACTTTTTCCAGGTTTTCTACAAAACCTACGAATTTGTCATAAAGTCTGGCTCCTCGATCAGCAATTTCAATAGAATTTCGGTTTTGATATTCGCGTTTCCAAAGATCGGCAATCAGCTTAAGAGAAGTGATCAGATTGCTTGGATTAAGCAGAAGGATTCTTCTTTCATAGGCATAGTTCCAAAGATTCTGGTCTGCCTGCATTGCCGCAATATAAGCCGGTTCACTTGGAATAAACATCATCACGAAATCCAGTGATTTTCCATAGTCATCGTATGCTTTTTGACTGAGTTGATTAATATGATTCTTGATAGATCCGAGGTGCTGGCTCAGTTTTATGGCGTAAACATCAGCATCAGTTTCGTCAACCAATTCTGTGAAAGCAGTCAGAGATACTTTAGAATCAATGATGACATTTCTTTCATCCGGGTATTTTACAACAGCATCAGGACGCATTTTCTTTCCGGAGAATTCAGAAAATAAAGCTTTATTGTCTTCATCGCGCAATTCATGTTCGAGAAAATATTCTCTTCCTTTTACCAATCCTGATTTTTCAAGAATACTTTCCAGAATCATCTCGCCCCAGTTTCCCTGAGTTTTGCTTTCTCCTTTAAGGGCACGGGTCAGTTTTTTGGCATCTTCGGAAATCTGCTGGTTCAGTTCTGCCAGTTCTTTCACCTTTTCTGCAAGGGAGAAACGTTCTTTATTTTCCTTTTCGTAAGCTTCGTTGACTCTATTTTTTAAATCCGCGATTTTCTCCTGAAAAGGTTCAAGGATATTTTTTAAGTTATTTTGATTTAAGGTAGTAAACTTTTCAGTTTTTTCTTCTAAAATTTTATTGGCAAGATTTTCAAACTGAAGTTTAGAATCTTCCTGAATTTTAACAATTTCTTCTTTCTGGGTGTCAAGAGATTGTTGAAGACCTTCATTTTTGGCAGAAAGTTCAGAGTTTTTAGCATAAAGAGTCTGTTTTTCAAGAATGTGAGTTTCTATCTGAGAAGTCTGTCTCTGATTGATTTGTTTTAACTCCTGAAACTGAAGATTTAAGGATGAATATTCGGCAGAGATTTTAGAAAATTCATTTTTAAGGTCATCCAATAGATCCTGCTGCAGCATATTGGCTTCTTTCTCTTTACTGATGATTTGATTAAGCTCCTGAATTTTCTGGTTTGAATTTTCAAGATCAGATTGGGTTTTAATGGATAAAGTGTTCAGTGCATCATAAGAACTTCTTGAAACCATTGACGATTTCAGTACAAAATATAGTATAACAGCGCCCAGTACACCACCGGCAATCAATCCAATAATTAAATATATCATCTCCATCTTCCAAAATTATGAAAAAAGGTCGGAAGCTGGAAGCGGGATGTTGGAAGTTCCTTTTGGACAGATAAGAACTGACTTTTTTTACAATTAAATTCAATGTTTTTTAAAGGGAAATAAAATGGAAACAATCGCTTTATAAAATTCCATTACCTCTCGCTTCCGGCCCCCAGCTTTCTTTCTGAATTAGAATACCTATATTTATGGGAAATTTCAGAGACTTATGAATATTTTGCTGGTAGAAGATGATCAAAGAATCAGTAATTTCCTGATAAAAGGCCTTTCCGAGGCTGGCTATAATACAACCCTGGCAGATTCCGGGGAAAAGGCACGCGAACTTCTTCATACCTATGATTTTGATATTATTTTAATGGACATCATGCTTCCCGGACTGGATGGAATGCAGCTTACCCAGATCATCAGATTTAAAGGAAACTATACTCCGATTTTGGTTTTAAGTGCCCTGAACAGTCCTGATGATAAAATCAAAATGCTCGATATGGGTGCTGATGATTATTTATCCAAACCCTTCCATTTTGAAGAATTGATTTCAAGGATTAAAGCTTTAACCAGAAGAAATAAAATGAGCTACCAAAAGGAGGATCAATATTTATCATGCGGAAATATTGTGATTGATACAGATCTTCATAAAGTAACTCAGAATGATAAGGAAATAGAATTTTCCCCTACGGAATACAAACTGTTTACTTTTCTGATGGAGAATAAAAATAAAGTGTTGAGCAGAACCCAGATTTTACATAAGGTATGGGGAATTGATTTCGATAATACAACGAATGTAGTAGATGTTTATATTTCCTATGTCCGTAATAAGATTGATGAGACAGAACAGAAAATTATTCATACCGTAAAAGGAACCGGATATTTGATCAAAGACTGAAGATGACGCTAAGAAGTAGATTTACCCTTATTTCAAGCCTCTCATTTGGCATCGTTTCTATCATCACATCTGCGGTGATATTTTTTGCCTATTATGACAGTACCAAGATTTTCTATTTTGAAAAGCTCAGAAATACGGCTCTTATCTCTGCTATTTATTATCTTGAAAAGGATGAACTCCCGAAAGACCGACATGCCCAGATTAAAAAAGAATACAATCATCTGATTCAGAATAACAGGGTAGCGGTTTATAATCAGAATAATGAAGTTACCTTTGGACATAACCTGAACGATAAGAATATAAAGCTTTCCCATTTGCAGGCTGTCCGAAAAAACAAAGGAATACAGTTTATGTCTGATAATCAATTCTACTACGGAATTTTTTATCCTGATAACCAAGGTGACTTTGTGGTTTTTGTGAAGTCTTCCAACGATTCTTTCCAGTCGCAGATTCTGAGGCTTGCTATTATCATGCTTTCCGTATTGTTGATCGGGCTTCTCGCAATCTATTTTCTGAGCAGATACCTTTCTAAAGTAGTTTATAAACCTATTTCCAATGTAGTAGAACGGATCAATAAAGTAGAGTATAATAACATTTCTACGGCAATTATTACTTCTACCAATACCAATGACGAGATTGAAGATTTGATAAAGTCCTATAATAAACTGTTGGGCAGAATCTCTGAAAATGTACTCTTGCAGCAGAACTTTATCAATTATGTTTCCCATGAATTCAAAACACCTTTAGCAGCGATTTCTGGAAATCTGGAGGTGTTTGCCCAAAAAGACCGTACACCGGAAGAATACAGGGAAGTGGCTAAAGAGTCATTGGAAAATGTATATGAGATTGAAAATATTCTCAACAATCTTTTGCTGATGTCCGGAATGACCAAACTGGAATCATCTCACAAACTCATGAGAGTGGATGAGCTGATCTGGAAGATTTATGCAAAACTGGAACCCAAAGCAAAAGAAAACCATTCATCTATCAAAATACAGCTTCAGGTAACAAAACCTGCTTTACTGGAATTCCCGGGAAACGAAACACTTCTCTACCTGGCGTTATATAATATTGTAGAAAATGCCATCAAATATTCCTATGACAAACCTATAGTGATCACATTATCTGAAATGAACAGTCAGTTGTACATTGAGGTCAGAGATGAAGGAAGAGGAATTCCGGCTGATGATCTTGTGAAAATATCTGAGACTTTCTACAGAGGAAAAAATGTAGATACTGTAAAAGGCAGCGGAATTGGTTTATCGCTTTCAAAAAGTATTTTTGACCATCATCATATAGTGATGAAAATTGATTCTACGGTCAATGTGGGAACCAATGTTCTCCTGGAATTTCCTGCCCATTCGTAATCGTGTTATTTGTGAAAAGATTTTTGTTTTTCGTGTTTAAAAAAAGTTCTAATCAAACTCTAATGTTGAACTAACCGAATTTTAATTTTCTTTACAATTCCCTCTAATCTTAGACAAATAGCTTTGTGGTCTTAAAATAAGAGACTTTGAAGAAGCTATTTTTTACCCTATTTTATATTCATTGTTTCAGTTTCTTTTCAGCACAGATTTCAGATACCCTGAAAGTTGGAAGAAAGGAAGCTGAAACTATCTTTTTGGCTAAAAACCTTGACCTTATTGCTCAGAAGCTTGAAATTTCACAAGCAGAAGCAAGAGCTGTTCAGGCTAAATACTGGCCTAACCCTACATTGAGTATCAGTGAAGTCAATCTATGGAGAACTTATGACATAGAAGAACAGCCGGCATTGATCGGAAACTGGGGAAAAAATACTCAGATTTCTGCGGAAATAGAACAGGTGATTCAGACTGCGGGTAAAAGACGAAAAAATATTGAGCTCCAGAAAATAGAAGTGGAAGGAGAGAAGTATGAGTTACAGGAAGTTTTACGTGAACTTAAAAAAACACTCAGAAATACCATTACCGAAATTCTTTACAATCAGGAACAGCAAAAAATCTATCAAGGGCAAATTACTTCCATTGAGAAATTAACGAAATCCTACAATAATCAATTAAACCTCGGGAATATCAGTAAAGCTGAATATGTCCGCTTAAAAGCACAGGAAATTGAATTCAAGAAGAAGCTGATTTCATTAAAACAGGAAATCGAAGATCAGCAGGTAGAGCTTAAAGCCTTATTGATGCTGCCTTCTCAATCTTACCTGGTGATAACAGATTCATTTGTGATGCCTGAAAAACAACTTTCTGAGTTGGAAGTGAGCCAATGGATAGACAAGGCAAAAGAAAACCGCCCCGATATTATGATCTCGAAAAATAAAGAGAAACATGCTGCAAAAAACCTGGAACTTCAAAATGCCATGAAAACTCCTGACGTTGCTGTTTCTATAGGATACGACCGTGGAGGAAATATCATGAAAGACTTTATAGGATTAGGGGTTTCTATGGATCTTTCCATTTTCGACCGTAATAAAGGGAATATCCAGGAAGCAAGGCTTGAGATTGAGAAAAGCAAACTGGAGACCCGTAAAAATATACTGAAATCTGAGAATGAAATTGTCTCTGTTTTCAGAAATTATATCAGAACACAGCAGGTTTCAGAAGAGATTGATGGCAATTACGAATCTACTCTGGACGGTTTGTTAGTAAGCCACGAGAAAAATTTCAGACTAAGAAATATCAGTATGCTTGAGTATATGGATTTTCTGGATACCTACATCGGAAATAAAATGATCATCCTGGATACTAAAAAAGAATTGAACCACTACTACGAAAACCTGCAGTATGTTGTAGGACAAGATTTATAAGATATGAACAAAAATATTACTAAATACACCGCTGCAGCTTATTTGTCTGCCCTCATCATTTTTACAGGCTGTGCCGGAAAACAGGAAAATAAAGAAGCTGAAAAAAGTTATTGCATCAGTAAAGAACTTAAAAAAGATATTAAACTGGCCAAAGCAGAACTGCTTCCCATAGAAGAAAGTATTACGCTTACCGGGGAAGTGGAAAGCAATTCTGATAAAACGGTTCCTTTTGTAAGTCTTGTAGACGGAGTCGTGATGGATACCTATTTCTCACTTGGTGATTATGTAAAAAAAGGACAAACGTTGGCAAGCGTAAAGAGTACAGCTGTGAATGAAATGCAGGATGATACTCAAACTTTACAGGCTCAGCTGGCCGTTGCGAAAAGAAAGTTGTCTTCTGTAGAAGCCATGTATAAAGATGACATTGCCTCTCAGAAGGATTTGCAGGAAGCACGTTCCGAAGTAGCCATCTTGCAATCCAATATTTCTAAAACACAGAAAAATATGCAGCTGTATTCCGCAGGAGGAAGCACGATTCAGATAAAAGCTCCGGCAGATGGATATGTGATTTCAAAGAATATTTCCAAAGGAATGCCTGTTACTGCGGGAGGAGATCAACTGTTTACCATTTCCAATCTGGATAAAGTATGGGTAATGGCCAATGTGTATGCTACCAACATGAGGCATGTTTATGTGGATCAGCCGGTAGTGGTAAAAACGCTTGCCTATCCTGATGACAGTTTCTCCGGAAAGATCAATACGATTTCCCAGGTTTTCAATGAAAACGAAAGGGTACTCAAAGCCAAAATCATCATGGATAATAATGGAATGAAACTGAGACCGGGAATGTCTGCAGATGTTGTATTACCAGTTAATTCACAAAACAAAAGCGCACTGGCTATTCCAGCAAAGGCTTTAATCTTTGATAATAACCAAAGCTATGTAGTGGTTTATAAGAAAGACTGTGAACTGGAGATCAGACCCGTAACAGAGATTGCTTCCAACAGCCAGTATATTTATGTAGAAGGAAATTTAAAACCAGGTGAAAACGTCATTGCTTCCAACGGACTATTGATTTATGAGAACCTGAAAAACCAATTAAATAATTCCACGAAGTAATGCGAAAATTTGTACAGAATATAGTTTCCTTCTCATTAAAAAACTCACTGATTGTTCTTTTGGGAACTTTTCTTTTGCTGGCCGGAGGAATCTATTCCTATATGCATACACCTATTGAAGCATTTCCGGATGTTACCAATACAAGGGTACGAGTTATTACCCAATGGCCGGGGAGAAGTGCTGAGGAAATTGAAAAATTCGTCACCTTACCCATTTCCAAAGAAATGAATGCTATCCCGAATAAAACTTCGGTACGTTCTATTTCTTTATTCGGATTGTCTGTGGTGACAGTTATTTTTGATGATCATGTGAATGATTTTTATGCCCAGCAGTATGCTTCCAATAAACTGGGAAATGTAGAGCTGCCTACCGGAGCAGAATATAGTATTGAGCCTCCTTCAGGAGCTACCGGTGAAATTTACAGATATATTATCAAGAGTAAACTGCCGATCAAAGAAGTAACCGCTATTCAGGATTGGGTAGTGGAAAGAGAATTGCTTGCCGTCCCTGGTGTGGCAGATGTGGTAAGCTTTGGTGGAGAAGAAAAAATCTATGAAATAAAAATTAATCCTACGGAATTACACAATTACGACCTTTCCCCCCTGGATGTGTATGAAGCGGTTTCGAAGAGTAATATCAATGTAGGAGGAGATGTAGTGGCAAAAGGTGATCAGGCTTATGTAGTGCGGGGGATCGGTCTTTTGGAGAAAAAAGAAGATATAGAGAATATTCAGATCGAGGTCAAAGGTTCTACCCCTATTTTGGTGAAACACGTAGCGGAAGTAAAAGTTTCTGCAAAACCTAGATTAGGGCAGGTAGGATACAACAAAGACAATGATGTTGTAGAAGGAATTGTGATCATGCTTCGAGGGGAAAACCCAAGTGAAGTCATTGCAAGACTGAAAGACAGAATAGAAGAACTGAATGGGGGAGAATTGCCAGGTGATGTTCAGATTGTTCCCATCATTGACCGTACAGAACTTGTAAATACAACGGTTCATACCGTGTCCAAAAACCTCATTGAAGGAGTTATTCTCGTTTCCATTATTGTGTTTATTTTCCTTTACAACTGGAGAACAACCTTTATTGTAGCATCAGTTATTCCTCTGGCTTTCCTGTTTGCTATTATTATGTTGAAAATTCAGGGTCTGCCGGCCAACCTGATTTCCATGGGAGCACTGGACTTTGGGCTGCTTTTGGAAGGAACACTGGTTATTGTCGAACACGTCTTTGTCGCCCTTGAACTTAAAGCGAAAAAGATTGGACTGCGGAGATTTAACAAAATTTCAAAACTGGGAATCATCAAGAAAAGCGCAGGAAGTGTAGCAAGTTATATTTTCTTTGCCCTGTTGATTCTGATCGTTGCCCTGATGCCGATTTTCTCTTTCCAGAAAGTTGAAGGAAAAATGTTCTCACCATTAGCATTTACTCTTGGGTATGCATTATTAGGATCATTGATTTTAAGTTTGACCTACGTTCCGGCAATGTGTAAACTGCTATTGACAAAAAATATTGAAGAGAAAGAAAACTTTATTTCAAGATTCTTCAGAGTTAATATCTACAGAATCTACGAGTTCAGTGACCGCCACAAAAAAGGATTCATTGTTGGTTTCGTTGCTTTGCTTGCCGTGTGTGGATGGAGATTTTTCAATTATGGATCTGAGTTTTTGCCCAAACTGAATGAAGGTGCAATTTATGTAAGAGCGACCCTTCCCAACAGTGTCAATCTGGATGAATCTGTAAGGTTAACTAAAGAGATGAAGGAGATTCTCATGAAGTATGATGAAGTAAAATTTGTCATGACCCAGACAGGTCGTCCTAATGATGGAACCGATCCCACCGGGTTCTTTAATATTGAATTTAATATTCAGCTGAAACCTGAAGACGAATGGAAGAAAAAAATATCCAAAGAAGAACTTCTTGAAGAAATGAGAATCTCCCTTGAGAAATTTCCGGGTATCAATTTTGGATTCAGCCAGCCGATACAGGATAATGTGGAAGAATATGTAGCAGGAGTAAAAGCTCCGTTGGTCATTAAAATTTTTGGAAATGACTTATTTGAGCTGGAAAATTACGCCAATAAAGTAGCTAATTCGATCAGAACAGTTCCGGGAATATCGGACGTCAATGTTTTCAAAAATATCGGACTTCCGGAATTGAGAATACAGCTTCACGATTCCAAAATGGCAAAATATGGTGTCTCCACAGCAGATGCACAGGCCGTCATCGAAATGACCATCGGAGGGCAGGCCGCTACCAAGTTTTATGAACAGGAGAGAATGTTTGACGTAATGCTCAGGTTTGAAAAAGATTACAGAGATACGCCTGAAAAAATGGGAAATATTTTGATCCCGACTCAGGACAATAAAAAAGTACCGCTGAAAGAAATTGCAACCATTGATTATCATACCGGACCATCATTTATTTACCGTGAAGGAAACAGCAGATATATCGGAGTCGGATTTAATATTGAAGGACGCGATCTGGGAAGTACCATTAAAGAAGCCAAAGCGAAAGTAGATCAAGAAGTGAAGCTTCCGAAAAAGCATAAAATGACTTGGGCCGGAGAATTTGAAAGTAAAGAAAGAGCCGCAAAACAGCTGGCTATGGTAGTACCGATTTCTTTAGTTCTTATTCTGATGCTGTTGTACTTTAATTTCGGAAATATAAAAGATACGCTGATTTCATCCATTACACTCGCATTTGCATTTATCGGAGGATTCTTATCCCTTTGGTTTACGGGAACCATCTTCGGAATTTCAGCGGGAATCGGTTTCATTATCCTTTTTGGAGTGGCAACCATAGACGGTATTGTTCTGATCGGGGTAATGAAAGAAAACCTACAAAACAGGATGTCCCTCAAAGAATCCATAGCTCAGGGAGTGAAAAGCAGAATCCGTCCGGTGGTGATGATTGCCCTGATGGGTTCTATGGGACTTCTTCCGGCAGCTATGTCAAACGGAATGGGATCAGAAATTCAGAAGCCTTTAGCCATTATGATTGTAGGTGGATTGATCGTCTGTATGCTGCTGTCATTTACAATTCTACCTATCATTTTCCATTATGCCTACCGTAAAAAGCATAAGGAAGCAATATAGTTTCTTTTATTTTGTTCATTATGAGGCCGGGATCCGTGAGGAAGATCCCGGCCTTTTTATTAGGAGTTTTTTGTAGATTCTAAAATCTCAATATTTTTTACCACATCACTGCTTTCACATTTTTTTAATTCTTTTAAAAGAGCAGGAGTGAGGATCTTCGGATTCAGAATTTGGGTGGCAACTTTAGCGGCTGCGTAATCAACAATACCGATCACAGATTCTCTTAGGAAATTTGGAGTGTTGGAAGCGATAACTGCTGTTGCCCAGGAAGTATCTCTTGCTTTGGATATGGCAAAGTCAAGGACAGCATTATCTTTTCCATTCGAAAGTTTGTCCACAAGATCCACAGGATAACATATTTTGTTTAAAGAATCCTGTACGTTCTGATTAATGGAAGCAATGACAGTATTAATGTTCTCAAAATCCTTTTTCAAGGGGTTTATTTTCCGGTAAGGCATTATGGTGGCTGCAGAAATACCCAGATCCAGATTGATATGTGCATTCATCCCAAGAAATATATGCTGTAATATCAAAAGATTCCTGTTTTTAGCAGCTTCAAAAGCGATGTACCATGAGTTGGTGCATCTTTTATTTTTACTGTAGCTTTCCCACGCCTGAAGAAATCTTTGTGCAAACGCAATATCAAGCAATGTCATTCTGGGATTATCTTCAAATTTTTTCTGCTGAATTCCTTTCAGAACCTGTGCGGTCATGATTCTGTAGGTACAGGCAAAATATCCTGCCGGACTCTTGTTTTCTTTACACCAGATAATAATTTCATCCAGTTTTTTCAGAACTTCCTCAATGGTTTTCATGATAGTTTTTTGTTATTTAAAGATACTAAAAAAGTGAGCCGCAAAGCTCACTTTATGTATGGTTCATTCTGATTATGGGGTGATGATAACCGGATCGGTGATGATAATCGGATCTGGAAAAGGTTCAAGAATCAGTGGCTTGCACATGGCAGCCGGTTGGCAGGTTCCTCCCATGCATATAAAATTGGTCATAGTGGTAGTGCCGTCAGGACATCTGATCATGCCTTCACCATGGCATCCGCCCGGACATTCTGCCGGATACAGGGTTCCTCCAAATACATCTTTCAGTTCTGTTCTCGAAAGTTTTGTGATGCTTAATTTTTTCATGAGTTTAATTTTTAATTATGGTATTGGTTTGTTGTAACCCGCTCAACATTAATAGAGTGAGTTGAGTTGCTGATTAGCTAAAATAATTAAATTAATTCATTGATAAAAGTAATATGTTTTGAATTTTTCATTTTATTTCATAGGTAATCATTTGAAATAAAACAGATTGTGTCTTAAATGATGTACTTATTTCTATATCAAGAGATATAAATTATTGTTGTTTTCTATTGTTAATTGTTTATTAATTCCCTTATTCATGATTTATTTCATTCTGGTTTTGAATGCAAAGAATTAAGTTTGTGCACTTAAAATAAAAATATGAAAAAACTAAGTTTCTTTTTTACCAGTATTGTTTTGCTGTTTTTAACATCTTGCTCTACTGAAGAATTTGAAAATTCTAACCAAAATGAAAACTCAAAAAAAAGCTCAGGGAGAAATTTTGCTAAATTTGCTGGTGATGGCGCTTATGATATCTTAGGATATGGTTATAACGCAACAGGAGAATATGCAAATTCGAACTCCTCAGGATATCAGGTAATTGATCTTGAAAAGTTCAAAAACGAACAGGCCGGAAGATTGATTACTGATAATGTCTTTTCTCAGGAATATCTTGAAGAATATGGTGAAAATGCAGAAGCGTATTCAAAAATGGTATCTACGAAAGTAGGAGCAACAGCAGGATTCTCTTTATTTAAAAAGCTCATTTCGGTTACTTTTAGTTCTTCTGTGAGCAACACGACGACCAATAAATTTGATGCTAAATATATTTATGGAAGCTATAACCTTTTAATTAAACAAAGAAGATTCAGATTTAATGCTACCCCTGCTTTACTATCAGATTATTTGACTCCGGAGTTTTCCAGTGATCTACAGAACAACAGCCCTGCACAGATTGTAAACGATTATGGAACCCATGTTGCGGTAGATATTTATACCGGTGCTAAGCTAGATGTAATGTTTCAATCCGAAACAACGAATCAAAGCCGTGAAAAAGCTGCCAGAGTAGGGGTTAAAGTAGGTGTAAAAAGTATTTTTGATGCCAATGTTGATAATGACGTAGATACTTCAGAATCCAATAAAAACTTTTCAAGAAAACTATCCTTTAAAACAAGAGGAGGAGATCCGTCTAAGAGTTTGGTAGGAGAGTTAAACCTTGATCAGGCGAATCCTAAAATTAATATTTCCAGCTGGCAGAACAGTTCAACACCAACGAATGCGGTATTGGTAGAATTTGGAAGCAATGGTTTGATCCCTCTTTATGAATTTATTAAAGATCCAGTAAAGAAAGCTCAATTGAAAGCTTATATCGATCAATATTTAATTGATAATCAGGTGAAATTAGATTATACCAATACGGCAAACCTTGTCAATGGTAATTTTGTTAGAAATCCTGCGACCAACCAGATCTTTTTTATGTTTGAAAACAAACTGAGATATATCCAAAGCCCTATGACCCTTTATGGATTATTTAATATTACCAGTGGTGAAATCGCTACGGTGAGCCCAAGCAATTTATCTACAGTGGAACGTGGAGCAGATTTAACACCTGATAATGATCTCAAACAGGATAATTATACCAATAAGATTTATATGAGAGAAGGTAATACTTTAAGATATATTCCAAATATTGGTATTTATAATAAATATAGATTTAATAACAATGCAGTTAAAAAAATAAATGGTACTAGTGGTTATACAATAGGTAGCGATATTTTTTAATTTAAAATTATAACTGTAAAAAGAGACTGTCACACCAGACAGTCTCTTTTTATTTCTCAAATGTTTGCGGATAATTATTTAAATGTAGGATTAAAAAATAAATTGTATATTTATTTCCAGGTAAAGAGAAATAATAAAGAGGAATCCGAAAATCTTCAAGAGTAGGAAATCAAATTAAACTAAATTAATCATGAAAAATTTAAAAAGCTTAAACAGAAAAGAGTTAAAGACTGTTTTAGGAGGTGCAGCATTAGCCTGTGAAGCACCTGTAGATGGGGGATGTCCGGCAGGGTACACATTCTGCAGCAACCCTTATTGCTGTTATCCACCAAGAAAACCATTTATCTGTTTCGATTAAAAAAAAATCCCTCAACTGAGGGATTTCTTATTTATTAAGGATTTTCTTTTGCAATTTCATCATGATGTTTAAGATACAAAGGCAGCGCTGCAGAACCATACCAAGGGAAAATTTCATAGCTGAATACACCAGCCTGAACTGCAGGATCTGTTTTTACCCACTGCTCGGCTTCTTCCGTAGATTTGGTGTTGAAAATAAACATACCGCGGTAGTTTTCCTTATTCTTTTCAAGAAAAGGTCCGGCAACAACAATTTTGCCTTCATTGGCCAGTTTACCGATATTAGACATATGCCCTTTCATAAGTTCACCCATTTTAGCTTTGTCTTCAATTTTAGTAGTACCTGTTGTCAGCATAACAATCGTATAAGGTTTCATCCCATATTTGTCAGCTCCTAAAGAAGTGGCCAATTCCTGATTATATTTAGATTTTTCTGCTTTCTTTTCCTGAGCAAAAGAAAATGCTGAAAGAAAGAGACCTGCAAGTAGTAGTATTCTTGATTTCATCTTGTTTTTATTTTGATAAATATAATAAATCCTCACAGATTTCCGAAAACTGAATTTCAAATGTCACTATGAAACAAAAAAACCTCGATGATTTCGAGGCTTATATCTAATTGTTCTGATGAGGTTACTAATTTTTTATTCTTAAAAATTCTTTCGCCAGTTCGATCATCTTTGGATCTCCGGTATATTTACCATGCTCATCGGAAAGTTTTACTGTAGGAATCCATTCTTTATTGGGGGCCTGTACACCAATAAGTTTCATTACAATATTCATGGGCTTCAATCCCACATCATTGGTAAGGTTGGTGCCGATTCCGAATGAGATACCAATTTTTCCTCTGCAATAATTGGTAATTTCCTCTACTTTTTCAAGATTTAATGCATCTGAAAAAATAATATATTTAAACATAGGATTGATCCCATTTCTTTGATAGTGGGCAATGGTTTTATCTGCAAATTCCAGAGCATCTCCACTGTCATGACGAACGCCATCGAAAAGCTTTGCAAATTTTTTGTCGAACTGCTGGAAAAATACATCTGTGGTATAAGTATCAGATAAAGCTACTCCAAGATCTCCCCTGTAAACATCTACCCAGTGTTCCAGCGCCAATTCATTGGCCATCTTGAATCCATATTCAGCTGCGTGGAACATAAACCACTCGTGAGCATGCGTTCCGATAGGTTTTACTCCATATTTCATGGCAAAATGAACGTTGGAACTTCCGATAAATGTAGATTCTTTTTTCTGGGTTAAAGCTTCCATTACAAGATTCTGTACCTTGTAAGAGTGTCTTCTTCTCGTTCCGAATTCTGCAAACGTTACTCCAAGTCTACCCAAGGAGTCAGCCTTTTCGATTGTTTTGCTCATCACCACATCGTTGGAATCTCTTTCCATGTGGTTCATCTCGTAATGAAGTTCACTGATCAATGCCAGCAGTGGAACTTCCCAAAGAATCGTTCTGTACCAAAGCCCTTCAACAATGACAGAAAGATCACCTCCTTCCTGATGGATTTTTACTTCAGATGGGTCATAATGATAACCTTCTAAAAAATCAAGATAGGGCAAATCTATATAAGGACATGTTCTTGCCATGAACTTTTTTTCATCTTTTGTAAGTTTAAGTTCAGCCATTTTATTGACAGCTTCTCTTAAAGCAGCGTCAAACCCTTCCGGAAAGTGGTGTTTTCCCCTGTTGATAAATTCGTATTTTACGATAGAACTCGGGAATAGCTTTACCACAGCATTCTGCATGGTTATTTTATAGAAATCATTATCAAGGATAGAGTTTAATCTGACGTCGCTCATAATATGTGTAATTTTAACGCAAATATAAAAATAAAAAATAAAATCGCCTAAATGTAAGGCGATTTTTTTAAAATATTTCCATGCTTTTGATGGAGTTATTTTCCAAGATAGGAATTGTACATCCAAACTTCTTTCTCCTGCTCGGTGATATAGTCGCTCATTTGCGAATTGGTACCTTCATCTCCCGCTTTATCTGTAATATCTAAAAGTTCTCTCTGCAGATCAATTACCACTTTGAATGAACTTAGAATCTGTTCAACACTTTTGGTACCGTCCGTTACTTCTTTGCTTTCCTTAATGGTTGCTACCTTTAAGTAATCTGAATAGTTATGTGCAGGTGTAGCTCCTAACGTAAGGATTCTTTCTGCAATCTCATCAATCTTTAAGACCAGGCTATTGTATAATTCCTCAAACTTTGGGTGAAGGGTGAAAAACTGATCACCTTTAATATTCCAGTGAGAACCTCTTGTGTTCTGGTAGAATACTGAATAGTTAGCTAATAGTACATTTAATTTTTCTGAGATGTTTTTACAATCGGCTTCTTTAAGACCGATAATACTTGCGTTTTTCATATGTATATATTTATTTTTAAAATGTGATACAATCACCACTTCGGTTCAGTAGAGTATGAAGCTTTTTTATGATGACTGATTTGTTTATCATTTGTATATCCCAAATTTACGAAATATCGTGCCGAACTCCACTGATTATTAATAGATCATAACTATAAGAAAGTTTTTAAATATAGTTTGGATATATCTTGTAAGGAATTATGATTCTACTATGGATGAAAATTTTATAAATTCATAATTATTTAATACACATTTTTTAAACTTGAAAAAAGATTCTTTTCTATCTCTTTTCCTCGTATATATTATATTTCTTTGAATGTTATATCGAAACGTCTTCTATTTTCGATGTAAGTATTTGATTTTAATTTTTATATAAGTATTTGTAGATTAAAAAAATATTACTATTTTTGCACCCTAAAATAAAAAGCAATTAAATGCCTACTATTCAACAATTAGTAAGAAAAGGAAGAGCCACGCTTGCCAAGAAGAGCAAATCGGCTGCCCTAGATTCTTGTCCACAAAGACGTGGTGTATGTACGAGAGTATATACAACTACACCTAAGAAACCAAACTCTGCACTTAGAAAAGTTGCAAGGGTAAGACTTTCTAACGGTAAAGAAGTTAACGCCTATATCCCGGGCGAAGGACACAATCTTCAGGAGCACTCGATAGTATTGGTTAGAGGCGGAAGGGTGAAAGACCTACCGGGAGTACGTTACCACATCGTAAGAGGTGCATTAGACACAGCTGGTGTAAATGGAAGAACACAGAGAAGATCTAAGTACGGAGCTAAGAGACCTAAACCAGGACAAGCAGCTGCTGCTCCTGCAAAAGGAAAGAAAAAATAATCATTAAATAAGGTACAAAAGCAATGAGAAAGACAAAAGCGAAAAAAAGACCGTTGTTACCAGATCCGAAATTTAATGATCAATTGGTAACGAGATTCGTAAACAACTTAATGCTTGACGGTAAGAAGTCAATCGCATTTAAAATTTTCTATGATGCATTAGATATCGTAGAAACTAAAAAAGGAGATAACGAAAAAACTGCACTTGAAATCTGGAAAGATGCACTTACAAATGTAATGCCTCACGTAGAAGTACGTTCTAGAAGAGTAGGTGGAGCTAATTTCCAGATCCCTATGCCAATCAGAGCTGATAGAAAGATTTCTATGGCAATGAAATGGTTAATCAAGTATTCTAAAGCTAGAAATGATAAGTCTATGGCTTTGAAATTAGCTAACGAAGTTGTAGCTGCTTCAAGAGAAGAAGGTGCTGCTTTCAAAAAGAAATCTGATACTCACAAAATGGCGGAAGCTAACAAGGCTTTCTCACACTTCAAATTCTAATCTGAAATGGGAAGAGATCTTAAATTTACAAGAAATATTGGTATCGCTGCTCACATTGATGCAGGTAAGACTACCACTACAGAAAGGATTCTATTCTATACAGGGGTAAACCACAAAATTGGAGAGGTTCACGATGGTGCTTCTACAATGGACTGGATGGAGCAGGAAGCAGAAAGAGGTATTACTATTACTTCTGCAGCTACCACTTGTTCTTGGAACTTTCCAACAGATCAAGGAAAAGCTTTACCAGAAACTAAACCTTACCACTTCAACATCATTGATACACCGGGACACGTTGACTTCACAGTAGAGGTAAACAGATCTTTAAGAGTATTGGATGGATTGGTATTCTTATTCTCTGCAGTAGATGGAGTAGAGCCTCAGTCTGAAACAAACTGGAGACTTGCTGACAACTACAAAGTTGCAAGAATGGGATTCGTAAACAAAATGGACAGACAAGGTGCTGACTTCCTTAACGTGGTAAACCAGGTTAAAGAAATGTTAGGATCTAACGCAGTTCCAATCGTTTTACCAATCGGTGCTGAAGAAGATTTCAAAGGAGTTGTTGACTTAATTAAAAACAGAGCGATCATCTGGGATGAAGCAGGACAAGGAGCTACTTTCGAAGTAGTGCCAATTCCTGAAGATATGAAAGATGAAGTTCTTGAATATAGAGAAAAACTAGTAGAAGCTGTTTCTGAGTATGACGAAACTTTGATGGAGAAATTCTTCGAAGATCCGGATTCAATTACAGAAGAAGAAATCAATGCTGCATTGAGAGCTGCTACTATCGATTTATCTATTATCCCAATGACTTGTGGTTCTTCATTCAAGAATAAAGGAGTACAGTTTATGTTGGATGCAGTATGTAAATACTTGCCTTCTCCATTGGATAAAGATGATATCAAAGGTACTGATCCGAGAACAGACGCTGAAATTACAAGAAAACCATCTGTAGATGAGCCTTTCGCAGCTTTAGCATTTAAGATTGCTACTGACCCGTTCGTGGGAAGATTAGCATTCTTCAGAGCTTACTCTGGAAGACTTGATGCAGGTTCTTACATCTTGAACTCTCGTTCAGGAGATAAAGAAAGAATCTCAAGAATCTATCAGATGCACGCTAACAAGCAAAACCCGGTAGAATATATTGAAGCTGGTGATATTGGTGCAGCGGTAGGATTCAAGTCTATCAAAACTGGTGATACGATGTGTGATGAGAAAAACCCAATCGTTCTTGAATCGATGGTTTTCCCTGATCCGGTAATTGGTATCGCTGTAGAGCCTAAAACTAAAGCTGACCAGGATAAAATGGGTAACGCTTTAGCTAAATTGGCTGAAGAAGATCCTACGTTTACTGTTAGAACTGACGAAGCTTCTGGACAAACGATCATCTCTGGTATGGGTGAGCTTCACTTAGATATCATTGTTGACCGTATGAAGAGAGAGTTCAAGGTTGAAGTAAACCAGGGACAACCTCAGGTAGAGTACAAAGAAAACTTAACAAAAGTTGCTCAACACAGAGAAGTTTACAAAAAACAATCTGGTGGTAAAGGTAAATTTGCTGACATTGTATTTGAACTAGGACCTGCAGACGAAGGTAAAGTTGGTTTAGAATTCATCAATGAGATCAAAGGTGGTAACGTTCCTAGAGAATTTGTTCCTGCAATTGAAAAAGGATTTAAAGCTGCAATGAAGAACGGTCCTTTGGCTGGTTTCGAAGTTGAAGGTATTAAAGTTACTCTTAAAGATGGATCTTTCCACGCGGTGGATTCTGATGCTCTTTCATTTGAAATGGCTGCTAAATTAGGATTTAAAGAAGCGGGACGTGCTGCTAAGCCAGTAATTATGGAGCCTATTATGAAGCTGGAAGTTGTAACTCCGGAAGAATATATGGGTAACATCATTGGTGACCTTAACAAGAGAAGAGGTACTATCAGTGGTCAGGAAGAGAAAAATGGAGCTGTTGTAATCAAAGGTTCTGTTCCACTTTCTGAAATGTTTGGATATGTAACTACTCTAAGAACACTTTCATCAGGAAGAGCTACTTCTTCTATGGAATTAGAGAAGTACCAGGCTACTCCACAAAACGTTGCTGAAGAAATCATAGCTAAAGCAAAAGGTTAATTTTTAAATTAAAGAAATGTCACAAAGAATCAGAATAAAACTAAAATCTTACGATTACAACTTGGTAGACAAGTCTGCTGAGAAAATCGTAAAAACGGTAAAGGCTACTGGTGCTGTTGTAAACGGTCCTATTCCATTACCAACGAATAAGAGAATCTTCACAGTGTTGAGATCTCCGCACGTAAACAAGAAAGCAAGAGAGCAGTTCCAATTATCAGCTCACAAGAGACTAATGGATATCTACTCTTCTTCTTCTAAGACTGTTGATGCTCTAATGAAATTAGAACTTCCTTCAGGTGTAGACGTTGAAATTAAAGTGTGATAAATGCATACTTTGCAATGATTATACAATCCGTTCCTTTTCAGGGACGGATTTTTTTATAACTATGACTTTTAAAACTCAATTAATAGAAGAGCCGGTTTGTATTTTATCAAATCGGCTTTTTTTGCATTGTACTTTCTATAATGATAAAAGATCTTCATGGGTTTTGTCTTAATAATACAGATAATCCATTCGGGGATCTTAAAGAGTCTGTGAACTAGGTTAATAATCTGATATTGGCTGGGCTTTTCATGGTGACATATGTCACATTGCTTTATTTATTTAGAATTAATAAAAACAATAATTTTGCAAAAAATTATCAGATGAATAAAGTAGTATCCTTTTCTCTGCTTGTATTGGGTGGGGTTTTTGTAAATGCACAGAAAGTTAACGATTCTATCAAAAAGTCGAAAGAAATTGATGAAGTAGAATTATTCGGTGAAAGAAAAAAGCAACCGCAAGGTTTGGAAGCAATCACAAGATTGCCTTTAAAAACCAGAGACCAGATTCAGAGTATTTCCGTAATCTCGCATAAAGTAATTGAAGACCTTGGAGGGCTGACGGTTACTGATGTAGCAAAGAATGTTCCGGGAGTAACTCAGTTCGGCAGCTATGGAGGGACCAGAGAAAGTATGTCTATCAGAGGATACAGAGGAGTACCCGTTTTAAAAAATGGAGTCCAGATGGATTCTGATTTCCGTACTGCAGGAATGCTTACCGATATGCAGGGAATAGAAAGTATTCAGATAATTAAAGGTTCTGCTGCCGTTACACAAGGAATAGGGGATGGTCTAGGCTCTGCAGGTGGAGTGATAAATGTGGTAACTAAAGTACCCAAATTTATCAACCAGACTAATGTAGGTTTCAGATATGGAAGCTGGGATTTCTATAGACCAACAGTCGATTTTCAGAGAGTACTAGATTCTCAGGGGAAAGTTGCAGTGAGACTAAATGCTGCTTACCAAAATAATAACAGCTTCAGAAGATTTATTAATACAGAACGTATTTATGTAAATCCATCTATTGCCATTCGTCCGGATGATAAAACGGAGATTGTAGTGGAAATGGATTATATGCATAACAATACAACACCAGATAGAGGAACTGTAAACCTTGCTAAAGGAGATACAGAAGCAATATACAGAATGCCAGGTAGAAAATTCCTTGGTTTTTCTACAGATAAAGCAAAGACTGAAACATTCAACTTTTCAACAACTGTTACACGAAAACTGACTGAAAAATTGAAGGTAAGAGCGGCTTATATGAGCTCATCCTATCAGACCGAAATTGTAGGTGCAGCACTGGCACCTCTAAAGAGAGATAATCCGACAGAATTCCGTAACAGAACATTAACAAGATCTGACAGGGAAGATTTAAATAAGGTATTTCAATTTGATTTTATTGGTGCTGATGTAATGACAGGGTTCATGAAACATACTTTCCAGGTAGGTTTTGACTGGAAAGAATCTAACGTTACTACAACTTCATATAAAGCAAAAGATGTTGACCAGATCAATGTTCTGAATGAAATCAACAATATCCTGCCTGCCGGAGTTAATATAGACTTATCAACAGCTAATGCAATCAATACGGTAGCTCCTACTATGGGATTAATGGCACAGGATGTTATTACGTTCAACAAATATATAAAGGCTCATTTAGGAGTTCGTTATAGCAGACTCATCGGTTCGGATAAAGAAAAAGACTACGCATGGAACCCTTCATTGGGAATTATGATTTCTCCGATTGAAAATATGAACATCTTTGGTTCCTATACAAGTACTACAGCGTTGAGAAGTTCCAATAACGTATTGTTTACCGGTGGAACTGTTGGAGCTTCCACTACAAAACAATGGGAGGCTGGAATTAAGTCCGACTGGCTGAATGAAAGATTGAGATTTAATGTAACCGTTTTTGATATCAATACGGATAATTTATCATATGAACTTCTTGATGGTGGAAACCCTACAGGGAAATATGCACTTGCAGGTAACCTAAAAAGACAAGGTGTAGAAGTGGAGTTGATAGGTAAAATTCTTCCCAACCTACAGGTAATGACCGGATGGGCCTATGTAGATGCACAGTATAAAGACAGTCCTTCATTTGTGAACGGTTCAGCACCTATTAATACTCCTAAACATTCTGCTAATGCATGGTTGAATTATAAATTCGATAAGGGGATTCTTACAGGTCTTGACGTAGGAGCCGGAATTTATTTTGTTGGAGAAAGACCGGTAGATGATTATAAACAGAAATATACCAATACAGAAAACGGTCATGTGAATGGAACCCAGCCTGGAGAAAAACCTTTTTTCATGCCGCAGTATACTACGGTAGATGCCCAAATAGGATATTCCTTCAAAAATGGATTAGGATTAAGAGGATTCTTCAATAATATTTTTGATTCCGTAGGATATAACTCTTATTTCAGAGGCGGATATATTGATCAGATCCAGCCAAGAAACTTTGCTGTACAGGTAAACTATAAATTCTAACACAAAAATTATGAAAATTAGCAGAACAGTATTCTTATTATTAATTGCCGTTGCCGGTTTAAGCTCATGTTCCGAAGAACATTTATCCGAAGAAGAACTGAAAACAGCCAGGGAAAATATTGAAAAACATTACACAAATCCCAGAAGCATATACTCATGGGGTAACATTTCTCCCTGGAAGGATCATTGGAATAATACATTTTATCCAAAACCATTTTCATCTGCTCAAATCGGAAAGAGTATGATAGCGGAAGGAAAACAAAACCTTGAAAACCGTTTTTCAGGAAAAATCAAATAATATATTTCAAACATTCATATCAATTTTAATTAGAAAACATTAAGACAGTACTATTGTCTTAATGTTTTTGTTTGTATTTATGATTCCTGATTCCTGTTAATTTTATACATTTAATCAATCTATAAGATGATCACCATGGAAAAAATGAACCATAGCTTTTTTGAGAAATTTTCAAACTGGGCTGTAAAATTTACAGGAAGTCCATATGCTTTTATAGGAGCCTTTATTATTGTAGTAATATGGGCAGTAACAGGACCTTTTTTTAATTATTCTGAAACCTGGCAGCTGGTAATCAACACCGGAACTACAATCATTACTTTTCTGATGGTATTCCTCATTCAGAAAGCTCAAAACAAAGACTCCAAAGCCATACAGATTAAACTCAATGAGCTTATTGCGGCTCACGAAAAAGCAAGCAATCGCATTGTGGATATTGAAGATCTTACAGAAGCAGAGCTGGATCAGCTTCATGTCTACTATGAAAAACTCGGTGAGCTGGCCAAAAAAGATGCGGATATCCATACGTCTCATTCCATTGATGCAGCACAGAGGAACCATGATTACAAATATGAGTTCTTTAAAAGAAAACATGAAGAATGGATACAGAAACAGGGACATAAAAAACAGAATTAAAAATTTTCTAAATATTTTTGAATATTATGGTTTTTTTTAATTCTCTTATTGGTGTTATTATGGATTTCAGTGGTTGTTTTTAATTTTTAATCTTGTTTTTAGTGTTTGTTTTAATAAATATTTACTTTTATTGAAAAAACATATGAAAGTAAAATTATTTTGTTTGCCGATATTCCTGTTAGCAATATCCGCGAATGCCCAATGGAGCAGAGGATTGCCTCAGCAGAAAATAATAAAAAAAAGTGATCATTCTGTTTATTACAAGCTTGATATTAACCAGATAAGAACACAGCTGCTAAGAGCTCCTAAAATAGGTGAAGGTTCTCCCATCACTATTAATATTCCAACTCTTGAAGGCAAAATTGAGAAATTTACAGTCAGTAGTTTTCCGGTAATGGATGAAACTTTGGCTAACAAATACCAGCTGGGATCCTATGTTGGAATTGGCGTTGATGATCCTACTAAATATATTAGATTCAGTGTTGCTCCCCATGATTTTCAGTCTATGATTATTGGTGCTGAGGGTCAATATGAATTTATAGAACCTGCAACATCTGATAAGTCTTATTATTCCGTACATGGAAAGACTAATAAAAGCGGACATGCATTTGCCTGCTCTACCAAAGAAGATAAAGAAGCTGTGGCTAATCTTGAAAAGCTTAAGAATTCTGGAGCAGCAGCAAAATCAAATAATAAAACCTTCCATACCTTAAGATTGGCCATGTCTGTTACAGGTGAGTATACTGCCTATTTTGGTGGTGTTGCTGGCGCACTGACACAGATCAATGCTACTTTATCAAGAGTAAACGGTGTATTTGAAAAAGAATTTAATCTTCATGTCAATGCGATTGATGCACCTAACCTGATATTTACTAACGCAGCTACCGATCCTTACAGTGATTCCAGCCAGATGTGTAAATGGAATTATGAGCTGATGAATACATTGCATGGAGGAGCTTATGGGGTTACAGATGCTAATTTTGATATAGGTCACTTGTTCGGAGCTTCCGGAGGAGGTGGAAATGCAGGCTGTATAGGCTGTATAGGAAGCAATGATATATCTACCACTATTGATCCAGATTGTAATAACTCCCCCTCTCCAAGTAACTATAAAGGAAGTGGGTTTACCTCGCCAGCAAATAGTGTCCCAATGGGAGATACTTTTGACATAGATTATGTAGCTCATGAAATAGGGCATCAATTGGGAGACAATCATACCTACAGTTTTAATGAAGGAACAGGCGTATGTGTGGAACCAGGATCGGGATCTACAATTATGGGCTATGCCGGAATTACAGGTAACAATACAGATGTTCAGCAAAATTCTGATGCTTATTTCCATACTGTAAGTATTGATCAGGTACAGACTAATCTTGCTGCAGTAACTGTTGATGTAGAAACACCAATCACCAATAATCCTCCTGTTGTAACCGCAATGAATACAACCTATACCATTCCTAAATCCACAGCATTTGTCTTGACAGCATCAGCAACGGATCCTGATGGAGATGCAATGACTTATTGCTGGGAACAGGTCAATTCCAGTTTATTAGCTGATGGTATTGGTAAAGCGGCAGGTACAGGTAATGGCGCTTCAGCTATAGGTAGTACATCATCTGGAGCAAACTTTAGATCCTGGGCGCCTACCACAAGTCCTACCAGATATTTCCCTAAGCTGGCAACCGTATTGGGAGGAGCTGTAAAAAATACAACAGATTTTGAAGCTGCAAGTACGGTAGCAAGAACGACTAACTTCCGCGTGACAGTAAGAGATAACAAACCAGGAGGACAGGCTCAGACTGCTTATGCTACACAAACTGTTGTAGTAGGTTCTGCAGCGGCATTTACTGTAAACACAACATCATTGACACCTAATGTGAACTCTGCAATTGCATGGACTGTTTCCGGAACAACAGCTGCTCCATATAATGTAGCTAATGTAAAAATTGATTATACAGAAGATGCGGGAGCATCCTGGAATGTCCTTGCTGCATCAGTTCCGAATAGCGGATCGGCAAACGTTTTCATCCCTGCATCTTTAGCCGGAAAAACAATTCACTTGAGAGTTTCAGCAATCGGAAATGTTTTCTATGCCGTGAAGCAGGCTACCGTGTCCAGTCTACTGGCAGTTTCTGAAGGAGAAAATGTGAAATCTGTTAAAATCTATCCAAACCCTGTAGAAGATGTATTGAATGTGATGAATGTCTCTTCCAGTGCTTCTTATGAAATTTTTAATGCTCCAGGCCAGTTGATTGCAAAAGGAACAATAGGAGAAGGCAAAATTAATGTAAGAACTCTTGTGAAAGGAATCTACTTTATTACTATTACCAATAAAGAAGAAAAGAGTACCACTAAGTTTGTAAAAAAATAATCCGGTTAACAATCAAATAAAAACCTCTGATCACTCAGAGGTTTTTTTATGGTTTATACTATCTCATAAAATAGTTGAAATAACTACAGCTTCCCATTAAGTTCTTCGTCGTTTCAGTATCAGAATACTGAGCTTTCAACTGAGCAAAATAGGTTCTGTATTTTTGGTTTTTAAGGTTGTCCATTTCCTTTTGTCTGGCATCTTCTTTTTCAGACCATTTTGGATCAGAATAATCAAAGTCTTTTGGTGCTTTCGCTTCATACTGGTAATACTTGCCCTGTTCAGCACTTGCCATCTGGAATAAGATTCTTGCTTTTTCCTCTTTATTACTGGAAAGCTTAAGTGCTTTTTGATAATAGTTTATTGACAGGTCAAAATTATCAGGTTCAATATAAGAAGTATCAAGGAAGTTTTTGTAGTAATACTTGTAAGGATTCTTTCTGTCTGTATTCCAGAAATCATATTTACCTCCGTTGCTGTTGTCGATATCCATAACAAATAATTGACGATAATATCCTAAAATAGAAGTATTGTACAATAAGTTTCCGATAAGCTGATTGGCTTTTGCCGCTTTTTCACCCGTACCGTTTCCGATCTTTTTCAATTGAATCAATGCATCTGCCAGCTCAAGTTTGTCCATTCTTGTTTTGATGAAAGGGAAATCAGTATAGTTTTCTGCTTTCATACTTTCAGTGTCAGCACTTCCGAAACTTTCCCACACATTATGTCCGAATACGAGATTTGAAATATTTTTAAATCCATTATATTCTGAAGGAGCATATTGTTTTGGAGTGATGGTTTGCCCATTCTTTTCTGTCCATTCATAATTTTGTCTTGGAATACCCGCAAAACTTTTTGCTTTTTCATAATACGCTTTTGCTTTTTCAAAATCGGCAAGTCTCATGGCTCTGTCTCCATAAATGGTATTAAAGAAGGCATCAATATTACCTACGCTGTCCATATTTTTGGCAATAATGTGCTGCTCAAATTGGGTTTTATCAGGCTTTCTGTAAAACTCTTCCACGCTTTTTACCAAACTGGAATTCGGATTGTACTGCAGATCTGAAAGTTTATTGTTCATCAGGAATGACTTTCCATCCTCTCCCTGGAGAAAATAACGGTTCGCAATGACATCTTTAAGGAAATCTGCTGTAGAAGGTACTTCACCATAATAATCGAAATTATCTGTAGTGGCTGTATCTTTCTCTACCTTTTTCTCTACAAAGTATTCTGCATAATCTTTCATCAGATGGTCTTCATAGTCTGCATCAATTTTCGGCTGGGAAACGATATCATTCAGAACTTTCATCCTTTTGATTTCCTCCAGATATTCCGGATTGGCCGTTTTAATGCCATTAAGAATTTCAGAACTTTCTTTATAGTCTTTCTTTAAAAACTTAAGATAAGCATCTGCAATCTGCCAGTATTCATCCTTAGACTTTTCTTTTGTTTTGTTTGTGAATTTTTCCAGGTCGTTAAGGAAGTCCTGTGTTTTTTCATCGTAATAATACCCTGTTCTGTTATAGAATGGAATTCTGTCCGGATTGCTGAACAGCTCATCATCACTTTGGTCTGCCTTGGCATTGTCACCTTTTTTATCAGATTTGGAACCACCGAAAAGATTTTTGAAGAACCTTACAATTTTCTGCCAGAAAGAAAGCTTTTCTTCTTTCACCTCAGTTTTGGTTGAATCTGCAGATGTACCTTTTGAGGTGTTATCCGTTGAATTTTCCTTCGTTGTTGCTTTTTGAGCCTCTGAAGTGTAGTAATAGGTAGGCAGATAGCTTCTTTCAAGCTCGTTGATACTTCTGGCAGCCATTACCTTCAGAATCTCGGAATCTGGATTGATTTCATACATCTTTTCCATCATCGGAATAGGATTGTTGAAGTCTTCATAGCCTAAAAGGAAGTAAGCCATATTTTTTTCTTCATTCGTATTGGCTCTTTTCATGATATTGCTGAAAGAGGCCGTGTCGGAAAGCTTCATCGAAACAAATGCAGATTCCTTACGGTCTTTGCTGTTCATGAATACCTGGAAGAAGTTCCAGTTGGCATCACTGTTCATTTCCAGTCCTCTTTGTGCTCCTGCCAATTGGTCCAGAGACATGAAGTACACCGTTCCTTTTAATTTGATAGGCTCTACATACGTTTTGAAAGCCTGTACTGCAGAATCGTAATTTCTTGTATAATGATTCAGACGTACCAGCTGATATCCGTAACGCTGTTTGATTTCCGGATTTCTTGCTGCATTGTACAGAGAGGTTAAGGCTGCAATTGTTTTATGGTAATCAAGAGCAGTAGCATTTTTTCTGTTGGCATCCCTGTCGTAATAGAATGAGTTTTCACTTTCTATATAATTGATGCTCATATAAGGCTCAAGATATTTGGCTTCAATCAAATAATCAATACCTTCCTTATATTTCTGGTAAAATCCGGTGCCTAGTTTTTGTAAAAGAGGGTTGGTTGGATTTCCGTTCTTTAAAGCATTCAGGTCGTTCATACTCATCTTATACACCAGATTCTGAGTTTCAGAATAGCTCAGCTGATTGTTGAAAAACTTCTTCCAGGTTTCCACATTGTCATCAGGAATCAATGCTGAGTTATATCCTCCATAAAATCTGCTTGAATAATTGTGCAGGAAGGGAAGATAAGCCTTGTCTTTGATGATGGTTTGCGTAAAAAGGTTGAAGTAATCATAATCAGGATCTGACCACGCACAGGCGTCAGATTGTGTATAGAAAAGTGATACGACCGCAAGTGAAAGAATATACTTTTTCATAGGGTGTGTAGTGTTTTTTTAGTTTTAATATTGTATGATGGTAGTGCTCTGGCAAGTATGCCTCTATCTCTAAGAGATTAAAATTTCCGGTCTGAAACAAATTTACTATCTAATTGATAATAAATAATATTAAAATGCGGGATTTTTTTCTGTAAAAATACAATGACATCGTTAAGCTGTTCTTCGGAGATTTCTTCTGCCTTTATTTTGAAACCTTTATTCAAATAACTTCCGAAGTAGAATCCGTCTTTCATGACTTCAATTTCGTGATCTGAAATTTTTTTGAAACTGGAGTTTTCCAGATCTCTTTTCGATAAGGCATTAATAAGTCTGTGTTTTCCTAAATGATTGGTAACAATTCCCCATGAATAAATGGGAAGTGCCACTTCAACATTTTTGATCGGATAATCTTCTATTTTCGAAAGATAACTTTTCAGAATATTCACATCCAGGATAGAATTTTTATCGGAGTTTTCAAGAGGTGATGAAGTAGAGTAGCACATCAGATATACTTTTCCTACGGGAGGAATTCCGGTCTGCTTTTTATCTTTCACCTGATGAAGACGAAGGGTGCAGGTAATTTCTTTTCCGGAAATTCTTTTGAGTTCTTTCAGAAATTTAAAATAATCATTTCGTGTACCGGCGGTCCAGTCACAGTCAATTTGAATTTCATTGTTGGTTTTCAGTTGATATTCTTCTGCTTTCTTCTGAATTAAAAGATAAATGCTTTCTGCCAGAAATCTGATCTCATCTGCAGAAATGCCCAGCAATGTCTGGTTGGTAATGAAAACCGTAGGAACAATCTGTTTGTTTGTCTGAAAACTTGGGGCTTTGGTGATTACTGCAACAGGTTGAAATTTCCCATTCACCTTATCTACATCAAAGAATCTGGTGTACAAATAAGGAACTGTTGCTTTATCTAATGCTTTCTTTTCTGTATTGTCAAGATTCAGTCTGGTTTTCCAGTAATAAAATGTGTAAGGATGATTCTCTTTCCTGCTGCATGATACAATAAGGAAAAGAAGAAATAGAAATAAAATTTTTAAATGTTTCATTGGTGCAAATCACCCTTCAAAATTAAAGATATTTTGGCAGAATATAAACCGTAAAATCCCGGTGATTGAACAAATGAAAGCCAATGATGTGAAGGTGAGGCGTTACAAATGTATAAAGTTTTTGCTCACGGCAAATTACAGTAGTACCTTTTTACAATTACGTGGTGGTCTCCCAACAACAAGAAAACCACCCCTGATGGAGTGGCTTCTCTCTATATATTATTGTACTACTTAAAAAATTCGCTTTCGCAGGTACAGGTTTCTTTATTGATGCTGTCAGAAGATGAGCAGCAGCCTTCAAGGTTTTTAACATTTCCCTTTTCATCGGTAAGGTAGATTTTATCTTTATCAAATTTCAGGAAAAACGTTTCCTCATATTTTTTAAAGACCACTTTCATGACCTTATTAGGAGCATATTTCCCTGCATTGATTTCTTCCGTGGTTTCTTCTCCGCTAGCCTGATTGATCTGGACATATCCAAAATATACATCACCATTATTTTTTACATCCAGATAATAATGAGGAGTACCTGTGCCGCTATATCCTTTCATGATATCAAAAGCTCTGTATCCGATAAAAGGAAGTTCTGTCTGCTGTGCCCACGTAAAAATACTGATGCACAGAATCATTATACTGAAAAACTTTTTCATAGATATTTTTTTCAAAAGTAAAGATTTTTAAGCAAAAACATTCACCGTAAAAACACGGTTGTTTAAAAGATGTGTTGTACAAAATCTCTTTCACTGAAAGTTTTTTATAACAATAAAGCCACTTCTTTTGGGAGTGGCTTTCTATAATGAGTTAAAATCAGATTAAAAAACGGTTGCCGCAAGCTGAATCCTTGCAAACTTATTGGATGGATTCCACATCGCCATCATGGATACCTGAAGGCTGTAATAATCGGTAATCTTAACAACCTTTCCGGCCTTTAGGCCTACGTTTACAATGTCAAAGCTGTTTTTGCCATTGCCATACAAAAAGGTTTTGTCGTTGAGGGCAAACCCGGCTCCTACAAATGCATCCAGATTGACTTTCTGTCCCTTAATAACAGGATAACTTGCCTGTACATAAGTAGAATATCTGTTCTTTTTGTAACTTCCATCAGCTTCCAGAATTACTTCTCCTGCATTGGCACCTCCATACAGCATGATATCAGCCTCAATATTGATTGGGAATGATGGTCCGAAAGTATAGTTGGTCCTTAAATCAATAATATGAGCAGTTCTTCTTTGTGAATAGCTGAAGATATCATCAGCAGCCACTGCAGTATTGATGTTTCGGGAGTTGTAAAGATCCCATAGCCCGATATAAAAACGTCCGTCAGAATATTGAATATAATAATTGATCTCTTTATAATGAGTGTTGTCTTTGTCATCCGCCAGTGCAGATGCTCCCCAGATTCCTACCTTCCATTTTTTCTCTGCATCCAGGGCATACGACAGATTTCCCATTACAACAGGTTTATCAGTAATGATAAGACCTCTCCATAAATGATTATTCTGAATGTTGGCTGTAAAATCAAGTCTTCCTTCTTTGGATTCCTTGGCTTCAGCACTTTCCTGTGAAAGTAGTTTTCCTGTTCCTAAAACAAGAAAGAAGATCCCTTTTAAGATTTTTCTCATCATGTGTTTTATTTTAAAAATCCATATAATATTGCTGCGATAATAGCTCCGGTAATCGGACCTACTACAGGAATCCACGCATAGCTCCAGTCACTGCTGCCTTTTACAGGCAAAATGGCATGCATAATTCTTGGGGCAAGATCTCTTGCCGGGTTAATGGCATAGCCTGTAGTTCCTCCAAGAGATAAACCAATTGCCCACACTACAAACGTAACGGGAATGGCTCCAATAGAACCTAATCCTACTTTAGCTGTTGGGTCTGCCTGTAAAGAAATACTTGGATCTGCAAAGTAGAAGACACAGAATACCAGTACAAACGTTCCGATGATCTCACTGATAAGGTTGGAAGATGTTTTTCTGATAGCCGGGCCTGTACTGAAACATGCCAGTTTTGCTCCTTCATCTTCTGTAATGGCAAAATGATCTTTATGAAACAGCCACACTAAAAATGCACCCAGCATTCCTCCAATCATTTGGGCTGCAATATAAGAGGGAACCAGGTCCCACGAAAACTTTCCTGCTGTCGCAAGACCAATGGTTACAGCCGGATTCAGATGGGCCCCACTTATTGGCCCTGCAACGGTTACTCCCACAAATACGGCCAGTGCCCATGCGGTAGTAATAACAATCCATCCGGAATTATTTCCTTTCGTATCTTTTAAGACAACATTGGCTACAACACCGTTGCCTAACAATATAAGAAGCATCGTTCCGATAACTTCTGCAATAAATGGGGTCATATAAGTTTTTTTTGATGGGTGAATTAATCTTCTATCCAGCTTTGAGCGCTTTTTACCGCTTTCTTCCAGAAGTGGGTCATTTTATCCACTTGTTCTCTGTTTAATTGAGGGTGGAAGTCTTTGTCTACAATCCATTGCTCCTGGATTTCGTCAATACTTTTCCAGTATCCTACTGCAAGTCCTGCAAGGTAGGCTGCTCCAAGAGCGGTAGTTTCCAATGTCTTTGGTCTTGTTATTTTAAATCCAAATAAGTCAGACTGGATCTGCATCAGAAGATCACTTGCAGAAGCACCACCGTCTACTCTTAATTCAAGACTTGCTCTTCCTGAATCTGCTTCCATTGCTTTTACAATTTCATATACCTGAAATGCAATCCCCTCCAATGTTGCTCTTGCAATGTGTGCATCGGTAGTTCCTCTGGTAATTCCTACAATGGTTCCGCGGGCATACTGATCCCAGTAAGGCGCGCCAAGACCTGTCAGTGCAGGTACGAAGTAAACACCACCATTATCTGGTACAGAAGCTGCCAGTTTGTTTACTTCTTCAGAAGAACGTATAAGCTTAAGACCATCTCTTAGCCATTGAATAGCAGCGCCTCCTACGAATACACTTCCTTCCAGTGCATAATTTACTTCTCCATTGATCTTCCACGCCACAGTAGTGAGAAGATTGTTCTTAGAAGAAACAGCTTCCGTTCCTGTGTTCATTAATAAGAAACATCCTGTTCCGTAAGTATTTTTCACCATTCCCGGAGTGGTACACATCTGTCCGAATAAGGCAGCCTGCTGATCGCCGGCAATACCCGCGATTGGAATTTTGGTAGAGAAAAGGGTAGTTGCTGTTTCTCCATATATTTCACTGCTTTGCTTGACTTCAGGGAGAATGTTTTTAGGAATGTCAAATAATTCTAATAAATCATTATCCCATTCTAAAGTATGAATATTAAGAAGCATTGTTCTGCTGGCATTGGAAACATCTGTGATAAACATTTTTCCACGAGTCAGTTTCCATACAAGCCATGTATCAACAGTTCCGAAACATAATTTTCCCTCTTCGGCTTTCTGTCTTGCTCCTTCTATATTATCAAGAATCCATTTCAGCTTGGTCGCTGAAAAGTAAGCGTCCAGAACCAATCCTGTTTTTTCCTTGATGGTTTCTGCATGTCCCTGATCTTTCAGTTCGTCGCAGTATTTTGAAGTTCTTCGGTCCTGCCATACAATAGCATTGTAGATAGGTTCGCCGGTTTCCTTATCCCAAACAATGGTAGTTTCACGTTGGTTGGTAATCCCGATAGCGGCAACTTCCAATCCGGAGATTCCGGCTTTTGCAATAACTTCGGCTGCTACAGAGATCTGTGAAGACCAGATTTCGTTTGGATCGTGTTCTACCCAACCCGGAGTAGGAAATATTTGTCTGAAATCTTTTTGAGATACATATTCTATTTCTCCACTGTGATTGAAGAGAATCGCTCTGGAGGAAGTTGTTCCCTGGTCTAGAGCGAGAATTAGTTTTTCATTCATGTATATAATGCTAATTTAGGTTGATAACTTTAGGTGAATAAGGAGTCAGTAAATATCCTCTTGCCAGTTCAATGAATTCATTTTCCTGCTGCTGCGCCCATTCTTCAGAATATCCTTTTTCTTCAGCAATGATTCTTGCTACGTTATGAGCGCTGTCTATCGCTGCTCTGGCATCCAGGAAAAGCAGACGTACTCTTCTTGCCAGGATATCTTCAATGGTTTCTGCCATTTCAGCTCTTACGGCCCATACCACTTCTGCTACAGTAAAGGGATGATCAGGATGGATTTTTTGAGCATAGCGCGGATTACTTTCCTGTAATTTTTTGATAGCCGGAATATCAGATCCGTACACATACAGATGATTGGTTCTGTCTACCTGTTCTGGTTTTACATTTCCGTGGATGGACATATGCTCTGTTTTTGATGGGCTATTTCCCAATCTGTGAACTTTCATGGCTTCGTTTACAGTATCTTCTGCCATTTTACGGTAAGTAGTCCATTTTCCTCCGATAATAGAAACTAATCCGGTTTCTGAAGTAATAACTTTATGGCTACGGGAAACTTCTTTGGTGCTTTTGCTTCCATCTTTAGGAGCGGCAAGCGGACGAAGACCTGCGAAAACTGATTTCACATCTTCACGGGTTGGTTTTTTAGCCAGATATTGTCTTGCTGTATTTAAAACAAAGCTGATTTCTTCTTCCAGTGCACGAGGCTCAAAGCTTTCATCCTTTAAAAGAGTATCGGTGGTTCCCACCAAGGCTCTGTCGTGCCACGGCACAACAAATAAAACCCTGCCGTCTGATGTTTTTGGAATCATGATGGCATCATCGCTTTTCAGGAAAGATTTATCCAGTACCAGGTGAATTCCCTGGCTTGGTACCACCAATTTACCATGCTTAGGGTTGTTCATATTAAGAATGTCATTCGTAAATACACCAGTGGCATTGATGACTACTTTACCATGGATCTGATATTGCTGTTTAGAAAACTGGTCTTCAGCAACTACGCCTACTACTTTATCAGAAGCATCTTTCAAAAGGTTGATTACTTTCACATAGTTAACAGCACTTCCTCCTTTTTCAATAATCGTCTGGGTAAGATTAATGGCAAGTCTGGCGTCGTCAAACTGTCCATCCTGGTAAACAACACCACTCATTAAGTGATTTTGTTCAATAGTAGGAAGCTTTTCAACGGTTTTCGCTTTGCTGATGTATTTCGTTTTACCCAAACTTAGTTTTCCCGCAAGGAAATCATAAACAGATAAACCTATCTTATAGTAGATTCCTCCCCACCATGTGTAGTTCGGAATAATGAAAGACTGATTTTTTACAATATGTGCTGCGTTCTTTGCTAAGAGTCCTCTTTCTTTTAATGCTTCTTTTACCAATCCGACATCTCCCTGAGCGAGATATCTAACTCCGCCGTGTACCAATTTGGTACTTCTGCTGGATGTTGCTTTTGCGAAGTCATGAGATTCAAGCAATAAAGTTTTGAATCCCCTGCTTACCGCATCTAATGCTGAACCTAAACCACTGGCTCCTCCTCCTATGACAATAAAGTCCCATTCTTTTACATTGGTTAACTTACTGAGTTCTTCGTTTCGTTTCATAAATGTTTCGTTTATGTTTCGTTTTCAAATATATAAATTAAAAATGAAAGCAAAAAGAAAATAAATGAAATTTTAAAATATCGGAAAAAATCGGTAATTTTGATGAAACGAATAAAATGGAAAAGGTATTACCAAGGCAGGATGAAATACTTAAAGAGCTGGATGAGAAAGGGCATGTACTTGTTCAGGATCTGTGTGAAAAGCTCAATGTTTCTTCAGTTACGATCCGAAAGGATCTGAATTATCTCGAAAGCCTGGGGCTTCTTTTCAGAAATCATGGAGGAGCAAGTAAGCAGGTAAGATATGCTTATGAAAAAAATGTGGGTGAAAAAGAAAATATCAATGTGGAAGCGAAGCAGGTTATTGCCAAAGCTGCATTATCATTGATTCACGAAAACGACTGTATTATATTGGCATCCGGGACAACCATGCATTATCTTGCCAGAATGCTTGTGAATTTCAATTCGCTTACTGTTTTAACGTCCTCACTAAGGGTGGCTATTGAGCTTTGTAACAATCCTAATATTAATGTGATCCAACTGGGAGGGGAGGTGAGGAAAAGTTCAACTTCAATCGTAGGATCCATTTCGGAAGGAATTCTCAAACAGTTTTCCTGTAATAAACTTTTTCTGGGGGTAGACGGTATTGATCTTGAATTTGGAATCAGTACCTCCAATGCGGCGGAGGCACATCTTAATCAGGTAATGATTGAGTGTGCGGATAAGACAGTCGTTTTGGCAGATTCGTCCAAACTGAATAAGAAGGGGTTTGGTAAAATTGCCTCATTGGACGAAGTGGATTATCTGATCACAGATAATGGTATCGGTGAAGAAGACCGGTCTGCGTTGGAAGAGAGAGGGGTTACGGTTATTGTAAAATAGGCTGTATTCAGCTTAATTAAATAGTTAAAAATAGAGACCGTCTGACTTCAGGCGGTCTCTATTTTAAAATAGAAATCATTTGACTTATACTTTCCAGAAAAATCTCTTTTTGTTTTTTCTTTCCGCTCCAAGTACAGTGTAGAACTTAATGGCTCTTGTATTAAAATCCGGGGTTTGCCATTGAATCATCGAGCAGCCTTCTTCTTTTGAGTGGATTTTTATTAATTCCATTATTTGTTTTCCTGTTCCGTTTCCCCTTGCATTCTCTTTTAGGAATAAGCAGTCAATATACATATAGTAACCTACATCCCAGGTGGAGAACTGTTTGAAAAATGTTGCATATCCTGTTATTTCAGTATCAGATTCTGCAACCAGACATTTTATATGGGAATCCGGATCAAGGAGGTGTTTAGCGAGCTGTTCCTTTTTGTTTTCTTCCTTAAAAAAGTTTCTTTCATAGTACGCATGGGCTTTACACAATTCAATAATGGAACTTATGTCTTTTTCTTCGGCGAATCTTATTTTCATATCTTTATGTTGCTGAATTAGCAGTCGCATGCAAAAGCGGAACCATTGGTAGGATCTGTTCCTTCTGTGGCATAGCCATCAAATTTCCACCATTCCATTCCTCCTATTAATTCCATCACCTTAAATCCTAATTGGGTCATTTTTAAAGCTCCTTTTGTGGAAGCATTACAGCCTATCCCGTCGCAGTAGCAGACATATATTTTTGACTTATCAAGGTGCCGGGTGCTTTCTTCTGTCATTTCCCGATGGGGCAGATTAATTGCAGATGGGATGTGTTCTTTGCTATAGCCATTTGGTCTTCTGGTATCTACTGCAATGTAATCTGTGCTGTTCTGAAATCCATCATATAAATCTAAAGGATCCATTTCATACATTAATTTTTTCTGGTAGAATTCAATTTGTTCTTGCATAATGTTAAATTGTTTGTAGTGCAAAGCTATGATCGGGTTTATTCTTTTCCTAAGATTGAAATTGAATGTTCTGCAGTGTTAAATGAAATATTTTCAGATAGTGTTTTTTGTTATATGATTAACTTTGCGCTATGGAAATCAAGTTTTTAAAACTTATTAAAACAATTGCGGAGGAAGGGAGTATTGCAGGTTCTTCTGAAAAACTTTTTTTGACACAGTCAGCCTTAAGCCATCAGCTTAAAGATCTGGAAATCCAGCTTGGGTTTAAAGTGTTTTACAGGGCAAGGAACAAATGGGAGCTTACTGAAGAGGGAAGTGTGCTCTACAAAACTGCATGTACGGTAATAGATAGTATCGGGAATGGTCTGAATGAGATTCAACAGATAAGAGCAGGAGCAGCGGGTACCATAAAAATCAGTACAGAATGTTACTCATTCTATCAGGGACTGCCGTTATTTATTCAGAAAATGAAAGTATTATATCCGGAGATTGAAGTGGATCTGGTATTGGAAGCGACTCATAAGCCTGTGGAAAAAATCATATCCAATGAAATTGATATTGCAGTGGTCACTTCAAAACCTGCCGGTAATAATGAATTGATCTGCATTGAGATTTTTGAGGATGAAGTTTTTGCAGTAATTCATCAGGAAAACCTTTTAAATGATACTGAATATCTTAGTGCTGAGGATTTTCGGGATGCTCATTTAATCATTCATTCTTTTCCTTTAGAAACCGTTTCTGTTTACGATCGGTTCCTTAATCCCAGCGGAATGATGCCTGTGAAGATTTCAGCAGTTCCGTTAACAGAAGTTACTTTGGAAATGGTGCAGGCCAATATGGGCATTACCTGTATGCCGAAATGGGCATTGCATTCATTCAGGCTGTCTGATGAGCTGAAATTTAAAAAAATCGGAAGTAAGGGTTTGAAAAGAAAACATTATCTGGTGGTAAGAAAATCGGATGCCGGAAAAAAATATATTAACGACTTTCTTTTAAACTTCAAAGAATATTTTCAAAATTTTGGATAGTTTTTTTTCTGAAACTGCTAAATGATTAAAAATCAAAATATTTTAGTCTAAATATTTGTCAGTTACAAAATTATTCATAAATTTGCACACTCATTTTAGGGGCGTAGTATGCCTATATCAAAAGTAGAAATTACTTCAGACTTCCGAAAAATGGTGATAAATAAAGGATAAATTTTATTATAATATAAACAATGTCAGGTATTATTGGTAAAAAAATCGGTATGACGTCTTTGTTTAACGAAGAAGGAAAAAACATTCCTTGTACAGTTATTCAAGCTGGTCCATGCTCGGTTTTACAGGTCAGAACCTTAGAAAAAGACGGTTATAAAGCTGTTCAGTTAGGTTTCGATGACAAGAGTGAGAAGAACGTTGGTAAAGCGTTAGCTGGTCATTTTAAAAAGGCTGGTTCTGCTCCTAAAGCTAAATTAGTAGAATTCTACAGAGAATTCGTTGATGAAGTAAAAGTAGGAGAAGAAGTAAAAGTTGATCTATTCGCTGAAGGTGAATATGTTGACGTAACAGGAACTTCAAAAGGTAAAGGCTTCCAGGGTGTTGTTAAGAGACACGGATTTGGAGGTGTAATGCAGGCAACTCATGGTCAGCACAACAGACTTAGAGCTCCAGGTTCTATCGGTGCTGGTTCAGACCCTTCAAGAGTATTCAAAGGGATGAGAATGGCTGGAAGAATGGGAGGTAAGCAGGTAACTGTTCAAAACCTTCAAGTGTTAAAAGTTGATCAAGAACAAAATCTTTTAGTAGTAAAAGGTGCTGTTCCGGGAGCTAAAAATTCTTATGTAATTATCAGAAAATGGAACTAGTAGTATTAAATACATCAGGAAAAGAGACCGGAAGAAAAGTAACTCTAGACGAAACAGTATTCGGAATTGAGCCAAATCAGCACGCGGTTTACTTAGAAGTTAAGCAGTATCTTGCTGCTCAAAGACAAGGTACTCATAAAGCAAAAGAAAGAAGCGAAATTACTGCTTCTACTAAAAAGCTTAAGAAGCAAAAAGGATCAGGATCTGCTAGATACGGTGATATCAAATCTCCAGTATTCAGAGGTGGAGGTAGAGTATTCGGACCAAAACCAAGAGACTACAGATTCAAATTGAACAAAGCTCTTAAGAGGTTAGCTAAGAAATCTGTTTTATCTCAGAAAATGAGAGACAACAGCATTAAAGTTTTAGAAGATGTGAGCTTTGACGCTCCTAAGACTAAAGATTTCATCAATGTATTAAATGCATTGGAACTTAACGGTAAAAAATCTTTATTCGTTCTTCCTGAAGCTAATAAGAATGTGTATTTATCTTCAAGAAACTTACCTAAAACTAAAGTAATGAACTTCAACGAGATCAGTTCTTACGATTTAGTAAACGCTGGTGAGATCATTTTCTTCGAAGGTGCAGTTGAAAAATTCCAGGAAAATTTAAAGAAATAAATCATGTCAGTTATTATTAAACCAGTTATTTCAGAAAAGGCTAATTACCTTACAGATTTAAGAGGTTCTTATTCTTTCTTAGTGAATCCTAAGGCGAATAAAATCGAGATCAAAAAAGCTGTTGAAGCAGCTTACGGTGTAAAAGTAGCAGACGTTAACACAATGATTTATGCTCCGAAGGTTTCTTCAAAATACACTAAAAAAGGTCTTCAAGTAGGAAAGACAAATAAATTGAAAAAAGCGGTAATCAAACTTGCTGAAGGTGAGGTTATCGATATTTTTGCTGTAAATTAATTATTAATTATAAATAATAGTAATGTCTGTTAGAAAATTAAAACCTATCACCCCGGGACAGAGATTCAGAATTGTAAACAATTTTGAGGAAATTACTACCAACAAACCAGAGAAATCTCTAACAGTTGGTATTAAAAAGTCAGGTGGACGTAACCAAACAGGTAAAATGACCATGCGTTACACCGGAGGTGGACACAAAAAGAAATACAGAATTATTGACTTCAAAAGAAACAAAGCAAACGTTGAAGCAACTGTAAAATCTGTAGAATACGATCCAAACAGAACTGCATTTATCGCTTTATTAGAGTACGCAGACGGAGAGAAGAGATATATCATCGCTCCAAACGGTATCAAAGTTGATCAGAAAGTAGTATCAGGAGAAAGCGTTGAACCAAACGTAGGTAACGCAATGAAATTGAAAAATATTCCATTGGGTACTGTAATCTCTTGTGTTGAAATGAAGCCTGGACAAGGTGCAATTTTAGCAAGAAGTGCTGGTTCTTCAGCTCAATTAACTTCCAGAGATGGTAAATATGCAATCATCAAGTTACCTTCAGGAGAATCAAGAATGATCCTTACTGAATGTATGGCAATGATTGGTTCTGTTTCCAACTCAGATCACCAATTAACTGTATCAGGTAAGGCTGGTAGAAGCAGATGGTTAGGTAGAAGACCAAGAACAAGAGCGGTTGTAATGAACCCAGTAGATCACCCAATGGGTGGTGGTGAAGGACGTTCTTCAGGAGGTCACCCAAGATCTAGAAACGGTAAACCGGCTAAAGGTTACAAAACTAGAAAGAAAAACAAAGTGTCTAACCGTTACATCGTATCTAAAAGAAAATAATTATGGCAAGATCACTTAAAAAAGGACCGTTCATTCATCATACTTTAGATAAGAAGGTTCAGGCAAATATAGAGTCTGGTAAGAAGACAGTTATCAAAACTTGGTCTAGAGCATCTATGATCTCTCCGGACTTCGTAGGACAAACTATTGCTGTACACAACGGGAAATCTTTTATCCCTGTTTACGTTACAGAAAACATGGTTGGTCACAAGTTAGGCGAATTTTCTCCAACAAGATCTTTCAGAGGTCATGGTGGTAACAAAAACAAAGGAAGCAGATAATCATGGGATCAAGAAAACAAGATAGTTCAATCGCAAGAAAAGAAGCTAACAAAGACGTTGTAAAAGCTTCATTAAATAATTGCCCGTCTTCTCCAAGAAAAATGAGATTAGTTGCTGATATCATTAGAGGAGAGCAGGTAGACAAAGCACTTTATATCCTAAAATATTCTAAGAAGGATGCTTCTAACAAGTTAGAGAAATTACTTCTTTCTGCTATGGCTAACTGGCAAGTGAAAAACGAAGGTGCTGACATCGAGGAAGCAAACCTTATCGTTAAAGAAATATTTGTGGATAGTGCAAGACAATTGAAGAGACTAAGACCAGCTCCACAAGGTAGAGGGTATAGAATCAGAAAAAGATCTAACCACGTTACATTAATCTTAGGTAACAAAGAAAATTAATCAAGGTATGGGACAGAAGACAAATCCAATTGGTAACAGATTAGGTATCATCAGAGGATGGGATTCTAACTGGTTTGGTGGAAACGATTATGGAGACAGAATCGCTGAAGACTACAAAATCAGAAGATACCTTGAAGCTAGATTATCTAAAGGTGGTATTTCAAAAATTTATATTGAAAGAACTTTAAAATTAGTTACAGTAACTATTACTACTGCTAGACCGGGACTTATTATCGGTAAAGGAGGTCAGGAAGTTGATAAATTGAAAGAAGAGTTGAAGAAATTGACTGGTAAGGATATTCAAATCAACATTTTCGAAATCAAAAGACCTGAATTAGATGCTGTACTAGTTGCTGATAGTATTTCTAAGCAAATTGAAAACAGAATTTCTTACAGAAGAGCTGTTAAAATGGCAATGGCAAGTACTATGAGAATGGGTGCTGAAGGTATCAAAGTTCAAATCTCTGGTAGATTAAACGGAGCTGAAATGGCAAGATCAGAATCTTTCAAAGAAGGAAGAATTCCATTGTCAACTTTCAGAGCTGATATCGATTACCACTGGGCAGAAGCTCACACTACTTACGGTAGACTAGGGGTTAAAGTTTGGATCATGAAAGGTGAAGTTTACGGTAAAAGAGAACTTTCTCCACTAGTGGGACAACAGAAAAAAGGAGGTCAGTCAGACAGAGGAAACAGAGGAGGAGACAGAGACAACAGAAGACCTAGAAAAAACAACAACAATAACAATAATAATTAAAATTTTAGATTAGAAATTTTGAATTTTAAATTACCGTTACTTTTTTAAAATTAAAAAAAATCTAAAATCTAAAATCTAAAATCTAAAATTTAGAAATTATGTTACAACCAAAAAGAACCAAATTCCGTAGAGTTCACAAGATGAAGATGAAGGGGAATGCCCAGAGAGGTAGTCAACTTGCTTACGGAACTTTTGGGATCAAAGCAACGGAAGGAGCTTGGATCACTGCAAGACAGATTGAAGCGGCTCGTATCGCTGCGACAAGATATATGAAGAGAGAAGGTCAACTATGGATCAAAATCTTCCCAGATAAGCCAATTACTAAGAAACCAGCGGAAGTACGTATGGGTAAAGGTAAGGGTGCTGTTGAATATTGGGTAGCTGTAGTAAAACCAGGTAAAATTATGTTCGAAGTTGGAGGAGTTCCTTACGAAATTGCGAAAGAAGCTCTTAGACTTGCTGCACAAAAATTACCAGTAGTTACTAAATTCATCGTTGCTAACGATTTTGTTAAACCTCTATAATCTTTGAATACAATGAAAAATGCTGATATTAAAAATTTAAGCGCGGGTGATATTCAAGCTCAATTAACTGAAGCAAAAGCTCAATATTCTAAATTGAAATTGGCTCATGCAATCAGCCCAATTGAAAACCCGATTCAAATCAGAGATTTGAGAAAAACAATCGCAAGACTAAACACTGAGTTAACTAACAAACAATAATTTCATTTTACAATGGATAGAAATTTAAGAAAAGAAAGAATCGGAGTGGTTTCCAGCAATAAAATGGAAAAAACTATTGTTGTTAGTGAAACTACAAGAGTAAAGCACCCGATGTACGGTAAATTCGTTTTGAAAACGAAAAAATATACTGCACACGACGAGAACAACGAATGCACAGAAGGTGATACAGTTTTGATCCAAGAAACTAGACCTTTGAGCAAGAGCAAGAGATGGAGATTAGTAAGAATCATTGAAAAAGCTAAGTAATAATGTTACAAACAGAATCAAGATTAAAAGTTGCTGATAACACAGGTGCTAAAGAAGTACTAGTGATCAGAGTTCTGGGAGGAACCAGAAGAAGATATGCTTCAGTTGGTGATAAAATCGTTGTTACGATCAAGGATTCTACACCATCCGGAAATGCTAAAAAAGGTCAGGTATCTAAAGCTGTAGTAGTAAGAACTAAAAAAGCAGTAAGAAGAAAAGATGGTTCATACATCAAATTCGACGACAATGCTTGTGTATTACTAAATGCAGCGGGAGAAATGAGAGGAACGCGTGTTTTCGGACCAGTTGCTCGTGAGTTGAGAGACAAAGAATATATGAAAATCATTTCATTAGCTCCTGAAGTACTTTAATTTTAAAAATTTTTAAAAGAAATGTCAAAGTTAAAAATAAAAAGAGGAGATAACGTAATCATTACTACTGGTAAGAAAGATATCAAGGGTAAGACTGGTGAAGTTATTGAAGTGATCAAGAAAGAAGGTAGAGACCCAAGAGTAATCGTTGCAGGACTTAACATCGTTAAAAAACACGTTAAGCCTTCAGCTTCTAATCCTCAAGGAGGAATTACTGAGAAGGAAGCTTCTATTCATATCTCAAACGTAGCTTTAGTTGGTAAAGACGGAAAAGCTATCAAAGTAGGTTACAAAATCGAAGGAGATAAGAAAGTAAGAATCAACAAAAAAACGGGTGAAACTTTATAATTTTAAATAACACATGGAATATATAGCAAGACCCAAAAAAGCATATAAAGAGACAATTGTTCCTGCAATGATGGAAGAATTCGGGTATAAGTCAGTAATGCAAGTACCTAAATTAGAGAAAATCGTTGTATCACAAGGTTTAGGTGATGCTACTGCAGACAAGAAAATCATTGATTATGCTGTAGAAGAGCTTACAAATATCACTGGTCAAAAGGCTGTTGGTACAATCTCTAAAAAAGACGAAGCTGCTTTCAAATTGAGAAAAGGAATGCCGGTAGGTGCTAAAGTAACATTGAGAGCTGACAGAATGTATGAATTCTTAGACAGACTTACTGCTTCTGCTTTGCCTCGTATCAGAGATTTCTCTGGAATCAAAGCTGATGGTTTCGATGGTAGAGGTAACTACAACTTAGGTATTACTGAGCAGATTATCTTCCCTGAAATCGTAATTGACAAAGTGAAAAAAATCCAAGGGATGGACATCACTTTCGTTACTACTGCGAAAACAGATAAAGAAGCTAAAGCATTATTAACTCACTTCGGTTTACCATTTAAAAAGAACTAAGAAATGGCTAAAGAATCAATGAAAGCGCGTGAGCGCAAAAGAGAAGCACTAGTTGCTAAATACGCTGCTAAAAGACAAGCTCTTAAAGAAGCTGGTGATTACGAAGGACTTCAAAAATTGCCTAAAAATGCTTCTCCTGTAAGATTACACAACAGATGTAAACTAACAGGTAGACCAAGAGGATACATGAGAACGTTTGGTATTTCCAGAGTAACTTTCAGAGAAATGGCTAACAACGGTCTTATCCCAGGAGTAAGAAAAGCTAGCTGGTAATAATCACTAGATAAAAAATCGGAACAATTAAGTTGTTCAGATACTAAAGATAAAAATATCAGACTGAAGATTTCTGACGTCTGATATTTTACTCTTCAAGTCTTTGCAAAACTGATTGTTCTTTAACCAATAATTATAAAAGAAAAATGGTAACAGATCCAATTTCAGATTTCCTAACTAGAGTAAGGAACGCACAAAGCGCAGGCCACAAAGTGGTGGAAATTCCTGCATCGAAAATCAAAAAGGAGATTACTAAGATCTTATTTGATCAAGGGTATATCTTAAACTACAAGTTTGAAGATAACGCTGTTCAAGGAGTGATCAAAATCGCTTTAAAGTATGATAAGCAAACTAACAAACCGGCTATCAAGTCTATCCAAAGAGCTTCTAGACCAGGTTTGAGACAGTACAAAGGTTCAGCTGAGCTTCCAAGAGTACTAAACGGTTTGGGTATTTCTATCATCTCTACTTCTAAAGGAGTAATGACTGACAAGAAAGCTAGAGAAGAGAAAGTAGGCGGTGAAGTAATCTGCTATGTTTATTAATTTTTAATCAGAGGAAAATGTCAAGAATTGGTAAAGCAATTATAACAATTCCAGCTGGAGTTACAATCACTGAAAATAATGGTGTAGTAACTGTAAAAGGAGCTAAAGGAGAACTTTCTCAGGAGCTTACGGCAGGAATTACTATAGAACAGAAAGATGGTGAACTTAACGTAAACAGACCATCTGATTCTAAACAACACAAAGCACTTCACGGTCTATACAGAGCGTTAATCAACAACATGATTGTTGGTGTAAGTGCAGGTTTCGAAAAGAAACTTGAACTAGTAGGGGTAGGATATAGAGCTTCACACGCAGGTCAAAAACTTGAGTTAGCTTTAGGATTCTCTCACGGTATCGTATTAGAACTTCCAGGTGAAGTAAAAGTTGATACATTGACTGAAAAAGGTAAAAACCCAATTATTACTTTAACGTCTCACGACAACCAACTTCTAGGAATGGTAGCTGCAAAGATCCGTTCTTTCAGAAAGCCTGAGCCATACAAAGGAAAAGGTGTAAGATTCGTAGGAGAAATTGTTAGACGTAAAGCTGGTAAATCTGCTTAATAAATTATAAGTATTATGGCATTAAGTAAATTAGAAAAAAGAATAAGAATCAAAAGAAGAGTAAGAGGGAAAATCTCTGGATCTTCTGAATTGCCAAGATTATCTGTATACAAAAGTAATAAGGAAATTTACGCTCAGTTAATCGACGATAAAAATGGTAAAACTTTAGCATCAGCTTCTTCAAGAGAGAAAGGTGTAGACGCTAAAGGTACTAAGACTGAAGTTTCTGCTGCTGTTGGTAAAGCTATCGCTGCTAAAGCTATCGCTGCAGGAATCGAAAGTATTGTATTTGACAGAAACGGATTCGTTTACCACGGTAGAGTGAAAGCTCTAGCTGATGGTGCAAGAGAAGGTGGACTTAAATTCTAATCATTAAATTTCGGAAAATATGTTAGGACTAGATAATATAGAAAGAGTAAAACCGGGAGGATTAGAATTAAAAGATCGTCTCGTAGCTGTTAACAGAGTAACAAAAGTAACAAAAGGAGGTAGAGCTTTCGGATTTTCTGCTATTGTTGTAGTAGGTAACGAAGAAGGTGTTATCGGTTTCGGTTTAGGAAAATCTAAAGAGGTTGCTTCTGCAATTGCTAAAGCAGTTGAAGACGCTAAGAAAAACCTTGTGAAAGTTCCTGTAATGAACCATACTATCCCTCACCAAACTACTGCAAGATACGGTGGTGCAGATATCTTCTTAAGACCTGCTTCTCACGGTACTGGATTGATCGCCGGAGGTGCGGTAAGAGCGGTATTGGAATCTGCTGGTATTCACGATATCCTTTCAAAATCTAAAGGATCTTCTAACCCTCACAACGTAGTGAAAGCTACTTTCAAAGCGTTATTAGACATCAGAAGACCTGAAGAAATCGCTAGAATGAGAGGAATTTCTCTAAGTAAAGTGTTTAACGGTTAATAATTAAAGCAATGGCAACAATTAAAGTAAAGCAAGTAAGAAGCGCTATTGGTAGAACAAAAACCCAAAAGAGAACGCTTGAAGCATTAGGATTAAAAAAACTTCACCAAGTTGTAGAGCATGAAGCTACTCCTTCCATCTTAGGAATGATCGCTGCTGTAGGACACTTACTTGAAGTTCAAAAATAATTTTATAAAAGAGAAATTAAAATGAATTTAAATAACATAAAACCTGCTGCAGGATCTACTTTCAACTCAAAGAGAATTGGTAGAGGTCAAGGTAGCGGAAAAGGAGGTACTTCAACAAAAGGTCACAAAGGTCAGAAAGCGAGAGCTGGTTATTCTCAAAAAATCGGTTTCGAAGGTGGACAGATGCCTTTACAAAGAAGATTACCTAAATTCGGATTCAAAAACGTAAACAGAAAAGAGTTTAGAGGAATTAACCTTGATACTATTCAAACTTTAATCGAGAACAAATCCATCACTGGAGATATCACGAAAGAAGTTTTAGTAGCAAACGGGATAGTTTCTAAAAACGAATTAGTGAAAATTATGGGTAGAGGAGAATTGAAATCTGCGGTTTCAATCTCTGCTGACAAATTCACTAAATCTGCTGAAGAGCTTATTGCTAAAGCAGGTGGAAAAGCAATTACCTTATAATACTTACTAATGAAAGAATTTATACAAACACTTAAAAATATTTGGAGTCTTAAAGAACTTAGAGATAAAATTCTCTTTACTTTAGGTATTATCCTTGTGTATAGATTCGCATCTTATATCTCGCTTCCTGCGATTAACCTTGCAGAGGTGGGAGATCTCTTAGAGCATTATAAAAATCAAGGCGGTAACAAGCAAGGAGCAGGTCTCCTTGGCTTGCTTTCGTCGTTTACGGGGGGAGCTTTCAGCCACGCTTCCGTAATGGCGTTAGGAATCATGCCTTATATTTCTGCTTCTATTATTGTTCAGTTGATGGGGATGGCTATTCCTTATCTTCAGAAGCTTCAGAAAGATGGAGAGTCAGGTAGAAATACATTGAACCAAATTACAAGATGGTTAACGATTGGAGTTTGTCTGGTACAGGCACCTTCTTACTTAACTTCTATTACTCAATTATTCTTACCATATGCTCAGTTCCAGTCTGCATACTATGTAGAGCCAAATTCAATTATGTTCTGGTTACCAAGTATTGTTATTTTGGTTGCCGGTTCAGTATTTGCAATGTGGCTAGGTGAAAAGATTACCGATAAAGGAATCGGAAATGGTATCTCTATCCTTATTATGGTGGGGATCCTTTCAAGATTACCTGAGGCATTCGTACAGGAGATGGCCGTGCAGAACGGAAAAGGAGGAATGGGATCTATCATGATCCTTATTGAAGTATTATTCTGGATGTTGGTTGTTCTTTTAGCAGTAATCTTATCAGTAGCTGTTAGAAAAATTCCAATTCAGTATGTAAGCAGAGCTCAAGCAAGAGGAGGTGTAAACAGAAATCTTATGCAGGGAGCAAGACAATGGATTCCATTGAAAGTAAATGCTGCTGGTGTAATGCCGATTATCTTTGCTCAGGCATTGATGTTCGTACCAGGATTATTAACAAAATTCGATGAGTCTAATACTTTTCTTGCAGGTTTCAAGAATGTTTTTAGCTGGCAGTACAACGTATTGTTTGCGCTATTAATTATTATCTTCTCATTTTTCTATACTGCGATTACAATTCCGGTAAACCAGATGGCTGATGATTTGAAGAGAAATGGAGGTTTAGTACCAAAAGTAAGACCAGGAAAAGAGACCGCTGATTATTTAGATGATATTTTATCAAAAATTACCTTGCCAGGTGCAATATTTTTATCTATCTTTGCAATCCTTCCGGCAATTGTGCATGGAACCTTTGTTCAGACAGATGCGTTTGCCCTATTTTTTGGGGGAACGTCCCTATTAATTATGGTGGGTGTAATTTTAGATACAGTTCAACAGATTAATACATATCTGCTGAACCATCATTATGATGGCTTAATGCAGTCTAAATTATCAAGAACGACTGGATATTAATTTATGGCAAAACAAAAACATATTGAACAAGACGGCGTTATAACGGAAGCACTTTCGAACGCTCAGTTCCGTGTAGAACTAGAAAATGGGCATATTCTTATCGCTCATATTTCTGGTAAAATGAGAATGCATTATATTAAACTTTTACCTGGTGATAAGGTAAAACTAGAAATGTCTCCTTATGATTTATCAAAAGGGAGAATCACATTTAGATATTAAACAAACGCCAAATGGAATCTTTAGATCTCCATTTGGCTCTTGTTAAAAAATAAATACTATCAAAATGAAAGTAAGAGCATCAATTAAAAAAAGAAGCGCTGATTGCAAAATCGTACGCAGAAAAGGTGTACTGTTCGTAATCAACAAGAAGAACCCAAAATTTAAACAAAGACAAGGTTAATTAAATTATGGCGAGAATTGCAGGTATTGATTTACCAAAAAACAAAAGAGGAGTTATCGGTTTAACTTACATTTATGGTGTTGGAAGAAGTACTTCTTCTGAAATCCTTAAAGCTGCCGGTATCAGCGAAGACAAAAAAGTCAACGAATGGAATGACGATGAATTGGCTGCCATCAGAACTTATATCTTAGAAAACGTAAAAGTTGAAGGAGAATTAAGATCTGAAGTGCAATTGAACATCAAGAGATTGATGGACATAGGATGCCAACGAGGAATACGTCACAGACTTGGATTACCTTTAAGAGGCCAGAGAACGAAAAACAACTCTAGAACCAGAAAAGGAAAGAGAAAAACTGTTGCTAACAAGAAAAAAGCTAGTAAATAATCGTTAGGAATTATGGCAAAACAAACTAAAGTAGTTAAGAAGAGAAAAGTAAAAGTTGAAGCTATTGGAGAAGCACATATTCAGGCTTCTTTCAATAACATCATCATTTCTTTAACAAATAAAAACGGAGAGGTTATCTCTTGGGCTTCTGCCGGTAAAATGGGTTTCAGAGGTTCTAAAAAGAATACTCCATTTGCTGCTCAGATGGCAGCTGAAAATTGCTCTGCTGTAGCTCACGAAGCTGGTTTAAGAAGAGTAAAGGTGTTTGTGAAAGGTCCAGGTGCAGGTAGAGAATCTGCTATCAGATCTATTCACAATTCAGGAATTGAAGTTAGCGAAATCGTTGATGTGACTCCAATGCCACACAACGGATGTAGACCACCAAAAAGAAGAAGAGTTTAATTTTTAGAATTTACCCATTATGGCAAGATATATTGGACCTAAAACTAAGATTGCTAGAAAGTTTGGTGCTGCAATCTACGGAGATGATAAAAACTTCGAAAAGAGAAAAAACCAACCGCCAGGACAACACGGTCCTAACAAAAGAAGAGGTGCTAAGAAATCAGAATATGCAGTTCAGTTAGCTGAAAAACAAAAAGCTAAATATACTTACGGTATTTTAGAAAGACAGTTTGCTAACTTATTTGACAAAGCACACAGAAGTAAAGGGGTAACAGGGGAAGTTCTATTACAACTTTGTGAATCAAGATTGGATAACGTAGTATTCAGATTAGGTTTCGCTAAAACAAGATCTGGAGCTAGACAATTAGTTTCTCACAGACACATCACTGTGAACGGAGAGATTCTTAATATCCCTTCTTACTTGGTAAAAGCTGGTGATGTAATCGCTGTAAGAGAAAAGTCTAAGTCTCTTGAAGTTGTTACCAATGCATTGGCTTCTAAGTCAAACTATGAGTGGTTACAATTCAACGATGAGAAGAAAGAAGGTACCTTCATTTCTGCTCCTGAAAGAATCCAGATTCCGGAGGACATTAAGGAGAACCTTATCGTCGAACTTTACTCTAAATAATTTTTTAATCAAATTTTTGCTCAACCCAATAATATGGCAATTTTACAATTCATAAAACCCGATAAAGTAATTTTACTTAACTCTGATGAATTTAAAGGTCAATTTGAATTCAGACCTTTAGAACCAGGTTTCGGGCTTACAATCGGTAATGCTTTGAGAAGAGTGTTGCTTTCTTCTCTGGAAGGATACGCTATTTCATCTATCAAAATAGAAGGTGTAGAGCACGAATTTTCAACTATTCCAGGAGTAATCGAAGACGTTACCGAAATTATTCTTAACCTTAAGCAGGTAAGATTAAAAGCTGCAGCAGAAGGCCAGGCTAACGAGCAGGTTGTTGCTAAAGTTTCAGGTCAAACGGTTATTACTGCTGGTGATTTAGGAAAGTCTATCAACGGATTTGAGGTTCTGAACCCAGATTTAGTGATCTGCAACCTAAACAGTGATGTAACTTTCGAAATTACTTTCAATATTGAAAAAGGAAGAGGGTATGTTCCTTCTGAACAAAATAAGTCAAACAATGCTCCTATTGGAACTATTGCTATTGACTCTATTTTCACGCCGATCAAGAAAGTACAATACAGCATTGAAAATTATCGTGTAGAGCAAAAAACAGACTACGAAAAACTTGTATTAGATATAGAAACTGATGGGTCTATCAGCCCTCAGAATGCTTTAACTGAAGCTTCTAAGATATTAATTTATCACTTCATGTTATTCTCCGATGAGAGAATCACTCTTGAAACTGAAGCTGTAAAAGCATCTATCCAGTACGATGAAGAAACTCTTCACACAAGACAACTTCTTAAGTCTAAATTAGCAGATATGGATCTTTCTGTAAGAGCCCTTAACTGTCTAAAAGCAGCTGAAGTAGAAACTCTTGGAGAACTGGTTTCTTACAGTAAGTCTGATTTGATGAAATTCAGAAATTTTGGTAAAAAATCTTTGACAGAACTAGAAGAATTAGTGCATTCAAAAGGTCTTAACTTCGGTTTCGACGTTGCAAAATATAAGTTAGACGCTGATAAATAATTAATAATGAGACACGGTAAAAAATTCAATCACTTAGGAAGAACAGCTTCTCACAGAAGTGCTTTACTTTCTAATATGGCTTGTTCTCTAATTGAGCATAAAAGAATCAACACTACTGTAGCTAAAGCTAAAGCTTTAAGAGTATATGTTGAGCCTCTATTAACAAAAGCAAAAGAAGATACTACACACAACAGAAGAGTAGTATTCTCTTACCTTCAAAATAAATTTGCGGTTGCTGAATTATTCAGAACTGTAGCTCCTAAAATCGCTGAAAGAAACGGTGGTTATACAAGAATCATCAAGACAGGATTCAGACCAGGTGATGCTGCTGATACTGCTCTTATCGAACTAGTAGATTTCAACGAGCTTTACAACCCTAATGCTGAAGAGAAAAAAGCTACAAGAAGAAGCAGAAGATCAACTGCTACTACTAAAAAAGCTGAAGCAGTAGTTGCTGATGCTCCTGTAGTAGAAGAAAAAGTAGAAGAAGCTAAAGCTGATACTACTGAAGAAAAAACTGAAGAATAATATTCATTCAGATATATATATAAACCATCCGTTTTCGGATGGTTTTTTATTTCCATAATATACTTGGATTATCCAGGGTATGATGAAAAGCATTGGTAAAGTACCCAAAAAATGTCCCTCAATTTTGAAGGACATTTTTTTTATTTAAATCTTTGTTCTTTTCAGTTCAATAATATTATTCCCTTGTTCAAGGTGAAGACTATCTCCTTTTACCCTTGCCGTCATATCATCTTTTTTGTAAATCGTTTCATCCCCTTTGGTTTCCGATTTAGGTAACGTAAATGTTTTCTTATTGCTGGTAATGGCTACTGTACTTTCCTTCGGATCATTTTTAAATACAACTTTTACTAATGTTCCGTCTGTAGCTTTATAAACAAAATCGGTTTTCTCAATTTTCTTTCCGTTGATATCTACAGTCGAAGAACTTTGTGTCACCGAATCTATTTTTCCATTATGGTCTGTAACAACAGTTTCTGAACTGTCTGTTTTGATAACGATTTTATTTCCGCTTTCACTTTTTTTACAGCTGACTACAGTTAATGCAAGCAAAGCACTTAGTGCTAAAAGACTTTTTTTCATGATTATATTATTTGATATTCAATATGATTTTATAATTTAATTTTACAAAAATCATGCCTTACAATATGAGAAAATTTAACGATTATTCATGCATATTTCTATTGTTTTTCTCTTTGAATACTAGGCTTAGCAAAAAGAAAATTTTGAAATTAAAGAGAGGCAGCACTTCTTGTCAAATGAAAAAATTCCGGAATATAGTGGAATATTGTAGCAGGTCATCAGCAGCTACTTTACATTCCTGCAATATGGCTTTAGAAAGGTAAGAACCTGATTCAGATCTTTGAGTGGATCAAATTCCATATTACAGTACGCCGAAATGATCCGTAGATTTTTAATCAGATTATGAAATAATTGTTAATTTTAAATGATTTATTGTTGTTTATTTGTTTTTATTTTTAATTTATTGTGAAATATTTAGTCGTATATTGTTTTTGGAATCAAAAATTGATTAAATTTAATAAAAACTAAAAGACTGAATCACAACTTCAAACTCAAACATTAATATTACACAAAGGTGTAATTGATTTCAAATTGTTTTCTGTTGAAATTTGCTTCAAACAAATAAAGTCATGAGCATTTCCATAGCCATAGTAGAAGACGAGAAAAACTACAACAATGCGTTGAAGAAGGTCATCGATTATCAAAAAGATATGAAAGTGATTGCTCAGTTCTTTGATGGTAATGATGCCATAACAAATCTACCCGATATTTCTCCTGACGTTGTGATGATGGATATCCAATTACAGGATATGCTGGGAATTGAAATCATAGAAAAATTACGAAAAGAAATGCCCAATACACAGTTTATCATGTGTACTAGTTTTGATGATGATGAAAAGATTTTTAATTCTTTAAAGGCAGGAGCCATGGGATATCTTGTAAAAGGAGAAAGCATGGATAAAATTCTTTCTTCCATCCGCGATGTATACAACGGCGGTGCACCTATGAGTTTTTCTATTGCAAGAAGGGTATTGAACCATTTCGAGAAAAAACTTCCGGAAATAAAAGGCTTTGATGAACTTACAGAGCGGGAAAAGGAAATCCTTGAACTTCTTTCCCAGGGACTTCTCTACAAAGAGATTGCAGATCAGAAATTCATCAGCATTGATACCGTGAAAAAACACGTCGGAAATATCTACAGAAAACTCCACGTAAACAATAAGGTGGAGGCAGTCAATAAATTTAATCAATCAAAAAACTAAGAAATCATGGAGAATTTAAATCAAACAAATCAAGAAGTACTTGATGACAATTTATCGTACAGAGAAGGCCCAATCGGGAATAAACTTGAGCAGTTAGTTGATGGGTCGGAAATGATGCCTATCAGTGAGATCCTGGCAAAAAGTTTTATTAGTAGTGCCCAAAAAGGCGTTCTGGAATTTATGGAAAATCAAGATGTGAATTTCAATGTTGGAGGTATTTACGCCGTAAAATATTCACTTTTGAAAGATATTTGCGAAATTATGAAAGAAATTAAGGCTACCTATTTAACATTCACTTTCGTACAGATAGATCCCCAGGATTACAGAGTAAGACTTACACCGTATTCTGAAAACAGGATGATATATATGGTGGCCTCTTTGCAAACACAAGGTAAAAATACTATTGATGAGAATAATTACTTTATCATTAATGTAAATCAGGAACTTTCTCTCAGTGAGCTAAAAATTTCAAATGGAAGTTTAAAAGTGTTTACAGATTTTTATCTTGAGAATGGACACAAAGTATTGACTAATTATTTAGGGCGAAACAATACATGGTATATTAGTTATCATATTGTTGATTTGATAGATACCTTGTCAAAAGATGTTTCTGATACATTTATCATCAACCTTTGCGAGATCAGTGATGTGAAGAAAGTAATTTTTGAAAATAATCTAGGGGATAGATTTCTGGAAGATCAATATAAAAAACACTTTGAAACACACGAAAAACAAATGACACTTGTTTTTAGCACTGAAAAAGGATATTACGATATGGGTTCATTATATCCGTAAAATGCTAATTCAAATAGTATATATTGCAGTACTCTTAGCGGCTACTGTAAAGTCCATAGTTTTAGCTGGAAAGAGAGGTCTTTCCAGCCAAAACTATTTTGCTGTTTTCTTATTCCTTTCACTTTGTCTGGAGCTATACGGACATTATAAAATATTTAATAAAGAATTTGACTTTGCTTATCTGTTTAATTATTACAGCATTTTTCTGATTATATTTTTTAATATATACTATGCTAAAGTCTTCCCTCAAAAGCTTAAAGTATTTTTCCTCTACGTTCTGATGGCTATACTTGTATTTATAATTCTGTTTGTAAAGTTTTATAGTGATAACTATGAAAATATATTAGGAATTTTGGTTTGCTTTTATTTTATAATTAATGTACTGGTGTGGTTTTATATCAGATTAAAAAACTTTGATGAAATAAAAATTCTAAATGACCCATATTTTTGGGTTTCCTGTGGGTTACTTTTTTGGAGCATTTTCTTTATTTTTAGATCTATCCCAATGTTTTTTCTTCAAGATAATGACCCTGGACTTTTACAAATTTTAAAAGTTATGCAGTATTGTGTTAATATCATTATGTATGGAATGTTTTATATTGCTTTAAGAAAATTTGAAAATAAAAACACGATATGAAGCAACTTCCGGATACAATAAGATTGGCCTATATTATTGCGGTTATTTTGTTAATAACCTTTGTCATCTTTATTGTTTTAATAGTTGTTCTGTATAATAAAAGACAGCTTTTTTTTATTCAACAGCAACAACTCAAAGAATCCGAACACCAAAACCAGCTTCTCCAGAAAGAACTCGAAAAACAAAAAGTGCTGGAGCAGGAGCGGGAACGTATCTCACACGATATGCATGATGATCTGGGAGCAGGAATTTCTGCATTGAAACTTCAGGCAGAATTTCTGAAACAGAAGGCTGAGAATGATGATCTGCAAAGCGATATCAATGAGCTTCTGAAAACCTCTGAAGAAATGAATATCTCCATGAGAGAAATGCTATGGAGTCTGAATTCAGGAAATGACACCTTAGGAAGCTTTATCGATTATGCCATCCTTTATAACGGAAACTTTTTGAAGAAAACAAAAATAATGATGTATTCAGAATGTGAAGATATTATAGCAGAAACACCTATTTCCACAGAAATGAGACGCAATCTTTTTCTCTGCTTAAAAGAAGCGGTCAATAACGTGTACAAACACAGTCAGGCAAATACTGTAAAACTTTCATTTTGGCAGGATGAAAATAACTTCTTTATGAAAATTTCCGATAACGGAAACGGAATTCCCGATGGACAGAAAGAAGGTAATGGCCTTAGAAATATGAAACGAAGAATGAATGAACTATCTGGTGAATGTTCTATCATATCCGAAAACCCTGGAACCTGTATTGTGTTTAAAATAGTCCTATAAATAAATTACCCTTTTGTGTAATTGACTGGTCCGTTTTTTAGAGGGAAATTTGATAGATAAAATTAAAAGCCATGAAAACTCTTATTAACGACAGTATTGGAGATTTGGAAGCTGCTTTAAAAAACAACACTGATCTTCAGGAGAAGTTCAAAACCAATCCGATAGAGGCTATTAAAAATGTAGAAATAAAAAACCCGAAAGACACAGACTATTGGATCTACAGAATTATTGTACTTATGCTCGGGTTGGCAGTCATTACCATTATAGCAGGACTTATTCTCATTGCTTACTGGAATGATGGTGCCGCTAAAGATAATCAGTTGGTTACTATTTTTGCAACTATTTCTTCGGGTGCAATAGGTGCCTTAGCCGGACTTTTATCGCCTACACCGAGAAAATAATAAAAAACTTAAAAAACGAAATGTCATGAAAGCTAAAAAAGAACTGAAATCAAGAATTGATGCAAAAGAATTATTGAGGGAGAAATTAGATGTTGTTACTGTTAAAAGTAGCGGAATGGATGTTGAATATAGAAGTAATGGTGAACCGGAAGATTTAATTTATTTAAGCGCTGCTCTTACAGGAGAAATTGTTCCAGGAAAAGTTTATGCTAAAATAGGAACAAATCGTTTCATTCTTAAAACAACGCCTACAAGTGTTGGTGTTGTTAAAGATTTAAAAGGAACGATGATAGTTATTAATTGTTCTTGTAAGGGAAAAGCAAATGTCTCTTGTATATTTACTGTGGTAATTCAGGATAGGGTTTACCATTTATCTTCCCAAACAGACAATAATGGACTTGTTGATTTTATTGTAATTATCCATTTTAATTAAACTGAGATCATGAAAACATTTTATATAGTAATATTGGTAATGCTCTCAAGCTGGTTATTGGGGCAAGAGAAAGTAAATACTGATATTTTAAGAGGGCCTGCATCTCCTGCATCAAATATCCTGAATATTGCAACCACAGAGATAAGTAAGCCTACAGATGTTTCCGATTTAATGATTGGAATTAGAAACTTTCCTATTAATTTTATAAATAATGGAGGATACTCGATAGAGGTTGCTCCTTATTGGATCTTTCCAAATAAAACAAAAAATAAGACGATTGAACAAATGTTGAATGATGATATTAAATATACTTTACCTCAAACCTTTGTTTTTTCATTTGCTGCAAGAAATGTTGATGAGTCTAAATCTTCAGATTTGCCTTCTAATGCAGTGTATACATCAATAGGAATAAAATTTTCACTTTTTAGAGGGAAGCCTGATGATAAAACGAAAGCAGATTTTAAAATTATTCAAACAAAATTAGATGAGCGTGGGGAATATATTAATCAAAATTTTGGTGAATTTCTTGCTGCTGACGACGAATATCAAAAAGCAGTTCAGTTAAGAAAGAGCTTACAGATGAATACCCCACAATACAAAGAAGCAGATGACAGGGTAAACGCAAGACTTAAAGTACTTAAGGAAGAATTTCCTAAAAAAGATAAATATCTCATTCAAAGTACGGAAGAGTTAGGTAAAACAACTTTAAAAATAACCCGTACTGGTTTCCTTTGGGACTTCGCAGGCGGAACAAGTATTCAGTTTAAAGAAAAGCAATTTGATAATTCAAGAGTTTACAATGCAGGTTTATGGACTGTTTTAGGATATGCAACTGAAAAAGCAGGAACGCCTCTTTTCCTTTTACGCTACATGTATAATCCTAAAAATGATTGGATGACTGTAGATGATTTTAAACCACAAGGTAACTTCTCAACATTTGATGCGGGCGTGAAATATGAGTATTCACCAAAAGATTCAAAATTTACAGGCAGTTTTGAGGGGCTTTACAGAAGTTTTATCTCAGGCTCCGATTTGAAACCTACATGGAAATGCGTTTTGAATTTGGATTATGCAATATTTCCTAACCAGCACCTGACACTATCTCTGGGCAAAGATTTTGACAATAGCTTCATTAAAAAAGGTAATGTTATTGCAGGTCTTTCTTTTTTAAGCGGTATCGGTACAAAACGTAAGATACAGTAATTATACAATAATATAAACAATTCTAAAGCTCCAGCATTTTATAGTGTCTGGAGTTTTTTCGTAAGATTGTTTTACCATTTTAAAAACCTGGTTCTTCACAAAGAATTTGTAGAATTATCATAATATAAATTAACTAAAATTTAACTCGGATTTATCTCAAAAAAATCCCGTGAAATGCCCCTGAAAGTTAAATTTTGATTAAATTTGTCTAAACTAAAAAAAATAAAAAATGAGTGCAATTTCTTACATAGAAGCAAGACAGATTTTAGATTCCAGAGGAAATCCTACCATTGAAGTAGATGTATTTACAGAAAGCGGGGCAATGGGCCGTGCAGCTGTACCTTCAGGAGCATCTACAGGAGAACACGAAGCGGTAGAATTACGTGACGGTGGTTCAGAATATCAGGGGAAAGGAGTTCTGAAAGCTGTTGAAAATGTAAAAGAAGTAATTGCAGAGAATTTAGTTGGACAACCGGTTTTTGAACAAAACTATATCGATCAGATTATGATTGATCTTGACGGAACGCCTAACAAAGGAAATCTTGGTGCTAATGCTATTCTTGGTGTTTCTCTAGCGGTAGCCAGAGCTGCTGCTGCTGAATTGGGAATGCCTCTTTATAAATATGTTGGTGGAGTGAATGCCAATACACTTCCGGTTCCAATGATGAATGTAATTAACGGTGGTTCTCACTCAGATGCTCCTATCGCATTCCAGGAATTTATGATTATGCCGGTAAAAGCAGATTCTTTCTCTCACGCTTTGAGAAAAGGAACTGAAATTTTCCACAACCTAAAATCGATCCTTAAAGGAAGAGGTCTTTCTACAGCAGTAGGAGACGAAGGAGGTTTTGCTCCTACTTTCAACGGAACAGAAGATGCTTTGGATACATTACTTCAGGCGATCGAAAAAGCTGGATACAAGCCTGGTGACGACATCATGTTGGCATTAGACTGTGCCGCTTCAGAATTCTACAAAGACGGAACATACGATTACAGAAAATTCGAAGGAGACAAAGGCGCTCACAGATCAAGAGAAGAGCAGGTTTCTTACCTTGCAGAATTGGCTGCTAAATATCCGATTATCTCTATCGAAGATGGTATGCAGGAAGATGACTGGGAAGGATGGAAAATGCTTACAGATAAAATTGGTGACAGAGTACAGTTGGTAGGTGACGATTTATTCGTAACAAACGTAGACAGATTATCAAGAGGAGTAAAAGAAGGTATTGCCAACTCAATCCTTGTAAAAGTAAATCAGATCGGTTCTCTTTCTGAAACAATGGCTGCTGTACAAATGGCTCAGAATAATAAATTCACTTCAGTAATGTCTCACAGATCAGGAGAAACTGAAGATTCTACAATTGCTGATTTGGCGGTAGCAATGAACTGTGGACAGATCAAAACAGGTTCAGCGTCAAGATCAGATAGAATGGCAAAATACAACCAGCTATTGAGAATTGAAGAAGCTTTAGGTGAAACTGCAATTTTCCCAGGGTTGGAAGCTTTTAAAATCAAAAGATAATTAATCGAATTTATAAATAACGGCAAGCGAAATTTTTAGTTTGCCGTATTTTATGGAAAGTGGTATATTTAAAAAAAATAAATAAATAATGTCAGACAACAAAGTAATATTGAATTACGACGGTAATTCATATGAATATCCAATCGTGGATAGTACTATCGGAGACAGAGGGATTGATATTTCAAAATTAAGAGACCAGACAGGTTTAATCACTCTGGATTTAGGTTACAAAAATACAGGAGCTACTATTAGCGACATCACTTACTTAGACGGAGATAAAGGAGAATTATTCTACAGAGGTTATCCAATCGAGCAGATTGCTGAGAAATCTAACTTCACTGAAGTAATGTATCTTTTATTACATGGAGAATTACCTACTCAGGATCAGTTTACTTCATTCGACAACAATATTAAAAAATATAACTTCATCGCAGACGAAATGAAAAAGATCATTGATGTTTTTCCTCGTTCTGCTCACCCTATGGGAGTTTTATCTTCTTTAACTTCTGCATTGACAGCTTTCAACCCGAAAGCAGTGAACGTAAACTCTAAAGAAGAAATGGATCACGCAGCTGAGCTGATGATCGCTAAATTCTCTCATCTTTGTGCCTGGACTTACAGAAAAACTCAGGGCTTACCATTAAACCACGGTGATAACAACCTGAACTACGTAGAGAACTTCTACAAAATGGCATTCAGATTACCAAACGCTGATTTCGAAATCGATCCGGTAGTAGTAAATGCTTTAGATAAATTATTAATCCTTCACGCAGACCACGAACAAAACTGTTCTACTTCTACAGTAAGAATGGTGGGTTCTGCTCACACAGGTCTTTTTGCTTCTATCTCTGCTGGGGTATCTGCACTTTGGGGCCCACTTCACGGTGGTGCTAACCAGGCGGTAATCGAAATGCTTGAACTAATCGAAAAAGATGGTGGTGATGTATCTAAATATGTTGCTAAAGCTAAAGATAAGGCTGATAATTTCCGTCTAATGGGATTCGGACACAGAGTTTACAAAAACTTCGACCCAAGAGCGAAAATCATCAAGAAAGCTGCTGACGATATCCTTACTGCATTAGGTATTCAGGATAAAGCTCTTGACATTGCAATGCAGTTAGAAAGAGTTGCCCTTGAAGACGAGTACTTCGTAGAAAGAAAACTATATCCAAACGTAGACTTCTACTCAGGTATCATCTACAGAGCATTAGGAATTCCTACAGAAATGTTTACTGTAATGTTTGCGTTAGGAAGACTTCCAGGATGGATTTCTCAGTGGAAAGAAATGAGACTGAAAGGAGACCCGATTGGAAGACCAAGACAGGTGTACCAAGGTGCTCAGGAAAGAAACTACATCGACATCGCAAGCAGATAATATTTGCTTACAATATAAAAGAATCCCAAAGCAAGCTTTGGGATTCTTTATTTTTACAACTTATTCAGTAATAGCTAAAGCCGTAATAAGATCATTCTTCGTTCGGAAATGAAAATTCAGCATTACCGGACTTCCATCAAAAGAACCTGAAATATTAATTCTTAAAACAGTTGTATTATCATTCACCGAAAAATCTTTTACCTCAAACAAGGTTTTGTATTCACTATTGGATTTTTCATTCCATTGTCTTATTTCTTCTTTTCCCGTGTATATTTTTCCTTCATCAAATACGGATGCCTGTTCAGAAAAACAGTTAGAGAAAGAAATACTGTCAAAAAGTTCCTGTGCCTTCAAGAATTCCTGTAAAATGTTAGGTAAGTTCATACTGTTATTTTTAAATGATTAAACAGTTGGAATAGTGCCGCCATCTATTACATATTCGGTTCCGGTTAGATATTGTGCCCGTGGAGAAACTAAAAACCCAACAAACTCTGCAATATCTTCTGGCTGGGCGGGTTTACCAATGGGAATTCCACCCAACGCATCCATGACACTTTGAGTAGCCTCTTCTATTGACGTTTCTGAACTTTCAGCAATACGTTCCATCATTCGGATGGCAGATGAGGTCATGATCCAACCTGGAGAAACAGTAAGAACACGAACTCCCTTTGGAGAAACTTCTTTTGATAAACCTTTACTATAGTTGATCAGTCCGGCTTTGGCAGCAGCATACGGTAATGTAGAATCAAATAAAGGCAGCCTTCCCTGAATGGAGGCAATATGAATAATCACTCCCGTTTTTCGTTCCAGCATTTGCGGCAGAAACCCTCTGTCTAAACGAACGGGTGCCAATAAATTGGTCTGAATTGTATTTTCCCAGTCTTCATCACTCAAAACAGAGAAGCCGCCACCAGGCGTCTCTGAACCACCCAATGTATTAATTAAAATATCAAGCTTGCCAAAAGTAGACAGTACTTCTCTTACCAGCTTTTCAGTACCTTTTGCCAGGCTGAGATCTCCTGAAATAAAATGAAATTGATTATTCATCTCTTCAGGCTGATTTCGTGCAGTGATAATTACAGTAGCACCAGCAGTAAGTAATCTTTCGGCAATAGCTTTTCCGGTTCCTTTTGTTCCTCCGGTCACCAAAGCAATTTTACCTGATAATTCGTTGTTGAAATGAAATGATTCTGTCATGATTTCTTTTTTGTACAAATTTCAGGAGTATGACCGGCTCTTACAAGTACGGTCTTACGAATCACATAGGGATAAATTAATCCCCTATTGAGATCTCATCTCATTGTGTTACATTTGTTTTATGTACGAAAGAAAAATCTTACCCAATCTGAATTGCGGTCTTGATCTGATTGCTGAAGTGCTCTATGGCAAATGGAAGATTCGTTTGCTGTGGTTTATCAATGAAGGATTTCAAAGGCCAAGTGAATTACAACGGAAAATTCCTGATGCTTCCCGCAGAGTATTGAATGTTCAGTTAAAAGAACTTGAAGAACATGATCTTGTCACTAAGAAAATTTATCCTGTTGTGCCGCCAAAAGTAGAATACAGGCTTACGGAATTCGGACAGACGTTGATTCCGGTAATTGCCACATTAGGGAAATGGGGTGATGATCATGAAGAACGCTTACGGATATTGATATTGAGAAGGCTTGAAAACTTGTCACAAAGTGAGAGAAACAATACCTGATATTAGCTTTTTTGATTTAACATCAGGTGAAAAAGTCTATACAATAGGAGAAGAAAACCTGCTTTCAAAAGCAGGTTTTCGTTTTTTTATTATGGACATTGGCATCTGTCACATGTCCAGATATAACAGTTTCCTGCATCATCCCATTCGCAGCATCTTCTGCCAGTGGAAATCGGAGCGCCTCCCATTACAGATTTTTGTTGATCTCTTCCTAATTTTTGTGCGTTTTTCAGCACCGGATTGTTTTTGTTCATGACTTTGATTTTTGGTGTTAATAGTTAAGTTTTATGATCTATAATTTCGCGAAAATTATATCACTAATATAGGAAATTAAATAATATAATTATCTGTTTTTTTGTTCTTATGTAGATGGAAAATAGTAAGTTGTAGATGTTTTTGGGACTATTCACTGCAGTTGGCTGAACTGACAAGGAAATTTTGTTGAAGGGTGTTGATTTTAGAAATCAAATTTAATACATAAAATAATCCAAAAGTTTTACAGGTAGAGACCTTTACTTATATTTGTAGTATTGCATAAATCTTTATGAGACTAAATATTAAAAACGAAACGGGCAGGCTGAAGTCAGTAGTTTTAGGCCAGCCTAATTCATTGGGACCAGTTCCCACACTAGAGGAAAGTTATGACGCAAAGTCATATTACTCAATCGAACACAACATTTATCCTAAAGAAGAGGATATTATCAATGAAATGAACGCTTTTGAAGCGGTTTTAAAAAAGTATGATGTTGAAGTTCTGCGTCCTAGTATCATCAAAGACTACAATCAGGTTTTTTCAAGAGATGTAGCCTTTGTCATTGATGACAAGATGATCATTTCCAATGTGATTGCAGACAGAGCAGACGAACAGGAAGCCTACAAAAGTGTTTTTGAAAAAGTAGCATGGAGAAAAATTATTAATCTTCCCGAAACCGCGCATATTGAAGGCGGAGATGTAATTGTATGGAATGACTTTATTTTCATCGGAACCTGCTTCAGCGAAGATTACAGAAACTATAAAACGGCAAGAACCAACGAGTATGCCATAGAAATCTTAAAAGAATATTTTCCTAAGAAAAGAATTATCGATCTGGAATTGAAGAAAAACGATAAAGTTCCGTTTGAAGGGATTCTGCATCTGGATTGTACATTTAATCCTGTGGGAGAAGACAAATGTATCATTTATAAAAACGGCTTCGTAGACGAAAGTGATTACCGTTTAATCATCGATATTTTTGGAGAAGAAAACTGCTTCCACATCAATGATGAAGAAATGTTTGAAATGTTTCCGAATATTTTCTCTATTTCTCCTGATGTAGTAGTTTCAGACAAAGCATTCACAAGAATGAATGACCATTTAAGAAACGAGTGGGGAATGACCGTTGAAGAAATTCCTTACAGAGAAATTTCCAAAATGGGAGGTTTATTGAGATGCTCTACAATGCCGCTTGTGAGAGAATAATGGAGTGGGAGAGTTTTAGTGTTTAAGAGTGGAGGAGTTTTAGAGTCTGAGCGTTAGAGTGTTGGTGGGTTTGAATATTTGTTTAAATTTAAAAAAATATTTGGGTATGTCGACAATTAAATTTCATCAGGACTTAAAAGTTTATCAACAATCATTTGAAACAGCACAGTTGATTTATGAACTCTCAAAATCCTTTCCAAAAGAAGAACTTTACTCACTTACAGATCAGATAAGAAGATCATCAAGATCTGTAACGTCAAATATTAGTGAGGCTTGGGGGAAAAGAAAATATGAAAAATCCTTCATCGCTAAGCTTACAGATTCGGAGGGAGAAGCGAGAGAAACCCAAACATGGCTTCAGTTTGCCTTTGCCTGCCATTATATGAATGAAGAGCAATATAATAATTTGCACAACAAGTATAACCAAATAATAGGGATGTTAGTTAAAATGATGAGCCAGTCAGAAAAGTGGTGTTCATTTTCTTCGGTGAATAAAGAAGATAATAATTTGTAAAACGCTGTTCAGACTCTCAAACTCTTATACGCTAATACCCTCAAACTTATAAAAAATGCAGACAACAGATACCGTATTAATGATAGAACCGATTGCATTCGGTTACAACGCTGAGACAGCAAAAAATAATTATTTCCAGGTTGAGCAGACCGGTTCTGATATCCAGTCAAAAGCGTTGGCTGAGTTCAACACCTTTGTTGGAAAACTAAGAGAAAAAGGAATCAATGTGATCACCATAAAAGATACATTAGATCCCCATACTCCAGATTCTATATTCCCAAACAACTGGGTAAGCTTCCATAAAGATGGGAAGGTGGTTTTATATCCGATGTTCGCCTCCAACAGAAGAGTGGAAAGAAGAGAAGATATTATTGAAAGTATCCAGGAGCAGGGATTTGAAGTAGTTGAGGTGGATGACTGGTCTTTTTCTGAAACTCAGGGACATTTCCTGGAAGGAACAGGAAGCATGATTTTCGATCATGATAATAAAATTGCATATGGTTCTGTTTCTTTGAGACTGGATGAAAAACTGTTCAGAGAATTCTGTACCAAATACGGATTTGCTCCCGTTGTTTTCCATTCTTTCCAGACGGTAGGAACAGAAAGACTTCCTATCTATCATACCAATGTAATGATGTGTGTAGCAGACCGATTTGTGGTAATCTGCCTTGACTGTATCGATGATGAACTGGAAAGAGAAAAAGTAGTGGAAACGATTAAAGGCTCAGGAAAAGAAATCATCGAAATTTCTGAAGAGCAGATGCAGCAGTTTGCAGGAAATATGCTTCAGGTTCAAAACAAAGAAGGCGAGAAGTTCCTGGTGATGAGCCAGACAGCCTATCAGTCTTTATCTTCAGAACAGGTAGCCGCTATTGAAAAATACTGCGAAATTATCTATTCAGACCTGAATACTATTGAAGTAAATGGTGGAGGAAGCGCAAGATGTATGCTTGCTGAGGTTTTTCTTCCAAAAAAATAATATATTTACCAAAAAAATTAATTGAACCCATTATCAAGTAAAGGTTTACATATTCTTCTGACTTTGGAAACAGAGTCAGAAGATTTGTTATTAGACAGCAAAGGTTTTCTGACGTTTACAGAAGATATTCTGAAAACTAAAGATGTAGAAATTGTAGGAGTAACCAATCATATTTTTGAAAATGAGAGTTTTACTTCTGCAGTAATCCTGAAAGAGTCTCACCTTTGTATCCACACGTGGCCGGAATTTAAACAGCTTACTTTTGATGTTTTCCTTTGTAATTATACGCAGGACAATACCAAAAAAGTAGAGCAGATTGCAGATGAAGTAGTTCAGTATTTTAAAGCTAATACCATTCAGAAACACAAAATTTACAGATAAAATGCACTATGTCTGCCCAGCATGCGAATCAGAAAATACATTAGATCTTAATTTTCCTATCGAGGAATATGTTTGTAAAACCTGCTCTCACCTCATTGATGTAGCAGGAAATAAAAAGATTAAACATTTGAAAGTACCTACAGAAAATGTTGTCTTGGATGTAGGACAGAAAGGAAATATTGATGGAGTAGAGTATACAGTCGTTGCAATTACTGTCAAAAAATACGGAAACAGTATTTTCTGGCGGGAGTATTCTTTAAAAGACAGCAAAGGAAATGATGCTTTCCTGAGTGAGAGTGATGGACATTGGGTTTTCCTGATCTCTATGCATCCTGATGATTTTAAAGGCAAAGATTCTAAATTACCTACCTATGCCGGGCGAACATATCGCTGGTACGAAAATACTCCATGCACTATTTATGCTGCTGCCGGCTTTTTTGACGAACACATTGATTTCAGCGTTGCGACCTACAAAGAATATGTCAACGGAACCCGTATGATCTCTCAGGAAAAGACCGCTAAGAAAAGCCAGTATTTTTATGGAGTTCACATTTCAAAACATGATGTTAAAAGAGCTTTTAAAATAGCTCACATGCCGTATTATACAGGAGTCGGAATTGTCCAGCCTTATTATTTTGATATGAAACAGGCGGTGAACATTTTTTGCGTGGGCGCATTAATGATATGTCTGCTTCAGCTCTACGTGTATATCTCACGAACTAACGAAACTGTTTTTGCGGAGACCATCAATTTTGCTGATGTAAAAGACAAAGAAATGGTCAGCAAAAGTTTTACCCTTTCAGGAGGTTCTGCACCATTAAAAGTGAATGCATTTTCAGGTGTTGATAATTCCTGGGCTAATGTTCAGTTGAGTCTTGTGAATGAAAAGACTAATGAAATTGTCTATACCTCAAAAGATATCGAACAATATCATGGGTACGAAGATGGAGAAAGTTGGTCAGAAGGAAGTCAGTCTGAAGAATTTAACCTTTGTGGAGTAAGCTCGGGACAATATCACTTTCTTATTTCAGCAGAAAAGGAAGGATCTTTATTACCTGTATTTTCCGGTCTTCAGTCACCGGATTCAAGGATATTAATCTCCAGGGATAAATCAGGAACAGTAGAGGTAACCGATATCTATAAAGGGCAACCTATCACTTTCATAGACGGAAAGACTTTAGAAAAAGATACAACAGAATTAGGTAAACTGGTGAAAGCTTCCTTTGGAACTTCAAAAATAGATTCTCTTATCAATACAGAAGGGTTAAGACTCACTACAGATCCTATTTCAAACAATACCTATATACAGCTCAAAGCGACCTGGCTTCCTGTTTCATTCTGGAACTTCGGATTCATTTTATTCATAATGATTGCAATCTTTGTCGCCATGTGGATAGGAAAACATTTCTTTAATGTGAATAAATGGAAGAATAGTTCAAACACCCCTTATCCTGCAAATGATAACTAATATTACCAATTACATAAGACAAAACTGGATACTCTGCTTGATCGGAGGGTTTTTCATGACCTGGTTTGTATACCTTACCTATCAGGGAAATGAGGTCTGCGACTGTGCCAAAACAGAAACATACCGCGACGGAACTACAAGAAGTCATTCCAGAGTGGGATTTTACAGATACTATCACAAATAAAAATATAAAAACTATGGACAACATCAATTTCTTACCCATACTAAACTCGGTTCTTTACTCATTTTTAGGAATCGCTATTCTGCTGGTGTGCTATTTCGTTATTGAAAAGCTTACCCCGGAAAAAACATGGCATGAGATCGCTCAGAATAAAAATATAGCACTGGCTATTGTTTTCGGAGCATTTATCATCGGAATTTCAATGATTATAAGCGCGGCAATTCATGGATAAGAAGAGGATTCCTCTTGAGCTGCTTTTATTGTTTTCAGTATTCGTCATTGCTACATGTGGATTGATTTATGAGCTGGTGGCAGGAGCTCTGGCGAGCTATCTTTTAGGAGACTCTGTAAAGCAGTTTTCTTTCATTATCGGAGTGTATCTCTTTTCAATGGGAGTAGGTTCCTATCTTGCGAAATTCATCAAAGGAAATCTTATTGATAAATTCATTGAGATCGAAATCCTGGTGGGAATCGTAGGGGGAATCAGCTCTGTAGTGCTGTTTATTTTATTTAATACACTCGCACACTTTGAAAGCGTTTTATATCTTTTCGTCTTTTTCACGGGATGTCTCGTCGGAGTAGAAATTCCGCTTTTGATGAACATTTTGAAAGACAGAGTTCAGTTTAAAGATTTAGTTTCAAACGTCTTTGCGTTCGATTATATCGGAGCTTTATTGGCATCGATTCTTTTTCCATTGGTTTTGATTCCGAAATTAGGAATTGTAAAGACACCTTTGTTTTTTGGATTGATCAATATCTCTATTGCGATATTCCTGTGCTATTATCTTACAAAGGAATTATCAAAACCCCTTTCCCTCAAAGTAAAATCTATCGCGGCATTTGCATTCTTGCTGGGACTTTTCTTTTTTTCAGATACGATTCTGTCTTATTCTGAAGAAAAACTATATGGCGAAAATGTGGTTTATACTAAAAGTTCACCTTATCAAAGAATCGTTTTAACGAGGAATACGCACGAATTCCGTTTATATTTAAATAATAACTTACAGTTTTCTTCAACGGATGAATACCGTTACCATGAAGCTTTAGTACATCCTGCTATGTCGATGGCAAAAAACATTGATAATGTCCTGATTTTGGGAGGAGGTGACGGCTTCGCAGCCAGAGAAGTATTGAAATACAAAGACGTTAAAAAAGTAACCCTGGTGGATCTTGATGGTGAAATGACTCAGTTTTTCAAGACCAATGAAACCATGCGCAGGCTGAACCAGAATTCTTTTTCCAATCCAAAAGTAGAAATCATCAATAAAGACGCTTACATATGGGTAAAAGACAGTAAAAAGAAATTTGACGTTATCATCATAGACTTTCCTGATCCGTCCAATTATAGCTTAGGAAAACTCTATTCCCTGCAGTTTTATAAAGAACTGGAGAAGCTGACAACGCTTGATACGAAAATTGTGGTTCAGACCACATCTCCATATTTTGCTCCGAAATCTTTCTGGTGTATTGAGAAAACAATCAATCAGATTTTTCCTTTCACAGCAGCGTATCATACCTATGTTCCGTCTTTTGGAGAATGGGGATTTTCGATGGCTTCATTTGAGCCCGTCAACAACAGAGTTTACAGAAAGCTTCCCGGCTTAAAATACTATGATTATAACTTTTCACAGATGTCTTATTTTAATAAAGATATGAAAGTGAAAGATGTAGAAGTTAACCGTCTGGACAACCAGATATTAGTCCGTTATTTCGATGAAGAGTGGGGGAAAGTACAGTAGAAAGGATTTTCTTACAACTATATTTTTAGGTAGCCTTATGCTTCCCTTTTTGCAGTATTGCGGAAAGAAAGTAAAAGTTTTGCTGTTGAAAATTACCGGGACAAACCATGTTCTTGGTCACAAGTTATGGGCAAAAGATTTTCCACAGTTTTCAGAAGTTATCCACACAAAATATCTTATAGTGGGTGGTGGGATTTCCGGACTTTCTGCATGTAGATTTTTTAACCAGAATAATGAACAGGATTATCTTCTCCTTGAAATGGAAAACCATCTGGGAGGAAATTCTTCCAACGGACAGAATTTATTTTCAAAATTTCCTTTAGGTGCCCATTATTTACCTTTACCTAATAAGGAAAACGTAGAAATAATAGATTTCCTGAAAGAATGTAAAATCTGTCTGGGAACAGAACAAAACGGGGAACCCATTCTTGATGAATACCAAATGACTTTTCCACAGCAGGAAAGACTTTTCTATAAAAACTCATGGCAGAATGATATTGTGCCTCAGAGAGGTATTTCAAAAACAACACAACAAGAGCTTACCCGTTTTTTTAAGCTGATGGATGAGCTTCGTGTAAAGAAAGACACTGAAGGAAGATATTGGTTCGCCATTCCCGTACATGATTCCAGTAGAGATGATGAGGTGGTAAAACTTGAAAAAGTAATATTCAAAGATTGGCTCAAAGAAAATAACTATCATTCAGAGGAACTTCTCTGGCTGTTGGATTATTCCTGCAGAGACGATTTCGGATTGGGAATTGACTATGTTTCAGCATGGGCAGGTATCCATTACTTTGCCGGAAGAAAAAACAACTGGAGCACGAAATATAAAGATCAGGTATTCACATGGCCGGAAGGAAATGCAAGACTGGCAAACCATTTTTCAAAATATACAGAGGGAAAACACATGCCAGAAAACTTAGTTTTTGATGTGAAAATCAATGATAGAGTTGAAGTATTGAGTTTTGATAATGCTCAAAAGAAAACTAAAAAGATCATTGCAGATAAAGTACTGTTTGCAACCCCGCAATTTGTGAATGAAAGAATTTTTAATCAAAAAAGAGCATCATCATTCCATTATGTGCCGTGGCTTTTAACAACGATTACGTTAAAGAATGAATTTGGAGGAGATGAAGAGCTGGCCTGGGATAATGTGATCTACGGGACTTCCGGATTGGGGTATATTTTTGACCAGCATCAGAATCTGAACCAGATTATAGGTGAAAAAGTAATTACCCACTATAAGAGTTTTTCAACTGCAGATTGCAAAAAAGCGAGGAAAAAGCTGTATGCCATGAAAGAATCTGAACTTAAAACTTTAGTTTTGGATGATTTGAAGAAAGCCCATCCATTGATAGAAGATTTCATTCTGGAAATCCAGTTTCATAAAATAGGACATGCAATGATTGCTCCGGTTCCCAATCAGATTTTTGGTGAAGAAACTCAAAAAGCGAAAGGGTCCATAGAAGGGAAAATTTTCTTTTCCCACTCTGATCTTTCCGGAATATCCATTTTTGAAGAAGCCTTTTATCAGGGAATCCGGACTGCAGGACAAATGATACAATGATACAATGAAACAGCCGTGGATACATAACGTAAAAACAGACTGGTGGTTTATTCTATCACCACCTTTCCTTGTATTGCTTGTTATTTTTCTTTTTCAGAAACAGATTCAGGGGCTGGAAAATCATTATTCCTTTTACACATGGCTTTTTCTGATCGTTTTTGTGGATGTAGCTCACGTATATTCTACGCTGTTCAAAACGTATTTCGTAAAGGGAGAAATACAGAAAAATAAATGGCTTTATCTCGGAATTCCTGCGGTAAGCTGGATTTTAGGGATTATCCTTTTTCAATTTGGAAGTCTTACATTCTGGTCGGTACTGGCATTGGTAGCCGTTTTTCATTTTATACGCCAGCAATATGGTTTTATGAGAATTTACGCCCGCTTTGAACCGAATAACTGGAGCAAAAGAATAGATGAGGTGGCTGTTTATTCTGCTACCATTTATCCGATGTTATACTGGTTTAAAACTCCTCGTGCCTTTACGTGGTTTGTCGATAACGAATTTGACTGGCTTCAAAATCTTCCGGATTATATTCCGTTCATTACAATAACCTATTTTGCCATTCTGATCATCTGGATTATTAAAACTGTAATTGAAGCTTTTAAAACAAAGAATATTAACGTTCCGAAAACAGCACTGATCACCGGAACTTTTCTTTCCTGGTATTTTGGGATTGTCTATTTTAACAATGATCTTTTGTTTACTTTTCTGAATGTGATTTCTCACGGAATTCCCTATATCGCATTGATCTACATCCGGGAAATACAACAAAAAGAAAATCATCAGCTGAACAGGATGCAGATTTTTAAATCTTTTTCAGGAATCTTTTTGTTTATAGGAGTTCTTTTAAGCTTTGCTTTCATGGAAGAATTTTTGTGGGAAACTCTGGTATGGAATGAACATTTTTCCTTGAATGTGATTATTTCAGAAAAATTATTACAGTTCCTTGTTCCGTTGTTAGTTGTTCCGCAGCTTACCCATTATCTTCTGGATGGCTTTATTTGGAGAAAACCCAAAAAAGTTGCCTAACTTTGTCTTAATCTTTAAAATCTAAAAATGAGACAATATTTTCTGTCACTGGCAATTTTTCTAGGAATGATTGTAGGTGCTCAGCAGAAAACATTCTGCAATCCCATCAATATTGATTATGGGTATACTCCGTTTGAAGTCTTTTCAAAACAAGGGAAACATCGTGCTACAGCAGATCCGGTAATTGTTAATTTTAAAAATAAACTGTTTCTTTTTTCTACCAACCAGGAAGGATACTGGTATAGTGATGATATGCTGGACTGGAAGTTTGTGAAAAGAAAGTTTTTAAGAGATAATAAATACATCCATGATCTTAATGCTCCTGCGGTATGGGCGATGAAAGACACTCTATATGTATATGGTTCTACCTGGGAACAGGATTTTCCGATCTGGAAAAGTACAAACCCCACCAAGGATGATTGGAAAATTGCAGTGGATACTTTAAAAGTGGGAGCTTGGGATCCGGCGTTCCATTATGATGAAGATAAAAATAAACTCTATCTGTACTGGGGTTCAAGTAATGAATGGCCATTGCTGGGAACAGAGATGAAAGTAAAAAATCTTCAGTCTGAAGGTTTCGTTAAGCCCATTATTAAACTAAAACCTGAAGATCACGGCTGGGAACGCTTCGGAGAATACAATGACAACGTTTTTCTTCAGCCTTTTGTAGAAGGGGCATGGATGACAAAACACAACGGAAAATATTATATGCAGTATGGCGCTCCGGCAACAGAATTCAGTGGATACTCGGATGGAGTGTATGTGAGCAAAAGTCCTTTGGAAGGGTTCGAGTATCAACAACATAATCCATTCTCTTATAAACCGGGAGGTTTTGCCAGAGGAGCAGGCCATGGAGCTACGTTTGAGGACAATTACAAGAACTGGTGGCACGTTTCCACAATTTTTATTTCTACTAAAAATAATTTTGAAAGAAGGCTGGGAATATGGCCGGCCGGCTTTGATAAAGATGATGTGATGTACTGTAATACGGCATATGGCGATTATCCTACTTACCTTCCGCAATATGCACAGGGCAAAGATTTTACGAAAGGTCTTTTTGCCGGATGGATGCTGTTGAATTATAATAAACCGGTTCAGGTTTCATCTACTTTGGGAGGGTATCAGCCCAACTATGCTGTAGATGAAGATATCAAAACGTACTGGAGTGCCAAAACCGGAAATTCCGGAGAATGGTTTCAGACAGATCTGGGAGAAGTTTCTACCATCAATGCCATTCAGATCAATTATGCAGATCAGGATGCCGAGTTTATGGGGAAAACCTTTGGGAAAATGCATCAGTACAAAATCTATGGTTCCAATGACGGGAAAAAATGGAGTGTGATTGTGGATAAAAGCAAAAACACTAAAGATGTTCCTCACGATTATGTAGAACTTGAACAACCTGCAAAAGCCCGTTTCCTTAAAATGGAAAATCTGAAGATGCCAACAGGAAAATTTGCATTAAGCGGCTTCAGAGTGTTTGGAAAAGGAGCAGGGAAACAGCCTGCTAAAGTGGAAGGGTTTGTTCCTCTGAGAGCTGATCCAAAGAAATATGGTGAAAGAAGAAGTATCTGGATGAAATGGCAGCAAAACCCTGAAGCGGATGGTTATGTAATCTATTTTGGAAAGACTCCCGATAAATTGTATGGAAGTATTATGGTCTACGGAAAGAATGAGTATTTCTTTACAGGGGCAGACAGAACAGATGCATACTATTTCCAGATTGAAGCTTTTAATGCGAATGGCGTTTCTGAAAGAACGACTGTTGTAAAATCAGAATAGATTAAAGTAAAATATAAAAAATGACACGTTTTGAAAAATCAGGACGTGTTATTTTTTGTCTGTTTTCTTGAGAAATGTTTCTATTTTATTGATAAGAAATTGATCATTTGGGTGTTTATCCCAGTCCAGATGTCCGCCATTGAATGAATAAGACTCACGGAAGATATGTTTTTTATTTAAAACAGAATCTAAGATTTTCTCTTGTGAAGACGGGATAACACGATCCGAATTTCCATAGTAAGATAAAGTAGGAGGAGAGTTTTCATTGATCCATTTCACAGGGCTTGCGAAATCTATTCTGGAAGTTTCAGAATCCACTACACGAGGATCTACAAGTCTTCTTTCCACAAAGGAATATTCCTGATAGTTTTTAAAACCCCGATCTGAAAGGTCTGCAGGACCAACAATATTAATTACAGCTTTTACTTTTTTATCTGTATCCAATTTATAAGCATACAGCATGGATAAATGGGCTCCGGCACTGTTTCCCAATAATATCAGCTTGGGACTGTACCCAAGCTTTTTTTCTAGGAAGGCGGAAACATATTTAATATCATTTATCTGATTGGGTAAGCCATAATGAGTTTCTGATGTCAGTCTGTAATTCATATTGACAAAAATATGATCAGGAAATTTCTGCATCATAGAGAGTGTGAAAAAGGTAAGCTGCGATTTATCTCCAGCCCTCCAGCCTCCACCATGAATTATAATAAAAACATCCTTTTCTTTGTTTGTTCGTGTAGATGGAATATAAAGATCCATAACCTGCTCTGGATTGTTTCCATAGTGAATATTTTCCTCCTTATCAAAGTGGATATCTTTGCCAAGCTTTATCTTTTTTTCTTTGCAGGCCGTCCACAGAAAAAGGAGGCTAAGGCAAATTAAAATAACTCGTATGTGTTTTTTCATAGCTATTAAATATAAAAAAATCCGCTGAAAAAAATCAGCGGATATCGTAAGAATAATTGAATATGAAGAAAGATAATTCTTTATCTGGTTCTGCTTTTAATAGCATCTGAAGCACCCTCGATATCTCTTACCTTTTTGATTTTCTGATTTCCGAAATTATACGTAAGACTTACGATTAAGCTTCTGTTGTAGCGGTTTTGGTGGACATAATTATAATTTCCGTTTTCCTGAAAGTCCTCAATTTTAACGATGTTGGTATTCAATACATCATTTACATTCACTGCAAACGTCCAGTCGTTCCACATTTTCTTAAGGCTAAGATCTAAACTCATCAGGTTTTTCAATGAACCAAGCTCAATCTGTTGCTTATCTACGAAGAAGTAATTAAGTCCGAAGAACCATGTTTTCTTTTTATCAAGACGAACGGTGTTGTTGGTTTGGATCAAAAGACTGGTAGAATTGGTTTTATTGGTGTATGTAATAAATTTTCCACTGGGCCCTTTTTCATCTTTGAATCTGTCTCCTGTTGTAGGATCAGTATCAAGGCTTCCATTGTTAATATTATGCTGTACACCGATATTGAAATTGGTTGTCCAGTATTGCTTGAAAAATGACTTTTGAACACCTACCATTGCGGACATTTCCTGTTTATTCCCAAAATTGGTTCTGATATATCTTAATGCCGGGTTTTCGCCTTCCTTTCCAGCCGGTGATACCGGATATCCCTGAAGTGGTACCTGCGTAATTACATCCTGAATGTAGGAATGGTTTAAAATCAGGAAATAGGAATTTTTGAACATATAAGTAAGCTCCTGATTATAGGTAGAAGATGCCTTTACGAACGGGTCATTCTGAGTATAATTATCATCTGTAAGAATGTTCCTTACCGGATTAAGTTCCCAGAAACTAGGTCTTCTCATTCTGCTGGAGAAGGAATAAGAGATATTGTTTTTATCATTAATTGCATAATTCAGACTTAGATAGGGAAGAAGGTTTTTATAATTTCTTTCAATTCTTCTAAGAGCTTCTGTGGGAGCGTTGTCAGAAGTTCCAAGACTGTTGGTGATCTCATATCGGGCACCTATTTTTCCGGAAAGTTTGTCGGAAATCTTTTTCTCAACGGTAAGATAAATTCCGTAGATGTTTTCATCATAGATAAAATGGTTGGGTCTTGAATCCGGAGCTTTTACAGGATTAAAAGAATATGTTATGTTTTTAGAATCGTTATCTGTCTTAGTCTTATTATAATTTCCGCCTATAGATACAGTCAGATCATTTTTAAACTTTTGATTATAATCCACCATTCCGGAGAAATTATTAATAATCTGAGGAAGATCCTGGAATACCTGTGTTTTTATTTTTCCTACTTTTCTGTTGATATCCGAAGCAAAGGTCTGGTTATCTGTGGACTGGAATCTTCTGTAGTTGAGGTAGGCTGCATTTACATTCAGTTTACTTCCCAATGAATCTGTTTTTAATTCATAATTTAAATTCACAGAATTGTTATAAGATCTTGAATCTTCCCGGTTTTTAGACCACGTATATTCCGTATTTGTTTTTTTTATGGTATTAAATAAATCTACCGTTGAATTATAACTTTTATTAGCCCATGTATTCCATGATAATGCGAGATTGCTTTTATCATTCAGTTGATAATCAATATTCAGATAGCCACCGATGTTTTTATTCGGATCATCAACATCTCCTACGGATTCATTAGAAGTTTTGGCAGTACCATTTCTTAAAGTATAGGTCTGTGGTTCAATATTTTCACCCCCGCTAAGACTGGCACTTACTCCCAGTTTATTTTTTCTGTAGTTAGCCGAGAAACTCGCCTGGCTCCCATTATACTTATTGGTAGTGTTAGACATTCTCATATTTCCATTGAGACCATCACTCATTTTTTTCTTTAAAACGATATTGATGATTCCATCAGATGATTCTACCTGATACTCACTTCCCGGAACGGTAATCACTTCAATTTTCTGGATATTTTCTGCCGGAGTATTTTTCAGAAACTGAACTAAAGATTCAGAGTCCATATTGCTTTTTCTTCCGTTGATATAAATGAGGGCATTATTTTTCCCTGCTATTTTCAATGTTTTATCATCCGTTGAAGATAATAATGGGGTCTGCTTCAAAAGATCAAAAGTGGTATTTCCCTTTGCAACAGGAGATGCTGCTACATCATATACAAAACGATCGCTTTGCTTTTTGAAAACCTGTTTTGTGATGGTAACTCCTTCTATGTTTTTTGTTTTTGCCGTATCAGCTTTCTTTTCCTGCGCAAATGCACAAGTACTGAATACAATGGCCATTGACAAAATTATACGTTTCATGTTGTTTTTATTTAAGAGTGGATTTAGTGTATAAGTTTTATAAATTAGGTTCTGGATTTCACAGCATCGTTAGCTGATTTCATTTCCCTTGCTTTTTTCAGTTTCTGATTTCCGAAATTATAAGTAACTCCGATGCTCATTAACCTTGGATAATTGAAGTTGGTGATATTATTATATTTTCCGTTAGGCTGTACTCCTTTAATACTGTAGAAGCTTTGATTGAATAAGTCACTCACTTCCGCTACAATCGTCCAGTCTCCAGCGATTTTTTTCAGACTGAGATCGAAGCTTTGTCTTGCACCTATCATTCCTCCTTCCATTGCAGTCTGGCTGGCAAAGAAGTAATTCACTCCCAGGAACCAGTCTTTTTTAGAAGAAAGTCTGATGATATTATTGAGGGTTGCAGACATATTGTAGTTTTTGACATCAATGATGTAAGGATCTACTACTTCAGTTTCTCCCGGAACGGGCATAGAAGTTGGGTCTTCAAATACTCCGCCTTTGTAGGTAACATAACCTAAATTGACAGAATAGTTGGTTGTCCATATATCTTTAAACCAGGATTTGTTCATTCCAAGAGTTAGAGCAATCTCCCTGTTTTTTCCATAATTGGTTCTGATATATCTTAAGAATCTGGTAGTTTCCATAATCGGATTTCCTTTGATGTCCTTTATGATTTTCCCCTCAGAATCTTTTTTAGGAGCTGTTACAGTTCCTTGTAATGGAATCAGGTCTGAGGCTGCTGCATCCTCCACCATATTAAAACTAAGATTGGCATAGAATGCATTTTTGTACATATAATTGATTTCCTGATTATAGTATTTGGAAGCGAGTATAAATGGATTGTTCTGCGTATAATTGGTTGGAGTAAAGTAGGTTCTTGAAGGATTCAGTTCCCAGAATCTGGGTCTTCTAATTCTGCTGGAAAAAGTATAGCTCAGATTATGATCGGAATTGATGGCGTAATTTAAATTCAGATAAGGCAGAAGGTTGTTGTAATTTCTTTCAAATCCTGTTTTATCCACAATATCGCCTGTACTTCTGGTCATTTCGTAACGGGCTCCTATTTTTCCGGATATCTTCTCCGTTAATTTTCTTTCATAATTCAGGTAAATCCCAAGTATATTTTCTTTATAAATGAAGTGATTGGTCTGGTTGGGATCGATGATAAATTGTCCGTTTTTTAATTTATCCTGTTTGGTGTCGTTATCTGTATTGGTGTGGTTATAACTGATTCCCATTAACCATGTTGCTCCTTTAGCCGTTTTTTTCAGATAATCAATATTGGCAGCGTAGTTGTTGATGATTTGGGGTACTGCCTGATGTAATGCTGAATATTTGTTGATTGTATCATTCGTTAAAGGAAAACTTTCATTGAAACTTACTTTATCCCTGTTGAACCATAAGTAAGAAATGTTGGATGTAAGTTTACTTCCCAGAGAATCTGTTTTCATCTCATAATTCAAATTGAAAGAATGATTTCTTGTTTGTGCATCCTCGTTGTTGACAGTTCTGTTATTTAATACTCCGTTTTGCCAGTTGGTAATATCCAGTACAGAATTGAAACTTTTATTGTATCTCATGTTGTAGGAAAATCCAAGACTGTGTTTTTTATTGATTTCATAATCAACATTGAATCCTCCACCAAAATTTTTGTTAGGATCATCATTAAACCCAAAAGACTCATTTCTGAAAGTAGGATCACCGTTGGACAGCGTATATCTTTGTCTGTCTGTCCAGCTTCCCGTTCTGAAATTAGAATTACCGGACCATTTTCCCTGTCTGAAATTAAAAGAAGCTCCCGCATTGGGATTATTGTAATAAGCCTGCTCGTTCTGCATTTTCAACGTTCCGTTATAGCCGTTGTTTTTGCTTTTTTTCATGACAATATTAATAACGCCTTCTTTAGATTCAACCTGAAATTCACTTCCGGGAACTGTAATGACTTCAATTTTCTGGATGTCTTCAGACGGAGTAGACTTGAGCATTTCAATCAATGCCTCAGAATCCATATTGGTTTTTTTATTGTTGATATAAATGACTGCATCATTTTTTCCCAAAATCTTCAGCGTTTTTCCGTCTATGCTGGAAATCATCGGTGTTTGTTTCAAAAGATTAAAGGTGTTGGTTCCTTTAGCGATAGATGAAGAAGCTACATCGTATACCAAACGGTCACCCTGCTTTTTGAAAACCTGCTTCTTGAGATTCACTGCATCAATAGCATTGACTTTCAAACTATCTTTTTTCTGCTGGGCAGTGATAAGTCCACCGAAAAATAGTGCTGCAATAAGAATTTGAGTCTTCATGATTATTCTTTTTTAATTAATAGCTTGTATGGTTTGTTATTTAACATTACAAAGATATATAATAAATTTAGTATTATGCAATACAAAGTACTTAAAAATATTTTTTAATCATCGCAATTGATTGATTGTCAGTTGATAAAAATTTAGTTTAAAATATTGATTGCTTGATCTTTCTGTATAATAAGACAAATAAATGATGCTAAATGTTACATCAATGAAAGAAATTATGAGAGATTTTTAATTAATACCTGGAATTTATTCCCATTAGTTCAGGAGTTATGCTTCACACAAAGGCATATGTGAATCGGGGTTGTAATAGCTGTAAAAATAAAAAAGGACCGAAAAGGTCCTTCATTATATTGTTTATTCTCTGTCGAATCGGGCAAGCTTTTTATCTACCCAAACCGTTGCAAAGGGGAAGAATGCAGATAATAAGGCAAAAACAAAATCTTCATCATCCCAATTATAAATTTTTCTGGCAGGAAGGCAGAGTAAAAGGTAAAGGGTAAAAAATAAACCATGTAAACTACCAATAACACTGATGAAGATGATAGAGTACAAATTTTCATCATACCGGATCCAGATCATCGCAACACCATACAACAAAAGACATGAAATGGCCTCCGCAAGACAAATTTGCTTAAACCATCTGATGATTTTTTCCTGAGAATATTTTGAGAATATTTTTTCGATGAAGTCCATTTCTTAAATTATGAGGTGAGAGATAAAAGGTAAGAGTCTTTCTCTTGCTTTTAATTTTAGCCTCTCATTTCCAATATGCAAAATTACTTATAAAAACTACTACCATCCAAATAGTCAAAAACTTCTGGTGGCAGCATAGGTCTTACATTTTTACCATCCTTTATCATATTACGGATTTCTGTAGCTGAAAGCTCTATTATCGGTGCTTTTACCAGAGAGATATTTTCATGCTGTAAATATTCGGAATCTTTTTTCTCACCTTCAAATACTCTTGGGTAAACAATAATATGATGATTTTTGATCAGGATATCAGCATTTTTCCATTTGTGAAGGCTTTTCAGATTATCTTCTCCCATGATCAGACTGAAAGAATAATCAGGATATTTCTCATGCAGATACGTTAAGGTATCAATAGTATAACTTGGTTTCGGAAGAGAAAACTCCACATTGGAAGCTCTCATATTAGGATAATTCTTTACCGCAAGCTGTACCATATCAAGTCTGTTATGGTCATTGAGTAAAGATTTTTTGTCTTTAAAAGGATTTTGAGGACTTACTACAAACCAAAGTTCATCCATATCAGAATTTTCCAGAATATAATTAGCCAGAATAAGATGCCCGATATGAATAGGATTGAATGATCCGAAAAATAAACCGATTTTTTTCATGTGCTATTAAGAAGCTAGGTCGTAGGAATTAGGGGTTAGGGAGTTTGAAGTTTTGTGATTATAGCATTCAACATTTTTGATATTTCGGAGGTTTTTTCAATTAGAATTTTAAATTTTTCAGAACTAAGGTAACTTAAATTTTTTGAAATAATCAATTGGGTTTCCAGCTCAGCACAGCTACCTCTTGCAATTTTCAAAAACTGAAGATAATCGCTGGTAGATCTTCTGGAATGTCCTTCAGCAATATTGGACGGAACTGAAATTGACGCTCTTCGAATCTGGCTAGTAAGTCCATATAGTTCTTCTTTTGGAAAAATAGTGGTCACTGAATAGATTTCAGTAACGAGATCTACAGATTTGTTCCAGACAATTAATTCCATATAATTTCCCATATGTATTTCCCTATTCGTTGATTACTAAATCGTAATCACTATTTCTTACTCTCTAAATTTTACATCCTTGATATTAAGATAATGAGTGACATTGCCTTTCCAGTGATTTTCTTCCAGGGTAAAAGCAAGATCAAAGTTTTTATTTTTAAAATCGTCAACAAACTGTCCCAGCTTGAACCCGACACATTCAATATTTCGTCCTGTAGATTCCTGTTTGATATAAAACTTCAGATGATTATTATCTTTTCCCATTGTTTTTACATAGCCGGAAAGTTTCTGATCCGTTAGTGTAAAAATAGGTTTCATATTATGCGGTCCAAATGGAGCCAGTTTTCTGTGGAAATTGATAAACTCTCTGTTGATTTCATCTACTTTAATCTCTGTATCAATCGTAATAGAAGGTTCTTTCTGATGATCTTTGATTTTTTCCGAAACAATTCTTTCAAATTTTTCCTTGAAAGCATCAAATTTATCCTTCTCCATCGAAAGTCCGGCCGCAGCATGGTGTCCCCCGAATTTAAGAAAATATTCAGAACACATATCAAGAGCTTCGTGTACGTCAAAATCAGAAACAGATCTTGCGGAAGCTACCATTTCCCCGTTATTACCATCAGTAAAAACAAGTGTAGGTTTATAATAGGTTTCAATAAGCCTTGAGGCTACAATACCAATTACTCCTTTATTCCATTCAGGATGATAAACGATCGTAGTATGCTTGGTTTCCTGCTGGGATTCTATGATCTGATTCAGGGCAGAAAGAGTGGAATTCATATCCAGTTCACGCCTTTCATCGTTGAGGTTCATGATATCATTCACAATCTGATTGGCATGTTTCAGATTATCAGAAACCATAAGCTCTACAGCTGCCTTACCATGGGAAATTCTTCCGGCAGCATTAATTTTAGGAGCGATTTCAAAAACAATATTGGAAATTTCAAAATGAGAAAGCTTATCCTCAGGAATCAATAATCTTAAACCAAGATTTCTGGTCTTTCTGAGGGTTTTTAATCCCATTTTAGCCAGAACCCTGTTTTCTCCTGTCATCGAAACAATATCTGCAGCAATGGAGATTGCCAGAAGATCTGTCAGCTCAAATAATTCTGCTTCCGGTAATTTATAAATGGTATTAAGTCCCTGACAAAGTTTAAAACCAACGCCACATCCTGACAATTCCTTGAAAGGATATCTGCAGTCACTTCTTTTAGGATCAAGTACAGCCGCAGCATTAGGAATCTCTTCACCCGGAAGGTGATGGTCACAGATAATAAAATCGATGTCCAGATTACGGGCATAGTTGATCATATCAAGGGCTTTGATTCCACAGTCCAGAGCAATGATTAACGAAAAACCATTTTCTTTGGCGAAATCAATTCCTTCGGTGGAAATTCCATATCCTTCAGAATTTCTATCCGGAATATAATAATCCAGATATTTTTTCTCAACAATTTTGCTGAGATAAAGGTACATCAAAGCAACAGCTGTGGTTCCGTCCACATCATAGTCACCATATACCAATATTTTTTCTCCATTTTCAATGGCGGTGGCAATACGCTCTACAGCCTTTTGCATGTCTGCCATTAAAAACGGATTGTGTATATCGTTAAGGTTAGGTTTGAAGAATTCTCTGGCCTTTTGATAATTGTCAATTCCCCTTAGAACGAGGATTTTAGATTCAAAAGTACCAAAACCAAGTGACGAACTTAGTCTGTCAACAACTTCCTCATCGGGTTCAGGCTTGTAAATCCATTTTTGACTCATTTCACAAAAATAAGGAAAAAAGTTCTAAAAGCGTCTTTAAAAATCAGCAAATTAGATTTTAAAATAGGTGGCATAAGGATGAGAAAATTGATACTTGTTAGTTAAATTGATCAGAATAATTATATTTTTATTCATTTTAAAAATGATCTCTGTAGGAAAATTATATTCATTCAAACTATATGTATCACACGTTTCTATGATTGTTTTGTTTAAAATAAACGGTAAGAACTTTCGGGTTTCTTTCTAATAATAAAAAAATAACATTCAATGCGGATATTAGGAGAATTTTTGACTTAGTAATTGTTAAAAAATGTTATCTTCGTGCTCCAAATTTTAAATGACTATGAAAAAAATTATGCTAAGCCTTATGTCATTTGGGGCTATGTATTCGATCAATGCACAGAAGATTAACCTTGGAAAAGCTGCCGGGATGGTTTCAAATGGTGCAAAAGCCTTAACATTTACCAACGAAGATGCTATTAAATTATCCAAAGAATCAGTAGACTGGATGGATAAAAACAATCCTGTAGCAGGACCTAAAGATCCATATACTGTGAGACTGAACAAGCTGTTTGGAAAACATAAATCTCAGGATGGTCTGAACCTGAATTATAAAGTTTATAAAGTAAAAGATATCAATGCGTTTGCCTGTGCTGACGGAAGTGTACGCGTATTCTCTTCATTAATGGATATCATGACTGATAATGAATTGCTTGCTGTAATCGGACATGAAATTGGCCATGTAAAGAATCAGGATACCAAAGATGCTATGAAATCAGCCTATCTGAAGGCGGCTGCATTAGATGCTGCATCATCAGCTTCGTCAGCCGTAGCTACCCTTAATGAAAGCCAGGTAGGAAAGATGGCGAATGCCTTTTTAGATGCTTCGCACAGTAAAAAGCAGGAGTCTGAAGCAGATACTTATTCATATGACTTTATGAAAGCTAATAAATATGATGTAGTAGGTGCTTATACGGCTTTTAAAAAATTAGCTTTACTTTCAGAAGGAAGTACACAGACTAATTTTGAAAAAATGTTCAACTCTCATCCCGACAGCAACAAAAGAGCAGAATCTATCAAAAAGAAAGCAGAGAAAGAAGGTTTATGGAAAGATCCGGGAACTGTAGCGTTACCCACTGCTAAATTGACGAAATAATTATTTTATTTATTGTTTAAACGAAAATACCTCAAAGCATTGCTTTGAGGTATTTTTATATAAATTTTAATGCTGTTCTGATTAAGAATACATTTTTTCTCTTAATTCTTTTACCTTTTTATCAGCAAGGTATTCGTCATAAGTCATTTCTCTGTCAATGATTCCGGTAGGAGTCAGTTCAATGATTCTGTTACAGACTGTTGAAAGCATTTCGTGGTCATGAGATGCCAGTAAAAGATTTCCTTTGAAGTTAGATAAAGAGTTGTTCAAAGTTGTGATACTCTCAAGGTCTAAGTGGTTGGTAGGTTCATCCAATAAGAGAACATTCGCTTTCTGAAGCATCATTCTACTGAACATACATCTCATTTTTTCACCTCCGGAAAGTACTTTACAAGATTTCAAAGCCTCATCTCCTGAGAACAGCATTCTTCCTAAGAATCCTCTTACGAATTCTTCGTGACGCTCTTCATCGTTCTTTGTAAACTGTCTCAACCAGTCAACCAGGCTTAGGTCTTCCTGGAAGAAGTTGGTGTTGTCCAAAGGCATGTGAGACTGATTGGTAGTAACTCCCCATGCAACCGTACCTTTATCCGCTTCAACATTTCCAGCCAGAATTTCGAAAAATTCTGTAATGGCTAAAGAGTTTTTGGAAAGTACAGCTACTTTATCTCCTTTTTTAAGATTTAAATCAACATTAGAGAATAATAATTCTCCGTCTTTTGTTTTCTCAAGACCTTTTACATCAAGGATCTGATCTCCTGCTTCTCTCTCCATTTCGAAAATAATAGCAGGATATCTTCTTGAAGAAGGTTTAATATCGTCAATATTTAATTTGTCGATCATTTTCTTTCTTGCAGTTGCCTGTTTTGCCTTAGCAACGTTAGAGCTGAAACGTGCAATGAAATCCTGAAGTTCTTTTTTCTTCTCTTCAGCTTTCTTGTTGGCCTGAGCTCTTTGTCTTGTTGCCAATTGAGAAGCCTGGTACCAGAAAGAATAGTTACCTGTATATAGGTTAAGCTTAGAATAATCAAGGTCACCAATATGGGTACAAACCGTATCAAGAAAGTGACGGTCGTGAGATACAACAATTACCGTGTTTTCATAATCAGCAAGGAAGTCTTCCAGCCATGAGATGGTGTCAATGTCAAGGTCGTTGGTAGGCTCATCCAGAATCAATACATCAGGGTTTCCGAAAAGTGCCTGAGCCAAAAGTACTTTTACTTTGTCTTTGTTCTCAAGTTCACTCATCAGCTGCCAGTGCATATCATCCGTAATTCCTACGTTAGAAAGCATAGTCTGAGCATCAGATTCGGCAGTCCAGCCACCCATCTCATCATAAATTACACCTAATTCTCCGGCTTTAATACCGTCTTCGTCAGAGAAATCTTCCTTTGCGTATAACGCATCCATTTCCTCTTTTATCTCAAATAATTTCTTATTACCTCTTAAAACAGCTTCAAGAACCGTAAATTGATCGTATGCAAAGTGATCCTGCTCCAAAACTGACATTCTTTTCCCTGGTTCCAGAGATACATGCCCTGTTGTAGGATCCTGCTTTCCTGTTAGTATTTTCAGGAATGTAGACTTTCCCGCACCGTTTGCTCCGATGATCCCGTAGCAGTTTCCTTTGGTAAACATAATATTTACCTCGTCAAAAAGAACTCTTTTCCCGAATTGTAAAGATAAGTTAGATACTGTTAACATATAGTTTTGTAAATTTGGCGCAAAAATACGAAAAGAATTTGGGTATTTTGTAATAATATAATAGTCAAGTTTTTAAATGTATGGTATTTTTTATATATTTCATTAACGAAATTTTAAAATGATGAAGATTGAGAAAACAGTTAGCATATTAAATAAGAGAGCCCGTTTTGAATATGAAATTCTCGAAGAATACGAAGCCGGAATGGTTTTGACGGGTACGGAAATAAAATCTTTACGTTCATCCAAAGCATCCATTACAGAATCCTTCTGTCAGTTTATTGATGGGGAATTGTACATCATCAACATGATGATTGATGAGTATAAATTGGGAACTTTTTACAATCATAAAACAAAAAGGGAACGGAAATTGCTCTTGCACAAAAAAGAATTACAAAAACTTGAAAAAAAGTTAAAGGATGCCGGGAACACCATAATACCTTTAAAATTATATATCACTGACCGAGGGAAAGCAAAGGTGCTGATAGCGCTTGGTAGAGGGAAAAAACTTTTCGATAAAAGAGAGGCGATAAAAGATAGAGAAAATAAACGGAACCTCGACAGAATATTAAAGAAAAGTTAAAAATCATTTGAAAAACTTTGTATATAAAGAAAAATTATATTTATTTTGCATTATCAATTATTTAATCATTTAATTCTATGAAAAATCTAAAATTAGGAATTTCAGCATTGGCGCTTACTGTTGCCTCTACTGTTTTCGCACAGACTACCAACAATCCGTGGTTAATCGGAGTTGGTGCTCATGCTGAAAACCACGTAGCAGCAAGAGGTAACTTCAGTAATACGTTCTCTGCTAACAATTTGACAAAAAGTATGTTCAATGTGAACAACTTTTCTATTACACCTCCACTATCTAAGTTAACAGTTGCTAGAAACGTTGGAAAAGGTTTAGTAATTGACTGGCAAACTTCTGTTGGAAATGTTGAAAACAAAAGATTCAACATGGGGAAAGAATTTTTCCTAATGACAGGTCTTGGTTTCCAGGCTCACGCTGCAGGTCTTTTATGGAACGAAGAATCTTGGTTTGATCCATATTTAAGAGTTGGTGCTAACTACTTAAGACATGATTATACAGCTCTTACTTTCCCTAGAACATCTGTTGACGCTAACGGTAACGCAATCGAAACTGTAACAAACGGTAAGGATGGTAACGAAAATGGTAAAGCTAATCACTTTACTGTAGCTACAGGTGCTGGTGCTAACTTCTGGGTAACTAAGAACTTCGGTCTTGGTATTCAGGGAGATTATGTATCAACTCCAGGTGATAAATCTACTGTTGCTAACTTCTGGCAAGCTTCTGCTTCTATCTTATTCAGATTTGGAAACAGAGATAGAGATAAGGATGGTATCCTAGATAAAGATGACCTTTGTCCAGATACTCCAGGTTTACCAGAATTCCAAGGATGTCCTGATACTGACGGTGACGGAGTTCCAGATAAAGACGATCAATGTCCAGAAGTGGCTGGTCCAGTTGAAAACAACGGATGCCCTTGGCCAGATACTGACGGTGACGGTGTAATCGATAAAGATGACGCTTGTCCTACAGTAGCAGGTCCTGCTGAAAACAACGGTTGTCCTTGGCCAGATACTGACGGTGATGGTATCTTAGATAAAGATGACGCTTGTCCTACTGTTCCAGGTCTTCCTGAATACAACGGATGTCCTAAGCCGAAAGAAGTAACAGCAACTGATGTTGAAAAGAACCTTAAGAGCGTATACTTCGATTTCAACAAAGCTACAATCAAGCCTGAATCTAAAGGAGCTTTAGATACTGCTGCTGAAATCATTAAGAAAGATGGAGGTAGATTCCTATTAGTTGGTGAAACTGACAAAAAAGGAAGTGATGCTTACAACTTGAAATTATCTAAAGAAAGAGCTGCTTCTGTAGTTGCTGCTTTAGATGCGAGAGGTGTAGATATCAACGCATTAAAATCAGTAGGTATTGGAGAGCAAAATGCTAAAGTTGCAGAATCTGCTTCTGATGCTGAAAGACAAGCTGATAGAAAAGTAACTGTTAGATACATTGGTGATGACAGTGAGTGGAACAAATATCAGAAATCTGATGTTGTAGCTCCAGCGAAAAAAGCTACTAAGAAAGCTACTAAAAAAGCTCCAGCTAAGAAAAAAGCTGCTGCTAAAAAGAAAAAATAATTAATTTTTCTAAATAATGAATACCTCCAATTTGATTGGAGGTATTTTTTTTTTGTGGACTTTTGAGTAATTTTGTTGGAAATTTAAAAATTAAAATGGGAAGAGCATTTGAATATAGAAAAGCTTCTAAAATGGCCAGATGGGACAAGATGGCTAAAACATTCTCTAAAATTGGAAAAGATATTGCTTTAGCAGTGAAAGCTGGCGGAACAGATCCGGAATCCAATCCTGCATTGAGAAGATGTATCCAAAACGCAAAAGGGGCGAATATGCCTAAGGATAATGTTGAAAGAGCAATTAAGAAAGCAAGTGGTGCAGATGCAGAAAACTATGAAGAAATCACTTATGAAGGTTATGGGCAAGGTGGTGTTGCTTTTTTTGTAGAATGTACTACGAACAACACTACAAGAACTGTAGCTAATGTAAGAGCTGTTTTCAATAAATTTGACGGTAACCTTGGGAAAAATGGTGAGCTGGCATTTATCTTCGACAGAAAAGGTATTTTCACAATAGATTTAGCCCAGATTAAAATGGATTGGGATGATTTCGAAATGGAAATGATTGATGGAGGTGCAGAAGATGTGGAAAAGGATGAGGAGGAAGTAATGATCACTACAGCTTTTGAAGATTTCGGTTCTCTATCTCACAAATTGGATGCGCTTGGAATTGAAGCAAAAAGTGCAGAACTTCAGAGAATTCCAAACAATACAAAAGAAGTAAATGCAGAACAGTTCAAGGCTAATATGAAAATGCTTGAGCGTTTCGAAGAAGATGATGACGTGCAAAACGTTTACCACAATATGGAAATCACAGAAGAGCTGATGAACTCTTTATAAAAAATAACATAGCATTCATATACAGTTAATTTTCAATTAGTTTCTTTGTACAAAACTATGAAAAGAAACGTTGAATTAGTTGTTATATCGGATGTTCATTTGGGAACTTATGGATGTAAGGCTAAAGAATTGTTGAGATACCTCAATTCTATCCACCCTAAAACATTAGTTTTAAACGGTGATATTATTGATATCTGGCAGTTTAAAAAGTCTTACTTCCCTAAACCTCATTTGAAGGTAATCAGAAAGATTCTTTCACTGGCTACCAAAAACACAGATGTTTATTACATTACAGGCAATCATGATGAAATGTTCCGTAAGTTCACAGATTTTGAACTGGGAAAACTTAAAGTTTGTAATAAAATCTGTCTGAACATAGATCAGAAAAAAACCTGGATATTTCACGGTGATGTTTTCGATGCATCCGTCCAGCATTCCAAATGGATCGCCAAACTCGGCGGAAAAGGTTACGACCTCCTTATTATTATCAATAATGTTGTAAATTGGTTCTTAGAAAAAATGGGTAGAGAGAAATACTCGTTTTCCAAAAAGATCAAAAACAATGTGAAAAAAGCAGTAAAATATATCGGTGATTTTGAACTTACTGCTTCTGAGCTGGCCATTGACAATCATTATGATTATGTCGTTTGCGGACATATCCATCAACCGCAGATCCGTGAGGTTGTTAATAAAAAAGGATCTTGTACTTATTTGAATTCTGGTGACTGGATTGAAAATCTGTCCGCTTTAGAATATCATGATAAAGAATGGAAGATTTTTTATTACGATGAGCATAAGCATTTGCTGAAAGATGATGAAGCTGAAGAAATTCCGGAAATGGATAATTCTGCTCTTTTAAAAATTGTAACCAACTTTTCCTAAATGAAGGTTTTGTATGCATTCCAGGGTACTGGAAACGGACATGTTGCCCGAGCACAGGAAATTATTCCTCTTCTCAAAAAACATGTGTCTGTTGATACCTTGATCAGTGGGCACCAGTCGCAATTAAAGGCTGATTTTAATATTAATTTTCAACATAGAGGTATTTCTCTTCTTTATAATAAAACAGGCGGTTTATCCTACCGAAAAACATTTACAGAAAATAAATTCTTTGAAGCTGTTAAAACCATCAGAGAACTGGAGCTGTCACAATATGATTTGATTATCAATGATTATGAACCTTTGACAGGTTGGGCTTCCAAACTGAAAAAACTTCCCATGATAGAACTCAGCCATCAGGCTTCCATGAGTTTTGTGGAAACACCCAAACCAGAAAAAAAAGATTTTCTGGGAGAAATGATTTTAAAATATTACGTTCCCAGCCAAAGAAAAATCGGTTTTCATTTTGAAAATTATCATCCGCAGATAAAAAAACCTGTAATCAGGAGAAAGATCAGAAATCTGAACCCTTATAAACAGGGATATTATCTGGTCTATCTTCCCAGTTTTGCAGATGAGAATATCATTAAGGTTTTAAGAAAAATTCCCGTGGAGTGGAAAGTGTTTTCAAAATACAGTAAAGTACGCGTAAAGGTAAAAAATGTGGAAGTGTTTCCTATTGATGAAAGCCAGTATCTGAAATACTTTGAAGGCTGCGACGGAATTTTGTGCAATGCAGGTTTTGAAACTCCGGCAGAAGCATTATTTATGGATAAGAAGCTATTTGTGATTCCCATCCACAATCAATATGAGCAGGAATGCAATGCATGTGCTCTGGATAAAATGGGAATTCCCAATTCCAAGGTGTTAAATCTTCAGGAAATAATGGAATGGGTAGCATCAGATCATCATCTCAAAGTAGATTATCCGGATGATATTGAAGATATCCTGGTAAACGAGGTTTTAATTCTTTAAAAAGATATCGGCCACATCACTCATTCTCATCATCACAGACCTTGCATACGAACAGTGCGGGTATACTTTCCAATTGTTTTCTCTGGCAAATTTAATGGCTTCTTCCACAAGGAATTTTCCCATTCCTCTTCCTTCAAATTCCGGGTGTACCAAAACAAAAGAGATAATCAGTTTATTATCTTCAGGGAAAATGGTATAGGTAAGTCTTCCTACTTCTTTTGTTTCATTATTTAAAGTAAGAACACCGCCATTTCCGGATTTATTGTTTTCAAATTTCATGATTCAGGACTTTATTCTTCAATATACAAAAATTACACCGAGCTTTGCATATGCAATAAGCAATAAGCTTCACGGTTAATTTTTAAATGTTTTTAAATTGATAACCATTCACTTGCGAAGCAAAATTGACCATAGATCTACCTAATTATCTTTCCCTGTATAATAGTTGTAGTCTTTGATAATCACATTGATAAACTGCCTTTCCGTCATTTTCGTAGGATCTATTTCCAGTTTCAGAATGCTTTTGATTTTTTCGGATAGTTTATTGATGATCTGGCGGTCATCAACTTTCAGAGCTTTGGTATAATTATCTTTGATGATTCTCATATCATTATCACTCAAAGCAATTACCTGAGGGAAAGAAGGAACATAATTTTCATGGATATTCTCCAGGATTGTATGAGAAATATTAATGTTGTTTTTTAGAGAGATAACGGCCGTTCCGGAAGCAATGTCACCCAAACGCTGATTATTTTTAGAAACAATCATAGAAATAATTCCTACTACTCCGGCAAATGAAACATCTACAATTCTGAAAACCCACCGGATCATATAATCTGCGAAGCTCGCCTGATAACCGTCAATTTTCACTACTTTTATTTTCATGAGTTTTTTACCGGGAGTCTGACCTTCCATTAAACTTTCCAATACAAGAGGATAAATATAAACAGGAAAGGTAAGAACAATATAGACAGCCCGTATCGACCAGCCGTCAAGACCATCCAGAAGATATCCCAAATCAAGAATATTGAAGAACAGATACAGGATAATAACCACGTAGGCAATTCTGATCAGGAGATCAATAATGAAGGCAAGCATCCTTTCTCCTACGCCTGCAATATTAAAATTAATATTTACATTTTGTGAGGTATTTATCGCAATTTGAGACATATTTTTTATTATTTTAGCCTTAATAATTATGAGAGAAGTTTATTTCATTAAACAAAATAAAGAAAAATGGTTGGGAATCGAACAGGTTATTCAAGGGAAAATAAAAAAAAATCCTGATGACCTGTCCTCATTGTATATAAATCTGATCAATGATCTGTCTTTTGCCCAGACTTATTATCCCAAAAGCAATACTACTGTTTATCTGAACCATTTATCTGCCCAGATTTTTCAGAAAATTTATAAAACAAAAAGGGTAGAGGAGAACAGGCTGGTTTACTTTTTCAAAACTGAAGTTCCGTTGCTGATGTATCAATACCGGAGATATCTGATGTATGCCTTTCTCTTTTTCATTTTGTTTACATCAATAGGAGTGCTTTCTGCCATTTATGATAAAGGCTTTGTGAATATTATACTAGGGGAAGGGTATGTGAATGAAACGATCGAAAATATTAAAAATAATAATGCCGTAGGCGTTTATCAGAGCGGAAGCACTTGGGGAAGCACCATCGGAATTATCTTTAATAATATTCAGGTTGGAGCAAAATTATATATTTACGGAATTGCCGGGGGAGTGGGAACATTGTTCGCATTGCTTTCGAATAGTGTGATGCTGGGAGCTTTTCAATATTTCTTCTATGATTACGGAGCATTGAAAGACAGTGCAAGAGGAATATGGCTTCACGGGGTTTTTGAAATTTTTGCTATGGTAGTAGAAGCAATGTGCGGATTGATTCTGGGCGCGTCTATTTTATTTCCAAGAACATTTTCAAGATTTAACTCGTTTAAAAAAGGATTTAAAGATTCATTTAAAATATTTTTAAGTACTGTCCCTTTCACTATTTGTGCAGGGATTATAGAAGGATATGTCACCAGACATGCATTGAAGATGCCTTTAATTTTAAACCTTATCATCATTTTTGGCTCACTTGCAATTATTGGATACTACTATTTTGTTTATCCTTCTGTTGTTTACAAAAAAACTAATAAACACATCAATGATACAATTTTATAAAAAAAGAGATTTTGGAACTTTCATCAGTGACAGTTTCAATTTTTTCAAATTATACGGAAAGAATTATTTCAAAAACTATATTCTGATCAATGGCCTGCTTTTGATCTTAATGATTACTGTTGTTATCTTCGGATATAAGGAACTGTTTTCACAGATATTCGGATCTAATCTTGGCGGTGAAACCTATTATTTTGAACAGTATTTTTCAGAAAATTCCGGAATGCTGATCACAGTAGGATTACTGACTTTCCTGCTTTTCATGATCCTGATGATTGTCAATTATCTGTATCCTGTTTTTTATTTAAAAAGAATTGCACAGGGAGCAGAAAAAATAAAGACTGATGAAATTCTCGGCGACTTTAAAAACAATGCCGGAAGAATTGGAAAACTATGTCTGGGAATGATCTTTATCGTTACTCCGGCAATCTTATTTGTAGTAGGTTTTTCTTATATCCTGATTTTTATTATTATCGGATTGTTTTTGATCCTGCTTCTTTATCCAACGATATTTAATTTTACTACCTTTCTGATGTATGATTATTTTAATTCGGACAGAGGTTTCTGGGGAAGCTTGAGCTATGCTTTACGTTCTCAGTTTTCTTACCCGAATGGAAGTGAAAAATCACCATACTGGAAATATTGGGGATCTGCATTTGTGATGTTTATTATTATGTATATGATAACATCTATGTTCACATTTATCCCTATGATGTTCTTTTACGGATCCCTGCTTACTTCTACACCGGACGGAAATTTTGAGCAGAATCCTTTTACCGGAGCTGCCGGAATTGTATTTTTTGTATTCTATGGATTTTCTATGTTATTTTCATTTTTTCTTTCAAACCTGATGTATGTGAATGCAGGACTGATGTATTATGACAGCAGAACAGATCTTCACCAGAAAGTAGAATTGGCAGAAATAGATACGATTGGAATCAATGAATAAAATTATTTTTTTCATACTGCTTTTTTTCTCACTTGGGCTGGTTCATGCTCAGGATGATAATTCCGATTCTGATGATCTGGTAGATTCACTATACACCACCGGACATTACAGAAATATGCTGCGTGCGGATTCTGTGCTGATGAAAAATCCGGTATCGGAGAATGAGGTGTATCCGAAAACATTCAAAGAAAATATTCCGTCAAGATATAAAGGAAATGAATTTGACTATTCCGTATCAAAACCGAGAGAATCTTTCTTTCAAAAGCTGATGCGAAAAATCAATCAGATTATACAGAGTATTTTTGGAGAAACAGCGTTCACTAAATCGGCAGAGCTGACCACGATCATTATTCGTCTGTTTGCAATTATTCTTGTAGGTTTTCTGTTGTATTTTATTATTAAATATATTATGGGAAAAGACGGGAATTTTATTTTTGGTAAAAAAAATAAAAAACTGGATCTCAATGTACAGGAACTTCATGAGAATATCCATGAAATCAATTTCCCTGAAAGTATCGCGAAATTTGAACACGCAGGAGATTATCGTTCCGCAGTTCGGTATCAATTCCTGTTTGTTCTTAAAAAACTGAGTGACAAAAAATTGATCAACTGGAATCCGGAAAAAACCAATAAGGACTATGCCTCAGAGTTAAAAGCTCATCATCTGAAGGGTGACTTCTCCAATCTGTCTTATATTTTTGATTATGTATGGTATGGTGAATTCAGAATTGAAGAAGAGAGCTATCAGAAATTTAAAAATCAGTATCAGGCATTTAAACCATAACTATAGTAACCATGAACAAAACTTTCAAAACATATGCTGTAATTTTCGTCATTGTGATGATTATTTTGGCGTTGCTTGAAGTTAACAAAAAAGAAACGACAGACTGGCGGAAGAATTTTGATATCAATGAGAAGTCTCCGTTTGGACTGTTTGTTTTTAATAATGAAGCGAAATATCTTTTTAAAAATAATCTTAAGAAGATTGAACAGGTTCCTTATGAATATTACAGCCAGCACAAAAAGGGAGCTCACAATATTGTAGTCATTGAAAATAACCTTGACGGTGAGTCATGGAAAAAAATTCTGTCTCAGATATCTGAAGGTTCGGATGCATTTCTGATGGTAACCCGCATGCCTAAAGAAATTTCTGATAGTATCGGATATTACGATTCTGAGATCTCTTTTGAAGAAGAAAATGTCCTGAAACTTACCGATAAAAAATTTCAGAATGATTTTATTAAATTAGATAAATTTCCATCGGGCAGAGGATTTTCCTTTATCAAACCTAAAGTGGAAGTACTGGGGAAAACAGTTGAGAAGAAGAATACAGATCAGGCCAATTTTATTAAAGTAAAGTTTGGTAAAGGATATATCTATGCTCATACAGAACCTCTTTTCCTGACGAATTATTATCTTCTGAAACCCGGCAATGTAAAATATGCACAGGATGTGTTTTCATATCTTCAGGATAGAGAAACCCTTTGGTTCGTATCCAACAAAAGTTCTGAATCACGCTTTTTCATGAGATTTATATTGTCAAATCCACCTTTAAAATATGCATGGTGGGTATTTTTAGGAGGACTTATTCTTTTTATCTTTTTTAATGCAAAAAGGAAACAGAGGATAGTTCCTGTAGAAGAGCCATTAAGAAATACTTCCCTGGATTTTGTGAAAAGCATTGGAAATCTGTATCTTCAGGAAGGCGATTTTCATGATATGATGGCCAAGAAGGCACAGTATTTTCTGAACAAAGTGAGAATGGATCTGTTGATAGATACTCAGAATTTAGATGAAGAGTTTGCAAAAAAATTACATCTGAAAACTGGTAAACCCTTAGAAATGATCAGTGAAGCAATAGTACTTATCAAAAAAGCCCAGGATCCTTACGCCAGTGTTATGAAGGAAGATCTTACAAGGATCAATAAGCTCCTTGATGAAATACTTAAATAATATAACAATAGAATAACCTAACCATATAACAGTTTTTCAATGCTAAAATGTCTGTTCGTTAGAACACATATAATTGTAGATAGTCATTGTTAAACTAGCAAATTAAAATTATTATGGAAAACTTTGATAACCCGAATATAGAAAACCAAAGCGCTATCAATCTTAACAAACAGGAAGAGCAATTTCAGTCGAGAATTGATATGATTGAACTTCGTGCGAGTTTAGAAAAAGTAAAATCTGAGATCGGAAAAGTAATTGTAGGACAGGAAAAAATGATTGAACATCTTTTGGCTGCATTACTTTCAAACGGACACGTGCTTATTGAAGGAGTTCCGGGAGTAGCAAAAACAATCACGGCAAAATTATTAGCCAAAACCATTGATGTAGGATTTAGCAGAATTCAGTTTACTCCGGATCTGATGCCTTCCGATATTTTGGGAACTTCTGTATTCAACGTGAAAAACTCAGAATTTGAATTTAAAAAAGGACCTATCTTTTCCAATTTCATACTGATTGATGAGATCAACAGATCGCCGGCAAAAACGCAGTCTGCCCTATTTGAAGTAATGGAAGAAAGACAGATCACGATGGACGGTACACGGTATGCGATGGATGAACCTTTCCTTGTTATCGCTACACAAAACCCTATTGAACATGAGGGAACGTACCGGCTTCCGGAAGCTCAGCTGGACCGTTTTCTATTCAAAATCAATGTAGGATATCCTAATCTTGAACAGGAAATTGCGATCATTAAAAATCAGCACGAAAGTAAAAAAGAAGATAAAACAGAAGGAATCAATCGTGTCATCAGTGCAGAGCAGTTGAAAAACTATCAGCATCTGGTAAAAGAAATCATTGTGGAAGCACAGCTGATGGAATATATTGCTAAGATTATCATCAATACCAGAGAAAATCAGTTCTTATATCTGGGGGCTTCTCCAAGAGCTTCACTCGCACTTCTGACAGCTTCCAAAGCGTTTGCTGCACTAAGAGGAAGAGATTTTGTAACCCCTGAAGATATTAAAGAGGCAAGCTATGCTGTTTTAAGGCACAGAGTAATCGTTTCTCCCGAAAGAGAAATGGAAGGTCTTAGCGCAGATGAAATTATCCGTCAGATTTTAGAAGGAATAGAAATACCGAGATAGGGTAGTAGAAAGAGGGGCTTGAATCATCATTACTAAAACCTTTCATCTGCAACCTGCCACCTAACCAATGAAAAACTTATACATCAATACACGTTTCTTTTTTACACTCATCGCAGTGGGGATCCTGTATGTCCTTGCATTTTTCTTTCCGGTGATGATGTGGGGAGCCCATCTTGCACTGTTGATCTGTTTTCTTGCGGCAATGGTAGATTTTCTGTTGCTGTTTAATCAAAAGAATGCCTTACAGGTTCAGAGAATTTTGCCTGAAAAATTGTCCAACGGAGATGAGAATTTTGTAAAAATCGATATTAAAAATAATTACAGCTTCACCATAGCCACTAAAATTATTGACGAAATTCCGTTTCAATTTCAAAAGAGAGATTTTCTGATTGAAAAGCAGATCGCTTCTGGAGGCAATACATTTTTTCAATACACATTAGAGCCTAAAGAAAGGGGAGAATATCATTTCGGAGGACTGAATGTGTATGCATCATCACCTTTGGGATTCATCTCAAAAAGATTTATTTTCCAGAAAGATGCTATGCTTCCTGCCTATCCCTCTTTTATTCATCTCCGAAAATATGAGCTGATGGCTATTCAGAGTGAATTTTTATTGGGTGGAATCAAGAAAGTCAGAAAGCTGGGACACACCATGGAGTTTGAGCAGATCAAAGAATATGTTCCCGGAGATGATATCAGAACGATCAACTGGAAAGCAACTTCCAAGACCAACAGACTCATGGTAAACCAGTTTCAGGATGAAAAATCACAGCGTATTTTTATGTTGATCGATAAAGGAAGAACCATGAAAATGCCGTTCAATGGATTAAGTTTACTGGATTATTCCATCAATGCAACCATGGCACTTTCTCATATTATTTTAAGAAAAGGAGACAGAGCGGGAATGATGACTTTTTCCAAGAAAGCTGAAAATAAAATTGCTGCCGATAATAAATCCGGACAGTTGAAGAAAATCTCTGAAGCGCTTTATAATATTAAAACCGATTTCTTCGAGAGTGATTTCAACCGTTTGTATCAGGATGTAAAATATTCCATCAGTCAAAGAAGCTTAATTCTGCTTTTTACCAATTTTGAAACTCTTGACGGATTGAACCGACAGTTGAAATATCTTCGCGGAATTGCTAAAAATCACTTGCTGGTAGTGGTATTCTTCAAAAATTCAGAACTGCAGACGTTGATCAACAAAAATCCTGAAAATATGCAGGAAATTTATGATGAAATTATTGCTGAAAAATTTGAATTTGAAAAGAAACTGATCATCCAGGAACTTCGTAAATACGGAATTTATACCGTATATACCCTTCCGGAAAATTTGAATATCGATGTTATCAATAAATATCTGGAGATAAAAGCGAGAGGAATTTTATAAAATATTTTAAATACAAATCAAAAAATAGAATGGAACTAAAAGAAAAGGCAGGTGCGCTGTTGAAAATAGCTGCCTTAAATGAAGGTGCAAAAGAATATATTCTTAACAATCCTGAGCTCTTTAAACTCTTACTGAAAGCAGCTAAAAGATATATAGGAGGCGAAAAAATGGAAGAAGCGATTGCCACTGCTAAAAGAATTAATGATAAAGGACTTCCAACTTCACTAGAGTTTATGGGAGAAAGTACCCGTTCCGTGGAAGAAGCAGAATCAGTAACTCAACATTTTTTTGATTTGATTAATAAAGTGAAAGAAGAGAATATCAATTCTATCATTTCTTTGGATTTATCACATATTGGTCTTGCAATTGATAAGGATCTTGCTTATAATAATTTAATGTCATTAGCAGAATCAGCTTACAAAAAAGATATTGAAATAGTGATTAGTGCAGAGGGTATTGATAGAACTGATGATATTATTAATACCTTTTGTAAAATATCGCCTGATTTTCCAAATGTTGGAATTACCCTGCAGGCATATTTAAACCGTACTCCAAAAGACCTTGAACGGATATTGAATGAAACACAAGGGAAAATAAGAATTGTAAAAGGTGCTTTTGCTGTTCCTCCGGGACATGCTGTAGAGAGAGGAAAACATTTAGATGATTTATATATTAAATATATTGAAACTCTTTTCCTTAAAAACAGGAAATGTTCTGTTGCTACCCATCATAATATCGTTCAGAATAGAGTTAAAGAGCTCATTGAACAATATGATATTCCAAAATCTAAATATGAATTTGAAATGTTACTGGGAATACAGGAAGATCTGTTGAATGAAATCTATAAAGAAGGTTACCCGTGCAGGCAGTATATTGTGTATGGTGATGAATGGTATCTGTACATGTGTAACCGCATTGCAGAAAATCCGGATAATCTTTTTCAGGCTATGGTTGATATCATGTCTTAGCCTGAGGTTTACTCCATAAAGTTTTTTATATTTGAATAAGAATATAAAAAGAAATCTGAAATATAAACCCGTACAATGAAAATTACACTCAACAGAATAAACGACGATTTTTTATTTGAATGTACAAACTCACAAGGAAATTCTATCCTTTTAGATAATACTTCCCAGCCGGGAGCCAAAGGAGTTTCCCCAATGGAAAGTGTACTGATGGCTGTAGCAGGCTGTAGCGGAATTGATGTGGTGTCTATTCTGAAGAAGCAACGTCAGGAAATTAAAAGCTTTCAGGCAGAAGTAGAAGGCGAAAGAGTGCAGGTAGAAGATGCAAAACCTTTTAAATCGATTAACGTTAAGTTCCTTTTGGAAGGAGAAATTGATCCTAAAAAAGCATTAAAGGCTGCAGAACTTTCTTTTGAAAAATACTGCTCTGTATCAAAAACGTTAGAACCGAATGTAGAAATCGGATACGAAGTGTATGTGAACGGAGAAAAAATTTAATCTCTTACATAAAATAGTAAAAAGCCGGATGAAACATCCGGCTTTTATATTACTCATTACCAATTCCTCATTGCTTATTAAAAGGTGAGTCTTGGTTTTATCAGTTTTGCCACTGTAGCTGTCCATCCTGTTTGGTGGGAAGCACCCACACCACGGCCATTATCTCCATGAAAATATTCAAAAAATGTAATATAATCTCTGAAGTGTTCATCATAATTGAACTTTGGATTACCTCCGTTGAAAGCTCTTTGTCCATGTTCATCCTTTAAAAATAGAGAGCAGAGTCTTTTACTTATATTTTGAGCCACTTCATCAAGATTTCTTTTATCACCACTTCCTGTGGGAAGTTCTACTTTCAGACTATTTCCATAGTAATAATGGAAGCGCTGCAGACTTTCAACAATCAGAAAATTGATCGGAAACCAAATTGGACCGCGCCAGTTGCTGTTTCCGCCAAACATACGGCTGTCACTTTCTGCAGGTGTATAGTAGACTATATTTTCAGACCCATGTACAGAGAAGACAAAAGGATTTTCCTCATATACCTTAGACATGGCGCGGATTCCGTAAGAACTCAGGAATTCATTTTCATCAAGCATTCTGGTCAGAACCTTTGTCAGTCTGTTTTTGCGGAGGATACTCATAAGGTGTTTTCGGCCTTGTCCTTCCTCATCCCAGTGAGAAACCAGTTTGGTCAACTCCGGCTTGTTCTTTAAGATCCACTCCATTCGGGTTCTGAAATTCGGCATCTTTTCCAGTAAGCGGTGGTCAACAATCTCAACAGCGAACATAGGAATCAAACCCACAATACTTCGTAATTTTAAAGAAACACTGTCTCCATTTCCTAGCTGTAGGACATCATAGAAGAATCCGTCTTCTTCGTTCCAAAGCCCTTTCGTTCCTTCGCCCAGGTTTTCCATAGCTTCAGCGATATAAAGATAATGCTCAAAAAACTTGATGGCCATATCTTCATATACCTGATAATACTGGGCAAGCTCCATTGCAATACGCATCATATTCAATGCATACATGGCCATCCAGCTGGTTCCGTCTGCCTGTTCAAGATGCTGTCCGTCCTTTAGTTCCATATTCCGGTCAAAAGCTCCGATATTATCGAGACCAAGAAACCCTCCACCAAAGATATTTTTTCCGTTTTTATCCTTTCGGTTCACCCACCAGGTGAAATTAAGAAGCAGTTTCTGGAAAACTTTCTCTAAAAATAATAAATCCGGTTTTCCGTTAGCTTTTTCATCAATTTTGAAAACACGGAAGCATGACCAGGCGTGTACCGGCGGGTTCACGTCACTCATATTCCATTCATAGGCTGGAAGCTGTCCATTAGGATGCATGTACCATTCCTTAGTAAGGAGCAAAAGTTGTCCCTTGGCAAATTCCGCATCGATGATGGAAAACGGAACACAGTGAAATGCCAGATCCCATGTGGCATACCATGGATACTCCCATTTATCGGGCATAGAAATAATATCCTTATTATGGAGATGATTCCATTCCGTATTTCTTACATATTCGTTGAAATTTCTTGGGGCTTCAAAGTTGGGATCACCTTTCAGCCATTTTCCAATATTGTAATGATAGAACTGCTTATTCCAGAGAAGTCCTGCAAAAGCCTGTCTCTGAACATTTCTTTCATCTTCGTTAACGGTATCATTTTGAATTTCTTTATAAAATTCTTCAGCTTCAGCCTGTCGCGTATTGAATATTTCATCAAACTTTTCAAAAGGCTCATCAGCTTCAGCCGGGCATAATCTGAATTCAAAAACTTTGGATTCTCCGGCACCAATAAGCTCATCAATCAGAAAAGAAGCTTTTGTCCCTTTCTTTGCGGGATTTATCGTATTCGTTTGATGGATAATAAAATGATTGATTCCATCTTTGAAATATGTATTTTCACCTGCAGGAGCCCCATAAAGCTTAGAATTATTGGTTTCATTATCACAAAATACACTTTGTGCATTGGTATTTCGGGAATAAAGCTTCTTGATCGAAATACTGTCGTGTTCAATGTTGATACTTCCGTCATAAGAAGCATTGACTTCTGCTTTATAGGTATTGTATCCCCATTTCCAGTTGTTTCTGAACCATATAGTGGGCGCTACCAAAATAGGTGCTTCATGCTGACTCCGGTTACAGACCGTTACTCTGGCAAGAATATCATTGTGATCGGCCTTGCAATATTCAATGAAAATATCAAAATATTCATCATTATCGAAAATTCCGGTATCGAAAATTTCATATTCCGGTTCCTTTTTACTGCGTCTTCCGTTTTCTGCAACAAGGTCATCGTAAGGAAATTCATTGATCGGATATTTATACACCATTTTCATATAGCTATGAGTAGGTGTATTATCCAGATAATAAAAGATTTCTTTGATGTCTTCCCCATGATTTCCCTGAGGATTGCTCAACCCAAAGAATCGTTCCTTTACCATTTTGTCTTTCTTGTTCCAGAATGAAAAAGCAAAACACAAAAGCTGCTTTATATCAGAAATTCCGGCAATACCTTCTTCTCCCCATCGGTAGGCATAGCTTTCTGCATTATTATGGTTGGTAAAATTCCAGGCATTCCCGTTCGGGCTATAATCTTCACGTACATTTCCCCACTGCCGGTTGCTTACATAAGGTCCCCAGTTTTTCCATTTGGTATCTTGTAATCTATCTTTTTCGGCGGTCATATCTCATCACTTTTCCATACGAAGTTAGTTTTTTTGAGAAGTAATTCCAATTTTTTTCATCTGAATAATTATTAATATACTCTTGGAATACTTGTATTTAAGGGCTTTTTTAAATATTAAAATAATTTTTTTTTGAAATTAAAAGAAAAGAACTACCTTTGCACCATTCGTTCATTCAAATATTGAAAATGTTATCAAGAAAGGTTGAGGGATTAGACCCTATGAAACCTTAGCAACCCTTTGCGCAAGCAAAGAAGGTGCTACGTTCTACCAAATAATTTTGGACAGATAACTCACTGAAGTTCTTTTCAGCCATTTCCTGTGGCATTTTCAATTGTATTAAAATTTAATAGAATTGAAAACAGAACTAAACTATATTAATCTTACGTATCAAACTCATTCCCAAAAGGAATACCATATCCCGTTGAGCTATCAGCTCTTTGGGAAAGATCTGTTTACAGCCCCTGTCATTTTAATCAACCATGCTCTTACCGGAAATTCAAACGTATCCGGAGAAAAAGGCTGGTGGAAACAGCTGGTGGGAAAAAATCAGATTGTTGATACTGATCAATATACCGTTCTGTGCTTCAACATACCAGGAAACGGATATGACGATTTTTTAATTGAAGACTATGAAGACTTTACTCCTTCAGATATCGCAGCGATATTTTTGAAAGGACTTGAAGCGTTACATATCAAAAATTTATATGCCATTATCGGAGGCTCTTTGGGAGGAGGAATTGCCTGGGAAATGCTTGCCCAGCAGCCGGATCTTGCTGAGATTTTTATTCCTATTGCCTGCGATTACAGAACGCACGACTGGCTTCATGCACAGTGTCTGGTTCAGAAATTTTTATTAAATGATAAAGAAGAACCATTACAGAAAGCAAGAATTCATGCCATGTTGTGCTACAGAACACCGCAGTCGCTCAATGACAGATTTCAAAACCAATATAACCAGGACAAACAACGCCTGGAATCAGAAGACTGGCTGGTTTATCATGGTAACGCACTAAACGAAAGGTTTAGTTTAAAGAGTTACAAACTGATGAATCATCTCTTGATGAATATAAATGCTACTGATACAGCACTGGAGAACATACAGGCACGAATGCACATGATCTCCGTAGATACAGATTTATTTTTCCCGGCTTCTGAAATCCGAATGTGTTTTGAAAACTTAAAAGAGAAAAATAAAGATGTTTCTTATCACGAGATCCAATCTATACACGGGCATGATGCCTTCCTAATGGAATATCAACAATTAAATAATATCATTAAAAACATTTTATAGAAGTAATGAAAAATGCTAACGAAATAAAATTTTTGAAGAACAGATCAATCGTTAAATTTGAAGGAGAAGATTTCCTGGGAGAAATCGGGATTGACGGACGAATTTTTAAAGCGCTTACTTTGGCGCGTATCAGTGTAGGAGTAATCTCTCAACAGGCCGTAGAAAACGGAATTTCTATCCTGGTTCATGAAAATGATGCAGAGAAAGCAGTGGCTTGTCTTATTGATGAATTCGAAGCAGAAAGAAAGTCAGGAAAAGTTTCCCAAATATATAGTATCAATAATGTTTCTGTGATTGGTTTTGTTGCAGAAGATTTCAATAAAGTTTTTGCAGAACTTGCCAGAAACAATGTTTTTCCATTGCTTTTGAACCAGGTAGCAGGAGAAAACAGAGTCAATATCGTTGTGACGTCTTCACAGGATGAAAAAACAAGAAACATCATAGAATCTGAAATTTTCAAAAAGCCAAAGACCGTTCATCTGGCCATTATTGGCCATGGAAACGTAGGGAAAACCTTGATAGAACAAGTACTTGAATCTGCAGAAGAGATTAAAAAACGCAAAAAAATAGACCTTAAAGTCGTTGCGGTAGCCAATTCAAAAAAAATTGCCTTCAACAAAAAAGGATTTGATGCCCATTGGAATGATGAGGTTTTAACAGCAGAGCATCCATCTAATGTTGAAGAGTTAATTAATTTCTCTAATGAAAATCAACTGGAGAACCTGATTGTTGTGGATAACACGGCAAGCAAGGATTTTGTTAAAAACTATCACGCTTTGGCAGAAAACGGGTTTGATCTGGTTTCTTCCAACAAAATTTTCAATACCCTTCCGATTGAAGAATACAGAAAACTAAGATATACGTTGAATAAAAACAACAGACGGTATTTGTATGAAACCAATGTAGGAGCTGGTTTACCGTTAATTGACACCATCAAGTTATTACACCTTTCAGGAGAAAATATCACAAGAATCAAAGGGGTATTCTCAGGAACACTGAGCTATGTTTTCAACAATTTTTCTTTAAGAGATGATAAATTTTCAACCATCATCAATGAAGCTTTGGAAAAAGGATACACCGAACCGGATCCAAGAGAAGACCTTTCAGGAAATGATGTGGCAAGAAAATTATTGATTCTGGCAAGAGAATTAGACTTAATCAATGAATTTGATGATATCAGCATTCAAAATCTGGTTCCTGAAAATTTACTTGAAGTTTCAAAATCAGAATTCCTTTCAAGACTAGAGGAGCTTGACGAAGAATACCAGAAAATAAAAGAAAACCAGGAACCCGGACATGTATTGAGATATGTAGGTGATCTGCACGGAGATTTACAGAAAGATAAAGGTGAACTGGATGTAAAACTGGTTTCTGTTCCTGCAACTTCAGCATTGGGACAACTGAAAGGTTCAGACTCCATCTTTGAAATCTACACAGAAAGCTATGGAGAAAATCCAATCGTGATTATGGGAGCCGGAGCTGGTGCAAAGGTAACCGCAAGAGGAGTATTCGGAGATATTTTAAGAGTAAGTGAAACAAAATAATATTTAATGTAACAATCTAATAATGTACCAGTTTACCAATAATTGGTGTCGTTATTCTGAGCAAAGCGAAGATTTTAATTGGTACATTGTTAGACTGCTATTTTGGTAAATTAATTAAAACTATATGGAAAATTTTGAAACATCAGCAATAAGAACCCAGACGGAAAGAACTCAGTTTGATGAGCATTCTACGCCGCTCTATCTTACCTCCAGCTTTATATTTCAGGATGCAGAAGATATGAGAGCAAGCTTTGCAGAAGAAAAACCAAAAAACTTATACAGCCGTTTCTCTAATCCAAACGTAACCGAGTTTACAGATAAGATCGCTAAAATGGAAGGTGCAGAAGCAGGATATGCCTTTGCAACAGGAATGGCAGCCATCTATTCTACATTTGCAGCATTGTTAAACGCTGGAGATCATATTGTAAGCTGCCAGTCAGTATTCGGGTCTACCCACACTTTGTTTACCAAATATTTCCCGAAATGGAATATTGAAACCTCTTATTTCAAAGCAGAAGATGCAGCGAATGTGGAGCAATACATCAAACCTAATACAAAGATCTTATACCTTGAAACTCCTACCAATCCCGCTATTGAAATTCTGGATCTTGAGTTTTTCGGTCAGATCGCCAAAAAGCATAATCTTATATTTATTGTAGATAATTGTTTTGCAACACCTTACCTTCAGCAGCCTATCAAATATGGTGCAGATATTGTGGTACACTCAGCAACGAAACTGATTGACGGACAAGGAAGAGTTTTAGGAGGAATAGCGGTAGGAAAAGAAGACCTGATCAGAGAAATTTATCTTTTCGCAAGAAATACAGGTCCTGCATTGTCTCCTTTTAATGCCTGGGTATTATCAAAAAGTTTAGAAACATTGGCGATCCGTGTAGAAAAACACTGTGAGAATGCCTTGAAAGTAGCGGAGTTTTTAGAAAGCCATCCTAATGTTGAACTGGTAAAATATCCATTCCTGAAATCCCATCCTAGTTATGAAGTCGCCAAAAAGCAGATGAAACTCGGAGGAAATATTGTGGCGTTTGAAATAAAAGGGGGAATAGAAGGAGGAAGAAACTTTTTAGATAAGATACAAATGTGTTCATTGTCTGCTAATCTAGGTGATACAAGAACGATCGTTACGCATCCGGCTTCTACAACGCATTCCAAATTATCAGACGAAGAAAGAAATGAAGTAGGGATTACTGCAGGACTGGTACGTTGCTCAGTAGGACTGGAAAATGTAGAAGATATCATTGCAGATTTAAAACAAGCTTTGGATTAATTCAAATAGCAACTGGTTTTAGCCAAAATAGATTAAAATGAAAAATTCAGAACAATTATATAAAGCTTTATCCGAAAGAATTTTAATTCTTGACGGAGCGATGGGTACCATGCTTCAGAGATACAAATTCGAAGAAGAAGACTACCGTGGAGAGCGTTTTAAAGACTGGGAACATCCGGTAAAAGGAAATAATGACCTGCTTTCTCTGACACAGCCACAGGCGATTGAAGAAGTTCATAAGAAATATCTGGAAGCCGGAGCTGATATTATTGAAACCAATACATTTTCAGGAACTACCATTGCGATGGCAGATTACCACATGGAAGATCTGGTATACGACCTGAACTATGAGTCAGCAAAAATTGCCAGAAAAGCCTGTGATGAGTATACTGCGAAAAATCCAGACAAACCGAGATTTGTAGCAGGATCTATCGGACCTACAAACAGAACAGCAAGTTTAAGCCCTGATGTGAATGATCCGGGATACAGAGCCATCACTTTTGAAGAATTGAGAGTAGCTTACAAACAGCAGTGTGAAGCTTTGTTGGATGGGGGTTCAGACATCCTTCTGGTAGAAACCATCTTTGATACTTTGAATGCAAAAGCTGCTTTATTCGCTATTGATGAACTGCAGGACGAAAGAGGAATTGAGATCCCGATCATGGTTTCAGGGACCATTACCGATGCCTCCGGAAGAACTTTGAGCGGACAGACCGCAGAAGCTTTTCTGATCTCAGTTTCCCACCTGAATTTATTAAGTGTAGGTTTCAACTGTGCATTGGGAGCAGATCAGCTGACTCCTTATCTTGAAACACTGGCTCATAATTCAGAATTCTATGTTTCAGCATATCCGAATGCCGGTTTACCGAATGCTTTTGGAAAATATGACGAAACTCCGGAAGATATGGCAAGGCAGATCAAAGAATATGTAGAGAAAGGATTAATCAATATTATAGGAGGATGCTGTGGTACAACGCCTGAACATATTAAAGCGATTGCTGATCTGGTAGAAAAATATGAGCCAAGGAAATTGAAGAAATTTGTATGATTTGATAGATTTTTTAAATTAAAATCAAGAATAAAGGCTGAAATATTAATATTAACTTTAAGTAAACCACAAAGTTATAAATATGGAAAAGCCAATTTACTTAAAAGATTCCGAGGATGTCAGATTATTTAATGAGCTGAGAAAGAAAGTGAACCAAAGAGTAGAAGCCATTTCTGAAAACAGAGATATCTACATTCAGATCAAAGCGGTACTACTTCCACTGATCTATATAGGTTTATATATTCTGGCTGTTCTTAATGCCGAAAAGCATTGGATCTATATTCTGAGTTTTGTTTTAATGGGAATCTCTCTGGTTTTAATTTATTTAAACTTAATCCACGAAGCGGCCCATAATAACATTTATAAGAGTAAAAGATTAAACGGGCTGGTTCTTCACATTTTTGACTTTGTAGGCGCCAATTCATATATCTGGAAAAAAAGACATATCGCAAGCCATCACGCCTATCCGAACGTAGATGGATGGGATACGGATATCGAACAGAGCGGACTGCTTTTAATTGTACCGTGGATTAAAGCGAAAGGAGTACAGAAGTATCAGGACAAGTTTTTCTTTTTAGTCTATCCGTTGTATTTGTTCAATTGGATGTTTATAAGAGACTTCAGAGACTTTTTTGATAAAGAAAGGGTGATTTTAAAAACCCAGGGAAAGATACCCACCATTGAAAAAGTAAAAATGATAAGCTATAAGCTGTTCTATTTCTTTTATCAGATTGTGGTTCCTGTAGTGTTCTTTAAAGTATCAATAGGATTGGCTTTAGGAGCGTGGTTTTTACAGGTGATATCAGCAAGTATTTTTGCATTGTTTGTTTTACTGCCTTTGCATCCGCTTCCTGATAATGCTTTTCCAAAATTAAATAAAGAGAATGGTCTGCCGTTTAGCTGGCTTCGCCACCAGCTGGAAGTAACCAATGATCTCAAAGAAAATAACTGGTTTGTAAGAAATGTGTTGGGAAATTTCAATTTTCACGTTGCTCACCATCTGTTTCCCAATTACAGTTATATGTATTATAATGAAATTACAGAGGAGATTGAAAAATTTGCTAAAGAACATGGTTTAGCATACAAAAGATTTCCGCTGATTACAGCTTTAAGTAAGCATAGGGATTTATTGAAGCAGAATGCCAATAATGCCTACTATATTTTAGAAGAATAAAATGAAGTATTTAAGATTATCAGGCCTCGAGCCTCTTATCATAACCCCGGAAAGTAATTTCATCAACGTTGGTGAAAGAACAAATGTTGCCGGATCCAAAAAGTTTTTAAGACTGATTAAAGAGGAGAAATTCTCTGAAGCCTTAGATATTGCCCGCCATCAGGTAGAAGGAGGTGCCCAGATTCTGGATGTTAACTTTGATGATGGGTTGATCGATGGAAAAGCATCGATGATCAAATTCCTGAACTTAATTGCCTCTGAACCGGATATTGCAAGAATCCCGATTATGGTAGATTCTTCCAAATGGGAGATCCTTGAAGCAGGTCTTCAGGTAGCTCAGGGAAAATGTGTCGTGAATTCCATTAGCTTAAAAGAAGGCGAGGAAGAATTTATCAAACATGCCAAGGCCATCAAAAGGTATGGTGCAGCTGTCATTGTAATGGCATTTGATGAGGTAGGACAGGCAGACAGTTTTGAACGAAGAATTGAAATTTCAAAACGTTCCTATGATATTTTGGTGAACCAGATTGGCTTCCCCGCAGAAGATATCATTTTCGACTTAAATATCTTTCCGGTAGCAACTGGAATGGATGAGCACAGAAGAAATGCCATCGATTTTATTGAAGCGACACGCTGGGTAAGACAAAACCTTCCTTACGCATCCGTGAGTGGAGGAGTGAGTAATGTTTCTTTCTCTTTCCGTGGAAATGATACGGTGAGAGAAGCCATGCACTCTGTATTCCTGTACCATGCGATTCAGGCAGGAATGAACATCGGTATCGTGAATCCGGCAATGCTGGAAGTGTATGACGAGATCAATAAAGAATTACTGGAGCTTGTAGAAGATGTCATCCTGGATAAAAGAGAAGATGCTACAGAAAGACTTCTCGACTATTCCGAAAAGCATAAATCAGTTAAGAAAGAAAAAACTGAAGACTTAGAATGGAGAAACAATCCATTGCAGGAAAGAATTACCCATGCTTTGGTAAAAGGAATAGACCGTTTTATTGAAGAAGATGTAGAAGAAGCAAGACAATTGGCAGAAAGACCGCTACATGTTATCGAAGTTAATCTGATGACCGGAATGGGAGTCGTAGGAGATTTATTCGGTAGCGGAAAAATGTTCCTTCCTCAGGTAGTGAAGTCTGCAAGGGTAATGAAAAAGGCAGTAGCCTATTTGCAGCCCTTTATTGAAGCAGAAAAAGACGGAACAAAACCTGCCAACGGAAAAATATTAATGGCAACCGTAAAAGGAGATGTTCATGATATAGGCAAAAACATTGTGAGTGTCGTTTTAGGTTGTAACAACTATGAAATTGTTGACCTTGGAGTAATGGTTCCCGCCGAAAAGATTATTCAGACTGCCATTGAAGAAAAAGTAGATGTTATAGGATTAAGCGGACTGATTACCCCAAGTTTGGATGAAATGGTGTACATCGCTTCAGAATTAGAAAGACAAAATTTGGATTTCCCTCTATTAATCGGCGGTGCTACAACGTCAAAAGCACATACCGCAGTCAAAATAGATTTAAAATATAAAAATGCCGTCGTTCACGTAAATGATGCTTCAAGAGCGGTAAACGTTGTAAGCTCATTGCTGGGTGACAGAAATAAAGAATATGTTTCGGATTTAAAGAACGACTACTCTGATTTCAGAGAAAAGTTTCTGAACAGACAGGTGGATAAAGATTATGTTTCCATTAAAGAAGCAAGGGAAAATCAATTTAAAATTGACTGGGAAAATGAAGAAATTTTCACACCGAATAATCTCGGAATAAAAGTAATTGAAAATCAGGATCTGAGAGAGCTTCTTCCTTTCATCGACTGGTCTCCGTTTTTCAGAAGCTGGGATCTTCACGGAAAATACCCGAATATTCTGGAAGATGAGGTGGTAGGAGCTCAGGCAAAAGAACTGTTCAAAGATGCTCAGGTCATTTTGAATAGAATTCTGGATGAGAAACTTTTAACCGCAAAAGCCATCTTCGGAATCTTTAAGGCCAATTCCAATGAATCCGATGATATTTTAATTTTTGATGAAAATAATAATGAGCAGGCAAAGTTTTTAACCTTAAGACAGCAGGCTCAGAGATCAAAAGGAAAAGACTATCTCGCACTCAGTGATTTTATCGCCCCTCAAAGTTCAGGAAAAACCGATTATGTAGGAGCATTCTGTGTAACCACCGGATTTGGTACCGATGAACTGTCCACGGAATACGAAAAAGCCAATGATGATTATAATTCCATCATGGTAAAAGCTCTTGCAGACCGTTTTGCAGAAGCTTATGCAGAATTTTTGCACAAAAAAGTAAGAACAGAATATTGGGGATATGCCAATCAGGAAAACTTAAGCAATGAAGAATTGATTGCCGAAAAATATAAAGGAATCCGTCCCGCCCCAGGTTATCCGGCTTGCCCGGACCATCTGGAAAAGAAAACCATCTGGGACCTTTTAAAAGTAGAAGAGAATACTGGGGTTTTCCTTACAGAAAGCCTTGCCATGTTCCCTACAGCATCTGTTTCCGGATATTATTTCGGAAGCCCGCATGCCAAATATTTCGGATTAGGAAAAATAACAGAAGACCAGCTTGAAGATTATGCAGCAAGAAGAGGTTGTAGCATCCAGGAAGCGAAAAAATGGTTGTCACCCAATTTAGCAGATTAACATTGACATGAAGATAACAGAACACATTAAAAACGCAAATGGAAAAACTTTATTCTCCTTAGAAGTTGTTCCGCCACAAAAGGGAATAGGTATTGAAGACCTTTATACCAATATAGATCCGTTGATGGAGTTCAAACCTCCTTTCATTGATGTGACCACATCCAGAGAAGAATACATTTATCTGGACAAAGGAAATGGTTTGATGGAGCGTCGTATTACAAGAATGCGCCCCGGAACACTGGGGATTTGTGCTGCCATCCAGCATAAATACAATGTTGATACAGTACCACATCTTCTTTGCGGAGGTTTTACAAAAGAAGAAACAGAATATCTGCTGGTAGACTGTATGTATCTTGGGATAGATAATGTAATGGCCTTAAGAGGGGACGCCATGAAAGGACATCAGTATTTTGAACCTACTCAGGGAGGACACGCTAGTGCAATGGATCTTGTCAACCAGATTAATGATCTGGGAAGGGGAAAATATCTTCATAACGAAGAACAGGTTTGTGATGAACTGAACAAATTCTGCATCGGTGTTGCTGGATATCCCGAAAAACATATGGAAGCGCCCTCCATGAATTATGATCTGAAGTGGCTGAAGCAAAAAGTAGATGCCGGAGCAGATTATATCGTTACCCAGATGTTTTTTGACAATAAAAAGTATATTGAATTCGTTCAGAAAGCAAGAGAAATGGGAATAATGGTTCCAATTATTCCGGGAATCAAACCTATTGCCACTAAGAAGCACTTGAAAATCCTGCCACAGGTATTCAAAATAGATCTTCCAGAAGAACTGATCAATGAGGTGGAGAATGCAAAAAATAATGAAGCGGTAAAACAGATCGGAATAGAATGGTCTATTGCTCAGTGTAAAGAACTTTTGGACTTTGGAGTTCCTGTTCTCCACTTTTACTCAATGGGAAAAAGTGATAACATCAAAAAAGTAGCCGGTGAGCTATTCTAATAAAAGTACCAAAATGAAGGAACCCTGCTGTAAAAAGCAGGGTTTTTATTTTTTGAAATCTGATACAGAATTAATTTAAAAGATAAAATAAATAAAGCCATGGGCTATACACCCGCTTAGAAAGAATCAACTTTGTTGATTCCATCTTTCCTTCCTTAAAAATAAACCTCCTAATTCCAGCTTCCGTCATCCTTACTCTAAAGACCAGTATGTCTCTCAAAATCCTTACTCCTGTCAAATAAATATCGATAAGTAGCCAACTTTCGGGTAACCGTAGTTTCAAGAGCTTCTGCAATCTTAATCATTTTAGGATTAAAATCACCAATCCACTGAAGTTCCGTAATTGTAAAATCCGTATGTTTTCTTAAATGTTGAGTTCCTTCCCAGATCATATACCCGTCAATACCTTTCTTTTGCCATTCCGGGACAACACCGAAAACGAGACCCACCATTTTTTCATTCTTCTTAAAACGTTTTAACAACAAAAACTTGAGCTTTTGAAAAATCCCGAATTTCCCGTTCAGGTATTTAAACCACTGGTTGAGATCAGGAATATTGATCCACATCGCAATCGGTTTTCCGTTTTCGTATACAAACCAGGAGATATGCTCGTTGATGATAGGTTTCATGGTGTTGAACATCTTCAGAACTTTTGCTTCTTCCAGATGCTTTCCTTCTCCATGAGATGCCCATGCTTTATTATAAATCTCTGTAAAATCCTTTGCAAACTTCGGCAGATTATGCTTTTTCATAGGTTGGGCTGAGACCGCAGGGTTTCTTCTGTTCTTTTCATGTGCAATGGTAAAGATCCTCGAAACTTCTGCAAAAACAGGTCTGGTAAAACATAGCTGCTCAAAATAAATCTGAAACCCATAATTCTCAAAAAGATCTTTGTAATAAGGGAAGTTATAATTCATCCCAAACAAAGGTTCTATGAAACCTTCAATCAGCAGACCCCAGAATTTATCCCGTTCCCCAAAATTGATAGGTCCATCCATCGCCTCAATTCCTTTTTCCTGAAGCCAGTTTTTACAATGATCAAAAATAAAATTAGCCGTTTCCTGATCATTAATACAGTCGAAAAAACCCATTCCTCCCGTAGGCTGCTTTTGCTCATAACAGCTGTTTACAAAAACAGCTACTTTCCCAACGGTGCTGCCATTCTTTTTAAACAGAAACCTCTTACATTCTCCGTTTTTAAAGAATTTATTCTTGGCAGGATCAAAAATTTCCTCAATATGTTTATCTAAAGGGCGGATATAATTTTTGTCGTGTTCATAAAGGCGGGCCGGGAATTCCAGAAATTCCCTTTTATGGAGATGGTTTTGTACTTCTTCGACAATAATCATATGTTTTTTTATCAGAAATGGCTATAAAAGATAATGTTTTTCATCTTATTTGAAATAGAGAAAAAGATATTATCCGTATTTTTGCTGCAAATTAAATAAAAATGGTTGATTTTACTGATAACGACGATGATATTTTCACTGGAAAAGAACATACGCCTATAAGGGAAGATGCTTTTGATAAATCGCCACAGGAAAAAATTGAAAAAATTACTGAGCTTTTTGGCGAGATCATGGAAACGCTGGGAATGGATATGACAGATGATTCTCTGAAAGACTCTCCAAGACGTGTTGCCAAAATGTATGTGAACGAGATCTTCGGAGGACTTCTTCCTGAAAACAAACCAGGAATCTCCACTTTCTCCAACAAATACAAATACCGCCAGATGTTGGTAGAAAAGGATATCACCGTATATTCTTTCTGTGAACACCACTTTTTACCCATCATAGGAAGAGCGCATGTTGCTTATATTTCCAATGGAGAAGTAATCGGTCTTTCAAAAATTAACAGAATTGTAGATTACTACGCGAAAAGGCCACAGGTTCAGGAAAGACTTACCATGCAAATTGTAGATGCTTTGAAAGAAGCTTTGGGAACGAAAGATGTGGCATGTATCATTGATGCAAAACACCTTTGTGTAAACTGCAGAGGAATAAAAGATACGGCAAGTTCTACCATTACTGCAGAATTGAGTGGTATTTTCAGAACAAACCCTATTACAAGACAGGAGTTCTTACACTACGTAGGAAGCCATGCAAAACTGGATTAATAAACAATGAACTACCAGATTCTTAGAAATATTATCGATGCCGAGCTTCAGAGATTTCAAAATATCACTGAAGAAGAATGGTCATATAGAAGTTCTTCAGAAAAATGGTCCAAAAAAGAAATTATTGGCCATCTTTGTGACAGTGCTTTTACAAATATCCGTAGATTTGTTGTGACACAATATAAAGAGAACGAAAATATTGTATATGATCAGAATTTTTGGGTAAAAGCTCAGAACTATCAGAATGTTCCTACTTCAGATCTTATTGACCTGTGGAAATCTTTGAACTATCAGATTGTTCATATCGTAGAAAATATCCCTGACGAAGCATTACAGAGAACCTGTGATACGACCAAATCAGAACCACGGATCTATACATTGGAGTTTATTATCGATGATTATGTAGATCATCTGCAGCATCATTTAAAAGCGATTTAATTATGATAAAATTTAAAAAAGTTTCAGATAAGATCTTTATCACGACAATTATTTGTTGTGACAAAAGTAATTTTTAACTCAATTTTGAATCTTTAAAATCATTAAATCTTTTAACTTAAAAATAAATGCAATTAAAAATATATAACTCGCTTACAGCAGAAAAAGAAATATTCAAACCTATCTTAGAAGGAAACGTCGGAATGTACGTCTGCGGACCTACTGTGTACAGCAATGTACATTTAGGCAATGTAAGAACTTTCCTGTCTTTCGATTTTATCTACCGTACCCTGATGCATTTGGGATATAAAGTAAGATATGTAAGAAATATTACTGATGCAGGTCACCTTACCGATGATGGAAATGTTGATAACGACAGATTCGTAAAACAGACCAGACTTGAAAAACTGGAGCCTATGGAAATTGTACAGAAATACACCGTAGACTTCCACAAAGTCCTGGATATGTTCAACTTACTTCCTCCAAACATCGAGCCTACTGCTACAGGACATATTGTAGAGCAGATCGAGTTAACTCAAAAACTAATTGAAAGAGGATTTGCTTACGAAAGCAACGGTTCAGTGTATTTTGATGTTTTGGAGTACAACAAAAGAGGGCTGAATTATGGTGAGCTTTCAAAACGTAACATAGAAGAGCTTTTCGCCAATACCAGAGACCTTGACGGACAGGGTGAAAAGAAAAACCCACAGGATTTTGCATTGTGGAAAAAAGCATCCCCAGCTCACATCATGAGATGGAATTCCCCGTGGGGAGAAGGTTTCCCGGGATGGCATCTTGAATGTACTGCAATGAGCACAAAATATCTTGGTGAAACATTCGATATCCATGGAGGAGGAATGGATCTTAAGTTTCCTCACCACGAATGTGAGATTGCACAGGGGAAAGCCTGCAACGATGCAGCTCCGGTAAATTATTGGATGCACACCAATATGCTGACGATGAATTCTCAGCGTATGAGCAAATCTACAGGAAACTATATCCTTCCGATGCAGTTGGTTACAGGAGATAATGACTTCTTTGAAAAACCTTTCCATCCTTCAATTGTACGTTTCTGCTTCCTGCAGGCACACTACAGAAGCGTTCTGGATATTTCAAATGATGCCATGATAGCGAGTGAAAAAGGATTCATCAGATTAATGGAAGCAGTGAAAGTATTGAATTCTATTACCGCTGATGACACCAAACAATCCGGTTTCAGCCTAAAAGAATGGAAAAATAAAGCATATGAAGCGTTAACAGACGATTTCAATTCGCCAATCCTGATTGCTCACCTGTTTGAAGCAGTGAAATACATCTTTGCTTTGAATGATGGTAAGGAAACAATCTCAACAGATGATCTTGAAGATTTGAAAACTACACTCAATGCCTTTATCTTTGATGTTCTTGGACTCCAGACCGTAGAAGAAAATAACAATGAAAAGCTGGATCAGACCCTAAAAGTTTTGATCGAATTGAGAAACCAGGCAAGAAAATCCAAAAACTTTGAACTTTCAGACCAAATCAGAGATAAACTGCTTGCAGAAGGTATCGAATTAAAAGACGGAAGAGACGGAACATCATACGTTCTGAACTAGAAAATATAACTTCGTTTTATCCCCATTCCGTAGGAGTTACTTATTATAAGGATTCTTACGGAATGTTTTTTATCCCTTCTAGAGAATATATCCGTATTTCAGATTATGTCTCTTTGTGCTTCACTTCCCCTCTCTAAAACTCTCTTACCAACTCACACTCAACTCTCCAATTTTTTCAGGAGCTATTTCCTGCTATCCATTCATACTCCTCGCGCCCGTGCACACCAACGCTGTCACCCTGAGCGAAGCCGAAGGATCTCCCCACCAAAAATCCACCCACCCTCCGACGCAAGCTGCGGGGTAACCATTGCTATCAGGGCTAGGGTAGGAGCCGTTAATGATGAATGATGAATGATGAATGATGAATGATGAGGTTCGGGTTATTGAGTTTCAGGGTTCGGGTTTCCAGATAGAAAAGGAATATTGGTATTGAAATTTCATATTGCAGAATTCTATGTAAACATATTATTGAGTATAAATCCCTATTCCCATTGTATCATTCCGCAGGAATCCAAATTCTTTACAAGAGCGCTTGTAAGTTGGCAGGATAATATCTGAGGTCTTTTAGCAGTTAGTATTAGCCATGTCATGCTGAGCTGAGTCGAAGCATTATAATTAATTACGGGTACAGGAGTTAAATCTTATTGTTCTATATAATATATAATATACTCTTCAGTCTACGTCGAAGAAAGTCAGCTCTCTAGTCTAGTCTCTCTATTATATAATATATACTTTATTTGACCATAATCACCCCCCACCCCCGCATCCCGCACCCCGAATCATACCTCTCTCCCCCTCAAACACTCAAACACTCAAACTCTCCCACACTCTCACCCCGATCTTCCAAACAAATGTTTACAATTTTTCCCCCTGCTACCCAGTCCTTTAGCGGCAAATATTACAAAACAGTAAAATTTATGTTAAATAAACTTGTTTTGCGTTGTATGAAGTTACTATCTTTGCCCCACTGAAAAACGAAAGACATTCAGTAGCGCAGAAGAGCCTTTAGATGGGCAGAAACGATATTACTTCCAAAAAGAGACGGACGAAAAAAAAACTTTAAAACTTTTTGTAAAAAAAGTTGCCAGTTTAAAAAGAGTTTGTATCTTTGCAGTCCCAATTAGAGGGAGCGCAGGAGTAGAGAGATTGAGGTTTTGAGAAGGATTAAGGTTACTTAAAAAACTTTAAAATTTTCTTCAAAACATTTGGTCATTAAAAAATAAAGTTTTACTTTTGCACTCGCAAATACGGAGCGACACTGACAGAGAGATTGCTTCGTTAAAAAGCGAAAGA
>NZ_RAQF01000004.1:0-222531 GCF_003610675.1 Chryseobacterium sp. AG363
GGTACTGCTAACGCGGGAGAGTAGGCCGCCGCCAGTTTTTATTTTATTTTTAAAAAACCTTTATCTTTACGATAAAGGTTTTTTTGTTATATACCTACATCAACACCATCAACACCATCAACACCAACAGCACTCAACATACTCCGTAAACTAACTAACACAAATCTAAACAGAAACAGAAGTAATGAGTAATAGGTAATGAGCAGTGGATAATAGATGTTCGTAGTAAGTAGCCCATCTCATCTATCCGCTATTCTTCTTCCTCCAGCTTTAGGCTTCCTGCAGACCTCTGTTTTTTATTCTTTATCCAACGATGGGTCTTTACCTTCAATACTATTTATTCTTCCCAGGCTGTCACTCCAAAGAAATCTAAATAAGGTTTTCTCTATTAAAATGCTTCGACTCCGCTCAGCATGACAATGCCAATACTAACTGCTAAAGAATCGTGGACATTATCCTGCCATCTTGCATCCTTTAAACCTCTAATAAATAAGTCTGGATTCCTGTGGAACGAAATAATTGGAATAAACGTGCATTCTTACACTTGCAGTTCTGAGATCTAATCGCTGTACCTCGTACCTCGGAAATTAGGAACTCTATCTTTTTAAGACCGTAAATCGCTTATTGTGGTTGAAAGCTAGTTCATATATATAAATGAGATTTAATCCCTCAGAATTCACCTTATTTTAAGTCAAAAGAAATAAAAAACCGCTTCTCTAAAGAAACGGTTCTTATGGGTTACATTTTGATTGTAATCTAGCTTACCAATGATGACTTAGTTTGCTGCTATCGTAAAGACGATTTGTGTGCTATAAGATGCTGCAGGAATAGTCACAGAAACACCTCCTATTTGGAGCTGAACACTAATGGCTGAGTAATCTACACTATTATTGACACCCAATAATCCACTAAAGGTTATTGTTGATAATGTGACAGCGCCAGCCTGTGGAATTTCTATAAAATTTGCACTTCCTCCATTGATAGAAGCGGTACAAAGGACACAAAGACCATTGATTATTGCTGTTCCTCCACTTCTTTTTGCGGACAGTTTCAGGGAACTGTTCCAGGAAGTCGGGTTAAGTTGCATGGTTATTTTGGCTCCGGAGGCTGAAAGAAGATTAAGAAAAGATCCTGGTAAATGACCTGATATTGTTAATTGTGCAGGGTTCTCATAAGTTCCGATATAATTACTTCCTGCCTCAGTAATGGTAGGTACACTCACAGTCCAGTTAGTTCCGGCAATACTTATGGTTTGCCCTTCAAGATAGCTTCCCATTATTAAAGCAATAATGTAAAGATATCTTTTTAAGAACTGTTCTTTGAGAAAGTGACTTTTCATTTTCATTTTATTCTGTGATGGTATAAGTGATGATGATTGCTGTATTGGCCTGAGCTTGTAAATTGGCATAAGTATTAGTAGCAAGTGAAATGGTAAGAGCATGGCCGTTATTCGCTCCGTTTCCTGTATATGCTCCGCCAATACCACTAATGATGGTAGTAGGAGTTGTGGTGAGAATTATTTGTCCTGAAGATGTTCCCAATGTTCCGCCGCCAGCTCCTGAAGCCGCCGCCGCCTGAATTCTTATATTGACGCCTGCGATAACTTTATTTACTGAGGCCGTAATCCTTCTGGTAAGACCTCCGGAAGCAATAGCTGAAGTATAGTTGATCCATTTCGATGTATTGGGAGTAGGTGCTCCAAGAGCATTTCCAGCTTCTGTAGGAGCTGTAAAATTTAACACAATACTGCCTGTAGGCTCAATGTCCATTAAAGTTACTACAGGCAATGTAAGACTAACAGTAGTATTTGCGGTCTGGGAATAGATTGGCCCGGATACAACACAAAATGCAATTAATAATAGGGTACGGATCAGAATCATCTCTTCTTTTTTATTTCATTATATCCTACTTTCAAGGATTCCTTTTGATATTTGATCTCTATCTGTTGCTTAACAACATTGATGCTTATTTTTTTTGTTTCCGAAGGCTTTAAAGTAAACAGAAACTTGTCTGATGAAATTTTATATCGTTTATCAAGCCCGTTACGATAGACTTTAATAGTCCAGTCTCCAGGCCTAAGATAAGTAAAGTCGAAGTTTTCTCCAATGAGACAGATCTTACGGTAAGTCTGATCATTATTGGTAGCTTCCACAATAATACTTTCTTTTTTCTTTTTTCCTTTTTCAGATTGTATCTGGTCAAAATCAGGTTGATCTTTTTCTCCTGTCTCTAAGAATTTAACGTGGCCCTGAACATTTGCAGCTGTGGTTAATCCAAAGTTAAAAGTGTTTTCCTTATTGATCAATGAAAGAGCAGCAGGAAACGTTTGAGTCGGAATATCATTGATTTCCGTAGTGGAACGGTCAATTTCAAGAAAATAATTCCCTGGGATAACGTTTTTAAATATATAATTTCCTTCCTTATCCGTAATGGACAGATAACTTCCAAGCATTAATCTTATGCCTTCAGTCTTTTTTATACCCAGGTTACCAACATTTCCAGACAATGAAATATATTCGGCAGTTTTCTGTACAGGAATATTGGGACGCCATGTATAACGCATGGAGAATATAAAATCTTTATCTCCGATTTCTCCTCTTTGCAATGAATATCTTCCGGAAAGATCAAGTTCATTTCCGGGAAATAACTGCTGGTGAAATAGAAGTTCAAACAGATTTCTGTCTTTAAAATACTCCTCAGGCATATAATTATTCTGATAAAATATACTTAAGCTGGTCTTATCAGAAAACCGACTAAAGATTCTGGCTCCATAATAGATATTTCTCTGATTTTTAAGCTGATATCTTGAGCTGATGGCATAACTTCCGAAGATGTTAAAAGATGTTCTGAACTTTTGAAATGACAGATTTGCGGAATAAAAGCTTGAATTGCCACTGAATCCCGTTAGATAATTATCTGTTTTTCCAAATTGTCCATCCACATTTACCTGAAATACCCCAATCTGCTGATTAATACTTACTTTAAAGTAACGTTCATAATAATCAAACTGTTTAGGTTCTAAACGGTCTTTATAGGTTTGATATCCATTATTAAGGATAATGAAACCACTCGGTATATATTTGTACTGTATACCATATTGAAAATACTTTCTATAGGGTGCTGCCAGGAGCAGTGTATCTCTTTGGAAATTTTTGGCATCCTGCATATAATTGGCAAAGAAACTTATTTTCTTTGTGAGATTGTAGGAAATATTACCATTAAAAGTATTTGTATTGGTAAAATATCCTCCGAAATCAGGACTTGCTTTCATGTACATTAAATTTCCATTCAACTTTTTAAAAACGGCCTCAGCCTGTAGTAAATAAGCTGTTCCATCTGTTTTTTGTGTAGTACTGTATGCCAATTCTCCAGAAAAAGTTATATTGTTTGAAACCTTAAATTTTCCCTTGGCGTAAGGTAAATGAGCATTAGAATCAAGTCTTACTTCACTATATCTGATTTCTTCTTTTCTTGGAGTTTTGTAAAGGTATCCTACAGAAATTTCGGACTCTTTTCGGATTTTAAAGGCTGAATAGAAATTGAATTCATCTTTAATATCTCTGAAAAATCTCGGATGGTTATAGAACCCACCGAAGCTCACTTTATCAAAGTTATACCGGATTTCTGCCCCGCGGCCATATCTTGCAAATTCTGTAAGATAGGATGAAGAGTAGGTTTTATCACCTAAATGAATAGAAAGATTGTTCCGTTTATAATTTACAAAATATTCTTCATATTGAGTAAATGTATTGAGTTCTACAGGATTGTGAGTAACCGCCCTAAACTCAATCTGATTCTTATTGTCTTTGTCAAGTGCTCCTTTACCATAGATTTCTCCCTGAAAACCATCATTATACACTCCCATATTCTGCATGCCAATAAAAGATAATGAGAAAGCAACAGGAAGCCTGTGATAAATATCTTTCTCAGAAGGTTTTGCTGATATCACCTGAGTACTCACATAGACATCCTGATTTTCTTTGGGATTAGCCTTTGAGTGCACCGAAAGGTTTAGGTTTTGAAATTCATTTTGAGCGAGTTCAGGATTTGTTACTTTATGAATAGTAATTGTTTTAGACTCATTAGGCTCCAGTACCAGTGATGTTTCATTATCGACAATAGCATTTTTACTTTCGAGAACAATACTTTCTGTTACATTACCATTATTTTTTAAAAGAAAAGAGGCGCGAATTGTTTCTCCTGCTCTTACAAATTCAGGTGTATTTAAAGCGGTAACTAAAAGATTCCTGTGTCCGGAAACAATGATTTTTGAATTTTTTGTAAAAGATATTCCGTTATGGCGATCAGTTACATTCATTATCACGGAATAAATACCCTGTCCTGTTTCTGTTCCCACCCGTAAAGGAACAAGATATACAGAGGTTTCATGAGGAAGAATCTGAAATTCTCCTTTTGCTAAAATAGGATTAATAGAGGAACTTGATGTGGTAATTGAAATATCATAGGTCTTGGCTTCATCCGAATTGTTTTCTAAAGTGAAGGGAATAGAAGTAGACATTCCCGGCATTAAACTATCTTTTTTACTGATCAATCTATTGGATTGCTCTTGAGAAAAAATAAATACCGGGAATAATGATATGATAATAAATAAAGTCCAAGTTCTACTCATTTTTTACTTCTAATTCCACATTGAGTGCAAAAGCATTCTCTTCTTCATCGGCAGCTATGATAGCAGCTTTATATTTGTCTGGTGGTACTTTACTAATGTCAATGTAAAATGTTTTGGAGGTGTTGGGTAACAGCCCCATCGTTAAACTTGAATAAGTTCCCACCTTCTCACCCGTTTTTCGGTTATAGATTTCTATGGAAGCAGTTGGTTTACAGTAAAGATTACCATTATTGGCTATTGCTATCTTTGCCGTTTGTTTTCCTTCCTGTTTTTCCACCTTGATACTTTCAAACTTAAGATCCGGTTTTGCTTTTTCTGTTTCAAAATCTGTAATGACCTGAATGGCATATCGTATAATAGAAGTGATGCTGACTCCTGGTTTACTGTCACTGGGTTTTATATCTTCTACCGGTTCTACAATGATCACACTCCAATAGCTTCCCGGATCCATTGCCTGATTGGGAATGGTTATTTCATAGAAGATCTCAGTCTTTTCTTTACCTTTAAGGGTAACAAGATTAGTGTTGAGTTTCAGCCACTCTCCGTTACTTCGTTTATTGGTACGTAATGCTGTATAATTGATCGTTCCGTCCGCATGGTAGGTATAATCCTGTAAAAATATTTTTACGCTTTGAGGATTGCTGCCCGTGTTTTCAATGGCAACTTTTCCCTTATAAACCTTTCCGTTTTCTATTTTGTAAGAATGCGTAAGTCCGTTGAGAATCACAATACCGGCACGTAAAAAGCTGAACTGCAAAATCAGGGTGATCAAAAGAAGGATACGCTTTATCATTGTGTAAAGTTTGAAGTTAAATCATGAATAATACAAAGCCAGGAAGAAACTGGATACTAATTTCTTCTTGTTTTTGAAACGTAAAATAGAATTTTAATTAAATTCTAATTGTCTGATATTGTATAAGTAACGGTAGCAGCAACAGTAGCTGTAGCCTGTAAATCTGCATACGCGGCTACCCCTCCAGGACCACTTCCTGCAGCGAGTGCATAGGTAAGATTATGACCGTTATTAGCTCCATTTCCTGTATAAGCACTTCCAATACCAGAAATAATTGTCTGGTCAGTACCAGTTAATGTAAGCAGTCCTGCGGAAGTTCCCAATGTGCCTGCTCCTGCTCCGGTGGCCGCCGCCGCCGTTACATTAAGATCTACTCCAGGAATGATAGCGTTCATTTTTACGCTTACGTTACGGGTAGGATCTGCCACAGATTTAATAGAAGAATAATTAAGCCACAACGTAGTGTTGGCCGCAGATGGAAGAATAGGATTTCCGGCTTCAGTAGGAGCTGTAAATCCAAGAGTAATGTTTTTGGTTGCTGCTGGTTCAATATCGACCAATGCAACTTCGGGAATAGAAATGGTAACCGTATGGTTATCTGTAGCGAGATCTTGGGCACTAAGATTCCCGGATAGAGCAAACGCAAATAAAGACGCTGCAATAGTTAAATTTAGTTTTTTCATGACACTGTTAATTAGTAAAGTGAAGATAACAAAATTCAATATGTTTTAAAAAAAATACACCACATATTTTTTATAATTGCTTATTTCTCATATGTAATGCATTATAAGATGAAATAACTCAAAAAAAATACTGCACAATTTTGTGCAGTATTTTATGAATATATAGGCGTTTTTAAGCCCAATGCGGGTCAGAAACGGAAACTTTTCCGGTTTCTATTCTTCCGGCAAAGTGCCACAGATGATCGTTTAATTTTAGCTGCAAATCATACCAGCCTTTGTATTTATCAAGGTCAATAATGATTTTTTCTTCCATTTTTTGTACAGAAATTGTTCTTTCGCTTCTTGTATAAAGATCTTCCAGACTTATGGAAAAATTTTTCTTTTTGTGATTTTTGATAATTAATTCAATCTGATTTTTTGAGGTCATATTCGTCAAGATCACCTCTGTTTCTACAGTTTTATTTCCCTTAAATTTCCTGAAAAAGCCATTGGGACCGAAAACTTCATAATCATAAGCTCCCGGCTGCACAGTATGGGATAGCGTTTGCTTTTCATATAAAGCATATGAAAAATGATAATTATTATTGTCGAATTGAGTTCTGTCATATACCAAAAGCGGAACCCCATTATCTTTCAGGTTAGTCATTTTTATATGGTCTCCTTCCAGATTTACATGGAAATGATAAGGCAATGGGTTGGAAGGTTTCAGTCCTCTTTCCTGAATGTCAAGCAGGCTATCTTTAAGTTCATCTTCAGAATACCATTTCAAATTAGGGACAGGTTTATTTTTAGCTGCGTTGATGGTTTTAGCGTAATCCTTCTGATTCAGATAATCCATTTTCGGAACTTTCACGCTGGAAGAATTGAAAGCGGAAGTAAGATCGCCACATATCGCTCTTCTCCAGTCACTGATATTTTCTACACGGACATCCTTTTTGAATTTCTTCATAATGAATTTTTCCAAAAACTGCAGGACAGACGTGTGATCCGATACTTCAGAATTGACAAAACCTCCTTTCGTCCAGGGAGAAGCGATGATCATAGGGACTCTGTAACCCAATCCGACAGTTCCTTCTACTTTTTCATAGCTTTTTAAAGAAGGAGAGCTCATATATTCCTGAGTTTTATCCACATATTCTACCCCTTCTTTTCCGTTCATATCTACGGGCTGGCTTGGATTCACTGGTGGGGCAAAAGGCAATACGTGATCAAAATACCCGTCATTCTCATCATAATTGATGATAAATATGGTTTTCTTCCAGGTTTCAGGATCTTTGGTCAGAATATTCAGAACTTCAGAAATATACCAGGCTCCGTACCATGGTGAACCCGGATGATCAGAAAAATGTTCCGGAGCTACCAGCCATGAAACCAACGGAAGCTTTTTCTCTTCCACATCTTTACGGAACTGAAATAATACATCACCTTCCGGAACAACAAGCCTTTCTCCGTTTTCATCCTTTCCAATTTCCAGTTTCCAGTAATCAGGATCGTTGGAATTAGTGGTAAAGGCTTTTTCATGAAGATTTTTTTCTTCTTTTGAAAGTTTGGAATAATTGTCAGGGTGGTATTTCACCTGATCTTCCTGAACTTCAGCCAGCATAGCTTCCAGTCTTTTTTTCTGATCAGGATTTTTTTCAATCTCCTTCTTCAGATAGGTGATGATATTGGGAATATTCTGATAATATCCTTTTGAAAATTTAACGTTGAATTTTGAAAACCACTCAATCGGGTTATCTGTAAAATTACTCAGCCAGGCTTCCTGTTCTCCGGACATTCCTTTTGGAAGACTGATTTCATTCTGATAAATTCTCCACGAAACATTTTGCTGCTCTAATATTTCCGGGAAACTTTTCCATTTTGCCTGCCTCGCTTTATCATAATCAATATTTTCATTGACAACATTGGCTTTTACCTTTCCATTTTGCTGTTCTCTTAATGTTCCGGACCAAAGAAACAGCCTGTTGGGAGTAGTTCCGGTAAGCGATGAGCAGAAATACTGATCGAATATGGTGAAGGCATCTGCCAGCTGATAATAAAACGGAAGGTCTTCGCGGTTGTAATATCCTAACGTAAGCGGAATATTTTTATAATCTTTATTTCCTGAAGCTTTCGCCTGAAGCCATTGGTCAAATTTACCTTTGTTCAAAGCTTTCTGCTGATCTGCCCATGAGTGTGGCAGTGAGCTCATCCAGGTAGATTTTGTATTTCTTAAATCCAGACGGGCAGGAGATGCATATTTTCCTTCGTCACTTTTTTGAAAGAAAACAGAATGGCCGTCCTGTTTTATAAAAGCTCTTTTATCCAAAAAACCTCTTACTCCTTTGAGAGCACCAAAAGCATGGTCAAATGAACGGTTTTCCTGCATCAGGATGACAACATGCTCTGCATCATAAAATGTAGACTGGGCAGCCGGATCAATGGCTAAAGCTTTTAAAATGGAAGGATGTAAAACATTTGAGGTTCCTAATCCTGCTAATAAAAGACTTGATTTCTCTAAAAATTCTCTTCTGTTCATGTTCAATCGTAATAAGAAAGAAACCGCAAGTTAATAGGATTTTCCTGCGGTTTCTTTGTTTTATATAAAATTAATCAGATTTTTATTGTAACCACCAAGGTTTGGAGCTGATATTATCATTTCCTCCATACTGAGCCGTTAAAGCAGCTTTTAAATTATTGCTGTTGTAATTATATTCAGATTGCGGATATCTGAACCTGAAAGGAGCTGCGACTCCTGCTTTTAAAGGATAATTTGGAAAGCCTGTTCTTAAATAATCAAAGTAAGAAGTCCACTGTGCCTGATGGAACATCGTCATGTATTTTTGAGTCATGATCTTTTCCAGTTGTGTTTGTAGTGGATCAGCATCATTATATACTACCAAAGGAGTTGTAAGATATTGGTTGACATCAAAGCCTGAGAAATATTGTCCCGGATTTTTTACATAGGTCTGATAAAAATTGAAACTTGCTTTGATCGCATTATCATAATGTGTTTTTGCCGACCCGGAAATCCAGCCTCTTGCTGTAGCTTCAGCCAGAATAAACTCAAGTTCTGAATAACTTAATACAGAAGCAGGTTCATTGGTAGGGTCTTTATAAAAACGATCGTTTACTTTGGAAATGTTTTTTGCCGTGATCAGTGCTGCATTATCAGAATACGGAGAAGTAGGATTTCCGCCGTTATATCCTGTATAGTCTGTGATGGCTTTTCCTGCTTCTTTTGCTCCTGTAGTCTGTGCTGCAAACGTGAACAAACGTGGATCATGCCTGTCTTTGAACATATTAATAAAATAATCAGCCATGTACAAACTTGAACCATATCCACTGTTGTTAAACATCGTGTATCTGCTGTCTGCTGCATCAGCAAACTTAAGTTCACCGTTATCTGCAATAGAGGTCATGAGAGACTGGCTTCCTGCAATAGAAGCAAATTCTGCAGCGATATTATAACTTCCTACTGTCGTTTTTTTAGATAAAGTGATCAGAATTTTCAGACGGAATGAATTAATCAGTTTTTTCCACTTTAAAGCATCTCCGTTGTAGACAATATCACCTTCAATTTTATCGGTGGTATTAATAAGATCATTGGCTTCTTTTAATTCTGATAAAATTCCGGACATGATAGCTTCCTGTGTATCATATTTAGGCTGGGTAATGCCGGATTCACCCTTTGCTGCCTCAGAATAAGGAGCACTTCCAACTTTTAAACTGATATTGAAGAAATGATACGCTCTCAAAAATTTTCCGATGGCCAGATAATTTTTGTTTCCTCTTTTTTCAGCTTCCTGCATCATTTTTCCAGTGTTCAGAAGTCCTTTGGTATAGACTTCAAAAGAAGTATCATTCCATTTCATATACTGGTATGAATTCTCACCATCAGTACCAATCATCATTCTGGAGGCATACATATTGTCCCCGTTTACCTGAAAAGTATATTTTTCAACGTAAGTCAATAGATTTTTGGGATCAATACTGGCCTGGTCATTAGGATTTTCATTGATGGTATCAAGGTTAGATTCACATGATGCTAATGTCAGAAGTCCGGCTGCAAATAAAGATTTCATCAGCCATTTTGCTGTTTTACCTTTTTGCTCTGTCACTTTGTTTATATTATTTTTCATTGTCTTGACATACTTTTTAGTTAAAACTTAAGATTAAATCCGATTCCAAACCATCTGCTGGATGGATCCTGAATATCATTGTCTGTTTTTGTCTGGAAGTCTGGATCAGAATAAAGGTTTTTTGATTTTTTCCACATCGCCAGATTGTAAGCAGAAATATTGGCGGTGAAACCTTTCACCATTCCTCTTGGGTTGAGTAATGAAGAGAAGTCATATTCTAATACTACAGATCTAAGCTTGACGAAAGTTCTGTCAAAAACGTTAGCAAACTCTTCGCTTTCGTCCTGTGTTACTCTTGCACGGTAGGGATAATTTTGCGCCCAGTCCTGGTAGCTGATAGCTTTTGTGTGTGGAGTATAGGTTCCGGTTGCCGGATTGTAGTTAACCCCATCAGGTACAAAATAATACGTTCCCGGATTTGCATATTCAAGATCTCTGTACGCTACAGAATTAGGGTGTTTTCCTCCCCACCACATTTTTTCCACAACCTGGGATCTCATCACACCTCCGATGCTTCCGTCAATTCCGATGTTTAAAGTGAATTTTTTATATTTGAATGTGTTGTTGAAACCGAAAGTCCAGTCAGGATTGAAATGTCCCAGATTACTTGGGTTATTAGCTCTTGTCGGCATTCCTGTATTCGCATCAAGAATTACTTTTCCATCCGGAGACTTTTGCCATGTATAGTCGTAATAGCTATCCATTCTTTCGCCTAGCTTAATATTTTTGTAGTTCGGCATATTATCATAAATGGAAGTCAGCTTTTGTTCATAAGTACTCCAGTTGATTAATGTTTTCCAGCTGAAATCAGAAGTTTTTACCGGAACTAAACCAAGGGAAACTTCAAATCCTTTGGTTGTATATTCATTTCCGTTTACATATTGAGAAGTGAAACCGGATGATTCTGCAGCAGGAAACTGGAGAATATTATTATAATCTAATGTTCTGAAATAAGTAGCGTCTAAAGTGATTCTGTTATTCAGGAACCCTGCGCTTAAACCTAATTCATAAGATTTTGTCTGCTCCGGTTTCAAAGAATTTTCTACATTTAGAGTGGTTGGATAATAATAAGTAGGATTTCCATTGAATGTGATTCCCCCATTGTTCAGATAATAATTTCTGATGGAATAAGGCTGGAAGTCATACGCTACTTTCGCCCATGAAGCAGAAAGTTTCAACATATTGATAGATTCCGGCATTTTTACCAGGTTGGAAATAACCGCACTGATGGAAGCAGAAGGATAGAAGTAAGATCTGTTGGCCTTAGGTAGTGTAGAAGACCAGTCATTACGCCCGGAAACATTGATGAAGAAAGCATTGTACAACCCGATATCAATCGTTGAATACGCACTGTAAATCAACTTTTCCTTCAGATAAGTGTAATTTTTCAGCGCTCCGATAGAGTTTTCGAAAGTATACACTTCAGGAATTTTTAATCCATCCGTAGACCTTTCATTGTTGTTGTTTTTATAATAGAAAGCAGAACCTCCCGCATTGATTGTAAAATCAAAATTTTCAGATATCTTTTTCTTGTAAGTCGCCAACACATCATAATTGAGGTTCCATGTTTTATTATCCTTCAAAATATAACCGCCACTTCGTGGTGCATCATAATTGAAATAGGAATAAGGGCTCAGAATTTCCGTTTTGCTATGGTTTTCGACAAGAGATATTTTCCCTTTTACCGATAGATCCTTTGTCGCTTTATACTCTAGACCTGTCTGAGCATTAATAATATTGGTTCTGTTCTGATTCTTGTAATACTCGGCTCCGAACCATGGGTTGTTATACCAGGCATAGTTCCAGTTGGCTTGTGCTCTTCCTTCCTTTCCTGGGATCCACATATGATTTTTCAATGCTTTTCCATCTACATCTCCTCCCATCCAGATCAGGATGGTGTACATGTGTCCGCTTGGATTATAATCATAATTGGGGATATTAGGAGTAAAAGCCTGGTTGAAGTTGAATTTTGTATCGAAGGTTAATTTATCTCCTAGATGGTTTTCAGAAGAGAAGTTGATTCCATATTTCTGAAGATAAGAATTGGGAACTCTGTCATCATAATTCATGAAATTCCCGGAGAATCTGTATACGTCTTTATTGCTTCTATAGCTGATCGCGAAGTTATTATTGTTGATTACTGCCGGTTTTAAGAACGTACTTAAGTTATCATGGTATTTCCAGTCAATCGGAACTCTTTCATATCTTGATTTATCATCATACTGAGTTCCTGTTACTGCTCCATACCACGGAACAACCTGCCCTGTTACTTTATCTCTGATAGGGCTGTTCCATTGAGCGATCTGTAATCCCGGAACAAATTTTGGTCCCCAGATCATATCTCCGTCATTTACCCCGCCATCGGCTCCGTCCCAGAATTCGTATTTTCCATGGGAACCGTTACCATATTCAGTCTGGGTTTTCGGAAGATTGGTAAATCCTGCTGTAATCATGGTGTTTTGGGAGAATTCTACAGAAAAGCCTTTCTTTTTAGCATTTTTTGTGGTGATTAAAACAGCTCCGTAACGACCTCTTGAACCATAGAGAGCAGAAGCGGTAGCTCCTTTCAGGACATTGATGTTTTCAATATTATTAGGATCTAAATTCTGGAAAACCTCTTTTTCTACAATCACACCATCAATGACGAAAACCAGATTAGAGTTTCCTCTCAGCGTAAACTGTGGAGCCTGCTGCATTCCAGTAGGATTGGAAACGTTCAATCCTGCTACCTGTCCGGAGAATAAATTTCCAATACTTGGAGTAGTGATGGTTTCAAACTGTTTTGTTCCTACTTCCTGAGTAGAATATCCGATTTTTTCTTTCTTTTTGGCAATACCTAAAGCGGTAATAACAACGCCTTCAATCTGCTTTTCGTTTTGCTTTTTTAAGACAACGGAATACTGTTTTTTGGAAGAAACCTCAACGGTATAAACAGAAAAATCAGGAGCAAAAAATTCAAGAATATCTTTGGGGTTTGCAGAAATAGTGAAATTACCATTTTCATCTGTAGTAGCAGTCTTTCCTGTGTTTTTGTCGGTGATGTTCACACCGGAAACACTAGAACCGTTTTCTGATTTTACATTTCCTGAAATATTGATTTCCTGTGCAGAAAAATAAAGAGGAAGTAAAAAAACGGCAAAAGTGGCTAGAGTTTTCTTCATTTTTTTGAAGGCAAATTTAGCAGTGCACTGTTACCAGTACTTTAATGATGTATTAAAATAAAAATACGATTTAATATTTTTTAACAATAAGAATTAATAAATAAGTAAAATGAAAAATGTCCTTTGTATAGGGACTTTTGCTTTATTATATAAATATTAATATAAAGAAGGAGGCTGGAGAGGAGTGCTGGAGGTTGTTATCGTGTTATAAGATTAACATAAAACCTTTTAAAAATACTGGGATAGTGAAACCGTGACCTCAATAACTTGTGGCATCACGCTTCCCACTTCCTTCTTTTTTTCTAAAACCTACTCAGAATTCCCCAATGGATTTTAATATCATTAAATTTAAAAGGATTTCCGAACTCATTACCATTAGACAGCTGGAAACTCATCAGACCAATAGGAATGAAGAAATTGAAACCGAGCCCGACACTGTAGAGCTTGGGTTTTACATTTAAAGATTTATTATTAAGCTGCCCATATTGTCCAAAGACGTCAAAGAAGGCCTGGTTTCCGATCAGATACCGGTATTCCAGACTTCCATAATAATAAAAGTCAGCAGCGAGGGAGTTTTCATTGAATCCCCGCATGGAGTTCCATCCTCCGAAACGGTATAATTCATTGGCAGAGAATTCTATTTTAGAATCCATCATCGCACCTTCCGCTTTGATGTTCAGGAAGTGATTCCCGGAAATGTGGTAATTGTGTTCTCCAAAGAAATAAAACTGGTTTTGATTAGCTTTAATATTATCTTTAGAATAAGTAGTTGTTAAGAAATCATATCCGGCATTGATCCTTGTTTTGTACAGGAAAAGGTCAATATCAGTAGGTTCTGTCATTTCATACCATATCCCGATCCCTTTTTTATTGTAGTCTTTTCCCTGAACGTATAAGGTATCAATAATAGTAGAGGTTTCCAAAGTTGCCCTTAGACCGATTTTATTCCTGTTATTGATATGGTAATAGAAAGCAGGAAGGAACTTTACATTGGCAAACGTAGAATCCTGTCGGTAGATATTTACCTTCGTATCCATCCCTACATTTGATTTGAAAAGGTATGGAATATCTACTCTAAGATCAAAAGTCTGTCCTTTGTCCGGGTTTCTCTGCCAGTATAAATTGACGGTTTCAAAACCATTGAACATATTCCTGAAATTCACATTCATCGTCCCGTTTAAGGTGAACTTGGAGGTTTTGTCATTTCCAAAACCGATGACCCCATCAAAAGTATTGGTCTTTTTCTTTTCCAGAAACAGGTAAATACTGGTAGAGTCTTTCGTAAATAAAGTTTGTGGCTGCCGTTCAAGGGTTAGGAAAGGATGACTCTGGAAGGTTTTATTGATGGCTAGAAGGTTTTTGTCATCATAGTTTTTACCCTTAAACTCCTTTTCCAGGTTTTTGATGAATCTTTTGGGAACCTTTTCGTATCCTTTCACTACGAATCCGTTGATTGTTCTTTTATCATTCTTGTTGATGTCAAGTTCCACTATTGGATAGCCGTTTTTCTGCCCTTTGTATTTAGATTTTATTCTGCTGAAAGAATATCCTTCATCAATATAAGTTTTGTTGATACTTTTCTTGGTGGAGTCTAAATTTTTAGTGAAAAAATCTTTCTGGATTTTCAATTTCTGAACCAGAGAATCCGTAAGGTTTACATAAGTTTCATTGAAGTTTTTCCCTTTATCATAGAAAATTTCGGTGCTGTCACCTTTTACTTTTACGTCTTTCAGTTGAGTGAAGAAATAATTACTTTGGGCTAATGAATCCAGAAATTTTACAGCTGAAGTAGAATCTTTTACTTTTTTCCTGACCTTGGTCTCCGTATCAATCAGCCAATACTGCTTCTTCTGCGCTTGTGTGAAAACGCAGAACAGTACAAAAAATATTTTTAAAAGTAATTTCAATTTATTCTTCTGAATATGAACAGGAATCTCTATAAAATACAAAAGATTCTTCACTGCATTTCTGAACTACGTTCGAAGACTTTCAGTCAGTGTTCAGAATGACAATGCGCCTTATCAATCAACTAATTTTTATCCAGTTTATTATACTTCTTCATCAAATTCTCATAAGTTCCCTGCGGAAGAATCCATTTCAAAGGAACTCCGATTTTCTGTCCGAATTTACCAAAATAATAATGAGCTTTCCATTTATTTTTTGCTAAAAGTTTTTCAATGTATTCTGCGACTTCCAAAGGATCTGTTCCGTCATTCACGTGAGAATTCATCAGCGCATATACTTTGTCAAAAACATTTTTGTAAGGCTGGGAGACCTGTGCAATGACTCTATTGTCTGCAATATTGGTTTTAATATCTCCCAGATGCAGAGAGCATACATCAATATTCCATGGATAAACTTCATATCTCATCGCTTCCGTTACTTTATCCAAAGCCGATTTAGAAGCCGAATAAAATCCACGGAAAGGCAGCCCCATTTCACTTCCGATACTGGAAACATTGATGATTTTTCCAAATTTGTGCTCACGCATATTCGGGAGTACGGCACTCATCATCTGCACAGGTCCGGCAAGATTCAGGCTGAAAAGCTTCAGAATATCTTCTTTCGTAGAATCTTCCACGGCGCCTACCATTCCCATTCCGGCATTGTTGATCAAAACATCAATTTTGCTTTCTGTTTTTAAAACCTCAGTTACAGCATTTTGAACTGCTGTATTGTCTGTCACATCAGTGGGGATAGATTTGAAGTACTGGCTTTCTGTATGCTTTCTGCTTAATCCGTATACTTTATGTCCTTTTTTACCAAAATATTCGGCTAATGCAAACCCGATTCCTGATGAGGTTCCTGTTATAATGATGGTCATTGAATTCGTATGATTTTTAATGTTTTATTTTTCTTCTGATACCAGTAGGCCGTTTTTTAAAGTCTTTGTTCAAAAGTAAAATCTATTTTCAGCAAATGTAAAAAAAGAAAAATGAACTCAGTTATTTATTATTCCTGAAATAATTTTTTAATGATTTCCTGATCAATTGCCCGGATTGATGGTAAAATTAAAATAAAGTTAATCTCAATTATGCATAGATTATTTGAGGAATGATTACTTTTAATTGCTTATGTTGTTGAAATACAGTTTTTTAATTCTGTTTTGTGGTGGTTGTCATCTGAAAAAAGCTAAAATTTCTTAATAAAAACATAAGAAAACCTTAATGAGTGGTGGGAGCAGGCTGATCTAATTTTGCACCTAATCAAAAAGGAGATCATGAATGTATTTAAAATCCCTGTATCCGTAACGTACTTAACGGGAAGGGTATTACTTATTGGTGCAATATCAGCTTCACCGATGTTCCTCGCTCAGAAAAAAGACAGCTTAAAAGAAAAATCCATCGACGAGATTGTTGTGGTTGGATACGGAACACAGAAAAAAAGTAAAGTTTCCGGAGCTGTTTCGGAGGCTTCACTGGATAAGCTTACTTCCAGATCTTTGTCCGGAGTAGGAGAGGTTCTTCAGGGTAAAGCGCTCGGAGTTACTGTAGTGAACGAAGGCGGTGATCCTAACGGAGCACCGAAGGTCAATATTCGTGGTCTGGGAGGAATCAATGGTGAAACTCCCCTTTATGTTGTGGATGGAGTGGTTTTCAACGGAACACCGTCTATCAATCCCAACGATATTCAGGATATTTCTGTACTGAAAGATGCTTCTGCAGCCATTTACGGAGCCAGATCCTCCGGAGGGGTTATTCTTATTACCACTAAAAAGGGGAAAAAAGGAAATCTTACCGTTGATTTTGATGTTAAGTACGGAGTAAACCAAGCGTGGAGACTGAAAGAATCTCTGAATGCAGCAGAATTTCAGGACGTGATGTACAAAGCCTATGAAAATGCCGGGAAACTGGGAAGCTTACCGATGGCTTTTAATCCTAATCAATATCCGGACGGAAGAATTACCAGAACAGACTGGATGAAAGAAATTTTCAGAACAGGAACGATTCAGGAATACAACGTAAATCTGAGCGGTGGAAGTGATAAATCAAGATATTTTGTGGGCATGAATCACAGAAGTCTTGAGGGGATTTTACTGAATACTCAGGCAAAACGATACAATTTCAGAGTTAATTCTGAACATAAAGTAAAAGACTGGCTGACGATCGGAGAAAATATGTACTATAATTACTCTGACGGCAATACAGCCGATACCAAAAGTGGATATACGGGAGCTTTGGTAGCGGCTATGTACTATCCGCCCAATGTTCCGGTATATACGCCAAGTGGTGCGTTTTCCGGACTGCCGATTGATGTGGCAGGTGGTTACGGAGATATGATCAACCCTGTTGCGTATCTTAAAAGAATCAGTATCAGAAATCCTACCCACGAAATTTTAATCAACCCTTATGCTGAAATTACACTGGCGAAAGATTTAAAATTCCGTTCCAATTTCTCACAGACTTTTAAACTGGGAGATGTAAAGAACTTTACATACAGAGTCCTTGAAATTGGGAAAATTTTTGATACCAATAATCTGGAATACCAATCCAATAATTCTTCAACAGCGCTTGCAGAACAATTGTTAACGTATAAAATCTCAGTAGGACAGCATAATTTCGATTTCCTTGGAGGTTTTACTTTCCAGAAAACAATTGATGAGGGTTTTGTGGCAAAATCATATGATTTCAGAAGTGAAGCTGAGGTTTTCCAGCACCTTCAGAACGCTGCGGATACCAATAAAGATGTTTCCAGTTACAGATTCAAACAGTCTTTGGTTTCTTATCTGGCGAGAGTAAATTACGACTATGCCGGAAAGTATATTGTAAGTTTATTGGGAAGACGTGATGGCTCTTCTCTGGTAGCGAAACAAAACAGATTTGCTAACTACTATGCGGTTTCCGGTGCATGGGTGGTTTCGAAAGAAAACTTTATGAAAGATATCTCATGGCTTTCAAGTCTGAAATTAAGAGGAAGCTACGGTATTTTGGGTAACCTTGGGGGAATTTCACCTCAGGCTGTAAATCCTTTGATGACGAGAGATAATAATGTAATTTTCGGTCAGGATCCTTCTCAGAATATTGCTTATTATGCCACCACACGTCCGAATCCGGATCTGAAATGGGGGAAGTCTGAGCAGACCAACTTTGGGGTAGATGCTTCATTCCTTCACAACAGCCTTTCTTTACAGTTCGATTACTTTGTGAAAAATTCCAAAGATCAAATTTTTAATGTAAGCTTACCAAGTACGGCAACGTATAATAATCAGTATGTGAATGCGGGGTTATTCCAGGATAAAGGATACGAATTGGGAATCAATTATAACAAGGTAGTTTCCGGCGATTTCACGTTCTCAATAGGAGCTACGATGAGTCAACTAAAAAATACGGTGAAGCAGCTTGCCAATGTGGATGAGATCTTCATCAATGATAACGGAGTAAGAGGCGTATTGAAGCCAACCCGTGTGAAAGTGGGTGATCCTCTGTATTCTTTCTATGGTTATAAGACAGGAGGAATTTTCCAGAGTCAGGAAGAAATCAACAATTATAAAGATGCCAACGGAAATCTTATCCAGCCGAATGCCAAGCCGGGAGATATTAAATTCCTGAAGAAAGAAGGAAATACGGGAGTACTCAATAATAATGACTTCGTCAATCTTGGAAGCCCATATCCTAAGTTCTCTTATGGCTTTTCGTACAACATGACCTGGAAAAACTTTGATCTGAATTTATTCTTCCAGGGCGTTTACGGAAACAAAATTTTCAACGGAATGAAGTTTATTTCTTTGAATCCGGGCGGAACGGGGCAGAATTATAATATGGACAGAGATATCCTGAATGCATGGACACCTCAGAATACCAATACTGATATCCCGAGACTGGTACACGGTGACCCAAGCGGTAATTATTCCAAAGTATCAGATTTTTATGTGGAGGATGGATCTTATTTAAGACTGAAGAACCTTACCATCGGGTATTCATTACCAAAAGAATTGTACAGAAAACTGGATGTAAACAAAGTCAGAATTTATATGACCTCCAACAACCTGTTTACCATAACGAAATATACAGGATTCGATCCTGAAGTAGGGATGAACTCTTACGGAGTTGATACCGGAAGATATCCTCAGGCACGCTCATTCATCTTTGGAATAGAGGTCGGATTATAATTTTTAACCAGCAAAAAGTAAAAAAATGAAATTTTTCAATAAAATATTGTTAGTATCAGGAATATCAGTGATGCTTCTGTCATGCACGGGAGAACTGGATATTCAACCTGAAGGAACACCTACTGAAGCAAGTTTCTGGAAGACAGAAAACGATCTTATTACCGGGGCAAACGCTATGTACAAGCCTTTATTCGATGGTGAATTTTACGGAAGAGGTTTGTTCTGGTTTATCAATGCCAGTGATGATATGGTAACCGGAAGAGCAAAAAGTGAGGCAGATAATGCTAAAAACTTCAGCAGCAATTATATCGCAGCAGGTGATCTTGAAACCCAATGGAACAAAAGATATAACGTAATTGGAGTGGCTAATCGCGTGATCCGTAATGTTGATAATATTCAGACTTCGCAGGCCACCAAGAATAAATATCTTGGAGAAGCACTCTTCATGAGCAGCAGAATGTATTTTGAGCTTGCCTATTCTTATGGAAATGAAAAAGCAGGTGTTCCTATCATCGACCGTTCGAAAGATCCGGATCCCAACCCGATTCCAAGAGCAGCCAACGTAATGGAAAATTACACGTACATTGTCAACGACCTGAAAAGAGCTGCTGAATTATTACCTACACAGGCAGAACTTCCAGCAAAGGATTACGGAAGACCTCATAAAGCCGCAGCTTGGGCATTGTTAGCAAAAGTATATCTGTTTATGAAAGACTGGAAGAATGCAGAATTCTGGGCTAATGAAGTAATGACCAAAGGAAACAGAGCCTTATTAGGTAATTTTGCTGATGTTTTCAAAGCTGAAAATAACTACAGTTCAGAATACATCTGGTCGGTTCCGGGAACTACAAAGTTTACTGCCTGGGGAAGTATTCTTCCGGGAGTAATGCTTGAAAACAAAGGATGGGGAGAATATAACGGATGGGGATATTTTCAGCCAACAAAAGAGTTGTTTGATGAATACGAAACGGGAGACCTTAGAAGAAGTGCGACCATTCTGAAAATTGGAGATAAATTTACCTTCAACGGAAAAGAAAGAATATACGCTTCTACGAATTCCCTTACCGGATACCAGTTTAATAAATATATGGATGCCTTCAAGTATGAGCTGAAAAATGGTCACGTGAGTGCCAACGGAGATTATCCGTGTACAGACCTTGCCGTTCCGATCATGCGTTACGCTGAGGTGATCCTGATCAAAGCAGAAGCTTTACTGATGCAGGGAAAATCTGCAGATCAGGAGATCAATATGATCCGAGTACGTGCAGGATTACCTGTGAAAAACGGATGTACATTGGCTGATCTTAAACATGAAAGACGTTGCGAACTGGCGGGTGAATGGGCAGACAGACACAGAGATCTTGTACGTTGGGGAGATGCGCAGGCAGCGTATGCGAAGCCTCTGCACGGTATCAATGGACAGGTAGTGTGGGCCGCAAGAAACTTTAATCCGGCTGTACATAATGTTTGGGCAGTTCCACAGGCTGAAATCGTAAACAGTCACGGGATCATTAAACAAAATGAGGGCTGGTAAAATTTTAATCTTTTTATATATAAGTCACTATATCATTACAGAACCTTCTGTGGTGATATAGTTTTTTCAAAGGTATGGAGATAGGTTGTTTCATTTGACCTATAAAATAATAACGATATACGAATGAAATTATCAAAAATATGGGCTGTATTAGCCCTTGCTGTTTTTTCTGAAAATCAGGCACAAAATTATTTGAATTATAATGTAGGGAATGCACATTCACATAATGATTACATGCAGGAGATCCCATTCTGGCAGGCTTATTATGCCAACTTCGGTTCCATTGAGGCAGATGTTTTTCTGGTAAAAGGAAAGCTTTGGGTAGCGCATACCGAAAAGGAACTTTCTGCAGACAGAACATTGGAAAATCTTTATCTCGATAATATTTCTAAGCAGATTAAACTGAACAAAGGAAGTATTTATCCTGATGCTGGTAAGAAACTTCAATTGCTGATTGATATAAAACAGGATTATAAAACTTCACTGGCAGCTTTGGTGAGTACGCTGGAAAAATATCCGGAGATTACCAGAAATTCCGGAATTAAAATTGTCATTACCGGAGGAAGACCTCAGCCTGCAGATTTTAAGAACTATCCCAACTATCTTTACTTTGATGGAGACCTTGACCAAAATTATTCTGCAGATCAGCTGAAAAGAATCGGGATGTTCAGTGCAGATCTTCCGGGATTGGTAAAATGGAACGGAAAAGGAATTCCAAGGGATGAAGAAACGCAAAAAATCAAAACTGCAGTAGGCAAAGCCCATGACCAGCAGAAACCTATTCGTTTTTATGGAGCTCCGGATTTTCCGAATGCCTGGGTAAATCTGATGGATTTAGGCGTAGATTATATCAATACCGATCATATTCCGGATCTCAAAAAATTCATGAACACGATTCCGAAAAACTTTTATAAGAATACAAAGGAATATGCCACTTATACTCCAACGTATCAGTCAGATGGTGTGGAGAAAAAAGTAAAGAATGTCATCCTTCTTATTCCGGACGGAACTTCTTTACCGCAATATTATGCTGCCTTTACAGCGAACAAAGGAAAACTGAATGTTTTCAACATGAAATCCACAGGGCTTTCCAAGACCAATTCATCCAATGCCTACATTACAGATTCAGCACCGGGTTCTACAGCGTTCGCAACAGGAGTTAAAACCAAAAACACTTTTGTCGGAGTTGACAATATGGGAAAAGCACTGGCACAGATCCCTGATATAATTGCTGAAAAAGGAATGACTTCCGGTTTAATTTCCACAGGAGATGTTACAGATGCTACGCCTGCTGATTTTTACGCCCATTCGGATAACAGAAACAGTTCGGAATCTATTTTAAAAGATTTTGCGGCTTCAAAAACAAAAATATTAATTGGAGGTCCCACAAGCGGATTGTCCCAGGATAATCTTCAGAAATTTAAGGAAGCAAAAATAGATTTGTATCAGGATTTGAAATCAGTAATGAAAATTAATAATCGTACATTGGTTATTGATCCTCTGGCTTCACAAAGGATCACTAATGGAAGAGGAAACTGGCTTGCCGAAGCTTTTGATCTTACTTTAAATGATTTAAATAATAATAAACAGGGATTCTTTATGATGATTGAAGCTTCCCAAACGGATGGCGGAGGTCATAGCAATAATATAGAACAGATGGTTACAGAATTACTGGATTTTGATCATGTGGTAGGGAAGGCTATGAAATTTGCTGACGAAAATAAAGAAACCTTAGTGATTGTAGTGGGGGACCATGAAACCGGAGGTTTAACACTTTTAGATGGCAGTCTGAAAGAGGGTTGGGTATTCGGGAACTTCAGTACGAATGATCATACTTCCATTCCGTCAAGTGTTTTTGCGTACGGACCGAATTCAAAAGAATTCACAGGATTGTTCGAAAACACTGAGATCTTCAACAAAATACTGGCTGCTTACGGAATTAAGAAATAGCTTTTTTACACTTTTACTTTTACAAAGAGAGATTGTTTCATTGTTGGAACAGTCTTTTTTTATGAATTAATTTAGAATTCTCGCAGATTCTACAGATTAAGCAGATGGTTGAGTTAATCTGCGTTATCTGCAAAATCTGCGAGAGATAAAAGCAGAACAAAACGCAAAAAGGCTGCCTCAAAAAGAAAGACAGCCTTTGAATAAATCTAACAAATAATAATTTAGAAATTGGTGTTAACGATCAATTGGGAAAGTTCAGCATTCACAAAATCAATCGGCATTATTCCGAAAGATCCGTGAGTATTGGATTGGAAGAATGTTTTAAGCCTTGGATTGATATTGTTGGATACGGTAGGAATACTTGGGATACCAAAAATTCCTGGTTTATAACCGCTGGTAAAATTCACGAAAAGTTTACCATTCGTATCATTTTTAGCTTCATTAAGCAGGCTGGAAATTCCATTCCACTTATCGTCGTTATTAGTTACTTTGTAATAATCCTGCACTTTTAACTGTACCCCGGAATTGTTAATGTCAAAAGTTGTATTATCAGCCCATGGTGAAGCGTTGATTCCCTTAGTTGTTCCTGAAGAGAATCTTCTTAGTAATTTGATCTTTCCTCTTACAGCACCAAGCGTAGGAATGTTTGCTCCAAGATCCCATTTCGAAGGATTTTTCTGTACATAAGAATCAAAAGTCTGTTCAAAACTTCTGGTGGTATTGGAAGCATCATATTCTTCTTTTACAGACATGATGATTGTTTCTGAAGGATGGCTGTTAAGGAACGCATAGCACGCATTAAGTACATCATCAAAATTCAGATTTTGGTAAATCGCTCCGTGATGAATGGTGAAAGCATTGTCAATATGTCTGCAACGTATATCCAGAAAACGGACTCCGGCGTTCAGTTGTTCTGCGATGCTGAGGTCCTGAGTTTTAGCCGTACCTGATACAACAGGGGCATCTACACGTGCTCCGGAATCATGGGTTCCGGGAATCGAGATTTTTGAAATGGAAATATTATCCTGAAGACCAGACATCCAGCTGTTCATCTCGATAGGTGCTAAAGAAGCTCTACTGCTAACTTTTGCTAAAGAAGCTAAGCTGTTTTCATTAGAGTCTCTTTCCATAAGGCTGTCATTGGAACAGGAAAAAAAGACAGATGCAGTAACCACTCCAAGAGTGATAGCTGTCATACGTTTCATGCTTTGTTTGAACATAGTTTTTTTATTTTTAAAGTAGCTTAAAAATAAGAATATATCAAAGCACTAGGAGTTAATTTAACTTTAAGAGATAATTAAGTTGGTATAAAGTAAGGGAGCTGGAAGAAAGAAGAAAAACGACGATTTTTATTAACGCAAAGCTTATTTTGGTTCCGGATATAGAGAGGAAGCAAAGATGAAATCAATAAATTGACTCTTTCTAAGCGGATGCATAACAATTAAGCTTCATCAGCGACATTGTCGCCTTCTTTGCTTTCTTTAAATAGAACTATAGAATTGTTTTCTTTGCGTTTTCAAAAGATATAGCTTTTCCAGATAGAAGTCTCTATTAAAACGCAAAATCCTCCTTCAACCCGGGAATTTTGAACTTGTGGTCTCCGATAAAGAAATCATTCATTTTAATAAGAGCCGGGAATTTATGAGTAAATTCTTTATGTAAGTTTTCGGGTAGTTTGGTATCATCATCACAGGAGGAATATTCTCTGTCAACAATTACTTGGCCTGTAGAAAAATTAATTTCATTGGTGAAACTGAAATCACAGGTATCTTCAAAATGATCGTATAAACCTATCAGATAAAAATCTCCGTTCTGAAATCTGAAGGTATGTTTATATTGCTGTGTATGCCTTGAATTGGTAAAAAACAGTTGTTCAATAACAAGACAGTTATTTTTTATATTGATTGTAAGAGTATTATCGGAAGGATAAAATCCGAATCCGCTTGAAAAAATGATGTCAGAATTTTCTTTCCATACTTTCAGACTACTGTTTTCCTTTTTCAGAATATAGAAAACCCTTTTATAGTCACTTATACCTTCCGGGTTCTGCTTGTATGATGCTTTTATATTCGTATTAAATACCAGGATAGTTTCATCTTTTCCATCTTTGTCAAGATCGCCTTTGGCTTCTGCAATCTGAGTATAACCTTTCGGAACCGAAAAATTTTTCAGCTTCTGAGCAGATAAGCTCGTCACAGATAAGAATATCAAAAAGTGAATGACAGATTTCATGATTATCAGTATTATTAAAAATGTGGTAATCCGAAATAAAAATCATTTTTTCAAATTACCACATTTTTATATTGTTAAATTAATGAGTCAGTATACTTTCAAGATCTTTCCAGAACATTGGATAAGACTTTTCTACTACATCTTCATCTTCAATATTGAGCTCGCCGATCAGACAAAATGGTGCAAAACTCATGGCCATTCTGTGATCCTGATAGGTCTTAATAGAAATATGGCTTTGTGGCTCTCCAAAACTGATTGATTTAATCGTCAAATCTGTGATCTCTGTTTCGGTACCCAGCTTTTTAAGCTCATTATATAAAGCCAGAAGCCTGTCGGTTTCCTTTACTCTTAAAGTCCCCAGTCCGGAAATCTCAAAAGGAATTATTAAAGCGGCGGCTGTTACACAAAGAGTTTGTGCAATGTCCGGACAGTCGTTCATATCCAGCATAATTTTTTCCGGAAAAGAAAAATCAGGCTGAGGTTCAAGCGTTAGTTGATGTTCATCTTCAGAGAATGTAGTTTTGATTCCGAAGAACTTTTCGTAGATGTTGGCAATTGCAGAATCTCCCTGTGTGGATTCTTTGTAAAAACTTTTTAGATGAATCTTTTCTCTTCCTAATGCACAGATAGAGTAGAAGTAGGAAGCCGAGCTCCAGTCGCTTTCCACTTCATAATGTACAACTGCGGAATTGTCAGGAGTGAAAGGTTCTACTTTGATGGTATTTCCTTCAAAACTGCTTTGAATACCAAATCTGGTCAGGATATCAAGCGTCATTTCAATATAAGATCTTGAAGTAACGTCACCCACAAGATTAATCACCAATCCATTCTCAAGTTTTCCTGCTATAAGTAGCAGTGAAGTGATAAACTGGCTTGAGATATTCGCAGGAACATTTACCGAAGTCTGTGTGATTTTTCTTCCTGTAATTTTTAAAGGGGGAAAACCTTCATTCTCCATATATTCAATTTCCACTCCAAGATCTCTCAAAGCACTTACCAGATTTTTGATAGGTCTTTCCTTCATTCTTCCGGAACCTGTAAGAACAGTTGTCTTTCCTTCCTGAATAGAATAATAAGAAGTGAGAAAACGCATTGCTGTTCCCGCATGATGAATATCTACCACTTCGGTATTCTCAGATAAAGCTTTTTTCAGCAGCTGAGTATCCTGAGAATTGGATAAATTCCCGATTTTTATATTGTTAAACAGACTTTCCAGAATCAATAAACGATTCGAAATACTTTTCGAACCGCTGATCTGTACTGTTTTATCTCCTGATAATTTTGATTTTTCTAGCTTCATTATGATCTACATTTCTAAAAAAATAATGAGTTACAAATTGATGTATTATTTATAACTCATCATTTATCATTATTTCAATTTTTCGTTGTTCTGATGCCGGTCTTTATCACGGTCAGTTTTTATTTTCATTTTTCTGTCGAAAGCATCCTGTAGGTTGACTCCGGTTTGATTGGCTAAACATAATGTTACAAAAAGCACATCTGCCAGTTCTTCACCAAGATCTTTAGTCTTATCACTTTCCTTTTCGCTTTGTTCACCATATCTTCTGGCAATAATTCTTGCTACTTCGCCTACTTCTTCTGTCAGCATTGCCATATTGGTAAGCTCATTAAAGTATCTTACCCCAATGGTTTTGATCCATTCATCTACCTGCTGTTGTAACTGCGTAATTTCCATTATTGATAAGCTCCTAAAGTTGGGTTAGTGGTTCTGGAAACATTCACGATATCAAAAGGTACCGTTGCTGCAACAGCCGCATTTCCTTTTCCAAGAGCCGGAGAACCAGGTTTTACCCTTAAATTCATTTTAGCCATAAAATAATTGACAAACTGAGGTTCTGCATTCTTCACCGTTTGTATCACATTCGGATTATTGTCAAAAGTGAAACCTGCTTCGGTGGCACTTGTATATTTGATTAATGAATTTTGAAGCAAGAATTCAAACTGCTGTCCCGGAGTTTGCTCAAAATGAACAGCATCATCCCTGTCAGAATAGACAATACTGTTTTTGATGTCAAGCTGCTGTAAGGCTCCTTGTTGCGACTGCCCGGCGTCATTTTTCCATTCATTGGCTGCAAAAATTCCTGCTCTGTCAAAAGAACTCATTGTTTTAGAATAATTCGCAATGGTAGCATGAGTATAGCTGTGTTTTCCACCAAGGAAAATACCGATACATGATAAACCGCAATTGTTCATGACAAGATTATTGGCATTCACGGTAGAACCTACGGCATAAATTCCGTACTCAAAGAAAGTATGGATGAAGGAATTGGTAATAGTAGCATTGGTTTGCTTCATATCCAGCCCTCTCGTCCCTCCGAAAAGTCTTGCATGGTTCATCTTAAGGGTAGAATTGGCCTCCATTTTAATAGAATTCCAGTTTTTAGGAATCGTATCATAATAAGGATCATTCCTGTCTCCGCGAAGAATAACCTGATCTGCCTGAGTACCGTTAATATTTAAGACCGCTCCGGAAGAAACTTTCATTCCGCTGTTTTTGTGGAAGTATACTTTCGTTCCGGGATTGATATCCAATGTTATATTAGGATTAATGGTAAGATTTCCGTAGATGATCTTTGCTTTATTGTTATTCCATGTAGTGGAACTGGTAATTACATTCGGGTTTCCGGGAGTCTGAATGAAAAATTCAGCATCCTGAACGACAGAAAATAAAGTTACATGCTGTTGTCCGCCAGGACTTGTAAAAAGAACTTTGTCTTCTGCAATGGCTTCCGGTCCTGTAGCTTCCGGAGCAATTTCAACAAAAATATAAAGGCTGTCTTTCTTTCTTAAAGGAACATTTTTAAAATCATATCCCGGTTTTCCATCTACATTGATTCTATATAATGAAGCAGCTCCTTTTTCAAGGTTCACTCTTGGGATCATGATATCCTTATCTTCATTATTATATACTTTTACAACATAAGTTTCTGAACGTACCTGATGATATACCGTATCACAAAATACCGTATCTCTGGAGAAGCGGAGTTTCTGTGAAGGACTGTCAAACGTGATGTCATCTTTATTACATGATACTGCTACAAGTAACATCCAGAAGGAAAAAGCCAGTAATAATTTGAATTTCATTGAAATTAAAGTTTAAGTAAGTTCCAAATTTAACGAAAATACTTTGAATTTCTTATCTATAAAAAAATATTGAATTCAGTATTTGGAATTTTAAAAAAATGTTGTATTTTTGCAACCTAAAATTTAGCAGAGAAATATCCATTACTATTTCGAAAGCAAACTTAATTTTTTTAAAAATAGTATTATGAAAAACGGAATCCACCCAGAAAATTATAGACTTGTTGTTTTCAAAGATATGAGTAACGACGAGGTGTTTCTTTGCAAGTCTACTGCGGAAACAAAAGACACTATTGAGTACGAAGGACAAGAGTATCCTCTAATCAAAATGGAAATCTCTTCAACTTCTCACCCTTTCTACACTGGTAAAGTGAAACTAGTTGACACTGCAGGTAGAGTTGATAAGTTCATGAACAAGTATAAAAAATTCGCTAAGTAATTTTTATACATTAAAAATATTAAAGTCTTCCAATTTTTGGGAGACTTTTTTTATTGTAAATTTGTTTAACATAAATCTTAAACTTAAAAACTGAATGATGCAGTTGGTATTTTCAGACGCACAATATTGGGAAGACTTTCTTCCGCTTACTTTTACCCGCCCGGTTGCTGCTATGCGATGCGGAATCCTTACATTTTCTGAAAGATGGCAGAAAATACTTGAAAACACTGAAGTAACTTATTTCACGGAAATATACCTTCAGGATAAATTTAAAAGCCCGGAGGAAAAAGAAAGTCTATTTTTAGTTCCCAATTTCCTTCCTACAGAAACCGTAATTCAACAGATTAAAGATCTTAAGCAAGGGGAGGCACTGGTGTATGAAGACGAATTAATCGCCGCTAAAATCAATATGAAAGGGTTTTCTCTGAACCAGATTGAAAAAATGACGGATATTAAGGAAGAACTCGTTTTTTTCAAAAGACCGAAAGATCTTTTTACCTATAACCATCACGCGATTGATTTTGATTTTGAACTGCTTACTAAAGGAAGAACTTCACAGGAATTGTCTTCAACCAATGGTTTCTTAGGCGATAAAAAAGATCTGTTTATTGAAGAAGGAGCTTATGTTGAATTCTCTACCATCAATACAAAAACAGGGAAGATTTACATCGGGAAAAATACTGAGATCATGGAAGGCTGCCATCTTCGCGGGCCAATTGCGCTTTGTGATGATTCCAAATTCAACCTTGGCGCTAAAATTTACGGAGCTACCACCATCGGCCCTCACTGTAAAGTAGGTGGTGAAGTGAATAACATTATTATCTTCGGATACTCAAGTAAAGGGCATGAGGGTTTTGTAGGAAACTCTGTGATTGGGGAGTGGTGTAATTTCGGAGCGGATACGAATTCTTCCAACATGAAAAATAATTATGGTAGCGTAAAATTCTGGAATTACAGAACAAAATCATTCGAAGATACAGGATTACAGTTTGCAGGTCTGATTATGGGAGATCATTCCAAAACAGCCATCAATACCCAATTGAATACAGGAACGGTAATCGGCGTTGCTTCCAATATCTTCAAACCAGGTTTTCCCCCTAACCTTGTGGAAAACTTTTCATGGGGCGGCTCGAAAGATGATGAAAGATTCAAACTTGATAAAGTATATGAAGTCGCAGAAAGAGCCATGGCGAGAAGAAAAGTGGCTTTAACAGAAGAAGATAAAGCGATTCTGAAACATATTTTTGATACGTATTAATTCAATAAAAATAAAAAACTTCAAATTATTTGAAGTTTTTTTATTTTTGATGTAATAGATAAGTAACTGCAATTGTCTTACCTATAAGAAACAAAACTCATGACCCAAGAAACTTTCAAGAATACGGTGTTTATTCTCAAAGACGAGATGTATCGTTTTGCGAAGCGGTTTGTCATGAGCAGTGATGAAGCAGAAGATGTAGTACAGGATCTCATGATGAAGTTTTGGCAGAAGAGGGATGAGCTTGAGCAATTCGGGAACTTTAAATCCTATGCGCTGAAGTCTGTTCGGAACGAATGCCTGAACATATTGAAGCATCACGACGTAAAGATCGGCTTTGCGGATATGCAGCTTCACCGCTCGGAGCTTTACAGTATGGAAGTTGATAACCTTAAGGAACATATTGTAGGATTTATCAATCAGCTCCCTGAGAAACAGAAGATGGTCATCCACTTGAAAGATGTAGAAGAGTATGATGTTTCCGAAATTTCTGAAATGCTGGAAATGGAGGAAAATGCAGTAAGGGTAAACCTGATGCGTGCGAGACAAAAAGTAAAAGAACAAATCTCACAACTGATGAGCTATGAAAGAAGATCAATTACAAGATAAATACAACGAAGTCTTCCGGGAAATTAAGGAAGAAAAAATGGACTGGAGTTTTGAAGATTTTCTTCAGACTGCAGAAGGTGCGGAGCCTGAACAGTATATGGCACCTATCATCCCATTAGGCGAAAAAAAGAAACCTTCATTTCCTAAATGGTTCTGGATGGCCGCCAGTGTAATGCTGGTTTTGGGTATCGGCTTATTTATCAATTATAATAATTCCGGTACGGCAGATGCCCTGGAAAGAGAAAAACTGGTAAAAGACGAGATCTTAAAACAGAAATCAGGGTTCATTGAAGAAAACAGTGATCATCAGGAACAGGTTGCAGTGAATCATACAGACTCTATTTCCGGTGTGAAAAAAGATTCTGTTTTTCAGGACAACCAGGTGGCAGAAAAAGATGTAATGGATGAAATTCTGCCAAAAAGAGGAAGGCTTAAAAAAGAAAGAAAACCTAGATATGTTGATAATTCTTCCTTCCCAGGTAAAAATTTAAATGATTCTGCAACAGCTTACAATGACTCTTATGTTATTGTAAACGGAAAAAGAATTAGTAGTGAAAAAGAAGCCCTGGATGTTACAAGATACTCCTTTATGAAATTAGGAAACGAGTTTAAAAAAACAGTAGCATCTTCCCAAAAAAATGAAAATCTTGACAGCGAATACTAAAAATCAGATCAATCTCATGAAAAAAATATTTTTTATAATAGCCATAATGCTAAGCAGTTTTGCAACATCTTCTGCACAGACTGACAAACTGAACAAGCTTTTTCAGGATTTTGAAAAAAATGGAGGAGTAACATCTATCAATATCAAGAAGCCAATGTTCAAACTACTGAATACCATTGATGTTAATGATGCTTATGTAGGAAAGATAAAACCAATTTTGAACGAAGTAGAGGGATTGAAAATTCTGATCATTCCCAAAATAACATTCCCGGATCGTTTAAAAGATGAAAATCTCGCGAATATAAGAATGAACGAAGAAAAGACGGATCGGGTAAATAAAGCTCTACGATCTCTTAATTTCAATGAACTGATGTCCATGAGCAGTGATGGCACTTCCATGAAGTTCCTGGCCGAAGAAGAAAAAGATAATTATCTGGAAAATCTTGTGTTCAATGTAGATTCCAAAGAAGAGAATATTATTTTTATTCTTAATGGAAAAATGAAACTGTCAGATGTGAACAAAATCATTAATTCCGGCGAAACCATTACTTCTTCTGTGACAAGTACCATGAAAAGCAGCCTTACTTCAGAGAATACATCTTCTTACCTGAATGGAGATAGCAGAAATGTAGGTGAGTTTTCAAAAATAGATGCCAGCGTGGGAGTAAATGTTACCTTCAAGCAGGAAAATAACAGAAGTGTAAAAGTGATTGCCGATGCAGATAAACTTCAATATGTCATCACTAAAGTGGAAAACGGAGTGCTGAAAATATACGTGGATAATAAAGGCGTTCGAAATCTTAGATTTAAAAATCTTAATGTGAACGTTTCGGCTCCTAATCTTCACGGTATAAAAACTTCATCGGGAAGTATTTTTACAGCTGTAGATACTGTTAATGAGAATAGCATGGAGATCGATGCAGAATCAGGTTCTATTATTAAAGGAGCTTTCAATGTAAAACAAGCTGCCGCTGTTACAGTGAGCTCTGGTGCTGTTGTGAATGCTGAACTTATCACAGAGAAGCTGGCTTTGGATATCTCAAGCGGAGCAAGTGTAAACTTATCCGGAGAAGCTGTTTCTGCAGTAATAGAAACGAGTAGCGGTGCTTCGTGTAAAGCCGATGACCTTAAGATTACCACAGCAGTTGCAGAATCTACTTCAGGAGCAAGTCTTTCCTTACTTGTTACAGACAAATTAAAAGTAAGTGTTTCTTCAGGAGCTGATGTAAAACTGAAAGGAAATCCTGAGTTAGATGCCAAAGTGGACAAAATTTCGGGAGGAAGCCTCAGACAAATCAAATAAAAAAACTAACCTATGAAGACTCTTAAAAACATTTTTCTCGTGATTCTGACAATCGGGCTGATGCAGTCATGTATTGTCTCAGAAAAGCCAAATATAGATTTTTTTCAGAATTCAAAATATGATTTCAAGGGCGCACAGTTTGCAAGTATTAATGTGCCCATGGTTTTAGCTAAATCTTATATTAAGAAAGCCCTGAGCGAAGAAGGAGAAAGTGAAGAGACCATAGATATGGTTAAGAAAGCCTCTAAAATAAAAGTCCTTACTGTAACCAATGGGAGTAAGGAAATGCTAAATGACTATGCTCAGTTTTTGAATAACAATCATTATGAAGAGTGGGCTAGCATAAAACATGATGGAGAAGATATCAACATTAGAGTAAAACAGGAAGGAGAGATCATTAAAAATATGCTGATCATTGTAGGTTCCAGCAAGAATGAAATGGTTTTTGTAGATGTAAAAGGAAGTTTTACGGCTAATGATATTTCAAAAATGATTAATTCTGTTTCTGATAAATAATCATATCACCTCAAGAATTCAACCTGGATGAAAATGAAAACCTCATGAAACAGACCTTCAATGTTCATATTTAACATATAAATAAAGTAGTTTCAAACTTATTCAATTATTTTGTACCGTAACCGTTCTGATAAAAGGACGGTTTTTTTGATTTAAGTTATTGATTATTAATTTTTATTTAAACTATCAAAAAGGATTTTCATATCTCACTAAAATAACCTAATTTTGCAAAGAAAGTAAAGATGTCTATTCATAACAAAATTGTAGAGACAGCCATCACTTTCGATGACGTTCTTCTAGTCCCTTCTTATTCAGAAGTTTTACCTAACCAGGTTTCATTAAAATCAAGACTTACCGACAAAATCACGCTGAATGTTCCGATAGTTTCCGCTGCGATGGACACTGTTACTGAAGCTGATCTGGCCATTGCTTTAGCAAGAGTCGGAGGGTTAGGATTTATCCACAAAAACATGACAATCGCTGAGCAGGCAGCTCAGGTAAACCGTGTAAAACGTTCCGAAAACGGAATGATCTCTGATCCGGTTACTTTATCTAAAGATCATACTTTAGGTGAAGCTAAAGATCTTATGTCAAGATATAAGATTTCCGGTCTTCCGGTTGTAGATCCCGATAATGTCCTGATCGGAATTATTACCAACAGAGATGTAAAATATCAGGAAAATCTTGATATGAAAGTAGAAGAGATCATGACCAAAGAAAATCTGATCACTTCAGACAAAAATACCAATCTTGAAAAGGCAAAAGAAATCCTTCTTAAGAACAGAGTTGAAAAACTTCCTATCGTAGATAAAGATAACAAACTTGTAGGTTTAATTACTATCAAGGATATCGATAATCAGTTGGAGTACCCTAATGCCAATAAAGATGAAAATGGTCGTCTTATCGTAGGAGCAGGAGTAGGAGTAGGAGAAGATACATTAACGAGAATTGAGGCTTTAGTACAGGCAGGAGTTGATATTGTAGCAATTGATTCTGCACATGGCCATTCAAAAGGAGTTTTAGATAAAATTTCAGAGATCAGAAAAGCATATCCTAACCTTGATATTGTAGGAGGGAATATTGTGACAGCAGATGCCGCAAAAGATCTTATTGCAGCAGGAGCAAACGTATTGAAAGTAGGAGTAGGCCCAGGATCTATCTGTACAACCAGAGTAGTGGCCGGAGTTGGGGTTCCTCAGTTATCTGCTATCTATAACGTTTATGAATATGCTAAATCTCAAAATGTAGCAGTAATTGGCGACGGAGGTATCAAGCTTTCCGGAGATATTGTAAAAGCTATCGCTAGCGGTGCAGGTGCTGTGATGTTAGGTTCACTTTTAGCAGGTACAGATGAGGCTCCGGGAGAAGAAATTATCTTCCAGGGAAGAAAATTCAAATCTTACCAGGGAATGGGAAGTCTTTCAGCAATGAAGAGAGGAGGTAAAGAAAGATATTTCCAAAGTGAAGCTAAAAAATTCGTTCCGGAAGGAATTGAAGGAAGAGTTCCGCATAAAGGAAAATTGGAGGATGTTATTTTCCAGTTGACAGGAGGTTTAAGAGCCGGAATGGGATACTGTGGTGCAAAAGATATTGAAACCCTTCAAAGGGATTCAAAACTGGTTATGATTACCGGAAGCGGACTGAAAGAATCTCACCCGCATGATGTCATTATCACACAGGAAGCTCCGAATTATTCTTTATAAAATTATAATTGAATTTAAATATGAAAAACCGCACAATTTGTGCGGTTTTTTTATTTTATGATTCTGTTTTAATGATTTGGTTGATAGGGTGTTGATTTTAAAATGTCTATTTTTTAAATTGTCAATTTGTTTTTATTTTTCTGTGTTTTTTAATTATAATATAAATAAAATTAGCTCTGTTGGGTTTTGTGTTAATTTTATTTTTTAATTTAAATGTAACAATAGTTAAGTTTTTTCTACTAACTATAATAAAATTTTAAATTTATTGCTTGTTTTGGTTGTGAATATCACGATTCAGGATGTGTAGGCAGTAAATTTGCAAATTGTTTAATTTTTTAAATTAGTGAAATGAAGAAAACTATCCTTTGTGGGGCTTTGTTACTATCCCTTTCAGTATCTGCACAACAAAAAAAAGATTGGTGTGACTTTGATAATGAACAGAGAGTACATCAAAAACAGAATGCGGAAATTGATGAGATGATTCGTAATATCCGTAACAAAATTATTAGCGGTAATCAGAATACTACAGCTAAAAACGGAAGTGCATACAAAATTGTAAATGGAGTTTACGAAATTCCTGTAGTAGTACACGTAATAGCACCTACTGGTGCTGCTATTGGTTCAGCTTATAATAAGAGTGATGCACAAATTCAGGCTTGGTTAGATCATTGTAATCAAATGTATGCAGGTACTTATCAATGGGCGCAGGGAGTTCCTGCAGATTTTGGTAATGCTGCTACGATGCCGATTAAATTGGTGTTGGCTAAAAGAGACCCTAGCTGTAATGCTACTACGGGGATTATTCGATATAATGGAGGAGTCCTTACTGGATATGATACTTATGGAGTAAAGCGTAACGGAGCCAATGGAGTTACAACAGCACAGGTAAAAACAATTGCTCCTCATTGGCCGGAAGCATCTTACTTCAATATTTATATTATGAATAAAGTAGATGGCGGTGGTACTTATGGTATTATGGGATGGGCAGGATTACCTCAAAATCCTGATTCTTCTTATGAATCCTTTATGAAATCTTTTGTCGTTACACTACAGGATGATATTACTCTGGCACACGAATTTGGACATAGTATGGGATTACTTCATACTTTTGGAAATGTAAACCCGGATGCACCACAAGGAGATACAACTACTAATTTCTGTCCACCAACTACTGGTAACTGTGAGAATGATGATGATCAGGTTTGTGATACAGAAAGATCAAGAAGCTTGCTGAATGATTTTCCGGCACCTACCAATAATGATATGAATTATTGTTCAGGGGTGAACTATCAGGGAGTACAGTATAATATGATGAACTATACAAACCCAACAGCATTTAAGTTTACCAATGGGCAACATGATAGAGCAGCTCTTTATTTCTTCCTGATGAAAGGAGGGCTAAGTACTTCATTAGGAGCAACAGCTCCTTCTGCAGGATCGGCTATTGGAACTCCTATTGCAGCTTCGTGTAATCCAACAGGTATTACAACCCCAAGTAATTATTTTGTAGGACCTACTTTAGTAAAACTGGGAAATATCAATAATGCATCAACAGGATATTGGCAGAGTGCAGCTAATTTCTATGAAGATTATACAGGAGCAAGCTGTTTAAGAGCAACATCCACCGAGCTTTCTGCAACGGGAACTCATAATCTTCAGGTGAATGTGTCAGATTCAAATAATGATATAAGAGTATGGATTGATTATAATAATAATGGAACGTTTGAAGCTTCTGAACTTGTAGGTTCGGCTGATAATATTATTGCAGATCCTGTTACTTTAATTGGTACTTACAGTACTACGATTACAGCTCCGGCTTCAGTAGTATTGAATACTCCTCTAAGAATGAGAGTCCTTGTAGATGATGAGAATGCTAACATGACTCCTTGTGGACAATTAAAATACGGACAGGTTGAAGATTATACAGTAAAATTTGTTACCAACCTAGGAACAAGTGAAGTAAAAGCTGATAATGGTGATTTAACAGTTTATCCTAACCCGGTAGCAACCGGAGATAAGATCTTCATTAAAGCTAAAAATGGTAAAAATCTGAAAGTTTCTATTTCTGATATGTCAGGAAGACTGGTATCAAGCCCATCTGTATCTGAAGAAGGAAATGGTGTTTTCAAAGTAGACCAGCAATTAGAAAAAGGAGTTTACATGATTCAGGTTTCTAATGGAAAAGACAGTAAGTCTTCAAAGTTGATTATCAAATAAAATGATTATCATTTAAAATATATATAAATGTCTCCATTGTAATGGGGACATTTTTTATTCAATTTTTATATACTTAAATTTGGGCTTAATAACTTTGTTAAGAAATTGTCCCTTAGATTTTGCCTTTGCAAACTTTTCTATAATAGTAGAAGGTACTTTAAAATAGTCATAAACAGCCCCCGACTGATATATAATTCTCAATATTTCAGTTTCTTGGAAATAAATGAAATGATTTACAACACTTGAAGGCATACTGTATTTTATGCAAAAAACATTCCTTATCTTAAAATAAAAGCTTACGGAGATCCCGAAAGCTTTAATAATTGATTATTTAAAAAAACAGTACCTTATTTTTTTACAAATTTAAATTGATGCGTCTGAAAATTTCGGGTATTTATTTTCAGTACATATCCTCCGGGAGCGAGTTGTGAAACATCAATCTTAGAATCAAACATTTCAGACTTTACTAGACGTCCGTCAATAGTATAAATCTGGATTGACGTTCCGTCGTCGATACCTCTAATACTGATGAGATCAGTCACAGGATTAGGGAAGATCTGAATTTTATTTTTAGTAAGTTCCGAAGTTCCTAATGTTGTGGTTTGCACATCACCGGTCATGGTAGAATTTCCTGCAGTAAGATTTCCATTGCAAAGCCCGGTTGTAAATGCCGTATTTTCAACCCAGGTTCCAATGTTGTTACCAGGAGGAAAAGAGACTGAATTATTTCCCGTTGAATTGTAATAAACAAGTTTAGGATTTGTAAATGTACCATATCCTTCATCAGCAAGAAATTCCCATCTTGTAAGAGTGTTGTTCCATTGTATTTTAAATTCGCAGGTTCCCAGGCCGCTGCATGGCTCTCCGTCAACAGGAGTCGTTACATAGATGCTTTTGTTATTGGTGTCAACCCCGGTTTTATTAAAAATAAAAGTTTGATCATCAAACAGATTAATGCATCCTTTAAAAGTTATAGTCTGCGCAAAAGCTGTGCTTCCTGCTATCAGGCATAATAAGTAAAGAATTTTCATAGTTATTAATTTTGTGATGGGAAAACTCCGGCTAATGCAATAATACATTTCAAGGTAATAAATGGAGGTCTGTTTTCATGAGGTTGGCTTCCTCCTGTATTTCCTACCATTGTGTTTTTCATTACAGTGTTAGCAGCTGTATCGGAATATTCTTTATCGAGCCCTTTTGTGTCAGCAGGTAAATTATTTGTTGGAGTACTTTGGTTTCCTTCTGCCGTTACGGCATTTACAGTATGATTGTGAGCTGGCATTTGTGTTATCAATAGTGTTACACTTTCAGCTCCTCCGGTTTCTCCCATGGTGTATGTGGTAGGACTTCCCGGAGCTTGTCCGTTATGAACAAGTACCCTTCCTCTCATATCTGGTAAGGCAAATGTGGTTGTCCCATTTCCTCCATAAGTGGTTCCTAACAATGAAAAAAGTGCTTGATTTTGAGCGATGGGCAGAAGCTGCCCATTACATTCTGCCCAGTATTTTGGAGCAAAATTATAAGGTACAAAGGCTATTTGCCCTAAAAATGGTTCTGATGCCTGTGCTTTTAGAGCAGGAGCAAATGCACTGCCTATCAACAGTGTACATGCAAAAATTAAGTTTTTCATGATAGCAAGAATTTTAAGTAATATAAAATTAAAAAATATTTTACATAAAACACTTAATTAAAAGAAAAACCTTTCGTTGTATAACAAAAGGTTAGATTTTATTTATTGAAAAATATTTTATTATAGATTTTTTCTCTAATGTTTAAGGTTGGATGATGGGAATAAGTTATCATTTTAATTTTTCAGATTATCCTTAAAATCATCAATTCTGAAATCAGTCAGAGCATTTCCTTTTTCAATTTTCTCTTTAGAATACAACCTGAAATCATTTTCTGTTTTTTCTAAAAGATAATCATAGGGCCCTACGTGAGAGATTAATTTTACCAGAACCGGAGAAATCTCAAGACAGATAAACAATCCCATGATAAAAGCGGCTGCAAGTCCAATGATCGCAGAATTTTTACCAAGCTCATCCAATGCCTGAAGTCTTGCTGCAAAACCATTGAATTTATCTTCAAAAGTTTCTGTAGATTTTCTTTCTGTTTCCAGATTAGTGTATACCTTGGAAATTTCTTTATCCAGATATTCCAGTCTGGGAGCAGCCTGTTTCTGATAGTTTTCAAGGTCCAATCGGCGTTGCTCCTTTAATTGTTGCTTACGTTTGGCATTGGGGCCATAACCTTCTTTTCCACTGGTTAATCCCGATTGTTTACCCAGGATTTCCTTCTCAAGCTCTACAGAAGCAGAGTCATACGACTGCTGATACTGAGCAATTTTTCCTGAAATTTGTTGCTTTTCTGTTTCAAAAGGACCGCTTTGTTGAAGAATCCTACCATTCATTTCACCCTGTAACTGCTTTTTATTTCTTTGAATAATGGTATTCAACTGTTTGTTCACCTCCTTTTCAAAAATTTTAAGTTCTAAAGGTTTAGAAATGATAATTCCCAGAAAGGTTGCAAGAATGAGGCGTGGGATAGACATCAGAATCTGATTCCACCATGTTCCTGTTTTTTTGATGGAAGAAACAATATAACGGTCAAGATTGAAAATCATTAGTCCCCACAGAATTCCAAATCCTATAGAAGCCCAAAGATTATCAAAAACCGTATACATAGCATAGCCTGCAGATAAAGTGGCGAATACTGCAGTGAAAAGGACAATACCTCCGATGCCGGAAAACTTATTCCATTCACTCGGAGTCTTTCTTAAAATATGGATGTTCCCGCCTGAACATACCATCAGAAACTTTTGGAACCAGTTTATTTTATGAGTCCCTTGATTTATAGTTTGTTGTTTTGTTTTCATAACTGAAAATTTATACAAAGGTAGTACTAAAAATCATACCAATGTAAAAGATAGTATTATGTTTTACCAAGTAATTATGTGTGTTTGTATAAAATTCTGTTTTTGAGGATGTTAATTTTTTTAATTTTGAAAATTTGCAAAATGAAGATGAAAAACTATTTCAATCTATCAGGATTCTGCTTTAAGAAACTCTCCCATCCGGAATATGATTTGGTATCTGCTATCGTTCCGGAATTAAAATGATGACATACTGCTACAGCAAGACCATCAGAAGCATCTAAATATTTTGTAGGAAATTCTTTTAATTTAAGAAGGTTTTGAAGCATACCTGCTACCTGTTCCTTACTGGCGTTACCATTTCCGGTGATAGCCATTTTGATTTTTTTTGGAGAATATTCCGTAATAGGGATGTTTCTGTAAAGACTGGCAGCCATGGCAACACCCTGAGCACGTCCAAGCTTCAGCATACTCTGTACATTTTTTCCATAGAAGGGAGCTTCAAGAGCGACTTCATCAGGATGAAACTCGTCAATAAGAGACAGGGTTCTTTCAAAAATGTACTTAAGCTTGGTTTCGTGATTGGGATATTTTTTTAAGATCAGTTCATGAATAGAGACCATCTCCATTTTTCCTTTTTTTACGGAGATAATACCAAATCCCATTACCGTTGTTCCCGGGTCAATTCCTAAAATTATTTTCTCTGAAATCATTGCGTCAAAGATATGACTTTCTATGTTTTAAGTGTAAAAAAGTATTGATAATGATTTCCATTTTTATTTGAAACTTTAGTAACTTTAAACAAAAATGATTATGAAAAATGTATTTAATGTACTTATTGTTCCTGCTTTTTTGTTATGCAGCTTTCAGAAGGAAAGTAGTTTAATTCAAAGTAAGGATTCAGAAATCGTTACAACAAAGAGCGACCGGATTATTTATCTGTTTTTCAAGGCGGATAAAGATTACTCAGGAAATGCAAAAATTACACTTCAAAGTACTAAAATTGCAGACGGCAGACTAAAACATGTACCCTCTTTTGATAGAGATGATGTTCGTAAGGGTGATCTTGTAATCACATTAATAGGGTCTGATGGAAAAGAAGTAGTTAAACAGCTTGTGAAAGATCCTTTTAATCCTGAACTGGAGGTATATGAAAAAGAAGGAATTTCCAGACATAAAGCTTCCCTTCAAAATACGGAATTCAGTGCCCGGTTTTCTTATTCTGAAAACGTAAAGTCAGTAAAGATTGAAAAAGCAACTGATGACGGAATACAAGTATTATTCACACAAAAACTATAATTATGAAAAAAACTTTATTATCCCTTTTAATCGGAAGCAGTTTTTTTGCACAGTCATTCGAGACTGTTCCTCTTTTACAGAATGGAGACAACAGTAAACGAGTTGTGATTGCCGTGTTAGGAGACGGATTTACCTCTGCACAGCAAGCTGCCTTTACAACATCTGCTCAGAATACAGTCAATTATCTTTTTACAAAAAGTCCGTATACGGAATATAAAAATTACTTTAATGCCTATGCCGTAAAAGTAATCTCTACCGAATCCGGAGTAAAGCATCCCGGAACGGCGACAGACGTTACCGAGCCCGTAATTCCTGTAACCAATCCCAATAACTATCTTGGGTCTACTTTCGATGTAGGAGTTCACCGTTGCATCTACAGTAATACAACCAATAAAGTAGGACAGGTTCTGGCAGCCAACATTCCTGATTATGATATTACTTATGTTTTGGGTAACTCTACAGAATATGGAGGTTGTGGAGGAACTTATGCTTTTGCTTCACTCAATGGTTCTTCCAATGAAATTGTGGTACATGAGCTGGGGCATTCTTTTGGTAAATTAGCCGATGAATATTGGTTTTCAGGTTCACTGGAATCTCCCAATAAAACTCAGAATTCTAACCCGGCAACGATAAAGTGGAAAAACTGGGTAGGATTGAATGGAGTAGGAGTTTATGCCCATGCTGAGAGTCCCACCTGGTTCAGACCGCATCAGAGTTGCGAAATGAGATATCTTAATCAACAGTTCTGCTCCGTATGTAAAGAGGCAATTATTGAAAAAATTCATAGTCTGGTTTCTCCTGTAGATTCCTATACCCCGGCAAATAATACCACTGTGGATGCTACATCCAATGTTACTTTCACTGTCAATGAAATCCTACCCATCCCGAATACGCTGGTTAATTCCTGGAGTTTAAACGGAACGGCTCTTGGGGAAACAGGAAGTAGCATTACGATAACTCCGGGACAACTTAACAATGGAAGTAATACCCTGACTCTTTCGGTAGTGGATAATAATCCGCTTTTGAAAGTTGACAATCATAGTACACTTCATGTAACCAATGTTTCCTGGACTTTGAGCAAGACTACGCTTAAAATTTTAGAGATAAAAGCTGAAGAAAGGCGTTTTAGTATTTATCCTAACCCAACAGATGGAGAATTTTTCATTAAAGGCAAGCAGGTCTTTTCAAAAGAGTTGAAAGTAGAAGTTTATGATGCTTCAGGAAAGCTCATTCCATCAAGATTTGAACTGAATGATTCTGCTATAAAGGTTGATATTAAAAACTATCCCGCAGGTACTTATCTGTTGAATGTAAAAGAAAATAAAAACCTGATTATTTCTCAGAAGATCATCAAAGAATAAATGAAACGAAACCGGCTCCAGTAGCCGGTTTTATTTTTCCAGTTTTTTCTCTGCTACAGGTACCCATTGTCCATCGTGGCGAAGTAGGAGAATTTTATCAACTATAAATTTAGTTTTATACTCCTTGGTTTCATATTTTTCCCATGCTCTAAGATAATTTTCCCAAGTCAGATCTCTGAATCCCACAGTCATATGCGGGTGAAAAGAATATTGAGCAAAATTAAAATGCTCCTTTACCCTGTGGTAAAGCTCTGTTAATTGAATATTTTCTTTTGGCTGAATATAGAGTACAGGATTTTTAGGGTTGGGAAAGCTTCCAAAGCCATCCAGTTCTACTTCAAAAGGTGTAATTTCTGTATTGATTTTCTGAAAAGCAATGTGAATATCTTCTTCCAGTTCAATTTCTCTCGAAAAGGGAGGAAAGAGTGTAATATGTGCTTCGTTTTTCAAAGCCTTGGAATTGGCATAATTTGTTGCCAGATCCTGTTTAAAAACTTTTATTTCTTCAATAATTTCCTGAGGAGGGTAAATGGCTATGAAGTACATTTTTTTCATATGACAAATTAAAAGTTTTTAAATTAAATTTTAATACATAAGAAAATTATGCATAAGTTTGTAAGGTATTTAAACCATTCTATGAAAAAAAATAGTCTCTATAAGGGTACTTTACAGAATATTATTTTAAAGCTCCTTTCGAAAGAAGTGAAGATGTATGGTTATCAGATTACCCAAAGAGCTAAAGAACTTACTTTGGGTGAACTTGAAATGACAGAAGGTGCGCTCTATCCATTGCTGCATAAATTAGAAAGCGATGGAATAATTACTTCCGAAATTCAAAAGATTAATGGGAGAGACCGGAAATATTACCTGTTGACTGAAAAAGGAAAAAAACAACAGGCAGAACAGGAAACTGAGATGAAAAGTTATTTACTCAACCTACAGACAATATTTAACATATGATGACTGAAGCACAGGAAAATAAAATTACAGATTATCTGGTGGCCCAAGAGTTGTCTCTGGATATTCTGGTAGAAATCAGAGATCATATGATCAGTCAGATTTTGGATATTCAAAGCAATGAGAATATCAATTTTGAGGAAGCTTTCTTGAAGGTAAAAGAATCATGGAGCAATGAGTTTAAAATGGTTAATTATTTTTTATTTTATCCTACAAAAATTCCTTTGATTGCCAAAAGAATTATCCGGGAGAAATACAAAGGGATTTTCAAAAAATCATTGATGATAGCTGCTCTGGCATTTGCTGTTAATCTGTTACTAATTTTTATGGCAGGAAATCAGGAAGAATATAAGCTGTTTTTCCGACTTCTTAATGGTTCATTTGTAGTGACAACAATATTGATATGGATTTTTAATTACAAAATCTGGAAGTATATAAAAGCAGACTTTAAATACAAAGGAAAATGTCTTTATACCATGTATCAGCAGAATCTTGGATTAATGGTTGTGTGTGCCAGCTCCATGACGCAGGTGGCCATAAGGAACGGGCAATATGCCTACCAGTTTTTCAGAGAACAGAATTATGCAGATGTTGCCGGGGTTCTGGTAACCTTAATTCTTCCTTTTGTATTACAGGCAGCTCTTGCTTTTGCGGTATTCAATTTTCTTGAGCATAAAAAGAATTTAGTCAAGATGCAGGAATTCCTGAAGCTCGTGTAAACAAATGGGTGCTAAAACTAATGTTTTGATCGAAGTTGGTTCAGTGTATTCTCAAGATGATCAGTGATCTTTTTCACTTCAATATGAGGTCTGAAGATCACTCCTTTTCCTCTTTCTTCATCGGCAATATTAGAGAGAATAATCACAGACGTTTTGGTATCCGGATAATAGATGTTTAAGGAAGGAGAACCTTTTATATAGCCGCTGTGGAAATAAGAATTGGGTTGACCGATATTAAGCATAATTCCATAGGCGTAACCCATTTTTCCAAAAATAGCATGATGTCTTTCTGAACTTTTTGCCATAAAGAGTTTAAGGGTTTCCGGTTTTAAAATTTTTCCACCATAGAGAGCTTTATTCCATGAATGAAGATCCTGAATCGTAGATAGTATTCCTCCAGCGGGTGTCCCGATTTCTGATCCGCCCAATCTTTTCGGCATATTGGGAACTTCTGAGAATTTGGCAGGTGTTCCTACATACGCACTGGCAAAATTACTTTCTTTGAAAGTATTTCCTGTTGAAGAATGGGACATTCCTGCTTTTTTGAATAGTTCCGATACATTCTCATCATATGATTTTCCAGAAACTTTTTCCACAATCTTTCCAAGAGTATTGAATCCATCATTGGAATAAAAGAAATCTGATCCACTTTTGAACATCAGTTTTCCACCCATCAGATTCAAACCGGAAGTATGATTTAATAGCTGATGAATTGTGATGTTTTCATATTCTTTGATTTGAAATTCTTTCAGGTATTTTGACGCTTTATCTGTTACATTCAGTTTTCCCTGTTCCATCTGGAGCAGAATCAGAACAGCAGTGAACTGTTTGCTCACAGATCCGATTGCAAAAATAGTATTGCTGTCAATTTTACTTTTACTTTTAAAATCTGAATAACCGTTTTCCCTTCTGTAAAGAGGTATAGAATCTTTAAAAACAGCTATGCTTCCATTGAAATGATATTTCTTGAAAGTGGAATCAATCTGTTGCTCTAAAAGGGTTTTCTGAAAAGCAGCAATGGTTGAATCAATGATTGCTTTTTTATCAACCGGGGCAATTTTTGGAACCTCAGTTGTGGTACAGGAAGATAAAAAACAGAAAAAAGACAGGAATAATAAATTTTTGATCACAGGTGTTGTATTTTTTAAATGATGATTGATATTCTTAAAGATACTAAAATATCCTGAAGAGCATTAAGGGAAGCAAATTGCGTGCTAGGATGAGGTTCCGGAGCAATTTAGTGCTAATTGAATTAATATTTGTGGACAATTTTAGTCTTAATAAAATTCTCCTGCGATAAAAATGGTATATTTAAAAGCATGGGGAAGAAAATTCACAGGCCTATTTTAATACAAGGTCGCTAAACCAGAAAACATACTCTCCATCTTCTTCGTCAGGAGATGTTTTGGGTCTGGGATACGTTTTCTTTACTGTTTCTCCAATTTTAAACTGAATCGGATTTTTGAAAATGGGACCATCAAAAGTAAAAGTATGAAACTCTCCGTTTTCTCCGCATGGATCAACATTTTCAGGAAGGTCATCAATGAATTGCTGATCAATAATTCGTCCGGCAAAACTTTGATCAAGGTAAGATCCGTTAACGCAGGTTACGATAGTTTTAAAACCAAGATCTAAGAACTCATGGATGAGGTTGGAGGTATTTTGTTTCCAAAGAGGAAATACTGCATTCATGCCAATAGTGTTTAATTGGTCTTCTCTGTATTTTCTCAGATCTTCCAGAAAGATATCGCCAAAAATTGAATAAGTAATGCCCTGTGCCTTAATTTCAGTCATTGTTGTATTCATGATCTGTTGATATTCTTCCATGGATGGTTCTTTAGGGAGTTCCATTTTGGTTAATGGGATTCCGAGGCTTTCCGCTTGCTTTTCTAAAAGCGATACATGAACTCCATGCATAGAGATCCTTTGAAATTCCTGATTGATGCTGGTAAGCAGTGTAGTGATCTCGTACTGATCTTCCTGTAGTATTTTATAAAGAGCAAGGGTAGAATCTTTTCCACTGCTCCAGTTGAATAAAGCTTTTGGTTTCATTGTAAAATAAAAATCTCCCAAAAATAGGGAGATTTCATGTATTATAAATTAAAATGATAGTATCAGTATATTACATATTTCTTCTGTACTTACCGCCTACTTCAAATAAAGCATTGGTAATCTGTCCTAAAGAACAGTATTTCACAGCATCCATCATCACTTCAAACAAGTTTTGCTGGTTGATGGCTGCATGTTGAAGTTTTCTTAAGGCTTCGTCAGACTTACTTTCATTGGCTTGCTGGAAGTTGTGAAGAGATTCAATCTGTGCCTGTTTCTCTTCTTCTGTAGAACGGATAACTTCTCCTGGTAAAACAGTTGGCGAACCATCTTTTCCTAAGAAAGTATTTACTCCGATAATAGGATATTCACCGGTGTGCTTCAGCCATTCGTAATGCATTGATTCTTCCTGGATTTTTGAACGCTGATACATAGTTTCCATAGCTCCAAGAACGCCACCTCTTTCTGTGATTCTGTCAAATTCAGTATATACAGCTTCTTCTACAAGATCCGTTAATTCTTCAATGATGAATGATCCCTGAAGTGGATTTTCGTTTTTAGCCAATCCTAATTCTTTGTTGATGATTAACTGAATCGCCATTGCTCTTCTTACCGATTGCTCAGTAGGCGTTGTAATTGCTTCGTCATAAGCATTGGTGTGAAGAGAGTTACAGTTATCATAGATTGCATAAAGTGCCTGAAGAGTCGTTCTGATATCGTTGAAATCAATTTCCTGAGCGTGCAGAGAACGTCCTGAAGTCTGAATGTGGTACTTCAACATCTGACTTCTTTCGTCTGCTCCGTATTTTAATTTCATGGCTTTTGCCCAGATTCTTCTTGCCACACGTCCGATTACTGAATACTCAGGGTCGATACCATTGGAGAAGAAGAAAGATAAGTTCGGTGCAAAATCATTGATATCCATTCCACGGCTTAAGTAATATTCCACATAAGTAAATCCGTTAGCCAGTGTGAATGCCAATTGGGAAACCGGATTCGCTCCTGCTTCAGCAATATGGTATCCTGAAATGGAAACAGAGTAGAAGTTTCGTACTTTTTCTCTGATGAAATATTCCTGAACGTCACCCATTAATCTCAATGCAAATTCTGTAGAGAAGATACACGTATTCTGGGCCTGGTCTTCTTTTAAGATGTCAGCCTGAACAGTACCACGAACTGTAGCAATTGTTTTAGCTTTAATTTCTGCATACACATCAGCAGGGATTACTTCATCACCTGTTAATCCTAAAAGTTGTAGTCCTAAACCGTTGTTGGATGGAGGAAGTTCACCGTTGTATTTTGGTCTTTCTAATCCTTTATCATCAAATTTTTCTTTAAGCTTAGCTTCTACTTTAGACTCTAAACCATTTTCTTTGATGTATTTTTCAACATTCTGATCGATGGCAGCATTCATAAAGAAAGCCAGTAGCATCGGTGCAGGACCGTTGATTGTCATTGAAACCGAAGTTAATGCATTTACCAGATCAAATCCGGAGTATAATTTCTTCGCATCATCCAGTGTCGCAATAGAAACTCCCGCGTTCCCGATTTTACCATAAATATCTGGTGGTAAAGCAGGATCCTGGCCATATAAGGTTACAGAGTCAAATGCTGTAGATAAACGTTTTGCAGGCATCTCTGCAGAAACATAATGGAACCTTCTGTTGGTTCTTTCAGGACCTCCTTCTCCTGCAAACATCCTTGTAGGATCTTCACCGGTTCTTTTGAACGGATAAATACCTGCGGTATAAGGGAAGCTTCCCGGAAGATTTTCCTGGCCTTTCCATTTGATCAGATCACCCCAGTCATTGTATTTTGGTAATGCAATTTTTGGAATTCTCAAATGAGATAAAGACTCTGTAGAAGTTTCAACTTTAATTTCTTTTCCTCTTACGAAATAAGAATAAAACTCTGCATGGAATGCTTTTTTCGTATCGTCCCATGTCTTTAGGAAGTCGATATTATCCTGTTGAAGCTCTTTCTCTGCTTTTTGGTATTCAGCGTCCAAAACTTCATTGGAGATGATATTTTTTACACCTTCAATATGATACATTGTTCTGGCCAGCTCAGCCTGCTTTTCAATATTGACATCATATTGTTTGTTGTTTTCAACGATTTCAGAAAGGTAGCGAACTCTTTTCGGAGGAATAATCGTTACTTCTTCAGTAACTTCCTGTTCTACAAAAGTTTTTAGATTTAAATCAGCGAATTTATCGTTTACTTTTGAAACTAATCTATTGTATAATTCTGTAGTTCCATGATCATTAAACTGAGAGGCTTTCGTAGCATACACCGGCATATCATCTAATGGGCTTTCCCATAGAAGATGGTTTCTCTGGAACTGTTTTCTTACCGCCTGAAGTGCATCTAATGCACCACGCTTGTCAGATTTATTCAATGCTACCAGATCCGCATAGTCTAACATGTCGATTTTTTCCAACTGTGTAGAAGCTCCATATTCAGGAGTCATTACATACATGGAAATATCTGCAAAATCAGAAACTTCTGAACCAGACTGCCCGATCCCTGAAGTTTCGAGAATGATGACGTCCGGATGAGCCAGTTTCAATACATTGAGTGCAGAGTGAATAAATGGAGAAACGGAAACGTTATTTTCTCTGGTTGCCATCGAACGCATATAAACTCTTGGATCATTGATCGCGTTCATACGGATTCTGTCTCCCAATAAAGCTCCTCCGGTTTTCTTTTTCGAAGGGTCGATGGAAATAATAGCGATTTTTTTATCTGTATTGGAACGTAAGAAGCGTCTTACCAATTCGTCTGTTAAAGAAGATTTACCAGCTCCTCCGGTACCGGTGATACCAATAATTGGAATAGTAAGATATTGAGATTTCTCGTCGATTGCTTTTACAAGCTCAGGCTTTTCTTCTGAGAAGTTTTCAACAGCTGAGATAATTTGTGCAATACTTGACGGATTTTCAAAACTGATATCGTCAAGATCTTTTGCAGTGACATCTTTTCCAGTTGCAAAATCTGATCTGTGTACCAGGTCATCAATCATTCCCTGAAGACCAAGTTCACGGCCGTCATCCGGAGAATAAATTCTGTCAATTCCGTAAGACATCAGATCTTTGATTTCTTCAGGCAGAATTACACCGCCGCCGCCGCCAAAGATCTTGATCTGAGGTGAATTTTTTTCTCTCAACAGGTCATAGATATATTTGAAATATTCATTGTGACCTCCCTGATATGAAGTTAATGCAATAGCATTGGCATCTTCCTGAATCGCTGTATTTACAACTTCTTCTGCCGATTTATCGTGTCCTAAATGGATCACTTCGCATCCTGTTCCCTGAATGACACGACGCATAATATTGATCGCAGCATCATGCCCATCAAATAATGAGGCAGCAGTTACGATTCTTACCTTGTTGGTTGGAGTATATTTTTGGGTTTCCATAAAAATTCTAGAAAGTTTCTAAGTTTCCAAATATAATAATAAAAAAAGAACATAGTGTTTGAATTTATGTTTTTGATTTTCAGATTATTATTTTGTGTTATTTAATTATATCTCCCCAATTTTGTATTTAAATGTTTGAAAGTTGAATGGTTCGGTAACTACAGAATTAAAATGAGTTATGACGATTTCATTGTCAAAGGGGGCTTCTTCAGATTCTCAAATTAATTTCTCTATTTTTGCACTATATTTTACAGACATGCAAAAAGCGTTGATATATTTCGCATTGGGAACTGCGGTAAGCTTCCTGATTAATTACTTCTTTTTAAGTTCAGAGAATATCGGTTTAGAGTTCTACTATGCTATTGCTTTTGGTGCAGCGTGGGGGATTGCTTATTATTTAGATACTCCGGATATTACATTGGTAAAGAAACTGGGACTGTCTTTTGTAGTAATGGCTATTCTGGTTTTTGCAGGAACTCTGATTTTTAAACTTGAGCTTGCTATTCCTTCTATTCTGAAGTTTTCCATGGTATTTGTTGCCTATTATGTTATAGCGAGCTTTAGGGCGACTAAGTCGTTAAGAAAATAAATAAAAGGAGGCTTTCACATTGAAAAGCCTCTTTTTTATTAGTGTATCATCATGAAACTTATCAGGGCAAGGCCTAGGAGTAAAAACATGAATGCGATAAAATTAATGGAGAACAGTATTATTCCGACAATAATGCTTACCAAACCATGGGCACGATAAACGCGTCTGTGGGCAATAAAGAAATAGGCCATAGTATATAATAACAGGAATGATATTGTTAAATATAAAATAGTATTAATAGGCCAGAAGCCTGTGAGACCTGTCAATTTAGAGAGTAAGAATATAAGTAAGACGGTTAGTAATAAAAACGAGAAATAATGCAGCGTAAAGATTCCGTGATCAAAATACCACCACTTTTTCTTACTATGGAAAACCCATAAAAAGAATGCGAAAAGAGGAAGGTAAATGAAAAGGGCTTTAGGAAGATTATGAAAAGACTTTTCTATCATACCGGCAATAATCTCCTTTTTCTTAACGCCTTTTTCTTTAAGTTCAAAGAATTTGTGAACGATGGGAGCTTCAATAAAACTGAGAGATGACGGGTTTTTGGCTTTAGCGGAATCGTAAGCTTTTCTGGTTTTATATTCTCCAAAGCTAACGTCCGGATCTATTTTTTTGTCCATGTTCATCATGTCTTCTAATTCAGAAGAATCAGGAACAGCTTTTAACTCTTCAATGGTAAGAGAGTCCTTTGCAGTCAGATGTTTTTTTGCTTTGATACTGTCTATCAGCTTTTGTTTCCCGACAGGGCTCATGATTTTTAAAAGGTTTGTCTTACTCTGCTCTTGTGTGTTTCCTTCTTTAGGGGAACCTATATTAACCATAGGAAAAAGGGCAAATACGAAGAATGTAATAAAACTGACAAAAATATAAAGCTTTACAGGAGGTACGAACTTCTGTCTCTTTCCTTCGAGATATGTGTTTGTCAGTTTGCCAGGTTTAAATAACAAATTTTTTACTGTTCCCCAGAACTGTCCGTCATAATGAGTAAAATCTTCAATGAAATGGGTGAAAAGAAAATAGAAAGGCTGTCGTCTTTCAATATTTTCCTGTCCGCAGTGGGGGCAAAACCTTTCTTCAACCTGATGTCCGCAGTTTAGACAGGTTTTATCTTCTCGTACTTTTCCGTGGCTCATGATTATGGAATATGATTGTCACAAATATAATTATTTCAATGAAATTATGATTATATTAATATGTTTTACGGGAATAGTTAGAGTAAGATTAATGAAAGAAAGAGTTGAGGGAATAAACTCTTTACTGTTTCATTGGTGTTTTTAGAATCTACGAAGTGTTTTTTTTCATCGGCTCATGAGTTCGCAAGATCTGTGCCAAAATTATAAATAGTGTTAAAATCTATTGATAGAGGGGTGTAGAGTAAAGATTATATAGATTAAATAAAATATGTTTTTGGGTTACGAAAATAATTTGTACCTTTGCACACCCTTTTAGGGGTAAATTATGTTTAATCTTTAACTAAAACGTGTGAATACATTAAGTTACAAAACTGTTTCAGCGAACAAAGCTACTGCTAATAAAGAATGGGTTGTGGTAGACGCTGAAGGACAGCCGTTAGGTAGATTAGCTTCTACGGTTGCAAAGATTTTGAGAGGTAAGCACAAAACGAACTACACACCTCACGTAGATTGTGGTGATAACGTAATCGTTTTGAATGCTGGGAAAATTACACTTTCCGGAAACAAGTGGGCTGATAAGACTTATATCTGGCATACAGGATACCCTGGTGGACAGAAGTCTATGACTGCGGCTGAACTTCAAAAGAAAGATTCTTTAAAGGTATTAGAGAAGTCTGTAAAAGGTATGTTGCCTAAAAACAGATTAGGAGCTGCTATCCTTAAGAACCTTTATTTATATGAAGGAACTGAGCACAAACATGAAGCTCAACAGCCAAAAACAATTAATGTTAACGAATTTAAATAATTAATTATGTCTATAGTTCACAAAATCGGAAGAAGAAAAACTTCTGTAGCTAGAGTTTATGTAAAACCAGGTTCTGGTGTTATTACAGTAAACGGTAAAGATGCTAAAGAATATTTCTCTACAGACGTGATGGTTTACAAATTAAACCAACCGTTTATCCTTTCTGAGACTGTTGGTCAGTATGACGTTACCGTAAACGTATTCGGTGGTGGTAATACAGGTCAGGCAGAAGCTATCAGATTAGGTATTTCTAGAGCTTTATGCGAAATCAACGCTGAGTTCAGATTAGCATTGAAGCCAGCTGGTTTACTTACAAGAGACGCAAGAATGGTGGAAAGAAAGAAGCCAGGTCAGAAAAAAGCAAGAAAGAGATTCCAATTCTCAAAACGTTAAGATTTCTCGTTGGCAGATGGCTTATGGCTATTGGCTACAGGAATGTATTAAATTTTTTTTAAACTTAATCTCGGCGAAAAGCCCATTGCCAAAAGCAAAAAGCAGACCGCCAATTGCCCGTTACGTTTAGCATCCAAACGCTTCTCCCATCTAAAGAAGTTGTTGATTGTTTAAAAGACGGAAAGTAAACTAACAAAAACAGAAAACATGGCAAAAGCAAATGTAAAAGACCTTTTAGAGGCTGGCGTACACTTCGGTCACATGACTAGAAAGTGGAATCCAAATATGGCTCCATACATTTTTATGGAGAAAAACGGTATTCACATTGTAGACTTACATAAAACAGCAGTTAAATTGGATGAAGCGTGTAGCGCTTTAGAAAAATTAACTTCTGCAGGTAAAAAAGTTCTTTTCGTAGCTACTAAGAAGCAAGCGAAAGAAGTGGTTGCAAAACACGCTTCTGAACTTAATATGCCTTATATTACAGAAAGATGGCCAGGTGGTATGTTAACGAACTTCGTTACTATCAGAAAGGCTGTAAAGAAGATGAATGCTATCGACAAAATGAAAAAAGACGGTACATTCGAAACTTTATCTAAAAAAGAAAGATTACAAGTTGACAGACAAAGAGCTAACCTTGAGAAGAACTTAGGTTCTATCGCTGACATGGTGAGACTTCCGTCTGCTGTATTTGTAGTTGATATCTTAAGAGAACACATCGCGGTAACTGAAGCTAAGAAACTAGGTATTCCAGTTTTCGGTATCGTTGATACAAACTCTGACCCTAGAAAAGTTGACTTCGTTATCCCAGGAAACGATGATGCTTCTAAGTCTATTGATATGATCCTTAGCGTAGTTTCTGAATCTATCAAAGAAGGTCAGTCTCAAAGAAAAGCTGATAAAGAAAAATCTAAAGAAGAAGGAGAAAAGGTATCTGCTGATACAGATGCTGATTTCGATGCAGAATAATTAAAGATTTTCTTTAATATAGGAAAAACGCTGGATTTCGGTCCAGCGTTTTTTATTGTTTATACCAGAGAAATTATTTCTTAGGGCATACCATCAACTCTGGTAGATCAGGGTCGGTACTGGGTATAATTACTCCAATTCTGCATACTCCATTGCAGCACATTTCGCCCAGTTCCATACTACAGCCATCCATACAGCTTCTGTATCCTCCTTTGATTGTTCTTAGCTCAGTTCTTGAGACTTTTTTTAAATTTTTCATGGTTTTAGTTTTAATTTTTTTCCTACTCTATATGCTTTTCGGATACCGCAATTATATTTCTAAATATAAGGAAATATTTTTTATATGTTTGATCTTCAAAATACTATTTGATTTGATGCCAATTTTTACTTCTAATAAAGGGATTTAGCTCAGCACTATTTAAAGAACAATGAAATATGAGGACTGGTTTATGGATATTTGTTGATGCTGAGCGCTCTATTAAGCGTTTTCAGGCGGTATAAAGTCTTTTATGTACTTTTTCCTATAGCGAGTTATTTTGAGAACTTTAAAAGCAATCTGATCTTACGGTAAAAAGCTATTAACTATAATAAAAGATGAGAGTCTTCATTAAAAACAAAAACCTGCAGAATTCTGCAGGCTATATTTTAGTTTGAAAGTTTTATAGAATAAGATGTTGTAACAAATTTTGTGGATTGGTATGTTGAGTTACAAACAATCCCGGATAATCTGTAGTTCTGATTTTTCGGAACCATGGTATATCCTATTTTACCTGCACCAATGGGAATCTTCTTGAAGAAATTGCCACCACTCACTGTAAGGACCATATTACAAGGAGATTTATTTTCCACGGAAATAGAGGTCTTTGGATTTTTAGGATCATCACTGTTAAGAAGGTCATTAAGTACATCAGCTGTTTCCGGCTTATAAGTCTTCATAAGATCGTTATACTCTCTTTCCGTATTGGCTCTGTTCCCTGAATTGTTAGAAGGATAAGGGTAGGAGGTTCTTCCCGGATAGCCTCCATAATTAACATTACAGCTGGCAAGAATCAATAAAATTCCGGTAAGAACTAATAGTTTTTTCATCCTATTCTATTTTTTTGACTTTTGTTTTCTCTCTGACTTTTCCGTTATGGGCTCCTTTTGGGCAGACTTCAGTCCAGTGTTGGCAGGTTTTGGATTGTCTACCGTTACAAATATACTTTTTTTTATCTCTTTCTGAGAGGAATATTTCATATCACAGATATTGCTGCTCAATGTATATGAATCTTTTTTAAGTACAATGAAATTTTCTGCATGAGCAGGAACAGCAAGATTGTAAAATTCTTTTCCTTCTATCCGCAATACAATATTACAGTCAGAATTATTTTTGAATAAGAGAATCGCTTCATTACGGTTAATGTCCTCATTAAACATTGCATTCAGTACTTTTACAGTTTTTGCCTTGTGTTCAGCAGATGTCTCAGTAATAAGTTTTTTAAACTCTTCGGCATCGTCCGAATTAGGATTTCTCATTGCACTTTTAGGTATGTCTGCAATAATAGGTCTTGCTTCCATAGGTTTGGCCGTTAGCGCTCCCTTTGTCCATTCTGTGTTTTTTAAAGCAATAAGTTTTGGCTTCAGCACAGTCTTTTTAGGATCGTCAGGGTGTGCGTTCCTCAGGTATTCTTCGATTTCTTTGATATTTGTGCTTTTTAAGATGTCTTTACTGCTTTTCTGAGCTTGTGTAAAGTGGGGAATAAGAAATGTGAAGAATAAAATCGTTAAAAATTTTTTTTTCATCAAGTTTGTTTATTTCATCAGCTTATCCGGAATTTGATGTAAGTAATAGTTTTTCCTTTCGCTGAGAATAGCTCTTCGTAATACGTTTTGATATCTCTCAGGTGTTCCGTATTAGGATCATATTCTGGTGCGCCATAGATATCATGGTGGGCAGAAATGATTTCATAGCCTGCTCCTTGTAAATATCCTAGCGTATAGCCGTGCAGGAATTCTGAATCGGTTTTCAGGTGAATGATGCCTCCTGGCTTCAGGAATTTTTTATATCGGTTTAAAAAATCCGGATGGGTTAATCTGTGTTTTGTTCTTTTGTATTTAATCTGTGGATCAGGAAATGTAATCCAGATTTCGTCTACTTCATTTTCAGCAAAGAAATAATCTACAAGTTCGATCTGAGTTCGCAAAAACGCTACATTAGTCATGTTGTTGTCCACAGCTTCTTTAGCGCCAAACCAAAATCTGGCTCCTTTAATATCAACTCCGATGAAGTTTTTTTCAGGAAATGTTTTTGCAAGCCCTACAGAATATTCTCCTTTTCCACAGCCCAGTTCCAATACGATAGGATTATCATTTTTAAAAAAATTGTCTCTCCATTTTCCTTTAAGATCGAAACCATTTAAAGCATCTTCTCTTGTTGGCTGGATTACATTCGGTAATATTTTGTTTTCTGCAAATCTTGCTAATTTATTCTTGCCCATTGAGTTATAAAATGAGTGCAAAAATAGTGAAAATTTATGGAGTCTCTATGTCTTTTGGTAGTAAAAGACATAGATATCATTCGTATTTAGTTTGTATTATTGGCCTCCCAAGGCCACCATAATTGGTCTTTCAATCGTTTTTTGTGAAGCATATTGAGCCCCGCAAACCAGGCTGGTAAAAAGATATTGTCCTTTATCTATCACAATGGAACCTTCACCCTGGGCAGGAACTGCTAGTCTATATTTGGTCGTTCCTACGCCTTCCATTCTTACAATGATGTTGCAATCTGATTTATTTCGAATCAAAACAATACATTCTTTAGCATTAGGATTATTATCAAATAGGGAATTTAAGATTTTTACTGTTCTGTTTTTGTGTTCTACAGGAGATACAGCCATCAACATATTAAATTCTTCTGCTTCAGTATTTGGAATGGTGGCATTAGCATTAGCGTTTACAACGTATGTATTTTGAGCAGTACTAGGTGTATAGACTGTGGTAGATTGTTTTGCAGCCAGCTCAGCTTTGTATTTTGCAATTTGTTTTTGTTTGATGATGGCATTCATTTCATCAAAAGTAATTTTGGTAGAAGGTCTTCTCCTCAACATAGCAAGCATTTCCTGCATGTCTTTTACTTTTTGATCAGCAGGGTGTGCATTTTTGATGTACTCTTTCATCATTTCCATTACCCTGGGTTTCAAAACAGATCTTCGGGGATCATCAGGATGAGCATCCCTTAAAAAGGCATTGATCTCATAGATATTCTTACTTTTTAAAATATCACTATAATCTTTCCCTTTCTTTTGGGCAGAAGCCATAAAAAAGAACATACAGCCAAGAAGTAAAAGTACTTTTTTCATTAATTAATATTAAGTTAGAAATTAGGTGCTTCACTCTTAATTTGCGTTTTGGTTGCTTAGTTTTTTATTTGATAACGAAATATCTGGTGTTTTTATTTTAAACACTTGTTTGTGAGATAAAATTAAACATATTTTTGAATATTGAGGAATAATATGTTGCAAAATTTGAATAATTCATATTGTGAATACTTTTGTAGTAAAGCATAGCTGGTGTTCTCAGCCATTCCGCAAAAAAATAACCCATGTAATGTACATGAGTTATAAAATATTTTGAATTGTTTTTTTGCCGAAATTTCTAGTTGCCGCCTACAACTTCCTGAAGATGTGAGCTTCTGAGCCTTTTCTGATAAATAGGAAGATATTTTTCAATAGGAATTTTTACTGCTTCAAAGTTGCCTGCTAATACGTAGGCCTGGATATTTTCGGAGGAATAAACAAACTGAAGGAAGTTATCAATTAAGTTTTCCGGTATTTTAAACTTTATAAAATAATCTTTCCCCAGATATTTTTTGATCTGTGCTACGGAGCTGTTCATCCTTTCATAGGCCTGGTAACGCTGTTTTTTCTTTCTTTCTCCGGAAAGGATATCATAAATACTTTCCAGGCTGAAGGTAAGTCCTCCATCTCTAAGTCCTGCAACAGGAAGTTCCGGAGGTGTTCCGTCTCCTTTGGGTTCAGGAAGACCAATTACTTTTTTAAGGGCATATGCTTTGTCTTCTTTTCTTAAAGAGTTCACGTCATATCGGAGGTTACCGGTAGGCTTGAACCTGCTGAGAACAATCTCCTGAATTTCGTAATAGGCGATTTTAAGCTCAACCAGATTTTTTTGTTCCATAGACTGAGGAGTCAGTTTGATGTCTTTTCTTTCGGTAACAATAGAGGTAAACCGGATGACATCCCCGGTATTGGCAGGGATATTAAAGTTTCCATTGTAGTCCGTAAGAACGGTTTTCTGTGTATTCAGATTGGTGACATACACCTGATTGAGATATAAAATAGAGTTGTCTCTCAGAAATACCTCCCCGGAATATATTTGTGCATTAATTTTTGCCAGAAAAACCAATAGCAGTAGAGTAAACAGTTTCTTCATATAATGCGCAAAATTACATAGAAATAAAGCAATTCTGTGTAGTTAGATGAAGATTAGTGGTTAAAGTTATATTAAACTTTGGGATTAAATTGTTAAGGAGTGTTAGAAACTTGCCATTCATGTAAAAAATGAAACATTTACATAAAAAACCGGAAGAAATAAGTGCTGAATTTTCAGATGTTTTTTCTTCCGGTTTTCTGTTGTTACCTATGTTTTACAAGCAGCCAGCTCGTGTATTTTACCATAAGGTTGGAGCCATATTCCGTCCAGGTGATAAAATACCAGTAATTTGCTGTAGGAACATATCTGCCTCCTATTCTTCCATCCCAGGTGTATCTGTTTTCAGGAGTGCCCCTGAAGACTTCTGCACCATATCTGTCAAAGATCCGGAATACAAGATTATCATTCTTCATTAAGGCAGAATAGTCGATGACTTCATTATGCCCATCTCCATTCGGAGTAATGGTATTGATCAGATTAATAATGGCAAATGGTTTTTTAACATCCTCACACATTTTAGAGTCTCTTACAAATATGTTGTGAGCTCCTCTGGGTACATTGTAGAAAACATTGGAACTCTGCCATACCACACCATCTAAGGAATATTCATATGGAGGTGTACCACCGCTCGCCCCAACTTTTACAGTTGTTCCATCAATTTCAATAGAGGTTATGATAGGAAGCGGCAATTCTGTAACATTTACATATTGCTTGTAAACACAGCCATTGAAGGTAAGTTCTACCCAATAACTTCCGGGAGCAACATTCGTAATGGAAGGAGTAGTCGCTCCGGTGCTCCATAAGTATTTTTCAAAGCCAGGTCCTGCATTAAGTGTAGTAGTAGTTTTTGGGCAAATTGCCTTGTCTTTTAAAATATCTGATTTCTTAGGAACTTTAATGTTAATCTTCAGAGTACCTACTTCAGGACAAACTCCATTTTTTTCAAAACGGATATAGTAGGTCTGTGAATTAGTGATATTAACAGGAGATAAAACTGCATTCACATTGTTCTGAGCATCTGTTAGAGTTGTATGAAAAGTAAAAGTAACATTCGGATCTAATGTAAACTGAGGAATAAACTGAGCTAAGTTGACACTTTTTATTCCGTCCAGATCATCATCACAGGTACTTTCGGTAACGGTTTTTGTAATCAATATTATTTTTGCTCCGATACTAAATTGTAAAGGTTTGATCACAGAAGCACATCCATCAGGAGAATCTACCCTGATGTAAATGGTTGTAGTTGCTGTATAACTCCAGTTATTAGGGAGCGTATTGTTATTCCCTGCATTGGCATCTGCCAGATTTGCATAATATCTTACATTCGTAAAATAATTTGGATTATTAAGAACAATAGGGGTGATATTGGAAAGCACAATATTAACTGTTCCATCCAGATTATCATCACAGAAGACTCCATTGTAGTTATCCTGTACAATAGCTTTATTAAAAAGTGATAATGTTATTTGTGCAATGTTTTTACATCCAATATGGTCATTAACAAGTGCATATACTATTGTTCCGTTAGTTGCAGTATAGGCCGTTGTGTTAGTTATTAGTGCTGCGGCATTTTCATTCTGAGCATCCGCAAGGGTAGGGTAATAAGTAATAGTAACAGGTGAGTTACTGGTAACATTTGCTGTCGTCAGGTTGAAGGTTCCCTGACCATTGATATCACAGGCAAATAATGTCGCATTCATTACTGTTAGAGGCTGAATATTCAGGGTAACGGTTACTGTTTCACAATCTGGAAAGTCTGGATCATCTCCACAGAATGTATAGGAGAACGTATCAGTTCCTGATGTTCCGGGAGTATTTACAGTATAAGTAATAGCACCTGTAGTAGGGTTTATAACAGCTGTACCCAATGAAGGTGTTGATGTAATAGCTACTGTGCTTGGAACGGGAGTTTGTGATGAGCCACTGAATGCAGGGATTATCGTTTTAGCATTACATACGTTGTATGATGTATTGGTCAGTTTTGTACAATTGAGAACTTTAAATTGTTCAGTAACTAAAGGTGCACAGCTTCCCATTGTTACAGAACATGTATAATATCCAGGTAATGTAGGTGAGATTGATGAAGTGATAGCTCCCGGAACAATAACCCCGTTTCTGTACCATTGGTAAGTATCATAGATTAAAGGATCCACAGTAAGAACCATACCTGGAATACAACCACCTCCGGATTGTAAAATAACCGGCTGTGTAGGAAAACCGGCAAAAAAACCTCCATATCCTACTGCATCACTTCCGGCAGTGATGCCAGCCATAATTGCTTTATCTGAAATTACAGTAATCGTACCTGTTACATTGGGAATGCCATAGGTTACCCAATTAGTTGTACCTGTCATATTGTAAGGACCGGTTATTGCAGAAGGATTCGTGCCGTTCACGGTAACACTGGCTCCTCTTTCTGTAATAATATTCAGCTTTGTGGTGATGTTCAGAATACCTCCAGGGTGACCGTTTGAATGAACAAAGTTTTCATTAATAAGACCCAGCTCGTTAATCTGCTTGGGAAGATAACAGTTTAATGCAGGAATAAAATTGAATCCTCCGGTAAATACTTCACTTCCTGCATTTGAATCTCCAGCTAAAATCTGGTATACATAAGCATTTTTAGATGTTTTGAGATATAAATTATAGTGACCGTTTCCCTGAAGAATATATTTGGAATCTGGAATAATGAAATATTTTCCTGCATTGATAGTTGCTACAGGAGGGATTTCATTATTGACAAAAACCTGAGTATTGTCTTCCGTAGCAATTACAATGGCTCCTTCTGTACGAGTACCAATCGGTCCGCTACCCTTTACAATAGCAAATTCATTTCCAAGTCTGTTAACAGGCACTGACTGGTCCATTAAAATATCTGAACTAGCGGGATAATTTCCGGCGTATTGACCGTTAAAATTTCCGTTGGTTACATTAACAGGTTTGTTTGAAGTAATCTTTGCGCCAATGAAGCCATTAAAGTTTCCCGTTATATTTCCGATTCCATCAATAATGTAGGACTGGCCTTTATTTAAAGTAAAGGTTAATGTTGGGTTGGTTGTGCCAGTCAATCCATTTGAAAACTGAACAGTAGGGCTGTAGCCGGAAACGGTAACAGTTGTGTTATCTTCGGTTGCCAACACGCTCGTCATGAAATTCAGAATGGAGTTACTCACAGTAATAGGAGCTGTAGCTGCATAAAACTTTAGCCCTGTGGAGGAAGTCCCTTTGGAAGTAATGATTTCTGCATGGTTGAATACTGAGAACCTTAAATTAGCATAAAAAGGAAATTCAGCTTTAAGATATAATCCCTTAGTGGTTGGTGTAAATAAATCTGCCTGTAGTTTGGTAATGATATAATCTCTTAATACATCGAATTTTTGCGGATTATTTTTACTGATATTTACTGTTCCAATCAGAACGTTATTATTGTAAATGCTTACAGGAAAAGGAGTTGTTCTGTTGGTTGATAAATACAGTTTTTGATAGGGATTGGGAGCGCCTGTTCTATCTATCATCGGAGCAAACCAATGCTCCCGGTCCAACTGGGCAAAAGCAGAGGTGAAAATGCAAAACATAAATAGAAAAGATAAAATTTTTTTCATTCAGCGGTGGTCTTTATCACAAATTTAGTGATAAAAAGTATTAAATTATTGAAAATAGAATAAAAAAATATGATTTTGAAATCGTGGTTAAACAAAATTTAAATTTATATTATTTTTTTTGCTTTTAACATAATATAATAGGCGGATTTAATTGAAAATCTAAAAAAAATGAGCCGCGATTATTTGATCGCGGCTCATTAAATATAGTTTTAAACTAATTATTACTCTCTGTTTTTAACAAGAATCCAACCTGTATATTTTATTGGGGTCTTTTCTTTGTTGGACTCATTCCAGCTGATGTGATACCAGTATGTTCCTGTTCCCAATTTTTTATCAAAGTGTTTTCCATCCCATCTGTAGTTGTTGAACCTATTTCCGGTGAACACCATGTTTCCATATCTGTCATACACTACAAAGCTCAGATTTTCTTTATAAGCCAGTTCACTGTAATCTATATAATCATTTACATTATCTCCATTAGGTGTAATCGCATTTAATAGATTAGGAATGGTAACTTCCACGGCAATAGGAGTACAGTTATAAACATCTTTTACATAGAAAGTGTGCTGTCCTCTCGTTAAACCTGTGAAGGTACTTGAATCCTGCCAGTTTGCAGTTCCATCAACTGCATATTTGTAAGGAGCTTTACCTCCGCTTACAATTACAGTTGCTGTATTATTATTGATTTCAATAGTTTGAATTACTGGATCTTCAACTTTTTTAACTTTTACAGTCTGTGTAAGGAAGCATCCGTTCTTACCAAGAATTACAGTGTATTCTCCCACCCCTATATCTCTGATACCTGAGGAGGTAGCTCCAGTGCTCCATTGGTATGAATCATATCCAGGACCAGCGTCCAGGTTCGTTTTCGCATCCATACAGATATACTGATCTACAAGGATTGGAGATTTTTTAATTGGAAGTACAATTAATTCAATTTTTGCATTGGCTGTACATCCCTCAGCAGTTGTTACTTTCACGTATACAAATCCTCCTGTTGAAGGGAAGTTGTTTGGGGTTGTGATTTCATTGATTCCTGCAGTAAGATCATTCAAAGTACGGTAGTATTTTTTTGTAACAGCATTATAGTCTGTTACTTTTGCTTTTGTAAGGTCAAAATAAGCGTAAGGATCTACATCGTACCAACAGGCCTTAATAGAAGCATCGGTTACGATGAACGGTACTACAGTAAGGTTGAGTGTTACCTGTTCACAATCTGTAAACTCAACAGAGTTTCCACAGAATTTATAAACGATTTTATCTGGTCCTAAATATCCCGGATTAGGTGTATAAGTGATTGTTCCGTTTGGATTCACTACAGCTGTTCCTTTGGTAGGCGGTGTTAAAATTACTACTGTACTCGGAACCACAGTTTGAGTGGAGGAAGTAAACGTAGGGGTAATAATTTTAGTAGAACAAGCGTTAAGTGCTTGTGTCGTTTCTTTTAAACAAGTTTGTACTTTATAGATAGGTGTTGTTACAGGAGGACATGTTCCCATGGTTACTTTTACGGTATAATTTCCTGATTGAGTAGGAGTATAAGTATAACTTGTAGCACCAGGAATGGCAACTCCGTCACGGAACCACTGATAGGTTTCATATCCGTCGTCTACCTCAAGAATGATTCCCGGAACACACTCACCTGTCTTTTTCGCAATGACAGGGATTGATGAGAATCCGGCAAAGTACCCTCCGTATCCTGCAGAACTATATCCTCCGTTGATACCTGCTGTTACAGCTTTTGTAGATGTAATCTTAATGTTTCCGGATACACTGTTGATTCCGTAGGTAACCCAATTGGCATTTCCAGCCAGTGGATAAGGTCCGGCTTCAGGTAAAAGAGGAGCATCGTTTAACATGACAGTAGCACCAGCCTCTGTTAAAATATTTAATTTTACGACCAGATCACTTGGTGTTGAGCTAGCACCTCCTACTCCAAGAGGCATTTCATTAATCTTACCGATCTCATCAATTTTTCTTGGAAGGAAACAGTTTAATGGCGGGATATAGTTGAATCCATTGGTAGCATCACTTGCTAACACTCCAATAAATTGATATAAATATACATTTTTTGTTGTTGAAATAAACATGTTGGAATGTCCTAATGTTCCCTGAGCCACATAGCTGGTTTCATTAATTCTGTACCATTCTCCGGCAGCAAGTGTAGCAACAGAAGTACCTCCGCCATTTAAATATACTTCAGTATTATCTTCGGTAGCAATAATAAGACCTCCTTCCATATTTAAACCAGGAGATGTAGATCTTGTTTTTACCATAGCAAAAGTATTCCCAAGTCTGTCAACCGGAACCGATTGATCAAGTACCGGGTCACTTCCTGTTGTTGAAGCAGAGAAGTTGGCATTACAGCTACCATTGGTCAGTGTTACCGGCTTATCAGCAACAATTTTAGCTCCAATAAAACCTGTTTTGTTTCCAGACTGAGATCCGGACCCTGCCAGAATGAAAGATTGTCCTTTTTGTAGAGTAAAAGTCTGAGTATTTCCAGTGGGGCTGCCGTTAATAAAAACGACTCCTGCAGTTGGGTTCCATGATACGGTTACATTGGTATTGTCTTCTGTAGCAAGCACACCTGCTGTAAAATTCTGAATACTGCTGGTATTGGTGTTAGGGGCGGCTGCAACAAAAAACTTTTTTCCAATTCCGGCCTTTCCTTTACTGGTTATTACTTCCCCGTGAACACTCTGAGCCAGTCTTAAACTACAGTAAAAAGGTTTGGCTGCTTTTAAATAAAGCCCTTTGTTTCCCACAATGAATGCTTCAGTAGATGTTCCTGTGGAAATAAGGCTGTTGGTAACCTTATAGGTCTGTGGGCTACCTTTACTGATAGTAACAGTGGTAAGCACAATATTGTTGTTGTAAATGGTTACGTCAAAAGGAGTGTCTGAATCAGTAGAAAGGTATATCATATTGGTATACCCTCCAACACTGTCATAATAAGGAGCAATCCAATGCTCGGTATCCCTTTGTGCAAAGAGTGTATTAATTGTTAAAAAAATTAATACCAAACTGAGTAGAAATCTTTTCATGAGTATGGAATTAGGATTTCTACAAAAATAAAATAAAAAATGAAATACTTTTAATAAAATTTAAATAAATGTTAAATATACGCCTTCGGTTTTTAATCAAAAACCCTGTTAGGTATGAAACTGGTAATAGACTCTTGAGCGTAACCATGGTGATTATCTGGTAATAATTCTTTTTTCGGTGAATTTTTTAGTCTGTTAATTTTTTCGGATGTATGACCGCATTATTGAGTGAAAGTAATGGTAATAAAAAATCCCGATGAAATTTTCACCGGGACTCTATATTCTTTTGAAACAGTCAGCTTATAGGCTTACTCTTACAAATCCTGTTACTTTTAAGTCTGCGTTTACAGATTTTACGTAATCAGCAACTGAGATACTTCCGTCTTTAATGAAATCCTGGTGTACCAAAGTGTTGTCTTTGTAGAATCTCTGCATTTTACCTTTCAGGATGTTGTCGATAATGTTGGCAGGCTTACCTTCTTCAGTAAGTTTGTGTCTTTCAATCTCTAACTCTCTGTCGATAGTTTCCTGAGAAACTGCAGTTTCGTCAAGAGCAATTGGGTTCATTGCAGCAACCTGCATAGAAACAGCTTTAGCAGCTTCTTCAGCTCCGTCTACTTTTGCAGAAAGAGAAGTGATAGCAGCAATTTTGTTTCCAGCATGGATGTAAGCTCCTAAGAAATCTCCCTGGATTCTTTCGAAAGATCCGATTTCGATTTTCTCACCGATAACTCCTGTTTGCTCAACTAATTTCTCAGCAACAGTGATTCCGTGGAAATCTGTAGCTAAAAGCTCTTCTTTAGTAGCAGCGAAAATAGCCATTTCAGCTAATTCGTAAGCTAGCTCAACGAATGCTTCGTTTTTAGCAACGAAGTCAGTTTCACAATTTAAAGAAATTACAGCACCTAAAGTGTTGTCTTCATTTACTCTTGCGATTACTGCCCCTTCAGTAGACTCTCTGTCAGCTCTGTTAGCAGCAACTTTTTGTCCTTTTTTTCTAAGGATATCTACCGCTTTTTCGAAGTCTCCTTCAGCTTCAACTAGAGCTTTCTTGCAGTCCATCATACCTGCACCTGTTTGGTTTCTTAATTTAGCTACGTCTGCAGCAACTGGTGTATAAGACATAATATCTATTATTTTTTATTTAAGATTAGTATTAATTTTTAGCTTAATTTTAGAGCAGTGCAAAGATAATGATTTTAATGATAAACTAAAAAATGACTTTTCACGTTATTAATATATTTAATACTATTTTAAAGGTTTGATTAATGAAAAAAATCTTCTTCCTTCTATTTATATGCATTTTTGCTCTAGGTTTTTCTCAAAAAAAGAAAAAAACAAAATCTAAAGCTGTTGTTGAAAAAGAAACTGTAATTATCTATACCGAACAGGAAGCTGAGATTTCAAAGGAGGCAAGAGTCATTGCCGGATTTTTGAAACAGAACCCCGGTCATGCTAAAACTGACTATTTCAAAAGAAAGCTGATTGATATTATTATGGCAGATAATTCGCCGGAAGCAAAGCCTACAATCAGACCAATCAGTAAAGAGAAAATTGAAAATATTGTAAAAAATAATGAACTGAATAGTGGTAAAACACTTGCTGCAAATAAAACAAACACAGTAAACGGTAAGGCTGTGTCTAATAATACTGCAGCGGCTATTGAGGCTTTAAAAGAAGAAAGAAGAACTACTTTTGCATCGGTGGGATCTGCAGGTACAGCAAAAACGGCAGGAACATCTAAAGCTGAGCCAAGTGAGGAAGGGAAAAGGAGAGCAGCGATGCTTACTCATCTTTTTAATAATGATATCAACAAAAGTGAAGCTTATATCAATATTAAGAATAGGTCGTCCTGTAATCTTATAGTTAAGATCAGCGGGAAAAAATATTACAATTTAACGGTTCCAGCAAAAGGAGAAAATTTTATCCTGGTTGATAAGGGAGAGTACGTAATGACCACATCAGTCTGTGATGCAAAATATTCATCTGTAAAGAAAATTACTCAGGATATTGAAATTGCCCTGAATGTTTCGGAATAGAATAAATAAGAAGAAAACTAAAGAAAAAAGGTTAAGAAAAATTCTTAACCTTTTTATTTTTTATCCTTTAAACTGGCCCATTGCAATGAATTTGTCCTGTCTTTGGGTTTCAAGCTCCTGACCTGTAAATTTGGAGAAAGCTTTGATATTCTGTAAAATTGAATTTTTCAGGTTTAAATAGGTTGTCTCCTGATCATAATGAGCACCTCCAAGCGGTTCCTCAATGATTCCGTCTATGAACTTTTCTCTTAAGGCATCTGCCGGAGTAAGATTTAATGCGTTGGCGGCATCTTCTTTGTGATCCCAGTTTCTCCATAAGATAGAAGAACAGCTTTCTGGTGCAATTACTGTATACCACGTGTTTTCCAACATATACACTTTATTTCCAACACCTATTCCTAATGCCCCACCACTGGCACCTTCTCCGATGATGTAAGTGAAGATTGGAGTTTTCAGCTGAACCATTTCAAAAATATTTCTTGCAATAGCTTCACCTTGCCCTCTTTCTTCAGCTTCCAATCCTGGATAAGCTCCCGGTGTATCTACTAAAGTTACCACAGGGATATTAAACTTTTCAGCAAGTTTCATTAATCTTAAAGCTTTTCTGTATCCTTCCGGATTTGGCATTCCAAATCTTCTGTGCTGTCTTTCTTTAGTCGTTCTTCCTTTTTGAGTCCCTATGATCATTACTTTCTGACCATCAAGGGTAATCAATCCTCCAATCATTGCCGGATCATCAGCGAAATTTCTGTCTCCATGAAGTTCTAAGAAACTGCCTTTGTCTGCCATTCCGTTGATATAGTCCAGTGTATAAGGACGATCCGGGTGACGGGACAGTTGTACTCTTTGCCAAGGTGTAAGATTTCCATAGATTTCTTTTTTCTTTTCTAAAATCTTATCCTCAATCTGGCTGCATGCTAATTTTACATCAACACCACTTTCTTCTCCTACTAAAGAACACGTCTGGTATTGGTCCATCAATTCTTTGATAGGAAGTTCGAAACTTAAATATTCCATTTCTTGAAGTAAATTAAATCTTTCAAATGTATGAAAAATTATGGTTATTCTATTTAAAATTATTTATAGCATTGTTTATTCTGGAGATACTTTCCTCTTTACCAAGGATTTCCAGAATATCCGGAACGTCCGGTCCTTTCAGTTCTCCTACTAAAGATAATCGTAACGGCATCATTACTTTACCCATTCCTAATCCTTTGTTTTCAGCAAAATCATGCATGGTTTGTTTTAATGTTTCAGCAACAAAGTCTGTAGCTTCAAATGAAGCAGCCAATTCTCCTAAAATTGCTGATGTTTCTTCATTCCAAGCCTTTTTTGAGGCCTTTTCATCATATGAAGTAGGAGCTTCAAAGAAGAATTTTCCGCTCTCATAGATGTCTTTCGGGAAAGTGGCTCTTTCTTTCATCAGATGAATTACTTTCAATAGTTTTTCATCAGAAGCACCGGAAAGATCAAGATCTGTGTTTTTCAGAATCTGAAGAAGCTCTTCATCAGATTTCATCTGAATATATTGGTGGTTGAACCATTCAGATTTTTCTTTGCTGAATCTTGCTCCCGCTTTATGTACTTTATGAAGATCGAATTCCCTGATCATTTCATCCAAAGGAAGTATTTCTTTATCATCTGCAGGAGACCAGCCTAATAAAGCAACCATATTAATGAAAGCGTCAGGAAGATATCCGTTTTCTCTGTATCCTTTAGAAATTACCCCTGTAGCAGGATCTTTAAAGTCAAGAGGGAATACCGGGAATCCGAATTTATCTCCGTCTCTTTTGCTTAATTTTCCTTTTCCTTCTGGTTTCAAAATTAAAGAAAGGTGGGCAAACTGTGGTGCTTCCCACTGCATTGCTTCGTATAATAAGGTGTGAAGTCCCAAAGATGGAAGCCATTCTTCACCTCGGATGACGTGGGAGATTTCCATTTCATGGTCATCAATAATGTTGGCAAAATGATACGTTGGCATTCCGTCATTCTTTACCAGAACTTTATCATCTAAAGTATTGGTGTTGACTGAAAATTTTCCACGAATAATATCTTCAAGATTTAATACTCTGTCAACAGGCATTTTAAACCGTACTACATAAGGCGTCTTTTCGTCTAATAATCTTTGAACCTCTTCTTCAGAAAGGGCAAGGCTGTTTCTTAAACGGTTTCTTGTTTTATTATCATAAGAGAAAACATCACCTTTAGCTTCATATTCTGCACGCATTGCATCCAGTTCTTCTGCAGTATCAAAAGCAATGTAAGCATAGTCTGTCTTCAGGATCTGCTCAGTATATCTGTCGTAGATGTCTCTTCTTTCAGACTGTCTGTAAGGAGCGAATTTTCCTCCTTTCTTAGGACTCTCATCAGGAATGATTCCGCACCATTCTAAAGCTTCTTCAATATATTCTTCAGCTCCCTCTACATATCTGGCGGTATCTGTATCTTCAATTCTTAATACAAATTCTCCTCCTTGATTTTTAGCAAAAAGATAATCATATAATGCGGTTCTTACGCCTCCCAAATGTAATGGTCCTGTAGGACTTGGAGCAAAACGTACTCTTACTTTCTCCATTTCAATTTTAATTTTTGCAAATTTACTTAAAATTATGCGTTTAAGAGATGATTTCTGACCGCGTATTGTTTTTTTGATCCTGACTTTTTTATTTATTTCTATAGATTTTCGATAATTACGGTTTTTAAAACTTCCAATCTTATATTTCTGATCAAATTTTTTAGTCATTGATTGTAAACTATAAAATTAAGGTTGTGAAAAATGAATTCATAAATAGTAAATATTGTGTTTAATACGTGTTTTCTTTTGTGAGTGTTTGTACGTTTGTTTCTATAATTTATTTTGTTTATTTAAATCACAATTAAGTGATTGTTTTAATATTTATTCATGGTGTTTTAAGTGCATAATAAAATCACTAATTAATGATATATGTCAGTTGTTGTTTTTATATTTCACCTGATATTGAAGTTTATATTTGTAGGAAATTTTAAAATAATACTATGAAAAAACAAGTTTTATTTAGCTTCAGTGCAGCACTGTTGCTTTTCATGGGGTCATGTTCTTCAGATGATCTTAATAACGAATCTACTCCGGATAGTCCGGCAAAAACGAATCGTTTATCAGCAGCGAAATTTGCGGGTGATGGTGCTTATGATGTTTTAGGACATGGTTTTAATGCTACCGGGGAATATGCCAATGCTAATTCTGCAGGGTTTAAAGTAATTGATATTGATCGTTTTAAATCTGAACAGGCTGCAAGATTACTTTCTGAAAATACAAATACACAGCAGTATCTTGAAGAATATGGAGAAAATGCAGAAACCTATTCTAAAATGGTTTCTACAAAAGTAGACGCTACTGCAGGAATTCCCTTGTTTAAAAAAACAGTATCAGTAGGATTTAATTCTGCAGTTACGACCAACCATAAATTTGATGCCAAATATATTTATGGCAGTTACAACCTTATTATTAAGCAAAAAAGGCTAAGATTCAATGCTACCACAGATATGTTGGCGGACTATGTAACTCCGGAATTTACCCAGGATTTGCAAACGAAAACTCCTCAGCAGATTGTAGAGGATTATGGAACCCACGTTATGATTGATATTTATACTGGAGCTAAAATGGATATCATGTTTCAGTCTGAAACAACTAACGAAAGCCGTGACCGTGCTGCCAGAATTGGAGTAAAAGTGGGGGTAAAATCTATCTTTGATGTTGATGTAACCAATGATGTGAATACTTCGGAATCATCTATGAATTACTCTAAGAAATTATCCTACAGAACAAGAGGTGGGGATCCTTCAAAAGGTTTGGTTGGAGAGCTGAATCTTGACCAGGATGCTCCAAAAATTAACATTACAAACTGGCAAAGCAGTTCTACTGCTAGCAATTCTGTATTGGTGGAATTTGGAAATAACGGCCTTGTTCCTATCTATAATCTGGTAAAAGATGCTGCCAAAAAAGCTCAGCTTAAGACGTATGTAGATCAGTATTTAATTGATAACCAAATTTCATTGGAGTATAATACTACAATGTTATATGGCTACCAAAATCAGGCAGACAGTAATCATTATTTCACTTTCAATACAAACCTTCAGCCATCTTCTTACTGGACTAATGAAGGACCGACATTTAAAGTGTTTCAGTATAAAGCACCTGATACAGTTCCTATTTATTGCTATAAAAGTACTTCGGGAGCTGATCACTACTTTACCCAGGCAAGTACGTTACAGCCATCTTCTTATTGGAATGTTTATATGGGAGTAGCATTCTATGCTTATAAAGATCCGGGAGCTGGAAGAATTCCTGTATATAGCTATAAAGCTAAAAACGGATCGGATCATTATCTTTCAGTGTCACCTAATTTAGGTCCTGTGAACTATTGGAGCATCAGAGAAGGTATTGCTTTCTATATTCCAGCTAATTAATTTTTGGATTTATATAAATCAATTTGGTTATACATTATGAGTGGAGTCGGTAATTCTGACTCCACTTTTTATTTATCATCAAATAGGGCTTGGGTTTGATGTGAAAATAACAATAGTAATTATTTATTTTTGTTATTTCTCTATTATGTGATGTTATAACTGTTTATTAATGGAGTTTTAAATGATTATTAAATTCACTTATTGATGATATATATCATTATTAAATTATTCCCTCACTTGGTGATGAGTTTTATATTTGCAGAAACTTTTTAATAATCTATGAAAAAACAAATTTTATTTTGCTTCAGTAGTTTACTGATGCTTTTTATGAGTTCGTGTTCTTCTGAAGATCTGAATTCAGAGGTAACGCCTGAAAGTCCAGCGGCAAAGGCTAATAACAGAATGTCTGCAGCTAAATTTGCAGGCGACGGAATTTATGATGTCTTAGGACATGGCTTTAATGCTGCAGGAGAATATGCTAATGCTAGTTCTGCGGGATTTAAAGTGGTTGATATTGATCGTTTCAAAGCTGAACAGGCAGCAAGACTGGTTTCTGAAAATACAAATACTCAGGAGTATGTTGAAGAATATGGAGAAAATGCAGAAACTTACTCCAAAATGGTATCTACAAAAGTAGATGTGACTGCAGGAATCCCTTTATTTAAAAAAACACTTTCGGTAGGATTTAATTCTGCGATTACTACCAATCATAAATTTGATGCCAAGTATATCTATGGTAGTTACAATCTTTTGATCAAGCAGAAAAGATTAAGATTTAATGCAACAACAGATATGTTGGCTGATTATATTACACCTGAATTTGCACAGGATTTACAGGTAAAATCCCCACAACAAATTGTACAGGATTATGGGACTCACGTAATGGTTGATATTTATACCGGGGCAAAAATGGATATCTTATTCCAGTCTGAAACAAGAAATGAAAGTCGTGACCGTGCTGCAAGAATCGGAATAAAATTGGGAATGGCTAAGATTTTTGATGTTGATGTTCAGAATGATGTCAATACATCAGAATCTAGCATGAACTATTCTAAAAAATTATCATACAGAACAAGAGGAGGAGATCCTTCAAAAGGTTTGATTGGGGAACTTAATCTCGATCAAAACACTCCCAAAATCAATATAGCAAACTGGCAGAACAGTTCTACACCCAATAATTCCGTATTAGTGGATTTTGGAAATAACGGGTTAATATTTATTTTTGATCTGGTAAAAGATCCTGCTAAAAAAGCAGAACTTAAATCATACGTTATCCAATACCTTATCGATAATAAAGTAATGCTGGATTATATTCCGGTTCCAATTTATGGATTTTATAGCGGTTCAGATAGAGATCACCTGCTTTCTACATGGGCTGGAACTCCTAATAATTATCAGGCGGAAGGCGAGCAGTTTAAAGCGTACAGCTATAAAGCACCTAATACAGTCCCTGTTTATCAGTTCTATAGTGCAAATGACAGGGATCATTATTATTCCACTTATCAGGGAACACCATGGAATTATACCTATGAAGGGATAGCTTTCTATGCAACAATGGATAGCACAAAAAAACCTATTTATCAATTTTACAGTGGCAGCGACAGAGATCATTACTACAGCACTTATCCGGGAACACCCAATAACTATGTTGCAGAAGGAATTCCTTTTTATGCTTATTAACTAAATAATATTAATATTTTACAATAAAGAAATAGAAATCAATTGTGAAAAATTTCATTAGTGATATGAATTTAAGACTGATATTTTTTACTCGCTTATAGGTAAAAATGTATTTTTGTAGCTTATTAGTTTAGTTTATCAATGAAAAAGCACTTTGTTTTTATCAGAAACTATCTCAGAAACTACAGAAATAAGTTCATAATACTTTTAGCACTGTCATTGAGAAGGGTTGAAACTAAATAATTTAACTTACTAACAAATGAAAATTATTTTCCACGAAAATCAATTGTGCTATAGAGGGACGTCCAATGCTCTTTTTGATTATGCTTATTATAATGAGGAAATGCTTGGTAACGAGTCGATGATTCTTTATCCTAAAAATAGTCCGAATAATGCTGAAGAAGCTATTGAACGTTTTAAAAAAAGGTTTAACGTTGTTGGATATAGCGACATCAAGGAAAGGGATGAAATTATTAAAAAGGCAAATGCAGATCTTTTCTATGCAATAAAATCCGGAGAAAGAGAAACAGATACTCCTCATGAGCTTATTAAAACGGCTATTCATGCGGTTTTTAAATACAACGAACCCTATGGAGATGTTTATGCCTATGTTTCTGAATGGCTGGCCAAAACGATGAGCGGAGGAAAGCTTCCTTTTGTTCCCCACATTGTAGATCTTCCCGAGGTGAGTGGAGACCTTCGTGCTGAACTTAATATTCCGAAAGATGCAGTGGTATTTGCAAGATATGGAGGAACTGAAACTTTTGATATTGGTTTTGTAATGGAAGCCGTAAAGAAAACGGCTCTGAAAAATAAAAATATATACTTTGTTTTTATGGGAACTGATGAATTTGTAAAGAGAAATTTTTTCAGGTCTTACAAGAATATTATTTTTCTTCCACCGACTACTGATGTAGAAAGAAAAGTGAAATTTATTAATACTTCTGATGCATTTTTGCATGCCCGCACGCAAGGAGAGAGTTTCGGAATGGCTGTAGGTGAGTTTTCTATTAAAAATAAACCTATTATAACATGGTCCGGATCTGATGAGAAATCACATCTGGAGATTCTGGGAGATAAAGCTATTCTATACAAAGATAAGCAGGATATCATGCAAATCCTGAAGAGCTTTCAACCGGATGCAGGTAAAAACTGGGATTGTTACTCAGAACTTTTCAATCCGCGGGCAGTTATGGAGAAATTTGAAAATGTTTTTATCAAATAAAATAATAAAGGCTAATGTTGTTACATTAGCCTTTTATTTTGGTCTGAAAGAATTAAAAAAGACTTCTAATTCTCATCTTTATTTTTTTCGTGAAAGATAAATTCAGATTGAGTTTTTGCTGAGGATATTTCTTTGAAAAGGAAAGAATAAATTCATCAATGTTTTTTGCAGGGAAAAAGGAAAGCTCTTTCCAAATGCCTTTATATAAAGGATGAAAGTCTATGAATGTCTTATAATTGTCAGCATTCACCGTTTTCCAGGAGTTTAAAAACGTTGAAGTGTCAAAATCATTTTTATGCCCCCAGTTATTGATCTTTTCTGAAATTTCACTTTCTTCCCGCGCCCATGACTGATGTATTAAATAAAAATCCAGTGGCAGAATTCTGCCTTTATTTGTATTTCTTGCATATTCATATTGAGGATTGTTTGTAATAAGCATACACTTTTCATCAAAAGGCGTAATAACAAAGAATCCCTCCGCATTATGTTTGAATAATGTCACAAAATTTACCTGAAAATTAAAAGGATTTTTTGCAGGGTTCTTTAGTAAAAATTTATTCCCTTTCAAAAACTTTGCTAATACTCCGAAGTCATAAGCATATTCATCTCCATCCATCTGGATATGCCATCCGCCAGAGCCCATTTTTTCTGCCATCATGTTCCTTTGTCTGGTCTCCAGCTCCATTGGCTGCATCCCTTCAATGAAAAAAGTGTCTTTGTAAAAGATGATTTTATTCTGAGTATCCAATTTTTTGATATCACTGAAAACACTTTCAGGAATATGAATATCATTACCTGCCCATGTCTTATTATTGGCATCATAGCTTATCACAATACAGTCCGCATGTTCATAAATATGCTTAAGAGATGTAAAGATGTAACAGTAGTCATATGATAGAAGATATCCTACTTTAATAATATTTTTTTTACTCATTTTTTATTTTATCTAAATTGGAATAAAGACCGTCTAATATACCTTTTATGTACGCTTTCGCCATGGAAATTTTTCTTTTTTTAAGGGCTTTCCTTGCGAACTTCCATCGTTCTTTGGTTACATATTTTAAATTCCCGTCATACAGCCTGCACATCCAGATCCGGTTTCTGGTGATGTAATACTCATAAAAACTGCCTTTATCACTGGCAAGATTGAAAGCTTCACATTGTGTATTGACGGCAATTTTCCATTGGGTGTTTTTAAGAAGCCGCAGACACCATTCAGACTCTTCATAATACATGAAAAAGCTGGTGTTCATTAAGCCTACATCGTCCAATATTTCTTTTCGGAACATCAAGGCGCTTCCATCTACATATTTTATATTGTAGTTGTAATGAGGAGCATTTACATGGTTTTTATCCTGTTCAGAATGGGTGTGTCCTCCCTGAAAACCTTCTTCCGGGAATAACAGCCCACCGTCTGAGAATATTCTGTCACGAATGTTTCTGTAGCAGATTCTTGGGCCAATGATTCCTATATCTGGAAATTCTTTTAAATCGTTATATAACTGACTAATTGTGCTGCGGGATATTTCAATGTCCGGATTTAATAGTAAAAAATAATTCCTGCCGTCTTCAATCGCTTTTTTAATGGCTAAATTATTACCGAAAGCATAACCCCCGTTATAATCACTTAAAATATAATTGATTTGCTTTTGTGAGCCCAGTTGCTCTATTTCCTTTCTGTCTTTTGAATGATTATCTACTACATAAATAGATTGTTGCGAAATGCCTTCGTTTAATAATGAATTAACTTCTCGCTGGGTATCTTCAAAAGAATTGTAATTCAGTATGATAATGGCCAGGTCATCCATTAGTGTAAAATCTTTTTCCATTTTTCAATTGCTTTTTCTTCAGAAAAATTATTTTTAAAATATTCCTCAGCCTGTATTTTCATATCCTGATAATAAGATTGATCCAGTAGTAAAGACATGATCTGATCTTTAAAAATTTCAGGATGATCATTTACCAGACATCCATTTGAAGTTTTTGAAGGGAACCCATCAATCGCTCTTTCTGTTCCCACAATAGGAAGGCCATAGGATAACGCTTCTATGACTTTAATTTTGATTCCTGTGCCCTCCAGCATTGGGCAAATTGCAATTTTTGACTGGTGGTAATACTCTTCCAGGCTTTCTGCAAATTCTATTAAGGTAACACCTTTTCTTTCTTGAATATGCTTGCAAATTCTCCCGATAATTACAATGTTGATATTTGGAGGAAGCAATGGATATACATGATCAAAAAACCACTGTATGGATTGTATATTGAAAATGTTTTCAGACCCTACGAAAATCAGATCATACTTTTTATCACCATCACTTTTTTCGAAATGAGATGGGAAAGAAGGCGGTATATTGATTACTTTTTCACCTAAAAATCTTTTAAAAACAAGGTTTTCATCTTCTGATATGGTGATTACTTTATCAAACTTTGAAAGATTATTGATTTCCTCATTGAAACGTTTTCCGATATCTAATGATTTGTTTTTGTAGAACTCATTCAGGGTAATCCAATCATGGGTATCTATGATTTTTAAAGTATTTTTCATAGATTCATGATCAACTAATCCAGCCCAGAATTCATAATTGATAATGATGGCATCATATTTTTCCTTATTGAAGATGTTAGAAAATTCTTGCTTGGCAAAATCTGTCAATAAGTGGTTATATTCATTAGGCTTTTTATAAAATTTTGATATTTTGTGCTTCCAATATGCGGAAGATGTTTTTACTTTTAATGGTCTGTGTTTAATTAAGAACAGATGATCAACAATATTTTGATCAATATCTGTAGTGTCGTTTTGGCTCTTATAAATCTCAGCGGCTCCTACCAGGTCAATATGATATCCCATTTTTTTTAAAACAGTAAGGGTCGTTTTTGCTCTCGTAGTATTTCCTGCCCTGTTTGAAAATGGATTTTCAGGAAAAAAAAATAGAATTTTTTTTGTCATTATAAAGATGTAATGGCGGAATTAAATTTGTTGATGATGGTATCCCATGAATAGTTTTTTAAAACATAATCTCTCGCTTTGATGCCTTCAGAAACAAGATCATCCTGTGATTGTTGCATATAAAACGTTAATGACTGGGAAAATTCTGTACTGTTTGTAAAGCTTTTTCCGGTTTTACTCTTTTCAATATGAGAATACAAAACCTCACAGTTTTTATTTACAATGATAGGGATTTTCAATAACATGGCTTCTAATGTAATCAATGAAAGGCTTTCATAGAATGAAGGCATTATAAGTGCGCTGGCATTTTCCAGTAAAGCATTTTTGAGGTCGTGGTCTACAAATCCCGTAAGGATAATATCATCTCCCTGAGTTATTTTTTCCTCAAGAGAATTTTTGCCTGCCAAAACGAGCTTTACATCTCGATATTCAGGATGTTTTTCTTTGAAATCTTTAAAATATTCAATCATCATGACACAGCCTTTGTCTTCAACAATCCTTCCTATATAAATAAAGTATTTGGTCTGATAAAGATCCTTAGGGAGTTCACCCGATGCAGCATCATAATCATCAAAACCAATTCCTGCAATTTCTGATTTTAACTTTTTTGCCTGAGGATAAACGCTTTCTACAAAATCTTTTTCAATCTGTGTATTGTACATGATGAACTTTGGAAGAGAAAACAATTGAGAATAGCCATCAAGATAAAACTGAGACTCGTCGTGGGCAGTTGGAATAAGAATGCTTTTGTCAGCAACTTCTCTGATTCCTATATTGGTTGGGTGATATAAATAGGTAAAGAAAATAAAAGCCTTGTAATCTTCTTTTTTCTCTTTTATAAATTGAATTAAATCCGGGGAGAATGGTCCTTGTACTTCTAACCATTCATTGAAATTAAAGTTTTTTTTGTTGTATTTAAATCTCTTATAAAGCAAATAAGGGAAGTTTAAAAAGCTTAGCTTTCTACTATAATATTTATATAAGTTACGGGCTGTTTTACTGAGCTCATTAAATCTTTTTAAATCCTTTTTTAACGTTTTAAATCTTCTTACTTTAATATCATTGATAATTTCAACACCTTCCGGGTAATGATTATCCCAACGTTCGAATTCTATAGCACAGGTTGTAATAATTTCAATATCATAGAGAGCAGACAATTTTTCAGCTAATAATCTTGCGTGAAGTTCTGCACCTCCGTTGATCTCCAGCCCATATCTTTGGACTACTATTGCAATTTTGTCTTTCATCTGAAATATGATAAGCTCATTCGTAAATATAACAATTCGTCTATAAGCTGGCGAACCAGAACATTAACCAATACAATTACTTTCTGCCTTTTTTGAAGAAAGCATTGACTTTCTTTCTGATTTTATTATAAAGAGTTCGCTCGAGATAATGAACTCTGGAATTTAATCTTTCGATTTCGCTTAAATAGAAAACATTATTGACATCACCGCCTCCGGTGCTTTCTTTTTTACCAAAACCATCAATGAAATTCAATCTGATTTTAAATAGCTCTCCGATAGATTGAATAGAAAAATTCTCAGCAATTTGTGATTTTGCCTTTTCTCTCATTGAAGCCAGACTGTCAAAATTGTTTTTGATATACTGGAGTTTTTCAACAGCATCTTTCAAGCTAGGCTTGGCAAGCGTTAAGCCTTCGTCAATCAGTCCTTTTGTATTGGATGTTTTGATGAAATCATACTGGATAAGGAAGCTGTTATTTACATTCATAAAATCCAGATTTCCGGAATAGCCCGTTCCGACAACAATTTTTCCATAGGCCATGGCTTCTGCCATCGTCAGACCGAAACCTTCTGAACCGTGGAGAGAAATCAGAACATCAGACTGCTGGATCAAAGAATGTAGTTTCTCCTTTGAAAAATGCTCGTTAATGATGATGACGTTCGGAATATTTTGGTAAGCTTCCAGCGCTTTCTGAGCATCCTTGCTTCTTTCAAGATTATGAGTTTTCACAATAAGAACACTGTTTTTATCTTCTTTGAAAACTGTTGTGAAAGCTTCCAGCGTAGCTTCCGGATTTTTTCTGATGGTGGTACTCAGAGAATCGAAAATCGTCAGATAGATCTTTGATTCCGGAGAAATATGATATTGGCTTAGCTGAAAATCCTTAGACTCTGCCATTTTTTGGATCGGATGAGAAAATCTGATCACAGGAATTCCTGTATACTTTGTAAAGATATTCACACAGAAATCACTGGGTAACCACAGTTCATCAAAGACATTTAATATCTCAACAACTTTCTCGGAAACTTCGGGAAATTCCCAGGCCCAATAAATAATATTATAATGATCCTTAAGATTCAGATCCTGATTCTTAGAAAAGAAATTGTTGATAAAATTGATATTAATATGGAAAACATTAATAGAAGATGATGACTCGGAGCCCGAATCAATTCTTTCAAAAGTTTCACTGGAATAATTAATCCGGTTGACTTTGATGCCGATTGTTTCCAAAGCGATGGCATTCAGCCGTGTAGCTTCGGAAATTCCGAAATTTCCATCAAAAAAACCGTGATAATTTACACTTAATGACATGGATTATAATGTTTTAAGTTTTTCTTTTACTTCTTCAGGTGAAAATGCTCTCAGACTGTCCACAGAATTTCTGCTTAAAGTATTCCAAAGCTCTTCATCATTATTCAGCTGAATAATAGCCTCTGCGAAACTGTTCTCATCATTGGCAATCAGTACATTCTTTTTATCGGTAAGTTTCATTCCTTCAGCTCCTATATCCGTTGTCACCACAGGAAAAAAGTATTCAAAGGCCTGTCCGATTTTTCCTTTCACACCAGCACCGAATCTTAAAGGTGCCACCATAATTTTCGAATTCATAAAGTGCTCTTCAATGCTTTCCACAAAACCTAAAAACTTAAACTTAGGAAATAGTTTAAGGTCAAGTTTTTCTGCAACATTCCCGATAATGCTTACTTCCAGTTCAGGATTGGTTTTCCAGACGATAGGCATTATTTTATCATAGAGAAACTTTACTGCATCAATATTCGGCTCGTGAATAGAACCAATGAAGGTAATTCCCTTGCTTTCACTGAAGCTTTTTCGCTCAGAAATATCAATTTTAGGATAATGGATATTAGATATTGTAACGATCTTATTTTTGTCCGCATACTGGCTCATAATTTCTTTCTCCTTATCAGATATAGCAATGATATAATCCAGTTGTGGGGCAACGACAGTTTCCAGACGGAAAAAATGTTTATAATTCTTCTTTAAAGAAATACGGGTCGGTTCCAGTTCGATCGCTCTTTTAAACCTTAAAAAATGAATATCCACCATATCATAAATGAATTTGGCAGAAGGTAAAATGGCTTTCATTTTTTTATAAAAAAGATTCAGCGCCAGAGGGCCGTTGAACCAAACGTAATCTATCTTTTTAAAAGAAGACAGGAAATCATAAATATTCCTGTACTTATTGTTCTCTATGTAAACGATAACATTATGCTGCTGATAAAACTTCACATAAGAATCGTCTTCAAACATATGGGGTGCAAATAAAATGCAGTTGTATCCTAATTCTTTGTAAATAAATATAAGTTCTTTTAGTCTGTTAGCCCCGGATTCTTTATCGTGGGCAGGAAAATCTCTTGATGCAAACAGGATTGTTTTTTGGGAAGCGTCATACAGATTAATGTTGACTATATCCTTAGACTGAAGGTTTTTAAGTTTTTCTTTTCTTTCGAAGTGCTTTTTTATTTTTTTTAAGATTCCCATTTGTCAGTTTTTAGTATCGAGTTCAAAAACTTTATTTACCCAACTATCCAAAGTATATCTGTAGTAGATTTCTTCCGGAATTTTCTCGTAAGGTTTTTCAAAAAAAGATTTGTCAAGATTACTAATATTTTTGTTTAAAATCAAAATATTATTGGGATTGTAAAAATCATAGGTTTTAATGGCTTCATTATCAGTTATGATTTTCTTTTCCAGAGACATGGCTTCAAAAACTCTGAAACTGAGTCCATATTGCCCTTCACGCATCAAATCCAGTAGTACTTTTGAATTCTTATAATATTTTGGAAGATCATTATGCGGAATCTTCTTAATGCTGAACACCAGGAAAAGATTCTTAGGCACTGTCATGAACATATTGGTGAGCTGATGCTTCCAGGATTTTTTTCCAATGATCATAATCTGGAACTTCAATCCTTGTTCAATGAGCTTTTTAGCCAATAGTTTTATCAATGAAACCCTTCTGTTGTCATAAGAGGTAATGTAAAAAAGATCCATTTCAGGCTTTTGAGACTCTTTTGCACAATGCGGAAGATAAATATAATTGGTTAATTTTTCAAAGCCGTGTTTTTTAACATCAATATAATCAAAGGAAAATACTTTGTCAAAAAGATAGAGTTTGTCTTCCACAGGAACTCTTTCAAGATTATCGTAAAGATAGGTTACCAGACGGTCTGTAGATTTTCGGATTTTTTTAAGGGTAGACAGATCAAATGTATCAGGATTCATCACCAGAATCTGATCCTGATGCCCTAATTTTTCCAGAGAATCCAGAACATATTTCTGTCTTTTTTCAGTCTTAAGATTTTTGTTTAAAAAAGTTTTGCTTAAAGCATTTACAGCTCTTTCGTTGAAGTTGGAATGAGTAACGGTACTGATCTTTATATGATGAGCATCAATACCTCGCTGGCATAATGTTTCAACAATATACTTATCATAATCCCAAAAATCATAACTAATGATACAAATCTTCATTCAACTAATTTTGCTCTTTTTTTAATGATTCATAGGTTTCATAAACGCTTAAAGATTGCAGGTAAGATAACTGATAGCCTTCTTTTCCGTCTAAAATACCAAGTCTCATTATATAGGCTTTAAAAAATTTAAAAGCAGTTTTAAGATATTGAATCCAAACACTGTACTTTTTTCCTTTAGCAGCCAGTTCTTTCCCCTTTAAAACTCCGTAATGAATCATTTTTTTTTTGTAAGATTCATAATCTGAAACGGAGTAATGGAGTAATTTATTTTTTAAAACTCCAATGGTTCCATTAACCTCCAGAGTTTCATGTACCTTTTTTCCTGCCATATATCTGGCTTTCGATTTTCTGAATAGCCTGAAATTTTTATCAGACTGTGTTCCCGAAAAATGAATTGGTTTCTGGGCAAAAAAGAATTTCCTGTAAAAATAATAGGCATCTTTTTGCCCGGGTTTATTCAGCTTATCAATAATTTCCTGCTTCAGGGCTGGTGTAATTCTCTCATCACCATCCAAAAATAAAACCCAGTCATTGGTTGCAGTATCCAGAGCCAGATTTCTTTGCTTTGTAAAGTCTTCAAATTTATTCTGAATCACCTTTACATTGGGGAATTTCTTTGCAATTTCTACAGTGTTATCCGTGCTAAAAGAATCTACTACTATTATTTCATCGCAGAAATCAAAAGATTCCAGGACATCCTGTATATTTTTTTCTTCATTATATGTTATGATCAAACCACTTATATTCATCACAACGCTTTGTTTGACAGAGAAGTAAGTAAATACTTCCCTAAAATTGTTTTTTAAAATAGTTTTAGTCTGCCAAAGATAAGTTTTAATTTGAATTTTATAAGCGAATCTTTGCCTTTTATATCAATTCTACACAGTTCGTATGGGCGCTGGGTAGGGTAATAATTCACTTTATTTCCAATTCTTACTGCAAAATCAATTCCTAATTCTTTCAAAATAGAAAAAAATGCTAATTTATCATGTTTTTTTTGTGGATATTTTCCATAAGGATATGCCAAAACCTTTGAATATCTTATATTTTCGGCATCGAGAATCTCCATGTTTTTTTTTAGATCTTTTTCTATAAAGTCTAAAGACACGTTTCTTACATTTTCATGGGCATGGCTATGAAGGGCAATCTCAAAATATTTTTTATCCAGACTTCTGATTTCATCAAAGGTCATCATTGAATAATTATTATATCCCTTTTCAATAAATCCTGTTGGAATAAAAATTGTTGCCTTCAGATTATACTTTTCCAGTAAAGAGGGGAGATACTCAAGGTTGTTTCTATATCCATCATCAAAGGTGATGACAATGTTTCTTTTTGCTGAAAGAGTAAGTTCCGAAAAAAAATAGGAAGTATATTTTTTCGAACTCAGATATGAAAACTGCTGTTCAAGATTTTTTAAACTGACGGTAAGATCTTCATGACTTTCTTTTTCAACCTGGTGATACATAAGAATGACCAGTCTGTTGTAGGGAAAGGCAAATAAATAGAGACGGAAATATACAACGATAAATACCGCCAATAAAAGAGGAATAAGATACAGAATCATACTATTTTACTGTATTTTTTTCAATTTCCTGCAACCGTATTTTTTCGTACAGTCGTGTTTTTTCATGCAATTTTATGTATTTCAGGAAGGTGTAATAAGACATTGTTTTGGCAATGTAAAATCCTGGAAATCCATCCAGAAAACCAAGTTTGAAAATAAAAACCTTAATAAACTCAAACATTGGGCTTACAATAATTTTAAATCTATTGATTCTTTTTCCTCTCTCAAACATCTTTTCAGCCATCATATCCGAATATTTATTGATTTTCGAAACATGATGATGAATGCTTTTGTAAGTATAATGATCCAGCTTTCCTTCCATAAGACCCACTTTCTGATCAGTAATCAAAAATTCATGGACTTTATCATCAGAATACTTTGCATATTTTTTTCTGAAAAGCCTTTCACGGCATACATTTCCCCAACCACCAAATCGGATCAGGTGAATCCCAAGATGATTGTTGAATTTTGCTTTATACACATTGAATCCGGTGCTTCCAGAAGAAGTAATGCGTTGTATAGATCTTTTCAGAGTTTCATCAGGAACTTCGTCGGCATCCAGAAACAAAACCCATTCATGGGAACATAGAGCAAGGGCATGGTTTTTTTGTTCACCATACCCATTAAATTTTTTCTCAAAGAATTTTACCTGAGGATATTTTTGAGTGCAAATCTCTTTGGTCTTATCTGTAGAAAAGCTGTCGACAATAATTATTTCATCCACAATATCTGTTAATGAATCTAAAAGTCTTACAATATTCTCTTCTTCATTATAAGTAATGATTGCAAGGGAAAGAGCCATTTATTTATACTCAAGAATTGTCTTCTCAATAATTTTCACACAATCCAGCAATTGCTCTTCAGTAATTACCAATGGCGGTGCAAGTCTGATGATATTGCCATGCGTAGGTTTTGCCAGCAATCCGTTTTCTTTTAATTGCAAGCAAAGGTTCCATGCAGTAGAACTATCAGGGGTATCATTGATAAGGATAGCATTTAAAAGACCTTTTCCTCTTACTTTGGTAATAAGGTCTGTCTTTTCAATAAGCTTCTCTATTTCAGCTCTGAAAAGCTTTCCTAACTCTTCTGCTCTTTCAGACAGTTTTTCATCAGCTACCACATCCAATGCTGCCACTGCTACTGCACAGGCAATAGGGTTTCCTCCGAATGTAGAACCGTGTTGTCCCGGTTTGATAACATTCATGATGTTATCATTTGCTAATACAGCAGATACAGGATACATTCCTCCGGAAAGTGCTTTTCCTAAAATCAGGATATCCGGCTGTACATTTTCGTGGTGGCATGCAATCAGTTTTCCTGTTCTTGCAATACCTGTCTGAACTTCATCAGCAATGAAAAGAACATTGTATTTTTTACATAATTCAGAAGCATTTTTAAGGAAGTTTTCATCCGGAACATATACTCCGGCTTCTCCCTGAATAGGTTCTACAAGGAATGCCGCAATATTTCCAGCTTCTCTGCTCAGAACTTCTTCTAAGGCTGCAATATCGTTATAAGGAATTTTGATAAATCCTGGCGTAAAAGGTCCGTAGTTTTGGTTGGCATCCGGATCGTTAGAGAAAGAAACAATAGTTGTCGTTCTTCCATGGAAATTGTTTTCGCAAACGATAATTTTCGCTGCGTTTTCAGCAATTCCTTTTACTTCATAACTCCACTTTCTGGCTAGTTTTACAGCAGTTTCCACAGCTTCAGCTCCGGAATTCATTGGTAAAACTTTATCAAATCCAAAAAGAGTTGTTATTTTCTGCTCGTATTCTCCTAATTTAGAGTTGTAGAAAGCTCTTGAAGTTAAAGCAAGCTTTTGGGCCTGTTCTACCAAAGCACCTACGATTTTAGGGTGAGAATGTCCTTGGTTCACGGCAGAATATGCTGAAAGAAAATCATAGTACCTTTTACCTTCCACGTCCCAAACGAAAACACCTTCTCCGCGGTCCAGAACTACTGGAAGTGGGTGATAGTTGTGTGCTCCATGTTTGTCTTCAAGGTCAATAAAATACTGCGAGTTTTTTGTTTGTTCTGCTGTTGACATATATTTTGGTTTTCAACAAATTTACGCAATATTAATGATACTCATAAACAAAAATAGAGTAGAGTATAAGGCTGTGATTAGAGTATATTTTGAGGTAAAATGAATCCTCTAATGGAAAATATTTTCTTAACGGATAACAGTTGCAGGTATTCTATCTTTAAGAATAAGAAATTTATACTGAGAAGATAATTTTACATTTTAATTATTCCGATATTGATTTGCTGTTCCATCAGGACTATAATTTTTAAATGCTGTTCCCTAAATAGCTTTTGATTAGGGTTTGTCTTATAAATTGTTCTGGTACGAAATATCAAAAACTTTTTCCATTTGTTTTTCGTTAACAGAGCCAGGTGTTGCCTTTAGTAAAGTATTACGGAGCCAAACTGCCAGACTGTTCTCATAGTGTGAAATTTTACCGATGGCTGAGCTTGTGTGAACAATGTAATGCGCTTTTTTCATACGCAGTTTTTCGTATTGAGTGAAGACTTCATCCACGTTTTTCCCTTTACCAAAAAGTTTTCCGAGGATATATGCATCTTCAACGGCCTGGCAGGCACCTTGTCCCATATTAGGAGTCGTTGCATGGGCTGCATCGCCAATCAGGCAAACACGGTCTTTTTGCCATTGATAAATCGGTTCCAAATCGATAATGTCACTAACAAATATTTTTTCTTGCGGTGTTACGGAAATCATTCTTGGAATTTCGGGATTAAATTCAGCAAAAAGCTCAGCAAGATTATTGGGATTTTTGACCAGGTGCTCGTTAACCACAGCGTACCAGTAAACTTTGTGATCACTAATTTTCACGAAGCCGAAGCGTCTGCCTTTTCCCCAGGCTTCATAAGCGTGGTGATTATATTTTTCTGTCCAATCAGATTCGATGACGCCACGCCAGCATTTTTGCTTGGAAGATCTGAGTTTTCCAATATTTAAAATTTGATGACGTACTACTGATTTAATTCCATCTGCTCCAATAACAGCATCTGCATTAGCGATAGTTCCGTCTTCAAAAGTGAGTTGATAACCGTTTTCCTGTTCGATTTTGGATAAACGTTTAGAAAGTTCAATGTTTTTAAAACCAATTTCTTCAGTTAGAATATTTTGTAAATCAGCACGATGGATGGCAGTGTTGCTTACTCCATATTTACTTTCGAATGTATTCAGTTGTACGTCCGATATGGTTTTGAGCTGTGGATCAGTAATGTTAATAGTTGAAATTTTATGACCTGCCATTTCGATTTTGTGGCGAATGCTTAGTTTGTCAAAAATCTGCATGGCATTATTAGCCATAATGATTCCGGCGCCCACAGGTTTTATTTCGGGTGCACTTTCGTAGACGGTAACGTCCAGATTATTTTTTTGTAAGGCTAAAGCTGTTGTCAAACCACCAATTCCGCCACCGATAATTGCTATTTTCATTGTGATTGCATTTATATTATGAGGCAAAATTAAGGGCTGAAAAAACCAAAAACGTTCACTTAAGTTAATTTTCTGAAATTAGCAAATTCTTTTCCGGATTCTGCTCAACGATTGTGGCGTAATTCCTAAATATGACGAAATATATTTTTGTGGAATTTTGTTCAAAATTTCGGGTGACTTTTTCAAAAGATTGATATAGCGTTCTTCCGGTGTATAAAAAAACAGTTCGTCAAGCCTTTGTTTTGCATCCAGAAAAGCTAGATCCGATATGCGTTTTGCCAGCCCAAGCCAGAAAATATCTTTCTGAATTAAAATCTCAACATCTTTTTTATCAAAATATAAAACTTCAGTTTTTAGAAGAGCCTGTATAATTGCCATTGATTTTTTTCCGGTAATATAGCTTGCGTAATCACCAATTACATCATTATTCACCTGTAAAAGATAGCTGATATCCTCGCCTTTCTCGTTGATGTAATAAATCCGGACGGCGCCATTCAAAATGAGTCCTAAACGATCAAATACTCCATTTTTAGGTACTATCATTTTGTTTTTATCATAAGTTACGATATAGCAAATATCCAAAAATTCCTTCGCACGCTCCATAGAAATCTGAAGTGTCTCTGCTAATTTCTCCTGTATTGCTGATGTCATCGCTCCTATGTCGGTTTTAATTGATACTACAAAAATAACTTTTCCTGCTTTATTAGAACGAAATAGAGTATAAAACTGAAGAAGGCGCCTTTTCGGACGCCTTCTTTTTATATGAATGATAATTCTTTTCAGTGATTATCGTATTTTCTATCCATTACAAAATCTTCCATGAATTTTGTAGTATAGTTTCCTGAAAGATAATCTTCATTATCCATCAGCTGTCTGTGGAAAGGAATAGTTGTTTTTACTCCTTCAATATAGAATTCTTCAAGAGCACGTCTCATTTTTGCAATAGCTTCTTCACGGGTCTGAGCCGTAGTGATAAGCTTGGCAATCATAGAGTCATAGTTAGAAGGAATTGTATATCCGGAATAAACGTGAGTGTCAACTCTGATTCCGTGTCCTCCAGGGATATTTAATCCTGTGATTTTTCCCGGAGACGGTCTGAAGTCTGCGTAAGGGTCTTCTGCGTTGATTCTACATTCGATTGAATGTAATTTAGGATAATAGTTAATTCCTGAAATAGGAGTTCCTGCAGCAAGAAGAATTTGTTCTCTGATCAGGTCATAATCAATTACCTGCTCAGTGATAGGGTGCTCTACCTGGATTCTTGTATTCATTTCCATGAAATAGAAATTTCTGTGTTTGTCTACAAGGAATTCGATAGTTCCTACACCTTCATATCCAATGAATTCAGCAGCTTTTACGGCAGCTTCTCCCATTTTCTCACGAAGTTCGTCTGTCATGAAAGGAGAAGGTGTTTCTTCAGTTAATTTCTGATTTCTTCTCTGTACAGAACAGTCTCTTTCAGAAAGGTGGCACGCTTTACCGAATTGGTCACCCGCAACCTGAATTTCGATGTGTCTAGGCTCTTCAATCAGTTTTTCCATATACATACCTCCGTTTCCAAAGGCAGCTACAGCTTCCTGAATAGCAGATTCCCAGTGATCTTTAAGGTCTTCAGCTTTCCAAACAGCTCTCATTCCTTTACCTCCACCACCAGCAGTAGCTTTGATCATGACAGGGTAACCTGTTTCTTCAGCTACTTTTACAGCGTGTTCGTAAGATTCGATCAATCCGTCAGAACCTGGTACACATGGTACACCTGCTGCTTTCATGGTAGCCTTAGCATTTGCTTTGTCTCCCATTTTTTCAATCTGTTCAGGAGAAGCACCAATAAATTTGATACCGTTCTTCTGGCAGATTCTTGAGAAGTTAGCATTTTCAGATAAGAATCCGTAACCTGGGTGAATCGCATCAGCATTGGTAATTTCCGCAGCAGCAATAATGTTAGGGATTTTAAGATATGAGTCTTTACTCATTGCAGGGCCAATACATACTGCTTCATCAGCAAATCTTACGTGAAGACTGTCTTTATCAGCAGTAGAGTATACCGCAACGGTTTTGATCCCCATTTCTTTACAAGTACGTAAAATACGCATTGCAATTTCGCCTCGATTGGCTATTAATATTTTTTTGAACATCTTCTTCAATTTGAAAATTAGATAATTTGAAAATTAGATAATGTTATTTTAATGTAGAATTTAATCTAACATCTAATGTCTAACATCTAACTTCTAAATTAAGATGGATCTACTAAGAATAAAGGTTGGTCATACTCTACAGGAGTAGCGTCATCCACTAAAATTTTAACAATTTTTCCGCTGATTTCAGATTCAATCTGGTTGAATAGTTTCATTGCTTCAATAACACAAACTACTTTACCAACAGAAACTTCGTCACCTACATTTACGAATACATCTTTATCAGGAGATGGTTTTCTATAGAAAGTACCAATCATTGGAGATTTGATTGTTACATATTTGCTGTCATCAGATGCAGCTTCAGCTTTTTCAGCAACAGGAGCGGCCGGAGTTGCAACAGGTGCCGGAGCAGCTACCGCTTGTGGAGCAGTGTGGTATACTGCAGGTTGTGCATAAACAGCATCGCTTCCAGCTAATGGAGTTTTAATAGTGATTTCGAAATCTTTAGTTTTGTACTTCACTTCTGATACTTCAGCCTTAGATACAAACTTGATAAGATTTTGTATGTCTTTAATGTCCATAAATTTGATATTTGATTTGATGCCAAAGATACCAAAAAAACGTAAAAAACAACAAAAAACCGCCAAATTTTATCAAAATTGGGCGGTTTTTGTATTAAAATGAGGCTTTTTCAGCGAAAAGCGACTCTTAGTTTTCTTCAGTAGCAGCTACTTCTTTTTCCAATACTACTTTACCTCTGTAGTATAATTTTCCTTCATGCCAGTGAGCTCTGTGGTATAGGTGAAGCTCTCCTGTTGTTGCATCTTTAGCTAATTGAGGAACTACAGCTTTGTAGTGAGTTCTTCTCTTATCTCTTCTTGTAGACGACTGTCTTCTCTTTGGATGTGCCATTTTCTAATAACTTTTTTAATTGATGAGCGATGAGATTCATCATCTCATCATATTTAAATTATTCTATTTAATTATTGTCTTTTAATTTTCTTAAAGCATCCCATCTTGGGTCACTTTCATGTTCTTCTTCTTCAGTTACCTCAATATCTTTAGGACTGAACTGGTCAAGAATTTTAAGATCTTCATCACTTACATTCGGTGAAATCTTTTTCATCGGAATAGAAAGCATTACATTTTCGTAAATCAAATGTGCTACATTGAAAGCATGCTCTGCAGTAGGAATAGTAATAACATCTTCATTGCTGTCATCATATTCTTCCCCGAAATTCACCAGAATTTTGATTTCATTCTCAATAGGATAGTCGAAATTTTCATTTGTGATATCACAAACCAACTCAACCCATCCATTAATTTTAATCTCAAATTCTAAAAAAGTAGTGTGTTTATCAAGTGATACATTCACTTCTATTCTAGGATTTGTAAATTCCTGCTCAGTGTCAAATAATTGAAAGAACGTTTTATCTATCTCAAACTTGAACTCGTGTTTTCCGTTTTTAAGTCCGGAAAAGCTTACGTCATAGTTTCTTAACTTGTCCATAAAATGAGTGTGCAAAAATATGCATTTTTTTTATAATAACAAATAAAATCTGAAACAAATTAATTTAAAATTTGTTTTAAAGATTTATGCTTCAGTTTCCTCCGGTAGATCTTCATCTATTCCATTGTCTACAGCCATTTTTCTAGGCTGAAGGCGGTCATTCATCAGTTCGCTGTATTCACTTCTGTTCTTGAAAACCTTGATCGCTGTGAAGATTGCTTCTGTAAAACTCTGCTCATCGGCCACATTTTTTCCTGCAATATCGTAAGCAACTCCGTGATCGGGAGATGTTCTGATAAAAGGAAGTCCCGCAGTATAATTTACTCCTTCCTCATAGGCTAATGTTTTGAAAGGAGCCAGTCCCTGGTCATGATACATCGCCAAAACAGCATCGAAATTTTTGTATTTACTCGGCTGGAAAAAGCTGTCTGCCGGGAAAGGCCCGAATGCCAGTATTCCATTGTCAGAAAGTTCTTTAATAGCCGGGCTGATGATTTCAATTTCTTCGTTTCCGATTACACCTCCGTCTCCTGCGTGAGGATTTAATCCTAATACGGCAATTTTTGGTTTTTGAATACAGAAATCTTCGATAAGCGTTTGATTTAATACTCTGATCTGTTTCTTTATTTTTTCCTTGGAAATATTTTCAGCTACCTGTGCAATAGGAATATGATGCGTGGAAACAGCTACTTTAAGATCTTCAGTAACAAGGAACATTAATCCTTTTTTGTTGAATTTCTCTTCAAAATACCCTGTATGTCCCGCATGTTTGAATCCCATTTTTACCATTTCATCTTTGTTGATCGGAGCAGTTACCAATACGTCAATATCTCCATTCGTCAAAGCTTCAGTAGCTGCTTCTAAAGAATCAATCGCCATTTTCGTAGATTCTTCAGTAGGAACTCCCAATTCTACATTCACGTTTTCTTTGGTAAGGTTAACCATATTAAGTTTCCCAGCCTGTGCCTGTGAAGGTTCGTTAACGTAGTTGAAATTAAGATTCAGCTTAAAAATATTTTTCTGATAAGTGAATAATTTTCCCGAACCAAAAATTACAGGAGTGAAAAAATCTGTAATAGTTTTGTCTTTCAGAGACTTCATAATGATCTCCGGGCCGATGCCATTGAAATCACCGATTGAAATTCCTACTCGTACTTTATGGTTTTTTGGGCTCATTTTGATTATCTTTGAAGATTATAATTTACAAATTTAGCAAAAAATAATATGTTCACAGGAATTATTGAAGCAGTTGGTGTTATTGAGAAGATTGAAGAAAAAGGAAGCAATATAGATTTTACCCTGACTTGCCCTTTTACAAATGAACTGAAAATAGATCAGAGCCTTGCTCACAATGGCTGTTGTCTTACAGTTGTTGAAATAAAAGACAATCATTATGTGGTGACGGCAATCAATGAAACATTGGAAAAAACCAACCTTGGAAAATGGGAATTGGGAACCGTTGTCAACCTTGAACGCTGCATGAAGATGGATGGAAGACTCGATGGTCATATTGTTCAGGGACATGTTGATAAAACCGGTGAAGTGGTGAGTATCGAAAATAAAGACGGAAGCTATTTTATTACTATGAAGTACGAAAATGACGGAAGTTTTGTAACGGTACCTCAGGGATCAATTACCGTAAACGGAATCAGTCTTACTGTTGCTAAAAGCGAAGATGCTCAGTTTTCCGTAGCCATTATTCCTTACACCTGGGAATTCACAAATATGAAACATTTGAAAATTGGTGACAAAGTAAACCTGGAATTTGATATCATTGGTAAGTATATTGCTAGGTTAATTAAAAAGTAGAATGTCAATAAATAAGTATAAAGGATATAGCTTAAGAAACCGGGTGTTTTTCGGTTTCTTGCTGGTATGTTTTTTAAGTGTCGTTGCTACATCACTTGTTCCTTACTTTGTATTGAGAAATCATTCTTTACAGCAGAGTAATATCGATATGCAGGATAAAACCAATGCTGTCATGCGATATCTGGACTATGCGGTAAGCCAGAAACTTATTGAAACAAAAGATCTTCCGGAAGTTTTAGGGAATAAAATCTTTGAAATAGCGGATATCAACCAGCATGACATTTTTATTTATGATCTGAAAGGAAACTATTTGCTTTCCAACAAAGATGAAGGATTGGTGGAGCAGAAAACAATTCCTATAGAAATCATCAATAAGATTCTGTCTACCGATGCAAGGGTAGATATGGTGAATTATGATGCAGCTAAGGATGCAAAATTGACTTCTTCCTACCTTTTGCTGAAAAATAATGAGCTTGAACCTATCGGAATTGTTTATATCCCTTTATATCATAATGAATCTGCTTATCTGGAGGTTCTGCACCAGTACGTAAAGTATATTCTTTTAGTCGATATATTTCTTATCCTTTTTAGTATATGGATTAGCTGGGTTACGTCTAATAGTCTTGCCAAAACCATTACGAAATTCTCTGATATGATTACCCGTATTACTTTGTTTGAAAATGAAATGCGCCCTATCAGATATTATAAGAATGATGAGCTTAATGCTTTGGCAAGAGCTTATAACAGAATGATTCTACAGATTCAGGACCAGAAAGAAAGACTTAGATTCAAAGCATCCGAAGAAGCGTGGAGAGAAATGGCCAAGCAGGTAGCTCATGAGGTGAAAAATCCGTTGACGCCAATGAAGTTGACCATTCAGAATTTTGAAAGAAAATTTGATCCTGAAGACCCGAATATCAGAGAAAGGGTAAAGCAAATGAGTAAAACTATTGTTGATCAGATTGACCTGATTGCTACAGTAGCCTCAGCATTCTCAGAATTTGCCAAACTTCCTGAAAAAAATAATGAAGTGATCAATCTGAATACGGAAGTTGAAGATATTCTACGTGTATTCAATGATGACAGTATTTTCATGCATGCCAATAAGACGAATATAATGATCAATATGGACAGGATTTATCTTTCCAGAATCATTACAAACCTTGTTACCAATGCAAAACAGGCAGAGAGTGATCAGAGAAAACTCATTATCAATGTAGATGTGGAGCAGCATCAAAGAAGGGTGATTATCTCTGTTCAGGATAACGGAGTCGGGATTCCTGAAAATATGTACGAAAGAATTTTTGAACCGAATTTTACATCTAAAAGCAGTGGGATGGGGCTTGGCTTATCCATGGTGAGAAAAATGATAGAGGATTATAAAGGTGAGATCTCCGTGAAATCAGAAGTAGGGAAGGGGTCTACATTCATTATTACACTGCCTACCAATTTATAGTGAAGCTTTTTACATTTAAACAATTCCAAATTCAGCAGTCTAAAGACGTCTTCCGTGTAGGAACAGACGGTGTTCTGCTTGGTGCTTTGGCAAATGTTGAAAATGCTTCCAGTGTTTTGGAAGTAGGAACAGGCACAGGACTAATTTCTCTTATGCTGGCACAAAGAAATCTACAGGCGGAATTTTTAGGGCTGGATATTAATGATGATGCTGCCAAGCTTACCCAGCTCAATTTTGAAAATTCTCCTTTTCATGCCAGGTTGAAAAACAGTCATCAGGACTTTAAAACTTTTGAAACGGAAGATCGTTTTGATCTTATTGTATCCAATCCTCCGTATTTTGAAGAATCAGGATCTGAAAAAGATAAGATTGCACGTCAGAACGTAGAATTGAACTTCATGCAGTTGATCAGTAAGGCGGCAGAATTATTGTCAGAAAAAGGGATGTTTTCTGTAATCATACCTGTGGAAGCAGGGGAAGTTTTTATTTCAATCGGTAAGGAAAATAAACTGCATCTGAACAGAAAAGTGAATATTAGAGGAATTGAAAATGCAAAGGCAAAAAGATTGATTCTGGAGTTTTCATCACAAGTAAAAGAAGTTAACGAGTCTGATTTTATTATAGAAAAAAGTCCGAGACAATACTCGGACCAATATCTTGAACTCACCAAAGAGTTTCATGTTTTTAAATAGAGAAGTTAGTTATTTCTGACCTTCTTATTTTTTATTCTTATTCGAATAATTCTGAAGTATCCAATACAGAAACTTTTCCGTCTTCACATCTGATGGCTTCACCAGGGAAGTTCTGAATCATGTGGTAATCATGTGTTGCCATTACTACAGCAGCTCCATTTTCAAGGGCAACCTGCTTTAATAGCGTCATAATTTCGTTGGAAGTCTCAGGGTCAAGGTTTCCTGTTGGCTCATCGGCTAAAATAAGATCCGGATGGTTAAGAAGAGCTCTCGCAATGGCAATACGCTGCTGTTCTCCTCCGGAAAGTTCGTGAGGCATTTTGTGCTTCTTGCTTTTCATGTTCACACTTCCTAAAACCTCATTGATACGGTCTTCCATTTTTACTTTGTCATTCCATCCTGTCGCTTCAAGAACGAACTTAAGGTTTTTCTCAACTGTCCTGTCTGAAAGTAACTGGAAATCCTGGAATACGATACCTAGTTTTCTTCTTAAGTTAGGGATGTCAGAGGGCTTTAGTTTTGCCAGATCAAATCCTACAACAGCTCCGTGTCCTGATGCTAATGGAATATGTCCGTAAAGCGTTTTCAGTAGGGAACTTTTTCCGGAACCTGTTTTTCCGATAAGGTAGCAGAATCTACCTTTCTTTATATTAAGATTTACATCAGAAAGTACAGTAAAGTTTTTTTGCGCAATCTTTGCATTTTGTAAACTTATAATATTGTCTCCGGCGATATTTGTATGTGGCATAATTTAATTTTAAAGGCTGTTTTCTAACAAAAAAATTTCAATCTTTAAAAATAGAAAAAAGAAGTCTATTTGACTCTAATTTTAGTAAATTTTAACAACAAAAAATGCCTGAAAAGGAACTTCTCAAGCATGTTTTGTATATGATAATTAGAAATTATCTCTTAGCGCGTGCAGCACTTACAGTTAATCTCTTTCTGCCTTTAGCTCTTCTCGCAGCCAAAACTCTTCTTCCATTTGGCGTAGACATTCTTTCTCTGAAACCGTGTTTGTTTCTTCTCTTTCTTTCTGATGGCTGGAATGTTCTTTTACTCATTACTATATGTTTAAATCGTAATTAATCTATTAATTTTCAGGTTGCAAAGATATATAAATTTTTATAAGTTACAAACTTTAATTATCTTTTTTTAAAATTAAATGTAATGTTTTTTGGTCGGGTATTAACAAACCCTCATCACAAAACCATTTTTCCAGTACAAAAATAATATTTAAATGATTTATATAAAAGCTCTATCTTTGAAAACTTTAATTTTAACGAAAAATAAACACCGGATGTTTACACCAGCAGAACTTTTAGATATTAATACATTACTTACCCAGGATAGCAGAATAGTGATCCTTACCCATTATAACCCGGATGGAGATGCTATTGGTTCAAGCTTGGGATTAAAACATTATCTGAAAGCAAAAGGAATTCATGCAGAGGTTATCGTACCTAATGATTTTCCGAAATTTCTGAAATGGATGCCGGAATCTAAAAAAGTTATTATTGCAGAATATAAAAGAAAACTGGCTGCTGATATGATTGCGGGAGCAGATGTTATTTTCTGTCTGGATTTTAATTCCTCGTCAAGAATCGGATTATTGGGAGACTGGCTGGTAAAAGCTCCGGGGAAGAAAATTCTTATTGATCATCACCAACAGCCGGAACAATTTGATTTTGTGTATTCTGATACAGTCATTCCTGCCACTTCACAGATGATTTATCATTTCATTGAAGCAATGAATGATGAAAAGCTGGTGAACCAGGATATGGCGGAATGCCTTTATACCGGAATCATGACGGATACAGGAGGTTTCCGTTTTCGTTCTACCAGTGCTACTACCCACAGAATTATTGCTAATCTTATTGAACACGGTGCAGATCCTGCTATGATCACGTCCAATACATGGGATACCAATACGGTTTCCCGTCTGCATTTGCTTGCTTTAGTTCTTGGAAGAATAGAAGTAGTGAATGACGGAACAGTGGCTGTGTTAAGCCTTACCAGAAATGAACTGAAAGAATTTGGTTTTCAGAAAGGAGATACGGAAGGTTTTGTGAATTATGGTTTGAGTATTGCCGGAGTGAAAATGTCAGCATTCTTTATGGAAGATCTGTACGAAGACTTCGTTAAAATTTCTTTCAGAAGTAAAGATGATGTGGATGTGAACCAATTCTCAAGAAAATATTTCAATGGTGGCGGGCATATTAATGCAGCCGGAGGGAAATCTTTAGATTCTTTAGCGGGAACGATCGTAAACTTCAAAGAAAAAGTAAAAGAGGAAGGTTTATAGAGGCAAAAACCTGTAAATTTTTCTGATTAACTTCTAGATACTTTTACGAAACCCCTTTTCTTCAAGCTCCTGGCAGGTATAATCATACACTTGCTGAAACATTTCATCCATATATCTTTTGTTGAAAAGACTGTATTTCGTCATTTTGGGCGGATCAAGAAAAATATTGCAGTATTTTGCTTTAGAATAGACCGACTTTGCGATCGCTAAGTGAAGGATTCTGTCGAATTCTTTCATCAGGCTCATCTTGCTTAACTCATCATAGCTGATGGAATTGACATGAGAGGCAATCAGAAAATTACATTTATCCATGATAGGCTCAATGGGAAGGTTATCCAGAACACCGCCGTCTACATAAATTTTCTCACCAATTCTTACCGGTGGAAGAATAAAAGGAACGCTTGAGGAAGCCAGTAATGGTCCAAAAAGCTCTCCTTCAGAAAAGAAGTCTACGATGCCATGCGTCATTTCCGTGGCAGCTACATACACCGGAATTTTTAAAATACCGAAATTGTCTTCAGGGAAATAATCTTTGAACAGTTTTAAAATAAAATTGGAACTGAAGATTCCGTTTTTGGATAATTTTAAAGATGACCTGGAAAAAAAAGAAGTTTGCTTGACAATTTCCATCATCTCTTCCGGCGTTTTTCCAAAAGAATAAAAAGCACCAATGATGGATCCTGCGCTGGTTCCTGAAATAATGTGTGGTTTCAGATTGTATTCTTCCAAAGCTTTCAGTACGGCGATATGAGCAATCCCACGCATTCCTCCGCCTGAAAGTGTAAGTCCGATAACCGGTGGTGCCGGTGGTTTCTTTTTTTTGAATGAAAATAAAGCCATTACCCAAATTATCCTCTACTAATATACAGGATTTTTTGTTATGCACAGCTTAATTTGTCAGGTAACCTGTTTTATAAAATCAGTTTTTTAGGAAGATTGTGAAGAAGTTCTGTATTGATGATTTCTGCACAGATTCCTGGCTTTTCCCAATGACCGTTGTGTCCGCAGTCCAGGATATAAGATTTGATATTCGTTCTGTCCGGAAGATGTTTGATCATCATATCCGTTTTTACCGCATTATCATGTTTACCCGCCAGTACTAAGATTTTAGCTTCCAGGTTTTCCAGCACATGCTTTTTGTCGGTTCTTTCTACCATACCCTTTACGCAGGAAAGAGCACCTAAATTATTGGTGGAAAGGGCTGTTTCAAGTGCAGTTTCTATTTTACCTTCCAGAATGTCTCTTTCATTCGGATTGAATAAATTAGGTACCCCGGCTCTTGCATAATGGGCAAAAGCATCCTTGATGATTCTGTAGCTTTTGATTCGCTGCTGTTTTTTCTCTTCATCATCCGGAAAATACGTAGAGAAAAATAATGTAAGACTTTTTAAAGAATCAGGATACTTTTCTGCAAAAGCGAGAGATGTATATCCTCCCATAGAATGTCCCAGAAGATGTATTTTTTCTAAATGCTGATCATCCAATACTTTTTTTACTTCTTCAGCCATCAGTTCCATGGTGTGAACTTCAGCCAGAATTTCAGACTGTCCATGACCGGGAAGGTCAATTTTGAGCAGTGAAAAATCTTTGGAAAGGTGATGTTCCATATCACTCCAGATGGATAGATTTTCCATAAATCCGTGAAGAAGTACCAACGTTTCTTTTCCGTTTCCTTTTCTTTCAAAGTTCAGCATGATTCCAAAATTTAGAAGGTTAAAAATAATACAGCAGCTTACATACTGTGGATCTGTTTCTCCTTTCAAATTTAGTCAAAAAAAGAGCATTTAAAAAATGCCCTTGTCTTTTATTGAGTTAATTCCTTATAAACCTTTGTTTCCCAAGGTTTGATGTCTGTTACGCCATATCGTTCCTTTTTAGAAATAGCAAGGTTGTCCAGCATGTCTACAAAATTTTTGTAGTTGGCTTCATCTGTTGGTTTTACAATCACTGTGAATTTGTTGGGTGCAGGAGCATTTTTATACGCTTCAGCAATGATCTTTGAAATTTTTATTCCACTGAAATCTGTTTCTTTTAGGTTTCCTGTATTCAAATCTTTCTGATTGCTCTGATGATAAAATACCCGGTTGTCTTTTCCAAGGATAAAGGTAATCTGGTTTTGATCTCCAATTACCGGTTTATCAATAGAACTGGGATTTGGATCTTTTGCAGGGAGTCCCAGGTCCATTACATTAGGTTTTGTAAAATTAGTGGTGAACATAAAGAAAGTGATAAGTAAGAATCCCAGATCGACCATAGGCGTCATGTCCACTCGGATCATTTTTTTCTTTTGCTTTCCGCCTTGTTTTTCTTGTGCAATTACTTCTGCCATGATTAAAGTTTTTAAATGTTAGACTATATTTTTTTTTGAAGAATTCATACAAAACATATGCCTTGATTGTTAAAAACTTTATAGATTCATGAATCTATTGATTATTGTCGTATAAATTTTACCTATTTCTGTTTTTTAATACTTTTCTTGAAGGAAAAGGGTAATTATGATATTTTTAAGGGGTTACCGGGTGATTGTTATTTTCTTTGTTAGAATAATTTCTTCTCTGTTTTTTACCTGTACCATATAAAGTCCTTCCATGAATGCAGATGTGCTGATTTTAATTTTTTCTTCGTTATATTTTTGAGAGAAAAGTTTTCGTCCGGACATATCAGTAATGCTAATAGTACTTTCCCGGGGCAGATGATCTAAATAGAAAAAGTCTTTTGCAGGGTTAGGGTAGAGGTTGGGTTTATGCCTCTGTTGATTTTCCGGAATGCCAAGCTGTTCAGGACTTAGTTTAACTATCCAGGCATCGATCATACCATGATGTCCGGTAACGTCTCCACTTGTAGATCCTGTACTTCCTGAAACAATATATCCGTTATCAGCGGTCAGTTCAAGAGCAGTTAAGTAATCGAAATCGGGACCTCCCAGGGTTTTCTCCCACTTCAGATTTCCGCTGCTGTCCAGTTTTATGATCCAGTAATCCAGATTACCGTGGTGATTGGTTACCTGTCCGTTGTTGGAAGCTGTCCAGCCCGCAACAATATAATCCCATTCGGGAGTCTGGCGAATAGTTATGGCGTTGTCATGAAAACTTCCTCCAAAATATTTATCCCACTCGATGGTTCCGTTATTGCTTAGTTTGATAACCCAATAATCGGGAAGTCCGCTCTCAAGATTTGAAGAATTAAAAGAAGTGCCCACGGCAATATAACCGCCATCAAAAGTCTGTTGCGCATAATATCCTATGTTATCACCAATATTGCCCAACGTTTTTTGCCATTGCATATTTCCGCCGGAATCGAGTTTTACTACCCAAAAGTCATTGTTTCCGTAGCTTACAGTAATATCGCCATCTGTAGACACGGTGGTTCCTGCAATAATATACCCGCCATCAAAAGTTTGCTGCACAGAATTGACCTGTTCACTGCTGCTTCCACCCAGCGATTTCTGCCATTGTATATTTCCGTTAATATCTAATTTTACGATCCAATAGTCTCCTCCTCCATGATTTCCGCTCACATCTCCGTCATTGGAACTTGAAGATCCGGCTACAATATATCCTCCTTCAGAAGTCTGCTGAATAGATTGTGCCATATCCATACTGCTTCCACCCAGCGATTTCTGCCATTGCATATTCCCGTTGGAATCAAGTTTTACAATCCAGTAATCATAATTTCCATGATTTCCGCTGATATCTCCGTCACCGGAATTGGATGATCCGGCAATAATATATCCTCCATCGGTAGTTTGACGGATGGATTGTGCATCATCAACATTGCTTCCTCCTAACGTTTTTTGCCATTGTATGCCTCCTGCAGGGTTTAATTTTACGATCCAGTAATCTCCTCCTCCGTGATTCCCGGTGACATCTCCATCATTGGACATAGAATTTCCGGCTACAATGTATCCTCCATCGGAGGTTTGCTGAACGGCATTCGCAGATTCACCATGGGTGCCTCCCAATGCTTTTTGCCATTCTATGGAAGGGGCAGACTGGGCAGCTAATGCGGAATAGATAAGAAATAAAAAAGTAGATGTTAAATATCTCATATGTGTTTGAATTGGTGATAGTTATTCAAATATAATTAATTTTAGACTACGTTTTGTGTTTTATTGTTTATTTAATTCATGAAATAAAAAAACTCACACGATAAAGTGTGAGTTTTTGAATGATATGTTAATAAATTATTTATTCTTTTTATAGAAATTTACCCCGCATTCAAGGAATTTTTTGAAATCCTCTTTAGGCATATATCCTGAGACAGGCGTGTTGATGACTTTTCCGTCCGGAGTGATTAAAACATAGTGAGGTTGAGAGTTATTATTGAAGTTCACCTGCTGGAATAAACTCCATCTGTCTCCAATTGTTTTTACCTTCTTGATCTGTCCGTCTCCCAGGTCAATTTTGGTTTTCTGATCCTCAGGAAGCTCTTCCTTATCATCGACATAGAGAGAAGCCAGTACTACATCATTCTGAAGAATCGGTAAAATGTCTGGTTCGCTCCATACAAACTCCTCCATTTTTCTACAGTTTTCACATCCATATCCTGTGAAGTCGATCAATATAGGCTTGTCTTCTTTTTTAGCCAGTTCTATTGCTTTGAAGAAGTCGTGTTCAGGATGCATTCCTAAAATTCCGTCTTTTTCATCATGGAAATAGCTTACATTGAGTGGAGGTAAAATTCCACTTAATAACTGAAGTTTCGGACGGTCAGATGGGATTAACCCTTGAACCAGATAGATCACGAAACCAATTCCCAATACCCCTAATATTTTTCTGGTGATAGAGATTTTAGGCTTTTTATCATCATGAGGGAATCTGATCAATCCTAATAAATAGATTGCTAATCCTAAGGCGATAATAATCCAGATCGCAATGAAAAGTTCTCTTTTTAAGAAGAATGTTTTGGATACAAGATCGGCTTTAGACAAGAATTTCAATGCTAATGCCAGTTCTACGAATCCTAAAACAACTTTTACCGTATTCATCCATCCTCCGGATTTCGGTAGACTTTGTAATGCCTGTGGGAATAATGCCAGCAATCCGAAAATAATAGCCCATGCCAGCCCGAATCCTGCCAACGCAAAAGTCAACAGCATCGGAACATTGGATGAACCTGTTACCGCACTTCCCAGTAAACTTCCTAAAATAGGTCCCGTACATGAGAAAGAAACGATCACCAGAGTCAATGCCATGAAGAAAATACCAATAATTCCTCCTGCCTCTTCCGCTTTGGAAGATTTGTTGGCAATAGAACTTGGCAGCGTGATATCATAATACCCGAAGAAACTTCCGGCAAAGAAGATGAATATGATAAAGAAAGCAATATTCAACCATACGCTTGTAGAAATCTCGTTGAAGATATTTCCTGCGATTCCATCAATAATATGGAAAGGAATACTCAGTAAAACGAATATAAGAAGAATGAAAAAACCATAAATAAGAGCATCTCTTTTTCCTTTTGCTTTGTCTTTACTTCCTTTCGTAAAAAATGAAACGGTAAGTGGAATCATCGGGAACACACATGGCGTAAGCAAAGCAATTAATCCTCCGATAAATCCAAGGAATAGATACGTCCAGTAATTTTCATCCACTTTGGTAGAGGCAGTACCGCAATCCGTCAGTGGTTTTTTGAAATCAATACTTTCAATTTTCAACTGCTTTGGATCTAGTTTTGAAGTTTCTGTGATCGTAGCTTCAGTTTTTGCAGGATTTTCAGTAACCGTCTCAGTTATTTTTACAGAGTCTTTTGCAGGACCTGCAGTTTCCTCGGTCGTAGCCTCTTCCGTTGCCCCTTTTGGTGTAACTTTTTGGTTGAATTCTAATGTGTTGGGAGCCAGGCAAACTCTGTCGTCACAGGTCTGATACGTAATCTCAGAAGTGACATCTGCGGGTTTTGTTGGATCTTTTAATTTAAATTTTTGCTTAAATCCAGCAGAATTGGAGTAGAAAACAATTGTTCCTCCAAACGCTTCAGAAAACTCTTCATGTTTTTTACCAACTTCGGTAAATTTTCCGATCAACTCAATATTCTTTCCTGTCACTTTATACTCCGTCGGAATTCCGGTGTCTTCTGGTAGATCTTTAGAGTAAATATGCCAGCCGTTTTCCATGGTAGCATTCAATACTGCTTCGTATTGATTGTTCCCCAGATCGTTGATGGTGAATTTAAACTTTACAGGATTTTTTATCTGCGCATTAATTCCTGTCGCTAAAAATAGTAGAATTAATAAAAACCAATTTCTAAATTTCATTGTTCATTTCATTAAAGTTTTGAGACTCCATTTCGTTTTCTCATTCTTTGCAAATCTTCTGACTTACCTGAAAGGAAGGCTGTCAAATACAGCATTATTCCTAATGAGTCTGTGTCCAGATTTTTTGCCTCGCTAAAATAGATAATTTTTCGTCCCTAAAAAATTTAGAAACTTTCTTTTTTTAAGCGTGATCCCTAAAATATTTTGTCTTCTGCACTAATCGCAATAGAAGTGTTACTTATTTTATGATTCAAAATGATTATAGATTTTTTCAATTTTGCCAACTTGGTATTATGATGAGGTTCTTTTGCCATGACAAAAACTCTCCGAGAAAATCAATTCAGATTTTTTAAAATATCTTCTACAGATGCTCTGTTTTTATAGTCCGGATCAAAATGTCTCCATGTAATTTCTTTCCCTTCATTAAGGATGAAGGTTGCCGATACAGGAAGCCTTCCGGAATGATCTGATCTGCTGTTGGCAAAATCCTCCTTTAATTTTGAGTTGTAGAAATTAAGGGTTTCACTGTCTGGAGTATAGAGAACATCGAATGCTTCTGCAATTTTATATCCTTCGTCATATAAAACCGTATACTCTGTCTTTGTTTTGCTGATCGTCTTTTCTATAAATTCCGGTTTTTCGGGAGAAATAATAACAAGTCTCGCGTTTTTTGATTTCAGCTCAGGGGTCAGATTTTGTAATGTTTCAATGTATTTGTTACAATACGGACACCATTGCCCACGGATAAAAACAATTACCAGTTTTTTGTTTTCCTTTGATAACGAAAATGTATTACCCAAATGATCTTTCGCATTGAAATTATCAATTTTATCACCTATCATTTTTCCTTTTACCTGATCTAACGTTTTGCCGGATTGAGACATCTTTTTTTTCAGGACAGATGCTCCAACTTCCAGAAACTGTTCAGGATTATAGTATCCGAAATCATATTGAACCAGTTTCCCTTTTGGATCCAGGAATAAAAAGGAAGGATAGTTTACCACTTTAAATTCTTTGGCAAGGCTTAGACCTTCTTTTTCTGCATCAATGGCAAGGTTTACAAAATTTTTGTTGAACATCTCTCCGATTCTCGGATCAGTAAAGGTGTTTTTTGCCATCAGCTTACAAGGTCCGCACCAGGTGGTGAACAGATCAATGAAGATCAGTTTATTCTCTTTTGATGCGATTTTTTTCGCGGCTTCTAAATCAATTTTTTGAAAATTGATACCTGCGCTTTGTGCGTTAAATGAAATTCCTACTAATATAAGAAGACTCAATACGATTTTTTTGAACATATATTTCTTTTCTTATTATGTTCCCTGATCCATAAAAAAATCACCCTTAAATAAAAATATTTCATATAACTATCTGTTTTTCAGTCGTAAAAATATTTTTATTTTTAATTTTTTTGATCTGCTCTACACATTTGTATTTTTGATTCTGAGCATTATGTTTGCTGGAATACTGGTATTTATCCTGAATTTCTTCAATACTTTTGTTTTCAATAAAAATGTCATGGATGAGATTCTGACAATGGGAAGAAATCGATTTGATATAACCAACCAGTTTTTCCCAGTAATACCTTTCATTTTCAATGGCAGTACTTATTTCCTCCTGATGTTCCATAAAATAGTTTTCAGGAGACTCAACATAAAAGTTTCTGTTTTTTAGTTTTTTAAACCACAGGTTTTTTACAATTCCGATAATATAATTTCCCAGACAGGTTTGGACTTTGAAGTCATCAGCATTGAGTTTTTCGTAAAGAATGAGTAATGCATCCTGGAAAATATCTTCTGCATCTTCCAGATTACCTTTATTGTTCAGAATAAATTTCTGAGTATAACCAAAATACTGTTGGTATAAAATTCCAAAAGCTATATTGCTGTCTTTCTTAAAATCATCAACAGCTAACGAATTAGTTGTTTTTCTGTCCACGTTACAGTTATCTTTTTTTGAGTAGTTCTGTCTGCCTGATACCTGCGATCCTGTCTGAGAGGGATGACACCCAAAATATGGTTTTTGGAGTCACACAATAACCAGATCTTTTCCTTGATCAAAGCAGATAATTTTTCGTCCCTAAAAAATTTAGAAACTTTCTTTTTTCCTGAAAACCCTGTCGGAAAAAATTCATCTCCATCCTGTTGTTTTCTCAAAAGGAGGGGAAACTGAAGCTTTTCAGCATCGAAATCCCATTCAAATTCTTTTTGGATCTCTTCATTGTTTTCAATATCATCTACGAGATTGATTCTGATCAGGTTTTGAGAAAAATCAAAGTTTTTGATCAGTACTATTTCTTCCGGAGTTCCCTTTTCTTCATTTTTATCAATGAAAATAAGTTCATCACGGTTGACAATCAACTGATATTCTTTTGAAAAGAAAGAACTGTTGTTTTCAGCTTTAAAAATTTTGGGGATTTCTTCCTCCTGATTGAATCCGAATTTTTTTAAGATTTCAAATTTTACGAAATCACTTTCCTGATCCAGCTTTTCCTTTGATAAGATTTTATAGTTTTGGTTAAATACTGTAAGCTGATTTTCTATCTCCTGAATCTGTTTCTGAACAAAATCTTTAGTCTGATTCAGATATAAAGAACTTTTTCTGAAATTTTCCAGAAAATGATCGTTGGTTTCCATCAGCACCGGAACAATCTCATTCCTGATCTTATTCCTCAGATAATCACTTTTTTTATTAGAAAGATCTTCCCGAAATTCAATAGTATTCTGTTCAGCAAATTGGTAAATTTCTTTTTTTGAAACATTTAAAAGGGGACGAAGGATGTTATTATCATTTGCTGGAATTCCACTCAATCCATTAATGCCGGCAGCTTTGGACAGATTAATAATGAACGTTTCCAGCTGATCGTTAAGATGATGGGCGGTAACGAGAAATTCCAGTTTTTCTTTTTCCTGAATTTCTTTAAAAAAGGCGTATCGAAGCTCTCTTGCCCATAGCTGAATAGAGTTTTCGGGTTTCTGATCTTTTTCTGAAACTTCATACAAATGAAATTTTATATGATTTTTCTCACAAAAATCCTGCACTGTTTTCTGATCCAGATCCGAATCATTACCACGAAGTTTATAATTGATATGAGCTACCTGAAACCGGAACCTGGAATCCTGAATTTTCTGCCCTAAATCCTTGAAAAGAGAGGCGAGAACCATAGAGTCTGCTCCTCCGCTTACCGCCAGAAGATAGGTGTGGTTTTCCGGTTCGTGAACGAGATTTTTTAATTGATTGGTGAAGGCTGATTGATCCAACATAGATGTTGAGAATTTCTTTTATGCAAAGATAACCGATATAATTCAATTGAATTTTCCTAACTTTGAGTAGTCTAAAAATGATTATTTATGAAGATTTTAAAAATTTTAGCAGTTTCTGCAATGGCGCTGGGGATGACATCTTGTGTCAGCAAAAAGCAGTATGATGCTTTGAGCACAAACTATAAGCAGTGTATTGAAAATATCGGAGAAAGACAAAGAGAAATTCAGGATTTGAAATCTCAGAATTCTGCATTGGCGGGTGAAAACAACTTGTTGAAAAGCCAGCACGATGCATTAAAATCATCACTTGATGCGTGTCTGTCTAATACTGGAAAAAGTTCTGCTAACATTGACAAACTGGTAGGCGAAATCAATGCGTCCAATTCTTATATCAAGCAATTGATCTCCAGTAATGCTAAAAATGACAGTTTGAACCTGGCATTGTCTAATAAACTGAAGAGATCTTTGGATAATGTATCTGATGAAGATGTACAGGTAAAAGTATTGAAAGGAGTAGTAATGATCTCCCTTTCTGATAAAATGCTATACAAAACAGGAGATTACAACATCCTGCCTGCCGCTCAGGAAGTGTTGGGTAAAGTAGCAAAAGTAATCAACGATTACGATAAATACTCTGTATTGATCGAAGGTAACACGGATAACGCTCCGTTGAACTCTCCAAATCTTCCAAGAGACAACTGGGATCTTTCTGCATTAAGAGGTACTTCAGTTGCTAAAGTTCTTCAGACTCAGTTTGGAGTAGATCCGGCAAGAATTACTGCTGGTGGACGTTCTGAATACAACCCGAAAGCGACTAACATGAGCGTTTCAGGAAGATCAGAAAACAGAAGAACGGAAATCATCATTATGCCTAAACTTGATGAGTTTATGAAACTGATGGATATCGCTCCTAAGAAATAATGATTAAACCTTATATCATCATAAATCCCGAAGCAATTCGGGATTTATTTTTTTATGAACCAACCTGTTTGGGAATATACTCTGCCGATATTTTTTTCTTTGAAGAAGTGACTGTCTTTTTATCAGACTGTTCAAAATAAAAATTGGTGATATTCCAGACGATCATAATTGCTGAAAAATAATATAAATTCAAAACCAGTGCAATTCCTATATGCATGGAGATGGTAAAGAAAAGCCATGTTTTCTGTGTGGGTTTATACCAGATAAAAAAAGGATAACATATCTCAATAATAATGGTACTCCATCCAATCAAACTTATCAGATAAGAGTGTTCTATCAGCCAGCTGAAATCAATATTCAGGTCTCTGTTGGAGTAGGGGAGATGAATAGCTTTCCAGATAGATTCACCGTTCCACCAGTTGAACCCTAAAGCTTTATCCAGTCCGGAAAAGAAATAAGCAATAGAAATATGAATCTGAAATAATCTTTTAACTGGAGTAATATTACTATGCCCCGGTTTTCTGCCGAAAATAAAATTTCTCAGTGAAAAGTGTTGGTCAGCAGGAAAAAGAATCAGATAAAATAAAGACATGCTTGTGAAAAAATCTGCACCATAGGCAAAAAAAGAACTTCCCTTAAGTAATGCTATCTGTAAAATAAGCAACAATAATGCAGAGATTCTTGAATAAAATCCGGTGATGATCAAAATACACAGTGTAATAAACGATACCTTGGTTATTGCCATTGTTGCACTTTCTTCAATCCCGAGAGTTTGTAAAAAGCTTACTATTTTTGAGAAGGTTATCAACCAGTCTGGAGTAAAAACACTCATAATGTCCTGAGGAATAATACTGTTGCTTGAAAATAATTTTTCAAAATCCGGCAACACTGCAGCAAATTGTAAAAGAATTACAATTCCTATGGCAATCCTAAAGAAGCTTAAGAATTCCGTTTGATTATCTTGTCTGAAAAAGAAATTTTCAATTTTGGTATAGAATGCATTCAGATTTTTCATCACTTTAGTATTTGAATTCATCAATAAGAATAAGATTTTCACTCGTTTTTCCTTTTTTGAAATCTGCAATAGCAGGGTAGTTGTACAGATAAAGCTTTGTAGTTACACTGGATGCTAACGGATTTTCTTTCATTACGTGGGCTGCGATCTGTCTGATAATGATATCCAGGTACTGATAATATTTTTTGTCGTATTTATTTTTGTCGGAAATTTTATCAAGAAACATGTTAAAAACAGTTGTATATCTTACTCTGCTCTCTTTGTTCTTAAAATAAGGCAGGTTTTTCTGTTCAAGGATATTACCATTTTGATCTTTTAATTCAAAGCTCATGACAAAGTCGCTGGCAACATTGGGTGCGTAGAAACCATATCCTGTATCAAAACCAGTGTAAGAAGTAAATATATTAACGGGTTTTGATTGGGCAATGTCTTCGGAAATAGTATATAACAGCGGTTTTTTATAGTCTTTATTTTCATAATAAAAACCATAATATCCATCAAATGTTCCTTTCAGGCCAATGGTGAAAACCAGAAGCAGGATCATAAAAATTCCGGATAACTGAAGCTTTCTTTTCATGACAAAAGATTTAAGAAAAGGCTGTCTTCGGACTAAAAACAGCCTTTTGAGGTTATTTGTAATTCATCAATACGCTGTTCAGCTTTACATTGATTCTTGGATCAATGGCTGTATTAACTTTGTAAGATTTTATAATCACATTGGTAAGATTTCTTCTACCCATCGTTGGTGGACAAATTGTGTATTCTTCTGCTCCTTTAACGGTTAATCTACTTAGAGAGGCGATGTCTTTCTGGCTTAGCAAAGCTGCATTGGTTGCAACCTGGTTGTTTTGAATAGCATAATAATCTTTTCCCAATTCTTTAGCTCCATATTTTTTCAGGATACCGTCCACTTTTTCTCTTAGATCTCCATACTTTTTCCAGTCGATATTAGCTTTCATTAAGCATCCGCGGATTACATACTGTCTGTTGATTTTATAAATAATGAAATTGGTACCCAAACTGTTCTGATGAAGTTTCTGAAGACTTAACAAACTTTTCATGTCTTCGTCAGAAATTTTTTTCACATCTTTCAGTATGTAATTATGGTCTACAATATAATTGCCTTTTTCTTTATAAAAAGACATTTCCTGAGGTTTTAGCTGGGAAAATATCATCACAAGTCCCACTATCGCTCCGATTAATAATAAAGTCTTTGTTTTCATGTGGTTGTTTTTAAAATATCCCTACTCTTTTTTAGGATTTTCGGGTGCCTCCATTATTTGAATGTTTCATGGTTGGAAAACTTATATCAAAGGTAGAGGCATATGAGCGGTCAAATACAGGTGTTTTTCCTATATTTTATGAGGATTTTGACTTGTGAACTGAGATATGAATCAGGATTTTGAAAAATATTGGCTATTCATGGATATTTCAAGCTGATATATTGTGGCTTACAATATGACTTTTGAGAATGAATTGTAGAAATGAACTTAATGAAGTTCTGTTGAATGATGTAGAGAAAAATGATGATGAAGGAAATGGATGAGGTTTTAATCTGAAATAACCTGAGAGGGAATATGTGAGTATAAAGCAAAAATAAATCCCGAAGGTGGACGGGATTTATTTTTTAATCAAATTAATTCTTCCTTTTTCAGGAGTGAAATAATTCGTTGCAAAAATGAAGTGGATATTTCTTTCTTACTTTTTGCTGCAGAAGCATCAGTTCTACTTTTCAGTACAACTTTTTTGTGATTCTCATGGTTAGTTTGTGTCTCTCCTGCAATCATCTTGTTTTCTCTTAGTGTTTTTACCCCTTATTCTTATTGCAAACTTATAACTAATACCACAAAAATAATATCCGTGTTTTCACGGTATTTTATGTGGGGTTTTCACTGAAGTTTATTTTTTTATTTATTAAATGTGTAGTTTTTGTGTTTATAATTATTTGATTAATAAAAGAATATGTATATTTAAATCTCCGTTAAAGGAAATATTAAAGAGGTGTCCGAAAATCTAAAGAGTAGGAAATTAATACTAAACTAAAATCATTATGAAAAATTTAAAAAAGCTTTCAAGAGGAGAAATGAAAACTGTACAAGGTGCTATTAACGGATGTAATCCACAGATATTTTGTACGAGTCTACAAACAAAGTGTTGCCCGGGATGGGTTTGTGCTGGGATAAGACAATATTGTATAGCCATATAATAATTTTTTACGTAGAATGTAGATGGCTAAGAAAAAGAGAGGAATTAATTTCTCTCTTTTTTGTATTTTATATTGAACAAAACAAGGTTTGGGAAAGCTTTAAAATCATTAAATTTGTTTAAATTAAAATGGTATGAGTTTTTTTGAAGAAAAGAATCCTGAAATGGACAGATATTTGGAGGCACACGCTTCTTCGGAATCCGAAATTCTGAAAAAGCTGAGGAGAGAGACATATCAGAAAACCACACAGCCTCATATGATTTCCGGATATCAGCAGGGAAGATTGCTGACGATTATTTCCCAGATGATGCAGCCGAAAAGTATTCTTGAAATAGGAACATTCACAGGATACGCTACCTTATGTCTGGCAGCAGGACTGGCGAAGAACGGGAAAATTACAACATTGGATGTGAATGAAGATCTTGCCTATCTTCCTAAAAAATATTTTGAATCCAGCGAATATGCAGGTCAGATTGAATTTAAACTTCAGGATGCCAAGGAATATTTAAAAGAAACAGATGAATTTTTCGATCTGATTTTTGTAGATGCCGATAAAGAAAACTATGCTGAATATTTCAGACTGATTAAACCGCATACAAAATCCGGAACGGTGATCCTTTTTGATAATGTCTTGTGGTATGGAAAAGTATTGGAAGAAAATCCGAAGCTGAAATCTACCCAGTCGATCCAGGAGTTAAATGATTTGGTAGCAAAAGACGAAGATTTTGAAAATCTTATTTTACCTTTGCGTGATGGAGTCAACTTTCTTCGCAGAAAGTAACTGAAATATTCAAGGATTAAACATTTAAAGAGAGATATATCGTATTTTTAATCTTTAAATCATTCAATCTTTAAATTGAAAATTAATGAATAAAGGAGTTTGTATTGTTACAGTAGCGCCGGTTCGTGCAGAAAATTCTGACAGAGCTGAAATTGTTACGGAAATATTGTTTGGAGAAAGTGCAGATATTTTGGAAGTAGATAAAAACTGGACCAAAATAAAAATGCATTATGATGGCTATGAAGGATGGATGGATACCAAGCAGCTGAAGCCTATAACAGACGAAGAGCTGGCCAAAAGAAAAGTGACTGTCGTTACCGAAGATTTTTCTTCCGTACTAATGAATGATGGTAAAACGTTACTTTCTATGGGTTCCGAAGTGGAGTTTCCGGTGGTAGCTTCAAGAAGAAGCCATGATGTGCGTGAAAGTATCGCTCTGACAGCAAAAGAGTTCCTGAATGTACCTTATCTTTGGGGAGGTAAAAGCTTCTTCGCAGTAGACTGCTCCGGATTTACCCAATTGGTTTACAAAATTCATAATATAAAAATACCCAGAGATGCATCACAACAGGCTGAGGTAGGGGAGCCGCTTACTTTCGTTGAAGAAACACAGCCCGGAGATCTTGCATTCTTTGAAAATGCAGAAGGGAAAATTATTCATGTTGGAATTATGCTGGAAAATCAAAAGATCATCCATGCTTCCGGAAAGGTAAGAATAGACACACTGGATTCCACAGGGATTTTCAACAAAGAAATGAATAAGCATACTCATAAACTGAGAGTACTGAAAAGTGTAATCTAATCCTAATTCAATCTCGTCTGAAATGGAAAATATTCTTTTTACAATTTTTGATATTTTTAATTTTGGATTAGTCGTTTTTCTATGGTGGTTTACCCTGAAAAACTTTAATACATTGCCAGAGAGAATTCCTGTACATTTTGATATGGAGGGAAAAGCGGATGGATTTGGAGGTAAAATGTATGCTTTTCTGATGCCTTTATTGGCTCTGGGATTATATGCTCTGTTCGTGTATGGCTTGAGACATCCCGAAGACACTAATTTCCCGGTAGAAATTACGGCTCAGAATATGAATGCTCAGTTTTTAATTATGAAGATTGGCCTGAGAATTCTTTTTTTGTTTTTAGCGGTTATTTTTATGAATATTCAGGACTATATGTTCAGATATGCCGTAGATGATCAGGCTAAACCGAGAATTACATTCGCAACCATCTTTTTATCTGTCGTGTTATTTACTCCTGCATTACTTTTTATTGCCCATCTATTCAAATGATACATTCTAAAGATAATTCAGAACATTATATCTGGGGAAGCCAATGTGACAGCTGGATTCTTAAAAATACCCGAAGCTTATCCGTAAAACAGGAGAAAATGCCTGCAGGAACTTCAGAAAAACTACACTTTCATAAAGTGGCAGAACAGTTTTTCTATATTCTGAAAGGTGAAGCAGTATTCTATATCAATGAAGAAAAATTCCTGGTTGGGCAGGATGAATCTATATCCATTGAGCCGGGAGCAAAGCATTTTACCTCCAATGAATCAAATGAAGAAATTGAATTTTTAGTCATATCAAATCCTCCCACGGATCACGACAGAATTGAAATTAAAGAATAAGTAAAATGGCTTTTTTATACAATATATTTATCAGTCTTCTTACCTTCGGCATGAAGGTTTTTGCCTTGATTAATGATAAAACTAAAAAAGGCGTTGAAGGAAGAAGTCAGTCTTTGAATAAAGTAAAGTCTGCATTTTCAAAAACAGATCAGGTAATTTGGATGCATGCTGCAAGCCTGGGCGAATATGAACAGGGATTACCTGTTCTGGAGAAATTGAAAGAGAATTTTCCTCAACACAAAATACTCGTGACCTTCTTTTCTCCATCAGGATATGAAAATGTGGTTAAGAAAAAACATATTGCAGACGTTATTTGTTATTTGCCTTTCGATAAAAAAAGTATTGTAAGAGAATTTACAGACCAATTTAATACTGAACTATTTTTTACGGTTAAATATGATTATTGGTATAACCTCCTTGCAGAACTGAAAAATAAAGGGACAGAGATTTATGTCATTTCTGCACTGTTTTATGAAAGACAATCTTTTTTTACTTCCTATGGAAAATGGTTTGTGAAGCAGCTTCAGAAAAATGTAGACTGGTTTTTTCACCAGACTCAGTTTTCCTTGGCCTTGGCGAAAAGCGTTGGATTAATGAAGTCTTCCGTAACGGGAGATACAAGATTTGACAGAGTAAAACAGCTGCGAGAAAGAAATAATCATGTAGATTTCATTGCAGATTTCAAAGGGGAAAGTAAAGCTGTTGTTTTTGGAAGTTCATGGCAGGCAGAAGAGAAAATAGCAGAAGTAGTTTCCCGTAAAAATAATACGGTAAAACTTATTATTGCCCCCCACGATCTGAAAAGAGTAGAGCATTTGAAAAATATATTCCCGGATGCCTTATTGTATAGTGAAATACAAAATACCCGGCCTTCAACTTTCAATACTCCAATTCTGATTATAGACAGCATTGGTTTATTATCAAAATTATATTCTTATGCAGATGTAGCTGTTGTAGGAGGAGGATTTCATGATGCGGGACTTCACAATATTCTGGAAGCCGCTACTTTTGGTGTTCCTGTGATCTTTGGAAATCATTACAAAAAGAATCCGGAAGCGGATGACCTGATCTCGGCCAATGGCGGAAAGTCTTTCCCTGACGAATATGCAGCTTCAGAATTTGTTTTATTTCTTACGAATGAGGATAACAGAGAAGAACTTACTGAAATGTCTCAAAATGCAGAAAAATTCGTAGACGGAAAACCTGATTCTACCAGAATGATTCTTCAGAAAATCCTATCGTAAAAATCCCTGGCTTTTAATGTCTTTCATAATCTGATCGATATTATCCGGAATTCTGTCACATTCAAACCAGTTGAAGTCAAGACCATTATTGATGCATAGCTTTTGGAGATAATGATTTTCTAAAACTTTATTCAGGGTATCACGAAGGTATTCATCAATTTCCATCCAGTAATCTTCATCCAGTTTTTTTACAAGAATTAATGACTTGAAAATTTTGTTGATGGTGTAAATATAAAGCTTGTAAACATTATCAAACCTTTGTCTGCTGAGATCACCATTATTTTCCAATACCTTATTCACGAGAAGAAGATTCAGGGAAACCTCTCCGAATTTATCGGTCGTTATTTTTACATGTTCCGTGATTTCAGCACTTATTTTTCGAACAGTAGCCAGGAAATATTTAGCATTTCCCACATACTTTGAGGCCAAGAGCATCTGTTCCTTCACATGTTCTTCCATCGCGTTTCTTTTATCATCCGTGGTTTCCGGATCAATCAGTTCGAAGTAGAGTTTTTTAGATAATAATTTATCCTTTCTCAGGAGTCTGAAAATAAGTTTGTCCTTCTCCGTTCCGGAAAAAGCACTCAGAGCGGCTTTGAACTCTTTTGAATACTCCATTAATTGAAAATTTTCGAATATTTCAGAAATCCGTTTAATGCCCAGTTAGCCGTATAATACAACGATTTTACTGTGGAGAATCCCATGAAATCTTTATAAACAAGATATTGATCTTTAATGATGTTTTTTTTATTTCTTGAAACGCTGTTTTCACGCATCCTGTATTTGGCCAGTGTCTTTTTTACAGGAATTCCTTCCGGAATTACTTTTAAAAGATTCAGCCACATCACATGATCTTCGCGTTTACTTTTTACAGGGAATAAAAACTTGCCGACTCTTTGAGTGTCATACATTGTAGAAACCGGTGCCAGACGACATGTTTTCAGCAGATTGGAGAATGTAACCACTTTATCCGCCAAGAAATCTTTAAGTATAGGCTGAAGCTGTTCATCGCATCTTGAATAATTACAATAAACAAGTTCTGCTTTGTGCTCCTGCATATAATCCGTCATCATTTCCAGATATTCGGGATACCAGTAATCATCGGAATCCAGAAAGGCAATGTATCTTCCCTGTGCTCTTTCCAGGCTGTTGTTTCTTGCATTTCCTGCGCCTCCGTTTTTCTCCAGTACCTGCAGTTTTATTCTGGGATCATTATATTTTCGGATGATCTCAACGGTATTATCTTTGGAAAGGTCGTCAGTAATGAGCCACTCCCAATTTTCATAGGTTTGGTTAAGAACAGACTGTATGGTTTCCTCGATAAATTCTGCAGAATTATAACAGGGAGTAATGATAGAGACAAGATCTTTCATTTATGTTTTTTAAACTGCTAAATTATAAAAATCTTTTTTCATAAAGATGCCAGGAGCTTATACCTACTGCAATTACCACCAACATACATACCAAAGCCATTACAAATGGATTGTAATCTTCAAACAATCCTAAAGTCTGGAAAGTCCTGATAATAGGGAAGTGGAAAATGTAGATTCCATAGGTGAAATCACCATATTTTCCAAAATTATTTAAGAATTTGAATGAATAGGCAACATACATTACGATAACCCCGATCATCATTGGAGAAAAAAGCTGAACTTTTAAAAATAAGTCAATCCACACAGTAACGAATGCAATAATGAAAATGATATTTTTATGCTGGATAAATTTATCGAAATTAAAGTAAATCAACATTCCAGGGATAAAATAGGATAATGTTCCTGGAAGCTGTTTGGCAAGGGAAATTTTATTTAAAGATTCAAAATAATTTAGATAAATAAGTGATAAGAAGTATAGAATAACCAAACTTACATTTCTGTATTTATTGTTTTTCCCGAAAAGCAAAAACAACAGAGGAACCGCAAAATAGTAGCACATTTCTATTTTCAGTGTCCATAGGGCACCATTTACTGCTTGATTCCCAAAAACTCCGGGAAGCCAGGGTGCTTTAAAATTTAAAAATAATGAATTCCAAAATAGGTATTTATAAACTTGTGTATTGCTGAAATATTCAGTGAAGGAATAGGTACTTACCAGGCTTAATAAAATTGCGCATAAAAAAATAACCAATAAGTAGGCGGGAACAATTCTTCTGATTCTCTTTTTTAAATAGCTTTTCAGGCTTGAAGACCTTTCATAGCTCCTTGCAATAAGAAATCCGCTCACCGCAAAAAAGCCGAAAACAGCAATTTCTATAGGGCTATGCTCAAAAATCCTGAGGTCAGGAGAAGCGCTGAGTGTGCCAAGATGTCCCAAAAAGACAATAAAGGCAAGGAGAACACGTATAAAATCAAAATTGTTTCTCGTAATATCCTGCATTTGTATTTTGTTTCCTGCAAAAATAACTTTTTTAATAGAATGAACGATGCTCATGTATTCACTATTTGTTAAATAAAGGGAAAATCAGGTGTCCCTATTTTTAAATATATATAAATAATCGTCGATGAAATAATTTTTCATAAAAAATAGTAATATAAATCAAAAAAATTATAATTTTAGCGCTTGAAAAAATTGATCTATGAAGAAATTAGCATTACTATTTGCAGGTTTATCTTTGTTTGCTGCAGCTACAGGCTGTAGTAGTGACAATGATACTGTTCTGGAAGCTCCTCTTGTTGGGACATGGCAACCGTTAAAAGAAGTAGTTACCACTGTAGAAGTTGGTGAAGACCCGGTTTCTAACACGATTACTTATACAGACTGTCAGAAAAAGACAAGATGGTGGTTCAGCGTTGATTCTAAGGGAGGGAAAACGAACTGGGGAGATACTGCTACCCCTGGTCAGTGTGCTATTCTTTCAGATATAAAATTCAATTATACTTATAATAAGGAAGGGAAAGACGTTCAGATGAAAATTCAGGGAATCGTAGAGCCGCAGAATGCAAAGGTGATTACTTTGGATGCAACAACGCTCAATCTTGCGGTAAGAGAGGAGACTCAGGATCCTACTATATTCCAGACAAGAACATATACCTTCAAGAGAGTTACTCAATAATAGTATATACTTCAGGATATAAAACAGATCTCATCTCCGGATGGGATTTTTTTGTTGAGGTAGAATTTGTAATTCATCATAATTTCAATTTCTATTTACTTTAAAATCATTAATTTTGTGAATCTTGACAAAAAGAAAAAATAATCAGTTTAACATATAACATATATATCAAGTGTTTTACGATCATCAGCAGATAGAAAAAAAGTGGCAGAAATACTGGGAGGAAAATCAAACCTATAAAACCTCTAATAACACAGACAAACCTAAGTTTTATGTACTCGATATGTTTCCGTACCCATCAGGAGCAGGACTTCACGTAGGTCACCCGCTGGGATATATTGCATCGGATATCTATGCGAGATACAAAAGACATCAGGGGTTTAATGTACTCCACCCGGTAGGATATGACAGCTTTGGACTTCCTGCTGAACAATATGCTATTCAGACAGGGCAGCACCCGGCTATTACTACAGAACAGAATATCAACAGATATGAAGAGCAGCTGAGAAAAATCGGTTTCTCATTCGACTGGACCAGAGAAGTAAGAACTTCAGATGCTTCTTATTATAAATGGACACAATGGATTTTTATCCAGTTGTATCATTCCTGGTATAATAAAAATACAGATAAGGCGGAGCCTATTGATTCTTTAATTCAGCATTTTGAAGAAAAAGGAACAGAAGGATTAAATGCCAATCAGAACGACGAATTAAATTTCACTGCAGAAGAATGGAAGAATGCTTCTGAAATTGATAAAGAAGACATCCTTTTAAACTACCGTCTTGCCTACAGAGCAGAAACCACTGTAAACTGGTGCCCTGCATTAGGAACTGTATTGGCCAACGATGAAGTAAAGGATGGAAAATCCGAAAGAGGAGGATTCCCGGTTTTCCAGAAGAAAATGATGCAGTGGAGTATGAGAATTTCCGCATATTCTGAAAGATTATTACAGGGATTAAATACCTTAGACTGGCCGCAGCCGTTGAAAGATTCCCAGGAATACTGGATCGGGAAATCTCAGGGAGCACAGGTTCAGTTCAAAGTAGAAGGGCATGACGAGACTGTTGAAGTATTTACAACAAGGCCTGATACGATATTTGGAGCAACCTTTATGGTACTGGCTCCGGAAAATCCTTTAGTGGAAACGATTACTACAGATGCTCAAAAAGTAGAAGTAGATACTTATATTGAAGAAACATCCAAAAAAACGGAGAGAGACAGAATGTCTGACGTGAAAAACGTGAGCGGAGCTTTCACAGGAAGTTATGCAATCAATCCTTTCAGCAATGAAAAAATGCCGATCTATATTTCCGACTATGTGTTGATGGGATATGGAACAGGAGCAGTAATGGCAGTTCCGGCACACGATGAGCGTGACCACAGATTTGCTAAGAAATTTAATCTTGAAATCAAGAAAGTTGTAGAAACCGAAGAAGACGTTCAGGAAAAATCTTTTGATTCCAAAGATTCCGTTTGTGTAAACTCTGATTTCTTAAACGGATTACATTATAATGAAGCGAAAGCAAAAATGATTTCCGAGATCGAAACGAAAGGAATCGGTCATGGAACAACAAACTACAGACAGCGTGATGCTATTTTCTCAAGACAGCGTTATTGGGGAGAACCAGTTCCTATATATTATAAGGATGGAATGCCTTACACGTTGCCAACTTCCGCTTTACCTTTGGAACTTCCTGAAGTTGAAAAATACTTACCTACAGAAGATGGAGATCCACCATTGGGAAATGCAAAAGAATTTGCATGGGATGAAGCTAACCAGAAAGTAGTAGCTACAGATCTTATTGATGACAAAACTATTTTCCCGTTAGAATTATCTACAATGCCAGGTTGGGCAGGAAGCTCATGGTATTTCCTTAGATACATGGATCCGAATGATGAAGAAACTTTTGTTAAAAAAGAGTTAGCAGATTATTGGGGACAGGTAGACCTATATATAGGAGGAAGCGAACATGCAACCGGTCACTTATTGTATTCCCGTTTCTGGAACATGTTCTTAAAAGACAGAGGATATATCAGCCATGATGAACCATTCCAGAAACTGATCAATCAGGGGATGATCTTAGGAATGAGTGCATTTGTATACAGAATTGACGGCACAAATCAATATGTGTCTAAAAATTTAGCTAAAGATTACCAGACTCAGCAGATTCACGTAGACGTATCCTTATTAAAAGGAACTTCTGACGAATTGGATACTGAAGCCTTCAAAGCATGGAGACCGGATTATGCAGATGCAGAATTTATTCTGGAGGACGGAAAATACATCACAGACCGTGAAGTAGAAAAAATGTCCAAGTCAAAATATAATGTAGTCAATCCTGATGATATCTGTGAAGAGTACGGAGCAGACGGCTTACGTTTATATGAAATGTTCTTAGGACCGTTAGAACAATCCAAGCCTTGGAATACTCAAGGGTTAAGCGGAGTATATGGTTTCCTTAAAAAATTCTGGAACCTGTATTTCAACGGAGACGTATTTGAAGTTTCAGACGAAGAACCTACAAAAGCGGAATACAAAGTTTTACATACCTTAATAAAGAAGGTAGTATACGATATTGAAAACTTCTCTTTCAATACTTCAGTATCATCCTTTATGATTGCTGTAAACGAGCTTCAGAAAATAAAATGCAACAAGCGCAATATTTTAGAACCGCTTGCCGTTATCATTTCTCCGTATGCTCCTCACATCTGTGAAGAATTGTGGAGTTTATTAGGACACGGTACATCGATAGAATTTGAAAAATTCCCGGCATTGAATGAGGATTATCTGGTTGAAGACGAAATTGAGTATCCGGTAAGCGTAAATGGTAAAATGAAGTTCAAAATTTCACTTTCCGCTCAATTATCTGCCAAGGAAGTAGAAGATTTGGTGATTTCTAACGAGAAAATGCAACAGATTTTGGAGGGTAAAACCCCTAAAAAAATCATTGTAGTCCCTCACCGTATTGTGAATATCGTAATTTAAAAAAAAATTAACATTGGGAAATTAAAAAAAATGGGTGTCTTATTTTTATGATTTTTTAATTCAAATGTTAAATTTGGAAAAAATAAATAAAATAATTTAAAATAATTATTATTTCGAAATCGTATTAAAATTTCTTTATCAAAAAAAAGCAAAATGTTTAATTAAGACTCTTGCATTTTAATTAATTTTGCCTTTAATTTACACCCTGTAAAATTTTAAAACAATATAATTTAGTTAAATATGGAAATGAATGTTTCAAAAAATGATGAGCAAGTAGTTGCTAGAAAGGCAGGAGGTTTAAATCCAGCTGTTATTATTCCTATTCTATTTGCTATAGGAGTATGTATTTATTTATTCGTTCTTGGTAGCCCAGGAAACTTTAAGGATGCAGAAAAACTAGGAAGTGGTTCTGTAGCTTTTTCAAGTGTTGAAGGAAAAGACATTCACCCAGAATCGTTTTTAGGTATTATCTACAAAGGAGGGGTTATCGTACCAATCTTGATTACTTTCATGATTACTGTAATCGTTTTCTCTTTTGAAAGATATTTCGTTCTTGGTAAAGCAGCTGGAAAAGGAAACTTAGACAACTTTGTTGTACAGGTAAGAAGCTTACTAAACCAAAACAAAATCGACGAAGCTATCGAAGAGTGTGACAGACAACAAGGTTCTGTTGGTAACGTGGTAAAAGAAGGTCTTACTACTTACAAAGCACTTTCTCACGATACTACATTAAATAAAGAGCAGAAAATGGTAGCGCTTAACAAAGCTATCGAAGAAGCTACTACTCTTGAGATGCCAATGCTTGAGAAAAACATGATGATCCTTTCTACTCTAGGTACAGTTGCAACCCTAATCGCACTACTTGGAACAGTAATCGGGATGATCAAAGCGTTCTTTGCATTAGGTTCAGGAGGTGGTACTCCAGATGCTGCTGCTCTATCTACAGGTATCTCTGAAGCCTTGATTAACACGGCATTAGGTATTGGTACTTCAGCAATCGCTATTATCCTTTATAACTTCTTTACATCTAAAATTGATGGATTAACTTACAAGATCGACGAGATCTCTATGAGTATCCAACAGTCTTTCGCTGAATTCAACTAAGAATTAGCAAGATATTTGCATTAGCAATTAAAAGAAGTTTAATTAAAAATATTTTATAATAATGGCGAGAGTCAAACCTAAAAGACATGGAGTAGTAACGGACATGACCGCAATGTGTGACGTTGCGTTCCTACTTCTTACGTTCTTTATCTTGACCACTCAGTTTAAAAAACCTGACGTGGAGCAGATCAAACCGCCATCTTCAATTTCGGAAAAATTGCTTCCTGATGCTAGTTTAATGACTATCAACGCTACTCCGGACGGAAAATTCTATTTCCAGCCAGTAGAAAATGCATCAGAAAGACTTGCTCTTTTGGATAAAATGGGACAAAAGTATGGGATTACTTTTGACAACAACCAAAAAGCTGCTTTCCAGAAAGTTCAGGCAATCGGAGTTCCAATGAACCAGCTTAAAGGTTACTTGGATATGCCTGCAGATGAGCAGAAAAATTATAGAAGTCCATCAGGAATTCCTATGGACAGTACAAATAAGCAATTAATTGATTGGGTAAAAGAAAGTTTGAGTGTTAACCCTGACTACAAGTTGGCGATTAAAGGTGACGTTACAACACAATACCCTAAAGTGAAAAGCTTATTTGAAGGTTTAAGAGATATTGATTTTCTTAAATTTTGGTTGATTACATCACAAGAAGGTAAACCTAACGAATAATATCGATAGAAATGGCAGAAGTACAAGTACAAGAAAAAGGCGGCAAGGGCGGCAAGGTCCGTTCCAAGAAGCAAAACACCAGAGTCGATATGACTCCGATGGTGGACTTGGGTTTTCTATTGATTACCTTCTTTATGTTCACAACTACGTTCAGTAAACCGAACGTGATGGATTTGGGTCTTCCGGCTAAACCGAAAGATGAAACAAAAAAACCACCTCCAACAGAAATTAAACTTTCTAACTCAATTTCTATCTTATTAGGAAAAAATAATAGAGTTTTCTGGCACCAGCAGGATGCTACATCCTTGAATGACCAAACTCTTATGGAAACTACTCTTGACAGAGAAGGAATTAGAAAAGTAATTCAGCAGGCAAAATCTAGAGCTGCAGATCAAACGAAATTTACCGTGATCATTAAGCCAACTGACGATGCTGTATATAAGAACTTTGTTGATATTCTTGATGAAATGGCAATTACCAAAAGTGAGCAGTACGGGGTTACTGATATCAAACCTTGGGAGAAAGCTATTTATGAGAAAAAAGTAGGAGGTGCTGCTGCACCGGCTGCTGCTACAAAGTAATTTAACCATAAAATTGTTATATCTAATCTATGGCAGATGAAAATGTATACGGTCAGAATCTTACTTTAGACGAGATCGTATTTGAAAATAGAAACAAGGAATATGGTGCCTATGATCTTAGACATCAGTATCCGAGACTTTTAACCAAGTCTTTTATTATCGGAACAGCATTATTCCTTTTGGCAGCTTTGTCTCCGTTCATCTATCTTACGATTAAAAATCTTACAGCTCCGCCTAAGCAGGAAGTGAAGGCAGATCTTGTAGATATTATCGAAGAAGATCCGATTATCGAGCAGCCTAAAGAAGAAGAACCACCTCCACCACCTCCACCTCCAAAAGAAGAGGAGAAAATTGAGGTAATTCAGAACGTAGTTCCTGAGCCTGTAAAAGCTCCGAAAATTGAAACTCCACCACCACCGATTTCTAAGCAGTTGGAAACTACAACTGGTTTACAGAATCAGGAGGGGGTAAAAGCTCCGGCTTATACACCACCACCGCCACCACCATCTACAGGTACTAAAGCTAGTACAGTAGAAGTGAAAGCGAACAACCCTAACGAGATCTATAAAGATGTTGACCAGTCTGCAGAATATCCTGGAGGTATGGGTGCATTGAGAAAGTTCCTGGGTGATAACTTTGATACTTCTTTGATGGAAGGAGGTGAAGGAACACTTAAAGCGAAGCTTAAGTTCGTTGTAGAAAAAGACGGTACTGTTTCGAATGTAACGATTGAAGAGAAATCTCCAAACGGCGACTTCAACAGTGAAGCGATGCGTGTAGTTAAGAAACTTAAAAAATGGACTCCTGCGAAAAGAAACGGGGAGAGCGTTAGATCTTACTATAGCGTACCATTTACTATGAACTTTGAATAAGACTTATTTATTCAAAATATAAATAAAAAGAGAGGCTTATGCTTCTCTTTTTATTTTTTTTGGTATTTTTGTTACATGATGTTCAATTGGTTATCCCTGGTTACGGGATTGTTTTATATCGTTTTAGGAATTGTAGTGATTGTCTACAAATTCTTCTTTACTATTTTAGAGCCAGCTGTTGCTTATGCATTGGGAGTGGTGCTTATTATTTATGGTATTTTTAGAATTTACAGGGCGATCTCAAGAATTAAAAAATCGAGAAATGAAGAATAGTTTCAAGCTTGCAGTAATTTTTGTATTGACTATGATGCTTGCAAGTTGCAAAAAGGAGAAAAACACTCCTTCTTATCACAAAGGTGATCTTACAATTTTTACTGACGAATCTTTTCAAAGCGTTACAGAAGCATTAGCTGACGGCTATATGATCAACTATCCTGAGACACACATCAAAGTAGAAACCAAGAAAGAAGATTTAGGACTTCTTGATCTTTTGAAAGGAAGTGCTAAAGTGGTAGTAATGTCCAGAAATCTTAATCCTGAAGAAATAAAAACATATGAGGAAAGAACAGATTTAAAGTTTCTTCCTGCTAAATTTGCTGCAGATGCAGTAGTTTTTGTTGTTCCTAAAGATTCTCCGAAAGAAAGTATTTCAATAGAAGAAATCAATAGCGGGTTGATGTCTGATAAAAAGGAATTTATTTTTGATGGAACGAACTCCAGTAACCTGAATTTTGTTGCTGAGAAATTAAAAAAACAGCCAAAAGACATGAAATTTTCCATTATTCCGGGAAATCAGAAGATTATAGAGGAGTTAGGAAAATATCCCGATAAAATAGGCGTTATTGGATTGAATACTTTTAGCCGTCCTTATGATAAAACGTCTGAAAAATTGAGAGAAATGGTAAAGATTCTTCCTGTGGTTGAGAAAGGAAAATTATACAATGCGGATTTTGAAGGACTTCGTACAATGAAATATCCGTTTACAAGAGTGCTTTATTTCCTGATTAACGAGGGTAATTTTAATATTGCCAATGGATTTATAAGATTTTCATGTACCCATTTAGGTCAAAAAATTGTACAGAAAGAAGGGTTGCAACCTTATAATATTTATAAGAGAGAAGTGCAGATGCGTTAAAAAATATTAAATTCACAATTTATCCTCATTAAAAATTTTGATTTGGTCTGAAAATTGTGTAGAATAAAACTCAATTATTTGAAAATATAAAATGAAAGATATAATGAATATGAATGTAAAGAAGATTGCTTTTGGAGCAGCCGTGGTATTTTTTACCGGTTTTGCCTCTGCACAGACATTGCAGGATGGTATCAACAGTATAGACAGTGATAAATTTGCGCAGGCAAAAACAAACTTCACTGAAATGATCGCTAAAGAGCCCACAGCTGATAACTACTTCTATTTAGGAAATACTTTCTTAAGACAAGGAGAGCCAGATTACGCTAAAGCAACTGAAAATTTCAATAAAGGCTTAGCGGCTGATGGTAAAAGCTATCTGAACAAAATTGGTTTAGCTGCTGTTAAATTGGGTAAAGGTGATAAAAATGCCATTGCTGAAATTCAGAAAGTAGTTACTGATTCAAGAGAAAAAGATGCTGAAGTTCTTTTCAGAGCAGCAGAAGCTTTAACTCTATTCGAGAAAAACAGTTCACCTGATCTTGCTATTCAGTTTTTGACTAAAGCTATCGAGAAAGCTGAGAAAAAAGGAGTTCCTGCACATTATTATTATACATTAGGAGACGCTTACAGATTGAAAAGATCTCCAGGAGAAGCAATGTCAGCTTACGACAAGGCGTTACCTGTAGCTAAAAATAAAGCTTCCGTTTACACGAGAATGGCTACTTTATGGATGGCAGCACAGGTATGGCAAAAAGCGAAAGAAAGCGTTGATAAAGCAATTGCTGTAGATCCTACATACGCTCCTGCGTACAAAGCATTGGCTGGTTACGATATCAGATACCAGCAAAATGCAAAGGCTACTCAAGACCTTATCAACTATACAAAATATGCTGACGAAGATCCATATACCCAGTTAGAAATTGCTAAATTATACTTCACCAATGAAGATTATGCAAACTCTAAAATGGTATTAGATAAGATTTTTGATAAAATTGATGATCCTATCAAATTCAAATTGAGAGCTTATAATGCATATGCAGATAGAAATTATGCAGATGCCAAGCAAAATATGGATACTTTCGTTTCGCAGGCTGAGAAAACAAGAATATTGCCTGCAGACCAAGGTTTACAGGGGCTTATTGCTGCCGGTTTAGCAAAAGATGAAAAAGATGCAGCTAAAAAATCTGCTTTAATGGCTGAATCTCAGCAAAAAGTAGGTATTGCAAAAGCTGCTAAGGATGAAACAATGAAGTGGGATCTTGAATTGGCAAACATCGCAGGTGGTGGTGGAGCTTCTCAGGCAGAAGCTGACAAAGGACCTACTAATCCTGAAATTGAAGCATTGAAACAGAAAGTTGCTGCCAACAGCCAGGATTCTGATTCATTATTTAAGTTAGCAACAGCTTATCAGGATGTTAAAAACTGGAATGGAGCAATTCTTACATGGCAAAAAATGTCAGCACTTCTTCCTGATTGGGCTCCGGCTTATTACAGCCAGGGATATTCTTACCAGCAGGCAGGAAACAATGAAGCAGCAAAATTGGCTTATGAGAAATTCATCAGCACAGTAAAACCTGCTGATCAGGAAGCTAACAAACAGACCCTTGCTTACGCTTACTTTGCAGTAGCATATATGAGTAAAGATTCTGATATGGCAAAAGCAAAAGATTATGTAGCTAAATCTTTACAGCTAGACCCTACCTATCAGGATGCTGTAAAATTAAATGCAGAAATCAACAAGTAATTTAAAATTTAAATTATAGATATTAAAACTTCCCATGCGTAATGTTTGGGAAGTTTTTATTTTAAATCCTATCTTTGAGTTTATGAAAACTGATATACTTGCTTTTGGTGCACATCCTGACGATGTAGAACTTGGATGTGGCGGAACTATTGCTAAAATGGTTTCTGAAGGAAAAAAATGCGTTGTTGTAGATCTTACCAGGGGAGAGCTTGGAACAAGAGGTACAGATGAAACCAGAAAGACTGAAGCAGCAGATGCAGCCAAAATCCTTGGGCTTTCCGCAAGAGAGAATCTTGGAATGAAAGATGGATTTTTGGTAAATTCCGAAGAATATCAAATGAGGATTGTAAAAATGATCCGCAAATACAGGCCAGAAATCGTCTTGGCTAATGCAATTGATGATAGACACCCGGATCACGCAAAAGGAGCGAAATTAGTATCGGATGCGTGCTTTTTGTCCGGACTGAGAAAAATTGAAACCGTACTGGAAGGTGAATCTCAGGAAGTATGGAGGCCAAAACATATTTTTCATTATATTCAGTGGAAAGATATTAAACCGGAATTTGTTATTGACATTTCAGAATACCTGCCTAAAAAACTGGAAGCTTGTATGGCGTACAAAACTCAGTTTTATGACCCAACTTCTAAAGAACCTGAGACTCCCATTACCACAAAAGACTTTTATGAAAGCTTAACGTACCGTGCACAGGATTTAGGGCGGTTATCGGGAGTTGCTTATGCTGAGGGCTTTACGTCTGAAAGATTAATTTCTTTGAAAAATTTTGATGGAATTGTTTGGTAGTTGAAGAAATTGTCCTATATTTGCACTCAGAAAACGGTGATTGTAGCTCAGTTGGTTAGAGCGTCGGATTGTGGTTCCGAAGGTCGTGGGTTCGAGACCCATCATTCACCCAAAGAAAGTACACTTTTTGAAAGTGTACTTTTTTATTTTGTACTAATTTCAGCAGTCGTTGAAAGTTTCTTTTTTTACTTTTTTCTCTAAAATTTTTCACGTATTAAGTTTATAATCTTGAGCCAACGCATAAAAATGGTATTCTTTGATCCTTTAAAATAAATTCATGGATTGATGATTGAAACTTTTATATTTGTCTAGCCGGCTTCAAGGGAAATATTTCTCTTTAAGATGATCTCAAAAATCAAAACTATTACTATGAAAAAACTCTTTGCAATTCTCACGTTATTATTTGTTCTACAGTCTTATGCTCAATCTTACTATAAAAATCTATTTGATGAGAAGCATTATGATACATCTTTAGGCAATTCAGACAGCCCTGATCAGGCTGAATTTGCTTGGGGTGTACCTGCCCATATGGAAGCATTAGTATTAATGTATGAAAAAACGCACGACCCTAAATATGCTAATACTTTGATACAATGTATGGGTAATGTAATTGATAGAAGGGACGATCTTAGAGGCCAGGTGCCTGGTCTAAATCAAATTTTTGATTATCGTAATGTTTCAGGTGCTGCCTGGTCGCATAATCACTACAATTATCCAAAGGCGGATTCGGGAAAGACTTACGCTCATTTAGTACATAGTGCAAACATAATTTACCCTATGGCTAAATTTGCTGCTATTGTTAAAAATGATAGTAGTATTCAAAATATACTATATCAATCAGGAGGGCGTTATAATGATATGACTTTTAAAAATATTGCTGATGATCTTAAACAAAAGATAAAAGAAACGCTTCTTTATCACAAAGGCCAATGGTTTACAGAGTATAATTCTAATCCTAATGATAGTATAGGTTATTATAAAGAAAGAGATTCTCTTAATGTTAATAGTAATCCTCCAATAAAGTATAAAGGTGTAATTGCTCCCTTTAATATGCAAAGCTCTATGGGAAGGGTTTTGGTACAAATGTATAGAGCAACAGATGATCAAAGTTATCTTAAACAGCTTAATAAAATAGCTAATTTTTTAAAATTAAATACTTCTGTTAATAATAATCTGGGGTCATATACTTGGATATATTGGAATCATTTTTATTTACGTGATGATATATCCCATGCAGGCTTAACGGTGAGTTTCCCATATGAATGCTATAGATATAATATAAAGAATAACTCCAACGATTCTCTTTATACATCTTTAGATATGGAGAGATATGTTAAAACTTATACAAAAGATATTTATCAGGGTCCTTTATCAATAAATGATGCAGTGAATTATAATGGGTTAAAATGGAATATTAAATATAGTACTATAAATAATCTTCCAACAGATATTAATACTAAATATGGCGCATATATTTCCTACATGTGGTTATATCTCTCAGCGGAATATGATAAAAAGATATATCAGATAATCGCAGACTTACAAGCGGCAAAAAATTATTATGATCATATCAATGTAGAAGGGTCTGCTTTGACACTTGCACTTTTAGCAACTTATGAAAAATTTATTGTACCTGTGAATACTTATCATTTGTGGGGAGAAGATTCTGATTGGAGAGGTGTAGCAAAGGGTAATTTTGATGGAGACAGTGATGATGAGTTTGTGAAAATCAGGAATTATGATGGGTTGATAGGTACTTTGGAACCTGATGGGAAGAGCTTTCATACTGTTACAAACAGCATCGCTTATGGAGGTAATTATAATTGGAAAGGATTGGGTGCTGGTGATTTCTTTGGAGATAATAAAAGCGAAATCATTGCATTAAGTGATCATGCTGATTTTAATAAGAATGGCTTTTATATTTTTAAAATTGAAAATAACCAAATTGTTGAGCAGTCAAAATTTACAGGGTTTGGAACAGACTCAGATTGGGTAGGAACCACTGCCGGAAATTTTATCAGTGGAGGCAAAGATGATTTTGTTGCAGTGAGAAATTATAACAAAGAAGTAAGAGTGTATAAATTTAATGGTACTGATCCTGAATTGGTTTATTTTAATCAGCTCAATCTGCCTGCAAATTCTAAAATTAAAGCGGTGGCAGCCGGTAATCTTGATGGAGTTGGTAAGGATGAAATTGTAGTGTTGGTTGATGCTGATGATTATATGCAGAATGGGGTGTATGTTTATAGTATTGATGATAATGGAGTAATGACTCTTATTGATAAATCTATAGGGTTTGGGGCAGCTTCAGACTGGAAAGGATTGGCTGTTGGAAATCTGGATGGTGATGAAGCAGATGAAATTATTGCTCATAGAAACTTTGATGGAGATTATAAAGTTTTTAAAATGAAGGAATCAAATGGGGCTAAATATTTAGATAATATTGGGCTTGAAAGCTTTCCTGCAGTGCAAACCCAAAATAATGTAATGTGTTTTGGAAACTTCGATTCAAGTTCAAAAAATGATGAACTGGTTACTCTTAGAAAAGATGGCGGTATAGTGATGTTTTCGGCTGCAAAAGTTGTCAAAAATCCTCCTGCTGCCAGTAAGCAAGCAGATCCATGTCAGAATGAGGTACCGGAAGTATTATTTAGCTTCCTGAATCCGGATCACTATAATAACTAAATTGCTCTAAAATTCATTTGAATTTTAAAATTATAATATGAAAAAACTTTTTACCGTTCTCACCTTATTATTGATATTAAAATCTCATGCTCAATCCTATTATAAAAATCTATTTGATAGTAAGCAGTATGATGTTGTGCCTCTTAATTCAACAAGCCCCAACCAAGCAGAATTTTCATGGATTGTATCTGCTCATATGGAAGCATTGGTGTTGATGTACGAAAAGACACATGATGTAAAATATGCTAATGTTTTAATAGGGACTATGGGCAACGTGATTGATAGGAGAGATGATCTTAGAGACCAATTACCACCTAATATAGGTGTAAGTAATATTTCCGATTACCGTGGAATTTCTGGTGCAGCCTGGTCTACCAATCATTATAATATAACCCCGGATTCAGGAGGAACTTATGCTCATGTAGTACATAGTGCTAACATAACTTATCCTATGGCTAAGTTTGCAGCTATAGTAAAAAAAGATACTACTATTCAAAATACAATGTATAATTCTGGTGGCCGTTATAATGGGTTGACTTTTAAAGTTATCGCTAATGACCTTAAACAAAAGGTAAGTGAAACACTTATTTATCATAAAAATCAATGGTATACAGAACCCAATAATATGATAGGTTACTATAAAGAACGTAATGATAATCCACCAATAAATAATGCAGGTGAAATTTTACCTTTTAATATGCAAAGTGCAATGGGAAGAGTATTAGTACAGATGTATCTGGCAACAGATAACCTGGATTATCTTACACAAATTAACCAAATTGCCAATTTTTTAAAAGCAAATACTTCTTTTAATGCTAATTTGCAGTCTAATAAATGGACCTATTGGAAAAAAGATACTTCGCGGGAAGATATTTCTCATGGTGGTTTAACCATATCTTTTCCCTATGAGTGCCATAAATATGGTGTTTTGAATGGTAGTACACCTATATATACGGATTCTGATATGAATGCCTATGCCAATACTTTAACTAGAGATATTTATCAATCCCCTTTGTATATAAATAATGGAGTAGATTATTCACTAATTTCTTGGAATGTAAAGTCTGGACCTGCTAGTGGCGTGGACATAAGTACCTATACTTGTTTTCGATGGGCGTGCTTATCTGTATATGATAAAAAAATATATCAATTACTTGCTGAGATACAAACGGCAGAAAATTATTATACGCCATTAACACCTGAAAATTCTCCCTTAGCAGTTGCTTACTTAGCTTATTATGAAAACTTAATTGTACCTGTCAATACGGAACATGGGTGGGGGTCGGGCTCTGATTGGAGAGGATTAGCAAGTGGTAATTTTGATGGTGATGATGCCCATGAATTTGTTGTTATTAGAAATTATGACGGGATGATAGGGACTATGGAACCCTATGGTAAAAAATTTCATTCTGTTACAAACGATAAATATTATAATGGTCAATATAATTGGCGAGGCATAGCAGCAGGAGATTTTTTTGGTGACAATAAAAGTGAGATTGTAACATTAAGTAATCATGCCGATCCTGGTAATAATGGAGTCTATATTTTAAAAATTGAAAACAATAATATTGTTGAACATACAAAATCTACCGGTTGGGATGGGCAATCTGATTGGGTAGGTACTGCAGCAGGAAACTTTATTACCGGAGGAAAGGATGATTTTATTGCTGTCAAAAATTTAAATAAAGAAGTACTTGTTTTTAATTTCAATGGGACTACTCCTCAACTGGTTCATACTAACGCTCTCAATCTGCCATCGAATTCTAAAATTACGGCGGTAGCATCAGCTAATCTTGATGGTGCAGGTAAAGATGAAATTGTTTTGCTTGTAGATGCTCAAGATTCTGATTATAACGGGATCTATGTTTACAATATAGATGATAATGGTGTAATGACAAAAATAGCTCAATCTACAAATTGGGGTTCAGGTTCAGAATGGAGAGGATTAGCTGTTGGAAATCTGGATGGTAATGGAGCAGATGAAATTATCGTTCATAGAAATTATGATGGTGAATATGTAGCGTATACACTAAATGGGAATATTTTGAATAGTACAGGTGTTGAAAGATTTCCTATCCTACAGACCCAAGACAACATCATGTGTACTGGAAATTTTGATTCAAGTTCAAAAAATGATGAACTGGTTACTCTTAGAAAAGATGGCGGTATAGTAATGTTTTCTGCAGCCAAAGTTATCAGAAGTAATTTTAGTAGTAATAAGCAATTAGATCCATGTAAGAATGAGGTGCCGGAAGTATTATTCAGCTTTAAATCAGCATCTTTTAAAAGGGACGATATAAAAGAAATATCTGTAAGATAACAAGATGCGGGAATAAAAATATAATATTAATAGAACGGGCTTCAGCCCGTTTTTTATGCATAGATAGTTTTAGCGCATAAAAAAAGCATCTTTTTCAGATGCTTGTGTTTTTAGATATTCTTTTTTAAACCTCGTCGTCAGAATCTATTGTGTAAGATCTGCTTTTGAAGTCTTTGTCATGTTTTTCTGAAATTACATCCTCACCCTTTTCATTAATGATGAAATCTGTGGACTCATTAAACATCTCCTGGAAACTCTTAAAATCTTCCTTGTAAAGGTAAATTTTATGCTTCTCGAATGTAGCTTCCCCATTCTCTCCGAAATTCTTCTTACTCTCAGTGATTGTAAGATAATAATCTCCTGCTTTCGTCTCGCGCACATCAAAGAAATAAGTTCTTCTCCCTGCTTTTAACACCTTCGTGAAAATCTCATTTTCATGGCGTTCCTTGTATTCACTCATTGTTAGATATTTTTTAATCTTGTTAAGAACAAATATAAAAGAATTCTTTTAATCACAAAATTTTTTTTATGATTTATTTAACAATTGAGAATGAAATGGCTAAGCGGTTACAGAATTGGCAATTTCGGTTAGGTTGATAATCTGATGGGCTTTTTGTGCGCTAGACTCTCTGTGTGTGATAATTATGGAAGTTGCGTTACTGATTTTTTTGTCAATATTTTCCAGAATATTCTGCTCCGTTTCTGTGTCTAAAGCGGACAGAGAATCATCAAAAATAATGATATTAGGATTCTTAATTAAGGCTCTTGCGATACAAATTCTTTGCTTTTGCCCCCCCGAAAGCATGACCCCGCGTTCACCTACAAGTGTTTTATATTGGTCTTTAAACTCTATAATATTTTTGTGAACATCTGCAATATTGGAATACTCTACTACTTTCTCATGAGAAGGATGATCAATGGCAAAACCAATATTATTTTCAATAGAATCAGAGAATAAGTAGCTCTCCTGAGGAATATATCCGATAAAGTTTCTGTAGTTCTCCAGATTATGGTCTTTCAGGTTTTTACCATCAATTAAAATTTCCCCTTCTGTAGGATCTATTAATCGGCATAATAGCAAGGCAATTGTTGATTTTCCACTACCGGTTTTCCCCATAATAGCTAATGATTCTCCGGCTTTTACTTTAAAACTTAGATTGTCCAGGGCTTTAATTCCTGTATTTGGATATACGTAAGAGACATTTATGAATTCTATATCTCCTTTGATTGGATAGTTTTCAAAATTAGTATTAATAATCTCCGATTTTTTATCCATAAATTCATTGATCCTCTGCATGGATGCTTCAGCTCTCTGGTTGACAGAAGTTACCCAACCTACCATGGAAAAAGGGAAAATCAGGGTATTGATATACATAAAGAAATCAGCAATCTTACCAATGCTTAATTCTCCGGCAATATATTTTGTACCTCCAATCCAGATAATAGCAACATTTAATAATCCGATGACAAAAAGAATAATGGTGAAGAAATAGGCTTCTGTTTTGGCAAGATCTAAAGCTTTATTCTGATAATCGGTGACTTTGATTCCGTAGTTTTTTTCAATGTATTTTTCTCTGGCGAAAAATTTTACCACACGGATTCCGGAAAAACTGTCCTGAACAAAAGTTGAAATCGCAGACTGGCTTTTCTGCATGATCTTTGATTTTTTATTGATAATAGAACTTACCTTATAAATGGCAAAAGATAAAATAGGAAGTGGAAGTAAAGTCCACATCGTCATGGAAGCATCCGTTTTTACCATGTAAATAGCAGTAATAATTACCAGTACAATGAGGTTGGCTACATACATTACCCCGGGACCAAGATACATTCTTACTGCCACCACATCTTCACTTAATCTGTTCATCAAGTCTCCGATAGTAGTTTGTTTATAATCCGTTAAAGATAAATCCTGATAATGTCTGTAGATTTTATTTTTAAGTTCGTATTCTATTCTTCTGGATGCAACAATGATGGTCTGTCTCATCATAAAGGTAAAGAATCCGGTTAAAAGAGAACATCCTACAATAATTCCAACATAAATCAGAACCTGATTGTTAAAGCCAAGATTCCCATTTTTTGTAAGTTCATCCACAGATTTTCCTACAAACTGAACCTTATATATATTAAAGAAATTACTGGCAATGATAAAGAGTACCCCCCAAAACAATAGTATTTTGTGTTTCCAAAAATAGGGGTTTAAGGTTTTAAGCGCTTTCATATAGTTGCACAAAATTACAAAAATGTCATCACACTACGAATTTCATCAATTTTAAATTTCGTATCTTTGCAGCCATAAAAAAGCTCTTTGAATGTTAGGAAGACGACAAATCCGTGAAAAAGTAGTACAGACCGTGTATTCTTACTACCAAAATCCTGTAAAATTTGATGTTTTAGAGAAAAACATGTTTGCCGGGATAGAGAAAATCTATTATCTATACATCTATCAGCTCAACTTTTTGGTGGGTTTGAAAGATTTGGCAGAAAATCAGATCGAAATTGGTAAGAATAAATTTCTTAAAACTGATGCTGATATTAATCCTAACCAAAAATTCATCAACAACCAGGTATTGCTTAAGCTGGAAGAAAATCCTGAAAGATTATTTTTTACAGGGCAGCACAAGCAGTTGAAATGGGATATGCATGATGATTTATTGGTAAAAACTTTCCAGAGAATTACTGCTGGGAAACGTTATCAGGATTTCATGAAAGAAGAAGGATATTCTTTTGAAGAAGATCAGAAATTTATAGGTAAATTATTTCTAAGGTATATTGCTGAAAATGAAGATTTTCATGACTATTTAGGTGATAAGGAACTTTCATGGTATGATGATATCCATATCGCCAATTCAATGGTACAAAAAACAATCGGTTTCCTGAGAGAAGATGAAGAAAGCAGAACTCTGATCAAAATGATTAAAGATGAAGAAGATAAAACATTCGCTTCAAAATTGCTAAGAGATACCCTGAATAACTGGGAAAACAATGAAAAGAAACTGGAAGAAAGACTGGAAAACTGGGATCTGGAAAGAGTTTCTCTAATGGATAAAGTAATTTTATCTACAGCCATTGCAGAGCTTGATAACTTTGCTTTCACACCTTCAAGAGTGATCATTAATGAATATATTGAAATTGCAAAAGTATTTGCTACAGACCGTTCCAATATCTTCATCAATGGTATTTTAGATAAATATTGTAAAGATCAAAATAGAATATAAAATGAAAAAGACGTTATCAATTATCGCCTTGTCAATTATAGGCTTTGGGTTAGTTTCATGTAAAAAAGAAAACAAAGAAACTCAAAGTGCTGAAACTGCAACTATTGATTCTGCAGCTGTTGCGGCTCCGGTTACCACTGATTCTGCAGCAGCACCTGTAGCAGGTGAAACAGTTGCTCCGGTTTCTAACGAACCATCTACTTCTGTAGCTTTATCTGAAAACAGCTTCGATTTTGGAAAAATCAAAAAAGGAGATAAAGTAGAGCATGTGTATGAAATTACCAACACAGGTAAAAACCCATTGATTATTTCTGAAGTGAAGCCAGGATGCGGATGTACAGCTCCTGATTTTACAAAAGAGCCTATCATGCCTGGTAAAAAAGGAAAAGTTACTTTACACTTCGATTCTTCAAGCTTCGACGGAAACGTTCAGAAGTATGCAGACGTTTTTGCTAATGTAGAAAAAGCTCCAATCAGATTAACTTTCACGGCGAACATTCAGCCATAATATTTTAAATATGTTGACACTATTTTTACAGGCACAGGGTGGTTCTTCACCTATGATGCTGATCATGATGGGGGTAATGTTTGTAGGATTTTATTTCCTGATGATCAGACCTCAAATGAAAAAGCAAAAGCAGGAGAAAAACTTTCAGGAAAACCTTAAAGTGGGAACAAGAGTAGTTCTTACATCAGGCCTTCACGGAAGAATTGCTCAGGTTCAGGATGACGGTTTTGTTATCGAAACATTATCCGGAAAACTGAAATTCGAAAAAGCTGCAGTTTCAAGAGAAATGACTGAGGCTCGTTTTGGAGATAAAGCAAAAACTGCTGAAAAGGCAGATGACAAAAAAGAAACAGCAACTGAAGAAAAGAAATAATTCAGTCTGAAAATATTAAGCTGCGGCGGGTGAACAAAGTTCACCCGCCGCAGCTTTTTATAAGATTTTGATTTCATAAGTCGTATTTACTTCCCATATTTTTAATATGTTTGGCTGCTTTTGGGTCCAATTGTGAAAGCAATGAGTGGGAATAGTGTTTAATAAAAAAATTATCTTTGCTTCATGAAGCAAAACACAAACAAAACGGTTCTTATTCTGGGAGCCAATTCAGATGTAGCGAAACAATGTATAATACAATATGTTGAAAAAGGATTTTCCGTAATTGCAGCTTCCAGGAATACAAACTCTTTGAATGATTTTATTGGATCAAACAATCTGGACCGCTCCAAAGTTTCTGTTTTGTATTTTGATGCTGCAGATTTTGATTCTCATCATCAGTTTTATTCCAGTCTTTCTGTACAACCTCATATTGTGGTTTATTCCGCAGGTTTTTTAGTAGACAATCAAAAGGCGCTGGCTGATTTCAAGGGAGCCAAACAAATGATGGAAGTCAATTATATGGGGGGAGTTTCTATCCTGAGTATTATTGCAATGGATAAAAGCAATACCAACCTGGAAAGAATAATCGGACTCTCTTCCTTGTCAGGAGTAAGAGGAAGAAAAAGTAATTTTGTCTACGGAAGCACAAAGGCTGCATTTACTCAGTTTCTTGCGGGATTGAGACAGGAACTAGCTTCCCGAAAAATAATTGTGAATGCCTTGGTTATTGGTTATATCAGAACAAAAATCAACGAAGGGCTGGAACTGAATGAATCTCTGATCATGGAGCCGGATTATGTGGCGAAATTTATTGTCAATGCTGGAAATTCCTTTACCATTGTTCCGAATTTTAAGTGGAAAATTATCTACCATATTCTTAGGCTTTTACCGGAAAGTCTGGCTGCAAAATTACCTTAGAGAATGTTTCTTGATATTATTTTCTTTGAAAACACTCACACTTCGGTATCGTTTTTGTAATTCTATGACCCAAAAATTATTTCTTCCTGCAAGATTCAATTTCTGAATGATTATTGAGTAAAGCAGAAATATTCTTTTCTGCTGTCAATCTATTTTTAAGGATAAAATATAATTTACTTTCACTCCACAGTGCAAGGTGAATTTCTTTTTTTTCGGATCCTGCAGAAGATGTCAATGCTTCATTGATATAAATAGTAAAACACACAGTATAAAAATGGACGATTTAGAACTGAACAAGATTCAACAACACTGGGATACCTTAATTTCTTCAGCAATTTCATGGGCACCGAGAATCTTTACTGCAATCATTTCTGCATTATTAATTTATCTTATCGGATCATGGATGATCAGGATGATTAAGAAACTGGTGGAAAAAGCTTTCAAAAAAAGAAATATGGAAGCTTCACTGCAGCATTTTCTTTTAAATATTATCAACTGGGGACTTAATATTCTTTTGTTTATTGTAGTTGTAACGCAGCTTGGAGTACAAACCTCTGCATTTGTTGCAATGATTGGTGCCGCAGGTTTAGCGGTTGGTTTAGCTTTACAGGGGTCCTTAACAAATTTTGCAGGCGGAATCTTAATTCTACTATTAAAACCTTTTAAGATTGGTGATTTTATTTCTACCAATTCAGGGGTTTCAGGGACTGTAGATGCTATTGATATTTTTCATACAAAACTGATCACCCCACAAAACCAGCTGATCGTTATTCCTAACGGAGTAGTTTCAAATAACAGTATTACCAATTTTACCCAACTGGGTACAAGAAGAACATCACTGGATATCGGAATTGCCTATGATGCAGATCTTAGACATACCAAGGATATTTTAATGAATGTTATTAAGAATAATCAATATGCTCTTGCAACACCTGCTCCACAAGTGGTAGTTACTGAATTGGGAGACAGTGCTGTCAATGTATCTGTAAGAGTAAGTGCTTCCACTGAAAATTTCTGGACGATGAATGAAGAACTAATCATCGGTTGTAAAGAAGCTCTCGATAAAGCTGGAATCGGAATACCTTTTCCTCAAAGAGATGTGCATATTTACAATCAATAATTATATTTAATTTTTTTAAGAAACTCCTGCGTTATACTATGTGGGAGTTTTATTTTATTCCATATTCTGCAGGAGTTCCAACGCCTTCATCATATCAATTCCCTTACCCAAAACCGGTTTAAACAAATCTCCTTTCTCCTTAATTCTGTCAAGAGCATTGTTAATAGTAAAATCTGTTGGTTTCACACCAGGCTTCAACTCATCCCAATCCAAAGGCATAGAAACGGAAGCACCTTGTTTAGGTCTCAGGCTGTAAGCACTTGCCAGAGTCTGCCCCGTTCTGTTTTGCAGGTAATCAAGGTAAATTTTTTTGTTATCCCTTTTTTGAAGACTTCTTTCCAACGTGGTAATCTTAGGCAGTTTTTCGTTTACCTGTTTCATGAGAATATGGGCGAAATCTTTTACCTGGTCAAAATCATAATGAGCTCCCATAGGAATATAGATATGAATTCCTGTACTTCCGGAAGTTTTACAATAGCCTTTTATTTTAATAGTTTTTAAAACTTCATTCACCTGAAGTGCTGTTTCAATCACCTCATCAAATGTATTTTTTGAAGAAGGGTCAAGGTCTAAAACCAGATAATCCGGATGCTCAAGATCTGGTAAAGAACTGTTCCATGGATTGAAATCAATGCAGCCTAAATTATTAAGATAAGCCATAGTAGCTTTGTCATTACAGTAAATATAATCGATATGTTTATCATTGGATTCCGAATATACCTGTGTGGTTTTTATCCAGTCAGGAACATGATCTCCTGCATCTTTCTGATAAAAGCTCTGCTCTTCAATTCCATTGGGAAAGCGGTTGAGAGAAAGCGGACGATTTTTTAAATAAGGGAGAATATAACGTGCTACAGACTGATAATATTCAATAACATCTCCTTTTGTAATGCCATCTTCAGGAAAATATACCTTATCCTGATTGGTAAGCTTTACGGAATGCTTGTCTAAGGTAATCTCTTTCTCTTTTTCAGAAGTCTTTGTCTTTTTTGATGAAGCTTTCGTATTCATATCTTTAGATTTTTCGGTGAAGGATGGAGCTTTAGTATCTTCCGGGCTTTTGTCATCCCTGATTGTGATAAAAACCGGATGTCTGAAGATTCCGTCCTTGGTAATTTCAGAATATTTGATTTCACATACCAGCTCAGGTTTTACCCACGTTACCGGCATATTAGTCTTCGGAGCTGTTTCGAATGGAGATGACTTTACAATTATTTTCTGAAGTCTCTCATACACTTCTTTCAAAGAAGCCGTATTGAAACCTGTTCCTGTATGACCACAGTAAGTAAGCTTCCCATCAATAAATTTTCCTAATATCAATGCTCCGAAGCTTTCCCGTGATCCTCTGGGTTCTGTAAAACCACAAATAATGACCTCTTCTGTATTGGAAAACTTGATTTTAAGCCAATCAGTGGTTCTGTGATTTTCAACATACGGACTGTCTGCCCGTTTTGCAATCATTCCTTCCAGCTGCATTTTCTTCATTTGTTCAAAAAATTCAATGCCCTTTTCAGGAATATGATCACAATATCTGATCCGTTCGGTTTCAGTTAATGCTTCTTTTAAAAGTTCTTTTCGTTGAATTAAGGGAAGATCTTCTGTAGAATATCCATTGAGCCATAAGATATCAAAAACCTGATAGGCAAGGGCGGCACCAGGGTTATCCCCAATTTGCTGTAAAAGCTGAAAGTCAGGCTTTCCCTGTTCATTATAGACCACAACTTCGCCATCCAGGATCATACGATGCCTTTGTTGGCCGAAGTCCTGAGCAATTTTGTCAAATTTAGATAAAAAGGAAATTCCATTTCGGGAATAGAAAAGCGGAGCATCATGGCTGAGGTCTGCAATAGCTCTGTAGCCATCCCATTTTATTTCAAAGATCCAGTCTTTATCATTGAAGGCTTCCTCTGAAAGTTTAGCCAGCATGGGTTTAATGAAAGACTTAAGCTTTTTTTCATTCGTTAACGAATTGAAATTCCTGAAGGTTTTTTCAGAAGTTATAACTTCTTTTTTTCTCTTATTTTTAGGCTTTTTTTTTCCTTTAAAAATTGAGTGACCAGTGATTTTGGTGAAGTATTTTCTTCGGCATTATAAGGACTTTCTGCAAATTCATCCTTATGTTTGATAAGCAACCATGAGTTGTCATCCGTATTTTTCATTTTTACCAGAGCAAATTCACCTTTCAGCTTTTTACCGTGTAAAATAAATTTTAAAGAACCGGCATGAAGTTCCTTCAGAAGTTCTTTTTCATCAGAAAGTTTTGAATTCTCCTCCAAAGGTTCATAGGTTCCGCTGTCCCATACTTCCACTTGTCCGGCACCATAATTTCCTTCCGGAATATTTCCTTCAAAATCTTTATAGTCGTAAGGGTGATCTTCTACCATCATGGCAAGACGTTTATCTTTTGGGTCTAATGACGGGCCTTTCGGAACGGCCCAGCTTTTCAGTACACCTTCCATTTCAAGCCGGAAGTCATAATGAAGTCTGGAGGCAGCATGTCTCTGAATCACAAAAATCAACTTTTCTTTGCTTTTCTTTGTTTTTCCTTTAGGTTCGCTGGTTTCATCGAACTTTCTTATGTTATGATAATCTTTGAGAGCCATTATGATGCAGATTTGGATTTAGAAGTATTCAGGCTGGCTTTTAACTGCGCCATAAGGTCAATCACTTTACCTTCCTTAGCAGGCTGCGCTTTTTGGGCTTTTACGTTTTTGCCTTTTGCTTTCTGCTTGATGATCTTCATCAGCTCATCAGAATAGGTATCTTTATACATTGCGGGATCAAATTCCTGGGAAAGCTGCTCAATCAGGCTAACAGCCATCTTCAACTCTGCAGGTTTCGGAGCTTTTTGGGCAGGAATTTTTAAATCTGAATAGTCTCTTATTTCCTGATCAAATCTCAAACGATTCAAAACAAGTATGTCGTCATTATAAGGACGGATCATCCCAATGGCTGCACTGTCACGAAGCACAAAAGTTCCTATACCTACCATGGCAGTTTTTTCAAGAGCTTTTAATAAAAGTCTGTAAGCATTTTCACCATTTTTCTGAGGTTCCAGATAATAAGGAGTCTCAAAATACATACTGTCTACTTCTACTTCCTTTACAAACTGGTCAATAGAAAGTATTTTTGTTTTTTCAGGGCTTGCTGCTTCGTAATCTTCTTCGTCAAGAACAATATATTTGTCGTCCATGAGATAACCTTTGACGATATTTTCCCATTTTACTTCTTTCCCCGTATTTTCGTTTACCCGTTTGAAACGGATGTTTGAAAAATCAGATTTATCGAGCATATCGAGATCCAATTTTGTGGTTTCCGTTGCGGAATAAATTTTAACAGGAATGTTGACTAATCCGAAGCCAATTGCGCCGTTCCAAATTGCTTTCATTGTCTTACGTTTTTAAAAATCAAGCAATTAATATGCCGACAGAAGCCCGTGTGGTACCTTTCATGGACTTTGTTGCCAAATGACAATTGTTTTTATCCGCGACTTTTATACCTTTATATTTCCGCAATCCGTGGTTATATCAAAATATGGAAGAGCTTTTTACTTATATCAAAAAATTCGGGACACTGAATCCTCAGGACGAGCTGTTGATTGCTGAAGGAATTCAGGAAATAACGGTCAAAAAGGGAGATCCTTTCATAGAAGCCGGAAAAGTAAGTCAGAGAATTGCTTTTGTGAAGGAAGGTGTTTTCCGGTCTTTGTATTATAACAAGCAAGGTGATGATTTTACACGGTATTTTATTTATGAAGGACGATTTATTGGGGACTTTCAGGGCTTTACCGATCAGCTGCCAGCGCATGAAGACATTGAAGCGATTACCGATGCTGTATTGCTGGTCATTGACCGTGAGCATTTTAAAATCCTGGAAGAGAAAATTGCGGTATGGCCTATTTTGTTTGCAAGAATTCATGCCTTTGTAGTAGAAAATAAACTGAAGGTCGCCAGTATCATGCTCAATCAGGATGCAAAATCACGATACATTCATTTTTTAAATCATTATCCGGGCCTTGCCAACAGGGTTCCGCAGTCTATGCTGGCTTCTTATCTTGGCGTGACACCTTCTTCACTTAGCAGGATCAGAAGAAATATAGTTTAAGATTATTACTGATAGATGATAATTGATTAATGATGTAAGTGGGAGTGTTGTGAATTGCTTCTAGGCTCTAATATTTAGCTTCTCATTTCTGGTCAGATCTCTTTTTGTCAAATGGCAATGGTGTTTCATGCTGACTGTCATAGCTTTGCTTCATAAAATTTAAAGTACGAATATGGATATTGTATTAGGACTACAATGGGGAGATGAAGGAAAGGGAAAGTTTATTGATCTGATCAGTGAAAATTACGACATTACAGCTCGTTTTAACGGCGGATCTAATGCTGGGCACAGTATTGAAAGAAACGGACGCAGAATAACGCTTAAAATGATTCCTTCGGGAATCTTTATGAAAGGAGTACAGAATGTGATCGGTACGGGAACTGTTATTGATCCGGTAAGTTTTAAAAAAGAAATTCTGAATCTTCAGGTATTTGATAAAACCGTTCAGCCAGAAAACAATATCATTATTTCCCAAAAAGCACACCTGGTAATGCCAACGCATAAGCTTCTGGATATTTTTATGGAGGAAAGTCCCGAGTATACCACTATCGGAACTACAAAAAATGGGATTGCTCAGGCGTATTCAAACAAAATATTAAGACAGAATCTGAGAGTAGGGGATATATTTTCATCGGATTTTCAAAGCAGGGCACAGCACATTTTGGATAGAGATTACAGAATGCTGGAAGAAGAAGGAATGCTTGTTTTGCCTGCTTTGGAAGAAATCAGTAAAGAGTTTTTTGATGCGGTGGAATTTCTTAAAAAATTCAATTGTACAGAGACTGAAATTTATATCAACAAAGCTTTATCTGAAGGTAAAAAGGTATTGGCAGAAGGATCTCAGGCAGCGATGCTGGATATTGATCATGGTACTTATCCGTATGTAACGTCTTCCTCCACGACAGCATCAGGGGCGAGTAGCGGTTTAGGTGTGTCACCGAAAAAGATCGGTGAGATTTACGGTATAGCAAAAGCGTATTGTACCCGTGTGGGAAATGGTATATTTCCAACGGAACTTTTAGATGAATTTGGAGATGATCTCAGAATGAAAGGAAATGAATTTGGTTCCAATACAGGACGTCCTAGAAGAACCGGCTGGCTGGATTTACCTGCTTTAAAATATGCGGTAATGATCAACGGGGTTACTCAGCTGGTTCTGACAAAAGCGGATGTTTTGAGTGGATTAAAATCTGTAGCAGTCTGTACCCATTATGAACTGGAAGATGGAAAAACAGTGGATGTTTCAGGTTTACTTCCTGAAAATGGAAAACCTGTATTGAAATGGATGAATGGCTGGAATGCTGATTTCTCTGCAATGAAAAGTCCTTCTGAGCTGCCAAAAGAAGTCCTCGGGTTTCTGTCATTCCTGGAAGAAGAATTGGGAATTCCTGTGGCTTATCTTTCAACCGGGCCGGGAAGAAATGAAATGTTAAAATTACTCTAATAAATAGTAATAGAATAGAAAGAGGTTAGAAAATTTATTTCCTAACCTCTTTTTGTATGAAGAAATTTAGTTAACTTTTGTAAGGATGAAGCGTTGTTTTGTAGAAGGCTGAAGCGTTTGATCAGTTGTTCCGATTACAATAGGGGTAAGATTGGTTGTTGTGCCATTTTTTACCTCTAATCTCAATGCTGGTGCATTCTTCGGAGCAAATCCAAATCCATTATTTCCTAAGTTGAATAATAACCATTTTTGAGAATCCGTATTGGCATTGGTTCTTAATTCAACAGCTGTTCCATTCGTTGTCCCATTACTTTTCACGGTTAACACCTTGGTAGGATCCAATATGGATTTGATGGTATAGTAACCATGATCTGATTTGGTGAAAGTAAATCTCTGGTTATTCCCTGTAGAAGCAGAATACAGAATGATGCTGGTGCCGTCTGTAGTTGAACTTCCTGAAACATCTACATTTTTATCACTTGCTAAAGCTGTTCTCATTGTATACGTTCCGTTGATGGCAGAATTAGCATTAACAGGTCCGTACAGATGATTGATACCAGCATAATCACCTGCAGACAATCCTGTTCTTTGCTTAGTGAATGTGGAACCATCCAGCTTAGTCATTACAGGCTGACTTGAGTCTATAGCAAAGTCTGTAGACTGATACATCATAACTGAACCGAAATCAAACGCACCGTGTCCTGCGTAATCATTGTAAAGATTGAAGTTATGACGGCTTCCTTCTACGGCTTTATTAACATCTACAATGATGTACTGATCCCTATCCGGGCGGCACTGCTCGTGCATGATTCCCATCGAATGCATGATTTCGTGAGCAATAATTGCTGGATAAGTGATATTATAGATTTTAATACCATTAACTCTGTTTTTCTGCCATCCAAGCGGAGAGCTGTTGGATGTTGTATAGGTAAAAGTAATATATTCTGTTTGGTTGGTTCGTTCAACAAACTGCATACTGGTTTGTGAAGAAATCATATCAAATGCTTTGTTGATATTGGTCAGGAACGTATTATAATTCTGGGTACTCAGACTTCCCTGGCTGGGTAATGTATAATAGACGGTTGCATTCGGCCATGTCTTAATAAAAGAGCTTACAATGGTACTTTTTTCTGCTGTTGATGTTCCGGAGTTGGCCTGCTTTTGTAATACATTAAACTGTTCGGGGCTGATCGTAATATCTTCTGCATAAAAATATTCACCATTTATTTCATTAACATAAGTGAATTTTCCGTCAATAGATAATTTGTGAATCTTTGCATTGTCGAGCTTCGTGGTTGCAGGATCGATTGAATCAGCTTGAGGATTTTCAATGTCTGACCTACATGAATTCAGTGCCAGAACAAGGCATCCTGATAATAGTAATAGTTTGCTTTTCATATTATTTAATATTGGTTTGGTTATCAAGGTTTAAAATATGAACAGCTATATTATTATCATGCGCATGAGATTATAAAAATACATCAATTTCTAAGTTTTGATTAAGTCTTCATTATAATTCAGCTGTGTAACGTAAATATATCAATAAAAATTATATTTACATATAACATAATATAATGATTGTTTTGTTGTTTTTTTATTTGAAAAATGTATTTATTTCGTTAATGTAATTGTTTTAATTTAATTTTTACTATTAAATTTTAAATTAAGTTATTTCACGAATATTTGACATAGTGTATAAAAATGTATATTTCACTAGTGTAAAGTTTGTTTTGTTAGTAAATTGATAAATTAGAGTGGAATTTGTAATGTTTTTTGATTCTAAATAATACTACTTTATTACTATTTGTTTTTCAAAAATAATATTGTCAGTATAAAGCATCAGGAAGTTCAGGGTAAACTTAAGGCTCCTGTATAAGAATATAAAAAAAGCGAGGCATTTGCCCCGCTTTACATTTATGCTTTTAAATTCAATTGTAATTCTAATTCGTCGAGCTGTGCATCAGCAATCGAAGCAGGCGCATCGATCATTACATCTCGTCCTGAATTGTTCTTAGGGAAAGCAATATAATCTCTGATTACTTCGTTTCCGTCAAGAATCGCTACCAAACGGTCAAATCCGAATGCTAAACCTCCGTGTGGTGGTGCTCCGTATTTGAAGGCATTCATAAGGAATCCGAACTGAGCTTCTGCTTCTTCTCTGGTAAATCCTAATAAATCGAACATTTTAGACTGAAGATCTCTGTCAAAAATTCTGATAGATCCACCTCCGATTTCGTTTCCGTTCAGAACCATATCATAAGCGTTAGCCCTTGCTTTTCCAGGATCAGTTTCCAATAAGTGGATATCTTCCGGTTTTGGAGACGTGAAAGGATGGTGCATTGCATGGTATCTTTCGGTATCTTCATCCCATTCCAATAGCGGAAAGTCTACTACCCAAAGTGGAGCAAACTCATTTCCTTTTCTTAATCCCAAACGGTTTCCAAGTTCCATTCTTAATGCAGAAAGCTGAGCTCTTACTTTATTTTCGTTTCCAGAAAGAATCAACATCAAGTCACCTTCTTTTGCTCCGAATTTTTCGATGATCTTTGCTAAATCTTCTTCGTTGTAGAATTTATTTACCGATGAGGTTTTTACACCATCATTCTGGAATTTTGCCCAAACCATTCCTGAAGCACCAATCTGAGGACGTTTAACCCAATCCACAAGTTCATCAATCTGCTTTCTTGTATAGTCTGCACACCCTTCTACATTGATTCCGACTACTAATTCAGCATCATCAAATATCTTAAAGTCTTTTCCTTTTACCAGTTCATTCAGTTCTACGAACTCCATTCCGAAACGGATATCCGGTTTGTCATTTCCATATTTTCTCATCGCATCTGCGAAAGTCATTCTTGGGAAATCTCCGAATTCCTTACCTGTAATGTCTTTTAATAGAGTCTTAGTCATTCCTTCGAATACGTTCATAACGTCTTCCTGCTCTACGAAAGCCATTTCACAGTCGATCTGCGTGAATTCCGGCTGTCTGTCTGCTCTTAAATCCTCATCACGGAAGCATTTTACAATCTGGAAATATTTATCCATCCCACCTACCATCAAAAGCTGTTTGAAAGTTTGTGGAGACTGTGGCAATGCATAAAACTGTCCAGGATTCATTCTGCTTGGTACAACAAAATCTCTTGCTCCCTCTGGAGTAGACTTGATCAAAACAGGTGTTTCCACTTCAATAAAACCTTCTTCAGATAAATAATTTCTTACTTTCTGTGCCATTTTGTGGCGGAAGATCAGCTTATCTTTTACCGGATTTCTTCTGATATCCAGATAACGGTATTTCATTCTTAATTCTTCACCACCATCCGTTTCATCCTCAATGGTGAAAGGTGGAAGCTGAGAATCGTTCAGAATAGTCAGTTTTTCTACCAGAATTTCAATTTCCCCGGTTGGAATATTAGGGTTTTTGCTTACTCTTTCAATAACTCTTCCGGTAGCCTGAATCACAAATTCACGGCCCAGTTTTTTAGCTTCCTCCATCAATTGAGCAGAAGAGCGGTCCTGGTCAAAAACCAGCTGGGTAATTCCGTAACGATCTCGAAGATCTACCCAAATCATAAATCCTTTATCACGGATAGTCTGTACCCATCCTGATAGTGTAACTTCTTCATTCAGATTTTTCAGAGATAGCTCTCCGTTGGTGTGTGATCGAAACATAATTATTTGTTTAAAGTTCAATGTTTAAGGTTCAATTCCGAACCTTGAATTTTTCGTTGGCAAAGATAAGATTTTTGCAGGTTTTATAAATAAAAAAAACTCCCTTTCGGAAGTTTCATATATTGTTTTTGGATTTTTTTAAATTCTGTTACCACCTTTTGCGATCAGAATTCTCTTTACATCCTCACTGCCTTTTGTTTCATCAGCTACTTCAAGAGGTGTTTTATTCTGACATTTTTTATTCACATTTGCCTTATTGTCCAAAAGGAAGTTGATAATATTCTTTCTGTCAGACATTACACTGAAGCCAAGGGGTGAATAAAGTATATCTCCCACAAGAAAACATTTGTTGTAATCTCCCGGAGCAAACTGTTTTTTAAATGTTGCTATATCATCAGAATAAATGGCTTTCATCTTTTCCTGACTCATCTTCTGGGCAGAGAACATGCTGCCGGACAGTAACATTCCAAATAGAAAAGTAGTAGAGATTATTTTTTTCATAAGGATAATTTTTAAGAATATACAAATCTAAATTAAATTTTATTACCAATTGCTAAGTTTTTCTAATAATTGGATTTGTATTTTTGGGATTACATAAAATATTAATTGCGAAATGACAAAATATATTGAATTTTTGAAAAAAGCATTCAGTGGTGAAGAAACTGATTTTACGAAAGTGAATATCAGAAGTGCTGTGCTGCTTTTAGCCATTCCCATGATGCTGGAAATGGCTATGGAATCTGTATTTGCTCTTGTGGATCTTTATTTTGTCGGCCATCTGAAAGAAAGCGGTTTTGCGATTCAAACGGTAGGGCTTACCGAATCTGTACTTTCGATAATGTATTCTATTGCCATTGGGATGAGTATGGCGGCCACAGCTTTGGTAGCGAGGAGAATTGGTGAAAAAAATCCGGAACAGGCTTCCAGAAGCGCAGCACAGGTATTACTCGTTTCCTTTGCGATTACTTTTATTTTAAGTTTGCTTGGAGTAATTTATGCTGAAGAAATTCTGATTCTGATGGGCTCAAAACCGGAAGCGGTTGCTTATGGAAAGAATTTTACCAGAATTATGATGGGAAGCAGCACGATTATTATGCTTTTATTTTTAATTAATGGGATTTTCAGAGGGGCCGGAAATGCTATGATTGCTATGAAAAGTTTATGGATCGCGAATATTGCGAATATCATTCTCTGTCCGATTCTGATAAAAGGCCTTGGGCCTGCTCCTGCTTTGGGACTAACGGGAGCTGCTTTGGCAACAACAATAGGACGTAGTATTGGAGTAATTTATCAGCTGTATCATCTTTTGGTTGCGGATACTCAGATAAGAATTAAACTTCCTTATTTTAAGCCGAATTATTCATTAATCAAATCCATTATAAAAATTGCAACTCCCGGAATTTTTCAGTTTGTCATTGCCTCATGCAGCTGGATTTTCCTTGCAGAACTTGTAGCAACTACAGGAGGAGAGAATGCATCGGCTGGTTATCAGACTGCTTTAAGACTGATGATGTTCTTTATGCTTCCAGCCTGGGGATTGAGTAATGCAGCATCCACTTTGGTAGGACAGAATATGGGAGCAAATGAAATGCTGAGAGCAGAACAGTCGGTGATGAAAACCGTGAAATATAATGTCATTTTTATGCTGGTGGTAAGTTTAATTTTCCTTTTTATGGGGAACTTTTTAGTTAGTTTTTTTACTCAGGAAATGGCGATTAAAGATTTTGCTAAAAATGCACTTCAGATTATGAGTATAGGATTTATTTTCTATGGAATCGGGATGGTGATGATCAATGCCTTTAATGGAGCTGGTGATACATGGACCCCTACCTGGGTTAATCTTTTTGGTTTCTGGCTGTTTCAGATTCCGCTGGCCTATTTTTTATCAAAATATCTTGACTTGGGACCCAAAGGAGTTTTTATATCAATTCCAGCCGCAGAAACATTGATTACCATTGTTGCCTTTATCTTATTTAAAAAAGGAAAATGGAAGACAATAAAAGTGTAGAAAGCGTGGGTGATGGAATTCTCCAGCTTTCCTCCCTAATTTATAAAACTTTAACAGCTTCATTAATTGGATTTTAGTATTGTATTTTCTAAATTCGTGGTACAACAAATACATAATACTATGGGAAAAGGAGACAAAAAATCTAGAAGAGGGAAAATCAATTCAGGAAGTTATGGTAAAAGAAGACCTAAAAAAGCCTCAAAATCTTTTGCAGCTTCTGAAGAAAAATCTAAAAAGTAATCAAAAATAAAAAGACCGAAGATCATATCTCCGGTCTTTTTTATGAAAATTAAATTAATTATTTACCTCCCAAAATATTACCAAGGATGCTGCCTAAACCGCCGCCGCCTTGTTGTTGGTTTCCACCACCACCCAATACACTTCCCAGTATATCGTTCAGTGGATTTCCTGATGATTGTGATTGTCCGCCACCTCCTAAAACACTTCCAAGAATGTCATTCAAAGGATTAGACTGCTGAGCTTGTGCCTGATTGGAAGCATTACCAAGGATCCCTCCTAAAAGATCTCCCAGGCCGCCTGCTCCTACGTTGCTCTGTTGTTTCTGCTGTCCGATGTAACCCATTACTACTGGTGCCAGCATCGCAAGGATAGGACCAATTTTGTCTATTGAAATTCCTGTGTTCTGTGACAGTTGGTTTTCAACGGTGCTTTTTTGCCCACCGAAGATATGATCAAGAATAGATCCTCCTTCAGCCTGTCTTGCTTCAATTTGTGAAGCATCATTTAAAATACTTCCGTTGTGGTCTTTATCTAAAGCATTATTTAAAGCTTCTGCTTCTTTAGCATCCTGAGATTTATTTCTAAGATAAGAAATGATAAGAGGGGTAGCAACAGCTAACAGGGCAATTACCTGGTTTTTACTGATTCCGAATTTGTTTTCAGCCTGTTCAGCAACCTGATTGCCTGTGTTCCCTGTAAGTAGGTCAATTAAACTCATTTTTTGTGTTTATTTAGTATTAAGTACACCAAAGTTATCAAAAAATATGCCTCACAAAATCACCGCCCTTCATAATTATTGTTAAAGTTTCTGAGCGTGTTTCAGAAGACCTTAGTTTTTAATGATAGGAACGTTTGAACACGCTTCTCCGAACATCAGAGATTTTACAATAGGCTTTAGCTGTTCTACCAATTCGATATAAGCATTTTCAGGAATTTCTTTATCTGAACATCCTTTCACCAGTACTCTTTTTCCTCTCATTTCTTCAAAATCATGAGTCTGGATGGCATTATGCATTAAAATAACTTCCAGATCCTCGCGGTTTCCAAAAACTACTTTCTTTGCTACATCGGTGATTTTTGCTGTTAAAACAAAATAAGCCCATAGAGGAATAATAGTGTCTACAGAATTGTAAATATATACGTAAGCGTCTTTATATTTTTCCGTATCGATAGCATCTACCTTTTCGCGGAAATCTTTTTCTTTCAGGATCAATTCCTGAAAAAGGAAATCTTTAAGGTCTATACCTTTTCTTTCCCCTTTTGGCAGTAAAGTGGTAAGGTCAAAATTGATAAGGCCGCTTTCTGCAACTTTATTCCGGATTTCAAATTCTTCTGACATTTTTTATCATTATCTTTGAACAAATTTACGAATTAAGATCATATCTGTCTTAATTTGTTCTCTATCCTTACTATAGAAATGAAGTATTATATTATTGCAGGAGAAGCTTCCGGCGATTTACATGGAAGCAATCTGATGAAAGCCATAAAACACAAGGATCCCCAAGCGGAATTCAGATTTTGGGGTGGCGACCTGATGAAAGCTCAGGGCGGAACGTTGGTGAAGCATTACCGTGATCTTGCTTTTATGGGATTTCTGGAAGTGGTGATGAATCTCCGTACTATTCTGAATAATATTAAATTCTGTAAAGAGGATATTCAGAAGAACAGACCTGATGTTTTGATCCTGGTGGATTATCCTGGATTTAATCTGAGAATTGCCAGATTTGCCAAGGAATTGGGAATCAAAGTCGTTTATTATATTTCTCCCCAGCTTTGGGCTTGGAAAGAAGGCCGAGTAGAGATTATTAGAAAATATGTGGATGAAATGATGGTCATCCTTCCATTTGAAGAAGACTTTTATAGAAAACATGGAGTTCACTCCCATTTTGTAGGTCATCCTTTGCTGGATGCTATTTCAGACCTTGAGGAAATAAGTATTGAACGTTTCAAATCGGAGCATGGCTTGAATGAAAAAGAAATCATTGCATTGCTTCCTGGTTCCAGAGAACAGGAAGTAGAAAAGATGCTTGAAATAATGCTTTCCGTAAGACCGCAGTTCCAAAACTATCAGTTTGTGATTGCCGGTGCGCCAAGTCTTCCAAAAGAATTTTATCAGAAATATGTAGATGATAATGTTCATTTTGTTTCTAATAAAACCTATGATCTGCTAAGATGTTCAAAAGCGGCTTTGGTGACTTCCGGAACAGCTACGTTGGAAACCGCTTTGTTGAATATACCTGAAGTAGTTTGCTATCGTGGAAGTAAAATTTCCTATGCTATTGCTAAAAGATTGGTGAAAAATATCAATTATATTTCTCTGGTTAATCTGATTATGGACAGAGAAGTGGTGAAAGAATTGATTCAAAATGATCTCAATACCAAAAATCTGGTTGAAGAGCTCAATAAAATTTTGTCAGGAGAGAGAAGGGAACAGGTTCTGAATGACTATCATCTTCTCAGAGAAAAGCTTGGCGGAAAAGGAGCCAGCGATCATGCTGCTGAGGTGATATTGAAAGTGTAGTTTGTATTGAGTTTCTGATTATTAATCTACTTTTTAACTATGAATTATTGTAACCGTTTTCTGTTGTTACTGACTTTTACTTTGTTTTTCACAAACAGTTTTGCCCAGCAGAGCAGTGTAAGAGATAAAGTCCAGATATTTTATTACGGCTGGTACGCCAATCCTGCAACAGATGGAGAGTATCAGCATTGGAATCATGAGATCCTTCCTCACTGGAGCAATCCGAAGTGGAACAATCTGGGACATCATAAAGGAGGAGATGATATCGGAGCTAATTTTTATCCGGCTCTTGGCAATTACAGTTCCAACGATGCGAAAACCATCGAGCAGCATATGAAAATGATCAAAGACTCAGGAGCAGGAGTGGTTGTCGTAAGTTGGCTGGGAAAAGATTCGTTTACGGATAAAAGCCTTATCAAATATCTGGATATTGCAGATCGGTATGATTTAAAAATAGCATTTCACATTGAGCCATTTTATAAAAACACTTCAGAATTAAAAGAGCAGCTTTCTTATCTGGTAAAAACGTATTCTAATCATCATGCATTCTATAAAAAAGAAGGGAAACCTCTGTTTTATGTCTATGATAGCTATAAAATACCTAAAGAAGAATGGGTGAAAATACTATCCGCAAATGGAGAAAAAACAGTCAGAAATACAGATTTAGATGCCCTTTATATCGGACTTTGGGTTGAGAAAGATGATGCTGAATTTTTTGATTCGGCAGGCTTCGATGGTTTCTATACCTATTTTGCCAGCGAAGGATTTGTATACGGAAGTACAACTTCGAATTGGGATTTTATGGCAAACTTCGCTAAAGATCACCATCTTATTTTTATTCCTTGTGTGGGTCCTGGTTATTCCGATACGAGAATTCGTCCATGGAATGAAGCGAACTTCAAAAGCAGAGACAATGGAAAATATTATGAGAAAATGTTTGATGCTGCTATTAAAGTAAATCCGGAGTTCATTGGCATTACATCATTCAACGAATGGCATGAAGGAACACAAATAGAGCCTGCTGTTCCTAAAAAAGCCGGTGATTTCAAATATGAAGATTATGGGAAAGATCCTTTATTTTATATCAAAGAAACGAAGCGTTTGACGGATAAATTTTTGAAAAAGAGATAATATACTTTTAATCCTAATTTTTAGGAAAAAAAATTAAGCGTTCTGTTAACATTTTTAATGATGACAGAACGCTTATTTAGTTTTTAAAGAGATCATGAATTTCCCATTCATTGCCTATTTTAAAAGGATAATTAATGGATTTTGAACAAACAGCCTCTTCTTATTCTGGCAATATGCTTTATTCTTGGAATTCTTTTTCAGGATAAAATGGTATTGCCAGAGACCATTGTTGGTGGAGTTGGAATGACCTGCTCAATATTGTTGATTTTAATCTGCTTTCATTCTTATCTTCTGCATAAAACCAAAACAGTTTTCCTGATGCTTCTGCTGTTCGGAGCAGGAATTGTTCTTCATTTCTATAACACTTCTTCACTAGTTGGTAAGCATTTGGTGAAGAAGCATGAAACGATTTCATTTAAGATCTCTCAGAAATTAAATTCTTCGGAAAAATATAGAAAATATGAAGGCATTGCACAGTCAGATAATGCATGTTTCAATTCAATTTTTTATGTTCCAAAAGAGAGTAAAGAGCTGGATTTTATTCATTACTACAAAGCTGAGGCTTACATTACACAACCTCAGGTTCCATCGTATGATTTTCAATTTGATTATGCTCAATATCTGAAAAGAAAACATATTGATTACCAGGTTTATCTTTCAAAAGAAATTATATCTGCAGAACGGAATGATTTAAAGTGGGCAGATCAGCTTAGGCAGTATAGGTTTGAGGTTCTTAACAAAATAGATAAAACAGAAATTTCTGAGAAAACTAAAGAATTTCTAAAAGGTATTATTCTGGCAGACCGAACAGAGATTGACACGGGTACTGTTAGAGATTTCAATAGATCAGGGCTGGTTCATTTTCTTGCTATTTCCGGAACTCATATTGTGGTTGTTTTTGGGATATTCTATTTTTTTCTGATTCGGTTTGCTCCTTTACAATTCAGAAAATATGCTGCTATTTTTAGTTTGATTTTTATCTGGTTGTTCGCCGCTTTTATTGGATTTGGGAATTCAGTATTACGATCTTGCATTATGCTGAGTGTTTATTTCATTTTTGTTTTGCTTCAGCGAAAGACGGATTTGCTTCACTCACTGGCCCTGTCTGCTTTTTTTATTCTAATCGGAGATACGCAACAGATTTTTGATGTAGGTTTTCAGCTCAGCTTTTCGGCTGTTTTAGGCATTTATTGGCTGAATCAGCCTTTGTTGAAATACTTCCCAAAACAGGATAATTATATTAAAAAACTCTTGTTTAACACAATTACAATATCTTTATCCGCACAGTTGGTAACTCTACCTCTGGTGTTGTATTATTTTCATCAGTTTTCATTGATATCAATCCTTGCCAATTTTGTTATTGTTCCTTTTTCTGAATTAATTATTATTTTCTCTTTTTTAATAACAGTTCTTATTTCTTTTGGGATTGATTTTGAACTTATAAATGGTCTGTATGATGAGATTATTCAGGTTTTACTGAAGGTGATCCATTGGTTTGCTGAAGTGGATGTGCTGTTCTTTGAAAATATTCCAATGAATGGGGTAGAAGTGATATCCGTATCAATGTTTGTCTATTTACTAAGAGCAGCGATACTGAAATTCAATGCGAAAAACACGATGAGGCTGATGATGGCAGCAATACTATTTCTCATGATAAGAAACGGAATCACAGCTTTTGAAAATCGGAAGGAAGAGATATTGGTTCATCATTTTAACAGAAACAAAATTTTTTCAGTGAAAAATGGTGACCGAGTCTGTTTCTGGATTTCGGATATGAAAAATAAGACGAAGATTTTACAGTATATAGTCAATCCATATTGTGCTTCCAGAAGAGTAGATCATTTTGAGATAAAAACCTTGTCACCCTCCATTCAAAAAGTAGTTTTCAGGAATAAGATTTATGATCTGAAATGATGGTTCTGAATTTAGCCATTTTCCTGTATTTATAATGGGTGAAAATCTTATTTAGAAAGATTACAAACTGTCTATTTGTGAGATTTCTCACTTTTCGATATTGTTAAACTTTCTTAATTTTGTGGAAATTCAAATTTAAACTTATATGGCAGGTTTAACGAGTTCTACGATAGGTAGAAAATACGCTATGGCATTATCAGCTCTATTTTTGCTGATTTTTCTTATACTGCATTTGACAACCAATTTGTTATCAGTTCTAAACAAGGATGCATTCAATACAGCATCTGACTTTATGGGCTATAATCCTTTTGTGCAGTTCTTAATGCAGCCTATTCTTGGTTTTGCAGTAATTTTCCATTTTGTAATGGGATTTGTGCTTGAGATCAAGAATAATAAAGCGCGTCCGGTAAAGTATGCAGCAAACAATGCATCAGTGAATTCTTCATGGATGTCCAGAAATATGATTATTTCAGGAGCTGTTATTTTAGCTTTCTTGGCGCTTCACTTATATGATTTCTGGCTACACGAAATGAATTACAAGTATGTAGAGGGATTGACTCCTGATGCAGAACGTTTCTGGCCTGAGCTTCATGAAAAGTTTGCTGACCTTTGGAGAGTAGCTTTGTATGTAATCTCTTTTGTTTTGTTAGGATTACACTTAGCTCACGGATTCCAGTCTTCATTCCAGTCTATCGGTGCCAGACATCCAAAATATACACCGGTGATCAAAGCTTTCGGGACATGGTATTCAATCCTTATCCCAGCAGGATTTATCATCGTTGCAGTTTTCCATTTTATAACTCAATAATATCAATATACTAATATGAGTAAATTAGATTCAAGAATTCCAGCGGGTCCTCTTAAAGACAAGTGGAAAAATCATAAAGACCATATGAACCTTGTTGCACCAAACAACAGAGATAAGATTGATATTATTGTTGTAGGTACAGGTTTGGCAGGAGGTTCTGCTGCAGCTACATTAGCTGAGCAAGGATACAACGTAAAAGCATTCTGCTACCAGGATTCTCCAAGAAGAGCTCACTCGATTGCAGCTCAGGGAGGGATCAACGCAGCTAAGAATTACCAGGGAGATGGTGACTCTACTTACAGATTATTCTACGATACCATCAAAGGTGGTGACTATAGAGCAAGAGAAGCTAACGTTTACAGATTAGCTGAAGTTTCTGCAAATATTATTGACCAGTGCGTTTCCCAAGGGGTTCCTTTCGGAAGAGATTACGGTGGTCAGTTGGATAACCGTTCATTTGGTGGGGTTCAGGTAAAAAGAACTTTCTACGCAAAAGGACAAACCGGACAGCAGTTATTATTAGGTGCTTATTCTGCAATGAGCCGTCAGATCGGTAAAGGAAGAATCAAGATGTACAACCGTCATGAGATGTTGGATCTTGTTATTGTTGACGGAAAAGCAAGAGGAATTATTGCAAGAAACCTTGTAACAGGAGAAATTGAAAGACACTCTGCTCACGCAGTGGTAATTGCTTCAGGAGGATACGGAAACGTATATTTCCTTTCTACCAATGCAATGGGATCTAACGTTTCTGCTGCGTGGAAAATCCACAAGAAAGGAGCTTACTTCGCAAACCCATGCTACGTACAGATTCACCCTACTTGTATTCCTGTTCACGGAACACAGCAGTCTAAACTGACTTTGATGTCTGAATCATTAAGAAACTCAGGAAGAATCTGGGTTCCTAAGAAAATTGAAGATTCAGTAGCGATCAGAGAAGGTAAATTAAGACCTGAAAATATTAAAGAAGAAGATAGAGATTATTATCTGGAAAGAAGATATCCTGCATTCGGTAACCTTGTACCTAGAGACGTTGCTTCAAGAGCTGCTAAGGAAAGATGTGATGCCGGATACGGAATTGAAAATAATGATACTAAAGAAGGTGTTTACCTTGATTTCTCTACAGAGATCATGAAAAAAGGTAAAGAAGCCGCTATCGAAAAACATATTCATAACCCTACAGATCAGCAGATCTATGATCTTGGTAAGAAGTGGGTTGAGGAGAAGTATGGTAACCTATTCGTAATGTACGAAAAAATTACCGCTGATGATCCTTACAAAACTCCAATGAAGATCTATCCTGCAGTTCACTATACAATGGGTGGTGTTTGGGTTGATTATAATCTTCAGTCTACGATCCCTGGATGTTTCGTAATCGGTGAGGCTAACTTCTCAGATCACGGGGCAAACAGACTGGGGGCTTCTGCATTGATGCAGGGTCTTGCTGATGGGTATTTTGTACTTCCTTACACGATTGCAGATTACCTTTCTGCAGATATCAGAACAGGAGCTATTCCTACCAATTCAGCAGCATTTGACGAGGCTGAAAAAGGAATTAAAGAGAAAATTAATTTCTTCTTAAACAATAAAGGAACTCATTCTGTTGACTATTTCCACAAGCAGTTAGGAAACATTATGTGGAATAAAGTAGGAATGGGAAGAACTCCTGAAGGGTTAAGAGAAGCGATCAAGGAAATTGAAGAAGTAAGAAACAATTTCTGGAAAAACGTAAAAGTTCCGGGAGAAGGAGAAGGAATGAACACTGAGCTTGAAAAAGCATTCAGAGTAGCAGACTTCCTTGAACTTGGACAATTAATGGCTATCGATGCACTGCACAGAAACGAATCTTGTGGTGGACATTTCCGTGAAGACCATTCAACTCCGGACGGAGAAGCGGAAAGAGACGACGTAAACTACAAATACGTCGGAGCTTGGGAATATCAGGGAGACGATATCAACGCGGAAGTGTTGCATAAAGAAGAACTGATCTACGAGAACATCGAGGTTAAAACTAGAAGTTATAAATAATCTCCAACCTATAAATATAACATTATGAGTGCAAAAAAAGGCTTACATCTTACGCTGAAAATTTGGAGACAAAAAAATAGTAAAACTAAAGGTCAGTTTGAGACCTATAAAATATCAGATGTATCTACAGACTCTTCATTTTTAGAGATGTTAGATATCCTGAACGAAAATTTAATTAACGAAGGAAAAGAACCAATCGCTTTCGACCACGACTGTCGTGAGGGAATCTGCGGTATGTGTTCTCTTTACATCAATGGTAGAGCTCACGGACCTGATACAGGTATTACAACTTGTCAGCTTCACATGAGAATGTTCAAAGATGGTGAGACGATCGTTATTGAACCTTGGAGAAGTGCTGCTTTCCCTGTAATCAAAGATTTGATGGTAGACAGAAGCGCATTCGACAGAGTAATGGCAGCAGGAGGATTCATTTCTGTGAACACTTCCGGTAATACACTGGACGCTAACGCTATCCCTGTTCCCAAAGAAGATGCAGATAAAGCAATGGATGCTGCAGCTTGTATCGGATGTGGAGCTTGTGTAGCTACATGTAAAAACGGGTCTGCAATGTTATTCGTTGGAGCAAAAGTTTCTCAGTACGCATTACTTCCACAAGGTAGAGTAGAAGCTAAGAGAAGAGTTCTGAACATGGTGAAAGCTATGGACGAAGAAGGATTCGGAAACTGTTCAAATACCGGAGCATGTGAGGTAGAATGCCCTAAAGGTATTTCTCTTGAAAACATTGCGAGAATGAACAGAGAATACATGGCTGCTCTTGTAGATCAAGGATAGAATTGATTCAAATACATAGAAAATCGTCTTCATTTTTGGAGGCGATTTTTTTATGGAAAAGTTAACCCTGTTAAAGTTTGTTAACTTATTAACTGATCTTCGTTATTCTTTATTTATTAAGTATATATTTGGAAGGTAATTGAATCGTTTTCTGAAAAAACTTTCAAATACTTTTTACCTCCAAAAAGATGATTTCCAATAATTGGAATATCTCTTTTTAATGGTAATAATAAAATTTTTAAAAAAAATAATTAGTGTGAATTAGCAAGCCCTAAAAAGCGTATTTTTGTGTAATATTAAAAATTGAAATGAAAAAATATCTTTTATTGTTTATCATCACATTCTTTGTGATGTCTTGTTCAAAAAAAGTAGAAGTAAAAGGAAAAATTACCGGAAGCTCACCATTAGAAAGAATTGAATTTGTAGAAGCTTCAGGAGTAGGAACCCTGCCTTTGATTAATATAGGTCTTGATAAAGACGGAAACTTTTCAGGGAATTTTGACGCTCCTAAAGATGGAATGTACGTAATCAATTACGCGGGCAGACAAAGCCTGATTTATCTTGAAGGTGGCCAAAAAGTAAATATCTCAGGAAACGGAGCTACTTTCCCAAATGAATATGTGATTACCGGAGATGCTAAAAAGAATAATGACTTCCTTACGGCAAGTATGAAGTTCTTGGCAGACTATGGAGGTAAAGTTAATTTACCTGTATTAATGGGTGGTGACGAAGCTGCATTTTTGAAAGGTATGCATAAAATTGAAGCAGATATTAATAAAAATGTAGATGACCTTGCCAAGAAAAATAATCCAAGCAAAGGACTTTTGGAATGGAAGAAAAACGATGTGAAAGTAACCATTCTTAACTTGCTTGCCAACTATGAAATGTCTCATGGTCCAATGTCAGGGAACCCATCTTTCAAAGCTTCTAAGGCCTTCAAAGATTACGAAACTCAGCTGGAAACAGACAAAGATGGAATGGTAAAAACTATTCCTCTTTACAGACAATATCTTCTTGTAAAAATGACTCCTGATTTCCAGAAATATGCTGAAGCAAACAGCAAAGGAAAAACAGGGATTACAACTTCTGAGATGTTCGCCCAGTATTTAAAAACAAAAAAAGATTTATCTCAAACTGCAAAAGATTATCTTCTTGCATTTGTAATGGCTCAGGCTGATATTCATCCAACAACTCCAGCTGCCAATATTGACAAGATTAAAAAGATCATCGATTCAGATATTAAAGATGCTACGATTAAAAGTGACCTTTTAAAAATGCAGGTAGCTATTACAGGACTTAAAATCGGAGAGACAGCTCCTGAAGCAGCGTTAGCAAAACAAGACGGAAAAACATATAAACTTTCTGAAAACAAAGGAAAACCTTATATGTTGTTCTTCTATGCTTCATGGAATCCTTACATTAGCGAAGCTACAGTACCTGTATTAAAAGAAGTGGTAAACTTTTATAAGTCTAAAATGAATTTTGTATTTGTAAACGTAGACGATACAAAAGATCAATTCATTAAGACAAGCAATTCTTTATTAAAAGGAATTCAGGGAGTGAATGTTTATGGAGAAGGAGGATTGAACTCTGACATCGCTAAGAAATATGGAGTATACGGGTTCAAGTTACCTTGCTTTGTCATTATCGATAAAGATGGTAAAATTGCCAGCAGATCTTTCGTAAACCTTGGTGAGCAGGAACTAGTGACTATTTTGGATAAACAAACAGGTCTTTCAGCTCCGAAGGTAGATCCAAATGCACAAATGCAGCCACAATTACAGCTTGATCCATCTGCAATGCAACAAGCGCCACAGCCAGCAAATCCACAGCCGGCTCCAACAAAATAATAAACTTTAACACAGTATAGAAACCTTATCTTCGGATAAGGTTTTTTTTATTGTATTTTTGCAAACCGGAACGTAAAAGTTCCCATTAGGAAAATAGAAAATTTTAGAATGAGTAGGAAGAAAAAAAGAGATCTAACTCTTGAAAATATAAAATTGTTGACAGCCGGAGCAAAAGGCGTGGCAATAGGAAAAACAGAGGAAGGTAAAACGGTAATGGTAACAGGCGCAATTCCAGGTGATATTGTGAATGTGAGAGTGAAAAAAGCAAAGTCTAAATACTATGAAGGCGAAGCCATTGAAGTACTTGAAAAATCACCGTACAGAGTTGAGCCTAAATGTATTCATTTTGGTACTTGCGGAGGATGCAAGTGGCAGAATATGAGCTATGAAAAACAGCTTGATTTTAAACAGGAAGAAGTCTATAATAATATCAAAAGGATCGGAGGAATTGATGACTTTGAAACGGTTCCGATTCTAGGATCTGAAGAACAATATTTTTACAGAAATAAAATGGAGTTTTCCTTCTCCAATGCGAGATGGCTTACTCAATATGAAATAAGCTCCGAAGAAAATTTCGGGAGCAAAGATGCCTTAGGTTTTCATATTCCGGGAATGTGGAGCAAGATTCTTGATTTGAAGGAGTGTTTCCTTCAAGAAGATCCTTCCAATGCCATTAGACTGGCTGTAAAAGAATATGGCGTTAATACTGGCCTTGACTTTTTTGATGTGAGAAATCAGGAAGGATTCTTAAGAACTTTAATGATGAGACAGAACTCCAAAGGAGAATGGATGGTTCTTTTCCAGCTTTACAGAGAAGAAAAAGAAAACAGAGAGAAACTTTTTGAATTCTTATTAGAAAAATTCCCACAGATTAAAACATTGGTATATGCCATTAATCCTAAACAGAATGACTCTATCTATGATTTAAATATCAACGTATATTTCGGAGAAGGGTATCTTATGGAAGAAATGGATGGGCTGAAGTTTAAGATTGGACCGAAATCATTCTTCCAGACCAATTACAAACAAGCGCTAGAATTATACAGAAAAACACTGGAGTTTGCAGACCTAAAAGGTGATGAAGTAGTATATGACCTTTATACAGGAACAGGAACAATTGCTCAGTATGTAGCGAGAAATGCAAAACAGGTAATCGGAATAGAATCTGTACAGGAAGCAATAGATGCAGCAATAGAGCATGCAGCATTGAACGGTTTAACAAATACAACGTTCTATTGTGGAGATATGAAAGACATTTTCAATGATGAATTCATGGCCAGCCACCCTAAAGCAGATGTATTAATCACAGATCCACCAAGAGACGGGATGCACCAGAAGGTTGTAGAGCAGATTCTTAAGCTTTCACCGGAAAAAGTAGTTTATGTAAGCTGTAACTCTGCTACACAGGCAAGAGATCTTGCTTTAATGAAAGACCATTATATTTTAGTAAAGATCTTACCAGTAGATATGTTCCCACAAACACACCATGTTGAGAACATTGCATTACTGATTAAAAAATAAATTTATTTAAATTTGAATTTCAAATCTTAATATGAAGTACTTTAAATTTCTTATAGCGATCTGCTTTTTAGGAATGCTTGTTTCCTGTGGGGGTGACGATGATATTTGTGAAAGCGGAGAAGGAACTCCCAGACTGAAGGTGGTCTACAGAGATAAGGATAGTGGAAAAGAGACTACTCTGGATTCACTCTATGTTGCAGTAGATTATGGTGCAGGAAAGGTAGATCTCGGAGTCGCTGTAAAGACTGATTCAAGGTTAATTCCTCTACGGGTAGACAATTCACCTTATACAGACGTTTATTTTAAACTTACTAAAAAGGGGAAGGAATCTAAAGTAAGAATTAATTATACAACGAAGTCAACCTATGTATCTCCCGGATGCGGAATCAAAAAGTATTACGAGAATTTAACTTCAGAATTAGTAACTCCGGATCCAGTTCAGAAAGTGGAGGTCGGACAAAATCAAATAGAAAATGAAGACAAGACTAATCTTTACCTTTCTTTTTAGTTTATTTGGAATAATAAGCTGGGCACAAGACAAAAAAAAGGAAGCAGAGAAGAAGGTTCAGGAAAAATATGAACCTAATTTTATGGTTGGCCTTGATGTATTGAATACCGGAGCCGGATTTTTTTCAGATAGAAAACTGTATCAGGGATTTATTTCCTCCAAGATCAAAGGAAATGTTCATGCTATTGCAGAAGCAGGTTTTGAGAAAAACGTATATCAGAAAAATGGCTATGATGCTAAGGCAAACGGACCTTTCGTAAAGTTAGGTGCGTTCTATATGCTGGCAAAAGATGCTGAAAATGAATTCAACGGATTTTATGCCGGAGGAAAAGTGGCAGGATCATTCTATAATCAGGAATATATGGCGATTCCTGTTCGTGGATTTGGAGGAAGTAATTCTTCTGAAGCATTTCCTTCATCCTCGCAGTCTTCTTTTTGGCTGGAGGGAACTATTGGAGGTAGAGTACAGTTATTCAGCTCTAATTTTTATATAGATGTGAATCTTCAGCCAAGATATATGGTATACACTACCAAGCAGGATGACATCTCTCCGATGATAGTTCCCGGGTTCGGAAAAAGTTCCTCAAAGTTTAATATGGGATTTGCATGGAATATTGCTTATAAGTTCTAGAAATAACTGCTCTTAGCGTTTAAAATATAAAAAACACAAACTTTAGATTGTTCTAAAGTTTGTGTTTTTTTTAATGAATGTTACTTATAATTTCTATAAATGATAATCCTTGAATTGTACAATATATAGAATATAAAATTAATCATATTATTTGATTTGTATTTTTTTTAATGAATATGTTTGTTAGGTGTATAATATTAAAAAATATTAAGTTATTTCATTTGTGTGATTTATAAAATAGCTATATTTGGCGGAAATTATAATTGTGTTTTAATTTATGAAAAAAGTATTTACTGCTTTAATGTTTACTTTTATAGGAGGAGCAGTGTTCGGCCAATGGACACCCACCTCTCTTAAAAAAGGAGACGATAACAAAAGAAGTACAGGATTTAGAGTAGATCAATCTAATGTAAGAAGTAACGGGTATTATAAACTGGACCTGAACTTACTAAGATCTCAGCTGAAGAATGCACAGGAAATGGGAGCAAATTCCACTCCTGTAGTAATTTCTCTTCCTACAATGAGCGGGAAGATTGAAAGGTTTAATGTATATAGTTTTCCAGTAGTTGTAAAAGAACTGGCAGACAAGTATGAATTAGGATCTTATGTTGGAACTAGTGTCGATGACCCTACCAAATACTTAAGATTCAGTATCGCTCCTAATGATTTTCAGTCAATGATCATCCATGGAGATAAATATGAATTTATAGACCCTACAGCCGCAGATAAAACAGTATATGCTGTTCATCCTAAATCAAAAAAGGAAAAGAACGGTTTCTTGTGTTCTACAGAAGAATCTCCTGCTGCTAAGAAGGAAATAGATGCTTTATTAAAAAATGGACAGTCGTTCACTAATCAGCCGACAACTTTTAACAAAAGTTCTGATAAGAAATACAGAACAATGAGACTGGCAATGTCTGTTACGGGTGAATATACGCAATACTTTATGGGACTTGCTGGTGTACCTGCTACTGCTACGGATGATCAGAAAAGAGCTCCTGCACTTGTTGCTATCAATAATACTCTAACCAGAGTAAATGGAGTTTTTGAGAAAGACTTTGCATTGCATTTGAATTTACAGAACTTTCCTAATGTAATTTATATTGATCCTGCTACTGATCCATATTCTGCAGCTGCAACCGGAGCACAGGGAGCGTGGAACGCGCAGTTACAATCAGCTTTGACAGCCAATGTTGGAAATACCAACTATGATATCGGACACTTATTCGGTAAATCTGGAGGTGGAGGAAACGCCGGATGTATCGGATGTGTATGTATTAATCCTACAACTTCAGTTCCTAAAGGAAAAGGTTCAGGATTTACTTCTCCTGCGAATGGAATTCCATCAGGCGATAGCTTTGATATCGACTATGTAGCCCATGAGATGGGTCACCAGTTAGGAGCTAATCATACTTTCTCTCATAATCTTGAAGGAAGTGGAGTAAATATGGAACCTGGTTCTGGAACTACTATTATGGGATATGCTGGTATTACCGGTCCTGATACAGATGTTCAGCAAAACTCTGATCCTTATTTCCATAAAGCAAGTATCGGTCAGGTACAAGCAAACTTAATTGCAAAAACTTGTGACGTAGAAACTACAATTACCAATAACCCACCGGTAATTGCTGATCTGCCAACATATACTATACCAAAAGGTACTGCTTTTGCTTTGACGGGTAGTGCTACAGATCCTGAAAATGACCCAATGACTTATTCTTGGGAAGAGGTAGATGATGCCTTGGTTTCTATTGATAAATATAACTTAGGAAACACAACATCAGGAGCTTCATTCAGATCTGCTGCTCCAAACGCAAGCCCAACAAGATATTTCCCGAAATTTACGTCTGTAATGAACGGAGTATTAAATAATGCAAACAATACTTGGGAGGCAGTGTCTACTACGGCAAGAACTACAAATTTTGCATTAACGGTAAGAGATAATAATTCCAATGTAGCTCAACAGCAATCTGCTTTTAAAGTTCAGACTATTGTTGTAGGAGATAATGGTCCTTTCAGATTAGCTAACCAATATGCTGATGTGAATACTCCAACTCCAGTTCAATGGATTGTTGCCAATACCAATGCAGCTCCTTATAATGTTGCTAATGTAAAAATTGATTACACTACAGATAACGGAACAACCTGGACGGTATTATCAGCATCAACACCTAATGACGGATCTGAAAACTTCACTTTCCCTTCTTCATTGAACGGTCAGACAATTAAAGTAAGAGTTTCTTCAATAGGAAATGTTTTCTATGCGGTAGGACCTGTAAGTATTGCACCTCTATCTGCTTGTAGCAGTGCTGCTCCAACCAACGTTGTTGTAAGTAACATTACAGTGTCTTCAGGAAGTGTATCTTGGATGTCTTATACAGGCGCAACTTATAAAGTACGTTACAGAAAAGTAGGTACAACTGTATGGACTGAAGCTGATACAGCAGTTCCTTCAATCAACTTAAGTAACTTAATTGATGGTACAACGTATGAAGTTCAGGTAGCTTTAGTTTGTGGTACTACAGTAGGAACATATTCTGCATCCGTAAACTTCAGTACACCTGCACTTGCTTACTGCGCAGCTGCTTCAACAAGTTCAGACTATGAGTATATTGCCAATGTGACACTTGCGAATGTAAATAACACTTCTGTAAATAGTACATATACAAACTATACAACAAATACAGCACTTCAAATTAACTTAACAAAAGGGAATGTTTACCCTATGTCTGTTACCGTAGGGAACTCCGGTAGTGCTGATTATGATACGGTAGCTGCATTTATAGACTTTAACAAAGATGGTGTTTTCAGTGATTCAGAAAGAGTATTGAATTATCCTGTAACATTAACGCAGCCATCAACTGTAGTAAGCGGAAACGTTACAATTCCAGCGAATGCAGTAGAAGGACAGCCATTAAGAATGAGAGTTGTAGCATTCTATGTAGGTGCTGGAACTGGAGGGGGTAACGTTGGTTTATCATTACCTTCAGATTATGTTTGTGGAGAACTTTTCGATGGTGAGGTTGAGGATTATAACGTAGTTATTACGGGTAACCTTGCTACTTCTGAAAATACTATTAAAAATAATGGCATTCAGATTTATCCAAACCCTGCAACTGATGTTCTGAATATTACTAAGGTTTCAGATAAAGCAACTTATAAGATCTATAGTGCTGCCGGACAATTAGTAGATAGAGGAAATATCAATAATGGAAAGGTTAATGTTTCAGCTTTAGTTAAAGGTGGTTACATTATTACAATAGATGATAAAGGAATTGAACAGTTCAAATCTAAATTTATCAAAAAATAAAGATAACCTTTAAATATTAGTAAATCCCCGGGAACTCCCGGGGATTTCTTTATTTAGAGCATAAGTGATGAATTTGTTATTTTTTTATAAAAAAAACATAAATGCACTTATAAATTAATAATAAAAAATGATTAGATTTGTGTGATTAATATTATAATGAAAACATTATGAAGAAATTCTTTACCTCTTTAATTCTGTTTCTCTGTTTGATTTGTACAGGCTTTGCATCCAAAGTCTCGGCTCAGGCAGGACAGATCGGGACAGGAACTGGTACCTCTGTGTATCTCCCCATACGTTCCTATTATGGGTATAGTTATTCCCAGCAGATTTATACAGCTGCGGAACTTACGACTGCCATTGGTACGTCGAACTATATCACAGCTATAAAGTTTTATTCTACCACCGTTGCAGCCTCTCAGGCTGTTTATAAGGATTGGGTGGTATATATGGGAAACACAACCCAGAATAGCTTTACATCCAATACAAACTGGGTTCCGGTAAGTTCTATGACTCAGGTGTTTGACGGAGTTTTACCTAACTTAACGAATGGAAGCTGGGTAACTCTTCAATTGTCTACACCATTTTTATGGAATGGAACAGACAATCTTGTGGTTGCTGTCAATGAAAAAACTCCCGATTATGCATCTTCTCCAGGAACGGCTTGGGGATCATATAATGCTGGAGCGAACCGTGGGATCATCTATTATGAGGATTCTACAAATCCAGATCCTGCATCACCGCCTTCTGCAAAAGACAGGCTTGCAGATATTCCGAGAATACAGTTGGAAAGCCACCCGCTTCCAGCTTGTTCAACGGCGCCACCTACCAACATTACAGTTTCAAACCTGACAACAACTTCTGCTAATGTAGGATGGTACCTTTCCTCGGGTGCCACTTATGTGGTAAGATACAGACCTGTTTCTGGGGGAGCCTGGACAACAATCAATGTTACAACTCCTATGGTCGCAAACCAGATTATTACCGGATTAACTGAGCAGACTCAGTATGAAGTTCAGGTAGCCACTGTCTGCGGAGGGACACAGGGAGCATTCTCTTCCAGTGTCAACTTTACAACTCCGGCTCTTACATATTGTACTTCCGGTGCTACAAGTACCTATATTGACGGATATATCAATCAGGTTTCTGTTAATGCACAAGGTGCTCCGTCTATGTACAGCAACTCTGGTCAGAGTGGATATACAGATTACAGTACGGATCCTACAAGAGTAGTTACTTTGGTAAGAGGAGGTACAGCTACCGTTTCAGTTTCAAAAGCTTGGCCAGGTACTCAGTATAGCTTCTTAACAGGAGTTTGGATTGACTTTAACCGTAATGGTGTTTTTGAAGCAACTGAAAGAGTGCTTACTTCACCAAGTAACACAACTACTCCGGTTACCGCTACATTTACAGTACCCAATGGAGGTGGTGTATATACAGGAAACCTGACTACAAAAATGCGCGTTGTATTAAATGAATACAGCCCTATTAGTGCTTGTGGAACTTACTATTATGGTGAAACTGAAGATTATGCTGTGAAACTGATCGATTTGGCAGGATGTTCTACAGCCCCGCCATCTAATATTATGGTTAATAACGTAACTCCTTCTTCAGCGAATGTTACTTGGACATCTACTACAGGAGCTACTTATATAGTAAGATACAGAGTGTCTCCTTCAGGAGCATGGCAACAGATTGCAGTAAATACACCATTAATCAGTAACCAATTACTTACGGGATTATTGGAGCAGACTGCATATGATGTACAGGTTGCTACTGTTTGTGGAGGTACTACAGGGGCATTCTCACCAACCGTTACCTTTACAACACCTGCTCTTACTTATTGTACAGCAGGTCCTACAAGTAATACTGCAACAAGCGGATATATTAATAATGTAACTGTTACTCCTACGAATACTCCTATTATGATGAGTAATTCCGGATCTGACAATTACAAAGATTATACAGCGGATGCTACAAGAGTAGTAATCTTTGAAAGAGGTTCTGCAAATAATAAAATTTCTGTAAACAAATACTGGCCGGGTTCTCCTTCTTCATATGCAGTTTCAGCATGGGTAGACTTTAACAGAAACGGAACATTTGAAACCAGCGAGAGAATTCTTAATACAACCTATAATACAACTACACCGGTAACAGCTACTTTTGCAGTACCTACGGTGGCAAGTGGTAACGTGTATACAGGAAATCTTCCTACCCGTATGCGTGTAGTAATGAGATATTTTGATAATGCTAATCCATGTGGAACATTCACTCAGGGAGAAGTAGAAGATTATGCAGTAAAATTTGTAGATGCTCAGCCTTGTTCAACAGCTCCTCCAACAAATATTACAGTAAATAATATTGGGGCAACTACTGCAACAGTGTCATGGGTTGCTACTGCAGGGGCTACTTATAATATCAGATGGAGAGTTTCTCCAAGTGGGGTTTGGCAAACTGCTACAGTTCCTGCTGGTCAGAACTTCTATGGAATTACTGGTCTTACAGAGCAGACTAATTATGATGTTCAGGTTTCTACAACTTGTAACGGTTCTACAGGATCTTATTCATCAACAGTAACATTCACAACACCTCCATTGACTTACTGTCAAATGACAGGTACCGGTACAAATGACCATATTTCGAATGTAACAGTTACCTCTTCGAACCTTGGAGTGCCACCAATGAATAATACTTCGGTACAAACCAATTATACCAGCTATACTACTCCGGAGACGCTTATAACTTTAGATGTAGATTCTCAGAATAATAAAATCTCTGTAGCGAAAGGTTGGACAGGTGCCACAGGTAACGATGCTGTAACAGCATGGATCGACTTTGACAGAAACGGACAGTTTACAGATGCCGAGAGAATTTTAATTTCTCCAGCCAATACAACTACTCCGGTAACGGCTACTTTTGCTGTTCCTTCAAATTCTTACACAGGACCATTGACAACTACAATGAGAGTTGTATTAAAACGTACAAATGCTCCAGTAATGTGCCAGAATGCAGTGGATGGGGAAGTGGAAGATTATAGAGTAAGAATCAGACCTTGTAGTAATGCAACTCCTAACGCTCCAACATTTACAACTACACATACAACAGCTACTGTTACCATCACGGGAGCAGGAGTGAGCTATGTGGTGAGATACAGAGCTCAGGGAACAACAGCTTGGACGCAAGTATATGCTTCAGCACAATTGGGTAACCTTCCGTTAGTAATCACCGGACTGACACCAGCAACTACTTATGAAGTAGAGGTAGCAGCAATTTGTGGAGATATCGTTGGAACAGCAACACCAATCAAGACATTCACTACAAGATGTGATCCTACTCCTCCAAATGTAACAGTAAGTAACATTACTCCAACAACAGCATTGATTACATGGGCTCCGCTTGCAGCAAGCTCTACGTATACAATGAGATGGAGAAAAGTAGGTACTACTACATGGGCAACTATAAGTTTACCAGCAGCTCCTGCAAATACTTATGTATTGGGAAGTGCAACTCCTTTAGAGCCATATACAACTTATGAAGTACAGATTGCTAACCAGTGTAATGGTGAAACAACATTGAATCCATATTCTAACCCTAAAGTATTTACTACAGAAAGAATATGCCAAATTCCGCCTCCAGGATTGACAATTACTCAATTGCTTCCTACATCAGCGGCAATTCAGTGGGATCCGTTCCCGGGAGCAACGTATGTTCTTAGATATAGAAAAGTAGGTATTCCAAGTTGGACAGAAGTACCATCATTAGTTAATAACCTTGTATTGACAGGTCTTACAGAATTAACAAAATATGAAATGCAGGTAGTGAATATCTGTAACGGTACGCCAGGAAACTATACTCCTCCTTACTACTTTACAACACCTACAGTAATCTACTGTAAGATGAAAGGTGAAAACTCTACAGGAGAGCATATCTCTAAAGTTACTGTGAAGCCTACAGGTAAGAAAACAATGGAGAATGAATCCGGAGCTTCTACTTATACAGATTATACTGGAGTTCCTAAAACATTTATCGAGATGATCCAGGGATCAACTGACAATGAGATCATCATTGAGAAAAAATGGACAGGAACTACTTACAATGAAGGAATCGCAGTTTGGATTGACTTCAACAGAAACGGAGAGTTTGACATCAACGAAAGAGTATTTACTTCTTCACCTAATTCAAACAGCCCTGTTTCAGGTAAATTCAATGTACCTGCAGATGCTTTTGTAAGTATGACAGATTATAAGTATGTAGTGATGAGAGTAGCGATGTCTAGAGACGGTATCCCTGTGAACTGTACTGACTTCAAAAACGGAGAAGTAGAGGATTACACGGTAAGAATCTCTAAACCGACTGTTGCTAATCCAATTGATCAGACAAGTGTTATGATTTATCCTAACCCGGTAAGCTCAGTATTGTTTGTGAAAAATGTTAGCAAGAGAGCTAAATACAAAATCTACAATGCTGCTGGGCAGGTAATTGCTGACGGTATCTTACTAAACAACCAGATCAATGTAAGCAGATTGATTAACGGTGTTTATGTAATTGATATCGACGATAACGGTAATACTACCCAAAAGAAATTTATCAAAGAATAAGTCATTTAAATTTCACATAGAATAAGCCTCCATTTTTGGAGGCTTATTTTTTATTAAATTATCTCATTGGAATAATGTCTCAGAAATTATTTTTTTGCAGAAAAAAACTCGTTAGAAAAGCTTCTAACGAGTTTTTATTTATTCGATACTGAAAACTACTTTTTCAGTTTGTTCTTTTAATTCTTCGAGATTGGTATTGTTATAGATAATACAATCTGCCATTTTTATTTTATCCCTTTCAGGCATCTGTTTTTCCATGACAGCTTCTACCTCACGATAAGTTTTGTTATCCCTGTCCATTACTCTTTTAATCCTGATATTATCCTCGGCTGTTACCAGAAGAGACTTATAACATTGTCTGTTAAGTTTCAGTTCAAACAATAAAGCTGTTTCTTTAAAAACTAAATATTTGCTTTGTTTCTTAACCCAGTTTTCAAAATCAATTCTTACAGCGGGGTGGATGATCTCATTCAATTGCTGAAGCAGATCTCTGTTATTAAAAACCTGATCAGCCACAAATTTTCTGTCATATAACCCATTTTCATCATAAGATTCTTTGCCAAGAAGTTCCTTGATTTTTGTTTTCAGGTCTTCACTCTCATTAACAATGGCTTTAGCTCTGTCATCGGAATAATAAACCGGAAAGCCGAATTCCTCTATAAAGCGCGCTACTGTGGTTTTTCCAGAACCTATTCCTCCTGTTAAACCAATGATCTTGGGTGCTGGTTCCGGCTCTGTCTGCTGTGTTTCTGAATGTAATTCTTCCATGATTAAAATTAATATCCAAAAACATCATTAAAGCTAAACGTCTCATCAAGTCTCACTCCTTTTTCGGTCATTTTAAGACTTGCCAGCTCATGATGAGCATCGTGTTCAAAGAACAGTAAATATTCATTGTCTACACATTGCTTCAGGAACTTTGCTTTCTCTTCCATTGTTAAAAGAGGCCTGGTGTCATATCCCATCACATACACCGGGTTGATATGTCCTGCTGTAGGAATAAGGTCAGCCGCAAAAACAACAGTTTTTTCCTGATACTGGATGACCGGAAGCATTTGTTTTTCTGTATGTCCGTCTACAAAGATAACGTCCATTTTAAGATCAGGAGCGAAACCGTAGTTTCCGGTAGTAGGAAGTGGCAGATAGTTAAGTTGTCCGCTTTCCTGCATTGGCATAATGTTTTCCTTCAGGAAACTTGCTTTTTCTCTTGCATTGGGTTCTGTTGCCCATTGCCAGTGATTTTCATTCGTCCAGAAATTAGCATTTTTAAAGGCAGGTCTGTATCCGGTTTTATCGTCATTCCATTCTATCGCTCCACCACAGTGATCGAAGTGAAGGTGAGTAAGGAATACATCCGTAATGTCCTCCTTTATAAAGCCATATTTTTTAAGATTCTTATCAAGAGTATCATCTCCCCAAAGAGAGTAGTGACCGAAGAATTTATCATCCTGTTTGTTACCAAGACCACAGTCTACCAGGATCAGTTTTTTTCCATCTTCAATAAGCAGAGAACGTGTCCCCAGCTCAATCAGGTTTTTTTCGTCTGCCGGGTTCGTTTTTTCCCACAGACTCTTCGGGACGACTCCGAACATAGCACCGCCGTCCAGTTTAAATTTTCCACATTGTATTGGATATAACTTCATATGTATATTTTGATTATTTCTTTATTAATTTCATTTTCTCCGCAATTTTTCTCGCGTTATCATCAGATTGCTCAAGTTGGGTAATGATGTTGTCAAAATCATCCTCTTTTCTGTTCTGAGAAAGTTTTTGCTTGATAAATATTTCGGTTGGAATAACTTTAATCCCAAACGCACCCTTCATTTCCTTTTCCACAAATTCCTTTCCCATATCTTTTACCATCATGGGACATTGCTGAAAACTTTCATATTTGGACGTTAATTTATCTAAATGAGCATATAGCTCATCATGATTCATTATTTCAACTTTTCCGTGAATCTGTACTGCCTCATAATTCCAGGTGGAAACATTGATATGATCATACCAACTGCTGGATATATAAGTATGAGCCCCTAAGAAGTCACAAAGAACTTCATCACCATTTTGTAAGGCTTTGGCCTGGGGATTAGCTCTTGAAATATGAGTTTCAATATAGGCATTTTCAGGATCATCTTCATTAAGCATCATCATAGAATGAGTAGCCCGTATCTTACCGACAGAAGAAATCAGTAAAGCAAAAGAATTTTCTTTGATAATCTCTCTCATCAAATCGTAATCTTCACTTCTGTATAATTTAGGTATAAACATAAACTAATCAATTCTCATTAACCTTAAACCTTAAACTTTGAATTAAAATAACTCTCCCGGGTTTTTAGGTCTTGTAATGTTTAAATGTTTGTAAGCTTTATCAGTAACTTCTCGCCCTCTCGGAGTACGGATAATAAACCCTTCCTGAATCAAAAATGGTTCATATACTTCTTCCAGGGTTTCCGGATTTTCAGCAATGGATGTTGCAAGAGCTGAGATACCAACTGGTTTTCCTTTAAAGTTTTCAATCATGACGCGCATGATTTTATTGTCCATTTCATCCAGACCAAATTCATCCACATTTAAAGAGTCCAAAGCATATTTTGTAATCTTGATTTCAATTTCACCATTCCCTTTGATCTCAGCGAAATCACGTACTCTTCTTAATAATGCATTCGCAATCCTTGGCGTTCCACGGCTTCTTCTTGCAATTTCTATTGCTGCATCTTCATATATAACTACGCCTAAAACCCTTGCACTTCTCTGAATAATCATAGACAGAAGTTCAATAGAATAATATTCCAGCCTGCTTTGAATTCCAAATCGGGCAAGCATTGGTTTTGTAAGCATACCACTTCTTGTCGTAGCACCTACGAGAGTAAAAGGATTTAGCCCTATCTGTACACTTCTGGCATTGGGGCCTGTTTCCAGCATAATGTCAATCTTGTAATCTTCCATTGCAGAATACAGGTATTCCTCTACCACAGGAGAAAGACGGTGAATCTCATCAATGAAAAGAACATCATTTTCTTCCAGATTGGTCAGTAAACCAGCTAAACTTCCGGGTTTATCCAATACAGGGCCCGAAGTAACCTTGCAGTTTACCCCAAGTTCATTAGCAATAATATTGGCTAAAGTCGTTTTACCAAGTCCCGGCGGACCATGTAATAAAACATGATCCAATGCTCCTCCACGTCTTTTCGCAGCGGTAACAAAAACCTCAAGGTTCTCCAGCGTCTTTCTCTGCCCCGCAAAATCTTTAAAGCTCTGTGGACGGATCTGTTCTTCCTGCATCAGCTCCTCTCGTGAGTAGTTTTCCTTATCTGGATGTAAAAAATCTGGCATTAATTCATTTCATTTACTTCAAAGATAGCAAATTTAGACAAAGGTTGAAGGGCAGATTGAGAAAACGTTGAGATTGATAGAGAGGTTTAAGCCAGGGTTGAAAATGAGAACAGCTAAGATTTAAATAATTGGGATATTTTAAGTATTTTTGAGAGAAGAAATTATTAATAAAAATTAATGAAATTTTGAATGTTTGGAAAATTGAGTTTGATATAAAATGGATCAGCTTACATCTAAACATCGCATTAACTTTAAACTAATGAAATTAATAGGCCCATTTAAACAGGTGGTAACGCTTGCCAACTTACCCTTAAGAGGAAAAATTTCTGATGAGCAGCTGGAAATTATTGTAGACGGAGGAATTGTAGTAGATCAGAATACCATCAGGAAAGTTGGAAATTTTGAAACATTGAAAACAGAAAATCCTACCATAGAAATCGAACAGATTGAAGGAGAACAGATTGTTCTTCCTGCTTTTGTAGATTCACATACCCACATTTGTTTCGGAGGAAACCGTGCGAATGACTTTGCCATGCGTAATGCAGGAAAAACCTATCTGGAGATTGCGGAAAGCGGTGGTGGAATCTGGAGTTCCGTACAGCATACAAGAAATGCTTCAGAAGAAGAATTGTTAAAAACTTTAGGAGAAAGAATCAACTTTTTGATTGATCTGGGAATTACGACCATTGAAGTGAAAAGTGGATACGGTCTGGATGTGGAAAACGAGTTGAAGATGCTTAGAATTATTAAAAAAGCACAGAATGTAACCAAAGCCACTTTAGTTCCAACGTGTCTTTCAGCCCACTTAAAACCAAGAGATTTTGACGGAAGCAATCCCGAATATCTGCAATATATCATCACCGAAATTTTGCCAAAAGTAAAAGAAGAAAGCTTAGCGAATAGAGTAGATATCTTTATTGAAAAGTCTGCTTTTCAGCCGGAAGAAAGTAAAGAATTCTTGCTTAAAGCAAAAGAATTAGGTTTTGAAATTACGGTTCACGCAGATCAGTTTACCCCTGGAAGTTCAAGAATTGCCGTAGAAGTAGGAGCGAAGTCTGCAGACCATCTGGAAGCAACAATAGATGAAGATATTCAGTTTCTGGCAGAATCTGATACGGTGGCAACAGCCCTTCCGGGAGCGAGTTTAGGATTGGGTGAGAAATTTACCCCGGCAAGAAAATTATTAGATGCAGGAGCTATTGTAGCTATTGCTAGTGACTGGAATCCGGGATCTGCCCCAATGGGAAATTTAATTACCCAGGCTTCTATTTTAGCCACCTTCCAAAAGCTTACTACAGCTGAAGTTTTGGCCGGGATGACCTTCCGTGCTGCTTATGCATTGAATCTTGAAGACAGAGGACAACTGGAAGTAGGGAAAAAGGCAGATTTTGTCACTTTCAAAACCAACAATTTCCAGAATGTACTGTATAACCAGGGAAGCCTGAAAGCAGAACAGGTTTATATTGATGGAAATCTGATATAAAATTATAAATTAACAATATTTGTTCTTCAATCATAATCGATTGAAGAACAGACAATAGGCAAATGACTGAATAATGAGTACTATTTGGCAAGGCAGATTGGACGGAGAAGAACTTCTCTATCACAGATTATTTCAAAGAGTTAAAGAAGAACGTAATTACGACAATATTGCTGCAGGAGATTTTGCATTGCATGGTTTTGCTGTGGATGAAGGAGTAAGGAGAAATAAAGGCCGTCAGGGAGCGAAAGATGCTCCTGATGTGATAAGGAAAAATATGTCTAATTTTCCGGTAATTCTTCCGGATTTTTCTCTGCTGGACTTTGGAAATCTTACCTGTGAAGACGGTAATCTGGAAAACGCTCAGAATAATCTTGCTAAAAATGTCTCAAAAGTCCTTCTAAAAGGAGGAAAATCCCTTGTTTTGGGCGGAGGACATGAAGTTACCTATGCTCATTATTTAGGCGTTAAAACAGCCTTCCCGGAACAAAAAATTGGAATTATTAATATTGATGCCCATTTCGATAACCGACAACCAGAAAATGGAGTAGGACCAAGCTCAGGAACCGGATTCTGGCAGATTGCTCAGGAAGGTCCCATCAATTCTCTGCATATTGGAATTCAGAGAAACTCCAATACGTTGAAACTTTTTGATACGGCCCATCAGTATGGGATGAAATATATCCTGGCAGACGAATTATTTTTTGAAAACCTTACCTCCATCTATCAGCGTATTGATGAATTGCTGGACAATGTAGATTATGCCTATCTAACCATTTGTATGGACGTTTTTAATGCATCAATCGCTCCCGGTGTTTCGGCTGCTGCTTATAATGGTATCTTTGCAGATGCTGCATTTATGCATTTTTACAGGCATATCTTAAAAAATAAAAAATTGGTGGCGCTGGATGTGGCAGAAGTTAACCCTTCTTTCGATATCCAGGACAGAACAGCAAGACTGGCAGCATGTCTTGTAAATGAATGGCTAATGATGTAAGATAAAGTTATATTCTTCCGATAGAGAAAATCATTATTTTATTAACCCTTAAGGAATGGAATTTGCTGATTTCACCGTGCTTTTAAAATAAAAGCGCTCATAAATTCATTAGCTGAATTTAAAACAGAAATTTATATTATGGAACAATTAATTGAAAGCAAGCTTATTAAAGCAGATAAAGCGTTTTCAGTGTGGAGAAAAGTGCCGTTTGAGGAAAGGCAGAAGTTAATTGCAAAAGCAGCGGAAATTTTAAAGAATAATTCGGAGAAATTTGGGAAAATAATTACTACAGAAATGAATAAACCCATTTCAGAATCTATTGCTGAAGTGGAGAAGTGTGCTTTAATGATGAATTATTATGCCACTGCTGAAAATATATTAAAACCAGAAAAAGTTGAATCAGAATTTTCTTATTCTGAAGTTCATTATGCTCCGAAAGGGGTAATCTTAGGTGTAATGCCTTGGAATTTTCCTTTCTGGCAGGTGCTGAGATTTGCTACTCCTGCGATTTTAGCTGGGAATACAATCGTTTTGAAGCATGCTTCAATTTGTTTCGGAAGTGGAAATGCCATTGAAGAAGTACTTCTGGAAGCAGGTTTTCCTGAAGGTATTTTTCAGAATCTTGAAGTAGGACATAAAGCTGTAAAAGAAATCCTTGAACATGATACTGTAAAAGGAGTAAGCTTGACAGGCAGCGGAAAAGCCGGAGGAGAAGTAGCTTCAATTGCCGGTTTAAATATTAAAAAATCTTTACTTGAATTAGGCGGAAGTGATGCTTTCATTATTTTCGAAGATGCGGATCTGGAGGAAGCAGCAAAAGCAGGAGCAAAATCCAGACTTCAAAATTGTGGACAAACCTGTACTGCAGCAAAAAGATTTATCATTGATGAAAAGATTGAAGATGCGTTTTTACCAATATTCATTGAAGAATATAAGAAATATGAGATTGGAGATCCTTTAGATAAAGAAACCAAACTGGCAGGAATGGCAAGACCCGATCTTGCCGATGAATTGGAAGCTCAGTTCAACAGGGCATTGGAAAACGGTGCAGAAATTATTATTCCTTTGGAAAGAGTTTCTGAAAATGAATTTAATCCTGGTTTAATCAGAGTTCAGGAAGGAAATCCTATTTTAAAAGAAGAACTTTTTGGTCCTCTTGGTATGGTGATGATTGCAAAAAATGATGAAGAAGCTTTACAGATGGCCAATGATATTCCTTTCGGACTTTCCAATTCTGTATGGACTAAGAATAAAGACCGCCAGTTATTTTTCATTGAAAACCTTGAATCTGGAACAGTCAATATCAACCGTATGACAAGTTCTGATCCACGTTTTCCATTTGGAGGATCAAAAGCTTCAGGATATGGAACAGAACTATCTTTATTAGCTTTAAAAGAATTTGTGACCGCTAAGACGATTGTAGGTAACTAAATCAGGTATAATGTCATTCTTGGGAATCGAGGAATCTCAGAGGTTTTTCACTTCAATACGTTTCGTTCAGAATGACAAATTATCACACATAGAAAAAAAACTCCCGGAAATTCATTTCCAGGAGTTTTTTTATGCTTTGACAAAAAGTAATTTTGCTTATTGCTTATTGCTTATTGCTTATTGCTTATTGCTTATTGCTTATTGCTTATTGCTTATTGCTTATTGCTTATACTGTAGTAAGTCTCAATGTATTCGTTTTTCCACCTTCATATGATGGAGTAGCATTGATGTTGATTACGAAGTCTCCGGTTTCAATATAACCATAGTTGTGCGTTAGCATATTGACCTGGATGATCGTTTCGTCAGTAGACTTTTTCATATCATAGTAATAGGCATGTACACCCCAAAGAAGGTTCAGCATCGTAATTACTCTTCTGTTACCACTATATACGATGATGTGTGAGTTGGGTCTGTGTGCTGCAAGCTGGAAGGCTGTATATCCTGAATGAGTAAGGGTTACAATAGCAGAAACATTGGTTGTTTTAGCAATTCTTACTGCTGCAAGACAAACCCTGTTGGTAATGAATCTTTCATCAATACAGTTATAATCTTTCTCGATAGGCTCATTTTTGTGTTGGTAGAAATGAGTAGTTTCGATATTTTTTACAATTTTAGCCATGTTTTCCACAACCTGTACCGGATATCTACCTACAGAAGTTTCTCCGGAAAGCATTACCGCATCAGCACCGTCCAATACAGAATTGGCAACGTCATTTACTTCCGCTCTTGTTGGTGTTAAACTGTTGATCATGGTTTCCATCATCTGAGTAGCAATAATTACCGGCTTGGAATAGAATCTTGCTTTTTCTACCAGGTTTTTCTGGATCGCAGGAACTTCCTCCATAGGAACTTCTACCCCAAGGTCTCCACGTGCAACCATTAATCCGTCGCATTCAAGAAGGATTTCATCAATATTTTTAACGCCTTCAGGTTTTTCAATCTTCGCAATAATAGGAGTCTTGAATTTACCGTTCGGGTGGTTTGCAATTAATTCTTTCAGGTCAATAATGTCCTGTGCGTGACGTACAAAAGAAAGAGCAATCCAGTCTACCTCCATGTCAAGCATGAAATTAGCATCCTGAACATCTTTTTCTGTCAAGGCAGGAAGAGAAACATTTGTATTAGGTAGATTAACTCCTTTTTTAGAACTTAACGGACCTCCCTGAATAGTTTTTGCTTTTACAGTATCTTTTTCATTGGTTTCGATAACCTCCAGCATTAGTTTCCCATCATCAATAAGGATTCTTTCACCTACTTTTACGTCTTGTGGAAACTGTTGGTACGTCATGTATACCTTTGTGGAATCTCCCTCCATCTTTTCATTAGTGAAGGTAAGAATATCACCTGGGTTCAGGTAAGATCCCTCCTTTACAACTCCCACTCTCAGTTTAGGCCCCTGAAGGTCTCCAAGGATTCCTACAGAATAACCATACTCATTGTTTAGCTCTCTAATTATTTCAATATTTTTTCGAACTAAGTCGTAATCTGCATGGGAAAAATTTATTCTGAAAATATCAACACCCGCTTTCATTAAATCTAACATTACCTCCTTCGACGATGAAGCAGGCCCTAGTGTTGCGATAATTTTTGTCTTCTTTAAATACTTATTCATAATACTGGATAATTTGATAAAGTTCCTCATCAGAACTCAATGTATAATCTTGAATTGGAAATACAAGATTTTCAGGGAGCAAAATTACGGAAAAATCAGGAAACTGTTCCGAACTATGCAGAATATATTCCACATCTACCTGATTATTTAATAAAAATTTAATGTTTTCTTCTTCTGTAAAGAGTTCTGTCTGAATTTTTTTTTGCTTACTTTCAGAAGATTTATTGGAAATGAAGGTAAAACAAGTCTTCGTATACTTGTGGTAGGCTTCAAATCTTGGAAAAAAATAATCATAATAACCTCCATGAAAGACAAGATCTTTCTTTCTTGAAAAACTCAGGTTGTTGATTTGATTTATTTTGTAGAAAAACTCGTGAGCAGGTATATCTTTGGCTAATCTTACCAATCCTATGGCAATATCTTCAAATTCTATATCATCAAGATCATAAAGTTTTTGAATTTCCAAGTATATTTTCTTTTTTGTTTAAAATATAAAATGCTCTCTGTGCTGCTTTTTCCTCTGCTTTCTTTTTGGAAGTCTCTGTTGCATTAGCAATTTTTTCATCTCCCAGCCATACATGGCATCTAAATACGATAGATTTATTAGCCTGTATTTCTTCGCAGGTTTCGTACTTTATATTGACCTTCTTCTTCTGACTCCATTCGAGCAGGAGACCTTTATAACTTACAATTTTGTTTTCAAGCTTATTGATCTCGGAAGGGGTCAGCAATTTTTCCAAAATAATCCTTTTACAGGTATCATAATGGAAGTCTAAATAAACGGCACCGATTAAGGCTTCAAACAAATTTCCAGAGATATTTTCTCCTAAAGCTGATGAGCTGTTTTGCTTTTGCAAAAGGCTGGTAAGCTTGAGATCTTCTCCTAATTTATTGAGGTTTTTCCTATTAACAATCTTAGATTTCATTTGTGTCAGATATCCCTCATTAGCCTGAGGGTAAGTCTGGAACAAATGACAAGAAATAATTGTACCCAAAACAGAATCTCCCAAAAATTCAAGTCTTTCGTAATTGCTGTCTTGATTTTTAGAAGAATTTTTCAAAGAAAAAGCTTCACGGTAAAGAGCGATATTCTGTACCTCTGTACCCAAAACTTTTCTAAGCTCGGTACTGAGAAAATATTCTCTCTCCGTTAATTGTCTTTTTCTTTTTTTGAGAAGGAATTTAGAAAAGTATTTCTGTAACTCCATTCATTGAATTTAGATTTTCTTAAATAGAACGCAAGCATTATGCCCGCCAAATCCAAAAGTATTGCTCATGGCTACTTTTACATCTTTCTTAACAGCAGTATTGAACGTAAAGTTGAGTCTGCTGTCAATATTTTCATCATCAGTAAAATGGTTGATGGTTGGAGGAACAGTACCATGAATAATAGTTCCCAATGCAGCGATAGCTTCAATAACACCTGCAGCACCTAAAAGGTGGCCAGTCATTGATTTTGTAGAATTAATCTGAATGTCATAAGCATGCTCGCCTAATAATTTCGAAATTGCATTGGATTCTGCGATGTCTCCTAATGGAGTAGATGTACCATGCATGTTGATATGATCTACTTCATCAGCAGTTAAGCCTGCATCTTCCAAACAGTTTTTCATTACCAGATAAGCGCCAAGGCCTTCAGGATGTGGAGCAGTCATGTGATGTGCATCAGCACTTAAACCACCTCCCAGTAATTCTGCATAAATTGTAGCACCACGTTTTACGGCGTGCTCATATTCTTCAAGAACAATACATCCTGCTCCTTCACCTAGCACAAATCCATCTCTGTCTTTGTCAAAAGGTCTTGAAGCTGTTGTAGGATCGTCATTTCTTGTAGAAAGTGCCATCATTGCGTTGAATCCACCGACACCACTTGCTGTAACGGCTGCTTCAGAGCCTCCGCACACAATCACGTCTGCTTTTCCTAACTGGATCAGCATTTTGGAATCAATTATAGCATTTGCTGAAGATGCACATGCAGATACAGTTGTATAGTTTGGTCCGTGGAAACCGTATTCAATTGAGATATGTCCTGGAGTGATATCCGCAATCATTTTTGGGATAAAGAAAGGGTTAAATCTCGGAATTTCCGTATTGGCCCATCCTAACACTTCAGTTTCAAAAGTCTCTAATCCTCCGATTCCGGAACCCCAGATTACACCAACTCTGTTTTTATCTACATTGTCTTCAATAATGCCGGAATGCGCTACTGCTTCTCTTGCAGCAACAAGTCCCAATTGAGTATTTCTATCCATTTTTTTAGCCTCTTTCTTATCGAAATGCTGTAACGGATCGAAATTTTTTACCTCGCAAGCGAACTTTGTTTTAAAGTTTGTGGCATCAAAAAGAGTAATCGGAGCGGCACCGCTCTCACCTTTCACAAGATTTTCCCAGTATTCTTTTGCATTATTTCCTATTGGTGTTATTGCTCCAAATCCGGTTACAACTACTCTTTTTAATTCCATAAACTTTGTTTAATTTCTTTTTTTGTTGAAGAATATTATTTATTTACTACTTCTTCGATGTAAGCGATAGCGTGTCCTACAGTAGTAATTTTTTCAGCTTGGTCATCAGGGATCTGAATGTTAAATTCTTTTTCGAATTCCATGATTAACTCAACTGTATCTAGTGAATCAGCTCCTAAATCGTTAGTGAAGCTAGCTTCAGGAGTTACTTCTGTTTCTTCAACGTCAAGCTTATCAGCGATGATAGCTTTTACTCTTGATGCAATGTCTGACATAGTAAATTATTTTTTTAATTGTTAGATGGTGCAAATATATAAAATTCTTTACGATAAAACATTTTTTTAGTCTTTTTTGTGGACCGGAAGCTTTCATTTTAGATTGTTTTGCTTTAGTCTTTTCGTTTTCAGGAGGTTATATTTATAGTGTTCAGGGAATATAAAATCAATCATGGAATGACTGAGAGAGAAATGGAAGATAATTCTTTTGAACTTCATTATTGTTAGGTTTGATTGATGAATAGCAGGTCAAAAAAATACGCGTTACAATAAAAAACGATTTCAAATTGGGTTTATCAATCTCAACAATTTTTTTATAAAGTCATCATACATATATATAACAGTTAGTTTTATTGTTGAAGTTTGAAATAAGCTTGTTTTAAAGTAAAAAACCACTGAATAATCAGTGGTTTTAGTGGAGTTGGAGGATATAAAACTTTCCTCTATTCATAGTAGTTTAGATATGGTGTTTAAAATTTGCTACCACAATTGCTACCACAATAGTTGACTTAGGATTATTTAATCTTTATCTCCGAGTAGGTTAATGTTGCTCCATATTTGTCTTCTTTCCAATCATCGTCTAATGTTATGTATTTAATTAAGCTTTCAACCTTTCCATTTTGATTGATGTTAAAGTCAATAATTTTATCATCATCTGTACTTACAAGATAAACTTCTTTATTGGTCTTGGTTATTTTTACTGTTTTTAGTTGCAAAACCTCTTTAATGCTGTCTTCAGCTGTTTTTATTTGAATTTCGTTTAGATCTCTTTTTGTTTCACGAATTTCTCCAATAATGTTTTTCATATATAAATATTTAGATTACGTTTGCTATATCTTTTAAAATTTCTGCCAATTCAGAATTTGTTAATTTCTTTTTTAGAATGCTTTGTTTTATCATAAGTTTAAAATCATTCCAGGGGATCTCTCCAGATCCAGCTTTGTTAAATTTTCCAGTTTGAATATTATCGTATCTATTTCTAATTGAGATTTGGTTTATATTAAAAGTAGCGTTTCCCCATTCTATAGAGTGATTGCTGGTATCTTGAAACTTGTCTGTTACCTTCATTTTATTAAATATTGATTTGGAACTATGGTAGTGGTTTTTCCCAGTGTGGTTTACTATCTTCATGGCTCTCATCATCTGGAATGACTAACATCAAATTTTGAATTGGTGGATAAGTATTTCTGAGAGGTGTTAATGAACGTACTGTTTCATCAATTACCCAATCTTCTTCTGGTACCGAATAAGACTGAAAAAAATGACAGAATATCCAACTTAAATTTAAATTATTTGTATCTATACTTTGAGCTGTATTCTGAATCTTCTCAAATCTTTGACTTTCAACTTCTGGTCCGTCATATGTTTCCATTCCTACGTGTATGACTGATCTATCATCATACTCCTCACCACTAAATTGTTCGATTGCAGAGAATATTTGGTTTTTAATATCTCTTGCTTTTGCAAAGATTGCTTCTTTTGCATCACATTTCCAAAAAACACCAAATGCATGTGATATTTTATTTACATAAAGATTATTTACTTCCCCTTCGCCAACTCTAAAGAAATCCCCTAAAATAGCACATGAAAAAGATTTATGATCAACACTTTTCCTTCCAATTAATTTATTCAACATAGGGGAGGGGTATTTTACGGAGTTGAGTCGTAGGTGATCGTTAATATCTGAAATGTTAACGGAAGAGAATGATATTGTCACTTCATTATTTGATATCTTTTGTCCAGAAAAAACCTTTCCTTTTTCTAAATTAAGAATATTTTTAAGATACGTATCCGGTAAGTTTTCAAGTTCTACGTGAAAAACAACATCTAAAAGTAAATTTTTTTTTAATAATTCTTTTCCTATATAGTTAAGCATTCGTTGTCTCTTTGCTGTTTCCCTATAGGTGTAGTCAGCTGTTTTAGACTGTCTTTTACATTCAATATGCCAAGTTTCTGACCCTTTGGTTGCTACTAAATCCGGTGTTTTGCTATCCTTTTTTTCCTCTAAAAAGGATACATTATAACCATTTTTTGTCCATAATAAAGCAACTAATAATTCAAATAGTAAGGCATCAGCTTCAGATTTTCTTTTTCGTATCAGTTCTTTGATTCTTTTTTCAATACCTGCTATATTCTTAAAAAGATTTATATCTATTCCAATTCGCTTAAATATGGGAATGATTCGAGCACCTTGATAATATTCGTATTTGTGAGGTTCATTGATATAAACATCAACTAAATACAAATACCATCCAATAACATCATTTTTAATTGCCAATAAGGTTCCTTCGGTTAGCGGTTTAGAAAAGGGAACCTCTGAACTAAATTCATAAGAGATCATTTTTTCTATGTCTGATCTTCTCTTTATCCAATCTTTTTCTATAATGAATGACATAAAGTAATTCAATGAATTTTGTATATCAGTGTCAGCTTGTATTTTAAAATTGTAGTTTTCAAGTGGTATTCTTTTCATTTGATTTTATGGTTATTTAAATACTTTTAGATGAAGTTAAAAAGAAGATTTAATTTATCATTATGGTTTTCCATAATGATATTTGATAATTATTTCTTACTAATTTATTAATTTCAACAAATTCAATAGAAAAAAGGATTTATTGTTTTATTCCTTTTTATTTAATGCTGTTCTATCCAAGTTCCAATGAAGTCACCAGAAAAAATCTTTGTCATAGTTAATTCTAGTCTATTGAGTTTATTATCAGTTATTTCCATAACTATTGGTTCAGTCCCTAGCAAATAATTGTGATAAAGAACAAATTTTCCATTTTGTTCTTTAATTTCATAATGGACAGCGTTGTGTGGATTATCTTTTAATCTTAAAGTATTTTCAGGAATAAATTGATAATAAAAACCATTTGTAGATTGGAATATTTTATTTTTTATTTGAGTTTTAAATTCGTTTAAATCCATGTGTTGATGTTCCTTTTATTTATAAATATCAAATTTTCGGAGACTAAAACAAATACTATTCTGTAAGCAATTTCATGCGAAGGTGTTGAAAATTAGATGTTGTTTTCAATATAAAGATTAATGTTTAGATATTAGCAGACTATGTTTTACGGAATATTTAATTGAATGACTCTTGTAAAGTTTTTTCTAGATATAGAATTAATACATTCCTAAAAGTTCTGATTTCTTTCAATTTATGTATTAATAAAGTGTTATATCTTGTTAACTCATTGTCTCTTTGTTGTTTTCTTAATATAGGATCGGAGACTGTTTTTATTATTTTTGTTATTAACATAAGGTGAATCTCAAATTCTTGCTGAAGTTTTAATAGAGTTATTGTTAAATCTTTTCTTGCATTATAAAAGCTATCTTCAGAAATAAACACCTCAATTTCACCTTCTTTTAGATTGTAATTAAATTTTGCCTCGTATAGTTTTTCAATAATTAGAGCATTTTTAATATCACAGTCATTTTCATAATTAGCCTCGCTGAGGGCAACTAGTCTTTCCCAATGATTATAAACGCCAAAGTAATCTAAAATAACTTTTCTTTTAAGTGAATTATAATCAATCTTACCGCTTGTTTGTATATTTATTTTAGATTCTACAGTTTTGATTTTTTCAGTGATTTCTTCTATGTCTTCTTTTGTTGCGACATTTTTCCCTTTTTCTGTAAAATACGCAGGAAAATAATTTTTTATTAAATAGAATAAAATTAAGGTAATTAAAATTGGTACCACAGTCGAAATCAGAATTTGCCAGTTCATGCTTGGAAATGTTTTTCGTTATTTAGTTTCATTAATAGATTACTATGATTATTGATTTATAATGTAATTATTTAGTAAATGCGATCAAAGTAAAAATATAAAATAGTTTAAATATAAAATACCGTAATTCTACGGTATTTTATAAAATGATATTTGTCTTTGTCTAGGAGTAGATTAATTAATATCCTTGGTGATTTTTAAATTCTTTTTCACATTTTAAAGAACAAAATTCTTTATCCTCAATAACAATACACTGGTATTTATTTCCATTTTCGTAACTGTCAATACATTTAACCGGATCAACATAACCAATGTTTATTAAAAGTCCTATTAATTGAAGCGGATCTTCGACAGGTACTACGATATTACTCAACAATTGTTTAGAGGAGTAGTATTTGCTTTCAAGAATGAATTCCTTTCCGCACCATTTACAATTCTTTGATTCAGAATTACATGATTTTCCGGATAAATCTTTTGGGTCTGGGTTGGGATCACTCAATATTTTTTTTAATTGTAATATCTGTTCATCATTAAGATTATATTGACTAATTACTTTTGAAGTATTAATAAGTTTTTCCGCTTCAGGAGTGATACTTATTTCTGACCAATTAAAGCCTGTATAAGTCGATTCAATATTATTTTCTTGATATGATTCATTATTATCAGAGTACTTTTCATTGATATGTTGTTTTATTATATCAGGTACAGGTTCAAATTCAGAGAACCAAAATTCTGTTTTGTCGAAATTGTAATTATAATCAATGATTGTAATCAGTAAAAAAGAATAGACTATATATCCAACAATGTTTAAAGTTTTGTTCAAAATAATAGATGTATGATCTTTACCAGAACGTTTTCCAAAAATTAAATGGGACAGAAACAAAAAGAATCCAAAACAGACAAGAAATGAAATAATAAACTTGGGAGATAATAAGGATTCGGGGTCAAAGAGGTTTAGATAATCATTATAGTACATCCGGTTATATTTTAATGTATATATTATTTTCTGTAGTAGTCAATCTTTTTGTCTTTTTGACCATCTCCGTTTTGATCGTAATAATCATACTCCTGAAGTTCCATATCTTGGTTGGTTAATTTATTTAAGTAATATTTTTCCCCATCAATATCAAGTAATTTGGTGGTAGGATTGTAGATATAGGGTAGTTGTTCTATAGTACCGGATTGTTTACATTGATTAGTTGAAAAATTCATGACAAAAGTTGTGAGATAATACTTATTATTGTTCTTAAACTCATGAATTGACTCCTTTTCACATTTTGAGTGTTCATAAGATTGTAGGATTGTATTATCCTTTCCACTAAAAACAACTGTTTTATATCTGTGCCATACTCCTATAAGTTGATTAGTTGTGTTCTTTTCTTCTAATGATTCATCATTGTGGTTTCCACATGATGATAACAGAATACTGATTCCAATGATTAATTGAGTTTTTTTCATAGTTATTTTCCTTTTTTATATTCCTCTAATTTTTCAAGAGTTGGGTTATTAAGTTCATTGTATTTTTTCTTTATTTTATCCGCAGTGAAACTACTCTTGTTTCCCTTGATACTTTCACGGACGAAATATTCAGAAACCTGAAAAGATGATGAGAGAACTTTGACTATTTGAGTATTGTATGTCAGTCTTTTTTGCGTATTTTTATCCATTGCTTACTTTGTTTCAAATACGAAACAAATATATCAATATTTCAATACAAATCAATAAATATATAGTAATAATGAATGATTTTTTTGAGAGATTAGATAAATACATGGAATACAAAGGTTTAAATGATAATAAACTTACCGTTGAGACTGGTATTTCTGTAGGTATAATCGGAAAAGGGAGAAAAAGAGGAGGGTTGTCTCAGGAAAATATAGCAAAAATACTATATCGTTATTCTGATTTGAATGCCAACTGGTTATTTAGAGGTGAAGGGAATATGATAATCGAGGATCAAATATTTTCTTCTTCAGAGATTAATTGGAAAAAAATAATAAAATCTCAAGAAGATTTATTAGAGATTTTGAAAAAACAAACTGCTAAATAAGTATCTAAAGTATACTTATTTTAGTAATTTTATTAGCCATTTTTCATATTTAAAGAACTTTTACACTATCTTTTTAAACCTTTTTTGCCTGAAATTATAATACCCGGTTTAAATTTAAACTAAAAATAAAATCCCATTTATAATGGTATAAATAAAGCTTTTTCACTCTTTACCTAGGGTAAATATTAATTTATTACACTCGAAAAACATCGATATCTATTTCAAATTCGTAATATTTTTTCAAAATTCTTAAAATATTATTTTGCCGGAGGAAACAACTAGTATTATATATCTTAGAATACAATTTTTAAATTAAATCATTTCAAGTTTTATTGCCACTTTTTTTACTTTCATAACCGTCTTTGTTGACATTTCAAGAATTTTACCTATCTCTCTCAGGGTTCTTCCTTTCTTAAGATATTCTAATGCCTTCTTATTTTTTGGTTTGTTAATAAAGTTGGAATCACCTTCATTGGTTCCAATTGGTCTTCCTAAAATTCCACCATTCTGAAGATAAACCATTCTCCCAACACTAGTTCTTTCCAAAATATTCTCAAGTTCCATTTCATATAGTGAAGACATTACAGAAGAAATCATTTTCCATATTGCGTTTTTCTTACCGTTAGGTCTGGACTGAAGACCTATATTTCTTACAACCACATTAATCTTTTCATCTTCCAACCATTCCAGTGTTTGGATTACATCTCCAGTGTTTCTTCCGAGTCTTGAAAACTCTTCTACCACGATTTCTGAAATTTTCCCTTCTTCAATCAGTTTAATGAGTTCTTTAGATTTGGGACGGTCTTTAAAACTTACCGATCCGGATATTTTATCAAGAAAAACCATATCATATTTTTCTTTGTCTGCTTCAAAACGATTTCCTGTTTGAAGTAATGTAGAAACTCTATTGTATTTTACTCTCATTTTGTGGTTGTTTTAATCACAGATTAAATTTAAAGCGAAAATACCTTTAAGCCTAAGCATTTAGCACTATTTAGCACTTTCAGAATGCGTTACCTTTTATTGTAATATAAAGGAAAACACTATAAGTCTACGGAATATTACTATAGGGACAAAATAATAATCAATACCTTTTATATAATAAAGAAGGGAGTCAATCTCTCCCTTCTTATAATATTCTAAAAATCATCATTATCCCCCCTCTAGAGGGGGACTCAAATCCTCCCTCCTCCCCCTATGGTATTTTGATAAAAAAAACTGGGTTCAATAATTTAACTGAAATCTCAATAAAAAAATTTCTGGAAAAAAATCTAAAAATTGAAGTAATTTATCATTTTTCTATGAAATCATGATTTACTTATTTAACAGCCTATGCTATTTTCTTCTTAATAATAAATTGATCTGATACATACAAAGGGAAATTTGAATATACTTCCACTGTACAATCATTTCTTAATGTTCTTGCTCGTCCTACCGCCTGTATTAAATCGGATTCTATTAAAGATAATTGAATATCTCTTAGATCTTCATTATCAAATGCATTAAACATAAACTCAAATCCATTATACTGTATTTTTTGATAAGTCATTGGTGAATTTTTTATGTCAAAATTAACTCCCATCAATTTTGCCATTAGAAAATATTCAATATTATTTCGGTGCGGAGTACCAACAATCGTAATATTTTGTCCATTAAGATTATCATAGCCAGAACAATTACCAAAATGAACTTCTTTTGGTGAGTTTTGAAAAATTTCTTTGTGGTCAATAAATGTAATTACAGTTTTACCTCCAACTTCATCACTAATTTGTTTACCATAGATGTTCAATCCTTTTCTAGAACATGATCGACCTGTATATTGTATTATTTCCCCTTTTTGTTCAACATGTTTGATATCAAAAACTTCAAATTCCATTTCAGGATATAATTTCTTATAAAATTCAACCGGAATAGTTGCGGACATAATTATATTTTTTGAGTCAATAGGAAGCTCCTTCTTTATTATGTAATAGACCATATCCTCATTTTTGATGAAGAACTTACTATTAAAAAAATCGAAAACATTAGTTTGAAAAATGTTTTTATCATGGATGAAGTCAGAAAGATTATCATGATTGATTTTAAAGTTTGGGGTTTCATAAATCCCAGCTTCAAGTGGTAAGAAAAAAATTGCAACTTCTTTCAATGGATCGTGTAAGTATTGAGTTCCAATGATATCTTTAATCGACATAGATTTTATTTCCACCAGTGAATTGAGAGGGTCTTCATCAAAAATAATAGTTTTATGTATGAAGGAATCTGAATTTAAAACTCTTTTATGAGTAGTTAAAACAGTTTTATTTGGGTTCTTACACTCTTCAAGTTGAGTTATATAATCTGCAGCCAGTTTAATATCATCCAAATTACTTGGATATCTAAATTCAGAGACTTGTCCAATTAATCCCATTGATTTCTTTGGTAAACCTATTTGATAATAATATTCTATTTTTGTATTAAGAGAATTTTTAAAAAACTTAATAGTATCTGGTGAAAAAGTATGATCTATAACCATTCTCTCTTTCACCTCATTCTTAAGATTATTAGTTGGTAATGCAATAACACATTTTTCAACATTAGTTAATAATCTTGTTTTTCCAATTGCAGTTGGTAATGAAAATATATAGGTTTTATTCGTCTCATCATTGTCGAGAACTTTATTAAAACTTGAGATCATCTTCTCTTCTGCTTCTTTAAGACTTATCTTATTAATCGGCTCTAATATTTCTATATGTCCTCTAATATTGTTAACTTCAGTAATTATGTCATGAATATCACTATCTTCGATATAATTGGAAAATTTATAAACAGGTATTGGATGATATTTCATCTTTTTAACGTAAGGTATAATGGCGAAATTGTTGGAAGTATAGTTTGTTTTACCTTCTAAATTAAATTTTTTCATTATTTCTTTTATTTTCTTCTCACCACCTCTTATATATATAATATTGGTGACCAGTCCGAAAAGTTGATTATGATCTAGCCATTCTCCATTAAAAAAACTATCCAGAATTTTTACCTTTTTTCTTGCCATATCCCAATCAACGATTTTTCCCCCTTTTAAAGAAGTACAATTAAAATTATTGTTATGTGCTAAAAAGTGTTTATCCTTATAATTATTATATAGATTATTACAAAAATTAGCAGTAATTGAATTTGTACCAAGAATATTTCTTGTAAGATAATTATCTCTAGAAATTTTATTAATATCAATAAATTCAATGAACTTAATTAGCGATACGGGTACAGTACTAGTTATTTTTACATTGGTTCCACCATAAAATATTCTGGATGGATTTTTACATTTAGGATCTATAAAAAATATCTTTTCTAAGGCAATCATAATCTTATCATAAATACCAATGTCATTAATTGTACTATCAAAGAAAAAAACTACCCGGAATTTATGAAGTTCCACCGAAGTTCCAAATGTATCATAATGAAGATTAGGACAAATTCCAAATTCTTCAAATTTTTGATAAACTTCTTTTAACGAAATTTCTCCTTTATCAAAATCCAATCCGATAATAGAAGATTGAATCCATTCATTATTACTTATCGATTCTTTAAAAATACCACCACTCCAAGAATGTGCCTTTGGTCTGGTAATTAATGTCGCAAAATCTCTGATTGTTGTTTCTGTTGGAATAATGGATTGGTTCACTTGCCAAAATTGACCATCTCCCAACTTTTTGTTAAATATTCTCTCACTTATAGAATATTTGAATAACTTTTCTTCCATATTATTATTTTTATTGGAAGTTTATTGGATAACTAATCATCCCATTACATATGTAAGTGCATTTTCTAAGAAAACAAAATAAGAAAGTTAATTTTAGCATTTTTTAGCATGACAAGATCATATTAATTTATACTTTCAATATTTTTATTAACTGATATACAACTTCTTATATTAAAAATACAAAAATTACCACTTTATAATTGGGTAACTATTATTTTTTTATATCTTTGTCACATAAAATAGATAATATGAAAATTGATATAAGTAACATCGTTCAAAAACTTAGTCAAATGACGATTAAGCCTAGGACATTTTATGTGGGATTACCTATAATTCAAATAAAAAAGATGAATAAAAAGGAGGTTATGCATGAACTGAGGAATCCCGATAGAAACTTATATAAAAAGTTTACAGATAGTTATTTTGAGGATATTGAAGAGGAGAAAAAAAAGGTGATTCAAAATTTCAATAAATTTCTTCATGAAAAAATTGATTCTCTCAATGTAATTGATATTATAGAAAGAATAAACGAATGGATAATCCGTATTGAGAAATTAATCTTGATTTATGATCCTAAATATTACCGATCTGTTTTCGAAAAAAAAGGTTCGGGTTTTAAATATGATAAGGTGAAGATTGTTTGGATCGATTCCAATGGAATTAAAGATAAAAATACAACTCGAACTTTCGGGCAAATTGGTGAAGAGAGTTTAAAAGAAATAATGAAAAAATTTCTTGTAACTAATGAGAACGCAAAAAATCCTAGAGAAGAAGAAAGGATTAAAGTTGTTGATGGTTTCTTTATTTCAGATCTAATTGTTGAAATTGACAGAGAAGATTGGATATTTGAATTTAAAATGGCAACCAAAGACGACTATATACAAGAAGCAGTAAGAAAGGAAATATGGGAGTTATATAAAAAAGAATACAACTTGTAAATGTCTTTGATTAAATAAGGAGATAGAGGGATAATTCCCTTTTTTTTATAAAAAAAACAAAAGTTACCCAAAATAAAATTAACCTACTATAAAATTAAAAATAATATCATTATGAAAAAAATAGAAAATTCATCAGTTGTATTCCCGTTAGTAAACAATATTACGACAATTCCTACATCACAAATTGAAATCTCAGAAGGATGGAAAGAACTGTTTGATAAAGAAGGAAAATCGTTTTTCATTAAAAACCTTGAAGATCAAATAAAAAAAACTGGATATTATTCTCCAATTGTTGTTTTTAGGGTTGATAGTAAATATGTTATTGTTGATGGAGTTTTAAGGTTTTTAACGTTGTTAAATTTAAATTTAAACCAAATTAACTGCATAGTACTAGATAACACTCCTGAATCAAAGGAGGAATTTAAAGACAGAATAATCGAATACAACTTAAAATCAGTTCCAACAATAGAGGAACGTAAAAGACTTTTATCTCATTATCTTCGGATAGTTGATTGCCAAAGCGAATTGGATGAAAGCTCTTATAACGAAAAATACAGATTTATTTCTGAACAATATGGTAAAGGATGGGGAAGAAATAACGTAATTACTTTTAAAAAATCTTTAATTTTTGATAAAGAAAATCCAAGTAACAATTTGAATCTTTCGACGAAAATTTTGGAAAATGAAATCTCATGTGACAGGGCAAAACAAGCATTAGATTTATTGACTAATAAAGAATTGAATTACAGTCTTGAAAAAGAAAAAGAGGCTAAAATACTTGATGGATTCCTAAGCAAGAATTATGATTTTAGAAAGGCTAAATTATTAGTTAGTCAATATAATACGAAAAAGGATAAAAAGATTACAAACATAAATCCTATAACTAAAATTACTTCAGAAAGGTATTCCATATTATCTGGAAATTGCCTTGATACTCAATTTCCAAAAGATACAATACTAAATGGTATTTTCACCTCAATTCCTTATTATAATCAAATTGAGTATTCAGAGAAGAATACACAAGGGCGGGAATTTGAAATTGGTCGTGAAAAAAAACCTCTAGAATTTATCAAAAATATCGTGGATGTAATGAAACTTGGAGCTGAAAATATGAAAGATAACGGAGTTATAATAATAAATCTCCATGATTCTTACCAAGGAGGAATATGTGTAGGTATAGTTGCTCTTTTAGTAACAGAAATGCAGAAAGCCGGATTTTTCTATATCGATCAGGTAATCTGGCAGAAATCAAACAATAAACCGCAAGGGAATAATACCAAGAGATTTACAAATGGATACGAATCAATTCTTATTTTCTCTAAATCTAAAGATTATTATTACGATCAGTTAAGAATATTTGATCCGGAGAAATCTGCAACAGTTAAAAAAGGTTGTTCCGAACAAGGCAACAAAGGAGCGGATAAAGTATCATCTTATCATATATCCAATCATTATAAAACAATCAGAAATTTTCTTTGTGATAATGATATTGAGCAGATATTAAAATTAAATATTTCAAAAGAAAGATCTCAACAAGACGGTTTACAAAACGGATTTTTCGGATCTTTTCCAACATTACTTCCTATACCATTTCTTTTATCTTTTATCCCTGAAAACGGTACTGTATGGGATCCATTCGGTGGAACTGGAACTACAGGAAGAGCGGCGTTAATGCTTAATCGTAAAGTAATTATCAGTGAACTTTATGAAAAGAATATAGTGAAGATACGTGAAATTCTTGAAAAAGGTGTTTCTGAGTACAATGAGAAGGATTATATTACATTAAAACAAGATTTTTTATCAATAGACAACAAGATCGAGTATGCAGCATAATATTAAATTTTAAAATAATAAAGATGGATCAAATATATTTACAAAATATAACAAAGGATGAACTCATTGAAGAGATTAAGGTAAGTATTATTGTAGAACTTAAAAAAATTATCAGTAAAGAAGATAATAAGGATTTTTTGTTGAGTAGAAGAGAAGCTTGGGAATTACTTAAAATCAATGAATCAACATTAAATAGGTGGGTGAAATTGGGGAAATTAACTCCACATTATCTGGGAAGTAAGGTGTATTTTAAAAGATCTGAAATACCTCTTTAATTATTATAAAAAGGAACTGTTAAAAATAACAGTTCCTTTTTTTATTTTTTGAATTAATCAATATTTAATGTATCAAAAATACTTAAGATCTTATTTTTCATTTTTTTTGCCTTGTCTAACTCTGAATTTTGATCATATATGGCTACCATAGCCTGGGTTTTATGACCTGTATTTAGCATTACACCTTCATCGCCAAAGTAAGGTCTAAAAATAGTAACATAAGATCTTCTACATATATGTGAAGACACTAGTTCCCACTTCTGATAATTTCCTACTACTTTGCGTTTATCAATCATTTTACCCCCTATCATTATTTCTGTTAAACCTGCCTTTTTACAAACTTTTTTTATATAATCATTAAATTTTTGATCTGATATTTTTCTTGGGAATACACCATTTCTTTTTTCCAATATCTTTTTTATTGGTGGAAGTAAAATCATTGTTACTTCATCTTTGGTTTTCTTCTGCGTAAATGATAAAAGATCTTCTAATATTTCTGTATGATTTGTATTTAACAAGTCAGAAACCCTGAGTCCAGTATAACATCCTATAAGTAACCAATCTCTTGCATTATCTAAATAATCATGTTCCAGATTAACTAGTTCAATGGTTTTTAGTTCAGTTAAATTTAGAGTTGGATATTTATACTTTTTGGGAGTAACATAAAATATCCATTCGGAAACATCATCACTTACCTTGTGTTTTTTTGATTTAGCGTACTTAATAAACGTTTTGATTATCTTAAGTTCTTTTACAATGGTTATTTCTGAATATTTTTCATTTTCACTCCACTTCGTAAATTTATCCCTAAAATGATCATTGATCTCTTTTACCTGAAGTCTAGGATTTATTTTATTAAGTTTATTCTTGATAACATTAAACTTCTTAATTGAGGCCTGGGTAATAGGTTTATGTTTTCCTAATGCTAGAACACTTTTTTCTTCAATGTAGTTATCAATAAGTTCTGAAATTAATATAGAAGATTGTGTAGATCTTTGAATGTTTTTTACTTTGTCAGGGGAATAATTTTTACTAATAAAATTTTTTAATTTGTTACTGTCAATTTGATAATTATTAGAGATGATAAAACTATTCAGTGATATTTTAAATTCATTTAGTCTTAAATTAAATTCGTCAATATATTTGTTATTGTTCTTATCAATTTCATTTTTGGGATTTCTCTTCTTAAATATTTCAGAATATTTTTCATTCTTTGGATCCCAATGTTCAACATTAATAGAGAAAGGGGTGGTAAGAGTAATATCTGTTTTTCTATTTGGATGGTATCGAAAGTTAACTTTTGCGACCCCAATCTTCTTTCTCATATAAAATTTAATACTCATTAACGTCCTGTTTTAAGCTAATTTCGGGCAAAAAAATGGATAGGCAAAAAAATCTAATTAATATTTAGTGAAAATTGTCTCATAGTAATAAGTAAGTTTTTTTATAATTATTGGGATTAGTTTTCAACTTGGAAATTGATAAATTTATGGTAATTCTCAATAGAAAATTTAAAGTCCTATTTAACTATTTTTGTTACCTTCACAGAGTTTTGACATCTATAATTATATCATTGTTAATATTGTTAATAAAAGTCCTATTAAGCCAAATATCCAACCACTAAATGTGAAAATAGGATGATTAATAGTATCTATAAAAATCGCATAATTATTCCTGTTTGAAACAATTAATTTTTTATAACTAAGATTATTTGTAGCTTTTTTAATAAAATCAACTTTTAAATCAACAGATCTTATTACTGCAGAAAAATTTTTATTTTCAAATTGAGTAGATTCATTATCAAAACTCAGATATCTGTTGTCTTCTACATTATCTGAATTACACAATAATAAAGATTTTAATGTGTCAGCACCTGATACAAAATTTTCACCATACATCCCTTCAATGATGGTTCTAAGATTTTTCTTGTTTGTACTAGGAACTTCACAGTAGTCACTTAAGTCTCCAAAAATTTTTTCGTATCTATGTTTAATTGCTTCAAATCCAAAATGAATATTTTTCATATCCCAATGAATCCAAAAACAATCTCTATGTCTTTTTACAAAGTCATTATATAACCTAAGAATGCGTAGTTCTAATTCCCTATAAGAATCCTGTATTTGTTCTTTGGGAATGTCTGCCTTATCCGCTTCTAAATGGATTGCAAATTGTTTATCGATTTGTCCATCAAGAGATTTTATAACTATCGATGTTATAATTGGGGAAATATTTCCATAATCATCATCATCTAAAGTATTGCTAGCAGAATAGTGTATAAATAAGACCTTACTTGAATCTTCTGTTGTTTTTTTTAAGTTTTTAACAGCAGTTTTTCTATCCTTAACGACTCCCATTATCTCTTAGGTTTTATATTATATTTGATTCTATTACTACATAATCTTATTTGGTAACAATTTTCATTACAAATTCTAGATTCGTTTGTTTTTATAAATTTTTCATCACGAATCAAACCTACCGCATTTTTAATTTTTTGTTGAATTTCTTCAAGGTCATTTTCATAAAGCTTTTCCGGTGTTTTTGCTCTATTCTTTCCTATAACATAGGTCATAATATAATTAGCTGTTTCACCTGTTAATTCTCTGTGACCAAGTGCATAAAGCTTTAATTGATCCTTGGTAAGTGGAGCATCAGCATTTTCCTCATCACTTTTGAATTCAACAATTGTTGTTTCATAGTAACCTGAATCTCCAATTTTTTTAATCAAATCTATTCGACCTATTACTAAAATATTTTTATCTATCTTATATTGAATCTCTTGTTCAACAAATTCAATATTTTCAAATTCGTTTAAATTATCTCTGTAATAATCTTTTACATTATTTTTAACCTTATCATATAATGGTTGACTTAATTTTGTTGATTTAGTAAGGTAAGGAAAATGAGTTTGTCTATCTATAAGAGAAATTAATTCATTTTCTTGAAGAATTACCCCTTTTTTAGCCTCTTTATGTATTTCCATTAAACAATTATGAAATGATTTTCCAACTCCCATTCGTTGATTTAATGGATAACAAAATCCAAATACAGATATTAATTTAAAACGATAAGGACATTCAAATATATCTTTCAAACTTGTGAAGTCTAAAGATATATTCTTAACCTTTTCTTTTGGTTTACTTTGTATTTTTATGTTATCTGAGAACCTGTGTCTTAAATCAGTAATCATGACAGGAAATGAGTTTATTTTTGCCTCGGTAAGTTCTTGTATAAACTGTGATTCTTTTTTATATAATTTGTTATTTAAATCAGGTGCTTGTGTTAGTAATAGAAACTTTTGGCTTCTAGTCAACGCTACATATAGTAATCTTCTTTCATCTTCCTTTTCTTCATCACCTTCATATCTAGATTGTTCATCTATTAATTCTCGATCTAAGAAATGCCATTCATTTAATCCCCCTCTTTTTTTTGAAGGTAAGTAATTGTGATTTAAACCAGGGACAATGACACATGGAAACTCAAGACCTTTAGATTGGTGTATTGTCATGATTTGAACAGCATTAGGAGTCTTATAAGGGTTGTTTAACCATCCTTCAGGATAATAATCTTTTGCAACATAATTAATGAAACTCAAAAAGCTAAAAAGATGAAAGGAAGGACTTGTACTGTTGAAATTTATTGTTTCAAAATCATTTATTACTTGACTAAACTTTCCAAGATTAAAAAAGATAATTTCAGCCCTTTCTTTACTTCTTAATTCAATATCTTCATTTGATTGATTTATAAAATTTTCTTCATAAACCTCAGAATCATTCAAGAAGTTCCAAAAAATATCCTGAAGAGAATATTCCCAATTATCTTTTACTTTTTCAATATTAGGGTTCTTCATTGAAAGATTAAATATTGCAACATCAATTTTTTCGGGTGAAATTTTTGCATGAGGTATTTTTAACCATTTTTCCTTAAGCTGATATTCATCAATATCGCCGTATAAGTAATTAAAAATTGCTAGTGCTGCTTTAATTTCATCCATTTCAAACAACTGATTTACACCTGCAGTTATATATGGAATATTATATTTTTCTAATGCAGAAACAATTGAATTTGCTTTGCTCCAAGTTCTCAATAGTATGCTAATATCTGAAAAAGCAATACCTCTAGTCTCTTCGTCATTATCTTCAAACTTAACTCCTATAATATCATTTATATATTTCGCAATAGCTTCATTTTCATTTTCTACATTATCATATCTATTATATAGAATATCAATACCTCTATCAAAATTTTGAGATTTATAAGAATCCATTTTTTTGTCTGGAATTCTTTTTTGGTTGTTAGAAATCAATGTTTCAGATAACTTGGTAATTCCTTCAGAACTCCTGTAATTTAATGAGAGGGGAATTGTTTTAACCGAGTCTTTATTAAAATTATCTTCAAAATTTATTATATATTTATTATTACTACCTCTCCATTGATATATATTTTGATCATCATCACCTACAACAATTAATTTACAATCACTAATTTCTTGAAGCCTTTTAATCAATTTTTCTTGCAATGGATTAACATCTTGATATTCATCAACTATCAAATATTTAAGATTATTTTTAATGATATTTTTTAAATTAGTGTCATTATCAAGGCATTCTAGTGCCTTATCCATGATCATCGAAAAATCAAAATATTTTTTTGAAATAAGAGTTTCTTCATATTTCTTTTTTGCTTGTAGAATATTTTCTGGAAATTTGAGTCCTTTTTTAATATCAGACTCTCTTACAATATCCATTATTCTTATAAATAACGATGTGTCGATAAAACGGCGAAGAGAAACAGAGGGGTTAGATAGCTTGGTAACGTTTTTCATCCCAACTAAATCATAATGTTTATCAACAAATAGTTTTAATTTAATATCATCTAATACAGAAAAACTTTGATATCTATACTCATTCTCTTGTAGAGATTTTAAACACCAACCATGAATTGTCCCAATATACATATTTGCCATTCCTCTATATTGACCAACGTTATTGAGAATTTTGTTTTTTAATTCTCCAGCAGCTTTTTCTGTATAAGTAAAAGCTATAATATTTTCTGGTTTAATGTTGAAATTGTTTTCAGGGTCTAATAAATATGCTACTTTTCCAGCAACAGTTGTTGTTTTTCCAGAACCAGCACAGGCTATAATGCGTAGGTGTTTATCATTTATAAGTATTGCCTCTTTTTGACTAGGAGAAAAATCTTGTAAATTTATCATTTGGTTTAATTAGTTTTTTATCTAAGTTAGGTAGTTTTTTTATAAATGAGAATACTTTCTTTGCTCATTGTATTAGAGAAATTGTTTTTAGTTGGCATTCTTTTACTAAGAATATCTCTTTCTAATCCTGTAAATAGATCAATATTTCTAAATAGGAAAAGTTCACTTAAAATAAGATCATTTCGTACCACTTTTTTGTTAACATTTCTGTTACCAATAGTCCATGCTAGAAATGAATTTTCTCTCATATGAGGCATCATTTTGTCTATACTATTGTCTAATTCATATATGAACCTACTAACTTTTTCTGCTTTTTTACGTTCATTATCTTTAAATTGACATACAAATTTTTTAAGAGTATTTGATTTTTCAAAGATTTTTTCTTCAATAATTTTAATGTCTTCTTTAATACGACCTCCCAGACTTTTTCCATCTATCTCTTGTGTCGATTTAAGATATTCCAATTCAATATTATTGTCTATATCTTCTACTGGTATCCATTGCAAGGGAAGATATGAAAATTGACCATATGTTACAGTGGTTTGATTATCTCCATAAGGAGGTGATGTTACTAATAAATTAAAGGTTTGATTTGTTTTAATGTTTGAATTAGTATCTCCCCAAACAACTTTTGCCTGTTTGATATATTGCCCATTTTTAATGTGCCCATTTTGTATTAATATTGATATGAAGTCATTAATGTTTTTAACATTCTTTGTCATGACAGAAAAAAAAGTTCTTAACGCTGATACTTGTCGAGAGTTTATCTCCTCAATGGGTCTCATATGCATTTTAAAGGTAGAGGTTCGATCATTACTAGTGAGACGTATTGTTTCTGCCATTGCAACCCATAAGAACTTTCTCATATCTTTATTAACTTCTCTACGGATAGCTCTATATATTCTTGATAGTTCAATTTGAATCTCTTTTGTAAACCATTTATTTATATTTACAAATGATATCTCAATTTTTTTTGATTTATCATTTTGAATATTATTGCATACTCTTATTTCTAGTTCGTTAAGTTCTTCTGCATTGTAAAAAGTTGTTTTTACTTGACTTAATAAAATAGACAGAGGGTTTATATCTTGCCCGAAAACATTCATTCCATATTTCATACCTGTGACTAATGTGTTGGAGGCACCTGTAAAAGGGTCAAACAACGATACTTCGGTATTGAGAGCTTCTGAAAGCTTCTGTATGATGGGTTCTTGGACTGAAGGAACCATCATTGCTGGATAGTTCAAAATACTTCGTGCAAAATCACTTCTGGAATAATTTTCTCCATTTAGTACTTCTGAACTGATTGAATTTATCGTTGACTTTATATGTTTATTAATTTTACTCACTTTTTATTTTTAAACTGTCCCCTTGTTTGTAAGTTTTAGTGTATAAGTTTAAACTTAAACATTCTTTTGAATGTACTTAGTGTATTTTTATAATCGGATAATGATTTGCGCAAATATATAAAACAAAAAATAGAAGAACTTTATATTTAATCTCTTAATTATCTATTGTCACCACCAATGCCACCACTTAAGTGATATTTAAAACATTTAAATAACTATAAATGAAACAAAAAAAACACTCTATAATATTGATATAGAGTGTTTTTAGTTGTTGTTAGGTTTCATAACCTTTCGTGTTAGTGGAGTTGGAGGGACTAGGTTTTTAAATCTGTTAAAATATTAGTTAATTTATAAATGCTTTGTACAAGGGCTTTTTAAGGTTGTTTAATTAAATTGAATTTATTGAAATTAAACTATATTTGAATCTTTTGGGTACAACTTTGGGTACAACTTTAATTTTTAATCATTTTAATTATGGCATCAGTAAGCTTTTTTATTAGAGGAAAGGTAGCAGATAAAGAAAGTACAATTTGGGCAAAATTTAGAGACAGGGATATTGATATACGTGTTCCTGTTCCCTACTTGAGTTGTAAACCAAAAGAATGGAAAGATGGAAAATGCAAAATACCATCTAAAAAAATGCATAAAGATGATGCTGAAACTATAAACACTCGTCTTTCACAATTAGAAGCTAATATTATTTCAAGTTATATGGAGGATAATCCAGAAATCGATTTAAAAGAATGGCTGAAATCAATTATAGAACCTACAACCTTAAAAGCAGAGGATAATTACTATTCGGATGATGTAATTACTTTTATTGATACTTACATTTCTTTAAAAAAAGATAGTGTTATGGAATCGACTATTAAGAAGGCTAATGTTGTTAAGCAATTAATGATTAGATATGTAGCAGATAGGAAAATCAGAAAGAAAACATTTAGAGGATTAAAATTTAAAGATTTAGATAATTCTTTTAGATTTGATTTTGAAGAGTATTGTAATAAGGAGAATTACAAGATTTCAACAACATATCGTAACCTTAAATTTTTAAAAATGATTTGTAAAGTTGCAGGTTCTTTTGATATTGAAGTTCACAAGCATGCGGAATTGTGGAAATTTGAAGTTGAGAAAGCAACAAAGCATATCCCAAAATCAATTTATTTAACGTTTGATGAGTTGGATAGAATAGAGCAGAAAGAAATGCCACATGATTATCTTGATAATGCTAGAGATTGGTTACTTATCTCTTGTTATACGGGACAACGTGTGAGTGATTATATGAGGTTTAATTCCTCTATGATTGTGGAAGATAGTGAGGGACAGAAATACATCGAATTTACACAACGAAAGACTAATGCTAAGATGCAAATTCCTTTATTAAAAAAGGTTCAGGATATTTTAGCAAAGCGAAACGGTGAGTTTCCTCGAAAAATATCAGATGTAAAATTAAATCTTTATATCAAAGATGTATGTGAGATTGCCGAAATAGATGAAATTGTATACAATGGTAGAACAGAGACGATAGAAAAAGATGGGAAAAATATTACTCGCAAAGTTTTTGGTAATTTTCCTAAACATAAACTTGTTACATCTCATATAGGAAGAAAAAGTTTTGCTTCTAACTTTTATGAGAAAATTCCTACTACTTATTTGCTTAATTTTACAGGGCATACGACGGAAAAGCAACTATTAGCATATATCAATAAAACAGATGCTGAAAAAGCAAAGTCAACTGCAAAAATTTTTAACAGTTTAGGATTCTAATATGAAAAAACATACAGATGTTAATACAAAATCTGGAGTAACACTTGATTTTATTGTATATGCTGTTACGTCAAATTTGCCAGCTAATGTACATGGAGTTGGTGGGTTCTTTTTTCAAGGTTATAGAATAATAAATAAGGTGGAAAATTACTGTTCGGATGAAGAGATCAAAAATAATATTGCTAAATATTATACTGATATTACTGACGAAAAAGAAAGAAAACTTATTCTGCACGCATCAGAGGATATGTTTGTATATCATTGGAAAGCGTTGTTTCACGAGAAACAAGGTTCTGCGAAAGTAATTAAAGATTATTTTGAATACCTCAAATATTTTACAGATGTTAATGAAATAATTAACGAGGACTGTAATTATGTAGATTTTGATGAAATTAATACTTTATCAGACCTTTATGATGCAGAAGAAATAGAATCCATATTATTTGATGTAAATTACCTGTTAACAGAAGAAACATGTTATGGTTATGAGAAAGAACAAGACGATGACTGTTTGTTTGAAGAAAATTATAAAATTGATTTAGCTTCATTAAAAGAAGATTTTGAAGATTTTGTATCTTTACGGTATATATTTCGTAATACCTATATTAGTTATTATGCTTCGCAAATTCTTTTTTTAGATCAAAAAAGTAGTATCAAAATGAGACGTTTCATGAGAGAAATAGATGCTCTTACAAATTCACCTTTAATTAGTGAAGTCTCAAATGCCACTAAATACTTGGAAACATTAATATCGGAAAATGAAGTCTTGTGTTATAGGCATTCATTTAACACACCACAATTAGATGGTTTTTTTGAGGAACTCATTCCTCTTGTCTCATTCTATGATACTTTGTGGAATTATCTCACAATATTGAAAGATTCAAATATTTTTCAGTTGACTTATTTAAACAATATCTATCAGTATAATTATGTTGAACTGGATGATGAACATTGTTTATATGGAATGAAATTAAAATATTTGAATTTAAAGTTATATGGAGAAAACAATGATTTAAACGGTGAGAGTTTGAGTGAAAACTTTACTTACTTTTTTAAAGAAAAAGAAAATTTTGTAAACTATTTGAATAGAAAAAGTTTTACAATTCAGGAAATCAATATTGTTTTAAATCTCTTGTCAGAAAATAAATATAATTCCTTAAATATAAAAAGTCTTAATACTGACCGTGATATCTACTTCTTTAGAATTTGTTATTTTTTTCACGTTTTTGATTACTTCACAGAAGTAGAAGGAATCGTATTTGATTCAATTGCTTCATTTGATTCTATAATAAAGTTTAATCCACTAAACAAAAGAGAAAATAAACAGCAGTTTCTTAAAAATTACACTAATATTAATAATTCTGAACATAAGGATTATCCATTTACTTCAAAAAAGACAGAACTTTTCTTATCAGAGATTGAATATTCATTAGGAATTGATAGGGAAAAGTTGAAACCAATTCCAGAATTAAGAATTTATTGAAATTTTTCTCTTTGAATATTAGCTAGTTATGTGTTGTTAGCTAAAAAATATTTTCCCTACTTTTTCCCTGTTTTCCCTATTTGAAATTTTGCATCATAATCTTAACAAATAAAAATTATGACAAATTCAGCTATTCAATTGATGCAAATAGATATAGATTCTTTTGGTCAATTTATTCAAAAGCTTGTTAGGGAAGAATTAGAAAAAATCATTCCTGTACAATCAGAAGAAAAAGAGTTTTATACTCGTGAAGAAACAGCAAAACTTTTAAATGTAAGTTTGACAACCTTGTTTCATTGGAATAATGACGGTACATTAAAAAATACCAAAATCGGCAAAAGAGTGTATTACTCAAAAGATGAAGTATTTTCAAAACTGAAACAAGCATCTTAAAACAACTTTATGGGGAAATTCTAGACAACCCCAAATCATTTCTTAACTATTTACCACGCTTTTAATATTTAATCAAAGCACACTTAGAGTATTGTGTGGGTATCTCTTGTGTCAAATTTAAAATATCAACATCATGTCAAATACAATTCAATTATTCGGTCAAAATTATAATGTTAACAATACTTATGCAGGTTTAACAACAATTTTAGAACTACAAAATTATTTAACAATTTCAGATCCAGAGGGATATAGTCTATTAAAAAGTGATATCGCAAAAAACGGAATCCACGATCCAGTTTTATATACTACGGTTAATAATATAAAATTGGTTATTGATGGGCATGTAAGATTGCAAACATGTATTGAATTAGAAATATCGAATATTCCTGAGAAAGAAATCAAAGAAAATTTCCAAACTCTTTCTGATGTTCAGTTTTGGATGATAAAAAACCAATGTCAAAGAAGGAATCTTACACAAATACAAAAGCTACAGCTTGCATTTTTGCATGAGGAAACAATACAACAAATTGCAAAAGTTAATCTTATTGATGCAGGTAAGGGCAATAACATAGAAAAACCAGTAGATACACTTTTAGAAATAGCAAAAATTGCCAATGTTGGTAGAACAACTGTTTCAAGATATAAAAAGGTTCTTAATAGTGGTTTGGAGGATATTATCAAAAGAATGTTGCTAGAGGAATTGAGTATTACCTCTGCGTATAATTTAGTTCAGAAAAAAACAAAGGATGTACAGATTAATTTAAATGATAATAATCAAGAGATAGCTACAATACAATCAGAAACGATACAATCAGAAACACCCGTGTTGAAGTTTGTGCGGGATTATAATGAAGCTAAAAATCTTTTAAACACCAATGAATTTGAATGTCTTATCATGACAAAAGACGAGAGTAAAGTTAAAGATTTTGCTTCTCAACAGCCTAATGTTAAATATGCTGTATTTATATTCGAAGATTAAACCTTGTACACAAAGATACAAGGCTTTAGAAAGGCTGAATCTTTTTACTACTGCACGCTACAACTCTGCGTATGCACACGCAATTACGCAAAAATCAACTAAAAATCTTTTTATAACAATAACTCAAAGGCACAGTAAAACAGTTGTGATAGTCCTTACCGTGCCTTAATTAAAATACCAAAATATGATTGACTTTATAAAAGTATATACAAATACAAAAGAACCTTTGGAAAATAGAATTAAATATGATTTTCTTGATAGTGAAACAAAATGCTCGTATGATTATTTTAATAAAGATCCGAAATATCCATGTTATAGACGTTTTGAAAATATTGAAGTTCGAATTACGGAAAAATCAGCATTTGTCAAAAACTCCATACATACCTATTTTAACCTTAAAAACGATTTCGGTACTGGCAACTACACTGACTTTCCTTACGGCGATATTTTAACCGCTTTTCAACAGCTTCAGGGTGATCTGAACGAAGATATTTCAGATTGCAAAGTAACTAATCTGGAATTTGGCTTAAACATCCGAACCTCTCTAAGTCCTAAGCAAATGCTTGAAAATAACTTTTTAATGTTCAATTTTGATGAATTTAACCAATATGATACCTTTAAAAACAAAGGATCGTACAAACAATATAACCGTAATGAATACTATGTGAAAATGTATGATAAAGGTTTACAATATAAGTTAGAGTATCACCTGTTAAGGCTAGAAATTAAGATAACTGATAGTAAGTTATTGAAAAAAAGATTTGGAATCTATACAGTTCAGGATATTTACGAGAAAAGTCGACTGGAATTACTGTTTAAATTTCTTATGGATCGTTTTGATGAAATAAATATCATCGACAGCTATATTACTCAGGAAATCAGCGGGGAAGAAAAAATGTTTTTTGAACTAGGCAAAAGTCCTCATTATTGGCGGGAAATAAAAAACAGCAAATCTCGTAGCTACTATTATGATCTAAGAGCAAAGTATATTAATCTAATTGAAAAGTACCAATTAGATACCATAAAAAAGGAGTTACACGATTTGCTTGTGACTAAATTTCAGTGTTTGATAGGGGTATTATTAAATAGCTAGGTTCGGATTTGGAAGTGTAGGGGAGGTGAAAAAGGACAAAATCGGAATATATATTAAGAGTAATTTGTACTTAAATTTTAATATAAATATATTAATTCGAAATAATATTTGCCGATTATTTTATGTGTTAAATTTTCGGCGGAAAATAAAGAGTTTATAAATAGATATTTTAGTAAATTATTGTAAATTTGCAAGTAGAGTGAGCAAAACTGAATTACATAAGTTATTGATTAAGTTAAACTTATATGGATCTGTCTTTTTTAGAAATGAAGATGGGAGTTCCTATGGTTTTGACTTTCATCCAGATATATTAAACAAAATTGACAGAATAAATCCTGATGCGATTTATGTCTTCAATAATCAACCGTTAATTCTTTTCTTTGATTTAACATTAAATGAAGATTTGAACAAAGAATCTGAGATTCATAAGCAAGTATGGTCTTTTGATAATTCTCCAATAGTATTTATTATAAATGATAAGGATATTTCTGTATATAACGCTCTAAATTTTGTAAAAAACAAAGATAATAAAGGAGGTTGGTTAGAAAAACTGAATTTATCCGAAAAGGAGAGAAATGAAAGGTTTTCATTTTGGAATCTACAATCAGGTGAAACTTGGGCATGGTTTCAGGATGAATATCTAAGCAAAAAAAATGAAAATCAAAAACGTGTAAATCAAAGACTATTTCAAAATATTAAAGAAGTTAGGAAGTACTTAACTGACAAAGCAAAACCTAACTACTTAGAAGAGAAATCTTCTAATTCGCTGATATTGAGATTGATTTTCATTAGATATTTGATTGACCGAGATATTAAGATTGATGACAACTATATATCAGGTGAAAATATTAATGAAAAAAGGAAAAATTTTGTTTTATTAATTTCAGAACCAGATAGCTTAAATAAGCTGTTTGAGGTGTTGAATGAAAAATTTAATGGTGTTTTATTTAAAGAAACAAATATTACATTAAATCAAGATCAAGCAAAGTATTTAGCAGATGTATTTAAGGGTGAATTAGAGCAACAAGGTTCATTGTTTGAAGGCTATTTTTTTGAAATCTTTGATTTTTCAATAATTCCTGTTGAAGTTATTTCAGGTATCTACGAATCTTTAATTGATGATGAGACAAAAGATTTAGATTCTGCAGTATATACGCCGTCGTTTCTTGTTGACTATATATTAACAGATACTGTCGACAAATACTTAAATGAAAAAAAGACTTCGGAATGTAAAATTTTTGAAGTAGCCGTAGGTTCAGGGATATTTTTAGTTCAATCTTTAAGAAGAATGATTGAAAAAGAAATTGAAATTAATGGTTCAGGTAATAAAAAAGAATTCAGCAATAAAATCCGAGAAATTGCTAAGAATAATCTTTTTGGAATTGATATAAATTTGGAGGCATTAAAAGTTACTTGTTTCTCAATTTATATTGCATTATTAGATTATCAGCAGCCTAAAGATATTGATAAATATCCTTTTCCACACTTATTAGGAACTAATTTATTTGAAGCTAACTTTTTTGATAGTACTCATGAATTTAATACAGTGGTGGCACAAAATACACCTGATTTCATATTGGGAAATCCACCATGGAAAAGTAAAAAAGAAGATAATATTCATGTTAATTGGATAAAAAATAACAATAAAACGGTTGGTAGATTTGAAATAGCACAATCATTTCTATTGAGGACTAAAGATTTTATGTCTGAGAAAACCAAGTCGGCATTAATTGTTACTAGTACGATATTTTATAATGTTTCTGATAAAACGAGAAGTTTTAAAGACGAATTTTTAACTACATATTGTGTTGAAAAGTTTTTTGATTTATCGCCAGTAAGAAGATTGATTTTTGAAAAGAAAAATAGCCCAGCAAGCATTGTTTATTATAAACTTTCTAAAAAAGAGGATTATTTAAAAAATATTATAAAACATCAATCTGTTAAGTATAATCGTTTTATCAAATATTTCAAGATGTTAGTAATTGAAAAATTTGACCAAAAGGACTTGTTACAAAAAGATTTTTTAGAAAATGATTGGATGTTTAAAGTAGCTTTGTATGGTAGTTATTTAGATTTAAAATTTTTAAAAAAAATTAAACTTTCAAGTATTAAGTCCTTAATAGATAATAAAACTGTTTTTAAAGGAGCTGGTATTGAAAGAGGACAAAAGGCTCAGTATTTTCCTGATTTAATTGGAATGACTATAGTTGAAAATAGTCAAATACAACAAGGATTTACAAATATTAATACAGATAAAACTTTAAAAGAAGAAGATGTTTTCTTATCAAGAGGGAGAGATAAAAATATTTTTTTAGGACATAAAATATTATTTAAAGAGCAAACATTAAATGAGACTGAACCTCTTATTTCATATTCTAATAATGATTTTGTCTTTAGAAAAGGAATATTTTCAGTTTCATCACAAAATAAAAACTTGATAATGTTGCTTTATGCACTTTTCAAATCAGACTTTAGTAAATACTATCTTTTTCTAATATCTGGAGCTTGGGGAGTTGGGACGAGACCTGCAATTAGATTTGATGAAGAATTATTAAATCTTCCATTGAAAGATTTTAAACAAGAAGAAGAGAAAATATTAATTGATAATGCAAAATTACTTATAAAATATTATATTGATTTTTTTAAAGACTTTAAACTAGGTGAACCAATTGAAAACCAATCTATACTTACAGTTATTAATAAAATCATTTATAAATCTTATGATATTAAAGATTATGAAAAGGACTTAATAGATTATACTTTAAACATTTCACGTTATCAATTTCAACAAAGTAAGCAAAACCTTATAATTAATTTTAATAGCTCAGACCATAGAAATAAAAAAAATGTGTTAGAAAGCTATGCTAATATTTATGTTAGAGAATTTGAAGAGATATATTATGACGAATTTGTAAAAATAGAAATCTTCCCAATGAGACATTTTATTGCGATGAATTTTATTATTACAGATGTAAAACCAAAAATAACAATAAATTATCCCGAAAATTCTGATGAAAAAGAAGTTTTGAAAAAGTTGGCTAATAATCTAAGTATTGAAAAAATAACAGATACTAAAGACCCGTCAAAGAATCTTTACATTCAAAAAGATATAAAAGGTTTTGAAAGTGATTCTTTCTATATTATTAAACCTAATGAGTATAAATGTTGGCATCCTGCAATGGCATGGTATGATATTGCTGAATTTAAACAAGCTATTCAAGAAGCGGAATTAGAACGATTAAATTCTTCTGCAGATGATTAATGGTGCTATTGGTTTTAAGTCAGGTTCTAGTAGAGTAATAGAATCTCATGTCAGAAAAATACTACGATATGTTGTTTCATGCTATCATCTTATGTTAAAAGATGGAAAAAAATACAACTATTCCACAAGAGGTAAAATAAAGCAAGAAAATTTTTTACGGAATGGTTTGGTTGATGATTATTTAAGGAAAAATATAAATTTACTTAATTCTGAAGGTATTAATCAATATACAATAATTAACCGAGAATCAACCGAGACTTATCATAGTGAATCAGATGGATTAATTCATGATGACCCAATTGATATAAAAATTGAGTATTCACCTTTGAAAAATGACTTGCAAGATGATGCTGTTTATTTTGCGATTGAATGCAAAAGGATTACCATAGATAGTGATTCTAAAGACTATGTTTCAGATACGGAAAAGTTTTCAGATAGAATCTACACTTCAAAAAGATTGCCTTTTGAGGGGCAAATTGGATTTTTAGAAAATCCTAAAATATCTCATTCTAGTATTTGTATAAAAGTTAATGAACGCTTACAATCCTGCGAAAAATTAACAACCACTCAGAAGTTAGAAATTGTTAAAATTAGCCCAGATTTTGAAGGTTCTTATAAATCAATGCATAAGAAAATAAATGAGAGTAAAGATGATTTCTCTGTATTTCATTTATTTTTCGATTATTCTAATGTAGTAATAAACTAATATTAATAATATGGCGTGTTCTCGTGGGAAAGCAAATCCAAATCCTCATACTAAATTGCTTTTATTTGCTGATTCAGGAGGATATTGTCAAAATCCAAATTGTAATGTTGGTTTGTTTTTTGATTTGAAAGAGACAAGCTTTCACATTGCAGAGATGGCTCATATAATTAGTGCAGGCGAAGATGGACCTAGGAAAAAAGGGGTTTCTCAAGAAGAAAAAGGGAATTTTCAAAACCTGATTTTACTTTGTCCATCTTGTCATACTACTATAGATAAGGCTGAAAAAGATTATCCTGTAGAGTTATTAAAAGAATGGAAACAAAGGCATTCGGATAAAATCAAAAAGTTATTTGAAATAAAGGAAGTTGAATCTCGTATAGATGCACATAAGTTAGTTTTACCTTATTTTGATGAGAATAAGGCAATCTTTGAAAACTATGGTCCACAAAATGAGAATAATATGAATCCTGAAAGTGAAGCCCCTCTGTTATGGATAGATAAAGTTCATAAATATATTTTACCAAACAATAGAAAAATTCTTAACATAATCGAGGTAAATTATTCCCTATTAAATGAGGATGAAAGAGTAACTTTCAATATATTTAAGCAACATATACTAGACTTAGAAAATAGACATTTAAATAATGTTGTTATTGATGGTCAACAATTTCCCTCTGAAATAACTCAAATTTTTACGTAGATTATGAACCCTTTTGAATGGATAAAAAGCAAACTGCAAAATAAAAATTATATAGAATCTATTGATATTAAAGATGGTGTCTTGCATATCATGAGAAAAAATGGAGTTTCATTTAATGCTATTTATATTAAAGATACAAATATTGATACTAGTAAAATTAAAAATAGAATTGAAAACATAGACGTAAATTTTGTCTTAGCAACAAATAGAGACGTTATTATCGACGGTGGTGTATATGCTTTTTTGGAGGAATCTGAAATTGTAATAGGTGATTTTAAAGATCTTTTTAGAGTAATTTCTCAAAATGATAATTTTCCTTATTTAAATCCAACAGTTAAATTTATTTTGCAAGGATTACGCCAGCATGATAGAGTTAAGAGTGTGGAAAGATTAGATAATAACAGATATTTAATTCACAGACATTTTGGAGATAGTATTACTATTTTATCATTGGAAGATTACAATATTACTATACAAAATATGAGAGATTCTATTGACAAATACAAAAATGCTTTTCAAGCAGTATTAAAAGCAAATCCAAATGGAGGAATTGCTGAAAATGCTTACATTTTTGCTGAATCTAAAAATCTAAAAATCCTGAAATGGGGTGAACTTCTAGGTGATTTAAACAGAGTATGGACTTAAAGTTTATAATAGAGCTTCTCCAAAAAGAATTTTCAGAATTAGAATCTAGTGATAAAGTGCAAATTTTTCTTTTTGGATCTATTCTTATAACTCCAGATTATAATGATATTGATATTTTATTTGTTTATAATAATCCTAAAGATATTAAGGGAGTACAAATGATCCTATTGAAATTAAATTTTCTTCCGCTTGATGTAAATTATTATACACTTGATGAGGTACTAGAATTTAATTTTTTTAATAATTGGAAACATATAAAAATATTGTGATCCTATTTATTCTTTGTGGTAGATCATGTTAATTTTCACTCCTGTAATTTTTGTGATTACTTCATAAGGAAACCATTTTATTTGCATAGTTGGAGAATCTACATCTCCAAAAACTCTTAATAGACAAGGAATGCCTTTTCCCTTTATCTGTGTTTCTTCAATTAATTTAAGTAAATTCTCACCTTGATATTTGAGTTTTTGTAAAATTAACGAGTTCATTTTAGTGTTAACATCTCTGAGTAATTCAGTTTTTTCTTCAAGTAGTGGAAGTATATCAAATTGGCTATCTTGATTTTGAAGATCAGGTTTTACATTCAACCCCCAAGAGTCGAAGCTACCTAATAAATCATCTCTAAGTAAGGAGAGTTCTAATTTGTATCCATTTACATCATCTGTCAAATTGATTGAGCCTGTTGGTAATCCACAATGTTGAGCATAATTTCTAAGTTTTGATAAAAAGCGATATGAAAAATAATTATCGAAGCATTCAGACGTTAATCTCTTAAATAGTAGAAATTCTTCTGACTCATTACCGAAATTTCTTTTAAGTCTTGTTTCTGTATGATCTAAATATGTTCTTATTGAGGATAGTGTGTTTAAAATAATTCTATTTAGATCTAGGAATTGTAATGAGAATTCTTTGGAGTCAAGCTTTGGATTTTCGGCATATTTTTCTAGATAAAATTTGCATCTTTGATTTAAGTCATTAAGATTTAATTCAATTATACTATATAAAGCTTCATCGTGTTGGAATTTTTCAAGTTTATTGATTATTTGGGAAATGCTCTCATAATCATGATAACTTAAAATTCTAATATTTGTTATATTAGGGCTATCAATAGTTGCTAGAGAATAAGTTACTTCCCCATCCATATATACTAAACAATTTAAAAAGCATAATTACTTCTAGTAGTATGCTTTATAATTAATCAATTTTCTTGAATCTTAAAAAGATAAGTTTCCTCATCACCATTTTTTTCTAAACTTTCAAATAGAAATCCATAGGATTCAATATTAGAATAAGGAAATTGTAGATTTATTAAAGGTTGATCATTATGATCAAATGCTACTAAATTATTTTCTAAATCTATAAAGTTTAAAGTTGCTGTTTTAGTTCTGTGATTTGCAATCACAATTGCTTTCTTTGCCATAAATTTTATTTTTATATAGGTTCTTCAAAGGAAAAATCTCCATGGGAGCCATATTTTAGGTAATCTATATTTTTAATATAAAAGATTTGTAATGTCATATATTCGAGATTATTAAATATACGAAATTTAAAATCTGCTACACGATTAATTCTTTCTTCGCAATCATAAAGTATTTTTTTTACTGTACCCTCTTTCCAGTCTTCTTTTTTTCCTTCAAGAAGGATAGTAGTTAATATTTTTGATCCTTATCTGCAAACTGTGGTAAATAATTAATTATAACATTTGCATTCTTGTTGTTAATAATGGACTTAATCACATCTACAAATCCAATCGCATATTGATCTTGTTCATTTAATATTTCCCATTTATAATTCATGTCTATTAATTTGGTACAAGATCGGAAAAAACGGGTATTAATCATATAGGTATTTTCACTATATTTTCTTCTCTGAAGTTTTTTTGAAATGCTCAAGTAGATTATAGAATTTGATTTTATAATGTTACTGGCTATTTGTTGCTTATCAATATTATGGAGATACAAACATTATAAGGTCAGAGTGCTTATCTTATAATAAATTGCAGATAGTATGAGCAATAGAACTCCTAATAGGTTTTTCATAGTTAATTACTTATTTTGAAATGTAATAAATATAATAACTACCAGAAAAATCTTGTGAATCATAAAATTTCACATAGGTTAAATCGTCAGGTATAAAGATGGCTCCATATTTTGATTTATATTCAGATCCTGATTTTTTTGGGTTGTAAGTCTTATCAGTTAAATCTCTATAATTTTCAATATTTGTAGCTGTTTTAAAATGTACAAATTTAGAATCAATCATCAAATAAGAATTCAAATCATTTGAATCTTTAACAATAGAGTTTTTACTGTTAAAATATGTGATTCTTTTAACTCTGTGATATGAGTTAGCTAAATTATCTAAGATTACGACATTATATAATACATCATTATATAACTTTTTTGAGTTTGCTTCATTTAATTCAAACCTTTCAGCTAATGAATAAAATTCATCGAGGTTTTCTTTATATGATTTTGAAATTACATTAGCGATTAAAGTATGTTTAATTTTATCATAATTTTTTTTTGCAGCTACGTCTAGTTCCCTAAAATTCTGGTCATACATATTGAAGTAGCTGTTACTATAATCCTTTTTAGATTTTTGTACCGAAGAGTTATTATCATTTTCTGCAGCATTTGCATTACTATAATTATTTTGATCGCTGTTGAAAGATTTGGTGTTAGAAGCTTGAGCTTTTTTAATAATTATGTTTAAAGAATCATACAGCCATTTTATGATACGGTTAGTTTCATTTGCCGAAGAATAATTAATCTTAGTTCGGTTTAATTCATTAACGCATTGTTGTTGAAAATTTTGATATATTGCTTGTTTTTGCTCATCAGGTAAATCTAAATTATTGATTTGTTCAACTATATTATTAACAGAGTTTTGTAATTGCTGTACATTGTAATTATAGTTATTTTGTTTCGTCTCCATAGTATTGCCTAAAGCAGAAATATCTAATTGTTGTGGATCTCTGTATTGTGTTGGTTGTCTAGATTGAGAAGTATTATTTGTTGTATAATATTCCCATTGTTTTGAGAAACTGTTGTATTTTTCGTAGCCAATCATATTTCCGTTTGAATCAAAATATTCATATCGGTTCTGGAATGAGTTAAACTTTTTTGTAGTAGTTTGAGATAAACAAGAAATTCCGAGTAATATACATACGGAAATAAAAATCTTTTTCATAAGTGATTTATTTATATCACTCAGTCCCCAAGTGAAAGGTTATTAATGCAGAAAGCGTGGGACTACACTCAATTTGCTAACAGAGGTTCTGACAAAACCTTATACCACAAACAAGTAATAGCCCACACGCCATAGCACGGGCATCAACTGTTTATTCTGTGGTATGTTGAAACTGTCAGATTTCTGTTAACAGAATAAAAGCAGACGCTTTATATTTTTCGTTAAAATTCAGTCACGAAGATATGAATTTTTGTAATTATATGACAGTTTTCTTTATTGGAAAACAAAGGTTAGCGTATCATCAACCAATAAAAAAGAGACAACTATCAAAGCCTCTTTTATTCCTTTAAAATATTTCTATTTAAACCTATAATAAATTTTGCTACATAAAAAACAGCCACTAATAAGGCTGTAATGTGGTCGATATTTTTAGATTTGGGGATTCTTCTTAAAGAGTTGTGCAACGGTTACCTATGTTATCTGCAGTATTTACTTAAATCCATTTTATTTCCTTTACGATCATACTATGGAAATTGATAATAAAATAAATTAGCGCGCAAATATTTAAAGTTATAATGCAACATTTTGCTTCTGTTAAAAAACGAAAATCAATTGAAATTAAGCAAATTAATGGTGAAACTACTCCAATTATTAAAGAAAAAAGTATTAATAAGTAAATTAAATTATCGAGCTTGCTTAAACCCTTTGCTAAAAAAACTAATAATGAATGTAGTTCTGGAAAATAATATTCGTTCATATCATCGGATATTTCCTTAATTAAATTCGCGTCAACACTCCTATTGTTATATTTTATATTTATTTTTTTTGCACAATTTTTTATATAATCTTGATTTTCCATTGAAATTCTATTGAAATGTAATATATCATAGCGATCGAAGAAGTTCCAAATCATAGAGCAATGATCAATTTCAATTACTTGCTCGACGAAAGGAAGAGTATAAATACCCTTTCTTTCAAAATCACCATATAAATCGTTTGATGAATAATATAACCTATCATTTTTTCGGTCATGAACTAAGCTTACAATCGCTAAATAAGCATCAGTATATACATCACTATAATTTATATCGTCTCTTAGTCGTTCAATATTCTCTTCACTTTCCGAAATATAATCACTTATTCCACTCATTCGAAATTCATAATATGTAATTCTTTTATAATTGTCATTATGTTCCAATAAACTTTTAGATTGCACATCATTTATCCAAACATTATAATATTGAGTTAATTTGTTTAAGATTCTGCGATAATTTGTAATTTTCTGGGATAATAATTCTGCTTCTTTATATTTTTCTAATTTGAGTGATTTGGCCCAAGAGATATTAGAGAAAAAATAAGTTATTAAAATTGCAGAAAATAAACCATTTACTGTTAATACAATTTCAAGAATTCCATTTAATTCAACTCTATCATTATTTATTAAAAGTACATAACAAAAAATTCCTATTTGAATTATTATTAAATATAAAAGAAAGTCTATAATTCTTTCAAATTTGATAGATTTATAAATTCGGATGAGTTTGTTCAATTGGTTGTACAGTTTTTTAATATTGCAGATAACGCCTCAATTTACGCATTGCGCAAATATTAACAATAAATATTGCATTAATTTTTTTAACGTTTATGAATTAATGTATGTAATTGTTTGATTTTCAGTGGTAAATATGAATTGTTTTTGCTTCTTTTTGTGTGGGCACAATTTAATGTTATTTTATGATAAAATACACTTGTGGAAATTATATCATATCTGTAGAAACTAAGGATATTACTCTATCTACAATAGCTTTATAAGTTATTGTTCGCTATAAACTACAAGATTTGATTCATTTTGAAAATTTTTACAAGTTTATTATGCCTTAGGTAAGTAATCTTAATGATTTCGACGGGGTGTGGAAAAAATGGGAATCATAACAAGTGTATTTTTGTCAATATATATCTACCTATTTACCCCAAAACGAAAAAGTCCCTGGATAAACATAAATAATGAAAAATCTATTACTTTTTATTGGTAAGTGTAACTTCACTTTATAATCTCTGCAAATTACTTTAAATAGAGGTGTTTTCAGGGTTTCTGCTACATAGTACCTATATATCCTAACATTATTCTATCACTCTCTAACTCACTTCTCACAACCTTTAACCAACATTTCGGGTAACTATGGTAGACGGATTGTGATATTCTGTGTGGAGTGGTAGTTTTGTCTGCGGAATTTCGGGAAAGTGTACAATACTTGGTCTACTATTTACACGACCCGCCAAATTTTCGTTGTAAAAGCCCCCCCCCCATGCCGAGTTTCAAAATTTTTATACAGGCATCGGGTGTCTACCTACTATACAGATTTTATGCCCTGTCAGTGAGGTTTTTTCGTTGCGCCCCCCTGTTAAAGATTTTTGTTTTTTGACGGCTGTTTTTGTTTTCCTGTGGTCAGAGTGGTTAAAAAGTTTTTAACAGACGTTGATATTTTAGTTAAAAAGTGTTGTAAACTCTTTTATTTATGGGCTTTTTGTTGTATATTTATACATCTTTACAAGCTACTTTTAGCCTTGTTTCTTTGGGTACAAGGTTCAATATAAAAACAAAAATGCCTAGAAGTATTGGCGTACTACTAGGCGAATCAATAAATTTTAAATTACGCTTAAAACTTATCAACATGACAAATTTACGAAATTGTCTTGATACTGCTAGTATCTATTGTGGCACGTATGCCAAGTATAATAATGGCTCATTATTTGGAAAATGGCTGAACCTTTCAGGATATGCCGATTACGACGAATTACTTGCAACAATGTATGAACTTCATTCTGATGAAGCCGACCCTGAATTTATGTTTCAGGATTATGAATGTCCGATTCTTGAAAAGCTAGGATTATTGAGCGAGTGCTATATATCAAAAGATATTTACGATGTACTAGAAAAAATCAATGATTCAGGGCATGATGTAGAAGTTTACGAAGCATGTTTGGATTGTTTAGGAAAAATGAATTTTCAAAGCCTGTACGAATATGTAAATAATTTTTATTACGGGAAATTTAATTCGGATGAAGATTTTGTACAATGGCTGTACGAAGATGATACGTTTGATATTCCTAATTGGGTTGTGATTGATTGGGAAGCAACTGCACGGAGCATAATGTTTGATTATTTTGAAAGTAATGGACATTATTTCAAATCATAGTATATTTGTAATATTATAAATCCTTTTGTATGCTTAAAAAATTCAAATAGGTTTTATTAAATTCAAACAGATTTAAAAAAGTACATTTCAAAAATTCGGGTACAACTTTGGGTACAAAAACAAAAAAGAGAAAATGTAATTATTTAAAAATCAATAATTTGCAAATTCTCTTTAGTTTAAAAAGTGGAGTTGGAGGGATTCGAACCCTCGTCCAAACAAGCAATACATAAGCTTTCTACATGCTTATTCTACCATTGGTTTTCGACTGGAAACAGAGGATAGACACCCAACTACCAGCTTATCTTCTGAAATTTTCGAGCTTTAGCCAAAGCTTCTAAAGCCTTATTTCTGCATTCCTATATCCCAGGATCAAACGCCGCAGAACAGAGCATTTGTGGAATATCTTGCTTCCCTACTGAAATCTTCGGGAAAACGCTTGATCTACTATACTTCGATATTAAGCTGCAAGAGCGAACTCTTCGTTGCCAGTTAAAATTTTGTAGCAAGGGATTATAGAGATCGCGCTACGGTTCTCTGCATGCTTACTTACCCATTGGTCTTGCTGTCGAAACCAGTCAACCCCATGAATAAAGTGAATGCAAAGATAATGCTTTTTGTTTACATTTCATTAATGTAGATGGTTTTAATAGAAATTAGGAAATAAAATGAGTAACCTGAAGGTAGTAAGAATTGAATATCCAGTAATTGTGGATAAAAATATTATTGTTTGCTAACAGGCTTTAATACGGGGTTTTTTAACAGTCATAGGGTGGAGTAGTGATTGTTTATGGCAATATATTTTGTGTTCTCATAAAAATTGTCTAGTTTTGCAATCCAAAATGAGATGTAAAATATGTTAATAATTCCAGTAAAAGATGGTGAATCCATCGACAGAGCTTTAAAAAAATACAAGAGAAAATTTGATAAAACAGGAACTGTTCGTCAATTAAGATCTAGACAACAGTTTATTAAGCCTTCTGTAACTTTGAGACAAGCTAGACTAAAAGCGGCTTACAAACAAAGAGCGCTTAGCAAAGAAGAGCAGGCTTAAGATTTTTTCTTAACCATATATTAATTCACTTCTTAAATTCTTATATTTGAGGAGTGAATTTTTATTTTTATACCTATGATGCTGGAAAAGTTTTTAGAATACTTACAATTCGAAAAAAGATATTCTCCTCATACCATCACAAGCTACAAAAAAGACCTTGAAGACTTTTCCCATTTCTTTCTCCGAACGGAATCTTCCGACAATTTAGCCAAGGCAGACAAAAAGATTATCCGGAATTTTATTGTTGAACTCAGTGAAAATGACATTTCCAAAAGAAGTATTAACAGAAAATTATCCTCGCTCCGTAGTTTCTATCTTTTTCTTTTAAAAATAGGGGAGATTAAAGTCTCTCCTACCGAAGGTATTTCTTCTCTGAAGTTTTATGCTGAAAAACAGATTCCTATGTCTAAAGAGGAAATGGAAGAACTTAATGAAAGGGTTTTCGAACAGGTATATGATGTGCTTGAAAAATGCATTATGGAAGTTCTTTATCAGACAGGAATGCGTAAAGCTGAACTTTGTGGCCTGATATTTGAGAATGTTGACTTATATGAAAATGAATTAAAAGTAATAGGAAAGGGAAATAAAGCAAGGGTAATTCCTATTTCCGATGAACTGTCTGAACTTCTAAAAAGTTATCTGGAAATAAGAAATCCACAGACAGAATTTAAATCATATTTTTTCGTGAATAAGAAAGGGAAAAAACTCAATGAAAAATTTGTTTATGTGGTAGTTAATAAGTACCTTAGTCTTGTAACAACGAAAGAAAAAAAAAGTCCTCACATCCTTCGGCATAGCTTTGCTACTCACGTTTTGGATAATGGGGCGGAGATCTCCAAAGTGAAAAAAATATTAGGGCATTCCAGTCTTGCCAGTACTCAAGTCTATACGAATGCTAATATTGAACAATTGAAAAAAGTGTTTAATCAGGCTCACCCTCGAGCATCAAAAAAAGAAGAATTATGAAGATTTCAGTTCAATCAATCGGTTTAACACCACACGAACCACTAGAGTCACACATCGACAAAAAAGTTAGCAAATTGGATACCTTCTATGACAAGATTCAGGAGTGTAAGGTATTTTTGAAAGTGGAAAATAATGCTGACAAAGCAAATAAAACAGCCGAGATTATTTTGGCGGTTCCGGGAGACGATATCGTAGTAAAGAAGACATCTACAAGTTTTGAAGAAAGTTTGGACCTTTGTGTTGATACTGCTAAAAAGCTATTAATCAAGAAAAAAGAAATGGCATAGAAAAAAAAGTTAAAAAAAGTTTATAAAATATTTGAGAATTCAAAAAATCCGTTCTATATTTGCACTCGCAAAAAAGGAACAGCGATCTTTTGAATTCTTTTTTATATTTGCCTCCATAGCTCAGTTGGCCAGAGCACGTGATTTGTAATCTCGGGGTCGTGGGTTCGAATCCCTCTGGAGGCTCATAAAATATAAACTTTTGGGGAGATTCCAGAGTGGCTAAATGGGACTGACTGTAACTCAGTTGCTTCGGCTTCGTAGGTTCGAATCCTGCTCTCCCCACTTTATATTTTTATAAAAAAAACTTGCAAGATTAAATAAGTTTTCTTAGTTTTGCACAGCGTTTACCAATAGTTTTGGAAACAAAATTGCGGAAGTAGCTCAGTTGGTAGAGCGTCAGCCTTCCAAGCTGAATGTCGCGGGTTCGACCCCCGTCTTCCGCTCAAAGAAATCACCATAAAAGTGATTCTTTTTAACACTGAAATGTGTAGAGTAGAGTTTCTCGATCAGTTTCAGTCCTTTATTAAAATGCCTCCATAGCTCAGTTGGCCAGAGCACGTGATTTGTAATCTCGGGGTCGTGGGTTCGAATCCCTCTGGAGGCTCCATTTTAATATAAAATATCTGGGGAGATTCCAGAGTGGCTAAATGGGACTGACTGTAACTCAGTTGCTTCGGCTTCGTAGGTTCGAATCCTGCTCTCCCCACATTTTATATTATAAAAAACTTGCAAGATTAAATAAATTTTCTTAGTTTTGCACAGCGTTTACCAATAGTTTTGGAAACAAAATTGCGGAAGTAGCTCAGTTGGTAGAGCGTCAGCCTTCCAAGCTGAATGTCGCGGGTTCGACCCCCGTCTTCCGCTCAACA
>NZ_RAQF01000004.1:222628-488654 GCF_003610675.1 Chryseobacterium sp. AG363
ATAGTTTTGGAAACAAAATTGCGGAAGTAGCTCAGTTGGTAGAGCGTCAGCCTTCCAAGCTGAATGTCGCGGGTTCGACCCCCGTCTTCCGCTCAACAAAAAATCATGCTGCTTAGTATGATTTTTTTAGTTGATGCCGACTTAGCTCAGCGGTAGAGTGCTTCCTTGGTAAGGAAGAGGTCACGGGTTCAAGTCCCGTAGTTGGCTCTCGATTTTCCCGAATCTCTTCGGGATTTTTTTATGCCCAAAAGAATTTAATTTTACTATCTGATCATTTTACAGTTAAACATCTGCTTAGATAAATCCTAAAATTATTTCCTTCTTCAATTTTTTTTTAGATTCGTTTCTTGATGATAGCGCTATCATGAAAACTTTTACTTCATCTTTAGAATCACAATCATAAAATTTTCTTTAAATTCGTGTAAAATAATTTTTTGATGAATATTCTTTTACTGGAAGATGATCTCATTCTGTCTGCGGAATTGTGCAGATTTTTAGAATCAAATAATTTTAACTGTGATAAGATCTATGACGGGGAGACTTTTCTTCGTCAGATAAAAAATAGTACTTATGATCTGTATTTACTAGACATTAATGTTCCTAAAATAAATGGACTTGATGTCTGTCAGACGATCCGTTCTTTTGATAAAAATACTCCTATCATTATCATTTCTGCTTATGGGGATATCTCTGATAAAAAAGATGCCTTCACCAGGCTGGCTGATGATTATCTTGTAAAGCCATTCCAGTTTGAGGAACTTCTGTTAAGAATCAATTCACTATTAAGAAGAAAAGCACCTTCTGATAATTCTGATCAGGATATTTTAAGAATTGATGATCTTATTATCAACAAAACAGAGCAGAAGGTTTATCGTGGAGGAAATGAAATAACCCTTACCTTAAAAGAATTCCAATTGTTGGTTTATCTTGCGGAAGCGCAGGGAAGAACGGTTTCCAAGCAACAGATCACAGAACATGTCTGGGAACACAATTTCAATACAAATACCAATACGGTGGAAGTTTATATCAATTTCCTGAGGAAGAAGATCGATAAAGATTTTAAAATAAAACTGATCCACACCCGTTCAGGTTTCGGATATTACCTAAGTCCATTATAAATGTCTTTAAAAAGAAAGATCGCTTTAACAATAAGTATTGCCTTTTCATTATTATTTGGAATGGTGATGGCGGTCATTTATTTATCTTTTAATGATTTCAGAAGAGATGAGTTTAAAGAAAGATTCAGGCAGAGACTTGAGTTTACTTCTCATTTCATCTCAAAATCCAAAGACTTTGAAGAGGAAGCACCCGTTTTTTTCAATGAAAATTCAGATAACATTCTTTTGAATGAAAAGATTTTAATTTTCAATGAAAAAAAAGAATTGATCTACAGTACGATCAAAGACAGAAATGTCATCTGGGACAGTGCAATGCTTAAAGAGCTGGATAAAAAGAAGATTATCTATACCGAAAAAACCGTTCCCGAAATCTATGCAGCCCTCAGGAATATCAACGGTGAAAATTATTATATCCTTACCAGTGCTTTTGATACCAATGGGAAATCCAAATTGGGATATCTTAAATATCTTTTGATTACAGCTTATGTGATGAGCACTATGCTTATTGGGTTCTTTAGCTATTATTTTGTGGAAAAGTTCCTACGTCCTCTTGAAGATTTGAACAAAGAAATTTCTGAAGTTACGGCTCATAAGCTTACCACACAGATTCCGGTAGAGCAATCCAATGATGAAGTAAGTGTTCTTGCAAAATCTTTTAATACAATGATTGGGAGGCTGGATGATGTATTTCAGTCACAAAAAGATTTTACGGCCAGTGCTTCACATGAGATCAGAACTCCTATAACAAGAATGGCATTTCAGCTGGAAAACCTTATCAAGTTTGAAGAGCATTCTCCGGAAACTCTGTCTTCTTTAAAACAAATTCAGAGAGATGTCTATCAGCTGTCGGATCTGACAAATTCACTTTTACTGCTTACAAAATTTGATAAAGAAAATATCCAGAGTATTTATGAGGAAGTAAGGATTGACGAAGTTATTTTTGAAGCTTTTGAAGCGGTGGAGAAAAGTTATCCGCAACTTAAGCTGGATTTTCTGATTAATGAAGAAAGTTCTGAAAATGCTTTTCTGACTATAAAAGGAATTCAGTCACTATTGGTAATTGTATTTATCAACTTGTTTAAAAATGCAGCGGTGTACTCAGATAATACAGAAGTGAATGTTCTCATCACTGAAACCAATGATAATCTTTCCATCGAAGTTATTTCCCATGGTAATACTATTTCTGAAGATGAGCAGGCTAAACTGTTTGAAGCTTTCACGAGAGGGAATAATGCACAGAATATAGCAGGATCAGGATTAGGTCTTAGAATCGTCAAAAGAATTCTGGAATATCATGATGCAGATATTGTATATTCTTCACCTAAGGAGTATATGAATAAGTTTACCTTATTTTTTAAAAAATAAAATGAAAAGCAACTGATATGAAAAACAGTTGTTTTTTTTGTTAAACTCCTGATTGAAATTTTTAATAAAAATTCAATAGTTGGAGAAAAATTCACTGCTTTTTGTATGATGGGTTATTGCATAAACAGCTTGTTCAGGCCTATTTTAATATTTTTTTAAGCGTCATTTAAGTTTCTTTTAATAGCATCAAAGCAATTTTGTAATTTAAAAAGAAAAATAATGAACAGAATTGCAGTGCTGTGCCTAGCCGTTTCCTCATTCATGGCAGCACAACAGCAGATGTCTCTTTTGGATTGCGAAGAAGCTTTCCAGAAGAACAACCTCCAGCTGCTCGCCGAACAGTACAATATCAATATGGCTGATGCGGATATTCTGCAGGCTAAAATCTGGGAGTTACCTCAATTAAGCGGGCAGTTCAATGCTTATAATCCTCAGGACAAGAAGTTTTTTGATGTAGGACATTCTAAAGGAGCGGGTATTACTCAATTGATTTATATGGGGGGGAAAAAGAAAAACGAAATCGCTTTTGCCAAATCCAATAAAGAACTTGCGCAGCTTCAGTTTTCACAATTGCTGGTAGATTTAAGATCTCAGCTCCGTTCTACCTATTTCAATCTTTATTATGAAAAACTAAAACTGGAGAATACCAACAGGCAGCTGGGGTATATGAATGATCTTTTAAATGCCTATCGTGTGCAGTCAGCAAAAGGAAATGTTTCCCTTAAAGACGCTGTAAGACTGCAGAGTATTGTGATCCAGCTGAATCATGATAAACTGGAGATCAATAAAAATATTCTTGATTTTGAACAGAATTTGAAAGTTCTGACAGGAGTTACTGAAGAAATAGAGCCTACGATGTCTGAAACCGAAGCTAAAGAAGCTCTGGTGGCACAGCCTTTCGGTGATGAAGAAGAACTGAAAAGCAAAGCCTTGGAAAATAATGCGGATTACCGATATAATTTGAAACTTATTGATAACAGTAAGTTGTATGCACAATGGCAGAAATCATTGAATGTACCGGATGTTACCGTAGGTGCTGCATGGGACCAGGCAGGCGGAACCTTCAATAACGAAGCGAATCTTACCTTGGGAATTCCTTTACCGCTATGGAAAGCCAATCAGGGAAATGTAGTGAAAGCAAACTATGCTATCCAGCAGAATCAGAAAAATGCAGACTTTCAAAAACTGACTTTGGAAACTAAAGTTCAATCTGCCTATAAAACCTGGAAAGCACAATATGACCAACTTCTGGATGTGAAAACGACTGACCTTCAGAATATGGAACTTGTTTACAACGGAATGCTGACCAATTTCAGAAAAGGAAATGTCAGCCTGATTGAATTTACAGACTTTATGGACAGTTACAGGGAGACAGACCTTCAGATCTATGATATGAAAAATGAAATCATGCAGTCCGCAGAACAGCTTAATCAACTAGTACAAACGAAAATCTTCTATTAAAATGATGAAAACATATATTATTCCCGCATTGATGGTCCTTTCATTAATGGCCTGTTCCAAAAAAGAGGAAGAGAAAAATATTCACCCCAAAAAAGGGTTTGAGCTCAGTAACACCATGCTGAATTCTATTTCCCTGGCAAAAGTTGAAAAAAAGAATATAGAAGATGAATACAGCTTTTATGGAAAGATTTCTGCAGACAAAAACAGCTATATAGATGTATACCCATTGGTTGGAGGAAATGTGATGAGTGTCAATGTAGAATTGGGTGACTATGTGAAAAAAGGGCAGGTACTGGCAACCATCAGAAGTACTGAGCTTGCAGAAATTCAAAAGGATGTAAGTGATGCAAAAACAGATCTTGTAGTGGCAAAAAATAACCTCCGTGTTGCAAAAGAACTCTACGAAGGAAAGCTTAATACGGAAAGGGATGTCCTGGAAGCTAAAAGCCAGTTACAAAAAGCAGAAGATCAGTTGCAGAGAGCAGCGGCTGTAAGTACGGTTTATAATGTGAAGACCGGAAATATATACAGTGTTGTAGCACCTATCAGCGGTTATATTGTTCAGAAAAGTATCAATAAAGATATGCAGCTGAGAAGTGACAGAAGTGATAATATATTTGATGTGGCCAATACTACCAATGTATGGGCGATTATGAATGTCAATGAATCTGATATCGATAAGATTAGTCTTGGAATGAAAGCCCAGGTATCCACACTTTCTTATCCGGACAAAGTTTTTGATGGAAAAATTGATAAAATATTCAAAATTATTGATCCACAGACCAACGCCATGCAGGCAAGAGTAGTATTGGACAATGCCAACGGACTTTTAATCCCGGAAAGTAAAGCCACAATAAAAGTTTCCAGTCTGGAAAGCAACGCTACGCTTACCGTTCCATCAAAAGCTGTGATTTTTGATGATAATAAAAGCTTTGTGGTGATTTTTAAATCCAGAACAGATGTAAAGATCAGAGAAATCAAAGTGTTAAAGCAGGTTGGTGATGTTACTTATATTGCAGAAGGTCTGAAAGAAGGAGAAGAAGTGATTACCAACAACCAGCTGCTGATATACCGCTCGCTGAACAGCTAGTCTTATTAAACCATTAAGAATACTGATATTTTTCTTTAACGGCTTTTTTAGGTCATCAATGTATCTATCATGAATAAATTCATAAAAAATATAATTGCTTTTTCATTAAAAAATAAAGCATTTACCTTTATCTGGGTAGCGATTTTAGCCATCTCCGGTTTTATCAGTTTCAAAAATATGCCTATTGAAGCTTTTCCGGATGTAACCAATACCCAGATTGTCATCATCACCCAATGGAATGGACGTAGTGCAGAAGAAGTAGAGCGTTTTGTCACGACACCCATTGAATTGGCGATGAGCCCGGTTCAGAAAAAAACAAGTGTAAGAAGTACCACCATGTTTGGGCTTTCTATTGTTAAAATTCTGTTTGACGACGGGGTGGACGATACTTTTGCCAGAAATCAGGTCAATAACCAGTTACGAACCATTAGCCTTCCTGATGAGGTAGATCCCGAAGTACAGCCACCCTACGGGCCAACCGGTGAAATTTTCAGATATACACTGGAAAGTAAAACAAAAGATTCCCGTGCATTGCTTACCCTGCAAAACTGGGTAATAGACCGTGCTCTAAGAGGTGTTCCCGGTGTGGCGGATATCAACGTTTTCGGTGGACAGGATAAAGTTTTTGAACTCAGTATTGATCCGAGAGCATTGGATAAATATAACCTAACTCCGCTTCAGGTATATGATGCCGTTACCAAGAGCAATCTGAATGTAGGAGGTGATGTGATTGAAAAAAATGGTCAGGCTTATGTGGTAAGAGGTATTGGTTTGGTAAAATCTGTTGCGGATATTGGAAATATTACCATTCAGAATGACAGTGGAAACCCTGTTTTGGTAAAAAATGTAGCAGAAGTTCATGAAAGCTCCATGCCTAGAGTGGGACAGGCTGCACTGAATCATCATGATGATACCGTGGAAGGAATCGTTGTGATGAGAAAAGGGGAGAATCCAAGAGAAGTACTGGTAGGAGTGAAGGCTAAGATTAAAGAGCTTAACGAAAAAGTACTTCCAAAAGATGTCAAAATGGTCACTTTCTATGATCGCGACAATCTGATGGACTTCACAACCCATACCGTAATGCATAATCTTATTGAAGGAATTGTTCTGGTAACGGTAATCGTTTTAATCTTCATGGCAGACTGGAGAACTACGCTGATTGTTTCCATCATCATTCCTCTGTCCTTGCTATTTGCCTTTTTATGTTTAAAACTGGCCGGGATGAGTGCCAATCTACTTTCCTTAGGCGCCGTAGACTTCGGGATTATCATAGACGGAGCCGTCGTCATGGTGGAAGGTCTATTCGTGATGCTCGATCATAAAGCGAAGCGCTACGGAATGGAGAAGTTTAATAAACTCGCAAAAGGAGGCTGGATCAAGCAGACCGGAACCGGATTAGGAAAAGCAATCTTCTTTTCGAAATTAATTATCATTACCTCCCTGATTCCTATTTTCTCATTTCAGAAAGTAGAAGGGAAAATGTTCTCTCCACTGGCATTTACATTGGGATTTGCATTAATGGGGGCGTTGATATTTACATTAACATTAGTTCCTGTTCTTTCCCATATTCTTTTAAATAAAAACGTAAGAGAAAAAAATAACCCTTTTGTTAATTTCTGGGACAGAATTGTTTTGAAAGGCTTTAATTTAACTTTCAAGCACAAAAAGATGAGCATGATTGTAGCGATCTCTTTTCTGGCTGTTACCTTATTTTCAGGAAAGTTTTTAGGAACCGAATTCCTGCCTCAGTTGAATGAAGGTTCATTGTGGATCACTGCAGAAATGCCGATGAGTTCCTCCTTAAAAGAATCTCTGAAAACAGCTGATCTTTTAAAGAAGGACATTATGAGCTTTTCAGAAGTGACAGATGTGCTTGCCCAGACGGGAAGAAGTAATGATGGAACAGATCCCAACGGATTCGGATTTGTACAGTTTGCGGTAAATCTTAAGCCAAGAGAAGAATGGAAGCGTAAAATTACTTATGATGAACTGATCAATGAAATAGACAAAAAACTCAGAAGTTATCAGGGAATTACGTTCAACTACTCCCAGCCGATTTCCGATAACGTAGCAGAAGCAGTGGCTGGTTTTAAAGCTGAAAACGGAATCAAAATCTATGGTGATAACCTGGAAACCCTTGACAAATTAGCCCACGAAGTTTTGCTTAAAATTAAAGACGTACAAGGCGTAAAAGATCCGGGAATTATTAAAAATATCGGACAACCGGAAGTGAGCGTGGTTCTGGATAGAGATAAGATGGCTGCTTATGGAGTAATGCCTGCGGATGCACAAGCTGTGCTGGAAATGGCATTTGGTGGAAAAACGGCCTCTGAAATGTTTGATGGGGAAAGAAAGTTCCCGATCCGTCTTCGGTATTCTCAGGAATACAGAACCAATGAAAATGACATTGCAGCTTTGATGGTGCCTACACAGGATGGAGCAAAGATTCCTCTAAAAGAAATAAGTACCATTGTGAAAGATAACGGAGCCGCATTTATTTACAGAGACAATATCAAAAGATATATTGGGGTTAAATTCTCCATTCGTGACAGAGATTTGGGAAGCACTATTGCGGATGCCCAGAAAAAAGTGGAAACGATTGAACTTCCGGACGGCTATTCTGTAGGATGGACAGGTCAGTTTGAAAATCAGCAGCGTGCTTCACACAGGCTGGCACAGGTAGTACCCGTGAGTATTCTGATGATTTTCTTCCTTTTGTTTATTCTGTTTGGCAATATGAAAGACTCTCTTTTGGTGTTAGCGAACGTACCTTTTGCTTTGATTGGAGGAATTATTGCTTTACATGTTACCGGTATCAATTTTGGAATCTCTGCCGGAGTAGGGATGATTGCTCTTCTGGGTATTTGTATACAGAACGGGGTTATTCTCATCACAGAGTTTCATCAGAATGTTAAAGACGGAATGGATATAGACACAGCCATCTTAAATGGAGTGAAATCCAGAACAAGACCTGTTATTATGACAGCGCTTATGGCTTCCATCGGATTGATGCCGGCAGCCTTGTCTACAGGAATCGGATCGGAGTCTCAGAAACCTCTGGCCATTGTTATTATCGGAGGATTGATTACAGCTACAGTACTTACCCTGCTTATTTTTCCAATTATTTTCTGGATCTTTAACAGGACAAAAAAGCTCAGTCAGATTTAAATTATCTTTCATTTATATTAGTAAGAAGCGCGGAAAACAAAGTTTTCCGCGCTTCTCGATTATTGAAATAAAGAATGAGTTTAAAATCCTAACCCCAGCGTAAAAGCTTTTACGGTATTGGGATAATCGGAAACAGAAGTGGCTGCTCCTGTCATTGTATTAATAGAATAAATTCTTGTAGATAAACCTACTGATGCTATTAAGTAAGCCTTTTGGCTCATACTTCCAATATCAAAACCATTAGCATTGGTAATGTTGATTCCTAAAGAACCTGTTTCGACTAAAGTTCCGTTATTGGGTGGATTTTGCTGATATAATTTATCAGTATTATGATCAATTACAAATAAGGTAGTTGAGGTAGCTCCGGCAAAGTTGTTGGTATAGGCCGCTGCACTTATCATTGGACTTCCCGGATTCAGTGTGAGATCTGCAGCAGCAATTGTTCCATCGTTAGGATTCAGGCGGAGATTTTGTCCTGTATTACTTACTACTCTTATTCTGTCAACTGTTGGATTGAAGTCAAATCCGAAATCCGTGCCCGAAAGCAAGGTAGAAAATGGAGATGCTCCCACAGCAGTAGCGGCACCTGTACCTAAGTTAATTGTATAGATTCTGCTTGAGCTTCCCAAAGCATACAATTGTCCGTTCGCAGGACGGAAATCTATTCCTAAAATACTCTCACCGCTTTGTAATCCGGTCACTGTTTTAGAAACAGGCATAGGATTGTTGGGATTGAAAATCTGGAGATTATTTGAATTGTCAATGGCATAAGCTACCGGTTCTGTAGGGATGGCCATATCGATTATTCCCTGCTGGAGTGATCCTATGGAAGTTGCTTTTCCATTATTCAGATCCAGAATATGCAGTTTGTCATTAAAAGCTAAAAGAGCAGTACTGTTATCGTATTTGATGTCAAAAGCTGTCTGTCCTGTAAAAGTAGTTCCAAGACTTCCAACCTCTACCAAAGTTCCATTGTTGGGAGGATCCTGTTTATATAATTTTCCCAGCATCGGATCAATATCATATAAAATAGTAGTAGCAGCGCCTGCTTTACTGTTGGTATAGGCTAATCCTGTTATGGAAGGACTTCCTGTTCCATTAATAGTAATATCAGTAGCAGCAACAGCTCCGGTTTCCGGATGTAAACGCAGATTTTGTCCCGAATTACTCACCAGACGAATTCTATCAACGGTAGGATTGAAATCAATAGAAGCTATTGTTCCGGAGATCATAGGCGTAAATGCTGTTGAGCTTACTGTTCTTGCTGAAGCATTGGAGGTATTGATGATATATAATTTGCTTGCATTGGATAAAGCATACAATTCACCTGTTGCAGGTCTGAAGTCTATACTTAATAATTTTTCTCCTGAGGCGACACCGGTTACGGTTGTTTTTGAAGTAAAAATTTTGGGATTGCTGGCATTAAAATAAACAAGCTCGTTCATTGCCGTTATTCCATATACCATAAGATCCGGGCCTTGAGGTATATTTTCTGACATACTGTTTTCATCGGAATGATCGCATGAAAATAATGTTGTAATAGCAAACAAGGCTAAATACATGTGTAATAGTTTTCTCATAATATTAATTTTAGTTGTTATCTTTATATGTACGAGAAAAAACTACACTAGGATTTATGGATACGGGTAATGATCAATATTTTTTTTTGTCTGTATATCCTGTTCATAATTAACAAGATAGTTTATATTTTAAATAAAACGTTTCTAAGGATTTTTTCTATTCGGAAAAATGTGTAAATTTGCAGTCTCAATACGTTAAATATAAGGTTTGTCCTTCACTGGATGAGAATATTGAAAGTTTTTTTAATAAAAAGTTTTTGGTATTTAAAAATTCATTATATTTGCACACCGAAAATTTGAAAAACAATAAATAAATAATTTTAAATCATGGCAAAGGAAACGTTTAATCGTAACAAACCACACTTGAACATTGGTACTATTGGTCACGTTGACCATGGTAAAACTACACTTACTGCAGCTATCAGTAGTGTATTAGCTAACAAAGGTCTTGCTGAGAAAAAAGACTTCTCTGCTATTGACTCTGCTCCAGAAGAAAAAGAAAGAGGTATCACTATTAATACAGCTCACATCGAGTACGAAACTGAAAACAGACACTATGCACACGTTGACTGTCCAGGTCACGCCGACTATGTTAAGAACATGGTAACTGGTGCTGCTCAGATGGATGGAGCGATCTTAGTATGTGCTGCAACTGATGGACCAATGCCTCAAACTAGAGAGCACATCCTACTTTGCCGTCAGGTAAATGTACCAAGAATCGTTGTTTTCATGAACAAAGTTGATATGGTGGATGATGCTGAGCTTTTAGAGCTTGTTGAACTTGAACTTAGAGATTTATTATCTACTTACGAATATGACGGAGATAACTCTCCAGTGATCCAAGGATCTGCTCTTGGTGCTCTTAACGGAGACGAGAAGTGGGTTAAGACTGTTGAAGAATTAATGGAAGCAGTTGATACATGGATTGAGCAGCCTGTTAGAGATCAAGATAAAGCATTCTTAATGCCAATCGAAGACGTATTCTCTATTACAGGTAGAGGTACTGTAGCAACTGGTAGAATCGAGGCTGGTGTTATCAACACTGGTGATCCGGTTGATATCGTAGGTATGGGTGATGAAAAATTAACTTCTACTATTACAGGGGTTGAGATGTTTAGAAAAATCCTAGACAGAGGTGAAGCTGGTGATAACGTAGGTCTATTGTTGAGAGGTATTGAAAAAACTGACATCAAGAGAGGTATGGTTATCGCTAAGAAAGATTCAGTTAAGCCACACAAAAAATTCAAAGCTGAGGTTTATATCCTTTCTAAAGAAGAAGGTGGACGTCACACTCCATTCCACAACAAGTACCGTCCTCAGTTCTACGTAAGAACTACTGACGTTACAGGTGAGATCTTCTTACCAGAAGGTGTAGAAATGGTAATGCCTGGTGATAACTTAACAATCACTGTTGAATTACTTCAGCCAATCGCTCTTAACGAGGGTCTTAGATTCGCGATCAGAGAAGGTGGTAGAACAGTAGGTGCAGGTCAGGTAACTGAAATCATCGACTAATCCACATCTAAAACAATATAAAAAGCTTCCGTAAGGAACACTCTTTACGGAGCTTTTTTAACTACGGGCATCGTCCAATGGTAGGATACCGGTCTCCAAAACCGTTGATCAGGGTTCGAATCCTTGTGCCCGTGCAAATATAAATTATGAGTTCATTTGTCGATTTTTTAAAAGGTTCTTATAACGAATTCAGACATAAAGTTGAATGGCCAAAATGGGCTGACCTTCAGTCTTCTACAATTGTAGTGACTATTGCGACAGTTATTCTGGCTTTATTTACCTTTGGAGTTGATGAATTGTTTTCAAAAGCAATCAGCAACATAATAGGAATGCTAATCAACTTGTTCAATTAATAATTAAGTATTTTCCATAATGAGCGAATTGAAATGGTATGTGCTGAAAGCAATCAGCGGACAGGAAAATAAAGTGAAAAACTATATTGAGACAGAAATCAAACGTCTAGGGTTTGAACAGTACGTTACTCAAGTGGTTATTCCTATGGAAAAGGTAATCCAAATTAGAAACGGTAAAAAAGTTCCTAAAGAGAGGCCTTACTATCCTGGATACTTGATGATTGAAGCTGACCTGATGGGAGAGATTCCTCACGTTATTAAAAATATCCCTGGAGTTATTTCTTTCTTAAGTTTAACAAAAGGAGGTGATCCTGTTCCAATGAGAAAATCAGAGGTGAACAGAATGCTTGGAAGAATGGATGAACTTTCAGAATTTGCAAGCGATGTTGAAATTCCTTATGTAATAGGTGAAAACGTTAAAGTAATCGATGGACCTTTCAATGGATTCAATGGTACAGTTGAGAAGATTCTTGAAGACAAAAAGAAAATTGAAGTTTCTGTATTGATCTTCGGTAGAAAAACTCCAATGGAATTAAGCTACATGCAAGTAGAAAAAGTATAATACATTACTTATAAAATATAAAAAGACTGCTTTAAAGCGGTCTTTTTTTATATATATTCTTTTCAAATTTTTTTTGGTGATGAATTGCTTATTATTTAGTAATTCTGTAATCCTATTAATTCATAATGAAATATTGGAACTTAGTTTTTATATTTTTTCCCTATTGTTAGAGTTTTTTTAAGTTTATTAATATTATTTTGTTGATTCTCAAATTTCGCAACTCTGTGGGTTACTTCTATAGTGTACTTTGCTTTAATTTAATTATCACCATTCAGTGATCATACTTTCTTTTTAAGCATTGAGTTTTTTTTAATTGCTTATTTCACCTTCAGATGGCATACTTCTTGCAACCAAGCTGTTAGCTAATCCATAAAATTTTATATTTTTTATTTCATGCACTGGTAACAGAGGTATGGGTAATTTATGTTATTGAATAAATATAAAATTCGGATCAGTTATTCAAAACACAAGCTTTTATATAAACACATAACCCAATGACAAAAATTATTTCGATGATCACTTTGGTGGGTACATCTGTGCTCATAAGTGCGCAGGTTGGTATCAATACTACGACACCGGAAAAGGAACTTACCGTGAATGGTACTATGAAGACATCAGGAATTGTTTTCAAGCAACCTCTGGAAAAACTGAAAGCGGACGAGAATTACACTTTCATTATTAAGTCTCCGGCTCCGGAAAACAAAATTACAGCGTACAATGATTCTTTTGTACCTAATTCACCGGCACCTATTAATCTTATTCAGTTCAAAATTACCTGTGATCCTACAGATAAGGATTGGGTGAATCAATTTGACACAAAGATCAATTCCAGTAAGTTTTTGGTGGTAATCTCTTCCTTTGGATTTACACAGCCTACAAGAACGTATTCTGCAGATTGGCTTACACCAATGCCTCAGATTTTTGCCTACTCTTCAGGAGGAACATGGAAGCTTAAGGCAGATTACCAGGGATTCGCCCCTGATAATTCTTTTCCTACAGGTGTCTGGACACTGAACTTATTGGTGTTTGACAGATCGTATGCCAAAGATTTTAATTCAACACAAAGCCTTAGTGGGGCAGCTACTGGTGCTGCAACAGCTCCATTAATTCAATAAAAACATAAACTCTATGAAAAAAATTATTGCGATACTCTTCACGGGTTTTGCTGCTTTAAGCATAAATGCACAAGTAGGAATCAATACTGCAACACCTAAAGGAACTTTGGATGTTGAAGGGGAAACATTAGTAGAATCCTATTTAATAGATACTGAAAATACAAAGGCAGGCGGAAATTATCTTCTTCTTACCCGATCAAAAGATTCTTCGCCGGTAGGTAAAGTAAAGCTGCTGGATATATCGCTCCGTAATGTAGCACCTGTAAATATGTATAATGTTGTATTGAAAAATGTGAGACAGGATGAAGTTGTGAATCTCAATACAGGATTAGATGCGAGTAAATATGTGGTGGCTATTACAGGTGCTGTTTTTACTGGAGCGGTTTCGGCAGCGAATACCACCACCAGCCCAAAATCGTACGGTTCCTATGCCACTGAAATTACACAGGTAACCAGTGGAGGTAAAAAATACCATGCTATTAATTTAGCTTTTAAAGGAGCAGGAACTGTTTCCTCCATCAATGGAACCTGGACACTTACCTTAAATGTCTTTGAAAAATCATTAGTGAAAGACTGGGGAACTTTTAACGGTTCTGTTTCTGCATCTGCTTCACCGGGATATTCTGGAGTATCAACCAATACGCCTTTAGGGCTTCAATAAAAAAACTATGAAAAGAAAAATTTATATCACAATAATCATGTGCCTTGGGATATTTTTGAATGCCCAAAAAGGAAAAGTAGGGGTGAATACAGCTAATCCTACAGAAACACTTGATGTTAACGGAAAGACCTATACGAATTCTTTGTACTTGAGAAATCCGGGAGAGCCTACCATGACAGGAGGTAGCTTTTTAGCAACTTCTCAGAATGCTTTACAGTTGTATGATCCGGCTCTGGAAAGCAGCGGACTGTTCAATTACCTTAAGCTTACTCTTACTGGTGTACCTGGGACAGGAATTACAGATTATGATACTAAAATTGATGCCACCAACTTTTTGGTTATACTTCACAACTACTCATTTAAGCTGAATGAGGGAAATACCAGCGTAATGCTTGATTACGGAGATAATGGTGTGAATGACAATAAACAGGGCTCACCGGATGTAGTAGCCTTCAAAAGTAACGGAACATGGCATATAAGAGCAAGATTTACGGATAGCAGAATGATTGCAACCAATACAAGTACACCATCAAGAACTTATAACAACTTTACGGTTGACCTTTACCTGATGGCCTATAGAAGATTGATTGAAAAACAAAATATAAACGACATCAATGATGATCTTGGAGGAAATGACGGTTCTACAAAAACAATTAATAAACCTTCCGGTTTTTAATCAATCTTTCCTTTTAAAAATAAAAAACGGTTATTTAATGCAAATAACCGTTTTTATTTTTCTGGCTGTATTTTAAATTATACAATAATGGGTAATGATTTTTTTTTCTAAAACTTTTTAAAAATCAGCAATTTCCGTTTGCTATTTCAAAAATATTTTATACTTTTGCAGTCCAAAAAGTAGGTTTATTGTTATGTGAGTGCATAACCTACTGAATAATAAATGCTTCCAAACTCATTAATTATTCAAATTTAAAAAACAAACAATGGCTAAGAAAGTCTTTAAAATGGTAAAGCTTCAGGTGAAAGGTGGCGCAGCTAACCCTTCTCCACCAGTAGGTCCAGCATTGGGTTCTGCAGGTGTGAACATCATGGAGTTTTGTAAGCAATTTAACGGAAGAACCCAAGATAAGCCAGGGCAAGTTTTACCTGTAGTAATTACAGTATACGAAGACAAATCTTTTGAATTCGTTATTAAAACTCCACCTGCAGCGATCCAGTTAATGGATGCCGCTAAGATCAAGGGAGGTTCTGGTGAACCAAACAGAAACAAAGTAGGTTCTGTAACTTGGGAACAAGTAAAGAAAATCGCTGAAGATAAAATGGCGGATCTTAACTGTTTTACAATGGATTCTGCTCTTTCTATGGTTGCAGGTACTGCCAGATCTATGGGATTAAGAGTAACAGGAACAAAACCAACTAACGCTTAAAACTTAAAGAAATGGCAAAATTAACTAAAAAGCAAAAGGAAGCTTTAAGCAAAGTAGAAAAAGGAAGAATCTATAACCTTGAAGAAGGTTCAGCTCTTGTAAAAGAAGTGAACACTACAAAGTTTGATGCTTCAGTAGATATCGCTGTAAGATTAGGTGTAGACCCAAGAAAAGCAAACCAAATGGTAAGAGGTGTTGTATCTCTTCCTCACGGTACTGGTAAAGATGTTAAAGTATTAGCTCTTGTAACTCCAGATAAAGAAGCAGAAGCTAAAGCTGCTGGTGCTGACTATGTAGGTCTTGACGAATATTTACAAAAAATCAAAGAAGGTTGGACAGATGTTGACGTAATCGTTACAATGCCAGCTGTAATGGGTAAATTAGGTCCATTAGGTAGAGTATTAGGTCCAAGAGGTTTAATGCCAAACCCTAAATCAGGAACTGTAACAATGGAAATTGGTAAAGCAGTAACTGAAGTTAAAGCAGGTAAAATTGATTTCAAAGTAGACAAGTATGGTATTATCCATGCTGGTATTGGTAAAGTATCTTTCGATGCTGCTAAGATCAAAGAAAATGCTCAGGAATTAATCCAGACATTGATCAAAATGAAACCAACTGCTGCTAAAGGAACTTATGTGAAGAGCATCTATTTGTCTTCTACAATGAGCCCAGGTATTGCAATTGATACTAAATCTGTTAACTAATAATAATCCTTAAGACAATGACAAAAGACCAAAAAGTTGTAGCAATACAAGAGATCAAAGATTTGCTTCAGGATGCAAAAGTAGTATACGTAGCAGATTTAGAAGGTTTGAACGCTGGTAAATCTTCAGATTTCAGAAGACAAGCTTTCAAACAAAATATCAAAGTGAAAGTTGTAAAAAATACACTTTTACAAAAAGCAATGGAGCAAATTGAAGGAGTAGATTACTCTGAAATGTTCCCATCTTTCAAAGGAAATTCAGCGTTAATGATTGCTGAAACAGCAAACGCTCCTGCGAAATTGATCCAAGGATTCAGAAAGAAAGAAGAAAAGCCAGCTTTAAAGTCTGCTTTTGTTCAAGAAACTTTCTACGTTGGTGACAATAACCTAGATATGTTGGCTAACATCAAGTCTAGAGAAGAAATGATCGGTGAAATCATCGGATTACTTCAGTCTCCAATCCAGAGAGTTGTTTCTGCTCTTCAAAACAAATCTGAAACTGTAGAAGCTCAAGCTGAAGAAGCTGCTCCTGTAGTAGAAGAAACTCCTGCTGCTGAAGCTCCAGAAGCTGCTGCAGAAAGCACTGAAGAAACAAGTGCTGAATAATTACACTCAAAAAATTAAATAAATAATCAACAAAAACATTACAACAATGTCAGATTTAAAAAATTTAGCTGAAACGCTAGTAAACCTAACTGTAAAAGACGTAAACGAATTAGCTGCTATCCTTAAGGATGAGTACGGAATTGAGCCAGCTGCTGCTGCTGTAGTTGTTGCTGCAGGTGGTGCAGGTGATGCTGCTGAAGAAAAGACTGAATTCGACGTAATTCTTAAGTCTGCAGGTGCTTCTAAATTAGCTATCGTTAAATTAGTAAAAGATTTAACTGGTGCTGGTCTTAAAGAAGCTAAAGATATCGTAGACGGAGCTCCTGCTGCAATTAAGCAAGGTGTTTCTAAAGACGAAGCTGAAGCTCTTAAGAAGCAATTAGAAGAAGCTGGTGCTGAAGTAGAATTGAAATAATTTCAATTGTATTATAAATATAGAAGTCCGGGCATTTGCCTGGGCTTTTTTTTTATATGTAAGTAATTGTAAATGTGATTCTTATTTTGTAACAGTATTTCAATATTTTTATTTCTGATTTTAATATATCTTTTTACGGTTGAATATTATTTAATAATTAACATGATATTTTAATAGTATTTTTAATATTGGTTATTTTGTGTGAGTTTTTATTAATAAAATATTGTTTTGGTTGAAAAAATATTATATTTGTATCGAAAAAAACACAATATAATTGGAGAGAAATTATTTTCTTTCCTACGGCCATAAGATTACACTTTTGTTGCTTCTGGCAGCTGTAGGAAAATTAAACACTAAGTTGATATCTGTAATGAGAATAAAACCTGAGTTATCATATCGTACAGATATTAAAAATCATCTGCAGGATTACTTAGCCGATGTTTCTGTTCATCTGTGCTCTGAGACCAAAAATGACGGGTCTGTTTCCGAATGTCTCTCTGCTCATCAAAAGGAAACTCATATATTTTATGATGAAGATTCTCAGTCTAAACTCCCTATCTTTAATACTACAAAACTTGTAGCCATATCAAATAAATGGAGCTATTCGTATCAGCAATATACGGAGAACGTTTGCCCAATATTTAAAGGCATTAAAAAGTTCTACAGCAATTCCATAAAACTGGTTGACGGTTTTAAATTTATCATCAAAATTCCTGATAAACCAGTTCTTTCCCTTATTCCATAACATTCCTTACAATTTTAAGCACCTTCTTACAGCATAAGCTGTTATTTCATTTATGATTTAGATGAGAATGCCTGAGAATTGCCCTTTCAAAAAAAACACATTTACATAAAAACAGCAAACATCATTAGAAATGAAAAACAAATTATTAACCATCGCTCTGTTATCACTAAGTTTTCCAACATTCGCTCAGGTAGGGATTAATATTAACCAACCACAGGCAACTTTTGATATCGTAGGATCACCTTCTAATCCGGGCAAACTTGACGGTGTGATTGCCCCAAGACTTACAGGAATACAATTGAAAGCTAAAAACTATACTGCAGCCCAAACCGGAGCAATAGTATATGTTACAGCAGCTGAGACTACACCTACAGGACAAACTGTGGATGTTGTTTCATCGGGCTACTATTATTTTGACGGTTCAAAATGGAGCAGCTTAAGCGGTAGCTGGCGGCTAGTAGGGAATACTGGCACAACAGCAAGTACTGCAAACTTAGGAACTGACATCACTGCTGGAAATTACCTGGGAACAAATGACGGTCAGAACTTGGTTTTAGCAACCCAGAAAAACGTAAAAGGAATTCTGGATATTAACGGAACCTTGCAGGGAGGAAATTCTAATTCTGCATCTGGTCCTTATGCTTCATTAACATGGGGATCAAACAATACCCTTACCAACAGTACTTCCTCAAATATTGCACTGGGAAAAGATAATACTGTTTCAGCACAGGGAAATTTTCCGGCTGTAGCTATTGGATTAAACAATGCCGCAAACAATGGAGCTAAAGTAATAGGAAATAATAATACAGCAACAGGCGCTAATAACCTTGTCTTTGGAAATCTGAATACAGTAACAGGACTCACAGGGCTGACCATCGGAAATAATCACAATAACAATGGTGGGATTGCCATTGGGAGCGGAAATACCACTTCATTAAACAATATAGCTGTTGGCTCAGCAAATACAGCGACAGGGACTGAAGCTTTTGCTATAGGATTTTCAGCTCAGGCTGCTGCGGGACAAATGGTGTATGCCAATAAGGAACATGTTTTCTTCAATAAAGGAAACGGAACAGATACCATACTGGGAATTAATATGGCTCCTACAGCGGCTACTTCTACAGGGGCCGCCCTTCAGATGAAAGGAATTGCTTCCGGCGCCAATGCGGTATGTACAGCAGCGGAAGAAGGTGCAATCCGATATAATACAACCGCTAAAGTTCATGAAGGCTGTAACGGTTCCAACTGGAAGGCGCTTTACTAACTCAATAAAAACACAAACCTTAAAAAAATAAAAAATGACCAGAAAATTATTCGAAAAGTTAGCTGTGCTGCTCATGATATTGATGATGTCTGCAGGAGTTTTGGCACAGCAGGGTTATGAACCAATCCGTGGGATGGGTGTAGAAGCAAAACCTGTCAACAATTCAGGGATATGTCTTGCCTGTTATAACGGAAGTATGAATCCCGTCGTGGATGCCAGCCTTGATAATAATGTAAGTATGGGTAATTTCGCTTCTCTTTTAAGTGGAAACGGAATCTCTGTAAAGAATAAAAATACAACTTATCCCGCGGGATATATTACCGGTTTCAATGTAGATATTGGAACAAGTTTTATCACGATAGATCTTTTGAGTTCTTTAAGAATCAGTACTTATAAAAATGGGATTCTTCAGGAAATAACTACTAGCAGTACGCTTTTGTCAGTACCTGCATTCGGAGGAAGTAAAAACAGAATATTTCTTCATTTTAAAACTTCAAAAGAATTTGATGAAGTAAGATTATATCAGACCAATGCTCTTTCTGTATTCAGTGCAATGAATGTATATTATGCATTTGCATTTGATTCTGCAAAAGTACCTACGGATAACAATGGTATTTGTGATGATATCATTGCGGGAAGCGGTGTGGATGGAAATGTATCCGGAAGCAGCAGTTTTCTTGCTCCGCTTTCCTATGTTCAGAATAAAGAAAAAATAGGTGATGGAAACAAAAATTCTTATGGATCAATAGTTCTGCCAGTGGGATTATTGGGTTCTTATTCAGTAGGCGTTTTAGACAAAAATCAGACCTACCCGGCAGGAAACAGAACAGGTTTTGTAATAGAACCGGATGATCAGGGTAAACTGTTAAGTGCAGAGTTTTTAAAAAATATTACCATAGAAACTTATCTTTTTGGACAGCTTCAGGATTCAAAACAGTTGTCCGACGGAGGAGGCTTGATTAATATCAAAGTATTAGGTTATGGCTCAGGAAAACAAAAGGTTACCTTGACGACTACTAAACCTTTCAATGAAGTAAGGTTAAAAGTTACTCAAACCCTAGGATTTAATTTAGGAGCCCTGAAAGTATATTATGCATTCGAAGAACCTGTTACTTGTGATTGTGATGATAAAATCCAGACCAGTGGTTCTGCTGTACCGGGAAATCTAGTTGCAGGTACTCCATGGACTTCCGGACCAGGATTCCTCGGTCTTATTTTAGCTAAAATGACCAGTCCCGAAGCGATTGTAGATAATAATCCTTCCAATTATGCTACGGCTGCTGTTCCGGCTGCCTCTATTTTCAGTCTTTTCTCAGCGTTTGCTACGGTAGGAACTAATGCAGTGCTTCCTGCCAATACAATGGCTGGATTTACTGTAGAAAAAGCAGGTAATCTTCTTGGAGTAAGTGTTCTGGAAAATATCACTGTGACATTGTACAACGGAAATATATTGACAGATACTTTTACGAGTTCAGGAAGTCTTATCAGTGGAAATTTCTTCACAACGGATTCTAATAAATTCTATGTTGGAGGGAAATCAACAAAACCTTTTAACCGTATTAAAATCACTTTCAACAGCGGAACGGCTATTCGTATTCCTCAAAACTATTATATCTACAATGCTTTTGCAAGCAGAGATGATGATAATGATGGAGTTCCGAACTGTTTTGATCAATGCCAGGGAGGAGATGACAGCATAGATAATAACGGAAACGGAATTCCTGACTGTGCGGAAGGATGTACAGCCGTAAATGACAAATCTCCTGCACTCGATACAGATGGTGACGGAATTGTAGATGCCTGTGATCTGGATTCTGATAATGACGGAATTCCGGATGCAGTAGAAGATTTTGATAAAAACGGCAAGTTTCAGGATGATGATAATGAAGGAGACATTCTGCTGACGCCGGTATTGGGAGATTCTGTTCCTAATTATCTTGATCTTGATTCTGATAATGATGGTATCCTGGATTTATTTGAGTCTGGAATTCCGACCTCAGTCATCAATCAGATTGATTCTGATCATAACGGTATTATTGATGCAAATGTTCCGGTAGGTAAAAACGGAATTGCAGATATTCTGGAAACTTCCCCGGATTCAGGCATATTGAAATATCCACTTAAAAATACAGACGGAGATGATAAACCGGACTTTCTGGATATTACTTCCAATGGTTCAGATCCTGACCTTTATCAGATCGGAAAAGCAAACCTTGATACATTAGGAGGAGGTTTTATCTCAATAATTAATGATAAAGAAAAAGATGGGATTCAGGCTGTTGTAGATACAGATCTTGTAAAAAGAGGATCTCCGGATTCCCCACTTTCACCTTATGCTTCATTATTGAAAAATGCATCCAGTACGGCAAAAATTACCTCCGCAGAAATTATCGATGCAGTGAATGATGTAAAAGTATATCCGAATCCTGTAAAAGCAGGAGAAAATCTTAGAATTATATCAGGGGAGGAAGGTGTATATACTTTGTTCTCTGCACAAGGACAGGTTGTTAAGACAGATCGTTTTAATGCTCATACAGGTATTGATACTTCTTCACTTCCTACAGGAGTGTATATTATTAAAATAGAAACTAAATCAAAAATAAAATCTTATAAGGTTATTGTGAAATAATCATAGGATTAGCTTGTGTTGTGGAGGGGTTGCTCATATTTGGGCAGCCTCTCTTGTTTTAAGAGTCTCAAAATGAGAGGTTTTATTTGTTATTGTGGATAACTTTTTGTATCTTTGCCCCTCTTTTGGCGCGAAAAATTGTTTGTAAATTTATAAAATACTGAAAATCAACTCTTTCATTGTGGTAAACATGGAAGGGATTTCGTGTATGTAAATACTGCGGTAATACTGCCTCAAAAGTAATAAAAATATTTTGCATTACGCTGTGAAAAGATATACCAGTGTTGCAGTTAGAAAGAACTATGTACAAAGTTTAAAAGAGCTTAAGGTCCTTTGTGAGCGCCAAAAACACTTTTACCTTTTACTTTTATCTTGTTTGTTGTTCTTTTCTGATATTTTTTAATGAATCAAAATATTTTTTAACCCTTTCTTAAAAGTTTTATGAGTAAAACAAAATCAACAACTCAAGGAAATCCGAGAATTAATTTCTCATCAGCGAAAGGAAAAATCATCACTCCAGACTTTTTGGATATCCAAATTGAGTCTTTCAGAGAATTTTTCCAGCTTGATACACTTCCTGAAGCCAGAAAGACAGAAGCTCTTTACAAGACTTTCCAAGAGAATTTCCCAATTACGGATTCAAGAAACCAATTCGTATTAGAATTCTTAGACTATCTGGTAGATTCTCCACGTTATTCAATCGATGAGTGTGTGGAAAGAGGACTTACGTATTCAGTTCCTCTAAAAGCTAGACTTAAATTGTATTGTACTGACCCGGAACACGAAGATTTCCAAACAGTGGTTCAGGACGTATACTTAGGTCCGGTTCCTTATATGACGCCAAGTGGTTCTTTTATCATCAATGGTGCTGAAAGAGTTATCGTTACGCAGCTTCACCGTTCACCTGGTGTATTCTTCGGACAAACTTACCACGCAAACGGAACCAAACTTTACTATTCAAGAATTATCCCTTTCAAAGGATCTTGGATGGAATTTACAACAGATATCAACAGCGTAATGTACGCGTATATCGACCGTAAGAAAAAATTACCATTAACAACTCTATTAAGAGCGATTGGTTATGAATCTGACAAGGATATCCTTCAGATCTTCGACCTTGCTGAAGAAGTGAAAGTTTCTAAAGCTGCCCTTAAAAAAGTAGAAGGGAGAACATTGGCTGCGAGAGTATTGAACACTTGGTTCGAAGATTTCGTAGACGAAGATACAGGTGAAGTAGTTTCTATCGAAAGAAACGAAATCATCTTGGATAGAGAAACTATTCTTGAAAAAGAACACTTGGATCTTATTCTTGATGCTGGTGTGAAATCAATCCTGATTCACAAAGAAAACAGCAACGAATTCTCTATCATCCAGAATACATTACAAAAAGACCCTACTAACTCTGAAAAAGAAGCAGTAGAGTATATTTATCGTCAGTTAAGAAATGCAGATCCGCCAGATGAGGAAACTGCAAGAGGAATTATTGAAAAATTATTCTTCTCTGAGCAAAGATATTCATTAGGTGAGGTAGGACGTTACAGATTGAACAAAAAACTAGGTCTTAATATTCCAACCACAACTGAAGTTCTTACAAAAGAAGATATCATTGCTATCGTAAGACACTTAATCGAGCTTGTAAACTCTAAAGCTGAGGTTGATGATATTGACCACTTATCAAACAGAAGAATTAAAACTGTTGGTGAGCAATTAGCTGGACAGTTCGGGGTAGGTCTTTCAAGAATTGCAAGAACAATCAAGGAAAGAATGAACGTTAGAGATAACGAAATCTTTACTCCACTTGACCTTGTAAATGCTAAGACATTAACATCTGTAATTAACTCATTCTTTGGTACCAACCAGCTTTCTCAGTTCATGGACCAAACCAACCCTCTATCAGAAATTACTCACAAGAGAAGATTATCTGCACTAGGGCCTGGTGGTTTATCAAGAGAAAGAGCAGGTTTCGAGGTTCGAGACGTTCACCATACTCACTATGGAAGAATTTGCCCGATTGAAACTCCGGAAGGACCAAACATCGGTTTGATTTCATCCCTTGGTATTTATGCTAAAATCAACAGACTAGGTTTCATCGAAACTCCATATAGAAAAGTAGAAGAAGGTAAGATTAATCTTAATGCTGATCCTATTTACCTTAATGCAGAAGACGAAGAAGACAAAGTAATTGCTCAGGCAAACGTTGAATTGAGCGATAACGGTGATTTCTTAACAGATAGAATTATTGCAAGATTAGATGGTGACTACCCTGTAGTGGAGCCATCTCAGGTTAACCTTATTGATGTTGCACCAAACCAGATCTCTGGTATTTCTGCATCATTAATTCCGTTCCTTGAGCATGATGATGCGAACCGTGCATTGATGGGATCTAACATGATGCGTCAGGCCGTTCCTCTATTGAAGCCACAGGCTCCAATCGTGGGTACAGGGCTTGAGCAACAAGTTGCAAGAGATTCAAGAATTTTAATTAACGCTGAAGGTACAGGTACTGTACAGTACGTAGATGCTGACAGAATCGTTATTAAATATGAAAGAAGCGAAGACGAAGATTTAGTACAATTCGAGTCTGCTACTAAAACATACAACCTTACTAAGTTCAGAAAAACTAACCAGAGTACAACCATTACCCTAAGACCAAACGTAAGAGTAGGTGATGTAGTGGAAAAAGGACAGGTACTTTGCGACGGTTATGCTACTGAAAAAGGAGAATTAGCTCTTGGTAGAAACTTAGTGGTAGCGTTCATGCCTTGGAAAGGATACAACTTCGAGGATGCCATCGTAATCAACGAAAAAGTTGTACGTGAAGACTGGTTTACTTCAATCCACGTGGATGAATATTCTCTTGAAGTTCGTGATACTAAATTAGGTATGGAAGAGCTTACGGCAGATATTCCAAACGTATCTGAAGAAGCTACGAAAGATCTTGACGAGAACGGTATGATCAGAATCGGTGCTGAAGTGAAGCCTGGAGATATCATGATTGGTAAAATTACTCCAAAAGGTGAATCTGACCCGACTCCTGAAGAAAAGCTTCTTAGAGCAATCTTCGGTGATAAAGCTGGTGATGTGAAGGATGCTTCATTGAAAGCTGACTCTTCATTAAGAGGAGTTGTTATCAACAAGAAATTGTTCTCCAGAAACATTAAAGACAAAAAGAAAAGAACTGAAGAAAAACTTAAACTTGAAGAAATTGAAAACACTTACAAGGCTAAGTTTGACGAGTTGAGAAATACTTTAATTGAAAAATTAAACACACTGGTAAGCGGTAAAACTTCTCAAGGGGTACAAAATGACCTTGACGAAGAAATCATCGGTAAAGGTGTGAAATTCACTCACAAGTTATTAACTTCAGTTGAAGATTATGTAAACGTTAGCGGTTCAGACTGGACAGTTGACGCTGACAAGAATGAATTGATCAAACAATTGATTCACAATTACAAAATCAAATATAACGACATCCAGGGAGTTAAAAACCGTGAGAAATTCGCAATTTCAATCGGAGATGAGCTTCCGGCAGGGATCATGAAGTTGGCTAAGGTTTACATCGCTAAGAAACGTAAACTGAATGTAGGAGATAAAATGGCAGGACGTCACGGTAACAAAGGTATCGTTTCAAGAATCGTTCGTGAAGAAGATATGCCATTCCTTGAAGACGGAACACCGGTAGATATCGTATTGAATCCACTAGGGGTACCTTCTCGTATGAACATTGGTCAGATCTACGAAACCGTTCTTGGATGGGCTGGTAGAAAATTAGGATTGAAGTTCGCTACGCCAATCTTCGACGGAGCAAGTCTTGATCAGATTACTGAATATACTGAGAAAGCAGGTCTTCCTAAATTCGGTCACACTCACCTTTATGATGGTGGTACCGGAGAAAGATTTACTCAGGCTGCAACAGTAGGTATCATTTACATGTTGAAACTAGGACACATGGTAGATGATAAGATGCACGCACGTTCTATTGGTCCTTACTCATTGATTACTCAGCAGCCGTTAGGAGGTAAAGCTCAGTTCGGAGGTCAGAGATTCGGAGAGATGGAGGTTTGGGCACTTGAAGCATTCGGTGCATCTAACATCCTTAGAGAGATCCTTACTGTGAAGTCGGATGACGTGATTGGTAGAGCAAAAACTTATGAAGCCATTGCAAAAGGTGAATCTATGCCTGAACCAGGTATTCCGGAATCATTCAATGTATTACTTCACGAGTTACAAGGTCTTGGATTAGACGTAAGATTGGAGGAGTAAGATATCAGATGTCAGACACAAGATGTCAGACTACGACACTCTAAGAATTTTATAATCCTTGAATTTGGAATGATGATTTCGTCTGAAATCTGAAATCTGAAATCTAAAATCTAAAAAAAATTATGTCAAATAAAAATAAATCAAGTAGATTTAATAAAATAACCATCGGTCTAGCTTCACCGGAGTCTATTTTACAAGATTCAAGAGGGGAGGTTTTAAAGCCGGAAACTATTAACTACAGAACTCACAAGCCTGAAAGAGACGGGCTATTTTGTGAGAAAATCTTTGGTCCTGTAAAGGATTACGAATGTGCTTGTGGTAAATACAAGAGAATTCGTTACAAAGGGATCGTTTGTGACCGTTGTGGAGTAGAAGTTACTGAGAAAAAAGTAAGAAGAGAGAGAATAGGGCACATTAACCTTGTAGTTCCAATTGCACACATCTGGTATTTCCGTTCATTACCAAACAAAATCGGATACCTTTTAGGAATTCCTTCTAAGAAATTAGATATGATCATCTACTACGAAAGATATGTAGTGATTCAGCAGGGTATTGCTAAAAAATTAGACGGTTCTGATTTTGAAAATATGGAATTCCTTACAGAAGAAGAGTACCTTGACATCATGGAAACTCTTCCTGTAGAAAACCAGTATCTTGATGATTCTGATCCAAACAAATTCATCGCCAGAATGGGTGCTGAAGCTGTAGAAGATCTATTAAAAAGAATTGATCTTGATGCATTGTCTTTCGACTTGAGACACAAAGCTCACAACGAAGGTTCAAAACAAAGAAGAACAGAAGCTCTTAAGAGATTAAACGTTGTAGAAGCATTAAGAGGTGCTAATACAAGAATGATCAACAGACCAGAGTGGATGATCATGCGTGTACTTCCTGTTATCCCACCAGAACTAAGACCATTGGTTCCATTGGATGGAGGACGTTTCGCTACTTCTGACTTGAATGACCTTTATAGAAGAGTTATCATCAGAAATAACCGTTTGAAGAGATTATTGGAGATCAAAGCTCCTGAAGTAATCTTGAGAAACGAGAAGCGTATGCTTCAGGAATCAGTAGATTCATTATTCGATAACACAAGAAAATCTTCTGCAGTAAAATCTGAATCAAACAGACCATTGAAATCACTTTCTGATTCATTGAAAGGTAAGCAGGGTCGTTTCCGTCAGAACTTACTAGGAAAAAGGGTTGACTACTCTGCGCGTTCGGTAATTGTTGTTGGTCCAAACTTACAGCTTCACGAATGTGGTATTCCTAAAGATATGGCAGCTGAACTTTACAAACCGTTCATCATTAGAAAGCTAATTGAAAGAGGTATTGTAAAAACAGTAAAATCTGCAAAGAGAATTATCGACAGAAAAGAACCGGTAGTTTATGATATCCTTGAAAACGTGATGAAAGGTCACCCTGTTCTATTGAACAGAGCACCTACTCTTCACAGACTGGGTATTCAGGCTTTCCAACCTAAGATGATCGAAGGTAAGGCAATCCAACTACACCCGTTAGTAACTACGGCCTTCAACGCCGATTTCGATGGTGACCAGATGGCAGTACACTTGCCACTAGGACCAGAAGCGATCCTTGAAGCTCAGTTATTGATGTTAGGTTCTCAAAACATCTTGAACCCTGCAAACGGTTCTCCAATTACGGTACCATCTCAGGACATGGTTCTTGGTCTTTATTTCATGACTAAAGAATTAAGCTCTACTGAGACGATGAAAGTAAAAGGAGAAGGTCTTGCATTCTATTCTCCTGAAGAAGCAGAAATTGCTTACGCTGAAGGTAGAGTATCTTTAAATGCTAAAGTAAGATGTAGACTACCTATCAAAGAAGATGGAAAAATCGTTACAAGATTAATCGAAACTTCTGTAGGTAGAATCCTGTTCAACCAGATTGTACCTAAGCAGGTAGGATATATCAATGAACTTCTTACGAAGAAATCATTGAGAAACGTTATCGGTAAGATCCTTGCTGATACAGATTTCCCTACAACTGTGAAGTTCCTTGATGCAATGAAAGACCTAGGGTATTCAAACGCATTCAAAGGTGGTCTTTCTTTCTCACTTGGGGATATTGTAGTTCCTGTTGAGAAAAAACAGATGATTGCACAATCAATTGAAACTGTAGACGAAATTAGAGCTAACTATAACATGGGTCTGATTACCGATACAGAACGTTATAACCAGGTAATCGACGTTTGGACAAATACCAACGCTGGGTTAACTGAAATGATCATGAGCAGAATGAAAACTGACCAAGGTGGTTTCAACTCTGTATATATGATGCTTGACTCTGGAGCGAGGGGTTCTAAAGAACAGATCCGTCAGTTATCAGGGATGAGAGGTTTGATGGCAAAACCGCAGAAAGCCGGTTCTACCGGAGCGGAGATCATCGAAAACCCGATCCTTGCCAACTTTAAGGAAGGTCTTTCGATTCTAGAGTACTTTATCTCTACCCACGGTGCTCGTAAGGGTCTTGCGGATACCGCTCTTAAGACAGCCGATGCCGGTTACTTAACGAGAAGATTGGTAGACGTTGCACAGGACGTTATCGTTACAGAAGACGACTGTGGAACATTGAGAGGTACTGAAGTTACTGCACTTAAGAAAAATGACGAGATCGTTGAAAGAATCTCTGAAAGAATCTTAGGTAGAGTATCCCTTCATAATATTTACGATCCTGAAACTGACGAACTTATTGCAAGCGCAGATCAGGTGATCATTGAATCTTTGGCGAAGAGAATCGAAGAGGCAGGATTAGAAGCTGTGGAGGTTCGTTCACCATTAACTTGTGAAGCTAAGAAAGGTATCTGTGCAAAATGTTACGGTAGAAACTTAGCAACAGGTAAAGTGATCCACATGGGTGAAGCGGTAGGTGTAATTGCAGCACAATCCATTGGGGAGCCAGGTACTCAGCTTACGTTGAGAACCTTCCACCAAGGGGGTACTGCAGGTAACGTATCAGAAAACCCATCTATCGTTGCAAGAAGAGATGGTATCGTGGAAATGGATGAAGTAAGAACCATTACTTCTGAAGATGAAAACGGTAATACAGCTGAGGTTGTAGTTTCCCGTTCAACAGAATTCAGATTAGTTGCTGATAATGAGTCAAGAACTCCATTAATGGTAGCTAACGTACCTTACGGATCTATATTATCTGTAAAACCAGGTGATAAAGTGAAGAAAGGTGATACAATCTGTAGATGGGATCCGTATAACGCGGTTATCATTGCTGAAACTTCAGGTAAGGTAGAATACGAGGATATCATCCAGGGTATTTCATTCCAGCTTGAAATTGACGAACAAACAGGATTCGAAGAGAAAGTAATCTCTGAATCCAGAAATAAGAAAGCCGTACCTACCCTGAAAGTGGTAGACTCTAAAGGAGTTGAGCAAAAAGCTTACAACTTACCGGTAGGAGCCCACTTAATGGTAAACGATGGTGAAAAAATTAAGGCTGGTAAAGTCTTAATCAAGATCCCAAGAAAATCTGCAAAAGCAGGGGATATCACCGGAGGTCTTCCGAGAGTTACCGAATTATTCGAAGCAAGAAACCCTTCAAACCCAGCGGTTGTTACTGAAATCGACGGGGTAGTTTCTTACGGAAAAATCAAGAGAGGTAACCGTGAACTTATTGTTGAGGCTAAAACTGGAGAAAGAAAAATTTACTTAGTAAAACTTTCTAACCAGATTCTTGTTCAGGAGAATGACTTCGTAAGAGCAGGTTCTCCACTTTCTGACGGTTCTATTACACCGGAAGATATCTTAAGAATTAAAGGCCCAACAGCCGTTCAGGAATACTTAGTAAATGAGATTCAGGAAGTTTACCGTCTACAGGGGGTAAAAATCGACGACAAGCACTTCGAAATTATCGTAAGACAGATGATGACGAAAGTATCTATCGTAGATGGAGGTGATACTCAGTTCCTTGAAGGAGCTCTTGAGCACAAGTATGATTTCTTGGAAGAAAACAACAGAGTATTTGGTCTTAAAGTAGTAGTAGATGCTGGTGATTCTAAAGAATTCAAACCAGGTCAGATGATTACTGCAAGAGAATTAAGAGATGAAAACTCTAAGTTGAAGCGTGAAGATTTAGCATTGGTAGAAGTAAGAGAAGCTCTTCCTGCTACTGCAACTCCTGTACTGCAAGGTATTACAAGAGCTGCCCTTCAGACTAAGTCATTCATGTCTGCAGCATCGTTCCAGGAAACAACTAAAGTTCTTAACGAAGCAGCAGTTGCTGGTAAGATAGACGATCTTAACGGTCTTAAAGAAAATGTAATTGTAGGACACAGAATCCCTGCAGGTACAGGTCTTAAAGAGTATCAGAACGTTATTGTAGGTTCTAAGAAAGAATTCGAAGACCTTAACTAAAATTAATGATTTGAAATTTGGGATTTGAAATTATTTTTATATTTTCACAATCTCAAATTTCGAATTTTAAAAACATAATTTATAACAATGGACAACAATCAAAATCCACAAGACGGAAACATCAACATCGAATTAAACGAAATGGTAGCTGCTGGTATCTATGCTAACCTAGCTTTAGTAAACCACTCTCCATCTGAATTTGTAGTAGACTTTATTCAGTTGATGCCAGGTGTTCAGCAGGCTAAAGTAAGATCAAGAGTAATTCTTGCTCCACTTCACGCTAAAAGAGTATTAAGCGCTCTTCAACAGAACATCGCTAACTACGAGCAGCAGTTCGGAGAAATCAAAGAAGTTGAGCCTTTCGTATTAGGAGGAAACAACGTTCAAGCGTAAGATTTCTTTTACATAAAATAAAGGATACCCTGGTTTTTACCGGGGTATTTTTTGTTACCTGCTTTTGCATATCATTCACTAATCAGTTTCTTTTTTTCTTTTTTTATATTTTTCGCAATTTTATTTAAAAAACATATTAAAAAAACACAAATTATTCAATTTAATGTATAATGTTAATTTTTGCTGTAAATTATTGATAATTAATTTAAATTGGTTGAATAATTAATTTTCTTTATTAAATTTGTAAAAAAATTGAATGAAATGAAAATATACCCTATTGCAGCGGTTCTACTCTGTATGAATGTGTATGCACAAAAGCAAAATACACTTAAGGACAATCAAAAACACCTACAGGAACTTTATGCTAAATATGACAAAAACCTTAAAAAGGCTCATAAAATTGCAAAAGCAGCAGGAATACCTCCTAATTTATACAATGAAGAGGATTACAAAAGAACAATGGATCCTGTAACAGGGAGAACCAACTTTGAAGGACTGGCAAAGGTAAATGAGGACATCTTAACAGGTAAATATCAGCCTTCACAACCTATGTCTTTTATTTCTAATCACAATACCTCTACTACGGGCAAAATAGTAGACGAGCCTTGGATTGAAAGAGGACCATATAGTGTAGGAGGAAGAACAAGAGCAATTATGTATGACCCAAATGATCCTACAGGGAAAAGAGTTTTTGCAGGAAGCGTTTCAGGAGGGCTTTGGGTAAATCAGGACCCTTCAGTGGCAGCCAATGAATGGCAACCATTAAGTACATTCTGGGCCAATACCTCTGTTTCAAGTATTACGTATGACCCCAATAATCCACAAATTTTTTATGTAGGAACAGGAGAAGCACCAACCGGTGATGCAGTAGGATCAGGAATATGGAAATCAACGAACGGAGGAACCACCTGGACGCAGATTTTCACCATTCCGGTAACTTATTCTTCTTCCGGAGTAAGAAATGGTAATTTCTATATCAATGATATTAAAGTAAGGAATAATAACGGCGTTTCAGAAGTATATGCCGGAGTAAGTGGTGCTTATGTAGGAATTTCGTTTAATGACGGATGGCAGGGATTAAGCCAGGCTGGATTGTACAAGTCTACAGATGGTGGAACAACATTTACAAAAAATAACAGCTTATTAGCTCTTAATACAACTACTGGCGTGACCAGCACAACAGGATATTCTATTCAACAGATAGAAATTGGAGCAGACAATGCAGTATGGGTTTCTACCAGATCTTCCAGATTTTCCAATATAGATTCCGGAGGACGAATTTTTAAATCCACAGACGGGAATACTTTTAATCAGGTATATAATGTAGGAAGCAGTGGCTCGAGAGTTAACTTTACTCTTTCAAGAACAGATGCCAACAAAATATATGCATTTATGCAGGGTGCATCTTCTGCAGAACCTATCAGAATAGCAAAATCTGCAGATGGCGGAGCAACTTGGCAGGCAACAAATGACGCTGCGCCTGTTTTGTCGCTGCCTACTGCAACCGATACTAGTATTCCTGCTAATGACTTTACAAGAGGACAATCTTTTTATGACCTGATCATTGCAACAGATCCTCTGGACGATAATACCTTGTATATAGGTGGTATTGATCTGCATAAATCTACCAATGGAGGAACAAGCTGGACACAGATCTCAAAGTGGTCCAATAATAATAACATGGCAGCCCTACAGGTTTCACAGGTACATGCTGACCAGCATGAAATTGTATTCAATCCTTATAATAATTATGCAACAGGGCAAATGATGTTTGGTAATGATGGAGGAATCTATTATGCTGCCAATAAAGCTAATGTCGGAGCTGTTGGTGGGCTAGCCTCCAGAAATACCAGATACAATGTAACGCAGTTTTATTCTGCCATGCTGAACCCCACAAAAACACCGGCAGATGAAGAACTATTAGCAGGAGCACAGGATAATGGCTCATGGTGGCTGTATGGAGTACCACAGGCTAATAATTTCCTTACCAGCCAATCGGCTACAGGTGGTGACGGGATGTATACAGAATATGATGATCAGGATAACTACGAAATTGCAAGTTATACAAACAATAACCACTATTTATTGACAAATAACGCATATAACCTTATTACTACCAGTGCTAACAGAAGTTTAGGGCACTTTGTGAACGAAATAGCGCTGGACAGAATAAATGATGTCTTCTATTCTTACCGTTCCGGTCTTACCCTTTTCAGAACAAGTGGACTTTCTGCATCAGCAACATCTTTTACCAATAATGTGGTGACAGTAGGAACCGCACAAACAAATGAGCAGATTTCATGGATGAAAGTATCTCCCTATACAACCGCTTCTACAACACTTTTTGTAGGAACCAACCTGGGGAGAATATTTAAAGTAACAAATGCCAACACTACTGGATATGCAGCTACCTTGTTGACCTCACCCATAACAGGAACTGTTTCTGACATAGAATTTGGCGCCAACGAAAATGAAATTATCGTAACCTTATCCAATTATAACCTTACCAGTGTTTTCTACTCTACAGACGGAGGAACTACATGGCAGAGCAAAGAAGGGAACCTTCCTGATATGCCTGTAAGAACTGTATTAAGGAATCCCGACAATCCAAATGAAGTAATACTAGGAACAGAAATGGGAGTTTGGGGAACAACTAATTTCCTTGCAACAACTCCGGAATGGGCTTCAGTAACAGGAAATATAGGAAATGTAAGAATTACCAACTTAGATTACAGACCTGTTACCAAAACAGTTTTGGTTTCTACATATGGTAGAGGAGCATGGACAACCCAGAATACACTACCTGCTTTATCAACAGCTGAAACCAAATCAAGAAAAAACATGAACATTATATATCCGAATCCTTCAAAAGGAATTTCTCATCTGAGATTTGATACTGCTAAATACAGCAGTGTGGATATAAGCATAGTGGATGGCTCAGGAAGATTAGTATACAGTAAGAAAAATGTAAAGTCTGATGAAGAATTCGGACAAAAACTTGTTTCTGGAAATTATATTTTGAAGGCGGAGTCTAAAGGTGAAATCGTATATAGTGGTAACTTCCTTGTGTTAGGACGTACGGGAGGTGATGATGATTAGAAAATGAATAATCAATTGTATTTAATATTATTTTGGATGCTGGCTTCCTGCGGGATGCCGGTATCCTCTTTATACCAGGATAAGAAAGTATCTGTGATCTCTGCTGAAAAATCAGAATGGATAGGAGGAAGAGCAGGAGTAAGAGGAGCTGTATATATTGTTAAACTGAAGAAGAACAATAACAGTGTCATCACTGTAAAAGCTTTTAGAGCGGAAGGAAATACCATTCCGTTTGTACAGAATAATTCAGGCAGTACGATCATAATAAGAGGAAATCTTCCTTACAAAAATGGTGTAGATACAAAGACTGCTGATCAAATGCAGGCTGGAGTACCTGTAGAAAATTCTGTTCCGCAAAAATTAAATCCAAAAGACAATTGGATAGAGTATACTGTCCAGGGATCTCAGGTACCGTATAAAATTAATATTTCAAAATTTACCTTTGTGGTGTCTTCAGAAGAACCTGCCCCTTAAATTTTTCCATTTTTTGAACAAAAAACTACTTTTTATTTTTCTATGTATTCCTGTAATCATATTATTCAGTAATGTGATGTATTCTGTAGTTTCTCATGTTAAAAGAGAATTATATAAAAAGACGCAATACTGTATTGCGCAAAATCATTTCAGAAAGTACGAAACCATATGTTTTACTGAAAGAGACCTGGCAGAAGCAGAATGGAAAGAAGTAAACGAATTTAGCCTTCACGGAGCTTCTTATGACATTATCAAAATAAGTATGGTTAATGGTGAAAAATATTTTTTATGTTATATTGATAAAAAAGATATTATCATCAATTCTTTGTTGAGCTTTTCGAAAAAATTTGCATTCAAAAAAAAATACTTAAAACTACAGATTGATCTTCCCGGTCACAACAAAAATATACTTAAGATACCAGGTTCCTTTGCCGTTTTTGATGAAAAAGAATTCAGTTTTTTTTCAAATCATTTCTTAGAAACCATTTCAAAATATTATAATCAACAGAAAAACACTCATTATTTAGCCATTATTTTTCCTCCACCGGAAATGAGCTTTGCGATAAAAAGAATATAATAGTAATGGTAAAAAAAATAAATAATGAAAAAATATATATGCATTGCAGCTTTGCTAGGCTGTACTATTGCACATGCTCAGCAGACACAGGAAGGATCAATTGATGAGGTGAATATCCTTGGCAGAAAAAAAATTAAACAGGAACGGGCAGAATTCAAAAGGCATGCACAATCTGTAGAAACTCTTTCTGAAGAAGATCTTAATAGAAATAACCCTGCGGCAATAGATCAGACGTTATCTACCATGCCAGGACTTCAGGTGGATAAACGAACAAATTTCGGAGGGCAGAGACTTGTGTTGAGAGGATACGGGAATGATCAGAAATTTAATAATTGGGGAGTAAAAGCGTATTGGAATAATATACCTTTAACAAACGCTGAAGGGATTACTGTACTGGATGATGTGGATTTTGCTTATGTAACCAATGTTGAGGTAATCAAAGGTCCAGCAGCTACTATGTACGGTGGAGGTGTAGGTGGAGCAGTCCGCTTTTATACCCGTCCGGATTTTACAAAAGGAGCATCGGTTTCAGAAAATGCGATGTTTGGGGCTTTCAAAACCTTTCAGTCCAGAACACAGTTGAATGTTGCAGATGATAATTACTCGATAAGTGCAGCGTATGGACATCTTGAAACAGACGGATACAGGCCTAATGGAGGAGGACTGAAAAATTTCTTCAATGTAAATGGTACCGTGAAATTAAGCAAAAAAGATCAATTAAGTTTCTTTGCAAGCCAGGCTTACTCGTACGAGCACACTTCAGGACAAATTTCATATGACGATTATTATGCAGGCATAGATAACGGAAACCCAGCATATATCCGTAAAAATTCAGGAACAAAAATAAAATCAACAAGAGTAGGATTGAGTAATACAGTAAGTCTTACTTCAAACTTAAGAAACTATACAACCTTGTTTTATTACAATGCAAATACAGAAAGTGTTTCAGCAGGAGCTTATGGAATTACAAGTTCTCCGAATGTAGGGTTGCGTTCCACTTTTACCTTAAAGAACGAGTTTAATGATTTTGAAAACCGATTGGATTTTGGAGCAGAAATACAAAACTCTGTTTCCACTACTTCAAGTTACAGGTTTACAGGCTCAGAAACAGAACCTTTACAAACAACAGGCATGAACGGTGCCTCATATTTTAAATATAATAATAACCAATCCACCTATTTTGTGATCGATTATCTTACTTATAAACCTTGGGGACTTACATTATTAGCCGGAATAAGTGGTAACAGAACCAACTATGACAGGAAAGATCTTTTTGCTTTGCCAGGATTGGTAGCGGGACGTAAGGACCAGTCTTTCAATAAGAAATATGACATGGCCTATACTCCTCACTTTGCCTTGCAAAAAGAATGGAAGCATCAGATCTTTAATCTAAGCTACAGTGAAGGCTATAATTCTCCTACGGCAGCTTCTTCATTTATTACAGCTACAAATACAACGAATGATGATTTAAAACCTGAACGTGCAAAAATGTTTGATTTCAGTGTACATGGCCTTTTACTGAATACAAAGCTGGATTACCGTATTTCTGCATTCAGAATAGACTATTCCGATAAACTTACACAGCTGCTTTTACCAGGTAATACAAGCGGGCAAACGTACTGGGCTAATACCGGAAGTCAGAAAAATACAGGACTTGAGTTTAGTGTAGGATATCAGTACAGAACAGAGAACTCATTTATTGAGAGAATTGTTCCTTTTGTAAATCTTTCTTATTATGATACAAAATATAAAGATTTTTCAATCTATGATCCTAAATATCAAGATCCTGTTACAGGGAAAACTGTAGGAAAACTAATGGTGTACGACCATAAGACAGTAGTAGGAGTACCAAGAAATAAGTACGCTGTTGGATTGGATATCTTTACCAAACCGGGGTTCTATCTTGTAAATACCTATAATTATCTTGGAAATGTATATTCTGATTTTAATAATACAAATCTCGTAAAAGGATTCGGACTTCTTAATTCCAAGCTAGGATTTAAAAAATCTTTCAATAATTTTGATCTTGATTTATATGTGATGGGAAATAACCTTACCAGTCAGATCAATTATACCTTCCTGTTCTTAGGAAACAGCATCAATGATTCTGATACAGGAAATGGTTATCCCAAAGGAGTAAGTACAGATCTTAATCCGGGACCAGGAAAAGCATATTTCTTTTACGGATTCAATGTTAAGTACAGATTCTAAATTCAAAAGCTTACTCTACAAGCTTGTTTGATAATAAAATACCTTGGTTTTTGCCAGGGTATTTTTCTTGGATGAATGTAAGAAAGATGTTAATATGGATTAATTGTTAATTTTATTTAATAAGATGAAAATATATAGTAACGATATATCAATTTTATATCTTTGTTTAAGAAAAATCAGAAAATATAAGATATGATTGATAACTCGTTCGCTGTAAGTAAATTTGGTTTTTTAGGTGCTGAATTTTTATCTGAGCTTGAAAAACATGCTGTTGCTATTGATATAAAAGCAAAGACTGAAATCATTAGAGAAGGACAGAAAAATAAATTTGTTCCTTTCTTAATAAAAGGTTCTATCAAGGTTTTTACCCTCAATGATGGAAGAGAACTTATCTACTATTATATTAAACCGAAAGATAGTTGTCTGATGACCTTTTCATCTATTCTGACAGATTATATCAGCAGGGTATATGCCGTTGCAGAAGAAGATTCGGAAGCGATTCTTATTCCCGTTTCTATTATGCACGAATGGCTTACCAGATTTCCGGAGATTAATAAACTCTTTTACCATGAATATGACCGAAGATTTTCAGAAGTGATGAACATGGTGAATGATGCTGTTTTCCACAGGCTGGATAAGAGGGTTCTGAACTATATTAAACAACAGATTTCATCCACAGGAAACAATCCTATTAAGATTACCCATCGTGAAATTGCCAATAGTTTGGGAACTTCCAGAGAAGTGGTGAGCAGAGTTTTGAAAAAAATTGAAAGCGAAGGTGAAATTGTTCAGACTAAAGAAGGAATAAAAGTTCCTGTAAATGAAAATGTTAGAATTGTCTAATTTCAATTGTTTGAAAAGTTTATTTCTGTCATTGATAAAAACAATTTGACTGGTGACTTTTATCACCTATTTTTGAATTGAGAACTCAATAAGTTTGTTGTATCATAATTTAATTCAAATTGTATATGACAAAAACTCTCTTATTTTTGTCAATGTTTTCTTCAGGTCTTGTCTTTGCACAGGAAGATCTGCTGAAAGATATTGACACTGTTAAAACCAATACAGAAACCTCACAACCGGCCTTCAAGGCCCTTCAGATTGTAACAGGACAATCTACGAAACTAGCCGCCAAAAAAGAATGGTACATGATTGTTGCCCACAGATTTGGTGACATAAGTGCAGGATTTAAAGATTTCTTCGGACTGGATAATGCCTCAACCAAATTAGGTGCTATCTATGGTATTTCAGATGCTGTTTCGGTAAGCCTGTCCAGAGAAACAAATATGAAAACCTTTGAAGGAGCAGTGAAGTACAGGCTGGTAAAACAAAGTGAAAACTTTCCGGTGGATATTGTGGGGTATAATGTAATGGGGGCTAATACTGAACTGGATAAAGATACTTATCCACACCTTACATTCAGTGACAGGCTTTCTTATCTTACCCAGGCATTGATCTCAAGAAGATTCAGTGATAAGCTTTCCGTACAGCTTACGCCTTCCTTTGTTCATAAAAACCTTTACGAACCGACCATTGAAAACAAAAATCAGTTTCTGGCAGGTTTGGGAGGACGCTATAAAATCTCAAAAAGAGTTTCTTTAAATGCAGAATACTTTGTGAATTTTGACGATCACAGTTTTTATAAAAACCCTTTATCATTGGGCGTAGATATAGAAACAGGAGGACACGTGTTTCAGCTTTTACTCACAAACTCCCAGATCAATTCTGATATCGGATATCTTACCAATGCCACAGGAGCATGGGGAAAGGGACATATTTTCTTTGGGTTTAATCTTTATAGAGTTTTTTAATATGAAAAAGCTAACATCCTTATTGATATTGTCGTCAGCAATCATACTGACGGCTTGTGACAGCAGAACGTATGAAGAGATTTCTGATAACACACCGATAACGGCATCTGCAAAATATACAGCAGATGTAAAACCCATTATGGATAACAGCTGCGCAGGCTGTCATTCTGCAGGAAGTTTTAAACCTTTAGTTACATATGATCAGGTAAAAAATAATATTGACGGAATTCTGGATCGTATCCAGAGACCTAATGGTGATCCGGAGAAAATGCCAAAGGGAGGATCTATGTCCGCAGCTCAAATCAATATGTTTATCAAATGGAAAGCTGACGGACTAAATGAAAATTAAAAAAAATGATATGAAAAAATTAGCATTATTAAGCGTATTACTTCTTTCTGCAGGGTACGCTTCAGCACAAAAATATAGCTCCAAAACAGGGAAAGTAACTTTTGAAGCTTCGGTACCACTGTTTGATGATATTTTTGCTCAGGATGACAACAATGTTGTCATTCTCAATGCAGACAATGGTGAAATGGCGTCAGTTTCAAACGTCAAAAACTTTCATTTTAAAACAAAATTAATGGAAGAGCATTTCAATGAAAGCTATGCTGAATCTGCAAAATATCCGAAAACCACTTTCAAAGGAAAGATTGTCAACTTTGATAAAACAAAGCTTACCACAAGTCCTCAGAAATATACGGTGCAGGGAACATTAAACTTTCATGGAGTAGATAAAGCCGTTACCTCTGCTGCCACTTTATATGCCAAAGACGGGAAAATCTATATGCAGGGAGGTTTTGTAGCAAGACCTGTAGATTATAAAGTGACTATTCCCAAAATGGTTACCAAGAAAGTGGCTGAAAATGTCAATATTGAATATAACTATGTAATGGTAAAACAATGAGACATTTCATCTTAATATTAGGACTGTTCCTGAGTTCATTAGTATCTGCTCAGGAAAAAGCGAAATCAATATTTGATATTGCAAGAAATGGGACTGTAACTGAAGTACAGGAGTTGATGAAGCAAAATCCGGATGTGATTAATCAGATCAACGAGAACGGATTTTCACCCCTTATTTTAGCATGTTACAGAGGGAATACAGACGTTGCCGATTTTCTGATTGAAAATGTAAAAGATGTCAATTACAAAAGCCGTGAAGGAACAGCATTGGCAGGTCTTGCGATTAAATACAACAAAGACCTTGTAGAACATCTGCTGAAGAAAAAAGCAGATCCCAATATTGCAGATGAAACAGGATATACTCCTTTATTCTGGGCTGTAAAATCCGGAAATAAAGATTTGGTAGAACAGCTGCTGAAATATAAAGCAGATAAAACAAAGAAAGATTCAATGGGAATGACCCCTTTCGAATATGCATTACAAACCAATAACAAGGAAATTATTAATCTTTTAAAAAATTGATATGAAAAAAACTCTACTAGCGCTAAGCGTACTTCTTGCCAATTTCGCATTGGCACAGTTTTCGTCAGGAACGGTAAACTTACCGGCAACTTCCATGACGGTGAAATTAGATACAACTCCTTCAGGAGTAACGATTACGGTAACAGGTGACAGCAACTCTATGATGGGAATAGGTTTTGGAACTACCGGGATGGCTGCTGGATCAGACGGATTTATTTATAACTCTTCTGCCAATAGAGACTATTCGTTCAGTAATGTTCCTAATGCACCTTCGGCCGATGCATCTCAGGACTGGACAGAAACTTCGAACACCGTATCCGGATCTACAAGAACTGTAGTAGCAACAAGGTCACTTACAGGTGGAACAGGAGATTTTGCCATTGCCAATGCGGCTGGAACAATCAATATCTTCTATGCCCGTAAAAGTGGAGGAACTTCTTTAGGATACCATGATGCAGGAAGAGGATATGCAACATTGACGATGACAGCTGCCTCTTTATCTACCAGTGAAATTACAGCCAATAGCAATAAGGTAAATCTATATCCTAATCCGGCAAAATCAACCGTTAATTTCAAAAATTCTGACAAAATAAAATCCGTTGATATCTACGAAGCAACGGGCAGAAAAGTACTGTCAGTAAAACCGGATGGAGAAAGCATCAGTATTGAAAATCTGAAATCAGGAAGTTACTATCTTGAAATTCAGTTTAAAGACGGAAGTACATCTTATGAAAAACTGATCAAAGAGTAATTTTTCTGAAAAAACACACCTCAATATTTAATAATGAATACCTCTGATTTTTCAGGGGTATCATTTTTTTCTTAAAGTCCCAATTTCAGGGAGTTTGCTTTAAAATTCATATATTTGTGTAGATCATGATTCTTAATAAAGGAAAATTTTTTGACCTTATAATTTTTACGACCCTATGGAATTCAAAACCTTAGCAGATATCACAATAGATGAACTTTTATCCGTATTCAATTACTCATTTTCTGATTATGTTGTTCCTTTTCACTTGACAAAAGAAGTACTTGTTTCAAAAATCGCAGCAGAAAAATTAGATCTGAACTTGTCTGCCGGAGCATTTGAAGATGGGAAACTGGTAGGCTTTATTCTTCAGTCTGAAAAAATTGAAAACGGGGAGAAAATTATTTACAATGGCGGTACTGGAGTAGTTCCGGAAAGCAGAGGTAAAGGCTTGGTAAGAAAAATGTACGATTTTATCATTCCTGTTTTAAAGGATAGAAATGCCAATACCTTACTGCTTGAAGTAATTGAAGGAAATCAGCCTGCTATCAGGGCTTATGAAAATTTAGGTTTTACAATTGTCAGAAGACTGCTTTGCTTTAATGGGAATATTAAACAGGAAAAAGGAAATACTGAAGTATCCATACGAGATTTGAAAGACTTTCAATGGGAGTTGTTATGTTCTTTCTGGGATATTGAACCTTCATGGCAGGGATCTGTTTACGTATTGGAACCGATGCCTGAAAATTATGTGACTTTAGGGGCTTATGAAGGGGAAAAGCTCGTCGGATATATTGTTTATGGTCCTGCATCGAAAAAAGTATACCAGTTTGCTGTAGATAAGAATTACAGAAATAAGGGAATTGGTACAAAGCTCTTTAATGCTATCAGAGAAAAAAATCACGGGCAGGCGATAGCGTTAAACAATGTGGATGATTCTTCAGAAAGTACAGATAAGTTTCTTAGCGAAAGAGTAGGACTGAACAACTGGTTGTCACAGTTTGAAATGAAAAGGTCTATTTAACAGCGATTAATTTTGATTCAAACAAAATAAGAGGTTTTAATATACTTTTAATCTCTTAAACTTTTCAGGGAGAAGGATAGGATGTAACTTTGCCGAAAATTTTTAAAATAATGAAGCGAGGAATCCATTTTTTACTGCTGCTCATTTCCTTTACGGCTTTTGCCCAGCAGGCCAATATTGATACTGCCCAGGTTGTAATACCAGGAAGACAAAACAGTACTGAAGCACAGTCGAAACCTTATGTGATTATGATATCAACGGATGGTTTCCGTTATGATTATGCTAAGAAATATAATGCTGAAAATCTTTTAAAACTGGCTAATGGCGGTGTAAAGGCTGAAGCAATGATTCCAAGCTATCCAAGTATTACTTTCCCCAACCACTGGAGTCTTATCACAGGGCTTTATCCTTCCCATCATGGCCTGATTGATAATTTTTTCTATGATTATAAGAGAAAAGAAGGCTATGCGATGAGCAGTAAGAAAAATGCTGAGGACGGAAGCTGGTATGGAGGAACTCCGCTTTGGGGGCTTGCTGAAAAACAGGGAATGGTATCTGCCTCTTTAATGTGGGTAGGATCTGCGAGTGACGCAGGAGGAATGCGACCTACTTATTATTATCCTTATCACGAAAAATTTACCCCTTCAGAAAAAGTAGAAAAAGTAGTCAACTGGCTGAAATTACCGGAAGATAAAAGACCACACTTTATTTCATTATATTTCCCGGAAGTAGATGGAAGCGGACATCATTATGGTCCGGATACCAAAGAAACGGAAACTGCTGTTCATCTTATAGATCAGGCTATTGGTGATCTTGTTCAGAAAGTAAATGGTTTAGGATTAAAAAATGTCAACTTTGTTTTTGTTTCCGATCACGGAATGATTAAAGTAGATGGAGGTACACCGTTGGAAATTCCGGCTCTTCTTTTTGATAAAAACAGATTTGATTTTTACAATTCTCAGACTTTGTTAAGAGTTTATGTTAAAAACCCTGATGAAGTAAAAGCGGTTTATAAACAACTGAAAGCCAATAAAACAGACGACTACGAAGTATATCTTGATAAAAAACTTCCCAGATACCTGCATTTCGCTACAAGAGATGACCAGTACAACAGAATAGGGCAGATTCTTCTGATTCCGAAAGCACCAAAGATTTTCCTGGAAAAAGGTAAGAAAACATCAGTGGGGAAACATGGTTATAATCCTAAAGTGGTACCGGAAATGAAAGCTACTTTTTTTGCCTGGGGACCGGAATTTAAAAACAATCTGGTGATTGATGAATTTGCGAATATCAATGTTTATCCTTTGGTGGCTGAGGTTTTAGGATTAAAAATTGATCAGCCTATTGACGGGAAACTGAAAGTTTTAAAAAGAACTTTAAAAAACAAAAAATAGTATTGATTTAAAGATATTATAAAACAAGATTCGGCGCACCAAAGGTGCGCCGAATCTTGTTTTATAAATTGACTTAGGGATTAAAAGCGTTAAAAAAATAAGTTTTGTGAGCGTTAAGAAAATTCTACTGTTTGAAGCGCGGGAATTAAATTCGATACTAAATTAATAGTGAAACCGCGCGAGTTTAGAATTTTTAGAGAACAAAAATTATTTTTAGCATTTTAATTCCAGTCTTGAACTTTTGTTTCTTTTGTTTCAAGACAAAAGAAATTAAAATTGAGAAGCAAACTCCTTTGCAAAATCTTCTAATTTAACACTTCCTGTAACCGGGGAACCATGATCAATAAAATCTTTCTGTACAACACCGGTTCTTATTCCTCTTCCCATTTCAACATACAAATTAGCCATATCTTCAGGTAATCCCGCCTGAAGCATTCCGTTTAAAGAATCTTCATCAGAGAACTCTACCCATGGAAGTTCAGGTTTATTAACAGCAGAACCCAAAACTTTAGCAAAGTCAGAAGCTTTTCTTACATCACTTACAATATATCTGATGTTGTTGGCTTTTTCATCTTTTACCAATTCTTCAGCGGCAGCTTTGGCGATATCATTGGGATGTACTACAGGTACTTCAATATCTGCAGGATAATTTCCTCCAATGATTCCTGCATTTTGAATTAAAGGAATATCATTGAAAAAATTATTGTAAAAATATCCGGCTCTTAAAAAAGTAAAAGAAGTGTTTTCTACTTCATTATATATTTTTTCAATATTGTGAAGACCCGCAATAGGACCGTTTTCTACCGGAGATTCTGCACCTACACTGCTTAACATGACGGCTCTTTTTACATTCGTATTTTTCAAAGCTTCAGCATAATTTTTTCCTGCATTGGTCGTGTTTTCCACAATTTTATCCGGGCTGATCGCTGGAGGGGTCATCACAAAAACTGCATCCGCTCCATCAAATGTTTGCGTTAAAAAATCAACGTCTGTGATAGACCCAATGGCCGGAGTTGCACCCAGAGATTCAATATCCTGTTTTCTGGCATCGCTGCTGCTTACTATGGTAATATTGTGCCCGTCGGCAATTAACTTTTGTGCTAATGGTTTAGCTACATTTCCTAGTGAGCCTGTGATTATAATTTTCATATGTAAATATTTTTTATTTCTGAGAACAAAGTTATATTTGTACTTACTTTTATACAAGTACTTACCCTAAAGTATGTAGATATGACAGCGATTAAAGAAAGTTCAACCATTCAGGAGAATAAAAAAACAGTGCAGGATTGTCCTGTAATGTACGTTATGGAAAGAATTGGAGGATTCTGGAAACCGATTATCCTGTTCAATCTTTCCACAGGAGAAAAAAGATACAGCGAATTGAAAAAAGCAATTCCTGCTGTAACAGAAAAAATGCTTATCCAGCATTTGAAACAGCTTGAAACAGACGGACTCATTATCAGAACAGCAAAACCTGTAGTGCCACCTCATGTGACCTATAAACTGAGTGAAGCAGGGAATGAACTGGCTCCCGTGATTGATGCCATGGCAGCATGGGCTTTTCAGGATATGGAAAGAAATGATAATAAATGTGCTGAAGGAAACAGATATATAACGAATCAGGATCAAAATGCTTTTAGCCAAAACCTGAAAAAATAAAACAGGCTCTTCAATCTGAAGAACCTGTTTCTGTTACTATTTTATAGAAGAATTATAAAGACTGCATATCAATAACGAAACGGTATTTTACATCGCTTTTAAGCATTCTTTCATATGCATTGTTGATATCCTGCATTTTAATCAGCTCGATATCAGATACGATATTATGTTTTCCACAGAAATCTAACAGTTCCTGGGTTTCTGCAATACCTCCGATCAAAGATCCTGCTACAGAACGGCGTTGGAAGATCATAGGTCTTGTACTTACCTGCGTTTCCTGAAATTCACCAACGAATCCTACAAGAACCAGAGTTCCGTTCAGAGAAAGAGTCTGCATATAAGGATTGATGTCATGTTCGTAAGGTACCGTATCGATGATAAGGTCAAATTTACCTTTTACAGCATCCATTTGGGAATCATCCGTAGAGATTACAACGTGATCTGCTCCAAGTTGTTTCGCATCATCCGTTTTTCCCGGAGTTCTTGAGAATAAAGTAACTTCTGCTCCCAGTCCTTTTGCTAGTTTAATAGCCATATGACCTAAACCGCCTAATCCTACAACGGCTACTTTTGAACCCGGACCAGTGTTCCAGTGTCTTAACGGTGACCATGTGGTAATTCCTGCGCACAGAAGGGGTGCTACTGCTGCCAGATCTAAATTTTCAGGAACACTTAAAACAAAATGTTCATCAACAACTACTTTTTGAGAATATCCTCCAAAAGTATGACCTCCAAGGTGCTTATCTTTTCCGTTATAAGTCCCTGTAAATCCATTCTGGCAATATTGCTCCAGATCGTGCTGACAACTGTCACAATGTCCGCATGAATCCACCATGCATCCTACTGCTGCCAGATCTCCCGCTTTAAATTTGGAAACCTCACTTCCTACTTTGGTAATTCTTCCTACAATTTCATGTCCCGGAACTACAGGATACAAAGATCCACCCCAGTCGTTTCTTGCGGTATGAAGGTCAGAGTGGCATACTCCACAATATAGAATTTCAATCTCTACATCTTTTGCGGTTACCTCTCTTCTTTCAATATTCATTTCTTTCAGATCTGCTGTGGTAGACGCTGCACCATAAGCTTTTACTGTGATTGTACTCATTTTTATATTTAGTTTATTTAGGGTTATAAATTATGATATTCAATATGAACCTATGCTGTTCCTTAACAGAACTCATCTGAAAAAGCTTTTCCCTTTTTGAGGAATGTCCGTATTAAAAGTTTCTATAACGATACAAAAGTCGAAACTTTCCTGTAAACAAAACTTATACAGATTACCGAATTACTTACCAATTTTACAGGCACCATTTCAGTTACAAATGAAAGTGGTAATTTTGAATAGCAATAAAAATATACTTCATGGAAAATCAGGAGGTTGAAATTTATAACACGGTCTCAGAGTATAATAAAATGGCGAATCATGAAACCCTGCATCCGCTGGTAAGTATCATTGATTTTTCCAAGTCTGATCCTATTTGTCAGTATAGAAGAAAATTCGGGTTTTATACCGTTTTTCTGAAAGACGTCATGTGTGGTGATATGCAATACGGAAAACACAGCTACGATTATCAGGAAGGAACATTAGTTTTTATTGCTCCCGGCCAGACCTATGGAATTTATAATAAAGACAGATTTGTTCAGCCTGCAGGTTTTGCCCTGATTTTTCATCCGGATTTAATAAAAGGAACCAATCTAGGAAAGAATATGAAAGATTATTCTTTTTTCTCCTATGATGTACATGAAGCCCTTCACCTGTCAGAAAAAGAAAGAGAAGTGGTATTGGATTGCTTTAAAAATATTAAACTGGAACTGGAACAGTCTATTGATAAACACAGTAAATCTTTAATTGTTAATAATATTGAACTCTTTCTGAACTACTGTATGCGTTTCTATGACCGTCAGTTTATTACAAGAGATCATATCAATCAGGGTGTCATCGGTAAATTTGAAAATCTGGTAGATGATTATTTAAAATCTGAAAATCCGAAGAATATAGGTTTTCCTATGGTGAACTATTTTGCGGAAAAGCTAAATCTTTCTGCCAATTATTTCGGAGATCTGATAAAAAAAGAACTGGGAATTTCCGCACAGGAATTTATCCACAATAAACTTATTGATATTGCCAAAGAACAGATTCTGTATCAGGCAAAAACAATCAGTGAAATTTCTTATGATCTGGGCTTTAAATATCCACAGCATTTTACAAGGCTGTTCAAAACCAAAGTAGGAATTTCTCCCAGCGAATATAAAACCCTCAACTAGTTTTTTAACACGAATAACACTAATTTTTACACGAATCACACAATAATGGTTTGTGGATATTAGTGCTCATATTTGTGAAATTTGTGTTTAGATTTTTTCAACACTAGTCACACTAATTTTTTCACTAATCACACAATGTTGTTTGTGAATATTTGTGCCTGCATTTGCGGAATGGATGGCTAAATTATTTTTAACACGAATAACACTAATCTTTCCACCAATGATACCATAATTAATAGTGAATATTTATGTACTCATTTGTGAAATTTGTGTTTAAATAATTAAATTTAAAGAGAAAAGTTTTCACAGTTTTAAGATGACACCAAATCACCAAGACACTACTGTTTTTAATACCAGATTCGGGAGAATTACAGCACTAAATGAACAAGGAATTATAAGGATTAAAAGTATCCGGTACGCCTATTCTGAAAGATTTAAAAAACCAGTCGCCGTAGAAGCTTCTTTATCTTCAATCATTATTTCTCCGGGAAAAACTCCGGTGTGCCCGCAGGCTTTAAGTCCGCTTGTAGAAAAAATGATCGGAGCGACACCTGTTGAAAGTTTTGAAGCAGATGAATCTAACCAGTATCTTTCCATAACCCGGCCGCAAATTATATCTGAAAATGAAAAACTCCCTGTTGTTGTCTGGATCCATGGAGGCTCTCATGAAATAGGCTGTGGAGATCTGGCCACTGCTGATCCTGCAGAATGGGTGAAAGAGCAACATATTATTGTAGTTACCGTTTCCTATCGCTTAGGATTATTTGGTTTTTTAGGTGGTGATGAAAAAAGGCCTGCCAATCTTGGATTGCTGGATATCATTGAAGCCTTAAAGTGGATTAAAAACAATATTGCAGATCTGGGAGGTGATGAAAAAAATATCACCCTTCTCGGGCAGTCTTCAGGAGGTGATGCTATTGCCCATTTAATGATATCAGAAGGAGTGGAGGATTTGTTCCAGCGCTTGATCATCCAGAGTGCTCCATTAGGATTACGTCATAAAAGACAAAAAATGTCTGCAGAATTTCTGAAAAAAACAGAAGTGCTGAAAGAGGAAACCGATGTTTTAAAAATGATGGATGAGTACAAAGCATTTGTGCCTTCCGTAATAAAATACGGTTTGAAAGCTGCGATGCCTTTCGGAACTCAATACGGACATTTTCCTTTGTGTAAAGAAGAAGATTCTGTGGAAATGTGGAAAAAAAATGCTCAGAAATTTGATGTCCTGATTGGTTTAAATAATGATGAAACGGCATTCTATCTTAAAACCTCAGAGGCTTTAAATAAATATTTCGGAAAAGGATTAGGTTTAAAAATTATGGATAAAACGGTTGAAAAAACGACTGCGCTTATCTATGGAAATCCAGCAAGACAGTTTGCCCGGAATCTGGCGGATGCCGGTGGAAATGTCTATCTATTCAGAATTCATTCAAAACTGAAAGACAATCATATCGGAGCACCGCATTGTATTGATCTTCCTTTAATTTTCGGGAATGAATCAGCCTGGAAATCTTCCGAATTGCTGAAAGATATTCCATGGAGCCGTATTCATGAGAATGGTAAAAAACTGAGAGCGCTCTGGGCTGAATTTGCCCGCACCGGAAAAATATCAGATACCTCCGAAAGACCGGAAATCCTTGAACTCCGAAAAATGTAAGTAGAGATCAAGCTCATCTAATCTTAACAAATATCCCAACTAAAGACGTAAGAATTCGGCTCCCTTGGAATGGTGGCAAAAATTCTTTGATCTTTTGCCGGGGTGTTTCATCATATTCTCAAAATTTATCTTTAATAATTAATATTATATATACTTAATCAAGTATTTGGTATTGAATGTTTATTCATAATTGTGATTTTTAATGTATATTTAATAACTAAACCATAAAAAATAACAATTATGAAAACGTACAAAGAAATCAAAGTAAAAAAATTGAACCGTCAGGAATTAAAGAGTTTAAAAGCCGGAGATTTAAATTGGGGAAAAGTATGCTGTACTTCCAACGAAGATGGACAATGCTGTGAATGGGCTATAGATGTTTGGAATTGCAGATATATTTACTGCTAAATCTTAAAGACCCCTGTCAAGGTTCCAAACCTTGACAGGGGTTTCTGATAAATTAATCTTATTCAGGAATCCAGACACTCACATTTCCTGCCGGAGCAGGAAAATCTCCCCAGCCGTTTTCATCAATCATTACTTTCTCTTTGAATCGTTTCAAAATATCTTTAAATTTTTTCCCAGCGTAAAGCGTTCCCACTTCCATAGGCTTATTGTAAGCATCCTTATTACTTAAAACTACGACACATCCGGTATGTTCATCATCTCCTGTACGTACCCAGCCAAGACAGTTGGCATCTTCAAAATAATCATGCTGCTCACCGTAAGCATGATCCTTCCTCGCTTTTAATAGCTCTTCAATACCATCTACTTTTGGCATAAATATTTCCTGATCATTACCTTCTCTGTCTTTGTCCACATAATGAGCACCATAAAGATCGGGGTAAAATACACAGGGATAACCGTCTTTTCTCAATAAAATAAGGGCATAGGCAATTGGCTTGAACCAAGGTTCTACGGGAGCTTCAAGATCCTGTAATGGCTGAGTGTCATGATTGGCTACTAAACTTACAGAATGCATAGGATCTGCCTGAGTAAGAGTTTCATCGAAAATTCTTCGGAGATCATAAGAATCACCTTCTCTGGAAGCTGTATGAAAGTTATTTTGCAAAGAACTGTCGAAAAGACTCATGCAGCCTTCCGTGACCTCAATATACTTTTGAAGAAGATGAAGATATCCCGGAGCCCAGTATTCTCCTACAGCAAAAATATCTTTTCCGGAATTGGAACGGAGCAGTGTGAGCCATTCTTTATAAAAATCAAAAGAAATATGTTTTAAAGCATCAAGCCTTACCCCATCAAAATCGGTCTGATCAAAATACCATTTTGCCCAGGTGTTAAGTTCTTCCCGTACAAAAGGATTCCGGTGCTCAATGTCATTATACATCAGGTAGTCGTAATTCCCTTTTTCATCATCAATCATTTCCTCCCAGTCGTTTCCGTATTCTGACTGTATTTTGAAAATATGGGAATCCATCCCTTCAGCATAATCTACACCACTGAAACAGGTGAAATTCCATTCAAAATCTGAATATTTTTTTCCTCTTCCCGGAAAGGTAAATTTCGTGTAAGATTCTATTTCGATCACTTCGGAAATCACCTTTTCCCTGTTTTCCTCATCTACTTTGACAACCTTGAATTTCTCCAGCTCATCACCTCCTGCTTTATGTCCCAGAACAATATCTACAATGATCTGTATATTTTGCTTCTTTAAGGCTTTAATGGCTTTTGTGTAATCTTTTTTAGTACCATATTTGGTAGGAAGAGTTCCCTTTTGATCAAATTCTCCGAGATCATACAGGTCGTAGGCATCATAACCGATGGAATAGCCGCCATTTGTCCCTTTGTAGGCAGGAGGAAACCATACAGAAGTAATTCCAAGTTTTGCTAAATATCTGGCCTGTTTTTCGGCTTCTTTCCACAATTTTCCGTCTCCTTCAGAATACCAGTGGAAAAACTGGATCATGGTTGGGTTCATAAATTTGCTGATTTGGTCGATACAAGGTAGCAAAAAAATATGATTTAATCATTTTCAAATTCTTCAAACGGAATTTTTAGTTGAACCGAAACCTGCTTTTTTTCTTCTGTATTCAGGTGAGAGAGAGATAATCCGAGCAAACGAACAGCTTTATCAAAAGGACGAAGTTCCCAAAGTTTTTTTCCGGTGTTATAATACTGTTCCGGTGATGAAAAATAATCTTCCTTTGTGATACTTCTTGTGAAAAGAGAGAAATCTTTGTATTTTATTTTTAACGTTAAAGTTCTACCCAGAATATTATTTTTCTGTAGCCTTTGATGAATTTCTTCTGCAAGACTTTCCAGTTTTTCATTGATCTGTTGTTCATCCAGTAGATCTTCAAAAAAAGTTCTTTCTACAGCCACACTTTTCTGAATCCGATGAGGTTTTACTTCAGAAGTATGAATTCCGCGAACCACATTATAATAGTGCTGGCCGGATTTTCCAAAAAGTCTTATCAGATCTTCAAGTGATCTCTTTTTTAAATCTTTTCCTTTGTAAATTCCTAAACTAAACATTTTGTTAGCCGTAACCTTTCCAACGCCGTAAAATTTTTCTACAGGCAGCTCTTCCAGAAAATGCTCCATTTTATCAGGATGAATGGTTTTCTGGCCGTTCGGTTTATTAATGTCGGAAGCGACTTTAGCTAAAAACTTATTGACGGAAATTCCTGCAGAAGCTGTTAATCCGGTCTGTTCAAAAATTTTCTGACGGATTTCTTTGGCGATCAGATTCGCAGATTCCATACCTTTTTTATTTTCGGTGACATCCAGATAAGCTTCATCCAGAGACAGAGGTTCTACCAGATCAGTATATTCATAGAAAATTTCCCGGATTTTTTTGGAGATCTCTTTGTATCGGGCAAATCGGGGAGGAACAAAAATAAGCTGCGGACATTTTTCTTTGGCTGTTTTGCTGGGCATTGCAGAACGAACACCAAATTTTCTGGCTTCATAGCTTGCGGCTGCCACTACACCACGGTGTTGTCCTCCTACGGCGATGGGCTTGCCTTTCAGTGTGGGATTATCATGTTGCTCCACAGAAGCATAGAATGCATCCATATCCACATGAATAATTTTACGAAGAGGCAAAGAAAAATCCATATACAAAGATATGGATTCCTTTATTGACGGTAAATTTTTTGTAGAAGGTAAGTTTTTTATAAAAGTTTGTAGCAGGAGGCCGGAGGTTAATAAGTATGATATGGAAATTGATGACCTGTTTATTGAAAATTAATTTAAAAAAATAACAGATTATTCAACGTACTAAGATTACTTCCATCTCCCATCTTCTTTCTTCCGCCTTTTAAGCCTTCAGTCTCATGGTAAGAAGATGAGGTTCAAAACCTGCCTTTTCATACGCTTTTATGGCAGATTCATTTTGTGCATACACATCAAGTCTTACCTCATTGATTCCCTTTGATTTTGACCAGGAAATGAGTTCATCCGTAATGACTTTATTGATTCCTCTTCCCCTGTGTTCGGGCTTTACATACATAAAACCGAGATAGGCATATTCTTTAAACTGATAATAATCTTTTGCCGCTTTCTTAATCAGAGCATATCCTGATGCAATGATTTCATTATTTTCTTCGGCAACAATTACGGTTGCTTCGGGAGATTGTATCAGATGTTTTAAATCGTAATAATGAATCTCTCCTTCAATCAATGTACTGTTGAACGGTCTTTCGGCAGTAACAACTCCCTGTTCAAATTCTAAAAGGATTGCTAAATCCTGTTCTGTGGCTTCTCTTGTAATCATGGTGCTATGGGTATAAAATTTGAAACCCACTGAAAGTTTTTGGTTTTCAATGAGTTTTTTATGTTTTTTTCGGATTAGATAAATAATAATTATTTTAAAAGCCTGTCTATGGTTTGTTGAAGTTCAGGGTCTTCAGGAGATATTGCATAATATTTTGCAATGGAAGATTTCTGATCAATCACCATATATCTCGGGATCCAGTTTAGATCTACATAATTATTGAAATCGTTCTTCCAGCCTGTAGAAAACCAATAGTTTTCTTTGTCTTTCATATCAAATCTTTCCAGACTTTTTTCAAACCCTTCTTTTGAACGGTCCAATGACAGAAATACAAAATCAATATTCTTATTATTTTCTTCTAATTCTTTGGCTTTTGGAAGTGCATTTAAGCAATCTCTACACCATCCTGCCCAAAAATCAATCACTAAAACTTTTCCTTTATGCTGAGCCAAAATCTGTTTGATGGTAATGGTTTTTCCATTTTCATCTTCCAGTTTCTGCTGTAAAGCTTCTTTTGAAAATCCCGTTTTAAGGACGGCAGGCACTTTTTGTGAATAGCTTATTCCAAAAATACCTATCATAAAAATTAGTATCAACTTTCTCATCTCGTACAATTTCATTTGTACAAATCTAAACAATGAATTGCAATCTGAGATTGATTTCTCCTGGAATTAGGAAAAATTTATAATATTGATGGATTCTATGGGATGGGAGAGTGGGAGTATGAAAACCACCCCGTCAAAAATTCTTTAAATTTTTGCCAACCCTGCGTGGGAGGGGAATGTTACGCCTTCAGTTGTAATATTTCTGATTGAAGTTTTTTACTGATAGTTTTTAACCAAGCCTTTTACAACGGCAATTACGTTGGGCATTGCTTTGTTGGCTGCATTCAGAACCTCTTCGTGAGAAACGGCAAAAGCTATATCCGGCCCGCCAAGATCCGTGATCACAGAGATACAGAAAACATCCATTTCCATATGTCTGGCAACAATAACTTCGGGAACGGTACTCATTCCTACCATATCACCGCCGATGGCTTTAATCATTCCATATTCGGCAGGAGTTTCAAAAGTTGGTCCTTGTAGCGCTACATAAACTCCCTGATGAATTTTAATCTGGTGGTCAGCAGCAGCCTTTTCCGCTGTGGCAATCATTTTTTTGTTGTAAGGTTCGCTCATATCTACAAAACGAGGTCCGAGCTCATCTATATTTTTCCCACGTAAAGGATGCTCAGGCATCATGTTGATATGATCTTTCAGAATAACGATGTCTGCAACATTGTAAGCTGGGTTTACACCACCACAGGCATTGGAAAGAATAAGGTTTTGAATTCCCAGCAAATGAAAAACTCTTATGGGGAATGTCACCGTTTCCATAGAATGTCCCTCATAATAATGGAAACGTCCGCTCATCATCAGTACTTTTTTCCCTTCCAGAATTCCGTAAATCAGTTTTCCGGTATGTCCGGCCACTGTAGTCTGTGGAAAATGAGGAATGTCTTTGTACTCTAAAATATGGATCGGTTCTATTTCATTTTGTAATTTACCAAGTCCGGATCCTAAAACAACTGCAAAATCAGGGGTTTGCTGAATAATATTTTTAATAAAATCTGCAGTTTCTTTAATTTTTTCTAACATAATCTAAGATTATTTGATTGAATTCTTCTTTCTTATCAATCAATACATTGATAGGCCAGTAGTAAACAATTTCTCTAAGATAGTCAAAAGTTTTCAGACGTACATAGTCTTTCTCTGTGGTTAATATCAGTTTATATTCCCCTAATTTTTTATACTCGGCAAGGATTTTTTTAATATCATCATCCGTGAAATTGTGATGATCTCTGAATTTTAAATGCTTTACTCTTTTTGAGAATTTTGCCAGATGTTCCAAAAGCGGTTTAGGATTGGCAATTCCGGTGATCAGTAAAATATCATAATAATTCAGGTTATTATCCGGAAGCATTTTATCTTTTCCGTATACATTTTCGTCATAACCGATGGATGAAAAGAATACTTTCTGTCCGTAAGAAGGTCTTATTCTTGAAATATAATATCTTTTGGTTTCCTCTGTCAGTTCATCAGGGCATTTGCTGACCATGATGATGTCGGCCCTTTTATATCCTGCTCTTGACTCTCTCAGGTCTCCGGCAGGAAGAAGATAATCCTTGAAAAAAGGATCACTGAAATCGGTCATCAGAATATTGAATCCGGCTTTGATAGCTCTGTGCTGCATGGCATCATCCAATACAAGAACTTCAAGATCCATATCGTCAATTACTTTTTTGGCTCCGGGAACACGTTCTTCGGAAACGGCAATTACGAAACGGTTTTTAAAACGTTCAAAAAGCTGCATTGCTTCATCACCCACCATTTTGTAGTTGCTTTCGTAATTTGTTACTTCATAACCTTTGGTAAGCCTTCCGTAACCACGTGAAAGTACTCCTGTTCTGTAATGTTTGGATAAGAATTGAGCAAGATACATCACCATGGGTGACTTCCCGCTTCCGCCCACAGAAAGGTTTCCGACATTGATTATCGGTGTCTTGAATTTTGTCGACTTAAAAACTCCCAGATCATACATTGTGTTCCGGATACCCGTTACCAAATGATAACCGAGGGAAAAAGGATAAAGGTACCATCTTTTCATACGATTGCAAAAATAGGAATTTTCATAAGCATTGATGTAATATTCTCGAAGACTTTTCGATAAATATTTCGTTAAATTAAAGTATTTTTGTGGAGTTATTACAATACATTGAGATACTTTATTGAATTTTCTTACAACGGAAAGAATTATTTCGGCTACCAGATACAGCCGGATGCCATTTCTGTGCAAGAAGAACTGGAAAAAGCGCTGTCTACCATTTTGCGCGAAGAGATAAAAACTACAGGAGCAGGAAGAACCGATACAGGCGTTCATGCTAAAAAAATATTTGCCCATTTTGATACGGAAAAAGAATTGGATGATCAGCTTGTAAGAAGACTGAACAGTTTTCTTCCTCCTGATATTTCCATTAAAAAAATTTTTCCGGTAAAAGATGATTTTCATGCCCGTTTTGATGCCACGTACAGAACCTACGAATATTTTATCTCATTGGAAAAAAATCCCTTCACTCAGGAATCTGCATGGCAGCACTGGAAAAGAGGTCTGGATGTGGATGCGATGAATGAGGCCTGTAAGATTCTTTTTGAATATGAAGATTTCACCAGTTTTGCCAAGTTAAAAACAGACAACAAGACCAATATCTGTAAAATTTATAAAGCAGAGTGGGAACAGAACGGAACGGAATTGAAATTTACCGTTTCTGCCAATCGTTTTCTGAGGAATATGGTTCGCGCAATTGTCGGAACGATGGTAGAAATAGGAACAGGAAAACTGAAACCGGAAGATCTTCGTAAAGTAATTGAAGACAAAAACCGCAATGCTGCAGGTACCTCAGCGCCGGGACACGGGCTGTATCTGGTAGATGTAGGGTATGAATTTTAAATAAAAAAACTAAAAACAAAATAATAATCATGTTATCAATTTTTATTCTTATCGGTGCCTATCGATATTATGCCCAGCTGGCAGAAAGATTTGGAAAAACAAAATGGCAATACGGTGTTTTAGCTATTGGAATTTATCTGGGAACCCAGATTGTATTAGGTATGGGTTACGGTGTGTATTTGGGAATAACAGATCCTGAGTCCGTAGATAATGTAAATTATACAGGCTTTTCCGGAGTGAATATTGTAGGTTGGCTCATCTCTATTGTTGCCGTTTGGGGAGTTTATAAATTCCTTGAAAATAAGTTTATAAAAGAAAGACCGGCAAAAACCATCGAAATTGAAGAAATAGGGAAGACTATTGATCAGCAGTAAGTATCACATCGTCTCTTTTTCCTGCATTGAGAAATAAGAGAAAAAAGTGGAATATGTACTGGATTGGATGTAAAATGAAGTTTAATATATTCATATTGTAAATGGTAGGTATCTGATATTTTCTATGACGATTTGCAAAAGTTGTAAAGGCAGTCCGATTATAATGTCTTATTTTTGCATAGAATTTTATTTTAATTCTTTCTTTCGATTCGTACAATGAAAAAACAAGATACCTGGGGAATTATAAAAAGGCTGTTCTTTATCGGAATGAAATTTCGTTCTTGGTTCATCCTTACCCTTATCATTTCCATATTCCTTTCCATCGTTTCTACTTACAGACCTTATCTTACCATGCAGGTGGTGGATAATGATATTACAAAGCTGCATGATAAAGCTTTGATGATGAAACACATCTACGTCCTTGTGGGATTGGTGTTTGCTGAAACGATATTAAACTTTTTCCTGGTTTATTTTTCAAATTTTATCTCGCAAAATGTGATCAGGGATATCAGAGAGCGTTTATATGCTAAACTGATTTATTTCAAAACTTCATTTTTTGACAAAACACCTATCGGGCAGTTGGTGACGCGTGCCGTAGGAGATGTGGAAACCATTGCAACAGTATATACAGACGGTTTCCTGATGGTATTCGGAGATATTCTGAGAATTCTGTTTGTATTGGTGATGATGTTCAGCACCAATGTTCACCTGAGTTATATTACGTTAGCTATTTTACCTTTAATGGTGGTAATTACAAGATTCTTTCAGAAAAGACTGAAAAAAGCTTTCGGCGATGAAAGAAACTGGACGGCCAATCAAAACTCATTTGTTCAGGAAAGACTGGCAGGGATGTCGATCATTCAGGTCTTCAACAGACAGGAATCTGAGTTCAAAAAGTTCGATGATATTAATATTACGCTGAAGGGAGCATTGCTGAGAACTGTGTTTATTTTCTCACTGTTCTTTCCTGTAGTAGAACTTATTTCTTCACTATTCATCGGTTTTATCCTTTTCTACGGAGGCTATATTACGATCAGTGCCGGTGTGGTGATTGCCTTTATCCAGTATATTTCAATGCTGATCCGTCCTTTGAGACAGATTGCAGACCGTTTTAATAATATCCAGCGAGGAATTGTAGGAGCAGAAAGAGTATTGGGATTAATGGATGAGGAAAACTCAATGCCTAATAACGGAACGGTGAAGAAAGATCATTTTGCCGGAAAAATTGAATTCCAGAAAGTACACTTTGCATATGATGAAAAGCAGGAAGTGCTGAAAGGAATTGATTTCAAAGTAAACCCGGGAGAAACTGTAGCGATTGTAGGAGCAACAGGTGCCGGAAAATCTACTATTATCAGTTTGATTACAAGATTATATGATATCAACTCCGGAAATATTCTGATTGATGATGTGGATTTAAAAGATTATGAGCTTTATAATCTCAGAAGTCATATCGGAGTAGTATTGCAGGATGTATTCCTCTTCCACGGAAGTATTTTTGAAAACCTTGCTTTTGGGGACGACAGTATTACCTTGGAGAAAATAAAAGCAGGAGCCAGAGAAATTGAAGTTGATGATTTCATTCAGCAGCTTCCTGGCGGATATGATTATGTAGTGAGCGAGAGAGGTTCGTCTATTTCTTTAGGACAGAGACAACTCTTGTCTTTTCTGAGAGCCTATTTATCAGATCCGAAAATTTTAATTCTGGATGAAGCTACATCTTCCATTGATCATGAAAGTGAAAAGCTTATTCAGAGAGCAACGGAAAAAATTACTAAAAACAGAACTTCCATTATTATTGCCCACAGACTTTCTACCATTGAAAAAGCTGATAAGATTATTGTAATGGAACATGGTAAAATCGTAGAAGAAGGGAAGCATCTTGAACTTCTGGATAAGAACGGATATTATGCGACGCTTTATAAAGCCCAGCTTCGCCATGAAGTGGAAATGCAAGAAGAAAAAGAGTCATAATCAGAGAGAAACCATTCCTTTGAAATGAGATAAACAAAAAAGAGAGCCAGAAATGACTCTCTTTTTTTTATTTAATTAACTACATACAATTCATTACTGCTTTTTAAAACTGCAGAATACAAAATTTTGAACAGTGTCAAAAGGAGTGGTGTGATCTTCAGTAATACAGTTTACTTTTTTAAAACTTTTTTCAAATTTTTCAGATAATGATTCTTCATCATACTGCTGAATATCCAATCCACTGCATTTGGTGGGACCGTTTTTCGAAAAAGTTCCGAGGATCATAAAGTTATTTACATTCTTTTCTGCAATATCGATGTATTTTGAGACCTGCTCCGAAGTTGTCAGGAAGTGAAAAGCAGCTCTGTCATGCCATATGTCATAGGTTTCTGTAGGTTCGAAGGCCGTAATATCTGTGACAATCCATTTTACTTTAACGGCTGCATCTCCCAGTCTTTTCTTTGCTTTTTCCAGAGATTTGGCAGAGATATCAAGCACTGTAATATTTTCGTATCCTTCTTCAAGAAGAAAATCAACAAGCTTACTGTCTCCACCACCAATATCAATAATGCTGGCATCTTTTCCCAATCCTGAAGAAAGAATAAAGTCAAGCGAGGTCTGTGGTTTTTTCTGGGTCCAGCTTACCTGATCAGGATTTTTGGTTTCATATACATTTTCCCAGTGGTTTTTGTTGTCAGAAGAAATCATGATTCTTTTAATTGATTATTGATCTCTTCAAATTTATTAATTAATTCGTTAAGTTTTCTCTGCTGTTTCTTTATGGTTCGTGGCCTCAGGTAAAACCAGTTGAAAGCGATCCATGCACATGTTATAACATAGGTTAGAATACCAAAACCAAAGGACATCCTCGATGTGTATTCATACATATATAAACAAATTCCCAGAAAGAGCATCATAAAATACAGATTGAGTATCGTAGTCTCTATCCATTTCTGTTTGCTTTTTACCACATATAAACTTTGAAGATATTCACTGTTCGTTTGGGTCTGATCAATCTTATAAAATATCATAAACATTTTGTTATAGGCCAGAAGAAAGATGACCATAGCCAGAATAACAAGTACAATTCCAATTTTTGTAGTGATCATTTGAGGCTGGTAAATGTACCAGATAAAAGCAATTAATATGGAGGTAGTGACTAAAGCTACATTGGCGAGAATCAATTTGCGAAGGTTCTGGTTTCTGAATTTTTTCAGTTTTCCGAGAAGTTCTTCCAGATTGGGTTTGTTTGAAGTTTGCTGCTTCCATATATTTTTGAAATCGATATTAGTATCCATTGTCTTTAAACTTTTGCGTTAGTTTTTCTTTTATCCTGTGAATCTTTACTCTGATATTAGACTCTGAAAGTCCTACTATATGGGCTATTTCAGCCTGCCTTATCTCTTCCAGTTCCAATGAAATAATAATTCTGTCTGTTTCAGGCAACTCTGAAATAAACTGATAGAGCATTTGAATCTGAGGTTCCATAGATTCCTGTTTTTTTTCTTCCAGGTTGATGGGTAAATCTGTTTTGGCAAATTTCTTTTCCTTTTCAATCTGCCGGAGACAGTTGTTAGAAGCTATTCTGAAAATCCATGTCCCTATGCTGGATTCATTCCTAAATTTCGGGAGCTGCTGCCAGACTATAATAAATGTCTCCTGGGCAAGATCCTGAGCGAGTTCAGTATCATTCACATATCCCATACATAACCGGAATATCCTTTGCCAGTAGAATTCGTATATCTCTTCGAAAACCATTATTTCGCAGATAAAAAGTTGTTAAGCTGGCTAAAATACCAATCCTTATCATCGTACATAATGAAATGTAATCCTTTTGAAGCATACTGCATATTGGCATTCTTTAAATTTTTGTATTGCCCTTCAATAGTGGGTTTAAGGTTAACAAAAAAGGATTCCAGAAGAATAAGAGAAGGACATTGGATGGTTTTTATTTTTTCTCTGAGATCGGTATTGTAAAAATCGCAGTACATTTTAGCAAATGTTTTTCGGTCAGATTTCATGCTCCAATTGATCACGGTTTCCTGCATCGAAGTATCTGCTAAGAGACGTGGCATAGCCTGAGCCTGCATTTTTCGGAACTGTTCATCATTCATAGCTGTTAACTGAGTTATAGTAGCCGAGCAGTCATTTTTTTCTTTAGAAGTAAAATTAGGATCAGATAAGGCTGCCAGGCAGGGTAGTGTGTCTACAATAATAATTTTGCCTACAAGTTCGGGATAGTCGGCTGCTATAGCTAAGGCAAGACCGCCTCCCATACTGTGTCCGATGAGAATAGGTTTGTCTATCTTATTATTTTTGATGTAATCAGCTATTTCTTTTTCCCAGTCTTTAAAGCTGGCATCTGCCTGTGGTTTTGTTCCGGCAAATCCAGCCATCGTTAAAGTATAACAGGTGAAATCTTTTTCAAACTTTGCAGTGGTTTCATTCCAAACATCTCCCGAAGATGCAAATCCCGGAATGAATAGTAAAGATTGATTTCCTTTTCCGGTTTTCTTTACTTCAAAAGGATAAGTTGTTTGTTGACCGAATATATTGCATACTGCTAAAAAAAATAACATGATAATCAAAAGGAATGTGAATTTTTTCATGATTTCTAAAGTTTTAAAGTTTATTTGTCTTTTAGAGACGAACCTTAAAAAAATGTTACACAAGATTTAAATTTTTTTTGAAAAAAATATTTCTCCTCCTTCCAACCCCTTTTGTTTAGGGTAAAATCATATGAAATTTATTTTTATAAAAATTGATATCGGTTATTTTTGAATAGTAAAACGTGATGAAATAATGAATACAATATCAGGAAATTATTAATCTAATATCCTTCCATAGAATCTGCTGATGTCAAAATAAAATCCAGGAACTTTGTATTTGCCCTTTTCAAATTCCTGATAGTCACATTTTCCTTTCAGACTTTGTGATTTTGTTTCCATTTGAAATCTGTTTAAAAGGGCATACTCATCTGTTACGGTAATTACATGAAAGCCTGTTTCACAGGTCAATCCATCACCCGAGGTAAGAATGGCATTTAATAATCCGTGGAAATTTCCTGCAATTTTTTCAGCAGTGGCGTCATCATTGTTTAAATGATACAAATAGGCGAGATAATTCATGGCCCTAAGATCCAGCGGATTTTCATCTAGCGCGCCCAAAAATAACTGGATTCCCTTCGAAAGATCTTTTTGTGAAATACCTTCTCCACGATAATATTTGGCAACTTCTTCAGACTTCTTTCCCATTTTATAAGGCTGATACTCTTTTTGGAAGGTATATCCGAAGTAAAGATGACGGTATTGATTGCTGGTAAGAAGGGTATCGTTCTGTTTTAACCTCTTTAAAAGTTTCGGATAATAAAATTCTGAATTTTTATCCTCAATATTTTTTTGAATTTCTACATAATCCGGTGCTTTAAATTCCATTTTCTGACCATGCAGGAAAGTGAGCAGTAGTAAAAAGAATAAAGAGAAAAATGCTTTATTATTCATGGTTTGTATAAGGTTGTTACAATTTTTTTTGAGATTAAAAATACGAAATATGCATCAATCGAATAATATCGACTTACTATTTGTAAAAAAAATAATAAAATATTATCAAAGTGTTACTTTGTGTCAATAAATTTACTAACTTTATTCGGAATTTGAGAGGTTACCCCTAACATTTGAAGGGGTGAATGGAATTTTTAACTAAAAAACTATAAATATTAATGAGCAGTAGTATCCAAGATGAATTTAAAGTCTTCAAAGACGAATTAAGAAAGTTGAATATCGAAGTACAGAAAGTTGTAAAAGTAGGAAACGGTAGTATGGATTTCCACGAGGTTTTCTACAAATCACCGAGGTATGAAGAGGTAAAAAGTATATACGTCCAGCGTCACAATCTGGATAGTATGATTGAAAAATTTAAACAGGCCTATCATTAAAAAATAAAACGAGCGCTACAGAATTTCTGTGGCGCTCGATTTTTATAGTATTTCTGATATTAGTCTTTATCCAGTGTAGAAGTTGTCTTGGTGTCTTTCATTCCAACATAAACAACCAGAGAAAAAAGAATACAACCGGTAATGTACCAGTAAAAATATTCTTCAGATCCAATCTTTTTAAACCAAAGTGCAATATATTCTGCAGTTCCTCCAAATACAGCTACGGTAATGGCATAAGGTAAACCTACACCCAGTGCTCTGATTTCGGAAGGAAACAGCTCAGCTTTTACGACGGCATTAATGGATGTATAGCCGCTGACAATAATTAATGCTGCCATAATCAGGAAAAATGCAGTCCAAATGGACGTCGTTGCACTCAATGCTGTAAGAAGCGGAACGGTGCATAAGGTTCCCAGAATACCAAAACCTAAAAGAAGCGGCCTTCTTCCGATCTTGTCGGATAATCCACCAAATACAGGCTGAAGGCAGGCGAAAATAAATAACGAAATGAAAGAAACTAAAGTAGACTCTTCCTTGGTAAGATGTACCGTATTCACCAGAAATTTCTGCATATAAGTTGTATAGGTGTAAAATGCCAGCGTTCCTCCTAAAGTCAGCCCCACAACGGTAAGCAGAGCTTTTGGATGTTTCAGAAGTTCTTTTACGGTTCCTTTTTTCTTTTCGCTGACTGTCTTTTTATTTTCAAAAGCTTCTGTTTCGTGAAGATTCGCCCGAAGATATAATGCAATAATAGAAAGGAGTGCCCCAATTACAAAAGGAATTCTCCAGCCCCATTCTTCCAGCTGAGCTTCTGTGAGTAATAGTTTTTGTAAAATAAGCTGAATTCCTAATGCTATAAGCTGTCCGCCAATCAAAGTGACATATTGAAAACTTGAATAAAATCCTCTTCTGTCCTGAGTCGCCATTTCGCTGAGGTAAGTTGCGGAAACTCCGTATTCACCACCCACACTTAATCCCTGAAGTAATCTTGCCAGTAAAAGCAATATAGGAGCAAGAATACCTATAGATTGATAAGTAGGAGTAAGGGCAATCAGTAAAGATCCGAAAGACATCAACAAAACAGAAAGTGTCATAGCTTTTTTTCTTCCGATTTTATCTGCAATACTTCCGAACAGCCATCCGCCGATAGGACGCATCAGAAAACCTACGGCAAATATTCCTGCGGTATTCATCAGTTGTGCATTCAAATCAGAATCAGGGAAAAAAGAATGGGAGAAATAAATGGCAAACGCTGCATATGCATACCAGTCATACCATTCAACAAGATTTCCGATAGATCCACCTATAATGGCTTTGATTCTTTGACCTGTGGTAATAGCTGTTGAGTCCATACAATGTTGTTTTCCTGAAAAGTTTTTTAATAATGGGATCCAAGATACAAATTTCAGGAAAAAGCAAACCGCTCTGGAAAAGAGCGGTTTCATAGTGTATAAAAGTGAGTCTTTAAAATCTATATCCAATCGAAAGCCCGCTTCTGAAGCCTGCCCAAGGTCCGTCTACTTTTATTCTGGCGCCATTGGCATTGGTTTCTACCGTATATTTTACAAAAGGAATATCCAGATTTTCAATTTCTTTTTTAAGCTGTGCCTGCATATCCGGGGTTAATACATAATCTGAGGTCATGGTAAAATCTCCTTTTCCGCTTCCGTAGTGGGCGCCTGCGATCCAGAAATCCAATACAAGATTCTTGCTTCTGGTCAGAAAGAACTGTACACCAACCATTAAACCTCCACTATTTCCTTTGGTATCTCCATGTCCTTTAAGTGGGATTGGATAAGTCACTCCATTCGGACCATTATAATCATAATAAAAATCAAAAGTATTGGAAGTCACACTTGAATACCGGTAATAAGGAGCAAAATAAAAACCTTTTCCATAACCTTGTCCAATATAAAACCTTGGCTCTATGGTAAAATTAGTCGCTTTTACTCTTAGATTCTGGAATCTTTTTTCATCTTCATCTTTCAGAAAAGCATTGATAAAAGGTACTTTTCCTTCTGTCATCGTTCCAAAGCCAATGTTCACAGAAAACCATTGGTTGATAGCTCTTTCATAAGACAGATTGATATTTCTGAATGCATATGCCGTGACATTGGTCTTGATGATATTCATCTTTTCTGCCTGGCTGTTCTGAATTTCCTGAGCTCTCAGAAAAGAAAACAGGAAGCATGGAATTAATAGGACTGCTTTTTTCATGACTCTATATTTTGTGATGTAAGAAATACCAGCAAAAAACGGGCTGAATTTAACATAATAATTAAAGTTTTTTAAAGAAAACAGATTGATCATTTTTTGATCGGTTTGCCATTACAAATGTAACAAACATTGAGAATTGATTGTTTTAATTGTATAATTCATCTTCAGATATGAAAAAAACTATATATACCATTTTCTTTCTTTGCGGCGTCTTTATGTTTTCGCAGGAGAAGAAAAATGATACAGTTGATGCAGTGGCTATTAAAGAGATTCAGGAAGTTATTCTGAAATCACAACGTAAAAAACAGTTTGCAGATAAAGCTGTTTATACCTTTGATAAAGAAGCACTGGAAAAAGCACGATACGCAAAAGACTTGCTCCGTACCCTTCCGGAATTACAACTGGATCCGATAGCTAATACCATTACCAGTACGAAAGGGGGAACTACGCTATTTCTTATCAACGGGATTGAAGCTACTGATATGCAGATCCGAAGTATTGCACCCAGTGAGGTTGTAAAGGTAGAGTATTATGATATTCCACCTGCAAGATGGGCAACAAGAGCAGATACGGTAGTGAATATTCTGACAAGGTCTACAGAAACAGGGTATGTGTTCGGAGCTGATGTTTCCACAGCTTTGAATACAGGATTTGTGAATGGTTCTGCCTATGCGGATTATACAAAGGGAAAGAATAATTTCGGACTGGAATATTCCCTGAATCTTAGAGATTATAATGACAGAAGGGTCAATAGTATCTATGATTACCAGCTGAACGGGAAGCATTATCGGTCTGATGAAAATAGAAAAGATCATTTCGGATATACTTTCCAGAATATTGCGTTACGATATACCAGACTTGTTGCTGATGATTACGCTTTTCAGGCTAAACTGAATATGGATGTCTTCAACAGGTTTTCAAAAGGCGTGGGGCAGAGTGTTTTTACTGAGGATAATCTGAAGGAAGAGCACAATATGTTCAAAAATAATGGTTCAGATTATGTGATTCCTAAGCTGGATCTTTATTATTCTAAAAAGATTGGGGAAAAAGATGAGTTGAGTATTAATGTTGTAGGCTCTCATTATACTGCCAATACTACAGAAACGGCCAGAGAATGGATTGTAGGTTCAGGATTATCGGTATATGATAATGATATGGTATTGAAAGCCAAGCAGACGAGTCTGGTAGGAGAACTGGCACATGCTCATGATTTTACTGCAGGAAAACTTTCATCGGGATACCGAATTTCAAGGTCTTCTATTTCCAATGATCTGAATAACCTTGCCGGATATTCCCAATACAGTGTCAGTTATCTGGAACAGTATTTTTACACCGAATTTGCAGGGAAAGCAGACAAATTAAGCTATCGTATTGGCACAGGCCTTACCAATATTCACAACAAAAGTGCAGAAAATACTTTTGATGAATGGACTTTTACTCCAAAGGTTATTTTAGCTTATCAGATTAAAAATAATCAGAACGTTCGTTTTACAGCAAGTTATAATCCTGTAAGTCCCTGGAGTAACGCTTTAAGTAGTAATGTGGTGCAATTGGCTCCTAATATTGTTCAACGGGGAAATCCCTTTTTAAAATCCCAACAAATCTTTTCTAATAATCTGACCTATTCTTTTAATAATAAGTATTTTGATTTTAATGCAGGTTTATTTTACCGATATACCAACAGGGTAATCAACCAGTATTACGTTCAGGATGAGGCATTGAATGGATATGCACTGACTTATGAAAATGGAAAAAACGGACAGCGATATGGAGTACAGCTTACCGGTTCTTATAAACCTTTTGGGAGCAGTTTATTGGTCATAAAAGCAGTGATCACACCTACTTCTGAAACTGTAAGAACAAGTAAAGGTGCTTTGATAAAAAATAATTATTTAGGAAATTATTTCTCGCTTTCTTCAGAATACAAATCTTTTTCCGTTCAGTATCAGTTCAATATCCCGGTATATAGTCTCAATGGCGCATTCCTTAATACGAATGAAAATCAGAATAATATTTTTGTAAGCTATAAACATAAAAACTGGACATTTTCCACAGGAATGTACTGGATAGGAATGCCTTCAGAATACAAAACGAAAAGTTTGCCGGAAAGTCTGGTAGACTATAAAATTCATACACAGATTATGAACAATAAATCGATGTTTGTATTAGGGCTGAGTTATGATTTCTCAAAAGGAAAAAAGACAGAAATTCAACGAAAGCTTAATAACGAAACTGCTCCCGCAGCTACTTTTTAAGAGTTGGTTTTAGGTGGAAAGAGGGAAGCAGGAGGATGGGAGTATATATCCAACCTCCATCCTCCTGCTTCCTTACAAAACAAATCCCCGCTCCAATGAGCGGGGATTTGTTTGTATTATTTCTTGATGAATTTTGTATTCTTTGTTTCTGCGGCATTTTTTCCACTGATCTCAATGAAATAAGATGCTGGAGGAAGATCTGAGATCTGTATGTTTCCAGATTTTACATCTGAAGTTTTAACCAATTTGCCATCCAGACTGTAAATGTTTGCTTTAGAATAATTATCCGTATTTCCTTTGAAACCGATAAAATCCTGAGCAGGGTTTGGATACACCACTAAGTTTTCTTTTTTCACTGCATTGTTCACGGCCAGGAATGCTTCACTTAATGCAAATGTAGTTTTTACATTCTGGTTGATGCTTAATAGTGGAATGCTGATGTTTCCACTTGTAGAATTAAGCAGTGCATATCTGTGAGAAGCATCGTAATAAGAATAGGCTGTATTGACTATTGCTCCGATAGGGTTAGAATAAGTAACATCCAGTGATGAATATAGATTAAGATTCTGTGTGAATTTTACTCTAAGAACATTGCTGTATGTTTGATTACCTATAATTAAAGTTCCGTATGCATCAGCAATGGCAGTCATTGTACCGCTAAACAGTCCACTCGCAGAAGATGAGGAGAAAGTACCTTTGGCAGTATCGTTTTGAGCCGGTCCGTAAGTTGTTGGGTAATTAATATGAGTACCGTTGTCCACACTAAAGTTTAAAGTTGCCTGTGGATTTACCATTCCTGTGATTTCCAGTTTAGCTGAAGAGGCTTTATAGTAAACTGTTGTTGCGCCATCTACCATTTTAAGAGTAGAACCCGGGAAAGTTGCTATTTCAGTGGCAGTAGGAGTTGAATAGGTTGTTTGTGATGCTGCTCCCATCGTAAGACCTCCATTTGAAAATGTTGTGTTTGGTCCTGTTGCAGAGTTGTCTACGGTGCCAGCTGTGTTATTATAATTGACAACGTTTCCTGAAATAGGGTCATTGGCTGTTTTTGTAAGTGTGATCTGCGCAGAAAACATCGCAGATGCTCCTAATAAAAGGAATAAAGATTTTTTCATAGTCAAAATTTTTTGTTAAAAGTAAATAAAAAATAGTATTCAATTATCAAATTAATGAGTTTTTAGTTAAATTTTTAATAAAAACGCCTATTGATCGGATCAACAGGCGGTCTGTGCGTTAAAAATGTTTATGTTTAATTGCTTATTGCCATTTTACGGTAAGCGTAAATATCTTCGATAGTCACTACACTCATCTCTTTTTTGATGGCAAAATCAACAATCTCCGGAAGTCTTGCCATAGAACCGTCTTCATTCGTCAGTTCACAAAGTACAGCATCGTCACCCAGGTTGGCCATTTTTACAAGGTCTACGCTGCCTTCAGTATGGCCGCGTCTTTCAAATACTCCACCTTCTCTTGCAATCAGTGGGAAAACATGTCCGGGGCTTGCAATATGCTCTGCCTGTGCACCTGATGCTACAGCTGTTCTGATTGTTGTTACACGATCTTTTGCAGAAACACCTGATTCCACCCCTTCTCTGGCTTCAATGGAAATGGTGAATGCGGTTTGATTTTTTGAATTGTTGTTTTCCACCATCGGACGAAGGTTGAGGTGCCGGCTTTTTTCCTCAGAAATACACAAGCATACGATACCGCTGCATTCGCGGATAAGAAGTGCCATGTCCTGTTCTGTAATAGTGGAAGCGGGAAAGATGATATCGCCTTCGTTTTCGCGATTTTCGTCATCTACTAAAAGAATACCTTTTCCCTTTTGTAATGTCTGAAGTGCTTTTTCTACACGTTCTCTGGAGGTAGCTCCGAATTGTTCTAATAATTTTTCCATGTTATTTTACTTTTAAAAGTTAAAATACTCTTCGGTACATGGAAATGAAATACAACACAACAAGAGTCCATAAGGAATCTTATTGGTCATCTCATTTTCTTCTCCCATCCAGACTTTAACTGTCGGTTCCGGAATTTCACCAGATCAGTCCTTTCATAAGAAAGGAGTCGCGGACTGTAACCGCCGGTAGGGAATTTCACCCTGCCCCGAAGAAAACTTATACTAAGTTTTGCTGTATGTTCTAATTTAAATTTTTATTTCATTGAATAGTATTTAACGCACAGACCGCTAATTTCGGGAAGTTTTTTGAAATGGGGAAGTGTTTCAGTCATATTTATAAAATGATTCTTTTTGAATTGATATCTTTAGGTTGTTCTTAGTATTTTTTCCATCTTCTTCCCTTTCGCTAATTCATCGATCAGTTTATCCAGATAACGGATATTTCGCATTAGTTCGTTCTCTATTTCTTCCACACGATATCCACAAATGACACCTTTTATCAAAGCTACATTGGGGTTGATCTGTGGAGCCTGCTCAAAGAAAGTTTTAAAATCAGTTTTATTGTTTAATATTTCCTGTAATTCTTTTTCTTGATATCCGGTGAGCCAGAATATGATTTCATGTACCTCTTCTTTGGTACGTCCTTTTTTTTCGGCTTTTTGAATGTAATGGGGATAAACACTGGAGAATGCTGTTGCAAAGATTCTGGTATTCTGCATCTTTAAATATTATATTAGTTTTTGGATAACTCCATCAAGAATAGTATTGAATTCAGCAGGATTTTCCAGCATAGGATAATGTCCAACACCTTCAATGGTCACATAATCATAGTCTTTTAAATATTTGCGGTTAGCTTCAATATCAGTAGGAGAAGCATCGGAATTGATGGCTATAACGGGCACTTGAACCTGTTTTGCAAAAGCTTTGAAGTCTGTTTTATATAAAGGCCGGAGCGCATTGATTGCCAATTCAGGTTCGTTATGAAGAAATTCATGCTGTACCCTTTCTTTTACAGCACTAGGTGTTCCTTCAACAAACAAAAATTGAGGCAAAAAGTTTTCAACAGTGTATTTGAAATCCTTTCTGTATTGGGAAAGTACCTCTTCGGTTTGTTCCTTGGTAAAGGATTCGTCCAGGTTTTTCAATGTATCGATCAGAATTATGGCTTTTACTTTTGGTATTTTCAATGAAGCTTCCAGAACATAAGCTCCGGACATGGAATGTCCTACAAGGATTATTTCATTTGAATCGATAGCATCAGCCACAGCTTTGATGTCGTCTGCATATTTTGCACTCGTCCATTCCTGCCTTGAAGCATCTGATTTTCCATGCCCCGCAAGATCCAATTGTACAATATGATATTGACTGCTGAAATATTTTTGCTGGCCTGCCCACCATTCTGTATTCCCGAGCCATCCGTGGATGAAAATTAACGTAGTACTTCCACTTCCGGATTCTTTATAGTGAATTTTCTGACCGTCCGATGATATTGTGTATTTTTCCATATGAAATTGAGTGTATTGGTCTATTGTATTGTAAAGTCTAATGTACGAAAAGGCTTATAAAGACAATGTTTTTATCAGTCATAAACGACGAATAAGTAAACACTACCATGATGCAGTTTTACCTGATAGTTTATTTTTTCGATTTGATAGTAAAAATAACCACTCCATACGGATTTCCGGAAGTGTCGCTGACCTCACATTTGAAATAAAAAGATTTTTTAAATATCGTTGGTGAAAGACTTCGGTCAGGAAAATGATTCCTGTTGGTAGTGCATTAGAGGCGTACCCTTCAAAACTTTCTATTTCGTATGACATTTCATTACCTAGAAAATTAAATGTTTCATTTAAAATACATTGAGTTATAAACACAAATGGTACAATAGGGTGATTTTCAAAATGCCCTTTGCATTGATTAGGAGTAAAAGGTTCTGTTAAAATCGTAAAATGATGAGGCTTTCTGTATTGATTATTTTACTCTCGGGAAGATTTTTGTCATGATATTCTACCGGAACCGTACTAAGCAGATCTTTATAAAAAAGTTCGAATGCTTCACGGGTGATAATATAGTAATCCAGCTCTGCAGAATAAAGCAGCTCTTTGGAATAGTTGTCTCTTATATGAATGTGAGATTTGCCTTTTCTATCAGATTCAAGAATGCTTTCGCTGGCGATAATTACTGATTTTGGTTCATCATATGATAATTTTCTGATCCTGATTTTTTCGCCAAGGAAATAAATTTTTTCTTTACTCTCATCATTAAGAGCTTTATACAGGCTGAGACTTCCTAATGAAAATAATAATTTGATCAGTTGGGCATAATTTTCATTCTCAAAATTCCATTCACTTATTTCTGTCTCGATCTTATGATTTCTGAAAATACAGTTTTCAGGAATTGAAATGTACGGTGCTGCTTCCCCAAGGTAAGGGATGATGTTTTCCATGATGTCTGTTGTTGTCATTTGAATGAGGGTATTGGGTTATTGTATTTTTCATTGTGGATAACTTTTTCATCATGATGTATAATACTATTTTCATGTTTATACTTTTTTGTGTTTGTTGATTTTTAAGTGAGCATTCAGAAATGGTAGATTATATTTTCATTATATTAATGTTGTTTTTTGTAAATATGTTTTTAATTTACTGAATTTAATTCACTTATGTAAATTATTTCTTTCATTGGTGATTTGTTTATAATGCAATTTATAAAAAAATATTCATAATAATTGATGAATAAATATTTGTTATTTAGAATTATTGAGATGAAATTAATGAAAAGTAAGACCTAAAAATTGTGGATAACTTATCCACAGAACTTATCCACATGGTTTTCTATTGTGGAAACCCCTAAAAAATAAATAAGTATTGTAAATTATAGATATATAGATAGTTATAAGCTTTTTTACTAGCTGAAAAAACTTATCCATACTTTATCCACAAGGGTAAATTGGATTGTTAAAAGTTATCCACAACTATTTAAAGATGTGGACAACTGAATGATATTATTTTAAATTATTTAAAATCAATAATTTAATAGTTGTTCTGTGGATTCTCTGAAATACAGTATAAGACTTATCCACAAAATTTAAAATTCCAATGGATTAATGATTATAAATGATTTTTTATAGACTTGGTAAAAACATCCATTTTCAGTAGGCTGAGCATTTTTAAATTCAGAACTTATTTGACTGAGCTCCCCCGAATGTAGATTCCAGACAAGAAAACTAGTTTTGTCTTTATAGGTTGAATGAAATACAATATTGTCCGCTTTTGCAGATACAGATTGAGCACCTATGCAAACAGATGGAATTTCATAACTGACAAGATTGAAAGTGCTTACATCCAATTCCTGCAAAGAAAAATTTCCATAACCATTAAAAACTATTTTCCCATTTCCCAAATTGGCAACACAATAGCAATCGATAAGCTGGTCTTGTAAATTACTTGAATTAAAACCAAAAACCTGTTTCCCATTAAGATTGAATACAGCCAATGCATCACAGTCAGGTTTATCACCTTGTAAAACACCTTCATCAAAATACGAGACTATTATTTTTTTACCATTTATCTTAATATCGTTAATTGAAGTTCCAATATTAAATTTTACAAAAGGCTTCCCTGTATAATCAATGATTAAAGCATTTTCTATAGAGGTTGGACGATCAAGTACAATTAAAATTTTTTCTTCATCAATGATTCTAGCCATTAAGATATCAACTCCTGGCTCTAATGGTGTTTCTGCGCCAGAGATTATAACTCTGTTCCTGGAGGTGATAGCAATAAAATTTCCGATCTCATTAGTTGAAAGGTGTTTGATGTTCTCCTGAAATAAATCGAGTTCTATGGTTGTAGTGGTCATAATGACGGGGTCAAACTATACATTTTTATCTTTTTAAGTGACAGAAAAGATATAGCTTTATTGTTTGTCTTTATAAATATTCCAGAAATTAAAATCCGTCATAGGAGCATCAGTGATTCCTATATTTCTTCCCATTGTTACGATCTGTCCTCTGTGATACGTTCCGTGAAGAATAGCATGCTGGATATACTCGTATTTCGAAAAATCACACTGAAACCATTGGGATTCTATCTTTACATTTTTTGAAAGATCTTCTTCAGATAAACTTTCCACATAATCTACAAGTTTCTGCGAATTGTTTTTTATGGCATTGAAAACATCCTCTTTGCTGGTAGTTTCTGCTGTTTTTACAAAATCAAAATCATCTTTTTCTGAAATGTGGCTCCACCAATATTCCTGAGTTTGCCAGATGTGGTGTAGTGTTTTTAAAATAGTCGGAAAACTGGAAATAGTTTCCTGGTTAAGCTGCTCATCAGACTTTGTGGATAACCAGTCGATATATTTATTGACTACCCAATTGTTGTACTGCGCACTTTTGCTGACTAATGTTTTTAAGCTCATATTATTAATGTTTAGTTGTGTGTGTAAAGGTGAATGTTATAAACCAAAATGCCTGTCCTGGTCTGAATTTTCAGGATTAATGAGTGCTTTGTTGCTGTATGTCGCTGCTTCGAAATCATTGATATTGACAGAAAGAAAAGAAATATCAGGCAGCAATTCTGAAAGCTGGTTACAGATCTGCTTCGAAAGATCTGCTTTTTGTTCTGTATTGCGCCCCTGCATGATATACCCAAACACATGTAGAAAATTTTTCTTACCTGTGCCTAATTTGTAATACTGATAGGGTTGAAGTCTTACTTTGATGTCATTGGGGGCAAACAATCCTGTTCCGTCTGCCGCTTCATAAACTGCATCCATCAATTCATCGGGTGTTCTCTGCTGAAGAATATCCTGTGAACAATCTATTATAAAATGGGGCATAGATTCTATTTTGTGTTTGATTTTGTGTGAGATAAAAATAATAAAAAATAGTAATGGAAATTAAAAATAAAAACCGTTTTGAAAACAAAACGGCTTTAAAATATGTATTTTTTACTTTGTGAATACTGGTTTTATAGATTTGATTTTTTAATGCTGTATTGTGGTTGTACAGCGTTGGTCATGTCAAGAACAATATCATAAATTCCATCTTCATGGATTGGGAAATCATAAGCATCGAAGGCAATACTTTTATTGTCATTATTCAGACCGAGGTTGTATCCCCAGTCATTATTAAACCTGAATTTTAAATTACCTTTTTTTAATGTATAGTTTTTCAGAAAATAAATATTCGGATTTTTAGGATCTGTTTGTAGCAGTATATCTTTTCCGTCCCAACCATTCGGAGTAGCATTTCCAATAATTCCCCACGCAAGATTATTGGTCTTTCTTTTTGCTGTTTTTACAGTTCCATCCCAGAAATGAATGACAAGAGTATTTATTTTTCCGTCTTGATCCCGTTGAAATGTACAGGTGAATTTTTCATCCAGCTGGAAAGATGTTTTGCTTTTTGGTAACAACGCATTTCTTGGATAGCTGCCCTCTTTGAAAACAAGTTGTCCATCGTTACTGGTGATATAAAAATTTGAATTTTCTGTAGAGTAAACACCTTCCAGCTTTTTTAAATCCTCTGCACTCACTTTTGCAATGGACGGAATGCTATAAGGTTTATTGTACAGTATTTTTTCTACTTGAGGAATAATAAAATCGGAGTGAGAAAGCTCTGAATTGGAAATTAGAATCACACAAATATCATCATCCAGAACTCTGTAATATCGGCTTCTGTAGCCAGGTCCGCCACCATCATGGCCAATCCTTTTTTTATCAAAATCCATAGAGATCTGGAAACCTAAGCCATAATGATCTTTAAGATAAGGTGTAAAAGCTTTGTCTGTGGTCTCTTTTTTAAGAAGGGTATAGTTTTTTAACGCTTCATTAAATTTAAAAATATCTTCCACCGTAGAATACATCGCTCCCGCAGCAAAAGGATGATCGGTTTTGAAACGCAACGCTTCGTTCGACCTTTTAGCTGATAAAAATTCATATCCAAATGCCTTGTTTTCATCCGTTACATTATTGAAGTTGAATCCGCTGTGATTCATTTTCAGAGGTTTCAGGATATTATTTTCTATGACCTGATCATAATTCAGGCCTGTAACTTTCTTAATGATATAGCCGAGAATATAATATCCTGAATTGGAGTAATCCCAATCTTTACCAGGGGAGAAATTCAAAGGTTTTGCAGCAATATATTTTAAAAATGTTTCTTCATTTAGAGTGTATTCAGAGTTGGTATCATTGGGAATTCCTGAAGTATGGGAAAGCAGCTGGGCAATGGTAATGCTGTCACCTTTCGGAAAGTCAGGATAGTATTTGGAAAGTTTGTCATTCAGAGATAATTTTCCCTGTTCTTCCAACTGAAAAATAACAGTTGCCGTGAACATTTTTGTGGTGGAGAAAACTCTGTAAAGACTGTTATTGGTATTTTTCTCTTTTTTAGGAGCATTTCTATAGCCATAGCTACTTTCAAAAATAATTTTTCCTTTTTCGGCAATCAAAACAGAACCACTGAACAATCCTGCTTTTTCATACGTTGAAAATAACTGTTCCAGTTTTTGAGATTTTTGTGAAAAAAGAGGATGTATCGCAAACATTAAAACGATACAGGTGAGAATAGATTTCATGTAATTTTTTTTAAATAAGACACTTTTGAGTGTGATAATATTACATGGAGTTTAAAAAATATTTTTATTGAAGAAGGGTAGAGGATTATTTAATTTGAATTAAAGTCTTAACACCATAAATCTATTATATTTTTTCAAAGTACTTCCCTTTGAACTGATAACGGATTTTCTTTTCTGTAATCTTAGAATCATCAAGAATTAAAGGAATACTGATGATTTTCTTTTTAGGATCATATTGAATATCCAGGTTTTCAAATGTTTTGGTTTTGATTGAATTACTGGTGTTAGAAGAAGCGGTAAAATCTAATTCATAACTTAGCTCATTCTGGATTCCGGAAGCGGTTTTTATAAGTTTAGCATTGCTGTTCAATTTTCCATTGTCAATAGAAAAAACTTTTACTCTATAGTAATAAAGGGCAGTGCTGTATACAGAAATGTTTTGGGCCAGATAATACTTTTTATTCTGTGATACAATATCATTAATCTGATAATAATTGGATTCTGCATTTTGCTCCATATCGCTTTTCAACGTTTCACTCTGTACTTTTTTACCGGATTCATACTGGAAAACACTTCTGTAAAAACGCATTGTTCCTCCGGTTAGCGTATTCCACGAATAGATTCTAAATTTACCATCTTCCGAGGAACTGATAGATAACCCATTTTTCGTAAGTGATTTAAAATCATGTTTTAAGGTTTGAGGATTGGATGATGTATAGTGATGTAATAATTTTTCAAACTTTCTATTGGCTGCGTAAAGAGAGTCCTCGGTGAGGATATTCTTGCGGCTTGTATCATACCAGTATTGAATCCTTTGAAAAGAACGGTTAAGTTTTTTTTCAATGACAGAAATATTTTGTCCGGACATCGTACAGGAAGTCACCAGACAAAAAAAGATTCCTATTATTTTTTTCATGATTTGTTTGATTATTTTTATTTAAACCTCATAAATAAGCTGTACTACACCGGATTTGAAAACATTGGTTTTGACCAATTTTAGATTCAGTCTTTCTTTTAAATCTTCAAAAAGAGGCTTTCCTTTTCCCAGAGCAATTGGGTGAACAGATATTCTGTAGGTATCAATAAGATTCTCCTGAATAAATGTTTTAATAAGACTTGCTCCTCCATACAACCAGATGCCTTTTCCTCCCTGTTTTTTTATTTCTGAAACTTTTTCCACAATATCAGAACTGATAAAAACGGCATTCTCATCTTCTCGGTTCTGACTGGAAAAGACAAATTTATTCTTTGAGTGAACTGCTTCCCAAAGTTTTTGCTCTTCTAAACCTGCATTTTCTTCCGGTTGATAATTTCCCCAAGCGTCATAACTTACTCTTCCGTAGAAAATAGTGTCTATGCCGGAAAGAAACCCATCAAAATCCATATCATCATCCATGATACACCAGTCGGTTTCTCCGTTGGGTCCTTCAATAAATCCGTCTAATGTAGTGGCAAGGTCTAGTATTATTTTTTTCATGTTGAATAAGATTGATTTAGGCGTTGAGTTTCTTAAAATGAGAGGAAAGATAGGTATATTTTACCTCTTCATTATGAAATGAGGATAACTTTTATTTTTTAGATTCCGTGACTCCTATCATTATACCGAAGTTTCCATCTTTCTGGATCCATTTTTTTTCCGGAAGATAAGTTCTTGAAACATATCCATCAAGATATAGAGCGTCTTTACAACCCGAATTTTTGAAAAACTCTGCCAGATTATAAAAATTGATTTCTTTTTTAGACATCACAAAAAGGAGATCCCCATTTTTCAGAATTCCTACGCCGTTTCTGATATTCAGATTTTTAGAATTTTCCTGAAAGATCGGGTTGATTTTTCCATTTGTTATAAGCATGGGGCCAGATTGTGTGGCATATCTGACCTCTTTATTTTGTACGTATTTTTTAGTTTCTACGATTCCTGCCCGGTTATTTCGGGTTAAATAAAATATTCCATTAGGCTTAAGATAAAAGTTCCCGCTGCCCTGCAATGTATCTATGGATTTTAGTATTTTAAAATCTTCAATATAAAGACCTTTTGGAGAGTTGTCGGGTTCAAACATTCCTCCGTTCATAGCGAATACTAATTTTTTATTTTTGTACTGAACATCAGTAATCAGATGATCCAGACTTTTCAGGAGCTCACCTTTGTCATTTTTCCAATACAGCTGTGTGTTTTTTTCTGAGGATTCACCTGATAGGTTATAAAATGACTGTTATCCTTTACTTTTTCTTTACAGCAAAAACTGCAGAAGAGCAAAATGAAAAGAAGAAAATACCAGATTGTTTTTAAACTACTGCGTGGGCTTTTTATTTTGGGAAAGAAAATATTAATCATGATGTAGTTTTCAGAACAAATATATTGCTTTCTTCTTATTGATTTCAATGCTGTGTTTTTCTGCGCAGGAAGATTAGAGTTATAAGAAACATAACGATCACAAAAATAGAAATATAAATAATGATTTTATATCTATTATTTTGTTGGTTGAGTGATGATATTTCTATTTTTTGCTCATTGACCTTTCTATCGGAATAGTTGAAATCATCCACAATCAAATCTGTAAGTTCAGGATTACTGGATGTATCAGAGTTTTCAGATAATTTTTTATACTGAGAACTTAAAGATTCCAGTTCTTTTAATTCTTCCGGAGAAAGCTCATCCAGTTTTTTTTGAATAAAACATTGGTCAGAGTAGAGAAATCCGGTATCTTTTTCATCATATGCAAAAATCAGATATTCCCCTTTCTGGGTAAAAAGAACATCACAGAAATGCAGCGGAGATCCGAAAAGGGTAGCATTGTGTGTATAAAATCCATCATAGGAATCCGATTTGTAGGTCTTATTGATTTTTACTTTACTTAGAATATTCTGGACCGTTTTAAATCCAGATGGAACTTCTGTAATATCATATACTTCCCCAATAAAAACAAAATCAGCATTTTCAAAAGAAGATTTTAAAGTAGGAGTACCATTGCATTTACAGGCAGCAATTTTCACAGAAAATAATACTAGAAAAAGTGAAAAAAGCCTGGATTTTACAAGAATTATAAATTGAAGCTTGTTCATCAGCTTAGCGATAATGCAGATTAATTTCTTCAATTTTTTTTCTCAAATCTCCAATAGTGAAGGTTTCTGAATTACATTGAAATTCAGGAAGGTCATGTTTGGATAGAAAGTCATTTAAATCATCACAGTTTTGCAGAATATTGAATTCTTTATTGTCTAAATCTAAAACAATTCCTTTGGTTTTTCCATTGATAGAGTAGGCTAGAGGAGTTAATGCTCCTAAGAGTGCCTTCGACCATAAGCCTTTCATGTTTTCTTCAAAATAAATGAATCTTCCATAGTTCAAAACTTTGCAAAATCTCGAATACTGGTCAGGATCATATCCATTGTCTTTCTTATTGGTATATTTTCGATAGGTCTGAAAATACATTTCTCCTTTATGCGAAACAGCTAATGGAACTTTTACCCTTTTATTTTTTTGTTTGAAATAAAAGAATGCTTTTTCCGGCATGTCAAGAGAATCACATTTTTCACAGGCTCTGAAATAGACCTCTTCGGTTGAAGATGGTTTTTTATTTAAAACATCTTCCAGAGTCATATAAATGCCTTCCGGAAAATCTCCTTTTTTGATGGATGGATATTCTTTTTCTTGTGCGGTTACTATGCTGGAAATAAAAAGAAGAGCAAATAAAATATACAGTTTCACGGGTGTTGTTAATTTTTTGGCAGAGCAAAAATATAAAAAACTTAATGGGAAATCCTTATTAGAGAGATTTTATTCAATACCATAGAAAATAATTCTCAGTTATATTATTTTCTAAATTGTAATGTCTGAATTGCTTTTAAAAGTTCTACCTGACTTTCTTTCTTCAGATTAATGCCATATAAATTGAACTTGATATTTCCTATTGATTCAGTTTTAAGGCTGTCGATATAAACTCCTGTCATTCCTTTGCCTACTTGTTTGGGCTCTACTATTTTTGCTTTATATCCATCAATTTTTTTATAGGATATTTTACTTTTGATGAAATCTTCTCTACTAGCATTTTTATCAATGACAATAAATTCTGTTGTATCAGCCTTTGGATTCACGGTTAGAAGTTCGTTGAGATCTTTTCTGTTAATAATCGTTACATTTTCTTCTAATGAATAGGAATAAGGTCCGTAATCGTAGAAAATCGAATCATTATTTTTCGTGATGATAATTCCGGCATTACTATCACAAGCTTCCGGTTTCAATTTTTTCCAACTTCCTGGAGCCTTTAATCTAAAATCACCAAAATCTAGTGACCGTATTGAATTCTCGGAACAGCTCAATAGTATAAATGAAGCGAAAATGAATAAAGATGCTTTTTTCATAGCTTTATTGGAACATGTTTTATAAAGGGTTGTTATTCCTTTTTTAGCGGTATTTTATTTTTTGTAAATCCTATTAATACATTGTGTTCAATACTATACCGGGTAGAATCTGTTTTTAAAATTATTTTTCCGTTTTCATAGTTGCAAACTCCTTCCAGAAATGAAGTCGAACTTCCTGGATTTACAGATTCTGTCATCATAAATGTATGATCGGGTTTGTGAATACTAATATTGTAATTTTTTGCATTGTGATGAAAGCTATAGCTGATCCAAATTTGATTTTGGTGTCTTCTGATAGCATTTGGCCAAAGAAAACTGGCGATCGCAACAGAAACAACAGAATTGATGATAAACAACCTAGATAAATTTTTTTTCTTTGTTATCCACAAAATACCTCCGGCCAGCAGATTAATAAAAAATAATAAAGGATACATTATTACAACAGCAATAGAAATACTGGGATCAGGATCAATATCGTAGAACCAGATCCAGATGACTAGAAAATCAATGATGAATAAAATTAAAATTTGCAGGATTCGTTTCATTTTTAAAGATAATATTACTTTTTATTGGACTGTTAGGTTCAGAATGACATACTGAATTTTCCTGTTCTTATAAAGAGTACATAAAAAACTTCCGGTTTTAAAATAAAGGCTCCCCATTCATATCCGTGGTCAGAATTTCACTCATATAATCAAAAAAAGGTCGCATGGCGATTAAAGTCAGGAGGACTTCTTTTTGAAAATTGTCTGATAAAACCTCCGTATCTGTAAATTTCCGCATCACAAGGAATTGTTTTTTCCTGATCAGATCAATAGCCGGATGATTTTTATCAAAACCTCTCGGTGCTGTTTTTACAGAGTCTCCTTTAAGTTCTCCGAAATATTGTATAAAAGTTTTATCAGCAATAATTTTTTCAATTTCTGTGCTGCTGATTTCAAATTCTTTACGGATGCGAAGTAAATCTTTGGCTTCAGGCCCCCAGAATCCACCACCTACAAAACTGTTGCCTGGTTCCAGTTGAATATAATATCCGCCTCTCAACATGGGCTTCGAGCGGGAATATCCAACGCCAAAATTGGTTTTATAAGGCGTTTTGTTTTTGGAAAAACGTACGTCATTGTAAATTCTAAAAATGTGAATTCCTTTAAGCTGATCATACTCCTGAAGTTCCTGATAGATCTGATTAAAAAAAACTTTATTTTCTTTTACAATGATATCGTATTCAGATTTATGCTGAGTAAACCATTCCCGGTTGTTATTTTCTTTTAAATGGGTGAGAAATTCAAATGCTTTTTTCATGTTGTATAGATGTTTTTTACTTCTGAATATTTACAGAAATTTTCCGGCTTCTTGTAATGTAATGATTTGAGTAACTAAGTAGAACTATTGAGTTAAATTACCCAATTTTTTTGTTCCAGAATGAGCTTGTATCAATTTTCTTTTTTTCAGCATGACGAATTGGAAAAATATCTTGTGCAATTCCTTTTGCTAAATTGCCACCCCAGAATATAATGTCACTACCAAACATTGAAAGAACATTTTCTTCATGATCCAGTATTAAAAACCGATGTCCTAAATAGGGGATAATTGGAGGTACACTTTGGTTCTTCATAATATCTTCCGTCACACGGTTGGCTTCCATGGTCAGTTTAATTCTTGCTTTTATAGTGGGAATGTCATCAGGATAGGAATAAAATATAGGACCAAAATCAATTTCTCCTTCACCACCATTATTATCTATTCCCGGTTTATCAAGACCATTCATCGTTCTGTAATAGTTTTTTAATGAGTCCGGAAAGGTGATGTTCAGTTGTTTCTGGAAATCTTCTAATTCAGACTCTGACAATCCTTTTTTCCATTTGCTTCCTTCCTGAATCTGGAATCCCCAGCATTCCATCATATCTACTTTCTGCCAATATCTTTCACTTTTCTTTTTTATCCATTGAAAGCTTGAAATTGAATTGTCCAGTTTTTTAAATTGCCTTTTTTTCATAACATTTCTTCTAATATTGATACAAGGTCCGGGGTTTAGAGCCGTGGGTTATTATTCTTATTATCGATCAATCTTTGTTTTAAACTTTCAGATAATAAATTGTTTTCTAGTAAGTAGTGGGTCATCATTTTCAGAAAATACCGGCATTTCTTTAAATAATCTTTATCCGGTAAAACATTATCGGTGTCATTTAAATAAGTGTTCGCTCTGTTGATAAATACTCCGGCCCCTTCAAATTCTTTGCTGATGAAGAGTGTTCCAATCAGAGAGATGTAAGAAACAAATTTATATTCACTGTGGTTTCTACGTAAATATTGAGGAGGCATCTTTTTATTCATCTCCTGAAAATAGGATATGATTCCAATATCTTTCAGGTATTTTTCCTTCTCAATTACAAACCAGTCGTCCACTATTTCGCCATCAAAATCCATTTCAAGATCATAATACCCGATGGGTTCTAAATTTTCAACATACGTTTCCTTTTCCACACAAAGACTTATTCTTGCCCGGATAATGGGTTCCTGGTATCGCTGTTCAATCAGATATTGGTATCCCTCAAATACAAAAGTAATTTCATGGCGGGCAAAGCCTCCTATCAATTCTTCAGGATCTTCTGAAAGTATTTTTTGGAGCGTGTGAAACGCTTCATTTTTGAGATGAAATTTTTCTGCTCTTTCGGTGAGTAATGTTTGAAGTTCCTGAGCGTTCATAGTATGGTTATTGGTTTTCAAATCTACGAATTAGCATAATATCTTATCCATGCCATGCAGCTTACCTTAATACGGTACATTAGTATGTGAATTGATAGGAAGGGATGTTGCAGAAAAGTATGTAATTGCTGCCTATTTTTACATCATTGGAAGTTATTAAAAATATCCGCCAACCAATTTTACAAATACTTCTCTGTCTCCAATTTTATAAATGGTTAGAATGCTTCCGTCTGAAAGTTGTCTCATTTTTTGACTAAAGTCTGCTCTCGGTCCTTCGGTAACGAGATTTTCAAGTTGTTGTAAAACTTCTCCAGGAGTTAAAACACAAATGGCGGTCTCTTCACTTTTTCCGTCACCACTTTTTTCTATCGTTTGAATGATGAGGTCTTTTTGCTTGGCGCATAATTCTCTTTTTTTATGGTCATCAAGTGCACTATAAATATTCATCATATCATCCAGTAAATCTTTGTTGAGAGGATTGATGGCGTATTTTGATTCTGCTTCAGCCACCATTTTTTCTGCTTTACTTTTTGACAGTCTTTTTTGGGCAGGTTTCCAGAATGTTCCGGATTCACTGTTATAATTTCCAATGGTGTAATCAATTTTTATGAATTTACTTCCGTAATACAATTGATTCAACTGCTCCTGCGTCAGTTCAGAAGGATTTACTTTGAATACGTCTAAAAGTTTATAAAAATTTTCCTGCGGGTTTTCAGAGACATTCTTTTTAATAAGGTCAGTGTTTATCTGTGCGGAGAATGCCTGGAATATTAGAATTAGAATCCCTGAAATAATATGTTTTCTCATTGTTTTTTATTTAAATTTGATTGTCAGCCTGTGTTAGTTATTGTTTTTGTTTATCATAAGGAATTCCATCTTTTCTGATTTTTAATTTTTTATTCGTCTTTTGTTTTCCAAAGTAGTATTTCCATATCATTCAATACTTTATATTGATAATCTATTTCATTCCAGAAGTTGATGATGATATCTTGTTGTTCTTTGTTTTTCAAAACAGCTATAATATGAATTTCTACATCATAGTCTTTAGAATAATACATGTCAAAATCAACACTGGCCCAACCATTAGTTATAATTTGGCATAATCTGTCAACATCATCAGTATTTACATACTTTCTCCTTACAATTCCGGCTTTAATGCTTTCAAAAGTATTGATGATTCTGTATTCATCAAAGAGATTGTCTGGCAAATGTTTGTAATAATGCGCATTGTTTGATCCGGAACCCAAAATGGTATAATTCTTTTGTGATTTATCAAAAACAATAGGTCCGACTCCAATTAACTTTCCTCTTTCATCATCTTTATCATATTTTTTATGCTTCCAGAAAATAAAAATATAAGGATCTGTTTCATAATATTTGAAGATGGTATAATCAGGATGAATTTCATCTTCAATCATTTTTTGTACTAAAATTTCGTCTATCATCAAGTGTTTTTATTTTGAGAATGTTGTGTACTTAATTTTCTTTTGTATCCTGTGCACTTTCAGTAATATCAGCTGCTTGTAAGCTTTTAATAGCTGATTTGGTGGATGACGTTGTACTTCCGCCGATGATGTATAATTTATTGTTATATACCTCTGCAGCAGCATGTCTTCTGGGAATCATATTAGAGGATAACTGATGGAATTTGTTGGTTGTCGTATCAAAATAGGCCAGAAAAGCCTGATTATTATAACCTCCTGCCATAAAAATCTTATCACCGGATACCGCTAATGAATGTCCGGATATTCCGGCAGGCATTATAAATTGATCGGTCCAGCGATTAGTATTGAGATCGAAAACATTGATCAGACGGGATGAAGTACCGTTAAAACCACCAATGACATACAATTTATCATTCACAATTTTACCTTTTGCTTCTCTGGCGTTGGGCATATCCGGTAGTGGATGCCAGGTATTGGAAGCAATATCATAATATTGAAATCTGTTAGAAAATACAGTGGTTGCAGCATTGTTGAGTCCGCTGCCACCGAACACATATATTTTTCCGTTATGGATAGCAGAACCAGCATTTCCAGTATAGGAACGGTTAACAGCTCCCTTCGTTACTTTCTGGGTTTTAAGGTCTACAATTTCAAGATGGCTGTTTCCCCAGCCGTTAAAAATATAAATCTTATGATCGTACGTCTCCGAATTTGCAAATTTTTTGGGACTTAGAGTCGCATTGAGAACACTCCATTTATTATCGGTAATATTATATTTTTCAATAAAATTGGCATTGCCTCCGTTTTGCTGATATCCATTGCTCACATAGATATTATCATCCACGATGACACTTGTTATGGCACCTCTGCCTGCAGACATATTAGCGAGAGTTTTAAACTGAAGCGTTTGTGCATAGATGAACAGTGAGCCCAAAAATGAAAGGAATAATAATTTTGTTTTCAATGGTAGTAAGATTTCGTGTTTGTTTTACCTATTTATAGAAACAAATATATGTAAAAGCTGAATCTGAAGTGGAAGACTTCGAATTTTATTTTTTGATGGCGTCAGGTCTCCCGACTTTGCGGAGCTGGGTACTGATAGTTTTGTCGTCTATGGAGATAACGGGATATTCAGATTGAACATTATTTCATTAATCTCTGCAACTTGTGTACTTTTAATAGAGGAAGAGGGTAGAGTACTTGTATTTCCTCCAATGATATATAATCTGTTGTTATATACTTCTGCAGCTGCGTGTCTTCGGGGACTCATATTGGATGATAGCTGGTAGAATTTATGGGTAGCAGTATCAAAATAGGCCAGAAAATCCTGATTATTATAATCACCTACAATGAAAATCTTATTATCGGCTACTGCCAATGAGTGGCCGGATATCCCAACAGGCATTTTATACTGATCGGTCCAACGATTCGTAGTAAGGTCGTAAACATCGATCAGATTAGAAGAAGCTTCGTTAAAACCACCAATGACATACAGTTTATTATTAACAATTTTACCTTTTGTTTCTTTGGCTATAGGCATATCCGGTAATGGATGCCATGTATCTGAAGCAATGTCGTAATACTGAAATTTATCAGAATATATAGGCGCGCCGTTTAATCCGCTGCCTCCAAACACATATATTTTCCCATTATATATGGCAGAACCGGAACCGCCGGCATAATAAGGATTAATGGCTCCTTCGGTTACGGTATTGGTTGCAAGATCTAAAATTTCAAGATGACAGTTCCCCAAACCGTTAAAAATATAGATCTTATTATGGTAAGCCTCAGAATTAGCAAATCTTTTGGGACTTAGAGTAGCATTGAAAATACTCCAGCTGTCATCGGTAATATTATATTTCTCAATATAATTGGCTTCTTTATCTGCTGTATAGCCATTGGAAACATAAATATTATCATTCACTATTACACTTGCTATGGCCCCTCTGCCTGCAGACATACCGGCGAGCTTTTGAAAATGAAGCGTTTGTGCATGGGCCAGCAAGGAACCCAAAAATGACAGGAATAATAATTTTGTTTTCAATGGTAATAAGTTTTAGTGTTTTTGTTTTATAGGCTTAAAATCAGGAGGTATAAACTTGTGTAAAACTCATCAGGATTTTCCTTCGTTGATATATTCCAGATAATCCTGTTCTAAATTATTAATTTCTTCAATTAGAAAATCGTAAATATTTCCTTCAAATACTTCATAATCTTCCTCATCGTATTTGTCATACTCAATTTTTATGATTCCGTTGTCGGTATAGGCTCTGTAGAGGTTTCCACTGCGTTTAAAAAATAGTTGTCCCAGTGGCTTTTCCTTATATTCAAGGGCTTCCTGATGTTTTTCTTCAAACCCCATCCATGAAGGCATCTCTTCATCCTGCGAAAGTCCGTACACAAAAAAGCCATACCCGAATTTCCAGCTTGGAAGAATGTCAAACTCCTGAGGACGTTTCCAGATCTCTTCCTTGACTTCAAAAAGTAGGGAACCAAATGAGGTCAGAAAATCCTTAACATCTTCACTGAAGGTAAACCCTGTGCTTTCTTCATATTTTTTAATTTGTTCTTCGGTCGCAGGTTTGGCCACAGAGCCCATGACGAAGAAATCATCATTTAATTTCTTTTTCCTGTCCCAGAATTCTTCTTTTGTTGCCATATTTTGTTTTGGTGTTACATCGTCAGCATTGTTCAGATCGTTATTGAAACAAAGATAAGAGAAAGTTTGGGGATAAAAATTAGAGTGTGGGTGGATTTTGTTTTATTTCCCCAAAGTCGGGGGAGTTTGGGGAACGGGGAGAATTTCTAAAATGCTTTTAGTTAAGCAAAGATATTTTTCTACAAAATTATTATCTGCTTGTCTGTCTGCAAAAGATAAGTTGTTTTTTTGGTAAGTTATTGAAAATTAAATACTAAAGTTAGAAGTTTCTTTGAAAAATTACAAAAATGAAACCATGATATTTAACATATCATACAGCGGAGAAAATTGATAAATATCAGCTGTAATAGTATGATGAGGCGGGTGTTTCTTCGCTAACTTTGAGTATGAAAAAGGAATTTATGGTTCGTTTTTCATTGTTAATTTTCACAATAATCTAAACAAAAATGCTATGAAACAAAGAGTTCCAATTTCCCAAATTATGACTAAAGACCTGATTACACTCAATCTTACACAATCATTGTATGAGGCTGAAAATTTATTTAAAAAAAATAAAATCAGGCATATTCCGGTTGTCGAAAATCAAAAGTTATTAGGCGTATTAAGTTATAGTGATTTATTAAAAATCAGCTATGCGGATGTAGAACAATCGGATGATGCGGAGGATGTTCCTGTGTCAGCAGTGGTATACGACGTATTTACTATTTCGCAGGTGATGACAAAAGCCCCTCTCACTGTAAATCCTGAGACCACCATAAAAGAAGTGGCAGAGATTTTATCCGAACATAGTTTTCATTCTGTTCCGGTGGTAGAAAATGGTGACCTAAAAGGTATTGTAACTACTACAGATATTTTAAAGTATTTATTGCAGCAGTATTAAATGGCCCAATATTCACTTTAAATGCCCATTTATACTGAGTTCCTTACATTTTCCAAATTCAGAGTAATTGGAGATTATATACGTATAAGAAACCCGAAGTCTGGACTTCGGGTTTCTTTATTTTTTTAGAGGCTGCTGAATGTCCTCCGATACTGCAAGAATTCTTCTGTGGTTATAATATTATCAATTAAAGATTCTTATAATATAAAATCAAAGCCACAGGATACAATTGTACGGCAGCAGGCGAGGAGCAAAGTCGGGAGACCTTGTGGAGCAAGGTTACTGTCTTCTACAATGGTTAAAACTCACGTTAGCAACAGTTATTATTTTATTTGAATTTCAATCTTTTTATCTTCCATAAATAACTTTATCCAATTCGGAAGTTCATTATTTCCTGGAATGCATTCGATTAAACTTTTATTATTTTTATAATTTTCTATAGCTTTTTTTCCGAACTTGATTTTCATTTCATAAATTTCATTGCCACCATATCCAATCCAGGCTTTTGTTATTATTTGCCTTTTTTTTTCAATATTATGATAAAGTAGAGATTTTGAGTCTTCTGGTAAATGACTTATACCATCACACCAAAAAGACTTAGCATAATATTTTATCTTTTCATTTTCAATGTTTTTAAAATCCAGAGACCATTCTAAATGACTGCAAAATTCTAAATTAAACACGGGTTCATTAAGATTATAATTAAAAGCACCACAATTGGGACATTCAATATATTCTCCATTCAATTTTTCAAACTCACATGCTGCACATCTGCCATTTCTATTGTTTACATGTTGAATAATAATTTTTGCTTCATTTTTGTCTACATTGAATTCGTCAATTAATTTTTTTTCAGCAAATACTTTTAAATCGTTTTGCATCAAAATATAAAGATCAAGTTTTTGTTCTTCAGAAAAGTTTAGAGTAATCACTTCATTTTTACATTTGTTGCAATTCATTTTCATTCTTAATTTGTTTTTTTTGTTACAAACATCCAAATTTAGATATTCAATTAACATTTGAGAACATCTATATGTTCAAATTTAAATAGGGAGCATACAATCGTGCTAGAGGGGATGAAAATATATAAAGTTTTACTTAATATAATCCCCTGCAATAATAGATTTTTCCATTGTACTTACAATCTCAGAAACAGGAATCGTAAATATCCCGGCATTGCCATTATCAAACTCTTTTTTCCAGTAAGAATATCCATCCATTTCAAGGGAGTCCGGTTTTTTGTAGGCTTCCTTTTTCAAGCTGGTTATACTTTTGTTCAAAGCTTCTTCTGATAGGGGAAGATGGCTGAGGTTTTCTGCATAACCAGTAGGGCTGGCAGGGTTTTTCATCTTCAAACCGCTGACAGAAATATGAATTACTTTTCCGGTTTCAGGATATTCTTCAATTTTTAATATGGTAAGGGTAGAACTTTTTTCGGTAGGACGGGTTTTGTAGTTCCATTGCTGGCCGACACTGTATTGGTCTTTTTTTGCACAGCTGAAGGACAGCAAGAATAATACTGCTATGAAAGTATAGAGTTTCATGAAGGGTTGGTTATTAGTTTTGTTTTTTTATTTCTGAATCAACTGTTCCAGTCTGGCCATCATTTCATCTTTTTCTTTCAGCATTCTTTCGTACAACTCCATTTTTTCTTTATGTAGTTCTAATACTTGTTCAAGTGGATGAAAAGTAGGTTTTATATTTGCGGTATAAGCAAAAGCAGAAGAATCATGAAAAGTATTAGCAATAATATTAACTGCTTGTTCTTCATCCATATTCTCAATAGCTTCCACGGGAACTTTCAGAATCTGGGAAATCCTTTCTAAAATATCCTCTTCTACAGTTTCCTTCTGCTCCAAAAGCGAAATCTTCTTCTGGTTCCAGTCTTCCCCAAGATCAAAAGCCAAAGCCTCCTGCTTGATGCCCAACATCTCCCGAAAACGCTTGATATTTCTCCCCTGATGTATTTTTTTGTTTTGCATATTTGTGTACGTTATAGAAACAAATATAAGTAAAAGTTGGGGGATAGGAAATGGGAGAGTGAGGTATTTTAGATGAGGTGAGAATATAAAGAATCCGAAGTGGGAGACTTCGGATTTTGTTTTACTTAAATATTCTAATAGTATGATCTAAAGGCTTATGCCACACGATGCAATCCTTGCGGTAGCGGGGAATTCTTTCAACTATACAATTTGTTTAGTTGGAAGTAATCATATTGAATTTAGACATAGTTAAATGAAAACTCTTAAAAACTAGGCAATTGATTTATCTATTTGTTCAAGATAGGTAAAGCATATCTTAATAAAGTAATCTGTATAAGACATAATCATTTTATCAAAATCGACATTTTTATAGTGTTCTTTAATCTCGGGAGGTTGTCCCGGTGAATCCAGAGGCTTAAATACAATTTGTAGATTTTCTTGTAATGTTTTACCAATTATAAAAAGCATTTCAGATAGTTTTTTATTGTCAGAGCTATTATTGGCAAATGTAATGAATTCTAAATATGCTTGATGAACAAAAGTTAAAGCTTCTATATTAAAGACTTCAAAACTTTTTAATAATGAATTACTCATAGAATTATTTTAGTTATATTTCATGCAAATTAAGGTTTCATAATCTCTCTTCTTTACGGGAAACCATATTTTAATAGAAAAACTGTCACTGCTGCCGCATGAATCCTTTCGTGTGGTTATAATATTATAAATTAAACATTTCAATAATATAATTTAAATCAAAGCCACACGATATAATCGTACGGTAGCGAGGGACTTTTAATATGGGTAATAGATACTAATTCTGTTGATATTTTTTATTTAATTTTTCAAAGGCATTAATAACATTTTGACTATAACTGATACACATTTCTAAGAATTCTTGATAATTTTCTTCTTTCAAAATTTCCGATGGTAGATCACCATAATAATCAGATATATCAAATAGGTTTTTTTCTAATGGTAATTTAGGAATTGAAAATAATTTCTTGTCAATATCTCTTATAAATGGAGCAGGGAAATATGCCACTATTTCAGATAATTCTAAAAGTTTATTCTTAATATTATTATATATTGCTTTGTCTGATGGAGTTAGATCATCAAACCAATCTACCCAATAATAATCTTTGTTAATTCTAAGACCGTTGTTAAGTTCATTGTAAAAATATTTTGAATACCAACTTTCAAAGAAAGTCTCTTGAAAACTTTCCCAGGTTAGTAGAATTAAATTGGTATTTGCAGAGGCTTCTTTTGCTCCAGATTGGAAGTTACTTGTCGTAATTACATATCCAATATTTGCACCAATTTCAGATATTACAGTTCTAAAACCATGAATGGTTGTTTGTGGTATATTTGTGCCCCAATATTTACACTCACATAATATGACATAATTCCTGCCATTTATAATTTCATCGGCATAAACGTCAACTTCTACCGTACCACGTACAGTTTTTATTTTTTTTTCAATTGTGACTTCAAATCCACATCTTTCTAAAATTTGAGCAACTTTTATTTGTAAATCTTGCCAAGAGTTAGGTTTTGTTCTTGTTATTTGCATAAAAATGTAGTTACTTTATAACTGTACTAGGAATTTAATCGTTATTCTGTATACCCAAAATTCTTCTCATTTTTCTAATAGTAGTAATTAGAGTTTATTAATTTTTATATCAAGATCAGATACAAATTTTTCAGTTATGTCAATCAATTCTGTGATGTCATTTTGAGTAATAATTATAAGTTCATTATCCTTTGTAAAGCCATTTCTGTGAACAATATCATGTCTAATTTCTATTGATCTTGTTAATTTTGAGAAATCTGGAAGTGGGATCGCAAAAGTATCCTTAAACATTGCGTTTACTTTATCTAGATTGTGATAAAGTACTTTATGCATCGCTTGTTTTGCAATTTCCTCAGTTTGGTCCTTTAGTTCATATAGTTTTGATAATGTAACTTTTTCTTTTTGAAATTCTAAAAAGGTTTCGTAGAATTTTTTTAGATTTTGAGGCTTTGAAATTACAGTATTAATGTATGCACTCGATAAATAAGCTTCTAGGCATGTAATAACATTTGTATATAATAATTTTCTTAAAGTCTCAATTAGTTCGTCTGGTAGTAACATCCCATAAGCACTAACAAAAGAATCTCGTTCTTTTTTGCTATCCTCTTCAGAAGTTATATTTAGATCATTTAGATCACTGATTTTATTTATTTCATTTTTAAAATTTTCATAAAAGTGATTATTACTTAAAATAGCATCTAATTCATAGTCATAATTCTCTATTATTTCAAGCGGGGTTTCTTCGTCTAATTCTTGTATGTAACCATCCCCCCCAGAAAAAGAAACATAAATGGATATTTCATAATCTTTTTTACATTTAGAGCAAACTGCATAGCCATCTTCGTCGGCTTGGCTCTCTCTTGAAGTATCTGCAGAATAATCTGGTGAAGGAATATATATATTCTCACTTTCTACTTCATTATTACAATCAATACAATTAAATTTTAATTTTATTGATTGGATTCCAAATGGATTAAAATCGAAATATCTCATATTATTTAGTTTATCGGTAAAAATAATGTTTTGGGTAAATAAGATATAATACAATGTCAATAAAAGCTTTATTTATGGATTGATATTTCAATATTTGAATAAACATAATTAATTTTATTTATAGTAATTTTGATTTGTCCTTTGTTAGATTTCAAAATTATTGTTTCACCAACTTTTTTGTTATCAAATATGTTATTTAAATTGTTTCCGTAGCTTATATTTAAATAAGTACCATAATTAACCGAAACGTCTTTTAATCCAATAATTAAATCTAAATCTTTGTTAATGTAACTTTCAGATTTATTTATAATAATTTTTTCTAAATTTGATTTTGCTAGAATGTTTGTTTTCGTTGAATCAATTCTAGATAAAATTGTTTTTTCATATTGCGATTTATAAAAAAGTGTAGGGTTTTCAGACTTAGAGTTCCATTCTTCAAAATCTTTCAATTCAGATTTAAATCTAATATTTTCCTCTTCAAGATACTCAATTCTAGCTTGATATTGACTTATTGTTGCTTGTTTAGTTTCTATTTGACTTTTGTAATTATCAATTTTACTTTCTTCAAATGTAAATTTATAAAATGCCCATGATGCTCCAATTATCAATAACGTATAACCAATAATACTTTTTGTTGGATTATCTTCAAACCAATTTGACATGTTCCTAATATAAAATTTATGTTGTTTCTCAAATATACAAACTCGTAATAAAAATACGCAGATGATAGGTTTGTTTTCTTATTGTTATAATGTTTTGCTAAATTAAAACTTGTAGATAATATATTCTTACGGGAAACCATAAGAACAAAAAAACCGCCCTACAAAAGCAGAGCGGTTTATATATTAAATTTGTCTCAACGACACACTATTATATCATTTCTGGCATTCCACCACCCATTGGCATAGCTGGTTCAGCGCTCTTCACTTCAGTGATTACACATTCTGTTTTAAGAAGCATTCCAGATACAGAAGCTGCATTTTCAAATATATTTCAGCAGATCCTTGTCAAGGTTTTAAACCTTGACAAGGATGCCAATCCAGGTACCTTTGTTTTAAAATTTACAAATAAAAAAACCGCCCTACAAAAGCAGAGCGATTAGTATATTAAATTGTCTCGGTGACATGCTTTTGCATCATTCTTGGTATTCCACTTACAATTGTCGAAGTTGGAAAGAATAATAAAGATTAGTTACCGTATTTATATTGATCATAGCATTGGACCAAGATATCAAAAATAAAAGTAATTTCTTCATCAAAATTTAAGGTTTCAACATTTTCACTTGACAATTGGTATAGAAATTTTTTGTTACCAGCGTCTGAAACAATATCTAGAACAAGGTCTGATTTTTGTTTTTTTGTTGATAAATATAAGATATGAAGTATATTTTCAACAGAGATTCCTATTCTTATTGAGCAAGATTCGTCATCATTAAGTTCAACCCATTCTTCCACAATATTTATGTTTTTATTTGTCCCTTTTTGATATTTAATAAGCCCACCATCTGGTATTTTTCCTTTTTCACCTAATTGCTTCATAAAATTTAAATAAAATTTATGATTTAATTCAAGATATTTATTTCTTCTTTCAACAAAATTAGTTTGTGCGCTTAAAATGTCATTGTATGTTTTCATATTTTTAACTGAATGTTAATGATATTCGATTTACAAATTTAAATTGATTGTACGTTAAGTCCTTACGGGAAACCGTATCCAAACAAAAACCGCCCTACAAAAGTAGAACGGTTAGTATATTAAATTTGTCTCAGCGACACGCTGTTACATCATTCCTGGCATTCCACCACCCATTGGCATAGCTGGTTCAGCGCTCTTTACTTCAGTGATTACACATTCAGTGGTAAGAAGCATTCCAGATACTGAAGCTGCGTTTTCAAGGGCAACTCTTGTTACTTTAGTTGGGTCAATGATCCCTGCTTCAAGCATGTGAACGTACTCATCAGTTTTCGCGTTGTATCCGAAGTCTCCTGAACCTTCTGCTACTTTAGCAACAATTACAGAACCTTCACCACCTGCGTTGGCAACGATTTGTCTTAATGGCTCTTCGATGGCTCTTTTCACGATTTTAATACCTGTAGTTTCGTCAGCGTTAGATCCTGAAAGATTGTCAAGTGCAGAGATGGCTCTTACTAAAGCAACACCACCACCAGCAACGATACCTTCTTCAACAGCAGCTCTTGTAGCGTGTAGAGCATCATCTACTCTGTCTTTTTTCTCTTTCATTTCTACTTCAGAAGCAGCTCCTACGTAAAGAACAGCAACACCACCAGCTAACTTAGCTAATCTTTCCTGAAGTTTCTCTCTGTCGTAGTCAGAAGTTGTTGTTTCCATCTGAGCTTTGATCTGAGCTACTCTTCCTTTGATTTTCGCTTCGTCACCACCACCGTTTACAACTGTAGTGTTGTCTTTGTCGATGGTTACTTTCTCAGCAGTTCCAAGCATATCTAAAGAGATGTTTTCCATAGTGAAACCTTGCTCTTCAGAGATCACTTGTCCACCTGTAAGGATAGCGATATCTTCTAACATTGCTTTTCTTCTGTCTCCGAATCCTGGAGCTTTTACAGCAGCAATTTTAAGAGAACCTCTTAGTTTGTTTACTACCAAAGTAGCTAAAGCTTCACCTTCAACTTCTTCAGAGATGATCAATAAAGACTTACCACCTTGTGCAATTGGCTCAAGAACCGGTAACAATTCTTTCATGGAAGAAATTTTCTTCTCTACTAAAAGGATATACGGGTTTTCTAGTTCAGCTAACATTTTCTCAGGATTCGTCACGAAATATGGTGACTGGTATCCTCTGTCGAACTGCATACCTTCTACAACGTCTACGGTTGTATCAGTACCTTTAGCTTCCTCTACAGTGATTACTCCTTCTTTACCTACTTTTCCGAACGCTTCAGCGATTAAAGAACCGATGGTATCATCGTTGTTAGCAGAGATAGAAGCAACCTGCTTGATTTTTTCTGAAGAATCTCCAACCTCCTGAGATTGAGATTTAAGGTTTTCCACAACAGCCGTTACTGCTTTGTCGATCCCTCTTTTAAGATCCATAGGGTTAGCACCTGCAGCTACGTTCTTAAGACCTTCTCTTACGATAGCCTGTGCCAATACAGTAGCGGTAGTAGTACCGTCTCCTGCGATATCGTTGGTTTTGGAAGCCACTTCTTTTACCATCTGAGCTCCCATGTTTTCTACCTTATCTTCAAGTTCGATTTCTTTTGCTACAGAAACACCGTCCTTAGTTACGTGTGGAGCACCGAACGATTTTTCGATTACTACGTTTCTCCCTTTAGGACCTAAAGTTACTTTTACTGCATTTGCTAATGCATCAACCCCTCTTTTTAGAGCGTCTCTTGATTCAATATCGAATTTTATTTCTTTTGCCATTTTTGATTAGATATTAGATGTTAGATGTCAGATATTAGACAACTAACAAAAGTTTTTTTAATTTGATTTTTAATCTGAAATCTGATGTCTGTGATCTGAAATCTTAGCCAATAATTCCCAATAAATCAGCTTCTCTTACGATCAAATAATCTTTACCTTCCAACTTCAATTCAGAACCTGAATATTTACCATAAAGTACTTTGTCACCTACCTGAACCGTTGTAGGCTCGTCTTTTTTACCAGGACCTACTGCTACTACAGTACCTTCTTGCGGCTTTTCCTTTGCAGTGTCCGGGATAATGATTCCTGAAGCTGTTTTAGTTTCTGCTGCGATTGGCTCTACCAGAACTCTGTCTGCCAATGGTTTAAAGTTTACTGACATAATATATTTAATTTTTTAATTATTTCTGTGTTGTAAGTCTCTAAATGTATGCCATGAGACGCTGATGGCTGAAATGGCAGATTTTTATTTTTGAATGTGAAAATTTGGCAGAAAAATTATTTTTTGCGGGCCGGAAATCCCAAAAGATAACTGGTTGTTACCGGTACTACAAACAACAGAACGGTAATGACGGAAACTAAAATTTCCATGGTATGGCTGCCTAAGAAATGAGCGAATGCGGTAGCAGGGTAGAAGTGCTCGTATAAGGACAGACTTAATTTAATTCCTAAGATGGCAATGACAATAAAAGCTGCCGTTTCCAGGAAAGGAAATACCTGCATCAAACGGACAAACCACTGCGCAATAAATCTCATCGCTAAAATTCCAATAAAAACCCCCAGTGTAATTAAAAGTAAATTATCTGAAAAAGCCACTGCTGCAAAAACATTATCTATAGAAAAAGCAAGATCCATCACTTCCACAATAGCAACCGTTGCCCAGAATTGACCTAGCAATCCGATGGAATTTTTATACAGCCAGCTGGATTCTTTGTTCGGGCTTTCCTCAGGATTTTCTTCATCATTTGTGTTTTTAATTTTTTTGATGAACCAGTCAAAGGAAATATAAATCAGATAGAATCCTCCCAATGGTTTCAGCCACCAGACTGAAATGAGTACGGAGGCAAAAATAAGAGCAAGCCCGCGAAATACATAAGCTCCAAGGATTCCGTATTTCAGGGCTTTTTTTCTTTGTTGTTCGGGCAGGTCCATGACGATGGTTGCCAATACGGCCGCATTGTCTACGGAGAGAAGGCTTTCGATAAGGATCAGATTGCCGATAATGGCTATCGATTTTGCAGGGTTTTCTAATATGTCATTGAAAAGGTGTGTAAAATCAGGAAATATCATTTTTTAAGGGAATAGAATTTTGATTAAGTTTTGAAATAATGGCAGCCGAAACTGAAATGCCGATGAAATTGGTAACCGATCTCGCTTCGTTCATAAAGCGGTCTACACTGTACAACAGCGCAAGATCCGTGGTGGGAATTTTTCCAAACCTGCTTAAGGTAAACATCAGCGCAAGGAAGCCTGATCCTGGAACCCCGGAAGCTGTTTTGGAAGCAATGGAAATCGTGATAAAAAGCCAGAAATAATCCATTGGTGTAAGGGAAATATTGTAAAGCTGAACGAGGAAAATACATGAAATAGAAAGATAAATACAAGCTCCTGCCAGATTGAAATTGTATCCAAGAGGAATAATAAGACGAAGAATTTTCCGGTCATAGCCCTGTGATTCCATTTTGTCAAAGATCATTGGGAATGCCATCTTGGAAGAAGAAGTGGCCACTACAAGAATGATTTCTTCTTTGATGCTGATCAGAAAATCCCAAAGATTAATTTTAAAGTAAGCTGTTATAACACCTAATATACCAAAAATGAAGAATACACTGGTAAGATATACTGTAGCGACAATTTTACTTAATGGCAGTAAAGTATTAATTCCATATACCGAAATGCCATAAGCGATGTTACAGAAAATGACTATTGGCAGAAACAGGTACACATATTTGATGAGCCTGAAAAACAGATTTCTTCCTGCGTCTAAAGCTTTAAAGATGTTATTTCTCTTCTTCGAAATACCAATCACAACTCCCGCAGATATGGATATGAAAAGAAAAAGCACGTAGTTGCTGATATGTAAAGGGTTGGTAGTTGTTGTTAAAAATCTTTCCGGAAGTGCCTTGTGCGAAGAAATAATAATTCCCGTGTTGGCTCCCGGCTTTAAAAGAAGACCGGACCCGATTCCCAATACAATGCTTATGGAAGTGATGATTAAAAAATACAGAACCATCTGGATTACAATTTTAAAAGCATTTTTAGTGCTGAAAATATAGCTTACGCCATAGGTCACCGCAATGAAAATAACAGGAATGATCAACACTTCAAGAAGCATAAAAAAGTAACTGCTTACCTTTTCCAGCTGTTTACCGACTTCCGGAAAATAATAACCCGTTAATGCGCCACAGATAATAGCTGTGAAAACATACAGAGTAAGGTTTCTTAAATACGAGTCTGTAAATGTTTTTTGCTTAACAGTTTTCATCATTCACTTTTTTATAGATAATAAGATTACGAAATTCAAAGATATAACCTTATATAATACCAAGAACCAATGCACTCAGCAACATGATAACTGATGATCCTAAGGCCCACTTTAATGTATATTTCAAATGATCTGAAAACTCCACACCCGCCAGCGATACCAACAGATAAGTAGACGGAACCAATGGACTGAGAAGGTGAGAACCCTGCCCGATAAGACTTGCTCTTCCCAATATTTCCGGTGAAATTCCCAATTGGTGACCGGTAGCAACGATAATGGGCAATATTCCAAAGTAGTAGGCATCATTAGACAGGAAAAAAGTAAACGGGATACTGAATAAGGCTGTCACAATATTCATATAACCGCCCCAGCTCTTAGGAACTATTTCTATCATACTGTTTCCCATTGCCTGCATAATACCCGATCCGTTCAGGATTCCTGTAAAAATTCCGGCCCCAAAGATCATTCCGGCCACTGATAGGGCATTTCCTGCATGTTTGGAAATGATTTTCTGCTGGTCCTTTAATTTGGGATAATTGATGATGGAAGCGATACAGAAAGCAATCATAAAGGCAATCCCTAAAGGAACAATATCAAGAATCATGACTACCAAAAGGGTAATGGTAAGAGCAAGATTGATCAGAATCAGTTTCGGGCGGCGGAGTGAAGGATCTGCTTCGCCAATAATATCATTGCTGTTGTAGCGTGTAAACTTACCATGTTTTGCAATTCGTATTTTTTCTCTTCTGCCCAAAATATAGGCAACAAATATAACCCACAGAATCCCTATAGCCATAATAGGAATCATAGGCACAAATATTTCAGTGTGGCCAAGCTTCAGGGAACTCATTACCCTTGCTGTTGGTCCTCCCCAGGGAAGAATATTCATAATCTGCCCGGCAAGCATAATAATACAGGTAAGAATCAACGGATTCATTCCTTGTTTTTTATACAACGGAAGCATAGCAGCCACGACAATTAAATAGGTGGATGAACCATCACCATCCAATGAAACCAATGCTGTAAGAACAGCAGTTCCTATTGTTGTTTTGATGGGATTGTCTCCAACTGCTTTTAAAATTATATTCACTAGCGGTTCAAAAAGTCCCGTATCTATCATTAAACTGAAATAAAGGATCGCAAAGATCAGCATAACACCGGTCAGAGCTATTTCTTTGACACCGTTTTTCATCATGTCTCCCAACTGAGGACCAAAGCCTGCAAAAAGGGCTATGGTTACCGGCACAATGACCAAAGCGGTGAGAGGAGTCATCTTTTTGTTCATGATGAGAATCATGAAGATGAAAATCATTAAAAAACCAAGAAATGTTAGCATAGTTATCTATAAATATTAATGAGGTTATTGTTGTTTCTTTTTTCTCCAGTCAAAACTGTTTCTGAAGCCTATAAATCCGTAGTTACTTGTTTTTCCGGTTTCCATCTGATTGATAAAGGCCAGTTCCAGAGCAGAATTTTTTCCCACTTTTATTCCAAGGCCTGCGGTAATACGATTACTGTCGAAAGGCTCTGTTTTATCCACATTCATTCTTATTTCATTTTTAAGAATACCATAGAGTTTTTCTTTTTCTCCTTTTTTATTGAAGGGAATACGGACAGAGATCAGATACCGGATTCTTACCTCAAATTCATCGGGATTGCTGAGGAAACGTTCTTCCACTCTAAGGCGGTTAGAGATGGAGGTTCTCCCAATGAAATACTCCGCAGTTACCTGCTGGAAAGGTCTTTTTTCATATCTTATCTTTTTAGAATCGTCGGCATTATAAGATTCGAGGATCAGAAACATAGCTCCTGCTGCAGGTCTAATATTTTCAGCTACTTCATAATCTACATAGGCATTTACCAGAAAAAGTCTTGTATCATAAGCCAGATCGAAGGAACGGTACTGGGTAAGTGCAGTTAAAGTACTTTTATCGGTAAGCTTTGCCGACATCAGGTACTGAAACCACATATTGTAATTATCTTTACTCTGACTATAAAGTCCGTTGAATAAACATAATGATAAAATAAGGGTTAATTTTATATTGATTTTCATATAATATTGGGTTAATATTGTACTTTTTCAAATATATTTATTAGAAAGAGCGGCTCTGGAATTTTTCAATCAATGACAGTTTTTCTCAACGAACTGCATTTTGAGGCAAAAAGATATTTATATTTGAGGCGTTTCAAAATAAGGTATGGACTATGTTTTTAATCATTAATTTTATTATTATATTATTGATTATCAGAATTTTATTTAGTGGTAAGATTCTGGAAAGTCTTATGAAATACCGTTGGAAATTTTTGTTGAGGTTTCAGCACATTTTTTTCCTTTTTATCTTCATTTTGATGACTTATTTCACCGAAAACTACTTCCTGGATTCAAATCAGTTGGTGATAAGTATTATTTTGAACACCATTTTCAATGTGGGAATTTACTATCTGGTGTACTATTATCTGGTTCCCCGGTTCTATTTGTCCAATAAATACCCGGAGTTTATCCTCTATGCTTTGATCCTCTTTCTGGGGTCCAGTCTTTTCAGAATTCTTTGGGAACCTGCCGTTTTTCAGATGGATTTCAGTGGAAAAGGCTACCACGTTGGTTTTTTATATAACGTGTATATCTCACAGGGAATCATCATTCTGGTGGGCTCTTTTTTGGGAATTACCAAAGACAAATTTTTAATAGAACAGGATGTGATCAGCCTTGGAGAAGAAAAAGATCAGCTTTATCTTGATTTGCTGAAGTCTAAACTGAACCCTCATTTTTTGCTGAATACCCTTAATAATATATATGCCAACAGTTTTACCCATTCAGAGAAAACATCTGATTCTATTTTGCAGTTGAGCAAGCTTTTGAAATATATTATTTATGACAGCGGGAAAGAAAAAGTAACCGTTTCTCAGGAATTTTCTTCATTAAAAGCACTTGCTACGTTGTATCAGCTTAAATATAATAATCAGCTTGATATTGTCATGGATATTGAAGATCAGGAAGAATTTGACATTGCGGAAATCCCGTCCGCTATACTCCTTACATTATTTGAAAATGCTTTAAAACATTCAGCAATTGGAGAAGATGCTCACGCTTTTATAAAATTATTCTGTTATATTGAGCGCTCTGAACTGTATTTTGAAATTATAAATTCTGTCGGGAAAGAGAGAACTCTTGTCGCTGAATCTGATTATCACGGGTTGGGAAATGAAGCCATAATTCATATATTGGAAAAATTTTATCCGGATCAGTATGAGTTTTATTCCGGCCCGAAAGAAAATGATCAATATAAAATAGCTTTAACAATTACTATCAATGGCTAATCTGACTATCGTAAATGTAGATGATGAATATCCTGCATTGCAGCTTGTAAAACAATATTGCGATCAGCTTGAAGAGGTTGAACTGCTGGCTTCATTTCAGAAACCGGAAGAAGCACTGGCATTTCTGAAAACCAATAAAGTAGATCTTGTTGTTTTCGATATTAATATGCCTGGGATTAATGGAGTAGAGCTTTTGCAGCAGCTTCCTGATCCGCCGCTATGTATTTTTCTTACGCTGGAAACAAAATATGCAGTGAAAGCCTTTGAGCTGGATGTTGTTCATTACCTTATCAAACCTGTGGATTTTGAAACATTTAAAAAAGCAGTCCATAAAGCAAAGGATTTTGTTCAGTTTAAAAGCTCAGCCAGCAGTCAGCAGCAGGAAGACTTTATTATGTTCAAATCCAATTATGTGATGACTAAAGTTTTTCTAAAAGATATTCTCTGGATACAGGGATTCGGAGAATATATTGTCCTGATGACGCCGTTGAAAAAGTATATGATTCTGGAGAGAATGTCCAATTTTGAAGAGAAGTTTCAACATTTCGGTTTTATCAGAATTCACAAGTCTTATATTGTGTTATCAGAACATATCAATTCATATAATTCCAGCCATGTTTTTTTGAAAAACGGCGATGAGCTTCCGTTAGGGAGAACTTATAAAAAGAATGTAAAAGAACATTTAAGTTAAAAAATAAAGCCGGAATATTTCCAGCTTTATCTTAAATTGTTATCTAAGGATTGGAACTATGGGCAATATTGTCCAGGTCCGATCCACAGGATACATTGTCCTTTGTAATTGTACTCACAGCAAATACGTCCTGCTGCTCCGCCATTGACTGATTTCTGAGCATCTCTGCTTAATAATTTAGCGTTTTTCATAGTTAATAATATTTTGTTTTGTATATCCCTGAACATTTAAAGTCAATCAGGATTTTGACATTTGGTGTAAAAGAAGTGAATCAAAGATAGTATTTTTCTTTATTTTGTGATATATTATAGTTGATTTTTTTATAATAAAATTTTGATTATCAGGTTATAAGTAAAATATATGATAAGAAAAAAGATAAAGCCGGAAATTTCCGGCTTTATAAAAATTGTTATCAGATAACAGAACTAAGGACAGTTTTGTCCAGGTCCGATCCATAAAGTACATTTTCCGTTGTCGTCGCGTTCGCAGCATACGAGTCTGGCAGCAAGCCCGCCATTGATGGTTTTCTGAACATCTCTGCTTAGTAATTTGGCATTTTTCATAAGTAATATTTTGTTTTTTTGAACCCTGAGCATTTATTGTCAATCAGGTTTTTGACATTTGGTGTATGGTGATTCAAATATAAAACTTTTTAAGTCAGGTTGTTATATTTTTTATAGACGAAAGAAAGGTGTTGGTATTGTAAGGTAGTTCAATGGATGAATGAACTTGGGATAAAAAAGGTTTAAACAAAAAAGTACTTCATATTAAAAAGGTTATAAGAAGTATTCTTTGCCCTTTTAATATGAAGTAGTGCTGTATTACTTAAAAGTTACAACCTTTTTTTTAACTTTTTCCTGCGGCCTGCATTGGATTAACCTTTCCAGTTGAACCTCCTCTTACAGAGCCTCTTCCCTGTTTTTGTTTGAAAAGTTGGAATTTTGAAGTTTCAGTACCCGTTCCGGTGCTGCTCCAGAAATTATTGGTTGTATCAATATCAGCAGTTTCTCTCATTGGATCCAGCTGAATAGATTTCAATTTCTTATCAAAATAATACGTCTTGGAAACTTTTTGTTCGTTCAGCCTCCAGATTTGTGCAGCAGATTTATCATACAATTTTGATCCGTCTTCAAACGTGAATTCAAGAATGATAGGCATTACCAGACCGCCTTTATTCACAAAATCGATCTGATATCCTGTAATATTTTTGAATTTCTCTTTATCCTTTGCATCTAAAGGAAGACCTGATTCTGTTTTGATGGTGTATTGCTTATTATTATCAATCTTTTCCTGACCTCTGTCATATTTGTAATAGAAATCCTGAACATCTTTATCACCATCTACATAGAATTTGATATTCTTATCTTCTCTGTTTCTGATTTTTGAAAGATCCTCAAAACTGTTTACCAATGGTTTTTCAACCTGATATTGTACTTCAGCAGCAGCTTTTGGATCACTCTCAAGATTAGGAACAGCAACCGTTACTTTATCAATAGCAATATCTACAGGATCTGTACCGTAGAACCAGCCTCTCCAGAACCAGTCAAGGTCTTCACCACTGGCATCTTCCATGGTACGGAATAAATCTGCGGGTTCAGGATGCTTGAATGCCCATCTTTTGGCATAGGTTTTAAATGCTTTGTCGAAAAGTTCCCTTCCCATGATTGTTTCACGAAGAATATTCAGTCCTGTAGCAGGTTTTGAATAGGCGTTCGGACCATACTGAACAATATTTTCAGAGTTGCTCATGATAGGTTCCAGCTGATCTTTCGGAAGTTTCATATAATCTACGATCGTCCATGCCGGTCCTCTTTTGGATGGGAATTTATTATCCCACTTTTCTTCTGTAAGATATTCTGTGAAGGTATTCAGGCCTTCGTCCATCCATGCCCATTGTCTTTCGTCAGAATTGATGATCATTGGGAAGAAGTTGTGTCCAACTTCATGAATAATTACTCCAATCATTCCGTTTTTGTTTCCTTCAGAATAGGTTCCGTCTTTTTCGGTTCTGCCAAAATTGAAACAGATCATCGGGTATTCCATTCCGTTGGCTGCTTCTACGGATTGTGCTACAGGATATGGATAAGGAATCGTAAATTCTGAATACGTTTTAATGGTATGAGCTACCGCTTTTGTAGAAAACTTTCTGTAAAGGCCGTAAGATTCTTTTGGATAGAAACTCATAGCCATTACTTTATTGTTGTTTTCAGGAATCGTTACACGCATTCCGTCCCAGACAAACTTTCTGGAAGAAGTCCATGCAAAATCACGAACATCTTTCGCTTCGAAAACCCATGTTTTTCTTTGTTTCGAATGATTTTTCTCCGCTTTTTTAGCTTCGTCTAACGTTACAATTTCTATAGGTTCAGAAGCATTTTCTGCTTTTTTGTATCTTGAAAGCTGATCAGAAGTTAATACCTGATCATAATTTTTACATTCTCCTGTTCCGCCAACAATATGATCGGCAGGTACATTCATGGAAACCTTAAAGTCTCCAAAGACCAAGGCAAATTCACCTCTTCCTGTAAACTGGTGGTTTTGCCAGCCCTGGAAGTCACTATACACGCACATTCTTGGGTACCATTGTGCCATAGTATACAGGTCATTGCCATCTTCAGGGAAGTTTTCAAAACCTCCTCGGCCTCCCATTTTAATTCTGTCAGAGATATTGTAGTTCCAGTCTACTTTGAAAACGAATTTCTCTCCCTTTTTCAAAACTTTTGGAAGATCAATACGCATCATCGTTTTGTTCACCGTATACTTCAATGGATTCCCTGAAGCATCTGTTACTTTTTCAAGACTTACACCATAACCGTTATCTTTTACAGGAAGTTCAGAAACTTTAAGCTGCTGGTCCGTAGTGGAAGAACGAAGTACAGATGAAGTGTCATATCCTGCATTTCTGATGCTTGAGTGTTCGTTTTCATCAAGCTGCAGCCAGATATAATCCAACTCATCGGGAGAATTATTGTAGTAAGTCACCGTTTCTGAACCTTTCAGATTTCTTTTATCTTCATCCAGATAAGCAGTGATGTTGTAATCGGCTCTGTTCTGCCAGTATCCGTGACCGGGAGCTCCTGAAGCTGTTCTGTAGATGTTGGGTGTTGGCAGAATAGTTCCCAGCTGCTCAAACTTATTGCCGTGATTGCTGCCCGGGTTATTCTGAATATTTTGTGCGGTGAAACCTGTATATGCAAATACAGAAAGTGAAAGTATACCAACTTTTAGTTTCATAACCGAAATGATTTTTTAATGATCAAAGATAGTAATTACCTGTTGAATTAATGAGAATATTTAACTTTTAAAAAGGAATTCTTTCCAAAGTCATTTTTAAGGATAAAGCAAATACTCCGGAAGAAACAAAGAGTATCCAGTCTTTTTTATTCACTTTAAAAAGATTGAGTGAAATGAACAGGATGATTAAAATCGCAGCAACAATTACAATCTGGCCAAGCTCCAAACCAATATTAAACCCAAGGAGAGGTAACGCAATACTTTGGCTTTTAGCAATCATTACTCTTGCTGTGTTGGCGAATCCCATTCCATGAACCAGGCCGAAGATCAGTGCAAGATAATAATTAGCCCGCATCAAAGTCTGTTTCTGATTTTTCATGATAATATTATCCATGGAAGTAAGAACAATCGTTAAAGGAATTAAAAACTCCACCCAGTCAGAAGGAACTCTGAAAACATCCAGAATGCTTAAAGCTAAGGTAATAGAATGCCCGATTGTAAATGCGGTAACAAGAATCAGGATTTTTTTCCAGTCACTGTAAGAGTACACAGCTATCAAAGCTAAAACAAAAAGCTGGTGATCCAGTGCATCCAGAGAAATAATATGTTCCCATCCAAGGTTTAAATAAAAAATGAAATCCTGCATTTTGATTAAAAAATTTTATATTTTGAATATATTGTTAAAATATTGTTAATTTTATTATTTGATTTAATTTTTACACTTAATCTTTATTGATATTTTGCATTATTTATGTTTTAAATAAAAATTGTATAATTGTATTGCTTGAAAATGAAATATGGATATCAAAAAATTATTTTTTACAAATGTAAACATTTCACGTGGAGGAGCGAAGCTTCTTAGAAATGCTACAGCAGCCTTTTTGGGATTGTATTCCTACGCTTTTTACGGGCAGGTACAGAAACTGGATTCCCGGTTTGATCTTTTATTGAAAAATAAAGAAAGTATTGCTAACGGAAGAGCTGTAAAAGAACTGGAACGTCCTGATATGAAACTTGATCAGCACCTGGTGGTGACTTCAAAAGGAGCACAGACTATGTATTCATGTATAGTTTATACTAAAGAGCCTGAAAAATTAAAAGCAGACGGATTTCTTATACAAAGCCAATTTCCTGCTTTTTCCACAGCTTTGGTTACCATTGAAGATATTGAAAGACTGACTCAGCTTCCGTATGTAACCTCTGTAATGGGACCGGAGTTTGATGCACTTCATAATGATGTGAGCCGAGCTCAGTCCGGAGCAAGTCTTTTGCAGGATGGTGTTTTCAATAACACAGCTTATAATGGAACAGGAGTGTTGGTAGGAATTTATGACAGTGGAATAGACTGGAAACATCCGGATTTCAGAAAATCTGATGATCAGACCAAGAGCAGAATTGTTTCCATTTGGGATCAGACTTTAACTGCCCAGGCGGGAGAAACAGCCCCGGCAGGGTTTGCTACTGGCGTAGAATATACGAAAGCACAGATCGAAGATGAACTGGATGGGACACCCACGGGGTTTGTTCGTGAAAATGATACCAACGGCCATGGAACCCATGTTTCAGGTACAGCAGCTGGAAATGGTTCTGCTTTTACTGATAAAAGACATAAAGGATTTTCATCGGATGCAGATATTGTTTTTGTGAAAGGAGGAAACGGATCTTTTCCTACAACAAATACCATTAATGCTTTAACCTATTTTAAAAATGTGGCAACGGCACTTAATAAACCTATTGTTGTCAATATGAGTATTGGTGGCCAGAGTAGTGCTCATGATGGAACTTCAAGCCATGAAGTAGCGGTTAATAGCTTTACCACTTCAGGAGCGGGAAGAGTTGTTGTGATTTCAGCAGGTAATGATTACGGAGCTAATCTTCACAGAAAAGTTGATATTGCAGCCGGTGCGGCACAGACATATAACTTTACCGTAGCAAGCAACACTTCCGCAGCTTCAGTATTCTCATTCATTATGTATGCCAATGACAATACTCCCGTTACTGCAAAATTAACCACTCCGGACGGACAGCAGTATACACAGAATATAAGTACAAACACCGCTCATACTATATTAGGAGGAGGTCTTACCGCAACCATGTACAACTATTGGAGTAACGACAACAATAAAAGATATGTACAGTTGGTAATTACCAGAACTTCAGGGACCACTAATGTTCAGGGGAATTATTCATTGGAAATTACCAACAACGGAACCCAGCAGATCACAGCCCACGGCTGGCTGTATAGTCAGGGAGTGCAAACCACCTTACAAAACGGAGATAATGAATATATTGTAGGAAGCCCGGGGAATGCTTCCAACGCCATCACGGTAGCTTCTTATATGGGAAGACCAAGTTGGTATAGTACGGGAGCTTATTCTACCACAACCCCACAGGAATCTATCTCTTCATTCAGTTCACAGGGACCAAGAGTGGATGGGGTTCAAAAGCCGGATATCGCAGGTTCAGGCCAGAATGTTATTTCATCAAGATCCAGCAATTCTGCTCCCGCAGCAACAGACATTATTTCAGGCACCAATTATTACGTGAAAAACCAGGGGACAAGTATGTCTTCACCGGGAGTAGCTGGAGCAGTAGGGTTATTACTGCAGGCTAATCCTTCATTGACGGCAGCACAGGTGAAAGCCCGTCTTACAGCTAATGCAAGAATGGATGGTGCCACCGGTGTCGTTCCGAATATGAGATGGGGATATGGTAAATTGGATATCTATAAAGCTGTTACTGATGAAATAGGATGTGTGAAATCCAATTTTGAAACAGTAAGTTACGATGAGCCATACATTGTAGCCAATACAGAATTTAATTATTATTTTGATAATATGGCTCTTGCGGTAAGATATACGCCTACATTAACAGGGAAACTTGGAGGGTTCTCATTTGTATCAGGATCTTCAATTCCTTCAGATATCCCGGTGGATATTCAGATCAGAAAGGTAGATGCTAACGGAAATCCCGGGGATATTATTGCTACTAAAACCATTACTTCATGGCTTAATAATATTCAGAGATATACCTGGAATTACATCAATCTTTCAGATTTGAATGTACAGATGGTAACCGGAAAAGAATTTTATATTGTTGTTAATGGATTAGGAGGAAGAATTGCCATGAAAGCAGAGAATGCTGTACTGAATAGCAGATCTAAAACTTCTACTGACGGTACTACATGGACTTCCAGAACATTTGATCTTAAAATGAGAGCGGTAATCTATGAAAATGTTGCTGAAGTAAAGAATTTAGCAACTTCTAACCAGACGAAAACCAGTACGGTGGCGAATGGCTATAACTACTTTACAAATTCCTGCCAGCTTATCTCAAGGCTAGAAAAAGAAACAGCCAGTACAGTAACAGGAAATGTAACCTCAAAAGTATGGGTAGATAATGCACAGCCAAATTATGTTGCAAGAAGATATGAAATCAATTCAGATGCAAATACTACTACGGCTACCGGAAAAGTAACTTTATATTTCAAGCAGAGTGATTTTGATGCTTATAATCTGACTAATGGAGTGAAATTACCTACTTCACCCACTGATGTTGCTAACAAAGCCAATCTTCTTATTGAAAAATATAGCGGAACAAGTACTACAGGAACCGTAGCTTCTTTTGGAGGAACCGCCACAGTTATTACTCCTGATATAGCAGATATTATCTGGAATGATACCTACCAATACTGGGAAGTGAGTTTTCAGACGACTGGTTTTGGCGGATATTTTGTTAAAACAGGAACAACATTAGGAACAGCGGATGTTAAAATAAATTCAGAAGTGAACATCACTCCGAATCCTGCAAAAGATTTTGTAAACGTGTCGTTAGGCAGATATTCTAAAGGTGCAGTAAGTGTTTATGATGTTTCTGGGAAACTGATTAAAACCGTTAATGTAGATAAGAACTCCGGTAGAATTGATGTTTCAGAATTTGTAAGAGGAACATACCTGTTTACCATTACATTGGAGGATAACACAAAAATCACAAAAAAAGTAATGAAGCAATAAATCTTCATCTATGATATTCAATGAAAAGCAGCAGTTTTTATAATTGCTGCTTTTTTTATATTTGCTGTAAAATAAGATTCATGTCAGGTAAGTTTTTTTGGAGTTTTCTTTTATTATTAACAATGACTTTTCAAAGTTTTACGGAGCGTGGGACTTTTCACCCCTATCACGTAGGATCTGTTGAAATTAATTATAATTCAAAATCCAGAACCTTTGAAGTAACCGGAAGATTCTTTCTTGATGACATGGAAAATGGCCTAGGGAAAAAATATGGAGGTGCTTTTCATTTTAATGACGAAAAATATAAGGCGAAACTGAATGATGCCCTGCAGAAATACTGTTCAGAATATTTCAGGCTAAAGGCTGATAATAAATTTTTAAAAGTAAATTATATCGGTTATGAAGAAGATCAGGAATCTGTAGATATCTTTCTTGAGTCAGAGCCTGTAGCTACTCCTAAAAAAGTAGAAACTGCCGTAAGTTTTCTGTATAATCTTTTTGATGATCAGATCAATATTGTTCATATTATTGTAAACGGACAAAGAAACAGTGAAAAACTTACCTATCCTAACCGCTATCTGTATAAACAGTTCTGAGAATATTAATTTTCCAGCTGAAGCAACATATTAATTCCTTTTGCGTGGGCCAGCAGATCAGGAAAAAAATCATCGTAACACTGCTGAAGATGATCTTTGTTCTTTAAAAAAGCTTCAAAAACGGGAATATCCTTATCGAGGTACTTTGCTTTATTCAAAACATTCTGAATGCTGAATTTAATTCCCCAGTCTTCACGGTAATTATAAAGCCAGTCATCATGCTCCATTTTTACAAGCATCTTTTTGAAATTTTCAGGAAGCCATTGTTCATAGGCATTTAAAACACGATAAACTTTAAGGGAATGCGCTTTCCATTCCGGAAGAGAATTCAGAGAAAGATCCTTGGCTACAAAATGATCCATCGAGACATCTACAAACGCACCTGCATACAGCCTTACCAAAGGAGCGAATACCTTTTTGGCTTCATGAATGGCAGGATGAGAATCAGTGTAAGTATCAATAGCTCTGTGCAGGGTAATTCCGTCCTGAATTTCCTTCGGGAAAGAAAAACGATCTCTGTTGCGGATGAAATCTTCGAGAAATTGCCCCACGATCTGCCCGTCAGTAAAAGAAAGAAAAGAATGAGCCAGATAATTCATAATTTAAAGGTATGAATTAAATGTGGATAGTGAAAGGTGAAAAGTGAATTCGCTTCGCTTGTGAATTTTTTATCGTGATATTAATTGACTATTGACTTGCGAAGCAAAATTGACCATTCACTCTAGAACAGTCTCTCATGAAAATCTTCAATTTTACTCACTTCTTCAATCTTGATTCCAAATTTTCTTTTCGGGATTTTATTAAGATTGGATACAAATATTTTCTCATACCCCAATTTTTCAGCCTCAGTAATTCTCTGCTCAATCTGTGCTACCGGACGGATTTCGCCACTTAATCCGATTTCTCCGGCAAAACAGTAATGTTCAGAAATAGCAATATCTTCATTGGAAGAAAGAACAGAAGCAATGACCGCCAGATCCAGTGCCGGATCATCTGTTTTTATTCCTCCGGTAATATTCAGGAAGACGTCTTTTGCTCCCAATTGAAAACCAGCTCTTTTTTCCAGTACGGCCAAAAGCATATTCAGCCTTTTGGAATCAAAACCGGTGCTGCTTCTTTGAGGAGTACCATAAACGGCAGTACTTACCAATGCCTGTATTTCAAGAAGCATAGGTCTGTTTCCTTCCAGAGTTACCGCAACGGAGTTCCCTGAAAGTTCCTCAAACTTCTTGGTAATCAGTATTTCCGAAGGGTTTTTAATTTCTTTTAATCCCTGAGAAATCATTTCATAAATTCCAATTTCGGAGGTAGAACCAAAACGGTTTTTATTAGCTCTCAATAATCTGAACAGATGATTTCGGTCTCCATCAAAATTCAGAACAACATCTACCATGTGCTCCAGTACTTTTGGTCCGGCAATTTGGCCGTCTTTGGTAATATGTCCTACAAGAAAGACAGGCGTATTGTTTTCTTTGGCATATTTGATGATCTCATTGGAGCATTCCCGGATTTGGGATACGGTTCCCGGGGAACTTTCTATCAATTGAGACTGCAGCGTTTGAATGGAATCAATGATCATGAAATCCGGCTCCAGTTTTTTTGCCTCATGAAGAATTTTTTCCAATGATGTTTCTGTGAAAAGGAAACAGTTCGGATTTTGAATATCCGTAAGTCTGTCTGCTCTCATTTTGATCTGAGAAGCACTTTCTTCACCAGAAACATAGAAAACTTTTTTCTTCATTTTCAAAGCAAGCTGAAGCAGAAGGGTAGATTTTCCGATGCCCGGTTCGCCACCAATCAAAGTTACAGACCCCAAAACGATGCCGCCTCCTAAAACACGGTTCAGTTCTTCAGAAGGGGTTTTTATCCTAGGTTCTTCGCTGGTTTCTACTTCAACAATATTGATAACATGTTGTTTCGTTTTTGAAAAGGGAGGAGTTTTATGAGAAGGTTTCTCTACAACCTCTTCTACTAAAGTGTTCCATTCTCCACAGTTTTTACATTGTCCCAGCCATTGAGGATACTGGGTTCCGCAGTTTTGACAGAAATATGCTGTTTTCAGTTTTGCCATACTGCGAAGTTATAAAAAAGCATTTTTTTTTCAGAATGTAAATGGGTTTAATATAAAAAAACTAATACGTCTGCGATAGAAATATCTTTCATATCTTAGCCTGATTCAATTAAAATATTAATGTAAAATATCATTACAATGAAAAAAGTATTTTTATCTTTCGTGTTTGTGCTGTTAAGTGTTGTAGCTTTTGCACAGGGAACCTGGCAGGTAGACCAGATGCATTCATCGGTTAACTTTAGTATCAAGCATATGGGGATTAGTTTTGTACAGGGAAGGTTTGATAAATTTGACGGAAAAGCAGCCACTGGTGGTGCTAATCTGGATAATGCTGATTTAAACTTTTCTATCAGTGTTCCTAGTATTAATACCGGAGTGGATATGAGGGACAGACATCTTATCAGCGAAGAGTTTTTCGATGTTGCCAAATACCCTACGATTGAATTTAAGAGCTCTTCCGTTACAAAAGATAAAAACAATAACTATATCGTTAAAGGGAAACTAACCATGAAGGGAGTAGAGAAAGAAATCACTGCTCCGGTTACATTGGGTGGGATTACAAAAAATAAAGATGGAAAAGAGGTCATGGGAATTCAGACAAAATTTACAGTAAACCGTCTGGATTATGGAATCAAATATGACCCATCAGGAGCAGGTATCGCGAAAGATGTTGAGGTAACTGCTTATTTTGAGCTTGTAAAGCAATAATATTTCAACGTATAAAATATAAAAGGTTTTCCATGTGAGTGGAAAACCTTTTTTGCTGATAGATGAAAATCCTTTTGGTTATAGCTTTGTTTCATTTGTTTATATCAATCTTAATAAAAATTTTTATCTGGTTTTATAGTTGTTTGAGGGATGTTTTATCATTTTCAAAATGTAAAAGATTGCTTTGTATTTCTTTTTCCCCTAACTTTGCACAAACCTAATCTAATGAGTAAAAAGAATACAAAGTACATCTTTGTGACAGGAGGTGTAACTTCATCTTTGGGAAAGGGAATCGTTTCTGCTTCTCTGGGACTTCTACTAAAATCACGCGGCTTTAATGTAACGATCCAAAAATTAGATCCTTATATCAATATCGACCCAGGAACTTTGAATCCTTATGAGCACGGAGAGTGTTATGTGACTGAAGATGGTGCAGAGACGGATCTGGATTTAGGCCACTATGAGCGTTACCTTGATGCTCCTACATCCCAAAACAATAACGTTACTACAGGAAAAATTTACCAGACTGTAATTGAAAAAGAAAGAAAAGGAGACTTCCTTGGAAAAACAGTTCAGGTAATTCCTCATATTACTAACGAAATCAAACGTAGAATTAAAATCCTTTCAAAACAGAACTACGATATCATTATTACTGAGATCGGAGGAACTGTAGGGGATATCGAATCTTTGCCATACATTGAAACTGTTCGTCAGTTGAAGTGGGAATTGGGAGAGAGCAATTCTATGGTGATTCACCTTACTTTACTGCCTTACCTGGCTTCAAGTGGAGAATTGAAAACAAAACCATCCCAGCATTCCGTTCGTCAGTTGATGGAAAGCGGAATTATGGCTGATGTTTTGGTTTGTAGAACAGAACATAAAATTCCTAAAGATCAGAGAGCAAAATTAGCTCAGTTCTGTAACGTTCCTTTAGATAACGTTATCGAATGTAAAGATCTTGAAACGATTTATGAAGTTCCAATGTATCTTCAGAAGCAGAATTTCGATGATGTAGTTCTGAAAGAGCTGGATCTGAAAAGTGATAAAGATGCTGATCTTAAAGACTGGAAGAGTTTCCTTAAAAAATTCCAGAATCCTAAGAAAACTGTTGAAATTGCATTGGTTGGAAAATATGTTTCCCTTCAGGATTCTTATATCTCTATTGCTGAAGCATTCAAACATGCAGGTGCTGACCTTGAAACTGAAGTAAAAGTAAGATGGGTATACAGTGGAGATATTACGGAAGAAAATATCAAAGATACACTGAAAGGTGTGAATGGTATTCTTGTAGCTCCAGGTTTTGGAGACAGAGGAATTGAAGGAAAAGTTCTTACTGCAAAATATGCAAGAGAAAATAAAATTCCAATGTTGGGAATCTGTTTAGGAATGCAGATTATGACGATTGAATTTGCAAGAAATGTTTTAGGACATACCAAAGCAAACTCTATGGAATTTGATACCGCTACTCCTGATCCTGTAATTTCTTTGATGGAAGAACAGAAAAATGTAGTAGATAAAGGAGGAACAATGCGTCTTGGAGCATGGAAGTGCTCATTGAAAAACGGTTCTAAATTATACGATATCTACGGAAACAAAAATATCTCTGAAAGACACCGTCACCGTTATGAATTCAATAGTGATTATCTTCAGGAATTTGAAAAGAATGGTTTCCTTGCTACAGGTACCAACCCTGAAACAGGTTTGGTAGAAGCGCTGGAACTACCTGATCATCCATTCTATGTGGGAGTTCAGTATCACCCGGAATATAAGAGTACGGTAGCAACACCGCATCCGCTATTCAGAGCTTTCATCAAAGCTTGCGAAAAGAAATAAGGTAAAATTTTATCATAAACGTCTACCCATAAACTCAGGCTGATTATTCTCAGCTTGAGTTTATTATATAGTAACAACGTAAAGCATAGAGTTTTGATAAAAAAACAGTATTTTTGTCAGCTCAAATTATGTACACCCGTACGTACATTTTAAATTTAAAATTTTAATATAAAATAAAATGCAACAAAACAACGGAATCGATAAGAAGCAAATGATTAGTTTCGCGGTTTTATGCCTTGTTCTCTTCGGTTTTATGTTCTATTTCCAGAACAAACAAACAAAAGAAGCGGAGTTGAAAGCTCAGGAGCAGAAAACGGAACAGGCAAAAAATGCCGTAAAGCAAACTCAGGCAAGCAATATCAATCCAAATGTAACTCCTAATGCAATCCAGACAGCAAGTCTTGGAAATAACGAATTAAAACTTGAATTTTCAAGCTTAGGAGGACAGGTTTCCAAAGTAGAACTTTTAAATTATAAAGCCTACAACCACAAAACAGACAATGCAGATCAGCCGCTTTATCTGATCACTAAGAATAACTCAAACTACGGTTTTCAGTTTAAAGATAAAACAGGAAAAATCGTTAATACTAAAGATTTAGTTTTCTCACCAGCTGTTAATGGAAATGCGGTAACCTTAACTGCAGATTACAATGGTGCTGTCATTCAATTCATTTACACGCTATTACCCAAATATACTCTGGATTTTAAAGTAAGAACTCAGGGGCTTTCTAAAATTACTTCTGATAATAAAGCAGATTTTATCTGGGATTATAATGTAAGAAATCTGGAAAAAGGTAGAGCTCAGGAGCAGTCTCACTCAGAATTTTCTTATGCTTTCAATAATTATAAAGATTATGATTATGATGGGAGAACCACAATGGAAGAAGAAAAAGAAACCCTTAACTGGATTGGTGTAAAGCAGCAGTTTTTCTCTTCAGTAATCGAAGCTAAAAACGGATTTACCCAAAGTAAAGGAAACCAGGAAAATGTTGAAGAAGGAGAGTATTTGAAGAAATTCAACTATGAAGGTTTCGTTCAGATGACTGGAAGTGAGCTGAACCAGGATTTCACATGGTATTTTATGCCATTGGATTTGCCATTGCTTAAATCTTACGATAAGAATTTTGATGAAATTCTTCCTTTAGGCTGGTCGTTTATCGGAGCAATGAACCGTTATTTCTTCATGTGGTTATATAGCATTATTGCTGCATGGGGATTATCAGCAGGTTGGGTAATTTTTGTAATGACGATCATTGTGAAACTGATCCTTTCACCAATTATGTATAAGCAGCACAAGCTTAGTGCAATGATGAAGGTGATCCGTCCGGAAATTGACGAAGTGAATGCCAAATTTAAGGATGCAGATCCAATGAAGAAACAGCAGGCCACAATGGAAGTGTACAGAAAAGCCGGAGTGAATCAGATGGCTGGATGTTTACCGGCATTAGTTCAGATTCCTATCTTCTATGCTTTGTTCCGTTTCTTCCCGAACTTTATTGATCTTAGAGGCCAAGGGTTCTGGTTTGCCAAAGATTTGACAGCGTATGATGATTTGATCAAGCTTCCGTTTAAAGTTCCTTTCCTTGGAGACCACTTAAGTATTTTCGCTTTAGCCTGTACAGTTGTTATTTTAATCTATACTGTTATGACTTCAGGAAATATGCAGCAGCCTCAGCAGGAAGGAATGCCAAACATGAAGGTATTAATGTATATCTTCCCGATTACATTCCTGTTCTTCCTTAATACTTCGGCTTCAGGACTTTCATGGTATTATTTTGTATCGAATGCGATTAACATTCTAATCATCCTTGTTATTAAATATTTGATCCTGGATGAAAAGAAAATCCATGCCCAGATTCAGTCTAATAAGGAAAAACCGAAAGCAGAAGGCAAATTCCAGAAGAGAATGAGAGAAATGATGGAGAAGGCTCAGGAGCAGCAAAAAGCTCAGGAACAACAAAGAAATAAGAAGAAATAATTCTTAAACTATAAGCTAAAAAAGAGAAGCAATTTTAATAATTGCTTCTCTTTTTTTTATTTGAAATTTATTTAGAATAGTTTTAAATTCTCAATCAGTGGATGAAAATTTAATAATTGAAAAATCATTTACTTTTAATCATATTTCAGTCTGAAAGACTGTCTGTGATATCGGGTCGGTCCATGTTTAATAAGCGCTTCCTGATGTTTTTTTGTGGCATAGCCAAAATTGGTGTCCCAACCATATTCAGGATGTTCTTGATGAAGTTGAATCATCAACTTGTCTCTATAATTTTTGGCAAGAATAGAGGCTGCAGCAATAGATAAAACCTTGGAGTCTCCTTTGATAATGCATTGATGCGGGATGTAGTTATAAGGATGAAATTTATTTCCATCCACCAAAATAAGCTCAGGAGTTATTGTCAGTTGATCCAAAGCACGGTGCATTGCATGAATACTTGCATTAAGAATATTATGTTCGTCAATAAAGGAAGGTGGTAATTCTGCAATAGCATAGTTTTTCACATTATCTTTGATGTAACTATCCAGTTCCATACGCGTTTTGAACGTTAATTTTTTGGAATCATTCACCAGGTTTTGTTTGAAATCATCATCTAAAATTACCGCTGCAGCTACCACCGGACCACTTAAACATCCTCTTCCTACTTCATCACATCCGGCCTCAATATAAAGATTTGACCAGTTTTTTATTAGCTCCATGAATTGTATCTATACTGCAAAAATATAAATTTTAGAGGAAAGTATTTTATGCGATTTATAATTATCATTATTTCAGTTATTATTTATTTCTATTCGGATTCTGGTAATTAAATATGTTATTTTCTCAATTTCTGGATGATTTATTCTGGTTTTGTGGCAGGAAATATTCTATGTATTGCATTGTATTTTGACTTTTTTTTTTTTTTTTAACTTTTTTATGCTATGTAACTTATTGATAATTATTTGATTGATGTTTTTTATGTGAATTTTTTTATAGATAATATAAATATTTATTATTGTTAATATTTCTTAAAAAAATATAATATCTCAATGTTTTATTTTTGTTAAAAATGTTTTTTTTAACAAAAAATAGTATTTTTTTGTCTGTTTTTTTTGTTTAATATTGAAATATTGACAATTTTTTTGTTTTTTTCTTTGTGTTATTAAGAAAGTTTTACAAATTTGTAGCGTACAAAATTAATTTGATATGAAGAAAATAACAATGAGTCTTCTTGTTGTTGTATTATCTTCTTCCGTTGCGATTGTAAATGCACAGCAGAAGAAAAATGATACAGCTACTCAGACAAAGGAGATTGAAGGTGTGGTGGTAACTGCACTTGGGATTAAAAGAGAAAAAAAATCTTTGGGGTATTCCACACAACAAATTAAGGCAGATGCTATTACTGAAGGAGTAAATACTGGTAATATTGCGAACCAGTTGGTTGGTAAAGCTGCAGGTCTTAATATTTCAACAACAACAAACTTTGGAGGGTCCGCTAACATCGTTATCAGAGGGAATAAGTCAATTGTCTCTAATAACCAGGCGCTGATTGTTGTTGACGGAGTACCGTTGGATAATAGGAATAATTATAGTGACAGATATGATTATGGGAATAACCTATCGGATATAAATCAGGCTGATATCGAAAGTATAAATGTTCTGAAAGGTGCAGCGGCGTCTGCCCTTTATGGTGAAAGAGCTGGAAATGGGGTATTATTGATTACTACCAAAAAAGGTCGTTCAAAACAAGGTAGAGTAGGTGTTACTTTATCTTCTGAAATACAGGTAGGTACTATTGATAAAACTACATTTGCAAAATATCAGGATAAATATGGAGCTGGTTATGGGCAATATTTTGATGAAGATGATGCCGGAAACTTATATGCACCTTTTTATGATGATGCGTCAATAGGGATGCCGTTTGATCCGAAATTAATGGTTTACCAGTGGGATTCATACGATCCTAATTCACCTAACTTTGGAAAAGCATATTCATGGACGGCAGCAAAGCATACCCCTGCATCTTTTTTTGAAACAGCAACAAACTATGTGAATACTGTAAGTTTGGAATCCGGTAGTAACGATTCTAATATTTTAGTTAACTACACCAATTTCCTTTCAAATGGTGTATTACCTAATTCAGAACAAAAGAAGAATACAATTTCTGCAAAATTTAATCATAAATTTAATGATAAGTTTGATGTTACTGCCTATACATCCTTAACGATTCAAAATACAAAAGGTAGAAACTCTACTGGATATGGAGATAATATCATTACTGGATTTAGACAATGGTGGCAGAATAACGTGGATGTTTATTCACTAAGGGACGCTTATCGTAATTCTGGAAGAAATATAACATGGAACAGAACCAGTGCAAATGATGGTAATCCGAAATATTGGAACAACCCATATTTTGACCGTTATGAAAACTACCAAACAGATGATAGAACCCGATTCTTTGGATATGTATTGTTAAACTATAAAGTAAATCCAAACCTTACTATTACCGGTAGAGCTTCTTCTGATTCTTATGATCAAAAGAATCAAACAAGAAAGCAGTTAGGAAGTATGCCAGAATCATTTGGACTTTCAGGAAAATCCGTTTCATCCGGTTATGAGCTTGAAAATCTTAGATCTTCTGAATTAAATTTTGATTTATATGGAGCTTATAACAAAAAATTTGAAAATGAGTTAAGTTTAAATGGATTGTTAGGTGCGAGCTATAGAAGAAATAGTATGGAAGGAGTGCGTAACTCAACTGAAGGAGGGCTAATATTACCCAATGTATGGGCTTTAAATAATACGGCAGAAGCTCCATTGCCTACTCAGGAAGATTTAGCAAAAAGTGTTACAATGGGAGCTTATATCCAGGCTGCCTTAGGATATAAAGACACCTATTTTATTGAAGGGTCATATAGAGTTGACAAATCTTCAAATCTTGGACAAAATAACAATGTATATGGTTATCCTTCTGTTTCTGCATCAATTATTTTATCTAATCTAATTAATCAGGACTGGCTTTCTTTCTTAAAATTAAGAGGAAACTTTGCCAAAGTAGGAAAATCTACAGATAATTACAGATTACAGGACCAATACAGAATCCTAGGTATTTTTGGAAAAATTCCTATGGTTAGTAACAGTACTGTTAAGAATAACCGTGATCTTAAACCTGAATCTTCTAACGAATTTGAAGTAGGTGTAGAAGCAAATTTCTTTAAAAATAGAATTGGCTTTGACGTTGCTTATTATGATACTCGTACTACAGATCAGATTGTAAGAGCTGATGTTTCTACATCTACCGGTTATGCATCAAAATGGATTAATGCTGGAGAAATCCAGAATAAAGGTATTGAAGTTGCCCTTAACGCGACTCCATTCAAATCTGACAATTTTAGCTGGGATATTAATATTAACTGGTCTAAAAACAAGAGTAGTGTATTAAAGCTAACTGAAGGATTAGATAACTTATTATTACAGCAGGTACAAGGAGAGGTTACTTATAATGCATATGTAGGACAGCCTTTTGGAATTATTAAAGGGACTGATTATGTATATGTTAATGGGCAACCTGTTGTAGAAGATGGTGTATATGCAAGAAAAGAAGATCAGGTTATTGGTAATATCAATCCTGATTGGATCGGAGGTATAAGAAATACATTTACATACAAAGGAGTTAGCTTAAGTTTCTTAATAGATGGACAAAAAGGAGGAGATATTTTCTCTACCGACCTTTATTATGGAATGGGTACAGGAATTTATCCTGAAACAGCTTTCCCTGACAGAAATAATATAGTATTAGCGGGAGTGAATCCTAATGGAACACCTAATACAACTCCAATTCCAATAGCAGATACAGGCGAGCTTATGGGAGGAATTTCTGTAATGCCGGCAAAAGCATTTGTTTATGATGCATCATTTATTAAGTTAAGAGAAGCTTCTTTAACATTTAATCTTCCTAAAAAATGGTATGATAGAACATTCATTAATGATATGAAATTCTCTATCATAGGAAGAAACTTATGGATTATCCATAAAAATTTACCATATGCTGATCCAGAGTCTGGATTGAGAGCAGGTTTACTGTCGAGAGGTTACTCGGTGGGAGCAATGCCAACTGTAAGAACGTTTGGATTTAATTTTACGGCTAAATTTTAATAGAAATTATGAAAAAGATATTTTTAATACTTGGAAGTGCTTTATTGATGTTAACTTCTTGCGACGGCGATCTAGAGTCTTTGAATGTTAACCCAAAAGCTCCAATAGACAATCCACCTAGTGGATACTTATTTTCTTCCGGAGTTGTTACTGGGATGAATCAAATGAATACCTTAAATGTTAATAGAAGTGTTTTCAGACATTTGACTCAGCAATTAGCTGATGTAACTTATAGAGAAGGTACAAGAATGAACTTTAGAAGGAGAGATGTTGCAGATGCTCATTGGAATCAGTTATATTATGCATTAAATTCTTTAAATACCTCTAAAATTATAATAGCTAATGAGCCAGTAGATGCTAATGTGAAAAAAAACAGGTTAGCTATGGTAGATGCTATGCAGGTGTATTTCTATCAGATATTAGTTGATAGCTATGGAAACATCCCCTATTCTCAATCATTAAAAGTAGATGAATATCTATCACCAAAATATGATGATGCTAAAACAATTTACTTGGATCTCTTAGCAAGAATTAATGCGGATATTAGTGCTCTTAATACTTCATCCGCAGGATTTGGCTCTGATGATATTATATATGGTGGCGATATTGTTAAATGGAAAAAGTTGATGAATTCTATAAAGCTAAAATTAGGAATGAATTTAGCCGACGTAGATGCTGCACTTTCTAAGAGTACAGTTGAATCTGCTTATAACTCTGGAGTTTTTGCTTCTAATGATGACAGTGCTATAATCAAATACCAGCCTACAGGAGTATTTACATCTCCTCTATATGAAGACCTAGTGCTTTCAGGGCGAGTAGATTTTTGTGCTACAAATACAATTATTACTTATCTGAAAAATAATAATGACCCGCGCATAGGTAAATATTTCACTACTGCAGCTAGTGGTGATAATGCAGGACAATATGTTGGAGGGGTATTTGGATTAAATCCAACTGCAGCCCAAACTTTATCACTGATAAACCCGTCAATATCTGTAGCAGATGGCTTAGGATATTTAACTGATTATGTTGAAATCAAATTTTTATTAGCTGAAGCGGCTGCTAGAGGATATGCGGTGGGAACAGCAGCTATGCATTTTGATCAAGGTATTGCTGCATCAATGGATCATTGGAAAGTAAATACTGTGGATAAAACAGCTTATTTAGCTACACATAATTATTCTGTCCAATCGGCTAGCGGTCAGCCATGGAAAAAAATTATTGGAAATGAAGCTTGGATAGCAATGTATAACAGAGGATTTGAAGCTTGGACTTTTAACAGAAGACTTGATAATATGGCCTATTCACCTCTTCCTCCAGTTAGAGTTCTATACCCTATTAAAGAATATTCTATTAATAGTACAAATGTTGCGGAAGCGGCAACTGCAATAGGGGGTGATAAACAAACTGTAAAACTTTTCTGGGATAAGAATTAAAACGTATTAACAACATTCATATTATACCGCCTTCGGGCGGTTTTTTAATTTCCGTATATTTGTACTTCAAAATTTTGAAATGAAATACGGGCTATCGCATGTGGCCTTTGAAAAAATAAGTATGAACACATGAATATTAAAGATATTATAGAACAAAAACTTTCGGAGGTTATTTTAAATGTATATCAGTTAAAAGACATCAAGCTGGAAGTTCAGGAAAATAAAACGGAATTTGAGGGTGATTTTACCATTGTTACCTTTCCGTTGGTAAAACAATTGAAGAAAAACCCTGAAAGCATTGGGGTTGAATTGGGTGAAGCTTTGACAGAAACGGATCTTTTTGAAAGCTTTAACGTAGTAAAAGGCTTCCTTAATGTGAAGGTGAAAAATCAATTGTTTGTGGATAACTTCAGATCTGTAAGCAAGAATTTCTCCACTATAGAAAAGAAAAATGCTACGGTAATGGTAGAATATTCTTCACCGAATACCAACAAACCATTGCACTTGGGACATATAAGAAATAATTTATTAGGATTCTCAGTTGCTCAAATTTTAAAAGAAGCTGGATATGATGTAATCAAAACTCAGATCATCAATGATAGAGGTATTCATATCTGTAAGTCTATGCTGGCTTGGGAGAAATTCGGGAAAGGAGAAACTCCTGAAACTACCAATACAAAAGGAGACAAATTTGTTGGAAACTACTATGTAGAATTTGACAAAAACTATAAAAAAGAAATTGCAGAGCTTGTAGAACAAGGGGTAGGAGAAGAGCAGGCTAAAAAGGACGCTCCGGTAATGAAGGAAGCTCAGAAGATGCTGTTGGATTGGGAAAATGGAGATGAAACAGTAAGAGCACTTTGGGCAGAAATGAACTCATGGGTTTACAAAGGATTCAATGAAACGTATAAGAGATTAGGTGTTGACTTTGACCAGGTTCAGTATGAAAGCAATACTTATATTTTAGGAAAAGATCTTATTCAGGCTGGGTTGGATAAAGGCGTTCTGTATCAGAAAGAAGACGGTTCTGTTTGGTGTGACCTTACAGATGAAGGGCTTGATCAGAAGCTGTTACTTCGTTCAGACGGTACTTCAGTCTATATGACTCAGGATCTTGGAACGGCAGTTGAGCGTTTTAAGCAAAATGATATTCAGAAACTGATCTATACTGTAGGAAACGAACAGGATTATCATTTTCAGGTTTTATTTAAAATCCTGAAAAAATTAGGATATGAATGGGCAGATCAGTTGTTCCACCTTTCTTACGGAATGGTTGAATTGCCTGAAGGTAAAATGAAATCCCGTGAAGGAACTGTAGTAGATGCAGACGACCTGATGCAGGAAATGTATGAAACAGCAAAATCTAAAGCTCAGGAATTAGGAAAACTAGAAAACCTTTCAGAAGAAGATAAAGAAGTATCTTATGAAACGGTAGGACTGGGAGCATTAAAATATTTCATGCTTAAAGTAGATCCTAAGAAAAAAATGCTTTTCAACCCTGCAGAAAGTATTGATTTCAATGGAAATACAGGTCCGTTTATTCAGTATACCTATGCACGTATTCAGTCATTATTGTCAAAAGCAGGTGCTTTACAGTCCGAAACTGCTGATATTGAATTGAATCAATCTGAAAAAGAATTGATTATGCAGTTGACCAACTTTAAAACTGTAGTGGCTAAATCAGCGGAAACATTAAGTCCTGCTTTAGTTGCCAACTATGTTTATGACCTTGTGAAAGCATACAACTCTTTCTATCAGAATAATCCAATCCTGAATCAGGAAGATGAAAATGTAAAACAATTCCGTTTGAATATTTCAGATATCACAGCAAAGACGATCAAAAAATCGTTAGAATTGCTGGGAATCGGAACCGTAAACAGAATGTAAAAATAGAAAGCCTCCTGAATTTTTCCAGGAGGTTTTTTTATATCAATAATCACGTATCAGGAATATCTCAAAAATCTCGAAGCCCGCAACCCGAATCTACTTTTTATCATTACTTTCACCGTGCATCTGTTTCAAACTATCCGCATACAACTTAGCAGGAGTCCAACGTGCATGTTTGGAAAGAACTACTTTATATCCCTTTTTGTAAGTATATACTTTAGTAAATTCTGCGCCGAAGAATATTAGCATACAGGAATAATTGATCCACATCATAATCAGAATAACTGTTCCGGCAGCACCAAAGGCTGAAGTAGGTTTTACCTGATTGAAATAAAGACTTAATAAAAATTTTCCAAGGGTAAATAAAACAGTAGTTAGAAAAGCTCCTTTCCATACCGGTTTCCAGCTGACCAAAACATCAGGCAGAACTTTAAACATTAAAGCAAATAAGAGCATGACAAGTCCAAAGCCTACAGCGAAATTCACGGTTTCTACCAACATATAGGTTTCAAAGCCAAAATATTGGGTGATAATCGTATTAAACAGACTGATCAGAGAAGATAAAATCATGGTAATCATCAGAAGAAATCCCAGGATAAGAATCATCCCTAAAGAATTGGCTCTGTCCAGTAAAAATTTGAGTAATGCTTTTTTGGGTGCAGCTTCTACTTCCCAAAGTGTATTTAATGAATGCTGAAGCTGAAAGAAGAGCGTAGTAGAACCGAAAACCAATGATCCGACTCCAACCGCCTTCATAAAAATATTCTTTTTATCAATAAGAGCACCAGCGAGCATACCTTCAATGCTTTTCGCTACATCCGGTCCCATAATACCACTGATCTGGCTACTGATTTGCCCACGAATGGCTTCTTCCCCAAAGAAATTTCCAAGAACCCAGATAATAATGATCAATAATCCCGGGATAGAAAAGATGGCATAATACGCAAGACTTGCTGAATCTTTTGATGCAGTAGAATTGTTCCATTCAGTGAATGTGTCTTTCAGAACTTCCCAGAAAAATTTAGCAGTATTGATCATATTAAAATGGATATCCGATGGCAATATTTAAAACAAGATTATCTTTTCTCCAGCTTGAGTCTCCGAAATTGATTTTATCGAAGGCCCATCTGTCTCCTTTCTGATAGTAAGGAACTCTCAGTGGCATTGCAAGATCCAGTCTTAGAATCAGGATTGAAAAATCCAGTCTCAGACCTACTCCGGCACCCACCGCAATTTCATTTAAAAAGTCTTTTGAAAATTTAGCGCCCGGTCTGTCTTTGTCATCGTGAAGCAGCCAGATATTTCCGGCGTCTACAAAAACGGCAGCATTTAAAAATTTATAAAGATTGGCTCTGTACTCAGCATTTAATTCCAATTTGATATCTCCAGACTGGTCAAAATAAGTACCAGGCTCCAGAGTTCTCGGATCAAAACTTCCCGGGCCTAATGTTCTTGCGCGGAATGCTCTGATACTGTTGCTTCCTCCTGAGAAAAATTGTTTAGAGAAAGGAACAAATTCTGAATTTCCGTATGGATAGGCGATTCCTCCGATAAATCTTGTAGCCAATGAAGATTTTTCAGTGAACTTATGATAGAATCTGAAATCATTTTCCATCTTTACATACTGGCTGAAAGGAATACCAAATATTTTCTTTTCCTTATCTTTTTTTACATCTGCTCCTGTTACCAAACCTGTAATATTTCCTGCAAGATCAAGCGTCCCTTTATAATAAATGGTATTGGTCTTTGGCAGCATGGTATTGGTATAGGTATAAGAATACGTTGGTCCAAAAATTAGCTGTTTATCAACAATTCGCTGCATAGCTGGATTTTTGGAAGATTTAACTTTATATTCATCGGTAACATTTGCCGGAGATACCAATGTAATATCAATCACTTTCAGATCATGTTCTTTTCTCGCATTTTCTTTCCATAGATATCCGAATGATCCGGTGAAGTTATTTAAGGTATAATATTTTGTTCTGTTCTGGAATTCATAGCCCAAAGTAATATTCGTTCTCGGAACAAACTCACTTGAAGAATGAAAACGGAAAGGTGCCACAATTCTTGGAATGGAAAGTTGTGCATTCGCTCCAGCACGGAAAATATTATTGGCATCCTGAGCACCTCCCATCTGGAAATCAAAAGCTCCGAAGATCGCTGCTTTGAATTGTTCTGCGCCTCTGAAGAAGTTTCGGTGGGTCCAGTTCAGATTCAGCTCACTACCTGCATAGTTGGCAGAATTGGTTCTTCCCAATGCTTCCAGACGAAGCGACTGGATTTGTCTTGGCGTTAATAAATAATACGCATCAAACTTATGACTTAACGAATCTGATACAATGAATTCATTTTTTACAAACTTGAAAACACCAAGGCTGATCAGTCGGTTTAGCGTAAGATTGTGATTGGAACGGTTGTACAGATCACCTTTTTTGAAATATAATGCTCTGTCAAAAATTTTCGGTTTGAATTTATGCTGAGGATCAATAACGTAAATATCATCAAAAGCATATTTGGAAAGAGAATCTTTATCCATTGGGATACTGTATTTTCCCTCTTTTACATCCTGGATATTATAATTAGGAAATACAATAACGTTATTAATGCTGAATTGCTGCGTTGCTAAATCCGGAGTATTGTCTTTCAGTTTTACGTTAAGCTCTACCTTATGATCTTTGCTTACTGTACTGTCTGCCTGCACGATAATATTATCAGGATGGAAGTAATAAAAACCTCTTTCCTTTAAACCATTATCAATTCTTTCTCTTTCTGCTTTGATGACATCAAGATCAAATGGTCTTCCGTTTTTAAGTAACGTTCTTTTTGTTAGACCCTGAATTTCCTGGTTCACCAATGTAGAATCTTTCTGGAACTTTACCCCGTCAATCAGATATCTGGAACCTGGTCTTAAGGTATAAATAACCTGAGCTTTTTTATTTTTTGAAACCGTATCATAAGAAGCTTTAGCATTGAAATACCCTTTGTTTTCAGAATAATTGACAATGATATCTTTATTGAACTCACGGTCTACATCACCTAACAATACAGGCTTTTCACCTATTTTATATTTAAGCCAGTAATTAAAACCTTTATCCTTTTTCGGCTCTTTAGCGATATTATAAAAATACAGCTTGGGACGCATCCCCAAAAATGTAGAATTGGGTTTTGGCGTAAGGCTCTCTTCCAGCGCCGTCTGAAGATCTTTTTTTTCTTTTTTGGAAATCGTGTCGTTTTCAATCTTTACTTTGGCGCCTGTGTACAGCATCTGGCCTTCTTTCAAAAACCTGGTGTTGCTGCACGAGACTATCGTGGATGCCATTCCGGAAACCAACAGATACTTACAATATATATGGAACTTCTTACTCATTATTTAAATTCTACCACTTGGTTATTTTGATTTTTTTTCGGCTTTTTCTCTTTTGATTTCTGGAAAATCTCCCGGAACTTGTCATAATCCAATGTAATAATGAATCCTACTCCGGTCTCTATGATCTGTCCTTGAAGAGCTACCTGATATTCATCTTTACGGTAAGCACGAAGCATATACCTTCCGTCTTTGGAAAGGCTGTAATCTACAGAAACATTCCCTGCAATATTCGTCATGTTTTCATTCTGACGAGCCTGGCCTTCCAGTCCGAAATTACTTCCTACCGTCACTTTCAGGCGATCGTTCAATAATTTTTTGCTGATATCTACATTCAGATCGGTTCTGGTATTTTTCTCTCCAGTGGAATAATCTTCCGTAGAATCAAGACCGAAGTTAAGATCTACTCCTTTAATCAGTCCGGAAGCAAGGTTATTCAGCTGTTGAGAAAGAATTTTACTTACACTCTGTCTTGCCATAGTCTCCGCAGACATTCCGGCACCGCTTTCAAATGGATTTTCCCCGATAAAACGGTTCAGAAGCAATAAGGCAAATACCTGTTTGTTCATTTCAGACTCCTGGGTTCTGAGCTGGGCAAGTTTCTGATCGACAACATCTTTTACATTCGTGGATACGGAATTATTCTTTTCTTCCGTAGTAATGTCAAACGTAAGCTGAGGTTTCAGAAGCTCTCCTTTCATTTTCAATAAAGCATTGAATGGTATTCTCTGTTTAAATTGATTCATGAGAGAAGTTCCGCCATTTTCTGTGCCCACCTGTTGTTCTACAAGATCAATAGGTGCTGCTTCCGTTTTATAAACTGCTGTAATATCCATTTGGGCCATCGTTGGCTCACCAGTCCAGGTGATCGTACTGCCTTTCTGAATATCGAATTTACGTTTAAGCAAACTTACAGAAAGATCGTAGCTTCCTTTTTCAACTTCATAAACGCCTACTAATGTCATTTTTCCTGAAGGATCAATTCCACCGGTCAATTCTGCTTCTCCCTGAAGTTTGACAAAATCACCGTTTACTTTATCAATAATAATAGAAAGTTTGGCTTCTCTGCTGACTTCAATGTTGACATTCACATCCATTCCTTTGATGCGGCTTTTGGAGTCAAGAGAATCTGCTTTAATTGTTTTATTTAAAACTACCTGATCCTGATCCACAAATTCTACAATTCCATCTCTTTCCTGTAAAGATGGGGAAGATTGAGGAAGTACGAACGTGAAGTCTGTGTTGTCTGCCACATTCAGTTTTCCGTCTACTTTAGGGAGATCCAGATTTCCACGGATATGAAGGCCGGCATCAATAGCCAGAATACCATACATCATCGCGTCATTGGTCTTTTCTGAATTGACAACTTTAAAGTCTTTGGCATTTACATCCAGATTAAAAGCGAAATCTCTGTACGTTTGGGTAAGAACCTGCCCGTCCACAACAAGAGCATTTCCGTCTTTATCTTTGACCTTGAATTGATCAAACTCAATTCCACGGCTGGTAAAATCTATTTCATCACTCAGATGTCTGAAATCACTTCCTGTTTTGGCAATTTCCAACCCTGCATCATTGAATTTTACTTTTCCTAAAATATTTGGTTTATCTGTAGTTCCGGTGATCTTTAAGTTTCCTGAAAGATAACCTTCCGTATTGGTAATGGCATTCATAGAAAACCCTTGGATACTCTTCATCTGAAGCTGGTTGATCGCCATATTCAGGTCGAAAGTACTGGACGAAGTATTGTAATCTCCAAGGATTTTTACGTCATTGTTATTTCCGGAAAGAGCAATATCTGCATTTAAAATCTTCGGTGAGGCATTATTCACTTTTACCGCAAGATTTCCGACAGGACTTCCATACACAATTAAGTCCGAAATATTCAGGTCGGAAGTGAATGTCATATTTCTAGTAACATCACGAAGCTGCGCTGTTCCGTTAATGGTTCCTCTTGCCAGAACCGTATCTTTTTTAATCAGTTCCGTAATGGTTTCGATTTTAAAATCTTTCAACGAAATATTCAAAGGACTGCTTGGATTACTGCTTTCAGACTGAACCGCAATTTGGCTGTTTCCATTGGAGAGAATGAAGTTATCTGCCAGAATACCTTTGTTGCTGACCTGGATTTTATTATTCTCTGCAACATTCCAATCTGTATAATTCAGTTTCAATCCGTTCGGGTTCAGAGATATTTCAGTAATATCATTCAACGATTTTGCACTTCCTGCAATCAGGAACTGGGTAGCATCTTTTTCGTCTTTTGTGGTGACGTTGTATCGGATGGTATTGTCTGCAACATCTCCGTCAATATTGATTTTGTTTAAAGAAAAACTTGAGCTTTTCAAGGCAGCAACATTCAGGCTGTATTGTAATGCCTGATTTTCATTCGTTACTTTTAAAGCCCCTTTTTCAATGGTATTTTCACCATATAATAATCGTGGAATTTGTCCGTCAATTTCAATTTTCTGAGAATCTGCATCATAATTCCCGACAATATTGATGGTTTCAAAATCTTTCAGATCCGGCACAAACTTTCTGATCAGATCATCATTTTTAATTTTTGCTGTAAAAGTAAAATGTTGCCCAGGATCAATCTTCTGTTTTTTATCCGGTTTCTGGAACTGGTAATACTGATTCACGGTTTTCGTTAAAGCACCAAAAATCTGAGTCAATTTATATTTACCTTTCAACTCCACATCTGCAATCTGAGAATTGAAAATAATCTGAGTAGAATCTGTAGTAGAGGAAGCTTTCAGATTGACTTCCTGTACGGGATAAACCTCTTTGTTATCTGAGAAAGCAAAATCTTGAAGGTTTAAATATCCATTCAGATTATTGGGATCTAAGCTGGTGAAATCTCCATCAATTTTTCCGGCAATAATCATCGGTTTTTCGTAGAAGCCAAGTTTGTTGACATCCAGTTTGATAACTTCTCCATTCACTTTTACCGTAGGATTTTTTTCATCATAAACGCCCGAAGCGGTCAATTGTAAACTGGCATTCGGGTCTTTTGAATCCACAATCACATGATAAGCTCCTTTTTTGATCTTTCCGGTAAGGTTCATATTTTGATAACGATATCCTTTGTAAACTGCGGAAGCAACATGACCTTTTAAGTCTGCATTGGCATTTTTAAAATCAAAGCTTTCTCCTTTCGCAGCAATTTGGGCTGTGAGAGGACCAATATCTTTATTCTGAATAATTTTTCCAACCTGTATACCCTGAAGATTGGCTTTTACATCATACAATTCATGATTTTTTCTTCGCATGTCTACCTGTGCGATGATCGCAGCGTTCCCCAAAGTAGAGTAGAGGTTGAGATCTGTATTCACTACTTTCGTTGTTCCTTTCGCATTTCCTTTAATGCTGAAATGGGAAGGAAGGGAAATATTGGAAGGAATTGTATTTTTAGGGATAAGATTAAATATCGTTTTGGCATTGGAAGAAAATTCCCCGATTCTCAAATCATAATACAACTGATCAGGATTCATCGCATTCTTGATTTTTCCGGAAGCCATTACTCTCAGCTGATCAAGCCCGGAAACCTTAAGATCCTGAATTAGAAGATCATTAACACTTCCTTTTACATTTGCATTGACATTGAGAATAGCGTTCGGATATTTGTTGAACGGAACCGTATTTTTTAAAGTCGGAGCCAGATTCAGAATGTCAGAAAACCCTATTTTTGAATCTTTAATATTGGCTGAAATCTTGACTGCACCTAAGTTTTTGCTAAGTTGATCAATGGAGTTATAGTTTAAAATAACCTCATCACGCAATAGCGTTTTAGGAGTTTGAAGATAAAGATCTTTGAGATAGGCTTCTTTTTCTGCGTACACAAAATCCGTATTGAATTTCTGGATATCCAGTCCTCTGCCTTCTTTAATTTCTGCAGAATTCACGGTTCCTGCAAAGGTGTTGTTCTCCATTTTGAAGCTTCTTACCTCAATATTCATTTTTGAAAAATTGAGGTGATTGAAGTCCATTCCCTGTTTAGTTGGAGCAATGGCAGTATTGTTATAATTGACTTTTACATCGTTCAAAACAAGTTTTCCTAAGAGAAGTTTCATGGCTTTATCCTTATCAGAGGTTTTGGAAACTTCAGGTTCTTTTGTTGTTTTAGGATTGGCATTCTGAGCCGGAAGATAAAGGTTGGCATTAATATCTGCGCCGGAAAGGAATACATTGGCTACATTGTAAGCATTGTTTTCAAGATCCAGTTTATTGACCTTTGTACTCAGTTCTTTGAAGATAACTTTTGCAAATGTTTTGGTATTTTCATCACCGTAATCAATGTCGAAATGAGTAAGTTTTATTCCTCTTAAGCCAATATTCATAGGCTTCTTTTCATTGAGAGAATCTACTTTTTTCTCTACCTTTTCTGCAACTTCTTCTACCAGTCCCTGCTTTAACTTTAATTTTAATCCGTCAAGGTTGATATCATTAACGGCATATTTGTTTTTGCTGAGATCAAAAGTTTTGACTCTGGTATCAAACGATTTAAAATAAAGTTGAATATCATTCTTAGATTGCTGGTCGTTAAATGTTACCCCAACATCTTTTAAATTGATTTTATCAAGAGAAATGATAAATGGCTTAGAAGGACTTTCTTCCTTATCGCTGGACGCAAAAGCATCAATGATATAATCAAAATTGAATTTCCCATCCGGTTTCCGTACTACATTAGCACGTGCACCTTCCATATTGACTGAAGTAATATCTGCTGTAGAATTAAGAAGCTTCATCATGTGCAGTCCTACATCCAGCTTTTTGACGGCCAGAAGAGTGTCTACATCCTGTCCTTTGAGGTAGAGGTTTTCCATGACAAGGCTGTTGGGAAATCCTATGTAAACCCTTTCAAGGCTTACAGGAGTTTTGATTTTTTTCTCCAGATAAACAATGAGCTTGTCTTTGATGAAATTTTGGACGGCAGGAAGCCTTAAGCTTAGGATCAACAGGGTAAGAAGAACCAATATTGAAATAAAGGTTATTGCAATACGCCTTAAAAGTTTGGTGGTGTTGATTTTCAGTTTCAAATGCGATGAGGTTTCTAACAAAGATAATAATACTATTTTATTTGGTCTTTGTTGTGGTACCCTTTTGCGAATGCAAAAATCCTGCCTTGGCTGTCTTTTTATGGAATTTCTAGTTTGTAGTTGTCAAGTGAATAGTTGAGTAAGACAGCCAAAGTTAGGATTGTTATTTGTAAAAAACGCCCCCTTTTATCATTTTTTTAATGTTGAAAAGGTTAGTTAGCAAAAATGAAATTCAAATGTTAGTAGTGTTGAAGGGGGCGTGGCATGGTTTATATGATAGATAATAATAATTTAGTTGTTTCCGTTTTCCCATTTCACTTCTTCCCCCTGAGGAGCGGCACCGCCTTGTGCTGTAGTGATAGGAGCAGTTTCCTGGTTGATGTGATAAATATAAGCGGCAATCTTTTCAGCATCTCTTCCGGTAATGGTTCCTTCCTTGATGAAAGGTCTCATGGTAGGGTTATTTGGTGAGCCGTTTTCAAGCATCCAGAATACATTTTTAAATAAGCTTTTTTCTTTAATATTAATCCAGTGGGTATCGGTAAGGTTAGGACCTATACCACCTTTTCCTCCGTCACCGTGGCAGGTAACGCAATTTGTTTTAAACAATTCTTGTCCTTCTGCAATATTATCAGCACTGTATTTCGCAGATTCCAGATTGATTTGAGGTGCAGTTTTCTCATACTCAGCAATGGAAGCTAACATCGTTTTTGTCTCTTTGGTGTATTCTGCTTCCGGATGAGCATAATCTGTGAAAGAAAAAGCAAACAGGTACACGGCACAGAAAATACATCCGAACCAGAACAGACCGATCCACCATTTCGGAAGGGAGTTGTCAAGTTCTGTAATGCCATCAAAACCATGGTCGATAAGAATATCTTTTTCTTCCGTAGCGGTTTGTTTTTTGAAGGCTGAATTCCATAATTTCTGGTAATAAGGAACTTTCTTTTCTTCCAGATATTGTTTCTTTTCTTCCTCGGATAATCTGTTGAAACTTTCATTTTCTACCAGGTCTCTAATAGAGTTCATAATCAGCAATAGGATAGTGGCAATTAATATCAGCGCCCAGAAAAAAGGAGAAGAAAAATATCCTGAATCTCCGGCGAACATTTCAAAGGCCATGATCGTTAAACCTATCGTAGTTGCGATATATATTGAAATGGGGGTTCTCGTTTTCATTGCAGTTTAATTTTAAATGTTACTCTACGCTTGCGGTTTGTACCTGTGTTGTTTTAATGTCTGTACCTAATCTTTGCAGGTAAGCAATCATTGCCACAATTTCTCTTTGTTCAAGTGGTACATAGGCAGAACCTTTTGCTGTTTTTTCTTTTACCATCTGATCTTTTACGTCTGTTGCTTCAGCGTAAATTCTCTGTACAATTGCTTTTGACTGGTTATCTGCCCATTGGTTAGCAGAATCAATCTGAGCTTTTGTATAAGGGACACCGAAGGCATTTTTCATCAGTTTCATTTTGTCCACCATTTGGGTTTTGTCCAGCTTATTGGTGATTAACCATGGGAAACGAGGCATAATAGAACCTGCAGAAGTAATTCTTGGGTTATACATATGTTTGAAGTGCCATGAATCCGGGTTTCTTCCTCCTTCTCTGTGAAGATCCGGTCCTGTTCTTTTAGATCCCCATAAGAATGGTCTGTCGTATACGAATTCTCCCGCTTTGGAATACTGTCCGTTTTTTCCTTCAAATCTTACAACCTCATCACGGAACGGTCTGATCATTTGTGAGTGGCATGAGTTACATCCCTCGCGGATATATAAATCTCTTCCTTCCAGTTCTAATGGTGTATAAGGTTTTACTGCGGTAATTGTCGGAACACTCTGCTTCAGTGACAGGGTAGGAACAATTTCCACCAATCCACCAATTGCTATAGTGATGAAAGCTAATACAGAAAGGAGAGTAGGCGTTCTTTCCAACCAAAGGTGTACGCCTTCGCCTTCTTTTCTTGTGCTTCCAATGTTGGCTAATGCCGGTGCTTCTGCAGGAACGTTTTTCTGGAATGAACCAGCTTTAATTGTTTTGATAACATTAACTACCATTAAAATTGCCCCAGATAAATAAAGAACACCTCCAAGGAATCTCATTTTAAAGTATGGAATAATTGCAGTTACTGTATCCAGCCAGTTTTTCCATAATAAAGTTCCGTCCGGATTGAATTGCTTCCACATTAATCCCTGTGTAAATCCTGAAATATACATAGGTACTGCATAGAAGATGATCCCTAAAGTTCCTAACCAGAAGTGCCAGTTGGCTAATTTTTTAGACCAAAGGGATGTTCTCCACATGATCGGAACCAGATAATATACCACTCCGAATGCCATGAAACCATTCCATCCAAGAGCTCCTAAGTGTACGTGGCCGATAACCCAGTCGGTATAGTGACCTATTTTATTTAATGATTTTGTTGCTAATAAAGGTCCTTCGAAAGTAGCCATACCATAACATGTAACTGCTACTACAAAGAATTTAAGAATCGGATTTTCTCTTACTTTATCCCAGGCTCCTCTTAATGTTAGAAGACCATTCAGCATTCCTCCCCATGATGGAGCTATCAGCATGATAGAGAATCCTGTTCCTACCGCCTGAGCCCATGCCGGTAAAGCTGTATATTGCAGGTGGTGAGGCCCGGCCCAAAGATATACGAAGATCAGCGACCAGAAGTGAATAATGGATAATTTGTATGAGAAGACCGGTCGTTGAGCTGCTTTTGGCATAAAGTAATACATCAGACCTAATACAGGGGTGGTTAATACGAATGCTACCGCATTGTGCCCATACCACCATTGTACTAATGCATCTTTTACACCTGCATATACAGAATAAGATTTCCAGCTTGTGAAAGATAACGGAACTTCAAGATTATTGAAGATGTGAAGCATTGCCACAGCAATCCAGGTTGCCAGATAGAACCAGATCGCCACATATAAATGTCTTACTCTTCTCTTAGCAATAGTTCCGAACATATTGATTCCGAAAATGATCCATGAGAATGCAATTAAGATATCGATTGGCCATTCATGTTCGGCATATTCTTTAGAAGTATTGATTCCCATAAGGAAAGTAATAACAACGCTCACAATCATCAACTGCCATGACCAGAAGTGAATCCATGAAAGGGTATCACTGTACATTCTGGTTTTAAGAAGTCTCTGCATACTGTAGTAAGCACCGCAGAAAAAAGAGTTACATACGAAAGCAAAAATTACCGCACTGGTATGAAGCATTCTGATTCTTCCGAAGCCCATGGCTCCCTGAGTATTGATCAGCCCCTGAATATTACCCGAAGCTAAGCTTTTAATAGTTGTATCATCCGTACCGAATAAAAATTCAGGTAATTCAGGATAAAAAAGCATCAATGCAGCTGTAAGCCCCAGCAGAAATCCTACAAGTCCGAATGCGATAGTCGCATAGAGGAATGCTCTGACAATATTATTGTCATAATTAAATTTTTGCGTCTCCATAAATTCCAATAGTGTTTACCGAAGTGATATTTTCTCTGAAAAAAGGCGTATTTTTAAGTCTTTTTTATGCCGAAAATAAATATCATGTAACGTGTGTAATGTTTTGCCAAAGGTATTTATTAACTTTGTTAGAGGCTAATAGCTAATCTTCTAAAATATACCGAAAACTACTAAAACAAAAACGATGAAAGTATGTGGACAAAATATCAGGAAAATACGTAGGAGCAGAGATCTTACGCAGGAGTACATGGCCTTTGAAATGGGCATTTCCCAAAAGGCATATTCCGATATTGAGAATTCCAAGGTGAAGATCAACCTGGAGATACTGACTAAAATATCCGATATTTTAGATATCAGGCCATCAGACATCTGTAGTATTTCGCATAAGTGTGGAAATGATGAATATGAAGATAAATACCAAAACCTTTTGGAATACATGAAAAAGAATAATATTTCTGTTCCGAAAGAATTTTTATAGCCTATAAGAATTTCACTTTTACTTACATATTAACTATCATAGAATAATGATCTCCCCGGACAGAAGGAGATCATTTTTTTGTGAACAAAAAAGACTGTGTTTTCAGTATGCCTGATGACCATGACATTGATGAGGGAACAAATGTTTGGTTTTTCAAATTTATTATAATGAATACATTATTCATATCTAATTATGTAGAAAAAAATTCACATAATTGTGGATAAATGTTTACAATAAATTTAATTTTCTATAATATATTTGCCTTAAATATAACGCTGCCCTACTGAATGAAGCTTCTCTACTTTATTTCATTTCTGTTTTTTCTAAGTGTCAACGGGCAAAACTATACTACCCAATGGTATAACACGGATAATGGCCTTCCTCAAAACAGTATCAAGGATATTGTAAAAGATAAATATGGATTCATCTGGCTTTCTATGGAAGGTAGAATTGTACGGTATGATGGAAGCAACTTTGTTCAGTATAATAATTTCAAACTTAAAAATTTAAGCTTCGGTGATTTTTTCGGAAATATAAAAAAGGATAGTATTGCCGTTTTTAATGCTTCCGAAAAAGATCTTCTTCTGGTTTCTCAAAGAAAACCGATGGCAGTATCATCCGTTCAGATTACTAAGCCTGGGGGAACAGCCAATCAGAAAGTCTATAAACAACTTGTTAAAAATAATTTTACTGTAAGATTTATTTCTTACGTCGATTCTTATTTTATCAGGATGAAAAGTGGCTCTTACTATTTTGAAGATAACGGAATTACTTATGTTGATAAGAAAAGTAAGAAAAGTAAGAAAATTAATCTGAATTTTCCCCGTAGTAAACTAAGAAGGTTATTCATTCATGGAGATTACGTTTTTGTTGCTGATGCTGAGAATAAAAAAATACTTCAGTTGTATCAAGGAAAATATTCCTATATCAGTACTCCGTTAATGTATACTGATGCTGATACTAAAATCTATTGGCAGCAGATCACCGGACAGGTATTCATAATCAGTCATGGTAAAATATACAGAAGTGAGTTTTTAGATAAAAAGTTAAAGCTTACTTACCTGTTGGATTATAAGGATATTGATAAAGAAATTTCCGGAGCGATGTTTTATGATGAAGCAATGAACAAATTATACCTCGGGAGTTCTATTAATGGTCTTAAAATCTTAAGTCTGTCCGATTTCTCTGTTTCCAGGAAAAAATTACCGTATCAGGATGAGGTCTGTTATGCAGGGATTTCTTATGGTGGTAATTCCGTTCTGACTCAGGAAGGGATCAGATACTATTCCAATACTTCAGAAAGAATATTTCCGGCTTCTCAATCTTATGATAAGCGCTACATTTTGCAGGATAACACCGGAAATCTGATTTATCGGGAGAATAATACCATTCATATAAGGTATAAGAATACAGGATTTACAAAGTACGATTCCATTTCTTTTCAAAATAAGGAAATTGATGGCCTGTATAAAAGTGGAGGGCTGTATATGGCATCACTGGTCAGTGGAAAAGAATCTTATCTCTATCTGTTTAAGCAGGATCGTTTTAAAGAAATCGAACGAATTATTCCTTGTAAAGATAATATTGATTCTGTTTTAAGATATAACAAAGATCTGCTTTACCTGGGAAGCAGCGGCGGAATCTATGTTTATTCTCTTATCGGAAATAAAACAGAGAAACTGATTGGGAAAGGCCTTCCTGTAAAACAAATCATCCGGACCAAAGATGGGAATATCTGGTTTACGACATACAACAGAGGACTTTACTTGATAAAAGATCAAAAAGCGGTCAGAGTTCCATCCGATAAAAATGATTTTCTGGCGAATGCTCACTCTTTGATGGAGGATAGGAATTCCAATTTATGGATTTCTTCCAATAATGGGTTATTTAAAGTCAATAAAAATATTCTTTTGCAACACATGAAAACTCCGAAAGGAGACATTACTTATTACCGTTATACCAAAAAGCAGGGACTGTCGAATAATGAGTTCAACGGAAGTGCGAATCCCTCTGCTCATGAGCTGAAAGATGGGCAGCTTGTATTTCCTTCCATGGAAGGTTTTGTGTTTTTTTATCCTGAAAATATCAAAACCTATTATCCCGGAAGTGAGGATTTTTATCTGGAAAGGGCAAGAGTAAAAGGGAAGATGATTCAGCTGAAAAATAGTCTGTTTCTTGAATGCGGTTATAAAAACGCAGAAGTTTATATAGACATTCCTTACTATTCAGATCTGGAAAATGTCTATTTACAGGCTAAACTTGATACTGAAGACAGTTCATGGGTAAATATCAAAAATGATAAAACATTCCGGATAGCTACTATTGAACCTGGTACTTATAATCTTCTCGTTAGATTTTTATCTTCCGAAACCGGGAAATTCGTTTATAAAACATTCCCTGTAGAAGTGGAAGCCTATTTCTATCAAACTTTATTCTTTAAAATCCTGATTACAGGGAGTATCATTTTTATTATTCTGGTGATTGTTCAGATGAGGACAAATTTTTTAAGACTAAAAAATAAAGTCCTGAAAAATACCCTTGATCATAAAGATAAAGAACTGCTTGAAACTAATAATAAACTGAAAAATGAATCCGATTATCAAAAAAAGCTGGTCGAAAGCATCAGCCATGACATTACCACCCCTGTAAAATTTATTGCCCTTCTTTCACAGGAACTCAATCAGTCTGAAGATCCCAAAACTCAGAAAAAATATTTTGACAGCATTTATAAAACTTCAGAACAGCTGTATAAATTTACATTGAGTCTTAAAGAATATACAGAATTATACAAACAACAAAATAGTGCGGAAGAAGAGTATTCCATTTATGATCTTATTGAAACCAAAAGATTATTATTCGAAGAAATTGCAGCTCAGAAAAATACATTTATCTACAATTTTTGTGACCATCAACTTAAGATTAAACTTAATAAGAATGTTCTCCTCGCAGTTTTCCACAACATCATAGATAATGCAGTAAAGAATACTTCAAATGGAGAAATTACCATCACATCAGCTTTTACAGGATCATATGTAGAAATCCATATTGCTGATACCGGTACCGGAATGTCCGATGAACAGATGATGTATTATTCCGGGTTATTTAAGAAAAAAGAGAATGAGCATATGATTTTTAAAAATTATGGTTTAGGTCTTCATATGGTTGTTCAGCTGCTCATAAAGATGAATTCCGAAATGACTTTTCATCAAAATACTCCGCATGGAACCCTCATTAAAATCCTTATTAAAATATGACAAAAAAAATACTCATTGCAGATGACCATCATGTGGTAAGAATCGGAACAGCTATGATTCTGGAGAAGAACTTTACTCACCTTGAAGTTGATTTTGCAGAAACTTATAGCGAAGCAAAACAGAAAATTGAATCCGAAAAATATGATCTGGTCATTCTTGATATTGAACTTCCGGGAAGTCTTTTCAAATCAATGGTCAAAGAGATCAAAGGAATCTCTGAGGATACTCTTATCCTCATATTCACTTCTTACAAAGAAAATATTGCACTGCAATACATTGAAGAAGGAGCCAATGGATTTCTGAATAAGCAGAGTGATCCCAAAAATTTTGTCAAAGTGGTGGAAGCTCTTTTCAAAGACGGCCATTATTACACACCGGAGATCATGAATGAATTGCTCAAAGGAAATAAAAAGCGAAAAGCAATTGAAAATCTATCCGAGAGAGAGCTGCAGGTTTTTAATCTTCTGGCAAAAGGAAATGGAAACCTTGAGATTGCAAATGCTCTTGACATTGAGGAGTCTACCGTAGGAACTTATAAAAGAAGGGTTTATCATAAATTAAAAATTACCAATTTGGTTGAACTGCTGGAGATCTACAGTGAAATTCATTAATACCATCTCTTTAAAGTCATAACATCATTACAATGCTGTGGAAAAATACCTACAGCATATGTTCGTTAAGTAGTTGTTTTTAGCGGTAAGTTAGCATCTCATTAACTTCTGTTAAACAGAAGAAGCTAATAGAAAAGTACTTTCAAACTAAGATAACAATTCAGAAAATATCATTTATGCAGTACCAACAAACTAAACAATTGATACTGATTTAAAAGCTCTTCCAGAAGTAGATCAATGATTTTATTATTTATGTGCAGAAAAAGCCTTAGTAAATTGTTAAGGTTTTTCTTGTCTGCTTAATAGCAGATTCTCAATTTACCCCATGGAATGTGAATTTCTCTGAAAAGTTTTTATATATTTAGCGACCGAATAATTCATTCAATGAGCAACGAAAATAAAACAGGACAAAACGAGACTTTAGTTAGAGGATTAACAAATCGACATATACAATTAATTGCGCTTGGTGGTGCCATAGGAACAGGGTTGTTTCTGGGAATTGGACCCGCTGCGGTACTGGCAGGACCCTCTGTAATCTTAGGCTATGCTTTGGCAGGAATTATTGCCTTTTTTATTATGCGTCAGCTGGGTGAAATGGTAGTTCAGGAACCTGTTTCGGGAAGTTTTAGCTACTTCGCCTACAAATATTGGGGGAATTTTCCAGGATTTGCTTCCGGCTGGAATTACTGGATTCTCTATATTCTGGTAAGTATGGCGGAACTTACCGCTATTGGACATTATATTCATTTTTGGTGGCCGGAAATACCACTCTGGGTTTCCAGTTTATTCTTCTTTATAGTCATTAATGCACTTAACCTGGCTTCTGTAAAGGTTTACGGAGAAACAGAATTCTGGTTTTCCATTATCAAAGTGGTGGCTATTATTGCCATGATTATTTTCGGAGTCTATCTTTTGATAAGTGGTACAGGAGGAGAAAAAGCGACAATTACCAATCTGTGGAATGACGGAGGTTTTTTTCCAAAAGGATTATTTAACAAAACAGAAAACGGATATTCAGGACTATTTGCAGCCATGGCAATGATCATGTTCTCATTCGGAGGCCTTGAACTTATCGGAATAACAGCTGCAGAAGCAAAAAATCCAGAGAAAACGATTCCACAGGCAACCAACCAGGTAATCTACAGAATCCTTATTTTCTATGTAGGAGCTTTGGTTATTCTATTTTCATTAAGTCCCTGGAGAGATATTACGGAAGGATCAAGCCCGTTTGTAATGGTATTTCAAAATCTGAATGGTCTTGAATTCAGCCTTTTTGGTAAAGTCATTCAGTTCAATACATTGATCGCAAATGTGCTTAACCTGATTGTTTTAACAGCTGCTTTATCAGTGTACAACAGTAGTGTTTACAGTAACAGTAGAATGCTTTTCGGATTGGCTCAGCAGGGAAATGCTCCAAAATTTCTCAAAAAACTGAATAAAAACTCAGTGCCTACCAATGCAATCATTATATCTTCATGCTTTGCAGGGATCTGTATTATCATCAATAAATTAGTTCCGGAAAAAGCTTTTGAATATCTGATGGCTTTAGTAGTATCCACACTGATCATCAACTGGCTGATGATATGCTACACCCATTTAAAGTTTAAAAAATCAATTAATGCAGAAGGAATTCAATCAAAATTCCCGTCTATATTTTACCCGATATCCAACTATATCTGTATTGCATTCTTAATCCTGATCTTAGGATTGATGAGCATTACAGGAATGGAGATTCAGGTGATTCTGATTCCTATATGGATTGGATTTTTGTTCGTAATGTACAAATTGTACAAACCGAAGTAACAATATTAAAACATATTTCAACATGTTTTGGAAAGGTGAAAATCAAATGGTTTTCACCTTTTTTTGTTTCTTCATAGGATAGATGCTTCAGATTTTCGCTTATTTTTCGTATATTAGTAAGAGGTTATATTTCAAATTAAGGTGAGAATTACAATCTGTTTGCAATACCTGCGGAGAAGCCGAAAACCGTTATAAAAAAGTAGGCATTATCAAAAAAGACACCTATGGCCAATTTATTTCAAACCCTTACCAATACCGTAAAACATTGGTATATTCCATTAATCTTTGGAATTCTTTTCCTTATCTGTGGTTTTTACGTATTCAGCGTACCACTGGCAACGTATGTTACACTTTCCATTTTTTTCAGTGTTTCCTTTTTATTTTCAGGAATTACAGAGATATTCTTTTCTTTACAAAACAGTAAATCCCTGCAGGGCTGGGGCTGGTTTCTTGTGAGTGGATTATTAACCACTGCAATAGGAATTTATCTTATCGCAAATCCTCAGATTTCCATGGCGGTACTTCCGTTTGTAATCGGATTTACCTTGCTGTTCCGTTCTTTTCAGCTATTAGGTTTTGCCTTTGACCTGAAAAGTATGAGAATAATGAGCTGGGGAAATGTTGCCCTTGCCAGTGTCGGAGGAATTATCTTTTCTCTACTGCTGATATTTAATCCGGTATTTACAGGATTCTCACTGGTTACCCTTACCGGTGTTGCTTTTATCTTCATGGGAATTGCTTCTATTATGCTGGCCTTAGATTTAAGAAAAGTCAAAAAGATTCCGGGGAAAATAAGTCAGGAATTGAGAGACAGGATCAAATCTATACAGGAAGAAATTGATGAGCTAAAAAAATAAAGAATAGCAGTATTTTAAATATAGAAGGCCTTGAAAAAGGTCTTTTTTGTTTACTATTTTAAAGGAGTGATTAAATAATTATAATTATATTCGCCTGAATTTTATTACGACAAGTCCTGTCGTTTTGTACCAATATCTTTGTATACAAGTGATAAAATTCATGACCAGCCATGAACATTTTGCAGAAGTAGGAATTATTCATATGAATAGAAGATTATATGATCATTACTAAGAAGATTCTTAAATGCAGATGAAAATATTCAGGATCCAACCAATACTCAGAATTATAATAAATATGGGTATGTGATGAATAATCCTCTCATGTTTAATGATCCAACTGGAGAGGAACCTTTTACATTAGCTGCTATTACTGTAGCTGCTCTTGTAAAAGCTGTAATTATTGGTGCTGCTGTAGGATTAGCTGCTTATACATTAAGTCTGGCAGTAACGGGTAATTTTGACCAGTGGAATTTATTGGGAGCCTTTAAAGCAACCTTTACAGGTGCTGTTTCAGGAGCTGTTACTTTTGGGATAGGAAGTTTGTTTACTGTGGCTGGACAAGCAGCGACAACGTTAACTGCTCTTGGTAATAGTATTAAAGAAGCTGTAGGAGGATTTGGCTTGGCAGTAGTACAGGCGGGTACTCATGCTATATCTCAAGGAATATTGAGTATAGTACAAGGAAATACTTTCTTAAGTGGGGCAGCAGGAGGCTTCTTTGGTAGCTTAGGAGCTGCCGCCTTTTGGAGAGATTGTAAAAACGGGTACCGCTAGAGTAATAGGAACTTTAGTTTTAGGATCTCTTTCAGGAGGTATTGGAGCTGAATTTGCTGGAGGAAACTTCTGGCAAGGTGCAGTGATTGGGGGAGTTGTTGCAGGATTAAATCATTTAGCACATGCTTCATATGGTCCTGGAGATGATCCCAAATCTAAGAATAATGTGAAAAAAAGGCAGCTACAACAAAGAATATACAGCCGTTAGTGAAAAAAGCTGCACAAGTAGCAACTGTAATTGATGTTGTAGGTGATATGCCAGGAGGTGGAAAACTATTAAAATTGACTGGTAAGTCCGCAGGTAAAGCATTCCCGGTATTAGAAACAACATCAAATGTAATGGAATATTCAAATGGAGATATAAGTGGTCAGCGTTTATCATATAGATCTGTAGGCGTAGGGACCTCGATAGTAGTTGGAGCAGAAGTAGGTTCTATATTTCCTTGATACGGTTCTGCAGCAGGTGCAGTTGTAGGTGGAATATTTGGGACAGCGGAATTACTATACGATCAGTTTAATCAATATGTTAAACCAGTTATGCAACAAAAGGTGAATAATTTTAGTAATCAACTTAAATTTGCGAGATAGTCTAATGATGCAATTTCTTTTTAAAAATAAAATTTCTACATTGGGAACATTTTTAATTGTAGGATCAATTAGTTTAATATTTTATAATATTTATAAGTTTAAAAATATTAGTATAATAACTGATAGCAGTCAAAATGTTTATATTGAGAAAGAGAAACAAAAAGGTGAATTCAAATATGGTGAAACAAATTTAAATGTTTTATACCTGTATATTGAACTGAAATCAATCAGTAAAAGATTTTATATATATGAAAATGTAGGAAATGATAATGACAGTTCTTATTTGAATAATATCAAGGATAATATTTTAAAAGGAACTAAAATAAAAATTTGGGTTGATAACGATGAATTTAAAAATTATAAAGATGTAGAAATACAAAAATTAGAAATAGGAAGTACGATATTTCATAGTTTTTTTAATTATAAATATATTTTTATTGCAATTATTAGTGGTATTATATTATTGATTATTAGTAAAAAATATTCAAATTCCTAGAAGAAAAGGTAAGTTGTCCTACCATGTATTACACATAGACTTTTTTCATCAAATAAGATAAGAGTGGAAGAAATTCCACTCTTATTTTTTTCATTTTATAGTTTTTTGCCTACTGAAAATGAAACTTCAACTTTATAATCTTAATTTAAAAGATAGATTATTAAACTAGAAAACGCTTTCCCCTGCGATCTAGTTCAGAAGAGGTGAAAGACGGAACATTTTTCTTTTCAGATCAGTTAAACTTTTTGTTTAACCTCCAACTTTTGCGATTGATTTTAAAAAAAACAAAAACCACCCTTAAAAAAGAGTGGTTTGTAGACTCACAGGGATTCGAACCCCAGATGACTGAACCAAAATCAGTAGTGTTACCGCTACACCATGAGTCTGTGTTTGTTTTAGTGGTGCAAATTTACAGCTTTTTTCTTTACATACAAGAATTTTTTGAATTTTTTTTTAAATTTACTGTAGAATTTATTCACGGAAAATATGCTGATAGACTTCAATAATCTCAATATTAATCAATTATCATTCGATACTGAATTTGAAAAGAAAGTAAAAATTTTTCTGGAAGAATGGTTTTCAGAAAAAACAGGAGTAAATGTCCAGACATCTGGTTCTACAGGAGTGCCGAAAATTTTTGAAATTGAAAAAAAGAAAATGGTCAATTCAGCAGTGATGACCTGTAATTTTTTAGGATTAAAAGAAGGAGATACGGCATTGCTTTGCCTGCCTGTAGAATACATTTCCGGTAAAATGATGGTTGTCCGTTCTATAGAAAGAAAATTAAAATTAATAATTACCAATCCTTCTCTAAACCCTGTTGAAAATCTGGAAGAAGAAATAGACTTTTGTGCCATGACGCCTCTTCAGGTAGAAAACTCACTGGAAAAACTTCACCTGATTAAAAACCTGATTATTGGTGGTGCCGCCGTTTCAGAAAGTCTGAAAAGTAAAATTCTGCAGATGAACCTTAGTCCTTCCAACCGGATTTTTGAAACCTATGGAATGTCTGAAACCCTTTCTCATATTGGTTTGAAACAATTGATGCCTGAGCAGGAAGATTATTTTACCGTTTTTGAAAATGTATCTATTTCTTTGGATGAGAGAGGTTGTCTGAAGATCTTTGCTCCGAATATAAATGCTGAAGAATTGCAAACTAATGACTTAGTTAACATTAAGAATGAAAAACAGTTTAAATTTCTCGGAAGAATTGACAATGTGATTAATTCCGGTGGTGCAAAGATTTTTCCTGAAGCCCTTGAAGCTTTGGTAAAAAAAGAACTCCCGAACGAAGCCATATTTTTAGGGCTGCCGGATGAAAGTTTGGGTCAGAAATTGATATTGATTATAGAAGGAGATGAATCTGATGAGGTGAAAAGGAAAGTTTCAGAAGTACCATTTGAGAAAAATTTCCACAGGCCGAAAGACATTATTTTCATCAGGGAAATTCCGAGAACTCCCAACGGGAAGGTAAACAGATTGGATTTGTATAAAAATTTAAATAGAGATCTCTAGTTGATTCTGGTATCTCAAAATCTTAAAAAAATGAAAGACTTTTCAAAAGAGCTCAGTTTCAAAACTTCACGCAGCAGCGGTGCAGGAGGACAAAACGTCAATAAAGTGGAGACTGCCGTTACCGTACTTTGGAAAGTAGATGCATCAGAATTTTTTAATGAAGACGAAAAAGTATTGATTCAGCTTAAACTGAAAAACAGAATCAATGCAGACGGTTTTTTATTCCTCTCAGTATCTGAAAGCAGAACACAACTGATGAACAAAAATAAAGCCATTGAAAAAATACTTGAAATGGTAAACAAAGCACTCATTGTTCCGAAAAAAAGAACAGCGACCAAGCCTTCAAAAGGGCAGAAACAAAAAAGACTGGATAATAAGAAAAAACTTTCTGACAAAAAAGAAAACAGACGTTTCAGGTTTTAATTGGTTTCTTCTGTAGAAAATTTTATTTTTGCTGAAAACTTTAAAACCATGATAAAAAAATTAATCGTAGCTGGAGTGTTCTCAATCTCCGCCATGTCTTTCGCTCAGAAATTTTCTATCAGACCTTCCGTAGGATACGCATGGAGAACAGCAAAAACAATTTCCGGACTTAGCAAGGAAGAAAAAGACTATGTAAAAGGCCTTAAAAACGGACTGAACTTTGATATAGCTGCCCATTATGAGGTAAATAACGGTTTTGGACTTGGGCTAAAATACTCTCATTATAGTGCATCCAGTGACGGGTTTTTGCTTGGCTATGTAAATGGAATGCCTGTATCTGTTCCTGTGACTACAAAGGATAATATTACATTTTTTGGAGTTTCCGGACTTATTTCAAATGATAATTCGACTACCAGACATAAAGTATTTGCAGATATTGCATTGGGAGTACTTTCTTATACTACCAAAACTGGAGATGTAAAAGGCACAGGAAGTACTTTCGGGGCAGAAATTGATTTTGGTTACCGATATCAGATCAGTAAAAATTTCCTTATTGGACCAAAAGTTGGTTTAAGTGGTGGTACTCTGAACAAAATGAAGTTTAACGGAGTAACCTATAAATTTGATGATGACCAAAAAGAAGGTTTACATAGGGTTTCTTTAAGTGCAGCCGCTACATTCCGTTTTTAAGCTGTATCTTTGTTTGAATTAATAATAATTGATAATGACAGCAACAATCTTTTTATCTGCAGAACACCGCCGGCCAGGATTGCTGCTGTCTTTACTTTACCTTCATACAGATTCTTTTCTGAAAAGTTCTAAGGACTTCATTATCTAAGCCCTGTCAGGATCCAAGACAGGGAATCAATCCGGATTTTATATATCACTTTTTTGCAGTTTTCTAGAGAAGAAGGCTGTCATACGTCTGTATTCTACATTGGATCGTCAGAGAATAACTGCATTTTAATTTAAAAAAATAATGAAAAATGTCCAATCATATTATTGTAACTACCGGAATTTATGATGCTATAAAAGATACACTCAGAAGAAAAAAAGTGAGTAGCGGAGAAGAGAAAAGATTAGCTGAAGAGCTTAGAAAGGCAAAACAAGTGCTGAGAAGAGATCTTCCTGCCGATATTGTAACGGTTGAAAGAAAAGTAACATTAAAAGATCATACATTAGATTTTGAGCACGAATATATTTTTGTGGCATCTACCAAAGAAAAGCTTAAAAAAAATAAACATTCCATCCTGTCGGATATTGCGCTTGCAGTAGTAGGGTATAAAGTAGGAGATATTATCAACTGGCCTTTCAAAGACGGAGAAAGAAAAATTGAGATCCTGAAAGTGGAACGCTGGGAAGGATAAATCTCTGTGAATATTATTAAGTTCAATGATAATGAAAGCGTGGCTCAATTTGGGCTGCGCATTTTTTTGAATACTATATGTTATAAGGAGCAAATATTTGATCTGCGGGAATATTTCAATAAAAATTAAACTTCATCCTTGCTGAACATTTAATATTGCTCGAATTTGAATGCTCTTGCGCATTTATGTATCCAACAAAACAGCTTTAGGATTTAACAAATGATAAAAAATACTCCTCTATCACACTTTCTTCAAGTGCTTTGATTACATTCCGTTTTTAAGTTTTATCTTTGCAAAAATTTAAAAAATGAGCAAACCGATAACTGAATTCATAGAAAAGTATTACCTGCACTTCAACGCAGCTGCATTGGTGGATGCTTCTAAAGGATATGTTGCACATCTTAAAGATGGCGGAAAAATGATGATTACTTTGGCTGGAGCAATGTCTACTGCTGAATTAGGGAAGATTCTTGCTGAAATGATCCGTCAGGGAAAAGTAGATTTTATCTCTTGTACAGGTGCTAACCTTGAAGAAGATTTAATGAATCTTGTAGCACACTCTCACTATGAAAGAGTTCCTCATTATAGAGATTTAACAGCTCAGGATGAGTGGGATCTTTTGGAAAGAGGTCTTAACAGAGTTACAGATACTTGTATCCCTGAAGAAGAAGCTTTCAGAAGATTACAAAAACATATCGTAGAAATCTGGAAAGATGCAGAAGCTAAAGGAGAAAGATATTTTCCTCACGAATTCATGTACAAAATGATCCTTTCAGGAGTATTGGAGCAGTACTATGAAATTCCTAGAGAAAACTCCTGGATGATTGCAGCTGCAGAAGCTAACTTACCAATCGTAGTTCCGGGATGGGAAGATTCTACAATGGGTAATATCTTCGCTTCTTACTGTATCAAAGGAGAGCTTAAAGCTACTACAATGAAATCAGGAATCGAATATATGACTTACCTTGCTGACTGGTATACTAAAAACTCAGGAGGAAAAGGAGTTGGATTCTTCCAGATTGGTGGAGGTATTGCAGGTGATTTCCCAATTTGTGTTGTTCCGATGTTGTATCAGGATATGGAAATGCATGACATTCCTTTCTGGTCTTATTTCTGCCAGATTTCTGACTCTACTACATCTTACGGTTCATATTCAGGAGCTGTTCCAAATGAAAAAATCACTTGGGGTAAACTGGATATCACTACACCGAAATTTATCGTTGAAAGTGATGCTACCATCTGTGCACCATTGATGTTCTCTTATATCTTAGAAAACGCTTAAGAATAAACATCTCCTAAGAGATTACAATATCAGCGCTTCAATTTAATTGGAGCGCTTTTTTATTTTAGAAGTGAAACATAGATATGTTTTAAAAACTAAAAACAATTAAGATTATTTGTGGAAATCTGTGGAATCTGCATAAAAATAAGTCAATCTAATGAATTCACCAGTACAAAATAACGATACGCCAGAATTCCCTTTTCCATCTTAGTCAGATGATTAGGATCTTTATGACTCAGTTTTGGAAGAACTTTTTTATTAACTGCATTCAACAGCCTGAAAAATGATTTTTTCATATCTTTATCTTTTAATGAAACATCATCGAGTTTGATAGAATTCAAAAATGATGCAAAAATATAGAAAACAAATATGGACGAGATTTTTAAACAACAGGTCTACGAAGTGGCAAGACTTATTCCCAAAGGAAGAATATCCACTTATGGCGCTATAGCAAAGGCTGTTGGCTACCCTAATCATTCCAGACATGTAGGAAAAGCTATGGGAGGATGTCCGAAGGATGTTCCAGCTCACCGGGTAATTTCCAGTTCAGGAGTTCTGTCTGTTCCGGAATTTCAGTCTAAGCTGGAAGCTGAAGGGATCACTGTGGAAAATCTCAGAATAAAAAATTTCAAAAAACTGTTCTGGGATCCATTGGAGGAATTGTAATTTGATGAAATTTAATCTCATTATAAAAAAATGTCACTCCATACATTAATATGAAGTGACATCAATATTTTCTACAGTTTGAAACTGTATTATTTTCTTCCTCTTGGGAGACCTTTCAGTTCTTCTTTCAGTCTTTCATTTTCCTCTTTTAACAGAGCAATATAGCCTTGAAGATTTTCAATGATAGCTCCCGGAATATTATCATAATTATTCTGGTTAGTAATTACTCCCGCAGAAGATGATCTGTCATTAAATACAGGATGATCATTATTGATAATTACTGCAGGTTCATCCTCTTCATAAATGTCCTCAAATGGTACATCCAGAAAACGGGCAAGTTTGTCCCATTCATCTTTTACAATTCTTACATCACCGCTTTCTTTTCTGCTATAATTGGAAACATCTGTTGCGATAAAGTCAGCTACCTGTTGCTGAGTATAGCCTTTTTGCTTTCTGATGACGCGTAATTTTTCTTTTTGCATGACCGACATTTTATACAAAAATGGCAAAAAAGCAGAAGCTATACAATAGAAAGTAGAAAAAAATATGTGATAAAGAATAAGATTAATGATAAAAGGAAACCAGACTTAAAAAGACCAATATTATCTGATGTAATTGTTGAAAATTTTCTTAGTGCTAGCCGTTTATTTCACAATAACTTCCGATTGATTAAAGATTATGGAAGAGTTGGTATTTAAACCTTATAGGTTTCTAAATCCAATAAGTTTTGGATTAGCAGCACACAATTTTGTCAAAAACAAAATCCTTACGTCCTAAAATATTTAGTATTCAAAAAAACAGCACCCTTGCGTTTTTCCAATCTTTCTTCAGATAAAAAAAGACTGCTTCAAAATGAAACAGTCTCTTGTAAATTATTTTTCAAGTTGCTTATAGCTTCTCTGTATAAAATCTGTCAGGTCTTTTCCTTTCAGTAAGTTTTGTGAAAGCTTGGCAAGATCCAGAGCATATTTGATTAAACTTTCCTTCTCTTCAGCATTCTCAGTCTTTAAGATCTGACTGGAAAGCTCACTGTTGGAGTTCACCACAAGATTATACATCTCCGGGAAACCTTCCATTCCGAACATACCGCCTCCGCCTGTAGCCTGCATTTCCTTCATTCTTCTCATGAATTCAGGCTGGGTAATAGTGAACGGAGCATCATTGCTGTCAAGATCTTCAAGCTGTACCGTAAATTTTGAATCCTGAATAGCTTCTTCTACGTTCTTTTTCAATGATTCTTTTTCCGTTTCATTCAATTTTGAAATTACCGGCTCGTCTTTTTTGATCAAATTATTAACATGATCAGCATCTACTCTTGCAAACGAAATATTTTCTTTTGAAGTTTCCAACTTCTGAATCACATGCGAAATAATAGGAGAATCTAATAACAGAACTTCATATCCTTTATCTCTCGCAGACTGGATGTAGCTATGCTGTTCATCTGCATTGGTAGCGTATAGTACAACCAGTTTGTTATCCTTATCGGTTTGGCTAGGTTTGATTTTCTCTACCAATTCATCCCAAAGGAAATATTTGCCATCTGTGGTAGGATACAATGTGAATTTGTCTGCCTTTTCAGCAAATTTTTCTTCAGTAACGATTCCGTATTCAATAACTACCTTGATGTCGTTCCATTTTTGTTCATAATCTTCACGGTTTTCGTTAATCAGAGAAGACATTTTATCGGCTACTTTTTTCGTGATGTAAGATGAAATTTTCTTTACAGCACCGTCTGCCTGAAGATAAGAACGGGAAACGTTCAATGGGATATCCGGAGAATCAATTACACCTCTCAGCAACATCAGGAAGTCTGGAACAATCCCTTTTACTTCATCCGTTACAAATACCTGGTTTTGATATAATTGAATTTTATCCTTATCAATATTCAAATTGTTGCTCAGTTTCGGGAAGAATAAAATTCCGGTAAGGTTGAAAGGGTAATCAACATTCAGGTGGATGTTGAATAAGGGTTCTTCAAACTGCATCGGATAAAGCTCGTGGTAGAACTTCATATAATCCTCATTGGTCAGTTCGCTTGGAGCAATCGTCCATGCCGGTACCGGATTGTTAATGATATTGTCTACCTCTTCTGTTTCAGCCACAGCATCTTCAGGAGCATCTTCAGGTAATGGAAGTGTATGGGTTTTAGTCCCGAATTTAATCGGAACAGGCATAAACTTGTTATATTTTAATAACAATTCACGGATTTTTGCTTCTTCTAAAAATTCTACAGAATCTTCTGCAATATGAAGAATGATTTCCGTTCCTCTGTCTGTTTTATCTGTTGTTTCTTCAAGAGTAAATTCCGGGCTTCCATCGCAGATCCAACGTACTGCCGGTTCATCTTTGTAAGACTTTGTAAGAATTTCTACCTTTTCTGCCACCATAAATGCAGAGTAAAATCCAAGACCAAAATGTCCGATAATCCCGGAATCTTTTGCAGAATCCTTATATTTTTCCAAAAACTCTTCAGCACCTGAGAAAGCAACCTGGTTGATATATTTTTCAACTTCTTCAGCCGTCATACCAATTCCCTGGTCGATGATGCGTAGAGTTTTCTGGTCTTTGTCGATCTTAACTTCAAGTTTTGGATTTCCATATTCCACTTTTGCTTCCCCAATGCTTGTTAAATGCTTCAGTTTTAGAGTAGCATCCGTTGCGTTAGAGATTAATTCTCTTAAGAATATTTCGTGGTCACTGTAAAGAAATTTTTTAATAAGCGGGAAAATGTTTTCCACAGATACATTAATATTTCCTTTAGTCATCATATTTTATAATTTTTAATTTTCAAATATTTCTCAAAAAAAATACCATCCGGAGGAATGTGACAGATTGACATTTTTTCCAATTTATAGCCCAATAGGGATATCCTATGGATTTTTCAAAGAAATACCTTATTTTTAATTCTTAAAATATTTTAAAAATGAAGTTGAAATGTACAGTTTTTATTCTGCTCATCATGACTTGTTTCGTGTATGCGCAGAAAAAGCCTTTAGACCATTCTGTTTATGACAGTTGGCAAAATATCGGCTCGAGAAAAATCTCAAATGATGGTAAATGGGTTGCCCATTCTGTGGATGCTCAGGAAGGAAATTCTATCCTTTCTTTATTTTCTGTGAAAAATAAAACAACAAAGAAGTTTGAAAGAGCTACAAAAGTAGATTTTACCAATGATTCCAGGTTTGCTGTGTTTCAAATCAGACCTCAGTATAAAGATATAAAAGCGGTAAAAGATAAAAAATTAAAGAAAAATAAATTAACGAAAGACAGTCTGGCTATTGTTGATTTCGTCAATGATAAAACAGAGAAAATTCCTAATGTAAAGGGATTTAAAATTCCCGAAAAAGCGGGTTCTTATGTTGCTTATCTTTTGGAAAATATAAAAGACAAATCTTCGGATGATGCTTCTGATAAAGAAGACGGAGACGAAAATAAAGACGAAGACAAAAATGTAAAACCTTTACAGCTTGTAGTGCGAAATCTATTGGATGGAAAAAGTACAACCTATGATAATGTTGTACGCTACGAGTTCAGTAAAAATGGAAAGCAGCTTGTTTTTGTGACAAAAAAGCCAGACGAAAAAAAGGATAAAAAAGAAGGAAAAGAATCAACAGATGAAAAATCTGCGGATAAAAAAGATACTGACAAATCAAAGCCGAAGAAATATGCATTGCAAACCGTACAGGTAGTAGATCTGCAAAAAGGAACTGTAAATAAAATTTCTGAAATGGAAGGTGACTTTTCCCAGTTATCTTTTGACGAAGATGGAAATCAGTTGGCCTATGTAGGTACTTCTTCTGCACAGAATGATTTGGTGAAATTGTATCAGTTGTATTACTTTAATTTTAAAGGAAACAAAAAAGAAATTGTCACCAATGAGAATGCTCAGATGAAAAAGAATTGGGTGATTTCTGAAAATCGATTACCCCTATTCAGTAAAAATGGAAAACAGCTGTATTTTGGTGTTGCTCCAAAACCTGTTGCAAAAGATACGGCATTGATTGCGAATGACCATGCTGTAGTAGATGTCTGGAACTATAGAGATGACTATTTGCAAACAGTACAGCTAAAAGAATTAAAAAATGATCTGAAGAAATCATATGCAGCAGTAATGCAAACAGAAAAACCGGATTTCTTCAGAAATATTGATGGTGAAGACTTAGATACTTTACGATTGGTGAATGAAGGAAATGCAGAATTTGCATTGGGAATTACCAGTATCAACAACCGGATTTCTTCACAATGGGAAGGGGCAACAAAGAAAACGTATTTTCTGATCGATAATAAAACGGGAGACAGAACCGAAATTATTCAAAACCTGAATGGAACAGCAGCTGTATCTCCGCTTGGTAAATTTGTTGTGATCTTTGACAGAGAAAAAGGGAAATGGTTGAGCTATAATGTGAAGACAAAACAAACCCTGCCATTGAATACAGGCCTACCTGTTTCCTTCGTTGATGAAGAATTTGATATGCCGGATTTTCCAAATTCTTACGGGATTGCATCCTGGACAGATAATGATGAATCTGTAATTATCAGAGACCGTTATGATCTTTGGGAATTTTTCCTGGATGGTTCAAAAAAGCCAAGAAATATTACCAATGGATTTGGACGTAAGAATAAGATAACATTCGATACTTACGATTTGGATAAAGATATTAAAAGCTTAAACCGAAAATCGACTATTTATTTATCAGCGTTTGATAATACAACTAAGGCGAACGGTATTTTTAAAACATCCATTCAGAAGAATTCTGATCCTGTAAAAATTCAGATGGAAAATGTCTGGGGGTACAGAACCCTTCAAAAAGCAAAAAATGCTGAGGAATATATTTTGGTAAAAGAATCGTACACAGATTCTCCCAATATTTTTGCAACATCAGATTTCTCAGAACAACAAAAACTAAGCAATACCAATCCTCAGCAAAATCAATATAACTGGGGAACAGATGAATTGGTAAACTGGACAACACCAAAAGGAAATACTTCCACAGGAGTTTTATACAAGCCGGAAGATTTCAATCCAAATAAAAAATATCCGATGATTGTTTATTTCTACGAAAAACTTTCGGACAATCTGAACCGTTATGTTGCACCAGCTCCCACGCCTTCAAGATTAAATATTTCTTATTTTGTGAGCAACGGATATCTGGTTTTCACACCTGATATTTCATATACAGATGGTTTTCCTGGAGAATCTGCGATGGAATACATTAATTCAGGAGTTGAAAAGCTAAAGCAAAATTCCTGGGTAGATGGTACTAAAATCGGAATACAGGGACAAAGCTGGGGAGGTTATCAGGTAGCCTATCTTATTGCTCACACCAATATGTATGCGGCTGCATGGAGTGGGGCTCCTGTTGTTAACATGACTTCTGCCTATGGAGGAATCCGATGGACTTCAGGAATGAACAGACAGTTCCAGTATGAGAAATCACAAAGCAGATTGGGCAAAAACTTATGGGAAGCACCGGATCTTTATATTAAAAATTCACCGCTTTTTACCATTGATAAAGTTCAGACTCCGGTAGTTATTATGAGTAATGATAAAGATGGAGCTGTGCCATGGTATCAGGGGATTGAAATGTTTACCGCACTACGCCGTCTCGGAAAACCGGTATGGCTTCTGAATTATAATGGTGATGATCATAACCTTATGAAACGCCAGAACAGAAAAGATATTCAAATCCGGGAACAGCAGTTTTTTGATTACTATCTTAAAGGTGCTAAAGCTCCGGTCTGGATGACAAAAGGAATCCCAGCGACCCAAAAAGGAAAAGATTGGGGATTTGAGCTTACAGATGATAAACCTAATTAATAAAATTCCGGCGGAGCCAAAGGCTCCGCCGGAATTTTTTATTCTCAAAACAATAAAGAGCACACTGACACAATGGCATTTTTTTATGTTGGGTCTGTTGAGCACTTTTATTATATTTACCGCCAATTATAAATAACAGTATGGGAATCTTTGATTTTTTTAAGAAGAAAAATAACAGTCAGGAAAATGTAAGTACTCCGGTTCAGGAAATGGAAATGCCGGAAGAAAAAGTAGTAGAGGAAGTGGTGGAAGAAGTTGTGCAAACAATACCGGAAGTCTCTTCGCAGCCGGTAGAAGAACCGAAAGTAAATGAAGAATATGAAAAAATCAGGATTTATAATGATTATATCGTGTATTCTATTGCCCTTCAGCTAAGAGGAGAGTATACGCCTATTTCTGCTTTTGAAAAAGAAAACGGGGAGGTAGAAGGTTTTGCCTATATGGTTACTGAAGATGCTTATGCACTTTCTCCACAACAGGCGATTGCACAAATGGAAGAAAAGTTCGAAAGTGAACTTCAGGAAGGAAAGATTAAATCTTATGTTATCCTGTATCATTCTCAGTTTGATCATAACGGTAATCACACTCCGGCCATTCAGGAAGGGGAGTTCAAGGGAATTTCACTTGCGTATCACTTTGCGGGTGATGAAAAGAAGAAAACAGGGTTGCCTTATATTTTCGAAAACCAGAATATTACTTACAAAGGTTTTGCAGAGTTTTCTCATGAAGAAAATAATGCAATCATGAATCATCAATTGATTGAGGGACAAAATTATTTCCAGAATACAGAAGGAATTGCAGCTCCTGAAATGACGAATGAAGCAGGAATCATCATCAGAAAATCGAACGTTCATAACATGATGAATACATGGAGTGGAATTTTTGGTCATCAGAATTTCCAGACTAAAGATTACGGTCAGTATCTGAATGCTATTCTTACACAGTCTGAATCTTCTGATCCACCAGTGGATATTAAGAGCAAAACAGAATTTGATGGGGTAACATTTAAAACTACTTTAACGGAGGAATTAAGCATTATCATTCCGGAAGTAACAACGGATTATACATTGGATTTTGAAACAAGATCAATCAGGGAATGGGAAAATGCCTTGAATTTACAGGCGATTGTAGCAGGACCTGCCAGAGAAACCTTTGGTGTTTGGTTCTTTGCGACAGATTATGCTGAAAACAAAAATACCTACATGACACAGCCTCATCTGAAGGTAAATATCAGTGGAATTGTTTTCATCCTTGATATTCATACCAATACAGATTTACCTGACGGGACGAAAATGAGTGAAGATTTCACAACCTATGCACCAAGTCAGGATCTTCCTAATTATGCATGTTTTGATTTTATTGGTCAGGTGGTAGACTTTAAGGAAACTGAATTGCTTGAAGATAGAAGTGTTAAAGGATATATTTTGAAGTTGAAGCTGATTACCAATGAAGAGAATGAAGATTTCTTCACCATTGATGCTTTTGTGAACAAAGAGAACATGAGAATGGAAACGCTTACAAAAGGAATGAAAGTGACCGGAGCACTTCAGCTGCAGGGTAAAATTGCTGAATAATTTTTTGAAAATATAAAATCTCAAAGAGGTTGTTCTACGGAATGACCTCTTTTTTTTATTTTCTGATCCTTCATTTAATTTAATCACAAAGAGTATATGATTCGAAGGTGGTTATAGGGGGATCAAAAGATTGCGACTTTGTTGCTAAAGGAGTGAGGCGTTTGCTTAGTACGAATCAATGAAATTGATTCCACTCTTTGCTCCCCTAAAAGTATTACAACAGCATACAGATGAAACCTTTGCGTTAAACAATCTTGATTTTGAAAACAAAAAAGGCAATCCGAAGACTGCCTTTTCTATATTTTTATGAAAAATTATTTGTTTTTCATTTCTTCCTTGATCTTAGCTTCCAATTCTTCAGCAAGATCCGGATTGTCTCTTAAAACATCTTTTACAGCATCACGTCCCTGACCCAATTTAGTCTCTTCGTAGCTGAACCAAGAACCACTTTTCTTCACAATTCCCATATCTACAGCAGTATCAAGAATTTCTCCTACTTTAGAAACTCCTTCTCCATACATGATATCGAATTCTGCCTGCTTGAAAGGAGGTGCTACTTTGTTTTTCACAATTTTCACTTTCACACGGCTACCGATAGCTTCATCACCTTGTTTAATAGGTGCGCTTGCTTTTCTGATATCAATTCTTACAGAAGCGTAGAACTTAAGGGCGTTACCTCCGGTAGTCGTTTCAGGGTTTCCGAACATAACACCGATTTTTTCTCTCAACTGGTTGATGAAGATTACAGTACATTTTGTTCTTGAAATTGTAGCGGTAAGCTTTCTTAATGCCTGAGACATCAATCTTGCATGAAGACCCATTTTGGAATCCCCCATTTCACCTTCAATCTCTGCTTTTGGTGTAAGAGCAGCAACAGAGTCAATTACAACGATATCAATAGCTCCTGAACGGATTAAGTTATCTGCAATTTCCAAAGCCTGCTCACCGTTGTCCGGCTGAGAAATGATCAGGTTTTCAAGATCAATTCCTAATTTCGCAGCATACGTTCTGTCGAAAGCGTGTTCAGCATCAATGAATGCTGCAATACCACCTGCTTTTTGAGCCTCAGCAATAGCATGAAGGGTCAACGTTGTTTTACCTGAAGATTCCGGACCATATATCTCAATGATTCTTCCTTTTGGGTATCCGCCTATTCCTAAAGCAATATCTAAACCTAAAGAACCGGAAGGAATTACTTCGATAGTATTGTCTATAGATTCATCACCTAAAGTCATTACTGTTCCCTTTCCATATGTTTTATCTAGCTTGTCAAGCACTAAAGCGAGTGCTTTTTTCTTATCATCAATGTTACTCATCTCTATTAAAATAATTTCTCAAAAATACATAATTTATATATCAAAAGCTAATATTATTTATTCCTGAAAGCTGTTTTTAGAGTTAAAAAATGATAAATTTTTACGGCTGATCTCATTCATAACGAAGCACATGCGGAATGTAATATCTAAAGTGTTTTTAAATGTTTTTTACTTAAGTAAGATAAGTTGTTTTTATTTGAAATCGCAAAGGCGCCATTCTTTTAATATAGATTATGCTTTAAGGCGCAAGGATTTTATCCCCGATAAAATTGAGTAGTGTATATGTTTTTTACCTCACGCTGATTTTGCTGATTACGCAGATACTCATAAAAATCTGCACTATCTGTTTGATCTGAGAGAATATTCTAAAAAATGAACTTTCTCCTTCCTGAAAATCTAATATTGAGCGAGTCGAAATGTTCTTGTGCCTTAAAAGTTTCCATAATGCATGAAAACTCTTTGCGCCTTCAAACCAAATAACATTTTAATGAAAATTTGAACCTTTGGTAATTGCAAGATAATCTTCCAGTACTTTCATCTGGTCCTTGTTTCCTCTTTTTATTCTCGATTCTCGACTGACCAGTTGATCATAAATTGTATTGAAAAGTATTTTTGATTTTGGAAACAGATTTCTGTAAGGAACTTCCGGAATTTGTAATCTTTTACACACTTCGTCATCCAAAAGAAACCAGGTACAGCAGACGTGTAGATATTTTAAATTTTTTCTTTGAAATTCAAATTTTAAAATGGGATTTTCCAGTGATTCATCCAGTAGAGAATGAGCCAGAAGAACAGAATCTTTATCTGAAGGGGCCTGAACAGAAGTCCATAAATAAAAATATTCCGTTGCCTGTTTTTTATCGTCAGGAAGAAGCTGCTCCGGAATTCCCAAAAGATAACCTACGTATTTCCAGAGATGAAAAATTCCCTGTTCTTCTTCGATGGAAAAACGATTTCCCAATTTCTGAAGACTATGAAGAAATACCAGACTGAACCCGATATACGTTGCCATCATATCCCATGAATTGATAGGCTCACCCCAGTTTTCTGTATCCCAGTCTTTATAATGTTTTTTAATGGAAAGTCTTGCGTAGGAATGGATCAGACGGGTTTTTATCGCAAATTCATATCCTTTTGCATGAACTTCCAGCGCACTGTATCGGGTAGCATTCACCCAAAAGTCCAATGTTTCAGAAAGCCTTTTCACAGCTCCTTTCTTCAAAGCTTCTGTAACAATTAAAGGTTTGTTGAGGTAGGCATAATCATAACCACCAATCAGACAATAATCCCTTAATGAAATTAATGAATCAAGATTGCTTCTCATGCAGAGTTCAGCTCCGCTTTTAAGCAGGTTATAATCCAGCCAGTTCGGAACTTTTTGAGTTTGGCTGAACATTTTTTTTACACTTTCAGGAACATCATCAGTTTCTGAAACCCCATTTCTGATGTAATGTTCAATTTCTCTGGAAGCCTCCTGGAATTTTTTAGTGAAATAAACATCTTTTACCACCTCGTCACCGATCTCATCCGTATGATGAAAATAGGGAGCAAATTTTTCAAATTTTTCAAAACTCACTTCTGCTCCGGAAAATTCTATAAGTTGCTTTCCATTGCCATGTTCCCAAAAGTTCCTGAAATGGGGAGCGTCTTTAAAACGGGGTTGTATCATGTTCATTCCTTTCCCTATAAAAGTACAAGTTTTATGCTGAAATGTTTTGGTGAGATTTGTCAGCTATCTAGGAAAAACTTTTATGAAAAATACCACAAACGGGTAATTTACTTGTGTTTATATAATTTGAAACTTTGTGTAAAACAAAATTAATAACCATGAAAACTTATTTATTACTACTATTTCTGCTTGGGTGTGTGGGAATGGTAACTGGGCAGAAAAATATTGTTAAAACAGATTTAGAAAAACTATCTGAACGATTAGATGAATTAATAAGAATAGATAAAGAATATACAAAGGAAAGATTAAATGATGCTAATAATGATAGAGGAGCTTTAGTAAGCTCTTATACATTTACTCAACTTGTCAAGAAAGATTTTTCTATGCTAATTACGGGATCTTCGGAAAATGCTCAAGTTGGAAATTATGCAGCTCTTTCTGTAGATAAGGAAGAACAAAGCTTTTCATTTAGTCCAATTAATTATATTATCAATGGAAATGATGGTACAAAGAAATTTAAGCATATGTTAGGGATAAACACAAGTGGAAAACTTAATAATGATGGCTTTTTTGATTTTTCAAATAGAAAAAAATTACAAGTAGGAGGGAGTTGGACTGCTCTTTGGTTTTCAAAATACTACCATACATTCCCACGCAAACAAGAAAAGTATTCAAAAATTTATGATTTAGCAAAAGCAAATGTCATGAAGAAAGTTAATAATATTAACGGACTAAAAATTGAGAGTAGTACAATAGATATTAAAAGTTATGAGGAATTATATCACCAAGAAGTTGAGAGATATGAGTTAGAAGCATATAAAAATGTATGGAGTGCAAAGTTTCTTGCTTGGACGAAACTTGATGTTGGATATGCTGAAGATAAATTAAAAATAATAGATAGCATTAATATTCAAAATTCAGTTTTAGAACCTATTAATAAAAATATTAGAGGTGGTTATTTCTCATTGTCAGGAAGTGTTTTTTATGGTTTGAGAAATGGATGGGGATTTTACTTGAACGCCCAACTTTCATATTCAAGAAAAACTTCTCTGTCAGAGATCTTTTCAACAGTAGATTGGAATAAGATTCAATATGGTAGTGGAACAAATAATACAGTGTATTATGATATAGGGGAACAGAGTGTTTATATTGCAGATCTTACTAAATTTGAAAAACAATATAAAAAAGATGTATCAATACAAATGTTATGTTTTGTTCCTATAGGTCAAAGAAATTTAGTAGGTTTAGATTTAGCATATCAAAATAAAGAATTTATCACTCCAGGCACTAAAACTTTTACAAGTAATAAAAATATTTATAGTGTTGGAATTATGTTCCCATTAAGAGATAAAGAAGGTAAAACTACTATAAATATTGAACCTTTTTGGAGATCAACATCTTTTGATAATTATGATACAGGACTAGATGAAAGTTTTTGGGGTGTAAAATTTGGAGTTCCGCTTAACCAATTATTTTAAAGATAACAAAAAAACCTTCCCATCGGGAAGGTTTTATATTATTTATCGCTTATTACTTATTATAAAGAAGCAGCGTGTACAAGCATATCAACTAACTTGTTAGAGTAACCCATTTCGTTGTCATACCAGGAAACAAGTTTTACGAAGTTAGGAGAAAGCATGATACCAGCATCTTTGTCGAAGATAGAAGTTCTCTTATCTCCTACGAAGTCCTGAGATACTACAGCCTCTTCAGTATATCCTAGGATACCTTTCAATTCACCTTCAGAAGCAGCTTTGATAACTGAACAGATTTCTTCATAAGAAGCAGCCTTTTCAATTCTCACTGTTAAATCTACCACAGAAACGTCAACAGTTGGTACTCTGAAAGACATACCCGTTAATTTTCCGTTTAGTGAAGGGATTACTTTTCCTACCGCTTTAGCAGCACCTGTAGAAGAAGGGATGATATTGTTCAGAGCAGCTCTACCACCTCTCCAGTCTTTCATTGAAGGACCGTCAACAGTTTTCTGAGTAGCTGTTGTAGCGTGTACAGTAGTCATCAAACCTTCTACGATTCCGAAGTTATCGTGGATTACTTTAGCTAAAGGAGCTAAACAGTTTGTAGTACAAGAAGCATTTGATAAGATTTTGATATCATCAGTAAGTTCCTTGTGGTTTACACCCATTACGAACATTGGAGTATCATCTTTAGACGGAGCAGAAAGGATTACTTTCTTAGCACCTGCAGTAATGTGTTTTGCAGCGCTTTCTTTATCTAAGAATAAACCAGTAGATTCTACTACGTAATCTGCGCCGATTTCATTCCACTTTAGGTTGCTTGGATCTTTTTCAGCAGTTACTCTGATTTTTTTCCCGTTTACTACAAGGTCATTTCCTTCTACAGAAACTTCACCTGGGAAAATACCGTGTACAGAGTCATATTTTAACATGTAAGCCATGTATTCTGCATTGATTAGGTCATTGATTCCTACAACTTCAATGTTGTCTCTTTCAGTCATTGCTCTGAAAACAAGACGTCCAATTCTACCAAAACCGTTGATACCTACTTTAATTGTTGACATAATAGTTTGTTTTTATTAGATTATAAAAATAATTAGATTGCTAAAATTTCTGAAATCAGTAAAAGATCTTTATTGATTTCATTATGTTTTTTAATGGCTTCTTCAATTGGCGTATACGTCAGATCGTTGGAACGCATTCCTGCCATTACATTGGTTTGTCCTTCCATTAATCCGGTTACAGCACCATAACCCAGTCTGCTGGCCAAAACTCTGTCTGCACAGCTTGGAGAGCCTCCTCTCTGCATATGTCCCAAAATCGCTACACGAATGTCATAATCAGGGAAGGTTTGTTTGGTTTTTTCTGCAAGCTCATAAACGTTGGCTAGTTTTTCACCTTCTGCAACCACCACAATACTTGATGCCTTTCCGGTTTTTTCAGCATCCCTGAATTTTGTGAAAAGCTCATCAATACTGTCTTTTTTCTCAGGAATTAAGATATCCAGAGCTCCTGTTGCCAATCCACTGTTTAAAGCAATAAAACCAGCATCACGACCCATTACTTCCACAAAGAAAACCCTGTTGTGGGAAGTTGCTGTGTCACGGATTTTGTCAATGGCATCCATTGCAGTATTCAAAGCAGTGTCGTAACCTATGGTATTGTCTGTACCGAAAATATCGTTATCAATAGTTCCCGGGATACCGATTACTCTGATTCCGAACTCTTCATTAAAGATTTTGGCACCAGTAAATGTTCCGTCACCTCCGATACATACCAATCCGTCAATTCCCAGCTTTATACAGTTGTCGTAAGCTTTCTGACGGCCTTCTTTAGTTCTGAACTCAGCAGATCTGGCAGACTTTAGAATCGTTCCACCCTGGTTGATTATATTTTTTACGGAACGAGCTCCCATTTTCAGGAAATCATTGTTGATAAGACCATTGTAGCCTTCTCTTACTCCGTAGCATTCGATATTATAATAATTGGCGGTTCTTACTACCGCTCTTAATGCCGCATTCATACCCGGAGAGTCACCTCCTGAAGTAAGAACTGCAATTTTTTTTACAGCACTCTCTTTCATCAAGTAAAAAATTTCGAACACAAATTTACAAAAACAAGTTCAGATTATCGTAGTAAGTTGCCAATAGTTTTGAATATAAATTATTAAAAGCTTCTGAAGTTTGTAGGTTTAAAAAAATATCGTGCAGTTTTCGTCTCCTCAGCATGGATATCAAGGTCGTACCAGGGTGTAAAATAGGGATTAAACGGATTTGAAAGTACATGAACGGATTGCGCCGGGGTGAATCCTTCACTTAATAAGAATAATCTTTTTCCTTCCTTATTCCGGCAGACACCGGAAATAAAAACAATGTGTCCGGGACTTCCCGGTGTGATTAAAATATCTCCTGTTTTCAGATCTGAATTTTTTGTGACCGGTTTGGTTTCCTTATTTAATGAAATTGTTCCTGCATAATTGAAAATCAGGTCCAGATAATTTCTGAAACTTTGGTAAGAATCATCAAAAGGCATGGTTTTTCTAAAGCTGACTGAATTTCCGCTTACAAAAGCTCTCGTTCCGTTTTTATAATCATTCCAGCTGAAAAGATCACCGCTTGTAAAATGAAATTTAATTTCGTTAAATTTTTTTGCCTTATAAAGATATTCAGCTCTCATTCGGATGGCGGCATCAGCACATTGCTGCAAATCTTTATTTCCGGTATCAATATCAAAAACTGCTTCATGGAGATGCTGGGTGGAGATAGGCGTTCCATCGTATTTTAAAATCCGACTTCCGTAAGGTTTCAGTGTGAAATTTTCAATAAAATGACCGAAAGAACCAGGTTTTTCTTCTATCCACTCATACCCTTCCGGGGGAGAAAATCTTTCCCGAATTGTATTTTTATTTTTATTGATTTTTAAAGCATTTTCAGCAATTAAATGCTCATTTTTATCTGGTTCAGGTAATAAACGGTCTGATATTTTTTCTTTTGTACAGCCTATGTAAATGAGAATAACAATGATTCCTGTGATAACTTTTTTCATGCGTTTTAGTGAGCACAAATATCATTTTTTTTCACCTATCTGCCAATATCTTATTTGAAAATTTATCGGTTCAACGACTCCTCTTTTTCAGGAATCAATAATTTTCCCCAATCATTCAGCTGCCAGAGGATTTTCACCAGTTTTTCCCCAAGTTCTGTCAAAGTATATTCTACTCTTGGAGGAAGTTCATTGAAAGACTGTTTCGTTAAAATACCATCTTCCACCATTTCACTCAGCTGCTGATTGAGAACCCTGCGGTCCACTTTAGCAATACCTCGTAAAAATTCACTGGGACGTTTTTTTCCTTCATTGATCTGCCAGACAATAGGAATTTTCCATTTTCCACTGATGGTATTAACAGCAACTTCCAACGGACATATTTTATTTTCTTCAGCTCTTTCCTTTGTTTCCATAAAATTGACTTTTTTATCCCAATGGGGGAAAAATGTGCGGTATTGTTTTTCTCCACCCACTTTCAGACTTTTGTAAAGGTAATCATTAAATAGTATGACAGAAAAACGAAAAGGAGCCCTCTGCATCAAAGATATTCCAACGGATATTCTGGAACAGCTGAACAGAGGAGAAATTGAAACCGCCAATCTTACGGAATGGCTGGCAGTAGATCAAAGGCTGCTGTTGGAAAATCTGCTTTTACAGAATGATCGTAAGGAATATTTGACACCCGTTTTAGAAAATGTAAACCAGCTGAAAAAGCAAACTGTCAATACCATTAATGAAACAATAGGAATTGGCTTACTTAATCTGGCTGTGAAAAATAAGGATAACGAATTTCTTTTGAAATTGTCAGTTCATCCCGCAGATCTGGTACGTTGCTGGGCAGCTTATACGATTGGAAGAAATAACGATTTACAACTTAAGGAAAAATTAAACAAAATTCAGCCATTTGCTTCTGACTCTCATTTTGGAGTGAGGGAAATCTGCTGGATGACGGTGCGTCCGGATATTTCCAAAAACCTGGACGAAAGTTTATCTATATTAACAAAGTGGACCGCGCATGATAATGAGAATGTAAGACGTTTTGCCAGCGAATCCACAAGGCCAAGAGGTGTGTGGTGTGAACATATCGATGCTTTAAAACAGAATCCAGGGCTTGGACTGGAAATACTGGAATCTTTACGATCTGATTCCTCCAGATATGTGCAGGATAGTGTAGGCAACTGGCTGAATGATGCCAGCAAATCTCAACCCGAATTTGTAGTGGAAATCTGTGATGAATGGCTTCGGGAAAGTCCGACAAAAGAAACACAGTATATCGTAAAGAAAGCTCTGCGAACTCTTAAAAAGTAAGAGTTATCCACAAAATAAAAATGTTGATTTAGTTTTTGATCATATAGGTCACAGATTTACATGGCTTTACGTCATATTTATATATTCTTTTTTCCCGGGAAGTGCCTTTATTTGCTTAATTTCTGTATGAAAAAGAACACTGATATATTTTCAATGTTAACTATATGTTAACTGGAAAAAGTTATCCACAATATGAGTTTTCAATTAATGTGGATTCTATCTCCCATAAAATGAACAGATTAAAAAATATGGGTCAAAAAAGAATTTGGAATCGCAGCTTTTATCATCCAAATAAAAAGTTATCCACAATATGGAATTCCGGCTACCATTTTTCAGTCAGATATTTCCAGTACCTTTTCGGAACATGCTGAATATGCAGTTTCATATTTTTTCTTTCCACAATATTGGTTTTCGTGAAATAACGCTGCCAAAGTAGCTGATAGCTCTTTTCCTCATCATGGAACTTCTGTTGATAATGGTTAAGATCAAGTTTTTCATCAGGGTAGAAAAATTCACAATCGTTCAGATTATATAAAAGGCCATAGTTTCTTCGAAGATCGTAGATCATCCATTTCTGATCCTGATATCGGTCTTTAAAATGTTTTCTGATTAAAGGAAGAACATTGAAATCGGGATCTATTTTGGAGAAAAAAACACCATCCTGCATTTTTTCAAAGCGGACAAATGCAGTCATCCTATGCCTTTCCCTGTCTACCGATTTGCAGATTTTTGAAATTTTTAAAACATCAGAATCGGCAAAGTTTTCAAGAATATTAATTTCAGGTTTTTTCACCGACTGCCTTACTGCGGATAAGATGAGGTTTTCCAGATCCGGATCTTCCGATAAAAAAACTTTTAAAAGTTTGTAAACGCCCTGTTTACCAATATTCTGCTCCAGTTTATTCAAAACCCTTTCAGACTTGTCTGGTTGAGTAATTACTTCGTGAATTTCTGCAAAAATGTTTTCCTGATGAAATCTTTCACTGCTTGCAATCTCCACATCTTTATAACGGTATTCGAAAACTTCAAATATTGCAGTGAAAAGACCATCGAAACTTCCATCGTAGAGTAGGGTTGTCATGTGTTGAATTAAAATTTGCATGTGCTTGTCATTCTGAACGAAATAAAATGAAGTGAAGAATCTAGAGATTCTTCCTTCGTCAGAATGACAGTCGTGCTGTATTATAAATTAGTGTCCATTTGTGAAAATATTGGTGTCATTTGTGTTTAAAATCAAAACAAAGTCAGCTGTTGCGAAAACTGGTTATGAAATTTGGATGAGCTTCCGCCTATGAGCAGCTTTCTGAAATTTTTATCCGTCAAATATTTCAGGTAGGCATTTCCCGCAGTAAAATCAATAAAATATTTTGCCCGGTTCACAGCTGCTCCGAGTTTTTTCAAATGATCCATGGTCAAAATCTGAAAACGTCTTGCACTCACAATTTTCTGAGCTGTTTTCACTCCGATTCCGGGAATTCTTAAAATCATCCGGTATTCGGCAGTCTGGAGATTCACCGGGAACTGATCCAGATTCCGCAATGCCCAGCTTAATTTAGGATCCATTTCCAGATCAAGAAAAGGAACATTCGGATCTAAAATTTCTTCCGCTTTAAAACCATAAAATCTCATCAGCCAGTCCGACTGATACAGTCGGTTTTCCCGAAGCATTGGAACTTCCGTCGTTAAAGAAGGCAGTCTCTGATCTTCCAACACCGGAACATATCCGGAATAATACACCCTTTTCAGATTAAAATTTTTATAAAAATGATCGGCAACTTTGATGATCTGCAGGTCGTTTTCATTGGTTGCTCCTACGATCATCTGTGTAGATTGTCCGGCAGGCGCAAACTTGGGAACTTTTTTCAGAATTTTCTTTTCATCCTTATACTGAATAATTCCTTTTTGGATATATCGCATCGGGCTGATCATATCCTGTCTGTTTTTTTCAGGGGCCAGCAATTTTAATCCACTTTCTGTAGGAATTTCAATATTTACGGATAACCGATCTGCGTACAAAGCAGCTTCCTGCATCAGATCATCACTTGCCCCGGGAATAGATTTTAAATGAATATACCCGTTAAAGTTCTCTTCCAAACGTAGCTTTTTGGCAACTCTTACAAGCCTTTCCATGGTTGTATCTGCATTTTTGAAAATTCCTGAGCTTAGAAATAACCCTTCAATATAATTTCGACGGTAAAAATTGATGGTAAGATCTACCACTTCTTCTACCGTAAAAGCAGCTCTTTTGATATCATTGGAACTTCTGGAAACACAGTAAGCACAATCATAAATACAGTGATTGGTCAATAAGATTTTAAGCAAAGAAACACATCTGCCGTCTTCTGTATAGGTATGACAGATCCCGCTTGCAGAACTATCTCCTAATGCTCCTTTTTTATTTTTTCTTGTACCTCCGCTTGATGAACAGGAAACATCATATTTCGCTGCATCAGCAAGGATTTCAAGCTTTTCTTTAAGACGGTCAAAATTCATATTTAAAATGCTTTGATATGTTTTGTATCTGGATTGTAATTTAATTTTATTCAAATTTAGTTCCAAAATTGATAAAAGTCAATCTTTTTTCATATAAGTTATCAACAAAAAAGAGTCTCAAAATCATTATATTTACGGCTCATTAAAGTTTATATCATGAATCATAAACCAATCGAAGGTTTTTCCAAGCTTCCTAAGCAGGGGAAAATCGAATGGCTCGTAAACGAATATCTTGAAGGAAACCAGGAATATCAAAATATATTAAAACAATACTGGAATGATGATGCAGATCTTCAGAAGCTTCACGAAGAATTTTCTGAAAATACCATCTCCAATTTTTATATGCCGTATGGAATTGCTCCAAACTTTTTAATCGATGGAAAACTGTTGGCGCTTCCAATGGCTGTTGAAGAAAGTTCAGTAGTAGCGGCTGCTTCCAAAGCTGCCAAATTCTGGATCGATAAAGGAGGTTTTAAAACAACGATTATCAATACTGAAAAACTGGGGCATACCCACTTTATTTTTAATGTAGAACCTCACAAATTATTACATTTCTTTAATTTCAGTTTAAAGAAAAAATTATTTGAAGCCACAGAAGATATCACCGCGAATATGAGAAAACGCGGTGGAGGTATTTTAAATATCAGCCTGGTGGATAAAACAGCAGAAATGCCGAATTATTACCAGCTGAAAGCAAGCTTCGATACCGTAGATTCAATGGGAGCGAACTTTATCAATTCATGTCTTGAGCAGTTCGGAAAGACTTTGAGACAGGAAGTTGCTACCAGTGAAGATTTTACTCAGGAAGAAAAGAATTCACTACAGATTGTGATGAATATTCTTTCCAACTTTACGCCTGACTGTATCGTAAGAGCTGAGGTTTCGTGTAAAATGGAAGATTTAAAAGATGACAGTGGAATTTCTCCGGAAGAATTTGCTTCTAAATTCAAACAGGCCGTTACCATTGCAGAAATAGAACCTTACCGTGCGACTACTCATAATAAAGGAGTAATGAATGGAGTAGATGCTGTTGTAATCGCTACCGGAAATGATTTCCGAGCTACGGAAGCCTGTGCACATGCGTATGCTGCAAGAGACGGACAATACAGATCTTTGACTCACTGTACAACAGATAACGGAATTTTCAGATTCTGGATTGATCTTCCTATTTCTGTTGGAGTTGTGGGAGGACTTACCAATCTTCACCCTTTGGTAAAATTCTCTCTGGCACTTCTTGGGAAACCTTCCGCACAGGAGTTGATGAGCATCCTGGCAGTTTCAGGTCTTGCACAAAACTTTGGAGCTTTACGTTCTCTGGTAACCACTGGAATTCAGAAAGGACATATGAAAATGCACTTATTGAACATTCTGAATCAATTGGGAGCCACTGAAGAAGAAAAACAGCATTTTGTCACGTATTTTAAAGATAAAACGGTGAGCCACCATGAGGTGATCAACGAGTTTAACAGAATGAGAGGAAACTAATGTTACAGATCATTTTGCCCATAGTATTTCTTCTTTTTGGATTTTTTCTAAAGAAAACAAACCATGAAGGTTTCAGAAGTTCCAAGAGATTTGCCAATATGTTTATCATACTGGGGATTTCTACATTGGTGGCCAAGTTCATTTTAATGTACTTAAAATCAAAATAGTGAAAAGGAGTATTGTATTTTTTTTATTGATTTCGGGGTTAAGTTTTTCACAACAGCAAAAAGTGAAAATAAGTAATCTGCAGCCTAAAACTGAAGATGCCGTTTTTCCGGTTGTTTCTTATTCTGAAAATCCTCGGGTAGAAAATAAAATCAATACATTTCTCCAGGTAGATCAGCTGGAATATGTTCCGGGATCTGGCGGAAATCCTTTTAAACTGGCTTCTACAGCCACCAATTCCTATTCAAACTATCTTTATTTTTATAGTTGGGATAAGATTGAAACGCCTAAGAATATTCTGAGTATTGCCATAGATGGTGAAGCTTCGGGCGCTTATCTGGAGGGTTTTCTGATCTGGAAGAATTTTGATCTGAGAACAGGAAACTTTATCAATGCCAAAGATTTATTTCAACCGGGTTCAGTGAAAACTGTTGAGGGAATTATTCAGAAAAGAGTAAAGAAAAGAATTTCTGATTTTCTTGTTACGCTGAAAGCTGAGAAAAATCCGGCAGAGGAAACTCAAGATCAGATCGCTATGTATGAAGACTGTTTTACGGAACATACTTTGGACGGTATCCGATATTTCTTTGGGAAAGACAAGCTGACTTTTGTTGCCGGAAGATGTTCCAACCATGCCATGAGAGCTTTGGATGACCTGGGCAGTCATGAAATAGAATTTTCCTACAAAGAGCTGGAAAAATACTGGAGTCCTTATGTGAGAAATTTAATTTCCGGTTCTGAAAAAACAGAGATGACCAGTCTTACTAATAAATTGTATAAGGGGAAGATTGCTGGAAAGTACCCCATTACTGTTTTGATCAATGAGGTATATGATGATGGTTCATTTTCTGCAAAATACTGGTATGATAAAAATAAAAAACTGATTGAGTGGAACGGAAAGATAAAAGGTAATCATATCTCCATCATAGAAAACGATTATTATAGTGAAGAAACCAACCAATGGATTTTCAAAGCCTTGGTGGAAGCAGATTTGCAAGGCAGGAAAATTATAGGAACCTGGCAGGATCATAAAACAAAAAAATATTTAACCCTAGAATTAGAAGAGTTATAAAATGAAAACAATTACTTTAGTTTTTGGAGCAGTTTACGGAATGGTTTCTGTAATCCTTGGTGCATTCGGAGCACACGCTTTAAAGAAAATATTAGCTGTGGAAAGACTGGAAAGTTTTGAAACAGGAGTAAGATACCAGATGTATGCAGCTTTTTTCCTGCTGATCATCGGATATATCTTAAAATTTGAAACTTCCGCTGAAAAATGGACTTCCATTTTAATGATTGCAGGAACATTTTTATTCTCAGTAAGTATCTATTTCTTAAGCATGCAGGATTATCTGGGAATGAATCTTAAATTCTTAGGCCCTATCACTCCGCTTGGAGGTCTGATGATGATCTTGAGCTGGGGAATGCTGATCTTATATTTTGCCAAAAACAGAATATAAGAATGAAGATTAACAGAAGAAAAAGGTTAATACGAACATTCAATCTCTTAGATTAACCTATCAGATTCAATCCGTTTGTATTCAGCCGCACTTTTTTATGTGGGCTGTGACTGGTCTGGTGGGCGGTAATAGTAATATTGACTTATAAAACAATTTCTGGTGTATTTTTAGACCAGAATATCAATAAAAAAGTTCAGGGAGTTTCCTGAACTTTTTTGGTTTTATAAAGAGAAATTTTCATTCATCCATTTAAGTTTATTAAAGCTTTTAAGAAATTTCGCTTTGATGGAAATGAATTTTTCCTGTGCTTCAATCATTTTATTTTCCCTTGAATTGATCAGGAAAAGAGAACTCTCACCGTTCGCATACTTTATTTCTTCTGCAGTAAGAAGTTGCTGGTAATTCACAAGATTATTTTGTGAAAGGGCTATCTGGGTATGGTAATTTAAAAGTTCGTTTTTATAGGTTTCAATTTTCGTGGTAAGCTCTCTTTTCTTGAATTCAGTATCAAGTTTATTTTGTTCTATTTTAATTTTGGCCATTTGATAACTGGCTTTGGCTTCCCTTTGAAATACCGGTATTTCAAGTTTTAATCCATATTGAAAATTATTGTCAAAAAGAGGAAGGTAATCTGACTGATAATTCTCTTTGTTGAAGAAATTATAAGTAAAATCAAACTTGGGAAGAAAGCTCTGCCATTTCAGCTTCCGTTCACTTTCTAAAATATGATGTTTCTGAGTATAATACTGTACAGACCAATGGTTGGTGGTTTCTTTTGTTTTAATTTCCTGCAGAAGAAATTCAAAATCTGAGTAGGCGGTATGATCTGAAAGATGATCTGCAGGATAAATAAGTTGTGAGATTTCATAAATTTCACGATTATCTTTCCATAAAAATAACTGCAGCTGCTGGGTGTTTTTAACAAAATTTAAATAGGCTTCTTTCTGCTGAAGTTCAAAGCTCTGTAGCTGAGAAGCTGCTTCAACAGTATCGATAGCTGCTCTTTCTCCATATTCAAAAGTTTTCCGGGTGAGCTGCAGACGTTTTTTGCTGACCTCAATCGCTTTGTTTTGCAACTTGTAAATTTCGAAACTTTGTACCCATTCCCAATAGGTGTTTTCTGCTTCAAGAAGAAGTTCATTGGTAAGTACAGTCTGTTCAGCTTCCGTCATTTTCGAGGCAAATTTCGCCTGATCCAATGCTGCTCTTCGTTTATCATACAAAAGATTTTTAGCTAAAGGAACAGTAATTCCCATGCTGTAAATACCACCTTTGGTTTCACTGGAGTTGAGTTTTTCACCATCCAGATATTGATATCCTGCTGTAAGATCAATTCCGTACCAGGTAGGAATACCCAGTTCAATATTTTTTTGTCTGTAATATTGTACACCGTCAATGTTCTTTTCGCCCAGTTTTCCTCCTAAAATAGGATCAAAATTTCCTCTTGCTTTAGTAATCTCAGATTGCGCAATTTTGTTTTGCAGTTGATATTTCAATGCCATTGGATGATAATTTTTTACCACCGCCAGAAATTCATTTGCTGAAATCATGAGAGAATCCTGTGCTTTATGATACTGGAAAAAAAGAAAGATCAATATAAAAAGAAGTTTACTTTGTTTTCTCATACTTAGCAGTTTGATCATTTTTTACTTCATAATAATCTGGTGGAAAACCGTTGATATTTCTCCATAGTTCATACCAGATAGGAACATCATTAAGAATGGCAATTCCCTGTACACCTCCTCCCATTTTAATTTTTGGAGGCCATCTTTTTTCCTTTTTATCTTCAATAATCAATGCTTTAAAAAGTCCGTTTGCACTGATATTGCTTTCCACGGCAACCACCTTGCCTGCAAATGTTCCGTAGCTGGAATTGGGCCATCCCGAGAATACAATGGCAGGAAATCCATCAAAAATGCACATCACACGCTGACCTTCTTTCACAAGCGGGAGATCCACAGGTTTTATATAAATCTCAACTGCATAATCTACTGCTGTGGGAACAACTGTCCCAATATTTTCACCATCTTTTAAAACTTCACCAATTCCTGTTTTATTAAGCTGTACAATCTGACCGTCCTGTGAGGCAATAATGAAATATAAGCCCTGTCTTGCTTTGTAATTGGCCACTTGATTTTCGAGCTTGGCAATTTCACCTTCACTGCCCTCAATCTGCCCCATGTTTTGAAAACGGTCTCCTTCTATTTTACTGAGTTTCTCTGTGTAATCCTGAATCACAGAATTCTGTTCAATTCCTATATTGATAATTTCCTGACGGGTTTGAGCCACTTTATTTTCTGATGCTGTTTTTTTGGCAACAGCATTTTGATAAGAAATACTTCTCTGTTGAAACTGGGTAAGAGAAACCAAACCTTCCTCATACATTTTTTTCTGCCGCGCAAACTGGTCTTCTGAAAGCTTAAGTTCATTACTAGCAGCGGTGAGTTCTGCTTCTTCACCGGTAAGTTTATTATTAAGCTGGCTTATTTTTATTTTGAGCTGATTCAGTTTTAAGTTTCTGGCTGAATGTAAGGCTTCAAGCTGGGTTTTCACTGTTCCTGCTTTTGCTTCATAGAAATTTCTTACTCCCTTTTTAGCATTTACCTGTTCCTGTGTTCTCTGTACCAAAAGCGGATCTAAATAATCATCTTTTATTTCGGAAAGCTGCAGTAAAGTATCTCCTTTTTTTACATAATCTCCGTTTTTAACATACCATTTGATGATTTTTCCCGGGATAGGAGAGTGAAGTTGCTGTGGACGCTGTTCCTGATAAAGAGAGGTTACATTTCCTTTCACTTTAATATTCTGTGTCCAAGGGAGAAATAAGGTAATTATACCGCCTATGAAGATAAACAGAAACCATCTTTTTACCCGTGACTTTTTATGAATATGATAGATATTGTCAAACGACTGTAGTTTCATTTTACTAATTGTTTTGAAGTGTTTTTAATGTTCCTCCTTCCAGATGAAAATGCTGATCGGCATATTGTAGCAGTTCTGTATCCTGAGAAACAATAATAATAGTTGTGTTTTCCTTGATTTTCTGGAGATATTTTATCATTTTGTCCTGATATTCTTCACGGATTCCTGCAAAAGGATTTTCCAGAATGATAAGTTTTTTGTTACCGAGGAGAGCACGAAGCAGCAGTATTTTTTTCTTTGAACTGAATGTGATTTCAGGATCAGTTTCACTTACTTCTGTAAAGAATCCGCTGCTGAACATACTTGAAATATTTTCTATACCCATATTTTCAGAAAGCTCAAGAATATCTTCTGTGTGGCTCTGGCTGCTTCCTAATAGGATGTTTTCTTTAACGGTTCCCTGAATGATCTTCATATTTTCCAGATAAAGTCCAACATTATTTCTCCAGTGTTTTTTCTCTATATTTTTTAATGGAATTTTATCAATCAGAATTGCTCCTGAGCTGGGCTCGAAGAATCCTGTGATCATATTAAGCAGAAGGGTTTTTCCCGCTCCCAGTTTTCCTGTTAGAATGTTCAGACTGTTTTCTTTGATTTTGAAATTAAGGTCCGAAAGGATGGGAGTATTATCATTAAATGAAAAGCTTACATTTTTAAATTCAATTTCTGTCCCTTTTTCTTTCTGAGATAATGTGATTTCTCCGTTGGGTTCCTCTTTAAGTTCAGTGATTTTAGAGAGTTTGGCAAAAGACGCAATCAGATCATAATAACTTTCAAGGCTTACAATAAGCTTTTCTACAGCAGACATGATGCTTAGAACAACAATTTCTGTGGCAATAAATGCTCCGATATTTAGCTTTTGATTAATCAGAAGATAGGTTCCAATGGCCAGCATTGCTAAAGTAATGATGACTTTAAAAGCAATAATTGTTTTATACTGAAAAACGAGTACTTTAAAATGAGCTGTTCTGTGCTTAAGATATTCTATCACTCTTTCATCAGTTCCTTTTAAATGAGAATCATTTTCAGAATGCATTTTAAATGTTTTTACAGAACCGGCGATATCCTCTATCCACGCTGCTGTATCGTATTTTTTGTTGCTCTCTTCAATGCTGGATTTGATTCCGCTTTCCATTGTATATCTGAAAATAATTACAACAGAGAGAATAACCAGACCTCCGAATGCTAAAAACCAAGGATGATAAAAAGAGAGCAAGAGAATCCCAAAAACAATCTGTATTAAAGCAGTAGGAATTTCCAGTAATATTTTTGAAATTCCTTTCTGAAGATTCTGAATATCAAAGAATCGGTTGACAAGTTCCGGAAGGTAGTATTTTCTGGTGTAGGAAAGATCTGCTTTGGGGATTTTGTCTGCTATGGCGATGGAAAATTCTACAAATATTTTCTGCTGTATCTTTTCAATTATCTGTATCACTTTTAATCTGAAATATCCGGCAAGCCAGGTTCCGATTACGACAAAAAATATGAGGATATAAATGGAAGTTGTCATCGTAGCTCCCATCACAAAGCTTACAATAGACTGTATTCCTAAAGGTACGCTCAGCAAGACTAAACCATTCAGAATGGCATAGAAATAAATATTGGTAACATCTTTTTTTTCTTTTGTAATGTAGCGGATGAGCCTTTTTCCCTGTTCATTAGCTGGTATTTCCATTTTTCTTCTTTAGTAAAAGATTAACTGTTTTTTTAAGTTGTGAATTTTCCTTTGAATATCATCTGTTGTCACTGGAAATAGCTTTTGTTTTCCAGGAAATTGATAGGATTTGGTGATCACTTTTTCTGAAATAAGGACTTTACCTGAATTGAATTTCATCTGAAAATTCATGAAATAGGTATGTTTTATTTCCGGGCTTCAAAGATAATAGATGGGATTTGTTAATATTCTTATCTACATTAGAATGACATTAAAATGTCATTAGAATATGATCGTAAGATTTAGTTTTTTTATGATCATTATCATATTATTCATAGATTCACCGCCTTGAATCTGATAAGATCGCATATAAACTTACAGAATGCGTTAAAAGTTCTATAATTTTCTTTTTAACCTTATTCATTTTTAGTAAATTTGTCAACCTTTAAATATTAAAATAAAATAATAAAAATAATATGAATCTTCACGAGTATCAATCAAAAGAGATTTTATCAAAGTATGGAGTAGCTATCCAACGTGGTTTCGTTGCAAACAACGTAGATGAAGCTGTAGCTGCTGCTGAAAAACTAACTGCTGAAACTGGCGCTCAAGGGTGGGTAGTAAAAGCTCAGATCCACGCAGGTGGTCGTGGTAAAGGTGGTGGTGTAAAGTTCTCTCCAAACATGGATAAGCTTAAAGAAAACGCTCAGAACATCATCGGAATGCAGTTGATTACTCCACAAACTTCTGCTGAAGGTAAAAAAGTAAATTCTGTTTTGGTTGCAGAGGATGTATATTATCCAGGTGAGTCAGAAACTAAAGAATTTTATGTTTCTATTCTATTAGACAGAGCTGAAGGTAAAAATACAATCGTATATTCTACTGAAGGTGGTATGGATATTGAGCACGTTGCTGAAGTAACTCCTCATTTGATCCACAAAGAAATCATTGATCCTGCTTTAGGTCTTCAGGGATTCCAGGCTAGAAAAATTGCTTTCAACCTAGGCCTTGAAGGAAATGCTTTCAAAGAATTTGTAAAATTCATCGGTTCTCTTTATAATGCTTACACAGGTATTGATGCATCTCTTTTCGAAATCAACCCTGTATTAAAAACTTCCGATAACAAAATTATCGCTGTAGATGCTAAAGTAACTTTAGATGACAACTCATTGTTCCGTCACAAAGACTTAGCAGAATTGAGAGATACAAGAGAAGAAGATCCAATGGATGTAGAAGCTGGTGAAGCAGGTCTTAACTTCGTAAAACTTGATGGTAACGTTGCTTGTATGGTAAACGGAGCTGGTCTTGCAATGGCGACTATGGATATCATCAAATTATCTGGTGGTAACCCTGCAAACTTCCTTGACGTAGGTGGTACTGCAGATGCTCAGAGAGTACAGACAGCTTTCGGAATCATCTTAAGAGATCCAAACGTAAAAGCTATTTTGATTAATATCTTCGGAGGTATTGTAAGATGTGACAGAGTTGCTCAGGGGGTTGTAGATGCTTACAAAGCTATGGGTAGCCTTCCTGTTCCATTGATCGTAAGATTACAGGGAACTAACGCTGTAGAAGCTAAAAAATTAATTGACGAGTCTGGTCTTCCGGTACACTCTGCAATTACTTTAGAAGAAGCGGCAAACAAGGTAAAAGAAGTTTTAGCGTAACCTAAAATTTTAAATAAAATAAGAAAACCGTTCCATTTTTTGGAGCGGTTTTTTTTGTGTTTATCTATTATAATTCCAGCAATCAATGTAAAAATGAGGAGCTGATAACTGTTTTTGGGGATAACAACTGGAAATTGGGTAGTTTTTAAGCTATTTTTAAATTTATCATAATTAGATGTTATTGTAAAAATAAAAATAGAAAAAGAAAAATGTATTGTGTAATTAAATCAATTTTTTGAAAAAAAAGTTTTTTATTCTTAATTGCTTTTATTTTTAATAAATGTTGTATTTATAGGAAGTTATGATACGCAAAAAGGAGGTTCATTTTGTATTGAATTCTATTGCGGAGCATATCAATGTTTAACACAAATAATGAAAATCTATGAAAAACAAAACATTTATTTTTTTCGGTTTATTGGGTGCAGTATTAACTTTTGGACAACAAAACTATTGGAAAAAGACGGATGGGGAGAAAGAAAAAGAGCTTGCTCCCAGAAATGTAATGCCGAAAACATTTTCCCTGTATAATCTTGACCTTGATAAGATTAAGGAAGAACTGAAAAAAGCTCCCGAACGCTTTTCTGATGACCATAGCCTTGTTCTGAAATTTCCGGATGCTGATGGAGAGTTTCATGATTATATTGTACAGGAAGCTTCAATAATGGAACCTGAGCTTCAGGAAAGATTCTCCGATATCCGTTCTTACACCGGGTGGGAAGAAAATCATCCGGAAAATACAATACGTTTCAGTACCAGTCCGGAAACAGGAATCAGTATAATGTATTTCAATGGATGGAACATCAGCTATCTGGATGCCTATACCAAGGATAATACTTCTTTTATCTATTATAAAAGAGAAGATTTACCGGAAAATCCTACGCCTTTCAGATGCAGCATACAGGAAGATGCCGATCAGCTATTGGGTAATGATCAGCTGTCAGATAATTTTGTTTCCGGCAGGCCTATGGTTTCGGACGGGGTATTCAGAACGTATAAGCTGGCATTGGCAGCTACGGGAGAGTATACCAAATATCACGGCGGAACAATTCATGGTGCAATGGCCGCAATGGCTACCACAATGACAAGAGTAAACGGAGTATATGAAAAAACGATAGCCGTTACCATGGTGATGGTGGCTAATAACCATCTTCTTATTTACAGAAATCCGGCAACTGACCCCTATACCAATGGGGATGAGGATAAGATGCTTAATGAGAATGTAAAAAACATCAATAATGTGATAGGATTTGCACATTACAATATAGGTCATGTTTTTGGAGTCAACAGTGGCGGAGTTGCAGGGTTGAGGGTTATATGTTCTAAATTGAAAGCACAGGGGGTTACAGGTTCCGGTACTCCCATTAATGATCCTTTTGATATAGATTATGTTGCCCATGAAATGGGACATCAGTTTGGAGCCAATCATACCTTCAGGGCTAATACCGTAGCTTGTAAAGGAAATGTAAATAACAGAACAGCGTATGAGCCGGGAAGTGCCAGTACTATTATGGGATATGCAGGAATATGCGGAGGGAATAGTATTCAGCCGCATAGTGATGCTTATTTCCATGCTGCCAGCGTAAAAGAAATGTATTATACTATATCAAGGGATATCGATTGCTCTGCTAAAAGACGAATGGTTAACAGGGTTCCTACTGCTAACGCAGGCCTGGATTATTCTATTCCTAAAGGAACTGCATTTGTACTGACAGGTCAGGGAACAGATCCGGATAATGATCCGCTTACCTATTTATGGGAACAATATGACAACAAGAATAACATACAGCCGCCACTTCCTTCTAATGTCCAAGGCCCCGTATACCGATCGAGATTACCAAAAACTGAGAATATGAGATATTTCCCGCATTTGTCAGCTGTTTTATCTAATAACTTAACTCCTATGTGGGAAGTTACTCCTAACGTTGCAAGAACTTTGAATTTTTCATTGCTTGTTAATGATAATAGAGCAACGGGAAATCAAACGGCTCATGATGCTATGGTAGTAACCGTAACGAATGCCGGACCATTTAAAGTAACCTCGCATACAGGAAACTCATATAGTCCGGGTACCCATACCATAAAGTGGAATGTGGCAGGAACGGATACAGGAGCTGTAAACACAAAGTATGTTACCATTCTTCTTTCCAAAGATGGAGGCTATCATTTTGATACTGTTCTTGCAGCCAATGTTCCTAACAATGGCTCTGCTGTAGTTAATTTTCCTAATGAAAATATTGGAACAGCAAGAATTATGGTGAAAGCCGTGGGAAATATTTATTTTGCTGTGAATACAACTAATTTTTCCATAGCGAAAACAGCTTCGCAGGTTAAAAAAGAAATAAAGACAAATCGTTTTGCTGTTTATCCTAATCCTTCTCATGATGAAGTGAATATCAGACTAGATGATGAAAATAGTGAAGCTCTGTACAGCCTGATGGATAGTTCAGGAAGGATTGTGAAAAAAGGAAATCTGAAAGGTTACGCAAAAATTCAGGTTCATGATTTTGCTGCAGGAACTTATTTTGTAACTGTCAATACAACAAACGGTAAGAAATATACAGAGAAACTTATTATCAATAAATAAAATGAAAACTTCTTTCTGGAAGTGTCATGGTCGGAGGAAAAATTCTTCCGACCTTTTATTTGTCGAGATTTTCCGGCAAGTTAGTCTCGCCATTGGTAATACTGATACTCGTTGGCGTTACCAGCTGAATTTTATCCGTATCAAAGCGTTCTTTAATCCCTAAATAAGCCTGGCTTCTTACCTGCGCAAGATTAGCCCCTACTTTTATCCAGAATTTTACCTGGAGGTTAAATGCACCTTGCTTCAAATCTGTAAAAATCACTTCTACAGTGTCAAGCTTATCCACATTATCAAGGTTTTTAACCACATCAAGAATTCCTTTCTGAGCTTTAGTGATATCTTCATCAGCCGGAATTTCAAAGTTTAAAATTATCCTGCGCTGTGGAGAGGCCGTAATATTATAAAACGGAGCATTGAAAACAACCTGATTAGGGATATAGGCTTTCTTTCCGTCATCAGTAAGAATTTTTGTAGTGAGAAACCCGATTTCCTGTACTGTTCCTGAGTGGGTTCCGATGGTAATATAATCTCCTACCTTGTAAGCTTTGTCAATTCCAATAAGCATTCCTGAGAAAATACTGGATACCAGGTCTTTCAGAGCAACCCCGGCAATAACCCCCGCAACTCCTAGGCTTCCGATAAACTTCCAAAGAAAGCCACTGAAACCCATTATTTCAAGAGCAATAAAGGTTCCCATCAGCATGATCAAAAATCTGAATACACTGATTAAGGTGACTAATGAACTCTCTTTGCGACTTTTAGGAAAAAATTTATGGAATAATTTTACCGCTGCCTGGCTTAAATATTTGCTGGTAACCAGGAAAAAGGTAAATACTAAAATTCCAACAATCAGCTTGGGTGTAAGTTCAGCGAAGGTGATATACCAATTTTCCAATACCTTGTAAACAAGATCTACATACCTCAGTCCGGTTTTCTCCATGAATAAAATTTTAATTAAAGATATAAATTTTCATCAAAAAATTTGCCAGTTCCAAAAAGTCTACTAAATTTGTAGACTATAAAGAAAGAACATTATGTCAATCAAACTAGGAGATACAGCGCCCAACTTTCAGGCAGAATCATCAGTAGGCGATATCAATTTTTATAATTATCTGGGAAATTCCTGGGGGATTTTGTTTTCGCATCCTGCAGATTACACACCGGTATGCACAACAGAGTTGGGATATACCGCAAAACTTCAGTCTGAGTTTGATGCCAGAGGTACGAAAGTAATTGCCCTGAGTGTAGATGGGGTAGAAGATCATCAAAATTGGGTTAAAGATATTAATGAAACTCAGAACACCCAAGTTCAGTTTCCTATTATTGCCGATAAAGACAGAAAGGTTTCAGAACTGTATGATTTTATTCATCCCAATGCTTCGGCTACCGCTACAGTACGTTCTCTTCTGATTATTGATCCTTCCAAAAAAGTAAGACTGATTATTACCTATCCGGCCTCTACAGGAAGGAATTTTAACGAGATCCTTAGAGTGCTGGATTCTTTACAGTTGGTAGATAATTATCGTGTAGCCACTCCTGTAAATTGGAAAACCGGAGAAGATGTTATTATACCTCCAACCATTTCTACAGAAGAAGCACGAAAAATATTCCCAAAAGGTGTAACGGAAATAAAACCGTATTTGAGATACACTCCACAACCTAATACATGATTTATTTGATTTTTTATAGTTTAGTTTTAATTTGTACGAAAAGCGCCCCGGAAATAAATTTCCGGGGCGCTTTCATTTTTTTTATAAGTATTTCAGTGATTACTTAACGTCGTTGATGATTTGTTTTGCTTTAGACGTTGGAAGATAAATCTGGAAACCTAAACCAAAAGTAATTTTGTTAGTGTATCCACCGCTTCCGAATCCAGCGTTTGCATCATATTTCACTAAACCTTCCAATCCGATGTTTGGAGTGATGAAGTAAGAATATCCAGGTCCGAATCCAAAGTTAAGACCGTTAGAAGAAGAACCCCCTTTAGAGATTGACATCCCTCCAACACCTACGTTACCTTCGAAGAACCATCTTCCGTGGTGTAGTAAGTTGTTTACTCCTTGCTCTCCCGGATTAAGATAATAACGTCCTAATGCTCCTACGTTATAAGTGAAAGTAGTGGGTGCATCTTTAGCTCCTTTGAAACCTAAATCTACATATCCCCCAACTGCGATATTATCTTCAATGAAATAGGCTCCTTTAGGCTGAATTGCAAAGTTGTATCCTGCTCCTTCATTTAAACCAAAATTTGCCCCTACAAGGTTACCCCCTACCATCCAATTACCTTTCTGAATTTGAGCGTTGGCAGTTGCTGTTAAGCCTGCTACGGCTAATATTCCTGTTAAAATAAGTTTTTTCATAATTTATTATTTTAATAATTAAATGTTTATTATTCACGAATTATAGAAAAAACAATAAATGTGCCAGACTCTTAATTTTACGTAATTTTTCTAAATAAACGTTAAGATTACCAGTGAGATATAATTTACTTTTTTAACAGATTAACTGAGGATATCATAATGATAAAGAAAATAAAACAGGCGTTTTGGAATGAAAATGATAAAAACAGATGTTATTTTGTTAATGTTCCAAATTGCTGTTTTTTCTTTTGATCTGCCTTCCTATTATATTAAATAAACAAAAGAATGATGGAAATGATCAAGCCGGCAATCGTAAACTTGATTCCACGTTTGAATGCTTTTGTCTTAGGATTAAACATCCAGAAACTTGAGATGACAAAAAAGAAAAGGGAAACTCCGAAGAATACGCTTAGAGGAGATATAGCATCTTTAGATTGTGATTTGTGAAGAGAAACCATTTTATCCAATACAAAAGGAAGTTCCTTCTTAGTGTATTTGGCTTTTCCGGTGGCACTGTCATAAGTTCCCTGTTTAAAATAAAGAACGCTTCCTTCTGTTTTTTCCACTTCCAGGCCTTTCATCTTCAGTTCTTTTTTCAGTTCTTTCTCTGAAAGATTGGCAGCAATGTTTTTTTCATATTTTTTTTCGCTTTTCAGAAAATCAGTGTCTCTGTACACCAGAAGAATTCCACTTAACGAATATACCGCCATAATTCCGGCAAGGAAATATCCCAGATAACGGTGTGTAATTCTCATGAAGCTTCTTGTGTCTTTAATCTTATCCATATCTATTGTTTTGTTTTTGTTTAAAATTTCAAAAGTGGAAACTGCAAAAATGCAATCTCCACTTTTAATGAAAGAATTATTATTTAAAGAATTCTAGAAATTCTAGAGTCTGTATGTCAATGTGAAATAGTAATTTCTAGGCGTAATAGGATTCACTGAATAATTCTCGTGAACATTGTAGTTTACAACATCAAACAGGTTGCCCACTTTCCCCTGGATAGAGAATTTTTTCCACTCGTAGCCTACTGAAACGGAAACAGTCGTATAATCTTTCAGGTCAAACATTCTGCTCACGTTATTTCTACTTGTGTTTGTAGATTTTGTATCATTCCATCCGGCAATTCTGTCCCCGATGTAATAAATTCCAGCTCCGATTTTCAATCCTTTTACGTAGTTTGTAAATTTATAGAAAACAGAAGCATTTGCTGTTGTTGCCGGTGTTCTTACCAGTCTTTGGTTTTCAATATATCCTTTTTCAGGAGTGTCGGTATAAACCGAATTGTTATAAGAAAAACCTCCGATTATAGACAAGTTTTCTGTAGGATTTCCTGTAATGTCCAGTTCCACACCACGGCTTCTCATATTTCCTGCAAATTCTTTAAGATTGGTGTCTGTGGAATTTACCGGTGCCCCGTTTGGAGCAGAAGCAAACCAATACGTTTGATAGTAATTATTGTACATAATCTGGTAAGCCGTTAAGTTAACAGCTAAAGCATTGTTCCAGAAATTCTTTTTAATACCGATTTCATATTGATCAACAGTTGATGGCTTTATGCTTTGTTTTGATAAAGTATTTAACTGAGCTTGAACATCTGAAGCAGATTGATTGGTATTTACTGTTCCAAATTGATCTGAAGTATATCCTGCATTGGCTGCAAAAGAATTCGTATAAGTTGCGAATACTGAAAGGTTTTCATTTGGAGCATACACCAAACCTACTTTTGGAGAAAATGCATTGTCAGACGTTGAAGAATTAGCGACTTCAATTTTATCATTTAATGTGAAGCGGGTCGTCAGCGTAGGCATGTTTTCTATATAAGACCATCTTAAACCTGCAATTACTTTTAATTGTTTTGTTAAGCTGATATAATCCTGTGCATAGATCCCTATTCTTCTTGTATTGATTCTATTTCTCGTACTAAGAGTAGAATTAGGCATATCAATACTTCCCCACGTTGACGGATCATCTAAATACAGAAGATTTCTTGGAGCCGCAATAGTATAAGCATAAGCATCTGCCTGGCCGTAATCAGCATCTGCCCCAATTAAAACTTTGTGGCTGATTTTTCCAGTATTGAATTCACCATTGATGTTTACCTGTGCTGAAGTATAATTTTGTTCGTTGTAAGTTCTGCCAAAAGGTCTTTTCCATGACAATCTGTTAGGATCTACAGTGGCATCTTTAGTATCATATATCCATTGTACTCTTTCAGAAGAAAAATAATCTTTCGTATAGTTCTGGTAAGAAGCAATCGCATTTAAAGACCATCTTTCGTTGAACTGATGATTAAAAGTTATATTCGTAGAAGCTTGCTGTACATTTTGATATTGCCAGTCAGTTCCGAAGAAAGTGTTTCTGGAAACAGTATCATTCAATCTATAGCTTTGGTCCTTTTCCGTAATAGAACCAAGCCCGAAATCGGGAGTAAAATTAGTTTTAAGATAATCCGCTTCCACAATCAATTGTGATTTTGGGCTTAAATTGAAAAGGAAGGATGGATTGAAATAATATTTCTCTGATTCTACAACATCTCTGAAACTTTCAGCATGCTCATAGGCTCCGTTTACTCTGAAAGCAATATTTTTAGATAAAGGACCGTAAATATCAACTGTTGGTTTATAAGAATTCCAGCTTCCGCCGTTTAGCCCGATACTTCCACCAAAATTGAATTTAGGCTTTTTTGTAATCATATTGATAACACCACCAGCTGCTGTATTTCCAAAAAGCATGGCATTGGCGCCCTTTAAAACTTCTACTCTTTCCAGACCACTTACTTCAGGGAAAACACCGCTGTTTACTCTTGAACCATTTTTAAAAATATTATCATTTCCTAAAATGAAACCACGTCCACCAAAACTATCCTGAGAATTTCCTCTGGATGAAGTGATGTACAATCCGTTTACATTCTGAAGAACATCACTCAGTTGCTTTGCCTGTTGCTGCTCAATGATTTCATGAGTAACAATAGCAATAGGCTGAGGGTTTTCCATTACCGTCAGATTAGATTTTGTTGATAATGGTCTTGCCTGGTTAGGATTTCCTGTTTTGTGAAGGTTAATATCCTCAATGGTCTGAGTTCTGATAGTATCTGCTTCAACATTTTTCAGCTGTGAACTTGCCGAAGCGGCGATAAACAGAAGACCTAAAGAAAGTAATTGTCTTTTCATTTTATTTTTATGTAGAACAGTTTTAAATAAGGCGCAAATGTAAGTATTTGTTTAGAATAGATAAAAATAATTTTATGATTTAAATCATATTCTTAGTGTTGATGAGATGGATTATTTCTATAGCCGCTTAGACTAAGGGATAGAAAATTTTTTATGAATATATTTGTTAAAAATTATAATATGCAATTGGTAAAAGCAGGGCTTTGCGCCTTTGGAATGAGTGGGAAAGTATTCCATGCTCCCTTCTTAAAAGAACATCCGGGATTTTTTATGTCTGCTGTGGTGGAAAGAAGTAAGGAAGAATCGAAGGAAAAGTATCCGGAAGCAACCATCTACCGTTCCGTGGAAGAAATGCTTCAGCATGGTGATGTAGAATTGGTGATTATCAATACCCCGGTTCAGACTCATTATGAGTACGCCAAAAAAGCACTGGAAGCAGGAAAAAATATTGTTGTGGAAAAACCCTTTACAGTAAATGTTTCTGAAGCAGAAGAGCTGGTGCAATTAGCAGAAGAAAAAGGATTGTTTTTAAGCGTATATCAAAACAGAAGATTTGACCGCGACTTTCTACAGGTTCAAAAGATTCTTGATGATAAGAAAATAGGTAATATTAAAGAAGCTGAAATTCGTTTTGACAGATTCCGTACAACCGCCAGTGGAAAACAGCATAAAGAAAGCCCTGATCAGGTGGGGGCAGGATCACTTCACGATCTGGGGGCACATCTTGTAGATCAGGCGGTGCAGTATTTTGGATATCCTGAAAAATTGTTTGCAGACGTGTTTTCTATGAAAGGAACTGAGTTCGCTAACGATTATTTTGAAATTCTCTTATTCTATAAAGATAATATGAGGGTAAGACTGAAATCATCTGTTTTCAGTAAAGAAGGACATTATGCTTACACTATTCATGGAGACAAAGGAACTTTCCTGCAGGAAAGAACCGATAATCAGGAAAATGAACTGGTAGCAGGTGCTGTTCCTGAATATGGTAAAGAATGGACACAGCCTCTGAAAGAGCCGGACGGAATTTTAAACTTCCTGAATGATGATTCTGAAACAGAGAGAATTCTTACCTCCAGTGAAGCCGGAAACTACATGAATTATTACCAGCAAATTTATGAACACATCGTTTTTGGATATGCTTTACCATCTCCCGGAAAAGAAGTTATTCAGAATATGAAAATCATAGATACTTCTCTTAAAAGTGCAAAAGAAGAAAGAATAATAGAATTATAAATGATGAGTTATGAATTATGAATGAATTCAAGATTCAAAGTTGATAACAGTTGTGATGAGAAGTCTTCAATTCGTTTACTCTAAAACTCTAAAACTCTTTGAATTCATTCATAATTCATCATTATTAAAGGAGTTCCTGAAGCTCCAGCCATCTCATTTCATGGTTCTCCAGTTTTTCTGAAACGCTTTCCAGTTCTGAAGAAAGTGTGGCTATCTTTTCGTAATCAGCTTCGTTGTTGAGCTTATCCAGAATTTTAGTACGTTGTGCTTCCAGTTCAGGCATCTCTTTTTCAATGGTTTCCAGTTCCCTTTGTTCTTTAAAAGTGAGTTTCCTTTTAGAATTGGCAGACTGAGTACTTTCTGTTGGTGAAACAATTTCTTTTACAGGCTCAGGTTTTACCATTGCATTTTTTTCTAAGGCTTCTTCACGGCTTCTTGCTTCTCTGTATTCTGAGAAGTTTCCTACAAAATCTCTGATTTTTCCGTCTCCTTCAAAAGCCAGAACGTGGTCTACAATTCTGTCCATAAAATACCTGTCGTGGGAAACGATAATTAAAGATCCCTGAAATTGCTGAAGGAAATTTTCCAGCACTGTTAATGTAGGAAGGTCAAGGTCATTTGTAGGTTCATCAAAAATCAGGAAGTTAGGATTCTGATACAAGATATACATCAGGTGAAGTCTTCTCTTTTCACCGCCCGAAAGTTTAGAAATAGGAGAATATTGTGTCTGATCATCAAATAAAAATAATCTTAAGAACTGTGATGCCGATAAACTTTTGCCATTAGCTAAAGGATAAAATTCTGCAATTTCTTTGATGAAATCTATTACACGCTCATCTTCTTTATATGTAAGCCCTTTTTGTGAGAAATAACCGAAAGAAATCGTTTCTCCGGTTTCAATTTCTCCTTTATCGGCTTTTTCAAAACCTTGAATAATATTAAGTAAGGTAGATTTTCCCGCCCCATTTTTTCCAATGATTCCCACTTTTTCTCCACGCTGAAACTGATAGCTGAAATCTTTCAATAAAACTTTAGGTCCAAAACTTTTATCAATATGTTTAAGTTCAAGAATTTTATTTCCCAAACGTTTCATCTCAAAATCCAGTTCAAGTCCGTCTTTTCTGGTATCGGTTTTGGCAACCTTTTCAGTCTCATAGAAAGCATCAATTCTGCTTTTTGATTTTGTGGTTCTGGCTTTCGGCTGTCTTCGCATCCATTCCAGTTCCTTTCTGTAAAGGTTATTGGCCTTGTCAATTGTAGCATTAAGATTTTCCTCACGAATCATCTTGTTCTCCAGGTAAGTAGCATAAGAACCGTTGTGAACATACAGATTCTGATCTTCCATTTCCCAGATACTGTCACAAACACTGTCAAGGAAATATCGGTCGTGGGTTACAAGCAATAAAGTGATTTTTGCTTTGTTCAGATAATTTTCAAGCCATTCTACCATATCCACATCCAGGTGGTTGGTAGGTTCATCCATGATAAGAAGTGTATGCCTGTGCTCGGCTCTTGTTTCTGTTAAAAGTTTAGCCAATGCTACACGCTTGATCTGCCCTCCGGAAAGAGTACCCATTTTAGCATCCAGATCAGTGATTTTAAGCTGGGAAAGAATCTGTTTCATTTCATTCTCCAGATCCCAGGCTTTATGAACTTCCATATCAGCCAATGCTTTCTCAATAAAATCATTATCCGTAGAATGGAGTGATTTGTGATAGTTTTTAAGAGCGAGGATAGGTTCGGAATCAAGGGTCATCATGAATTCCTCAATGCTGAGCTTAGGATCATAATCAATTTCCTGGTCAAATAACACCACCTGGATATCTTTATTGATGATCACAGTTCCGCTGTCTGCAATTTCTTTACCCATTAATATTTTCAGAAGGGTAGATTTTCCACTTCCATTTTTGGCAACAATCGCTATTTTATCTCCTTCATTGATGTGGAAAGAAATATTTTTAAACAAAACTTTGATGCCGTAAGATTTGGTAAGATTTTCTGCAGAAACGTAATTCATTGGGAATTAATAGTTTGATTTTATTTTTTAACTAAGTCGCAAAAATACGAAAATGTAGCCATAAAATTTTCCGGAACGCATCTTATAAGAATGAATATTTATGATTTTTTAATAGATAGTGTCCCTTGCCTGAAAAAACTAATCAGTAAATTTGATCAGCCACAATGAAATACACATTTTAATAGTAATAAATAATACAAAAATCTGATGGAAACAATGAAAAAAGTTATTGTCGACATGGACGGGGTAATGGCGGATGTATATCATCAGCTGGTACAATTTGAAAAAAGAGATACAGGAAGAGAAATTGAAATCAGTGATTTGGCTGGTAAGCCTGAAATAGAATCTTTTCCCAATGGAAAAAAGCACGTGAATGAAGTAGGTTTTTTCAGAACCTTACCTGTAATGAAGGGAAGCCGTGAGGCAATGGAATATCTGAATAATAAATATGAACTCTATATTGTATCTGCCGGAATGGAGTTTCCAAACAGCTTAAGGGAAAAATATGATTGGCTGGCAGAGCATTTCCCATTCATTACCTGGGAACAGATTGTTCTTTGTGGAAGTAAAAAAGTAGTGTCCGGAGATATCATGATTGATGACTATCCTAAAAATTTAGATCATTTTTCAGGGCAGAGACTGATATTTACCCAACCTCATAATGAGCTGATAGAAAATGATACTTACGAAAGAGTGCATTCCTGGGAAGAAATTATGAGTATCCTTTAAGTAGGAAATATTTATAATTAGGAAATATTTAAAACAACTTTAACTAAAGGGAGAATAATTTTAATAAAGTATTGGGATATTGGGCTGTTGAAAATAAATAAGTTTGCTTTAAACTTTTAACATGAAAATAGGTCATACTTTATTCTTCCTTTTCACAGCCTCTGCTTTCCATGCCCAGGTTATTTCCGGAACTGTCATTTCTAAAAATGAAAATCATCCAATTCCTTATGTAAAGATTGGAATTGAAAAAAAATCAATCGGAACAATCTCTGATGAAAAAGGAAATTTTTCAATTGATCTTTCCGATACAGATCCCCGGCAGAAAATAAAAATAGAAGTACCGGGATTTGAGCCTTACCAGGAAACAATACAGGATTTTAAAAAAAATGATCAGCAAAAAATATTTTTAACAGAGAAAACTAAAAATATTAAAGAGATTACCATTAAGCCTAAGAAACTTGTTGATAAAAACTGGGGAGTCAATACGAAGACAAAAAGTGTTATGTACTCGGTAAATCCACACCTCAGAAAAGAAGATTTTCTTGGTGAAACCGCATTGGCTTTTAATGCTAAAAAGAAATCAAAGATTAAGAATATTAACCTGAATATTGCCAGCTATACTGCTGATAAGCCTGTCATCATGCGGTATACTATTTATAGTGAAAAAGATGGTTTTCCGGATAAAAATATTCTTGATGAAGAAATTACCGTTGAACTAACCAGTGATATGATTAAAGACGGAACTTATACATTGGATGTGAATGACCGTAATATCTGGGTACACGGAAGGTTTTTTATAGGAATTCAGTTTTTAAAAGAATTTGAAGGGAGAGTCAATATAAGTGCAGCATTGTTCAAAACAGGATTTATAAGGAAATTTTACGGAGAGTGGACAAAAATGACTCTCGCCGCACCTGCCATTAATATCGATGTGAAAATGGATAAAAACGGAGACAAAAATACGGATGATGAAAACGGTTTTGCAGATGACAGCGCAGAAGCACTGATGCCTGATGTGTCAAAATATATCCAGGAATCGGAGCAAACAGTGTATGGGCAAAATAAAGCCGTAGGAAACTATCTGAAACTTCAGGATACCAACCTTTATTATGAGGTGTATGGTGAAGGAGAACCATTGATTCTGCTTCATGGCAATTCAGGAAGTATTAAAGATTTTTATCAGCAGATTCCTGTTTTATCAAAGCAGTATAAAGTAATTGCTATAGATACAAGAGGACAAGGAAAAAGTGTAGATTCCTCTAAAAAGGATTTTACCTACAAAATGTTTGCTGATGATGTAAAAGCAGTCGCAGATCAATTAAAGCTCAATAAGGTAAATATCGCAGGCTGGAGTGATGGTGGAAATACCGGACTGGAATTTGCCCTGAAATATCCTGAAAAGCTGAATAAGCTGATTGCAATTGGAGCCAATGCATTTCCTGGTGGAGTGGATGACAGACTTACTGATCATTTTGAAAATAAAATGCTGGTGATGAAAGAGCTGAAGGATCCTGAAAAGTTTAATGAACAAAGGCTTTTGAAAATTATGTTGACACAGCCGCGCATTGAGAAGAAAGATTTAAATAAAATCGGAAGTAAAGTATTGGTTATTGCCGGTGAGAATGATGTTATTAAACGTGGTCATACTGAACTTATTGCAAAAGAAATACCCAATGCTGAACTTAAAATCTACAACAAGGCCACCCATATGATTCCTTTTGAAAACGCAGATCAGCTCAATACGGATATTCTGAATTTTTTAGGAAAAAGTAATTAGATAAAGGCTGGAAGCAGGGAGATGGAGAATGGAAGTGATATCCATTAGCTAATTTTGTAAGTTGACTCATTGAAACATATCATACGGGATCAATGAAACTTCATCAGCTCCCATCTTTGTGCTTCCTTCCTCCCTTCTTTTAATCCAGTGTCAGCCTTTTTAATGACCACGAATTACCATTGTAAATATCAAGATCCACTTTAGCGTTGATACCATGAACAATCCCGTTTTCTGTAAACTGCCAGAAATCCCACTCATCATCAGGAGAAGGAGACGGAACATCATTGTAATTGGCAAGCCATAAAGGATAATCTTCAAACTCGCCTTTCAGAAAGTCTTTATAATAATGATAGTAGGTGTAGATGATCGGCTTTTCACCATAGGCATCTTCTACAATTTTACACCATACTTTCAGATCTTCAATCAGCTTTTTGCTGGTTTTACGCTTGGGAATTTTTTCAATATCAAGGATCGGGGGAAGATCTCCGCTCTCAAGTTTTACATTCTCTAAAAAATTATTAGCCTGGATCACAGGGTCTTCATCAGCTCTGTAAAAATGATAGGCACCACGGATAAGATCATGCTTTTTAGCACTTTCCCAGAATTCGTCAAAATGCTTATCGGCACTTCGGTTTCCCATCGTTGCACGCATGACAACAAATTCTAATGGAATCGTTTTATTTCCGATGCTGAGACTGTCCCATTTGATATCTTCACGATTCTGATAATGAGAAACATCAAAACCATAGGTTTTATCAAGGTTGCTGGCTAGTATTCTTTGGATTCTTGCTGCTTCCTTTTCACTGTTATGAAGCTTTTTATGCTTAAATTTATTAAAGTACAGCGCATAGTAATAACTGATAGACTGTCTTAAATAAAGCCCTGTTCCTACTAATGCTATCATTAAAATAACCAATATCACCCATCTTCGGAAAAAATACTTCTTCCGTCGCGATTTATGGACTTGTTTGGCAGTTTTTTTGGTGTACTTTTTTGGTGTCATAAAGTTTTGCAAAACTAACTTTTTTCACTGCTAAATGCTAAAATAAAATCAGTAAATTTGTGTATTATGGAAACACGCGAAAAAATCATCATTATTGGAGGAGGATTTGCGGGGCTGCAGCTTGCAAAAACATTGAATAACAAGAACAAAAAGGTGATTGTTCTGGATCGGATGAACCACCATATGTTTCAGCCGCTTTTTTATCAGGTAGCCTCAGGAAGGATAGAGCCTTCCAACATTTCCTTTCCCTTCAGAAAGATTTTTCAGCAGTCCAGAAATACACAGTTCCGTATGACTGAAGTCAAAGAAATAGATCCTGCCAACAATAAGGTCATTACTGATGAAGCAGAATTTACCTATGATAAACTCATCATTGCAACGGGCTGTAAAACTAATTTTTTCGGAAATAAAGAATTGGAAGGCAAAGCTTTCGGAATGAAAAATACTCAGGAAGCCATCAGTATCAGAAATCATGTTTTGATGACCTTTGAAAAACTGATTATTGAAAAAAGCCGAAGCGATGACGGAAACTGGAATATTGTTATCGTAGGAAGCGGTCCTACAGGAGTAGAACTGGCAGGGGCTTTTGCTGAAATGAAAAAAGATATTCTTCCAAGAGATTATCCTTATATGAACTTTGATCATCTGAAAATTATTCTGGTGAGTTCTACCGAAAAACCACTTGCAGTAATGAGTAGTGAGGCTCAGGAGAAGTCAGAAAAATATCTTAAAGATCTTGGGGTAACTTTTATGAGTGGAGAAGTAGTGACGGATTATGACGGAGATAAGGTTCATTTGAAAAGCGGAAAAGAAATTCCATCCAATAATGTGATCTGGGCAGCCGGAGTTACAGGAAATGTTGTAGGAGGTTTTCCGGAAGAAAAATTAGTGAGAAACAGATATATTGTTGATCGATATAATAAAATACAAGGTTACGATAATATTTATGCGATCGGGGATATTGCCTATATGGAAACCCCTAAATATCCACATGGGCATCCTCAGGTAGCCAACGTAGCCATTAATCAGGCAAAAAATTTAGGTAAAAATCTATTAAAGAAAAGCCATGAAGAATGGAAAGAATACGAGTATGATGACAAAGGCTCATTGGCGACTATTGGGAAGCACAGAGCAGTTGTAGATCTGCCGTTTATAAAATTTCAGGGATTTCTGGCATGGTATTTCTGGATGTTTCTCCATTTAATGCTAATTTTGAGCGTTCGAAATAAACTGGCCATATTCTTCAACTGGATGTGGAGTTATATCAACAAAGATTCTTCTTTAAGATTAATTATTATACCTACTAAGAAAAACGGAACATTACAATGAGAATTGACATAATAAGCGTACTTCCGGAATTGATGGAAAGTCCGTTCCAAACCTCTATTTTGAAAAGAGCAATGGACAAAGGACTGGTAGAAGTACATTTTCATCATCTGAGAGACTGGGCAATCAATAAGCACAGACAAATTGACGATGAGCCTTACGGAGGCGGTGCAGGAATGGTAATGATGGTTGAGCCATTGGATAAATGTATATCAGAGCTTAAATCTCAAAGAAATTATGATGAAGTAATCTATCTGACTCCGGATGGGGTAACTTTAAACCAAAAAATAGCCAATTCATTGTCTATTAAAGAGAATTTAATTTTTCTTTGCGGACATTATAAAGGAATAGACCAAAGGGTAAGAGATCTTCATATTACCAAAGAAATTTCAATTGGAGATTATGTTCTTACAGGAGGAGAACTGGCTGCCTGTGTTCTGGCAGATTCCGTTATCAGATTGCTTCCCGGAGTTTTGAATGATGAGCAAAGCGCTTTAACAGACAGTTTTCAGGATGATCTTCTTTCACCACCCATCTACACGAGACCTGAAAGTTATAAAGGCCTGGATGTTCCTAAAATCCTGTTGAGTGGGAATTTCGGAAAAATTGAAGAATGGCGTCATGATGAAGCCGTAAGAATTACAAAGGAAAAACGTCCCGATTTATTGTAAACGAAAATCGTCAGAAATGATCTAATTTTCTGCTTCCATATTTAATTCCATTTGTTATAGATAAATGGAATAATATTTGTTGTAATTTCAATAAGTGTGAAAAATATTAATGTTTCTGGTTTTAAGTTAAAAATTTATTTCTATTATTCCATATTTTATATATTGTCTCAATTTTGATTAATATATCGAAACTGTGGGATAGTTGAAAAATTAATTCATAATGACTTATTTCATTAGTATTTTTTACTATATTTGAATTGTTTTTTATTGGAAATTGATTTGCTGTTTTAGAGGTAAATCACTAAAATTTGAAAAAAAATAATAAATTTACATCTTAAAGTAAAAAGGACATAATAAATTAAAAGTATAGAAATTAGTGTAGATGGAGCTGTTCTCTTTTTATAATGTTGAAAATTTATTTTTACCAGATCCGAAACCTGTCCATAAATTAGATCCTACCCGGTCAGGATTAAGGAATTGGGATGAAAAGAGATATAGAAATAAGCTTTTTAAAATCTCTCATGTATTTCAGTTGATGAAGGAGGATAATGAAGTATTACCATTTGTAATAGGATTATCTGAAGTTTCCGGAAGGAAAGTTTTGGAAGATCTAGTAGAAATGGAGCCCTTTAATTCGGAATACGGAATTGTTCATTACAATTCTATGGACGAACGAAAAGTGGATGTAGCCATGTTATATGATAAAAATAAAGTAGAGGTACTCGATTCAGAAACCATTACTTTCTTTTTTGAAATAGTAAATAAAAACACAGAAAATTACGACACAACCCGAGACGTACTTTTTTCAAAAATTAAATATAAAGGGGAAATTATTAATGTCTTTGTCTCCCATCTTCCCTCTAAGCGCGAAAAAGATATCAATAAACCTAAAAGAACCTTTATATTGAATGAAGTCCGGGAACGGATTATGAAAATTGTAAATGCTGATAAAGAGCATGTTATATTGTGTGGTGATTTTAACGAAAACCCGGATGATGAAAATTTAGTACAGATTCTCTATGACAATGACCATGAGAAGGTTTTAATGAACCCTTTTCAACAATTGTTTTCTACAAGAAATTATTCTACTTTTCATTATAAATCTGGATTGCTGTATGATCAGATCATTATATCAAGATCTTTGCTTGATAATAGGACGCTGGCTTTTCAGGATGCCCATATATTTAATTCTGAAAAAATCCGCAGCAGAACCAGAAATTTTGAAGGACGGCCATTCCGAACTTATGCCGGTACCCGGTATTTAGGTGGGTATAGCGATCACTTTCCGGTTTTTGTAAAATTTAAAAATTTACATTAAAAAACATAAATAATAAAAAAGTAGAAAATGAAAAATTCGAGCAACACAAGCTACCATTTAGATTCTATTGACAAGGAAATCATCTACATGTTGATGGATAATGCTAAAACTTCTTTAGCCCACATTTCAAAAAATGTCGGAATTTCCACTACTGCAGTGCATCAAAGAATCAAAAAACTCGAACATGCAGGAGTTATTGAAAATTCAATTTCATTTCTTAATCCTAAGAAAATTGGATACAAAGTGATTTCCTACATCGGTGTATTTCTGGATCAGCCAAGCCATTATCCGGAAGTGGTAAAGTCTTTGCATGATATCAACGAAGTAGTGGAAGCCCACTATACTACAGGAAATTATACCATTTTCCTGAAAGTGCTTTGTAAAGACAATGATCATTTAATGCAAATCCTTAGTAAGCTTCAAAAGCTGAAGGGAGTAACAAGAACAGAAACTTTTATATCTTTAGAACAAGGTATTTACAGACAATTGAAAGTATAATAATATGAACATAGCCCAATATTTGGATTCAACTTACCTGAAAACACCAGAACAGTCAGGTATTTCCCACGAAGAAACACTTCAAAAAGATAAAGAACTTGCTCAGGAAGCAATAGACAATGATATTTTTGCCGTGATGATTCGGCCGGATTATGTATCTGAGATCAAAAAATTTATTCAGGAAAGAAATTCAAATGTTGTAGTAGGAACTGTAATAGGTTTCCACGAAGGAACGTACTCTATTGATGAAAAAATTGCAGAAGCTTCAAAAGCAATAGAAGACGGAGCAGATGAATTAGATTTTGTTATTAATTACACGGCTTATCTGCAGGGAGATATAGAACTGGTAAGAGAAGAATTTATAAAATGTACAAAATTATCTCTTGAACATCAAAAAGTTGCAAAATGGATTATTGAAATTGCAGCGTTAACAGATGAACAAATTGCAGATCTTACTAAAAAGATTTCTACCTGGGCAGAAGAGAATTTTTCTGAAAATGAGTTGTCGAAAATTTTTGTCAAATCATCTACAGGATTTTATCAGACTGCCGAAGGAAAGCCTAACGGAGCAACCTTTGAAGGAATAACAATTATGCTCAGCAATGCCGGGAAACTTCCTGTAAAAGCAGCAGGTGGAGTAAGAACTCCTGAAGATGCTGAAAAAATGATTAAAATGGGAGTTAAAAGAATTGGAACCTCTTCAGCTCTGGGATTAATTAAAAACGAATCTTCATCAGAAGGATATTAATATTAAATTCTCAATATAAAAAAACCATCAGCTTTGCTGATGGTTTTATTTTATAGTTGTGCCTGATATTCTTCGTAGAACTGTTGGGTCTCTTTAATCAAGCTATTCATTTCTTCCAGGGTAAACACTTCAAGGAATTTTTTTCTGAACTCCTTGAAATGAGGAATTCCTCGGAAATAGTTGCTGTAATGTTGTCTCATTTCAACCAATCCTAATCTTTCTCCTTTCCATTCTGCACTCCATTCTGCATGCTGACGAACAGCCAGTAACCGGTCTGAAATAGTAGGTTCAGGTAAATGCTCTCCTGTTTTAAAGAAATGCTTGATTTCATTGAATATCCATGGATATCCAATAGCAGCACGACCGATCATAATACCGTCACAGGCATACTTTTGCTTATATTCTAATGCTTTTTCAGCAGAATCTATATCACCATTTCCAAAAATTGGAATTTCAATATTAGGATTTTGTTTAATTCTTGAAATATGTTCCCAGTCTGCTTCACCCTTGTACATTTGAGCACGCGTTCTTGCATGTATGGTAAGCGCTTTGATTCCTGTTTCCTGCAGACGTTCTGCTACTTCATCAATATTAATGCTGGTACTGTCCCATCCTAAACGGGTCTTTACAGTGACAGGAAGATGAGTAGAGCTTACAACAGCCTTTGTAAGACGCACCATAAGATCAATATCTTTCAAGACACCAGCTCCTGCTCCTTTGCATACAACTTTTTTTACAGGACATCCAAAATTAATGTCTACTAAATCCGGATTTACCGTTTCAACAATTCTTGCAGACATAGCCATAGCTTCTTCGTCACCACCAAAAATCTGTATCCCAACGGGTCTTTCATAATCGAAAATATCCAGCTTTTTACGACTCTTGATAGCGTCACGAATCAACCCTTCGGAAGAAATAAATTCCGAATACATTAAATCTGCACCATGCATTTTACACAAACGTCTGAACGGAGGATCACTTACGTCTTCCATCGGAGCCAGCAAAAGCGGAAATTCCGGCAGTTCTATGTTGCCTATTTTTATCATGGTGCAAATTTACAAAATTCTGAACATTCATAATTATGATATTATCTATCGGCCTAAATGATTGTTTTGTTTGGAAATTGGAGGATAGAAAAAGACTTTAAATAGTGAATATGAGATTTGATTGACTCCCCACTTCCGGTTGTCCTCAATTAGAAGCTTGCTTTTACCTGCATACTTCCGATATGAATGGTTCGGTCACCGGAGTTTCTTCCTTCGTAATTAAGGTTCAGTTGGATAAACGAGTTGATAGCCTGTTGGATAAACACACTCCACACCTGGTTTTTTCCAGGTTTAAGCCCATCCAGCATCTGGTTTCCTACGATACTGAAATTGTTTCCTGTAAAATCGTTATTGATAAATGAGAAGTTTCCACGGATAGACGTTTTTCTTCGCTCCCACTGGATGGTTCCTGTAACATCAAAAGCCTTAAGGAGTTCTTCGCCATCCAATCTTTGTTTCTGACGGAAAGCAGAAGATAATTCAGCCTGAATGGCATCGGTGAATTTATACGTTGCTTTAGGCTTGGTTTCAAAATTATTCAGACGATAATCTCTTGTTTTAAATAACTGTGAAGAGTTTTGGATATCATGAACCGAGTTTTCCCAATCCACTCTGAATTCTTTATTGAACCAATATCCTATGTTCAGGAAATGAGAAGTCTGTTCACGTTCTTCATTACTGAAATTGGCATTGATGAGATTATCATTGGTGATAAATCTGTAATTTCCGTTCCAGCCTGATTTATCAGTTGGATTAAACTGTACGGAAGCAAGAATATTCTGATTTTTAAGGATTTGGTCACTGTTCTTTTCAAAAGGATTCAGAACAAGTACTTTTTCCTTTTTGTAGAATGAGTTTTGAGAATTTAATGAAATATTAAAATTCCAACGTTTTAAAAATCCATTCTCAGAGTTGAAAACAATGGCCGGATTGACAAACAAGGCCAATTGCAGTTTATTTTTATTGGAAGGAATATATCGTACAGAATTAGTATATACACGGATGTATTGCGCAAGATCGGAATATTCGGCAATTTCAAATTCGTCTAGCTGCTGAACGCCGTCTCCGTTATAATCTGTCCATTTATAAACACCTTGTCCGTCCGTTACTTTAATGTACTGAAATTCTCTCTGGGCTTCCTGTCCGTTCCCCAATTCATAGAAAGCCTGAAGACGCATACCGTTTCTGAAAAGCTGTTGATTGTATAAGATATTTCCAACAACAAAATCATTATTACGGGTTACTTCACCTTCTGCACCTGAGTAGAAGAATTTTCGGTAGTGAATTAGAGCATTTAAACTGGTTCTTTCAGTCTTGATAATCTGACTTTCAGCCATGATCCCCAAAATATTGTTCATATTCTGAAGTCTGTTATCGCGTACTGAGTCGTTATCTCTCATATATACTTTCGCCAATAATTTGGTTCTTGTACTGTCACCTATTTTCTTCTGCAAAAATATTTCTTTCCAGCTGAAACTTGTGACATCCAAAAGCTGGGTATCATTGTACTTTTTCTCGTTATGCTCCATGCTTCCACCAATGGCCCAGCTTCCTTTTTTACCGGTAAATTCTGTTGAAACTCCACCACGGATGAACTTTGTATCCTGAAGAGTAGCATTGGTACTCAGATAAGACAGATTCCCTTTCGTAAAGAATTTTCCCGTTAGCCAGCCGAAATCAAGGTCATTTTTAATCCCTTTGTAAGAATCCTGTTCATTCAGGTAATTGATGCGGTAATTCAGTGTAGATTTATTATTCCATTTGTTGAGGAAGCTGAAGGTAAATCTATTTTGGGTCTTTTTATTGAATTCCTGGGTAAGGTTGAAATCTCTGGAGAATTCCACATCATTAATACGATCAAGGATATGAAACTGTCTGTCTATATATTGATATTCAAAACTTGGAGTTCCTTTCCATGTGTTCTTTGTGAAGCTTTTATTTCCATAAATACGCCATGCATACCCCATGTTCTGATCAGAATCTTTTGATGAAAATAAGTTGACATCATAGTTACTCAGAGAGATATCAGCACCTATTTTTCCTTCATTTAACAGATATTCTGAGTTCAGAGAGTATACCTGCGATTTCTGAGGAGAAGGAAGTTTTCTTACGGCTCTGTAATCTCCGCCATTAGGGCCTACATATTCAAAAACACGCCCGTTGTTGGTGGTCTGTGCAATTTTATAATCTCCCTGATTAGCTCCGAAATAAGTAAAAGATACCTGATAAAGCGTTAAACTGGAATCCGTAGAATATTCATAAAAATTTCCTGCAGGACTTAATTTGTATAAAATTTTATTGACATCATATTCCGTTATCACTCCTGAAGGAGCATACATCAGGTCAGGATTATTTCCGGCATCAGCCAGAATCTGCTCATCTTCTTTAGAAAGGTTTAAAGAAAGAGGTGCGTTCTTATTGTCATTTTCCATAAACCAGTTGAATCCCACTTTGAATTTCTCTCTTTGGTGCTCAAGCTTTCCTGTAAACAAATACCTTGAATAATTTCTATTGGCGTAGTTGTATGAAATGGTGATGAAATTCTGCTGGAAAATAGGACGAAAACTGGTAAAGGTAACTTCACCGGTATTGTAATTGATAATATAATCCTGGTTTTCACCGCGCTTCATTAAGATTCCATCAATAAAAACCTGTTCAGAGCCAGAGATCAGCGTAATAAATTGTTCACCGTTCTTACCCGTCAGACGGTAAGGTCCCTGGTTACCTTCAACCCCCTGAAAACGTATTCTGTGGAATTCACTTCGGGCAACACCTGCAGAGATATCTACGAATGTCTTATTCTCTTTACCGAATTCTGTCTGGAACTGAAGTCCCATACTTCTTCTCTGGTATTTGGCAAAATAATTCTTAGCTTCTACAAGATCAAGATGTCCTGCTCTGAGGATAGACTTATCTTTAATATTAAGCTGCATATATATTTTGTCAAACTCCTCTAAAGTCTGGGTATAACCATCAGCCTGTATGGGCAGGTTATGATCTGAAATACTCGCTAAAATCGTTACATCTTTTGACAAACGTCCGGAAATCTGAAGATCCATAGAACTTTGTACAGATTGTCCCTGATTATTACCAAAAGTAATCCCTCGGATAATAGAACCTTTTGAATTAAGTTCTCCTAAAAATCTCTTTTTATCATTCTTGGCCAGTACGGCTTCATCAATAATGATCTTATTATGCGTTCTTATGAAATCAAGAGTGTCCTTTGCAAAGATGTCCTGTTCCAGTTTTGCTGCAAGAATACTGTCTCTTTTGATGCTGTCCTCCGGAACGTTGGGATTTTTCCACGAAAAGACCTGAGCATTTCCTGAAAATATGCCTAAGAAGAATAAAACGAATAGAATGACAAAATTCCGCAACTTTTAAAAATAATTCGTAAAAATAATTAAAAAATGTTAACATTAAGAGATCAACTATAATTAACAAAAACTTAACCTCTTTATTGTCCTCCAAAAAAAAATAGAATGTAGTTTTGTTACGGAAAAAAAATTATTAATAACAAAAAATTTAAATCATGAAAAAACTTTATTCGTTATTTGCTACAGTAATGTTAGCAAGTGGAATTTTTGCACAAACAGTCTTCAGTGCTACATTTGATGATGTAACAGGAACAGGAGGAAATGATGGTGCTTGGAGTGGAGGTATTGCATCAAGTGGATTTGCTGATGGATCCAGCTCTTATACAACTGGCGGAAACTGGACTTTTACTAAAATTTATAAAGGAAACGGATGTCTTAAGGCAGGTACAAGTAGTCTAAAAGGGTCAATTACTACTCCAACTTTTAATTTAACAGGATCAGCTACGTTAACATTCAGAGCAGGTGCATGGGATGGGGCTAGTGAAAAAAGTATTTTAAATATATCTGCAACAGGTGCTACTCTGGATCAGGCAAGCGTAACTATTGTAAAAGGAGCTTTTTCTAACTATACCGTAAATGTTACAGGCGCTACCGGAGCTGTAACTCTTACATTTGAAGGATCTGCAGCTGCCAATAACAGATTCTTTATTGATGATATCATTGTAAGCACAGGAACTCTTGCTGTTCTTGATACTAAAAATGTAAAATCAGCCAACTTTGTAAAGAACTCTTTCGTTAAAAATAACGAAATCGTTTTCGGATCTGATGTAAAAGACGTAAAAGTGTTCAATATGTTCGGACAACTTGTAAAAGAAACTTCAGTAAAACAAAACGAATCTGTAAGTGTTGCTGAATTGGCAAAAGGAAACTATATCGTTACAGGTACAGTAAACAATCGACCGGTTTCTCAGAAAGTACTTAAAGACTAATCTTTTATTAATAAAAATATAAACAGCCGCTTCAACGAAGTGGCTGTTTTTTGTGATTGTTTGCTGATTTTTAAGTTTTTGTATCCTATATATTTTTTAATTTGGTGGTATTGTTTTTGATGTTTTATTTTTAATCCATTTCTTAAAATTATTACAATGAAAAAAATCTTTACTCTTGTTGGACTTACTTTATTAACTTCCTTTTCCAATGCCCAGATTGTGATTAATGAGATCTATGGTGGAAATGTCAATTCAGGGGCTGTATTGAAGAATAATTATATCGTCCTTAAAAATATCGGAACTAATTTGGTCTCTTTGACAGGAGCAAGTATTCAATATGCTCCGGCAATAGGTGCTTTCACGGAATATCATACGCTGCCGGATCTTACTTTAGGGCCGGAAGAAACCTACTTAATTCAGGAGTCAGCAATTGAAGGAGGTATTGAAAATCTGCCAACACCGGATTTTATTGCCACCCAAATAATTAATTTTGACGGAACGCCTAATCCATCTTCAGGGCTGAAAATTTCCAGTGTGTCAGGAAAAGTAGCTTTAGCCGGAAATATAGTGCAGGTGACAGGGCCTTCTGCATCCAATGTACTGGATTTTGTAGGGTACGGATCCAATGCTGATCAGTTTAAAGGAGACGGGCCAGCTCCTTCTCCCACAACAACTACAGCTATCAAAAGAACTTTGGTAGGCAGTAACGATAATATGGCAGACTTTTCTCTTGAAGGAAGTGTGAAATCAGGTTTTGTACAGAATCCATTCATAAAAGACAGTAAAGTAGTGTTCGGAACTGAGGTGAAAGATGTGAAAGTGTATGATACATTCAGGCAGGTCGTTAAAAAATCACCGACGAAACTGGCCTCCACTCTTGATATTGCTGAGCTTCCGAAAGGAACTTACATTGTCACAGGAACCATTAACAATATTCCGATCTCACAGAAAATAATAAAAGATTAGTTTTAAATAAGAAAGGACAACCGAAAACAGGCTGTCCTTATTTTTTATTTTTCAGAATCTTACTTAATACCAGCCTCTTCTCGCTGCATTAATAATGGATCCGAGATTAAGAATTAAAGTGTATCTGATACGCTTTCCATAATCTTTGAATGAAGGTTCAAAACCTAAAGAAGACTGTATCGGGAAATATACTTCCAGAAAATCCGGGATGATTCTTACCTTAACTCCGGTGTCCCAAATGAATTTGGCAGGAAGATCTTTGTTTTTATAAACTCCGGCATCTGCATATACGTGGAATATTTTCCATACGCTTGAATCTACATTGGCAGACGTAATCCATTGATTCACTGTTCCCGGAAGAAAAGATTTAAAACCACCATCAGCTAATATAAACTGCTGGGAAAGAAGGCCGCTGCTGGCACTTTCTCCTAAAAGCGTATAAGAGAATGAATAGTTGGAAACCCTCGAAATTCCATAATCGAAAAGGTTATTTCGGGTGTTGTTTCTTAAGAAGTAACCGGCAAATAAACGTAAGCTCAGCTTTTGTTTAGGAGCAAATTCCCATCTGTAGAAGCCTTCAGCTGTTATTTTATTGAAATCTTCCATTCCCTGGGTACTTAGACTGAAGCTTTTTTCATGAATCATCTGGCTGTCGCTATAACCATATCCGATACTCCAGAGGTTATATTTGCTGTAATCGTTATTGGCAATCATTGTAGGGCTCAGATCCCTTTCAAAATAATTATAGGAAACTCCCAGACTTCTGCTTACTGTACTTCTTGGGTTCTTTCTGAAGTTGATAGAAGATGATATTGAGGTTTTTCTGTAGGCCAGATCATAATCATAATGGAAATAAGATCCTGAGAGTCCAAATGTCAGACTTCGGATAATGCTTTCTGCAGGCAGAATAGAGTAGGAGACAGCTCCTGAACCGGTTAGTTTACCTGTTCCTGTGCTATAAGTTGGAGTCACCGAATACAAAAACTTCTGATCAAAGAAAGACTGATTTTTAAAATTGGCTCCCAAAAGAAATTTATCATACGTATTGTTGAAACGTACCCTTGGGCTGATGTAAATTTCATTGTATTCCGGGTTGGGAATATCTTTTATTAATTTAAGTTTAATTTTTTTTGCATTGGAAAATAATCCTTTCGCATACAGGAAGTTGTCCCTATAATTGGATTCAGGAAAGATATAGCCACTATTTAAGGTGGTTTTGTAAATATTCTCTGATGCAGGAAGTGACAGGCTGGTGGTACGTTCATTTTCCTCCGTATCTATCCAGTACGTTTTCTTTTCTCCTTCTCTGGTTTCCGTTTCCAGTTTTACGGGAATAGAAATGTCTGTATTTCTTACAATTTTTATCTGCAGAGAGTCATTGTCTTTTCTAATATTTTTCAATTTAAAATCAACCCTGTTTTTCTGTTTAAAAAAGTTGGAGAGATAGGCTGTTGATGTATTGTTTTCAGCAAGAGAAGAAAGGAATTCATCAGGATTAATTTTTTTTCCGGAATTCTGAGAAATATAGTTTTTTAGAATCCCATTGAATGGTTCATATCCCATTTTGTCGGCCGAATAATTGAAAAGACTTCCTGTTTCAAAGCTGCTGATAGCCATGTCATTAAAGTTACTCAAAACAGGGAAATGTTCATCGATCTTCTGATCAAGGTTTTGCAGCATGATGTACTGATAGGAAAGTCCATAGCGATCCAGAAGTTTTACTTTGGAGGCATGGAATAGCTTTAAAGGTTTAAGCCCAAAGATTCTTGTCTCGGGAAGTGTCCCTAAAAGTTTCGTATCAGCGTAGAATTTTTTGAGGTACTGAATTTCAAGATATGATTTTAAACCATTTTTAAACCAATGGTCTTTTTCTTTATCTGCAATAACGCCTTCGTCAAGAATTTTCTTAGCAATGATCCCGAAATAATCCATATCGGTTTTTTCGGTCTCGGTAAACAGGCGGAATCTGAATTTCCAGAAAGTAATATCATTATTCCCGAAAAAGTCTTCTTTAGCTCGGAATTTATCTGAGATAAAAATACTTTTCGGAAGATACCCGATGCGTTCCTTGATAAATTTTAATTGTAAAGGAAGATAAAACTCCAGGTTTTGTTTTTCTTCCGGTTTAAGATTATAACCAAACTTGATTTGGATTTCATCTCCATCAACATTGGTTTTGATGGATTGAAATGCTGTCGGAGAAATCAAAAATTCAGGATCTGAGTCAAGGTATCCCTTAAATGAATTCATTTGAACCTGTGGAAGATTTCCTTCAACAAAATTATTAACAGGAAGATCAAAATTGACGGTCCAGAAAGTATTAAAACTTACCTGTTCCTCAATATCGTGATAGTTTCTTTTGGAAATATTGTCCGGATCAAAATGATCCGGAACAATAAAGAAATATTTTAATAGAGTATTCTGTGCAGATGTTCCGTATCCCGTAAAGTTTTTATCGGGAAGCTGCATCCTGTATTGCAACTGTAAAGTAACGCTTTCGCCAGGTTTTAATACATTTTTCAGAGGAATAAAAAGATTTTCATCTGAGAGTGTATTGACAGGAAGGGCTTCATTGTCAGAATTTTTAATATTCAGTTCCAGAAGTTTTCCCAATTGGTCATTTTTTGCAAAATGCAAATCATTATTCCGGTCTTCCAGTTTTCTGTAGACTAAAGAAGTTCCCCGTTTATTGTACGCGGCTACCCAATTCAGGAGTTTTACGGTTTGAAGGTCTTTTCCGGAGTGATTGTAATAAACAATTTCCTGGCGGACATCAAGGTTCTTTTTGTCAGGAGACAGTTTTGTTTCAATGTATATACTGTCTGTCTGTGCAGAAACCTGTACAACTCCACATAACAAAATAAGGCAAAGGCTGATCTTTTTCAAATATTCGTGATAAAGCTCAAATATAACTTATTTTGTATATACTTTATAGTATTTTAACCTTGAATTGCTTTTTTTTCCAAAGAATTAATATAAGCATTCCATCCCTCTGTTTTATAAGTGATGGCAGATGCTTCAGGATCATTGGATTTGTAGATTCCTCTTCCTACGATGATAAAATCTGTGTGCAGTGTTTTGAAAACATGTTCCGGTGTGTTGTACTGCTGTCCTTTGCCATCTCCTGAATCTGCAAGGTTTACCCCAGGAGTGAACAATAGCAGATCCTCGGGAATTTTATTCTGAGATACACCACCAATTACATTAGGATGAGATAAAGCTACTTTTAAAGCTTCTTCACGATAGCTGGCTGTTGTTAAAGCACCTTTTGAAGACATTCCAACGATGGCTACCACTCCTACATTTTTGAAACAGTCTAATGATTCAAAACCTCCGATCACCTGAGAAGTCACAAAATCTGCCCAATCCGTAATTTTGAAAACCCCGCTAGTGAACTGAAGCTCCTGTGTATTTCCGATATCAGCAAATTTTCTGTCTTCCATGAGTAAGAACTGGTGTTTTGCTGCAATAGCTTTTAAAGGAGTGATGGTTTTTTCATAATCAAAATCAGAAATGATATCGATATGTGTTTTTAAAGCAATAACGTGTGGCCCTACTTTTTCAGCAAGTTCCAATAGCTCCTGAGTGGTTGTAACATCAGCAGAAGCAATAAGGTTTGATTTTTTTGCCAAAGCTGTTTCCAGTAATTTTTTGGAAACGGAATGCTGTGTTACCTGAAGTTTCTGTTCATAAGATGATCTGGTTTCTTCTTCAAACTGAATGTGGTTCCCTTGAAGGAAGTCCTGAATTCTTTTTACTTCTTCATCTGACAATTCACCTGTTTCCTGAAGAATATTGCATACTTCCGAAATATTGAAAAGAGTATGTACTCGATATCCTTTACCTTCCAATAATTGTTTCCCTCCCTGTTCTCTGTCAAGTACCACCACAATATCAGAAACTTTAAGATCTTCCTGTTCTATTTCAGGAATGGTTTCCAGCAAAGATTTTCCTGAAGTGATTACATCCTCTACCAAAAGACAGTTTTGCCCTTTCTGGTAAATTCCTTCAATCAGCTTCTTGGTACCATAGCTTTTCGCTTCTTTTCTTTTAATAATTAATGGAATATAACTTTCCAGAGACATTGCAGTAGCCATAGGAAGAGCAGCATAAGGAACTCCACAAATTAAATCGAAATTATCTAACGGAAGCATTTCCAGTAAATAATTAGCAAGATTTTTTAAAATTTTAGGATCTGAAGCCAAAGGTCTCAGGTCTACATAAAAAGGACTTTCAATGCCGCTTTTCAGGGTAAACCTTCCGAATTTGATGATTCCTAGTTTGTAGCACTCTAAGAAGAATTCTTTTTTACTTTCCATTATTTTTTATTAGATACTGCAAATTTAAGGAATTGAAATAAGGCTTAAAAATTTATCGCTCATTTGTCAACAAAAAACCATCCCGGATTGGCCGGGATGGCGTGAAATTGTACATTTTTATTGGAGGGAATGTTTTTTCTTTCTAATCTCTATTATTTAATTTACTTTTTCTTTTGTGCTTTTATTCATTTTTGATTCTATCTGTTCTGAAGAAATATCTCAATTTCCACTAGAAATTAAGTTTATATTAATATTAATGTTGCAACATCCTATAATACTTTGTGTTGTAATTACTCAGAACATCTAATAAGACTTGCAGTATTATTATTTGAGTTATTAAAAGGGTTTTTAGTTTGTATGTTTTTCTTTGCAGTCTTATCATAAAAACCAAACCATGTTAAAATTATCTTAGAATCATCAATTATTTCAAAATAGCCAACTGCTTTTTTATTATCTAAATTATCCCAATTCTCCATTTCTTCAGGAAGAGAAATAATCGGAGGGAAATCGGTAAAGTAAAATTCATATTTATTATTACTCACTTTTTTTAATTGAGCATTCATAGAAAATCTACCAGGTATTGTAAACTGTATATTGTTAATGTTTATTTTAATACTCATGAATTTATCAGCTTTGCAGTCAGCTGACCAAATGGAAGATTTAGGAATTATTATAGAATCTTTTACTACTGTTGATGGTTGATTTTCAATTTGATGAATAAGATCTGGAAAGTTTTTTATGAAAAAATTATTATCTGCAAAAGGGGGTAAAATTGATATTTTTAGGCTTTTTAAAAGATCCCATTTCTTTGTTCTTAAATTATAAAGGTATAAGTCAGCAATACTTTCTTCTTTTATATTAATACTTTCTTCTGTGCAGCCCGAAGATGTATCTAAGTATTTTTTTGTTATTTGAAAACAAAAAATATTATATAATTCATACTTACCATTTAAAAGCTTAGAAACAATTTTATTTTCAGTTTCCCAATCATCATATTCATATTTATTTTCCTTAAAATATTGATCTTTCCAAAAAGAAATGAGTGTTTTATCCTTGGGAATGAAATGAACAGAGAAATAGCCTTCTTTTTCACAATCTAAATAATTGTAATGAGGATGGTCAGCTGGTGTTGATTCATCAACAGACATTGAATATCTTTTGAAATATTTCTTATTAAGAAAGTCAACCTGAGTGATTTCTTTATTAATGACTTTAGTCGTTATATTTTTTTCTTTTGCATCATTTCTACATGATACTAATAAACATAAAAAACTTATTATTGTTACTATATTATTTAATCGGATTACCATTTTTATCAAATTTTGTTTTCATATAATCTTCTGCTTTTACTCTGTATGATCCTAGGTCACGGAAATTATGGTATCCATCACCTTTTGTTGCTGCTTCAATGTGACAATGCCAGTATTTCTTGTTAATTCCAAAGCCTTTTACTCCATTTAGAAATTCACTGCTTGAAGCATTTCCTGTTGATCCTGATTGGGCTATTTTTTGGCCATGTTTTACTTTTTCCCCTTTTTTAACATATATTTTATTAAGATGACAATATAAGATAAATACAGTTTTCCCATCTTTATCTTTAGATTTTATCATTAAAGTATTACCTAAACTTTTATATCTATATTCGTTCGTCTTAAAAGTATTTACTATAGCTGTAACTTTGCCACACATTAGAGAATGTACATCTTTATATGTTGGACCTGAAAGAATATCTATTCCTTTATGTCCTCTTGCAGAATTATATCCAAATCTATTATTATTTTTTCCTCCATTATCTGAACTTATCTCGGGATTTTCCCATACATCAGCATAATGAAAACATTGTGAACAATCTTCTGGACATTCATTTTTGGATTGAGGTTCTCTATTATCATTTGATTCACAACATCCATATCCAAATTCTTTTAAAAAACCTTTTTTTAAATGTAATTCTTTACTTGGTTCAATTAATTCTTCTTTAAGGTTTTTCTCGTAAATGGCCTTTACCATATCAAAAGTATATGATGAACTTTGTTGCCCATATGGAGAGTCTGGTAAACTTGCCCAACATAAACTAGAAATAAGAGCAGCTTTTTTAATATCATTATCAACAATCATTTGGATGATATCTCCTTGTTTCCCTTTAAATCTTTTTCTCCATTCTTTTAATTTTTCTTCTTTTACTGTATCACGAATCTTCTTTTTCTTATCTTTCCACACAACAGGATTATAGAAGCTATCCGAACGGTCTTGGATATAATTGTGCTTCATAATTACTAAGCAGAATTTATCTTGAGATTCTTGATCAAAGCTAGTGATATTATATTTTTTTGAGTAGTCCAACTTTTCAGAATAATGCCAATTTTTATTTTTGTCCTGATAATATCCTGTCAAATTTTTCCATGTATCCGTCATTATTTGATATGCACCTGCAGCTGAAGATGAATATTTACCAGATGTAATTACTTCTTCAGGATGCTTGCTTAAATCTGAGAACTGTTTTCCGCTATATTGAGTAGTGTAGCCATTTTCTGTATCTGTACCTTCTTTTACTCTTAACATTCTGATAAATGCTCTTACTCTTGCTTCGCATTCACATACTTTTTCATCTTTTGATTTATTAGAAGGCTGTGTCTTATCCACCCCCACCGGACTCTTCACCTTCTCCATTTCCATCAGTCCTTCCGAATTTACCCCAAATTTCTGAGATTCTGCAGAAAGATCCTTGGAGATAATTTCTATAAAATAGTTTTGTGTACCGGAGTCAGAATTGCCGATAGGAATGCCTATTCCTTTTTCAGAACTAACTTTTGTAATGATAAATCCTGAGGTATCATATACATCGGCAGGTATTTTAATCATTGCACTTCTATAAACTTCATCATTGGATGTGGAATCATATTCCCAGATGACATATTGGATGTGCTTCCCTACCATATTCTTGGAGTGAATTCTGACCCTAACTTTATCTTCTACAGCTACTTTGGAAAGCTCTTTTCCTGTATCATCTATGAAAACAGCTTCTATAATATTGCCTTTAGGATCCGGCTGTTTGGGACCACCTCCTTGTTCGGCCGGGAATTTTGGTGTGTGTTTCTCAGGCTGCGGCTTAGGTTTGGGGTGATTTTTAGGCTGACCTTTATAATCCGGATTGGCTACATTTACATTCACCTGACTGGCTACCTGAATTTTCCCGGAGTAGGTAGCCGTAATATAATATTCATGACTGGCGCCTTCATTTCTGTCACCTTTCATCAGAAACTGATCGGCCATCTGACGAAGGATTTTTTCATCAGACATTAAATGAATCGATACTTCCGCAATTCCTTTTTCATTGACGCGAGCCTTGTAGCTGTGGGTGTGACGGTTGTTTTTGTTAATACTGGCATCGTGCCCTTTTCCAGGAGCGTCATCTTCCCAAAGGTGAAATTCAATCTCTTTATTAAACATCGCAATACAATGAGCTTGTGCGATAAGAGTATCATGATAACTTGCTTTATTGAAATCTTTTACTCCTCTGTTGAAGAGGACTACTTTATCAATCTTTGGAACCTTGTTGCTGATAGGAACAATTATAAGGCTGCCAGCCAGTTCCTTGGTAACGGGAAGGCCGGGTAAAATCCCTTTTTTAATTTCATACACCTTCATTTGAAATTCTACTCCAAGCGCTATTTCTCCAAAGTTGTATGTCACTTTTTCACCGATTTTTGGTTTTCCGGTGATGTCTTTCCAGCTTCCGTTCTTTTGTTTCTTATAAAGATACCATTCATAGTCCCCATTCAATACTAATGAAAGTCCTGAAGGTTTTATTTCGTAGGAACATGTTGTTCCAACCCGAGGATTCTGATCCCCGGCAATATTCCCTGTCATGGCTGATAGAATTTAAATAGCTTCCAGCTGAAAGCTATTGAGACAGGTATTACTTTTCAGATTAAATGGATGGAGAGGATGAAGGATCATATCCTCATACAGGGTTACATTATTTTTCATTTTGTTTTTGTGTTTGTTCAAAAACAAAAGTAAAAAAAATCTTCATATAGTGATATAAAAAACCATCCCGGATTGACCGGGATGGTGTGAAAAATATAATAAACTATTATTTTACGATTTCAGCATCAATGACTTGGGCACTGCTATATTTTTGCTGGGCCTCCCACAATAAAAATTTGTCAACCTCTTTAATGAGCTTAGGGATGGTAAGCGACAATACTGCCAGGTCATCCATAACTCCCAGAATCGGTATGGCAAATTCAGGAAGGAGATCAATAGGAGAGAGCACATATAAAATTCCCAGTAAAGGAAGAATAATGTCTATGGATTTCATTGGATAAATTCCTTTTCTCCACATTTTAACCATTCTGAAAATATCAGGGATCTTTTTGATAAAGCCCTTGTGATTGATGGCTTCTTTTGCAAGATTTAATTTTGAATATTTCATTTTGTGTTTGGATTAATAAATTTTTCAACGCTATAAAATTCGCAAATCCTGTACCAACAAATTATAAAATTTAGTTAAAATATTATTTGATAATATTGTCAATAAACTGATGCACAGTCTCTGTGTTCCAGTCTTTTGTAGCATCCTCTTTAATAAGAATTCTTCCATGTTTATCCAGCAGGAAAGTGGTAGGAAATACCTTTGGAAGAATTTTTTCGGAAATAGGACTTTGAGCAATATATACAGGAACGGTATAGTTATTTTCTTTTAAAAACTTTCTTACATCCTCTTCCTTATCATTCATGGCAATTAAAACAAAATCAACATGATCTTTTCTTGTATCATACAGTTTCTGAATAGAAGGCCATTCTTTTCTGCAAGGCGGGCACCATGTTCCCCAGAAGTTCAGAAAAACCCCTTTATCTTTAAAATTCTTAAGATTGGTGCTTGGTGCATTAATGCCTTTAAGTTCTATATCATAATCCTCTTCACTGATGTGAACAGCATTTTCAATAGTGGCTACCGGAAAAAAAGTATCCTTAAGGAAATTTCTTATTCCCGGTACAAATGCAACAACGCCAATGATTGCTATGATTACAATATAAATGATACTTTTTTTCATATCTATTGTTTATAGAAGGTCCAAAATTTCCTGAACAACATCTTTTCCTCTATTTTTGGCATAATAAATCTGCAGATCATTATAGAAAGTATCTTTTGGATAGGCTTCAGGATCGGCTTTATATTTCATCAGAAGTTCATATCCATATTTGGGACGTGGACCCCATGAATTTTTTACATTCAGGTCTTTGTCAAGGATAAGTACTTTCGGAATGGATTCTGTACCGTTCGTTAAAAATTGGTTGATTAAACTTTTATCACTGTCTCTCAGGAAGACTCTTACTTCATTGTGTCCTTCAAAAAATCTGAAAAGAGCAGGTACTGTTGCACTAGCATCTCCGCACCATGCTTCAGAAATGATTAAAATCTTTCCGTCAAAGTTTTTGGCAGCCAGTTCTTTCAGCTGATCTTCATCCGGAACGTATTTTTTTACCGTTCTGTCCATTCTCTGAAGACCCAGCTCGTAATATTGTTTATAGTCAGCCTCCTGTTGGTTGGCAGGATTTTCTAATCTTTCTTTTGCAATCTGAAGATATTCTTCAAACGAAATTCCTTTATCCCAGTAATTTTTCATTACCAAAAATATTTATGTTAAAAATTATTGATATTTCTTGTTTTGTTAATCAAAAACAGGTCTGCCAGTACAAATGCCGCAAGACTTTCCACTACAGGAACTGCTCTTGGAACTACACAAGGATCGTGACGTCCTTTTCCTTCTACAATGACTGGATTTCCGTCTTTATCAATACTGTCCTGAGGTCTCAGAATAGTAGCTACAGGTTTGAAAGCCACACGGAAATAGATATCCATTCCGTTGGAAATTCCACCCTGAATACCTCCGGAAAGGTTAGACTTTGTAGTGAAATCCGTATTGAAGGCATCATTATGTTCTTTTCCTGTCATTTTAGCTCCGCAGAAACCGCTTCCATATTCAAACCCTTTGCAGGCATTGATATTCAGCATAGCTTTTGCCAGCTCAGCCTGAAGTTTTGAAAAGATAGGTTCACCAATTCCCACAGGAACATTTTTAATCACACAAGTGATGGTTCCTCCGATTGTGTTTCCTTCTTTTTTGATCTCCTTGATTCTTGCAATCATCTTTTCTGCCGTCTCAGTATCCGGACAACGAACATCATTGCTCTCTGTTTGGGAGAAGTCTAAAGCCTGATAAGGCTTTTCACAGAAAATATCACCTACGGAAGAAACGTAAGCATTGATCTCAATGTTGGGTAAAAGTTGTTTGGCAAGGGCTCCTGCCACTACCCAATTCATTGTTTCTCTTGCAGAAGATTTTCCGCCACCACGATGATCCCTGAAACCAAATTTCTGGTCATAAGTAAAATCAGCATGGCTTGGACGATATGCGCCAGCAATGTGATCATAATCTTTCGATTTCTGATTTTCGTTTTCAATGATAAAACCGATGGGCGTACCTGTTGTTTTGCCATCAAAGATTCCTGAAAGAAACTTTACCGTGTCGCTTTCCTTTCTTTGTGTAACGATTGCCGACTGGCCAGGTTTTCTTCGGTTCAGTTCATACTGAACTTTATCGAGATCTACCGTTAAACCTGCCGGAAAATTATTAATGATACCGCCATAAGCCACTCCGTGACTTTCTCCAAATGTTGTAAGACTAAGAAGATTACCTAATGTGTTGAACATGATACAAAATTACCTTTTTTTCTTCAGATAATAAAGTTTCTGGATTTGTTCTATTTATCATTGTTTTTGATAGTATTGATAACCTTTTGGGCTTCCTCTTTTTCTTCAGAAGTCATTTTTTTCGGGATAAACCCTTTTTTAATATCATTTTTATCTGAAAGCTGTGGAAAAATACCTGCATTTACATCATCAAAAAGATAAGCCGGAGTAATTGCAGGAAGTGGAGTATCAAAACTATAGGGGTAATGTTGAGAAACATTAAACTTTAAATTCCCTACTTTAAATCTGTCAAACCGCTGATATTCATAGGTTGAAGGTTTGTATATCTGCTCTTTTTCAAATCCGGCCATAAAACTTCCCACCCGGAAACTTGGAATATATTTTTGAATAATTCCCGGAAAAGATAATATTGAAATAAAGAATAAGCTAAGTGTTGAAAAGACAATAATGGATTTTTTCTGATCAAAATAGTCGTAAAATAAAATAAAGGATATTGCAAAAAAGACATCTGTAAAAAATCTGTACTGGGCTGAAAATGCAAGAACTATTATACTTTTTATCAACAATGAAATGCAGATCAGGGTGATAAGTTTTTTCTTTTTTATCCAGGCGAATACTATGAAAATAATTAAGCTCAGAATAAAGATAATATTGATTTTGGATTTTATTCCTTCCAGAGAAAACCAGTTTTTGATATAATCCCATGTTGAAAAATTTTGGATTTCCTCATAGGTATACTGCATATCATAGGTTTTCATGATCGCGAACTGAGAAGAAATTTTTAAAACTTCGGAATTGGGCTTCCAGGATAGCCCCAGATCTCCTATTGCTATAGGAAAGACAGGATATCCGAATGTCCAGATGTTTTTAACGAAGAATAAAAACAGAATTGAACTCCCTAAAAGAAATTGTTTAAAGTTGCTTTTAAAAATAAAAACAAAGTTTAAGAAAACCAAAATAGGAAGCCATATCATCGTAGGTTTTATTGTAAAGACAAAAACTGAAAATGCAAAGAGGAGCGTGATATTTCTGTTTCCAGCTATAATTTCATTTAAAATAATCAAAGAAAAGATAATCACAGGAAGGTCCGGGCTAGGAGACTGTGAAAACAGTAATAAGATGGGCAGAAAACAAAGATGTATCCAGTTTTTCTTTTCAATACTATACATACTGTAGATGATAAGCAGTATAGAATTGATTCTTAAAAATGGATCAGAAAAATTCGAAAACCCTGCCTGAAAAATATGCCAGACAGACATTTGTCCTAAGGTGAGGTCTATATTCGAGATGCCTTTTATAAGTCCATATTCTGTAAGCCATTTCAATGTAGGAATATAATACCCAAAATGATCCAATATATAAGGATAGAAAGACCCTGCGAATATAACAGTCAGAGAACTTACACTTAATATTATAAAATCCTTTTTTGAAAATTGACGAAAGTCCTGATAAAGTTTATTTATAAAGAAAGAAAATAGTCCCAATAGTATTGAAGGTACTTCCACCTCGATATTTAAGGGAATAAAAAAAGAAATCACTGTCCATATAATACTGATTCCCATAATTCCGGCTAAAATTTTTCCAGAGATCCCCTGAAATAAAATTCCCCATATATTTTCCATGATCTTTCCCCAGCCCATCAGGGCAGGAATGATGAAAATGGAAGAAAACAGAATCATTATCATAAAAAAAGATTGCTTAAAAGTAAGCAATCTTTATATTTTATCATTAAAATATTTATTAGCGGGGTTGTACCCTTCCGTCTTTTCTATCTTGTGATCTACCAATGGTATATCCGGTTGCACCACCTACAACACCTCCGATTACAGCTCCTAATCCTCTGTTTTTCTTAGCAACTATGGCTCCGACAGCAGCTCCACCTACAGTACCAATGACGGTCCCTTTGGCAGCTTTACTCCATCCTTTTTTCTGAGTAGTTCCCTGTGATGTACCACTTCCGTTATTGGCATAACTTCCGTTGCTGCTTCCTGAGCCAGAATTAGAGTTTCTGTCTCTATATATTGTTCGTGTTTCTCTGATCACCTGTGGTTTTGAATTATTTTCAGCAGCAGCTCTCGCTTTTTTGCTTTCTGATACACTATCTGCTTTTTTCTGCGCTTCATATACCATTTTTTCCTTTTCAATAGCCAGTTTTTGTTTTTCTATTTCAAGTTGTCTGGCCTGAAATTCAAGTTTCTGTGCTTCCAGTGACTTTTCTGCAACACTGTCATCTTTCTTGCAGGCCGTCATTAAAAAGACGGATAAAAAACCTGCTAATACTATCTTTCTCATAATTCAAATTTTAATACGATAAAGCCAAAATGACTTTGATTTTAATTCTATTTTCAATTATGAAGCCAAATTTTAGTTAATAAGTGTTAAAAGTGATAATTGAAAAGAGAGTTAATTTTATATAATGATCAGTTTTGTACTATTGATGGTAGATTTCAAAGGTTGAAAAATAAAGGTTGGTTATTTTAGGTTGTATGATTTTTTAGGATAAAAAAAAATAAAGTAAACATTATACATATGCTTTCAATTTTCTTTTTTTGTTTTTAAAAGTATTTGTAAATTTTATTTCATTGATAGTTTTTATTAAATTCATATAAGTTGAGTATTTTTGAATACCAAATTACTTTTTAATATGAAAAAATCAATTTTTACAGTATCAGCATTTATTGGATTGCTGGCTGTTACAACATCGTTTTCCTTCAAGGAAATAACAGAACCCCATAAAGGCAGTTCAGAAATAGCTGATAAATCACCAATAACTCAGACTTATAAGATCCGGTATGGCCTTCTTTCTAAAAACGGAACAAAAATTCTGTCAGGAAATTATGATGTAGGAAGTTTCCTTGCAGAAAATATGACGACCGGAGAAGTGTATGATACATATTATAGTGGTGGATTTCAATCTGTTCCACAATATTATAATGGTCTTCCTGCGGGAACTTATACCTTTTCGGCAATGCAGGGACAAGGAGGATGGGTTGGCTATGGAACAGTAGTTGCAACAGTTTCTGATGCACAGGTAGATTCTGATGGATATATTACCATATATATTCCGATCATTTGGGAAGAATAAGCCTTGTGAGCAAACAAATATTTAGCTAAATTTACCCATCCCAGAGATGGAGATATTTTCAATCATTCAATAATTTTATATGGTTTTTAGATTGAGTATAACCTATAAAGCATTTTCGTAATGCGGATTATTTTTGATTATTCTTCGGAGGGCTGCTTGATTCTAATATAAAGTATTCATTCTTCTGTTGTGATATTGTATTATATTTTCTGCTTAGAAAATGTAAAATATATTGGTGATGCTGAATGATTCTACAATATTCTGTTTGGATTTTTCTAAATAGATTTTTTTCATCATTTGTGTTTTTTAGGCCTCCTGACGGAGGCCTTTTCATTTTATTGCTTTTTATGATTTTACGCATATAATAATTGTTCAAAAACGGATACTTTTATTACAAACAATTTCATTCCATATTTTATAATCAAAGGCTGCTCAAATAGAGCAGCCTTTGATTTATATATTATCTAAAGTAACTTTTATTTTACTCATGATGCGGTGCATTCTGTTGGTTTGGTAATTCAGAAGATTAAAAATTTCATTTGAACTGGTAAAAAACTCAGGAACTATTTTGTTGTTAATGGTTTTTATTCCCCGTCTTTTCATCGTTTCATGGATTACTCTTGCAAAAGAATCTTTTGCACTTTGTTTTGCTTTATCCTGAGAAATTCCATTGGAATGGAGTCGGTAGAGATACAAAGGTTCTTTGAGGTATTTTACTTCCCCTTGCTCCAGTATTTTCAGATAAAGATCCTGATCTACCGCATTTTTCAGATTCGGATTAATTCCTTTAGTTCTTAAATAAATCTCTCTTTTAAACGTGAAAAAGTGGGCAAACTGAATAGGATAGTTGAAGAAATAGCGATTGTTATAAATTTGTTTAGTACCTGTATAGATTTTTTCCGGAACAAGGTCCTCGTTGCAAAGTATCATTTGAGAATATACGGCAGCAAGATCATCTCTGTCTGTAAATTCCAGTGTTACTTTTTCCAGTGCCTCAGGATGAAGAGCATCATCAGGGTCAAGATACGCACATAGATCTCCCTGAGCATATTTCATGCATTGGGCTTTCGTAGATCCACAGCCTTCATTAAGAACATTATGATAAAGCTTAAAGCGGGAGTCATCTTTGATCAGAGACTCTATAATTTCAACCGAATTGTCTGTAGAAGCATCGTCAATAATTATTACCTCCCAGTTTTCATAGGTTTGATTGATTAATGAATGATAGCACTCCTTGAAATACTTTCCATTATTATAGTTTGCTATAAGTATAGAAAAATTTGCCACGGTCTTTTTGAATTAATAGTATAAAATTATAAAATAATATATAGGGAAAACATAACTTCAGTCATTATATATTTGTTTTTTTTTTCTTATATTTTGCACACCAGGGAGTGTGTTATGTTTTTTTAAAGAATAAGATATTTCACCCCGATAACCATTATCATGTAGATTTTGATTATTGTCTTTTTTTTTGAGAAATAAAGTGTGTGGCCTGAAAATTCCGTATTTAAAAGAAATAATAATTTTATGATTATACTCATAAAATAAAAAAAAAGACTGGTATATCTTTGGCTAAGAATTAATAGATAAAATAATTTTTATCTCTGATATAAAATTTTTTTTCATCATTTGTGTTTTTTGAGGCCTCCATTTTTGGGGGCTTTTTATATGAAGGATTGATATGATCTTTTATATCATGATGATTAATATTTTTTTTGATGGATGTGGCGAGTGTGCCAATTTGTTATTAGAAATACTTTTTATGGCAGATCAGCTCTTTTTAAATTTTTTTTATGTCTTGAATGTAAATTTTTTTTTATTAAAATGTAAATTATTTTTTTTTTAATACTTTTGCCGGAGCATTAGATTTATCTGAAATTATTAAAGGTAATTATGAAGAGGTTTTTAAGTGATCAGTAAAATCTGTTTTAAATGTTGAATTGGTGAAAATTGTGTCACAACAAGAAAATAATTTTTTTTCTCAAAATCATTATTCTTGGCACGATTTTTCAATATAGAAATGTAACTCATGTTTAATTTGAGTTTTCATGGTTATTAGTTTTTATCCTCGGAATTTCCGAGGATTTTTTTTGCCCTAATATGACGCTACTCATAAAAGTATGTTGGATTAATCCTCTATTTTTGAAGAGATAATTTTCTATCCATCATTACTTTTTACATTATTTATCAAGCTCTTCTGTGATCTGAAGGGCTTTTTTTGGATCATTAAAAGAGGCAGGTTATATTACATTATAAATAAAAAGCCGTACAGATTGAATAACCCGTGAAAGAATACTGTTAGCATAAAACTGTAGGCATGGGCGTGCCTGAAATAATAAATATAAAGATTGTTTAAAATGATGCCTCCAAAAAATGTCATAACAATATATAGCCCGTTATAATAATGCATGGAGGCAAAAATGATACTCATGATGATAATACAAAGTACTCTATTCCTGATTCTCATCCATTTGCTTAAAACTAGGTAGGGGAGATATTGAAATAAAAAAGTTTCCAGAAAAGGGGCGATAAATATTGCAATGAAGTTTAGTTCTTCTTTCGAAATATTCTTGTTTCTATTTTGATTGACATCAAAATGAAAATAGGTATCATTAAGGAAATTAAAAAAATATCCATTCAACAGAGCAAGAGCAAATGAAATGAAGAAGAAGACTAGTAATTTTTTCATAGGTTCTATTGATGATAAAAAGAATGGAATACTAAAAAGCTAAAAGTATAAAAACAAAAAAACCTCTAAATTATTTAGAGGTTTTTTTTGAGGTACCTAGCGGATTCGAACCGCTGTAGATGGTGTTGCAGACCACTGCCTAGCCGCTCGGCCAAAGTACCATTTTTACCATTTTTGAGGTGTGCAAATATAGTAAAATTTCTTTATGAACAAAAGTTTTTAAGCAATTTCTTTCTTTCCAAGATCCTCAATTTCGCTTTTTGCTTGAATTTCAGCTTGATAATTTTTCATGTTAATTACCCTTGTTTCACTCCATTTGTCATGCCAGCCATTTTCTCCGAAAAAGGAAAGCGTATCAAAAGGAACAATTCTTGAAATATTCCTGATGAGATAATCATTAAAAGTAGGCTCAGTCCCATCTATACAAATAACTTTTGTTCCAGTAATATATTTGCCTATGGATCGTCCTTTAGTAAAATATTCTATCAGAAAAGTATACATAAAGTAGATAAGAGAGGTTATTAGTATATCAAGAAATCTATTCATTTCAGACATTTTATAAACAATGTTGATAAGAAAGTCAATATTGGCAAGGCTGTACAGTAAGGAAGCAATAAAACCTAAAGCAAGAAAAAAAACTGAGATTACAACTCTGTCAATAATAAAATTAGCAAATCTGGTCAGCTTTTCAGCTCTGTTTCGATCTACAATTACTAAATATTTTCTCATGGTCGGTTATTAGTTTTTGGTTTAGTTTTTTAGTTTAGTTTTAAGTTTAAAATTTTAGAACCCATTGACAAGTAGCTTTAATGAGGCATTCGTATCAATAACTGCAGTAATTCCTGTATTACTGAGCAGAATTTTACTAGGTTTAAGATTGAAAACTTTTCCGTTCATCTTTAATCCTTTATAATACTCTTTGTTGAAGGCTTCTTCAATGCTTTTTCTTGAAGTTTCTTCCAGTTCCTGAGTTGGAATACCATATTCTTCTTCAATCATTTTTACGATTTTCCCCTGAAACAGGAGGGAAGCGGTTTTCTGCAGAATATTGGTAGTTTTCAGTTTGAATTTGGTTTCTGACAATACAATTTTTCTTTTGGTTTCGTCATACACCGGAATTCCTGAAATAATAGAAGTACCTTTTATATAGCCATCAGTCTGAGCCTCAATAACTACTCTATTATCAACACCGTACACTCTGATGTCTGTTACTTTTACTTTGGAGTCGCGAATATCAAATTCCTTATTCAGGAAAGTTTTTCTCGCCATATTGCTTGCTTCTGCAAAAGGAATATTGGCTGTAGTCTGCAGAATAAACTTGTCAGCAACTGTAGGGGTTGTATTAAAATTGGCAACACTGGTTACCGGGGAAGAGGCGGCAGGTTTATTCCCTGTAAAAGTTTCAGAAAAGATATCCACACCAAGAGTAGCATTGATCTGGTTTCCATAAAACTTTAAAGGAGTGATATTGACACCTACAGGACTTACTTTCAGCCATGTATTATATTCCTCAGAAATATTGAAGGGCTGAAGGAAAGTATTCCATGCCATCAAGGCATATTGCTGGAAATTCAGCTGTGTAGCCATTTGCTGATCAATAGTTTTACAGAATTTTTCCTGTTGCTCTTTTAAGCTTTTTTCAACAATGGAGGTAATAGGAATCTGTATTCTTCCATAGTCCAGAACAGGTTTTGTTACCCATCTGAAGCCATTGGGCCTGGTATTCGTAGTAATGGTCCAGTTATTTTTAAAAGTAACAGTGGTATTGAAAGACATTACCGTTTCGAAAGTGGTATTTTGATAGGTATATACTCCTAGTGTACCAATTCCTTTTTCTGCCCATATTTTTAAAGGAACTTCAATCAGCAGATTCTGGCTGGTTCCTCCTACAAGGCGGATAGGTCTGGTCTTCCAAACTTTTACCTTAAACTGATCATTATTATTGTCTGTATAAGAATCATCCTGGTACACCAGATCTTTCACGGAAGCATTGATCATGTTGCTGAGTTCCGAAAGGGGGATGGTCACAGGCATTGTAATACTGGATCTGATCTTCGGAAAGTTATAAGCCGCCAACTGATTGTCAACACCAGCTTGACCAAAAACGCTGATTCCCGCTACTAAAAATAATATTTTAACGAATTTCAATTTATATGTTTTTTTAATGAAACGAAAATAAGCAATTTAATTTTCTGGTTTAAAGCTTTTTTCCAACTCAATACTTGCACCTTTCATTTCTCCCTGCATAGGTGGAGCTGTTTTGGTGATTTTTAATTTAATATAATCGACCTGTGGAAAGCTGTCATGAATTTTTGTGATGATTCTTCCTGCTACATGTTCCATTAATTTGGATTTTATTTTCATTTCACCGTGAAGAATATCGTTGATATCTGCATAACTTATCGTGTCATGCAAATCGTCGGAAGTGGCTGCTTTCCACAGATCTGTATGAAGTTCTGCATTCAGAATATAATAGGTACCGATGATATTTTCTTCAGGAAGTACGCCATGGTAAGCGTATATTCTTACATCTTCAAGATATATTTTGCTCATTGCTTCAGATTTTATGAAGCAAAAATCGTTTTAATTCTTCAAAATCTGAATTTATTTCTACAGTTTTTTTCTCCTTTTTCATGAGCTCATTCAACGATTCAGGAATTTCAATCTGAGTATGAATTGCTTTTTCCACTGCATCAGGGAATTTTACCGGATGAGCAGTACCCAGGATAAATCCTTTTTGATTGGGATTTTCTTTTAGATATTTTTCCATTGACGCAAAGGCTACGGCACTGTGAGGCTCCAGAACATATCCGTATTTGGCATAAACTTCTGTGATAGTGCCCATGGTTTGGTCATCATCAATGGAATAAGCCGAAATTTTATTTTTTACAGTTTCAAACTGATGCCCGAAAAGCTCCAGAACTCGTACAAAATTACTCGGATCTCCTACGTCCATAGCATTGGATAGAGTAGCAATCGCTTTTTGGGGCTGGTAGTTTTGAGTTTTAAAATAGTCAGGAACTACCTGGTTAGCATTACAGGCCGCAATAAAATGGCTGACAGGTAAACCTCTGAAATAAGCCAAAAGCCCGGCACAGATATTTCCGAAATTACCACTTGGTACACAGATTACGGGATGCTTATGCTGTTGAATCCATTGTTTCAAAGCTATTAAGTAATAAATCTGCTGGGGAAGCCATCTTGCAACGTTGATAGAGTTGGCAGACGTCAGAAATAACTGACTGTTGATTTCTTCATCTGAAAAAGCCTGCTTGACAAGATTCTGACAATCATCAAAACTGCCATTGACTTCTATAGCCGAAATATTTTCTCCTAATGCTGTCAACTGTTTCTCCTGTACCGGACTTACCCTGTTTTTAGGATATAAAATAACGACATTAATCTGCGGAATTTTATAAAATCCATGGGCAACAGCACCTCCGGTATCGCCGGAAGTGGCAACAAGAACAGTTACTTTTTTCTGCTGATTTTTCAGAAAATAAGACAGGCAGCGGCTCATAAATCTCGCACCAATATCTTTAAAAGCCAGAGTAGGACCATGAAACAGCTCCAATATAGATATCTGTTCATTAATTTTTACTAAAGGAATCTCAAAACTCACGGTTTCTGCTACAATTTCTTTGAGTATTTCCGAAGGAATATTATCTCCTGCAAAGTCTTTCATACATCTGTATGCAATTTCTTCATTGGAATACTGATGAAGATTTTGAATAAATTCTTCATTAAACTGAGGAATGTTTTCAGGAAAGAACAATCCTTTTTCTTTTCCCTGGCCTTTTATTGTTGCTTCTCTGAAATCAATTTTTTCCAGATGGTCTTTTAAATTGTAATATTTCATTTCTGTTTTTTAAGGTTAATTTTCTTCAACAATCTGAATTCCTGCCGGATTTATTTTTGATACATATACAAAACTTTCTATATCAATTTCATCATAGACTGATTTCATCATCTGAGCAATTTTTTCTGCCGTTTCTTTTTGTTCAGACAGCATGAAAATGGAAGGTCCTGATCCGGAAATTCCTCCTCCCAAAGATCCTATCTGTAAGCTTTTTTCTTTGATTTCTTCAAACTTCGGAATCAGAATACTACGGATAGGTTCTATAATCACATCGTTGAGGCTTCTGCCAATCAACGGGAAATCATTTTTCTGAATCCCGGCTACAAGTCCGGCTATATTTCCCCATTGTTCAACAGCGCTTTTTAAGGTGATATTTTTCTTTAAAATCTGTCTGGCATCTGAGGTTTTAACTTCCACCTGCGGATGAACGGCGGTTACGAATAAATCAGGACTGTTCAGAGGGATGATATCAATTGGCTCGGTAGATTTTACCAAGGTGATTCCGCCATAGATGCATGGTGCAATATTGTCTGCATGGCGCACTCCTGAAGCAAGTTCTTCCCCAAACATGGCAAAATAAACCATTTCCTCTTTGGAAAGTTTGTTTCCTAATAATACATTGGCTCCGAAGGCGGCTCCGGCGGCACTTGCCGCACTGGAGCCGAGCCCGCTTCCGGGCTTTATATGTTTATGAATAATAACTTCAAAGCCGTTTTTCAGATTAAGGTGTTCCTGAATTTTTAAGAGAACAATCCCGGCAACATTGCTGGAAGGCTCTTCAGGAAGTCCGAAAGAGTCTGTATGTTTTATAATAATGTCAGGAGTTTCCAATAATCTGAACTCCATCTCATCATATGGATCATGGACTGCCATTCCTAAAATATCGAATCCACAAACCAGATTGGCCACGGTGGCCGGGACTTTTAATTTTACTTTTTTCATAACTCTGTTTTTAAATAGAACGGATTATATCTGCAAAAACTCCGCTTGCCGTTACCTCAGCTCCTGCACCAGCTCCTTTTACAACCAAAGGCTGCTCAGAGTATCTCAGCGTTTTAAAAATGACAATATTGTCCTTTCCATATAAGTGAAACAGATCACTTTCCGGAGCAATATGCTGCAAGCCTACCTTGGCTTTTCCGTTTTCAAATTCTGCGACATATTTTAATATTTTGCCCTCGCTTTTAGCTTTATTCAATAAGTTTTTGAAGTGATCTTCATATACTGTAAGCTTTTCGTAAAAACTTTCAACGCTTCCCTGCATGCATTCTTCAGGCAGAAAACCAATGTTTTCAATATCTTCAAACTGAAGCGGATATCCTGCCTCTCTTGCCAGAATTAAAATTTTTCTGGCTACATCCGTTCCGGACAGATCAAGTCTTGGATCCGGCTCTGTATATCCTTCTTTCTGAGCTTGTGCCACAACTTCAGAGAATGTTCTGCTGCCGTCATACTCATTAAATACGAAATTCAATGTTCCACTCAGTACAGCTTTAATGGATTGAATCTGATCTCCGCTTTTGATGAGATCATTAATGGTTCCTATGACCGGAAGCCCAGCTCCTACATTGGTTTCAAAATAGAAATTACAGCTATGGTTTCGCGCGGTATTTTTTAAAGTTTTATATTTTTTGAAATCTGAAGAAGCTGCAATTTTATTACAGGCTACGAGGTTCACACTTCTTTTTAATAAGCTTTCATACACTTCAGGAATGTCAGCGCTTGCTGTTACATCAATGAAAACCGAATTTCTAAGGTTTCGACGAATAATTTCATCAGCAAATTCTCTGGCAGAGGCTTTTTCACCATGTTGTTCCCAGTTAGCATAGCTGTTTTTTGATATTCCCTGATCTGAAAACATCATATGACGGCTATTGGAAATGCCTGCAATTCTCAGGTTGATCAAAAAGTTTTCTTTTAAATAATCATTTTGGGTATAAATCTGCTGGATCAGTTTTGAACCTACATTTCCTGTTCCACAGATGTAAAGATGAATTTGTTTTATTTCAGATTCAAAAAAATCTTCGTGAAGTACATTTACCGCTTTTTTACTGTCTTTTTCTGAAATCACAATACTGATATTTCTTTCCGAAGACCCTTGTGCAATTGCTCTAATATTAACTCCGTTATTTCCCAGACATCCGAACATTTTGGCACTTACGCCACTTCTGCTTTTCATACTTTCTCCGACCAGAGCTACAATAGAAAGTCCGGTTTCAATTTTCACCGCGTACACTCTTTTCAGATTAATATCATCCGCAAAAGAAGAGTTGATTGCATGCTCGGCACGTAAAGCTTCTTTTTCTTCAATTGCAATGGTGATGGAATGCTCTGAAGATCCTTGTGTTATAAGGATTACATTGATCTTTTCATGGCTTAAACATTGAAATAATTTAGCTGAAATTCCAGGTATTCCTACCATTCCGCTGCCTTCCAGTGTAAGCAGGGCAATACTGTTCATATTTGAGATTCCTACTGCAATCTGTTTTTCATCTTCTGAAGATTTCAGTTGATGGGAAATAAGAGTTCCCTCTGCATCGGGATCAAAAGTATTCTTGATAAGCAGGTTTATATTTTTTACCATGACAGGCTGAATGGAAGGCGGGTAGAGTACTTTAGCCCCAAAATGTGACAGTTCCATCGCTTCATGATAAGATATTTCTGAAATAGGTTTAGCATTGGAGACCAGACGGGGGTCAGCAGTCATCATCCCACTTACATCTGTCCAGATCTGAAGCTCTTCTGCATCAACGGCCGCCGCCATAATAGAAGCAGTATAATCGGAACCTCCTCTTCCTAATGTGGTTGTATTATTTTTTTCATCATGAGCAATAAACCCAGGGCCTAAAATAATGCGGTTGGGGGTTTTACTCAGGAAATTGACAATGTTACTATCAGTCCATTTAAAATTTACTTTTGCATTGGTGAAATTACTGTCTGTTCTGATCAGCTCTGCAGAATTCATCCATATACAATCTAATTTTTCTTGTTGGAGTCTTGCTGCAATAATATTTGAAGACAGAAATTCTCCGTAAGAAGCAATTTTATCTTTAATTCTGTCTGTCAATTCACCAAGAACAGCAATTCCGTTGCAGAGCTCTTCGATATCATTAAAATGTTTTTTTACAAAACTTAACCATGAACTTTGTTCTGCGATTGGAAAAAGTTCTTTTACCAGATTTATGTGTTTTTCTTCAAGATTTTGAACCGTTTGAATATAATTTTCATCTTTTACAGAAGCATATTCCGCAGCTTTAATCAGTTGGTCAGTAACACCATGAAGTGCTGATACAATAACAACAACTTTGCTCTTTAAGGATTCTCTTTGTATGATTTTTTCCACCAGTAATATATTCTGAGAATGGGCGACTGATGTTCCGCCGAATTTTAAAACTTTCATCAATTATTTTTTGAAGTTGGGTAAATAGAAATGGTTACTCTTTGAAAAAAAGAGTACGGGTACCGGAAATAATATGTGAAAATCTACCCCGTTATGGGGTAATTGTTGTAGTTGTAAATGTAGAAACAGAAGATATGCCTGAAATAAGTGATTTCAGAGCAGAAATATCAGATATGTTTCTTAAAAAATTCATTGTAACAGAACAAATGTACAAATAATTTTGAAACAGACAAGTTTTTAACAAAATAAAATTATATTTCCTTTTTATGAGATATATTTTGGTGTAATTGATTAAAAATGTTACATTTATAATATTAACTAATAAGAAATTAATCATGAAAAATTTTAAGAAATTAAACCGAAAAAATCTGAAATCAATCACTGGAGGAGATGTGAATAACTGTTTTGAGAATTGTCCTGCCGGCCCATACGGACCAGGCGAGCCAAGGTCATGTGCTGATTATTATGCATTACCTGAGTGCTGTAAAGGAAGAGTGTTAGTAAGCTTTGAATGCTTTGGTCCTTACTGATTTACATCATGAATTCATTATTACAGAATACCAAAATTATTACCATATGAAAACAATTAAAAAATTATCAAGGGAAGACAAGAAGAACATCAAAGGTGGTTTCACTGATATTCAGATTGAAGCCTGTGGAGGCGAGCAGTTTGTTTGTTTCCGTGGAGGCGGGAATTGGGGATGCTGGCTGAAGCCGGGAGGAACCTGCTATGCACCAATGCTGTAGTATTGAATAGACTAAACTCAATTTAAATATTAAAATACTATGAAAAATTCAAAAAAATTAAACAGAGAAAGCTTAAGAGCTATTATCGGAGGGACAGGAGACAGCTGTGCGGTAGATCTTGATTGTGGACCGAAAGGTTGTGCAATATGCACAGATCTCAAAGGACGTAAAGTTTGTCTTTATCTTTTTCCTTATGATCCATCCATTCCAGGCAGCTGTATGGTTCTCGAAGGCTAGAAAAATAGTATGTAAAAACCATCAATTTGTTATAAGAACATAAAATCAAAATTTAATTTAAAACTACTATGAAAAATCTAAAGAAATTAAACAGAAAAGAACTTGAACAATTAAATGGAGCAGCAGGTCCTTCAAGATGTGCAGGGTGTCCTCAAAATGCTACGTTTGGAGATGGACCTGAATATCAATATCCATGCTCTGCTTATCAGGGACTTCCTGACCACTGCAAGATGTGTGTTCTGGTAAGTATGGAATGTGTGGACGGAGGAGTTTCTTAAAAGATAATTTGACTTTATGAAAAAATTAAAGAAACTGAACAGAAGAGATTTGGAACAAATGAAAGGGGCTGGTATATCAAGGTGTGATGGTTGTCCTACCCATCTGGTTTTTGGACCAGGCTCTTCCAGTGATCCTTCGTGCGATGCATATTGGACATTGTCCGAAAATTGCAGAATGTGCGTTGTTGTGAGTGCAGATTGCTTTGTTGCAATCACTGCATAATAAAAATAAAAAAGCACTGTAAAAACAGTGCTTTATTTTTTTAACAGTTATCCGGAATATACATTCCTCTGGGTACGCAGATTAATTCTCCATTACATCCCGCTCCGCAGGTTTCATGTATTTCGCAGTTTAAGTTACATATGTTACTTCCTCCGTTTACATTTTTAAGACTTCTTCTGTCTAATTTTTTTAGATTTTTCATATTTATTATTAGTTTAAGTTTTAAATATAATAAATATTCGTGATAAAAAAATTATTTTATGCTTTTGGAAAGATCAAGCATCGCTTCAATAGGTTTTAATGCTTTTAATCTTAATTCTTCGTCGATAAGAATTTCTGGAAGCTCATATTTCATACATAAATACAGCTTTTCCATGGTATTACGTTTCATATAGAAACATTCTGAACAATTACAGCTTTCATCAAAAACCAATGCAGGAATCAGTTCCTTTTGAGGCGCACGTTTTCTCATTTCGTGAAGAATTCCTTCTTCTGTAGCGATGATGAATTTCTGGCAGTCATCTTTTTCTACATAGTTCAAAAGGGCAGAAGTGGAACCGATAAAATGGGCCAGTTTTAAAACTGCTTCTTCGCTTTCAGGGTGTGCAATCAGTTTTGCATCCGGATTGTCAGCCAATTGCTGGGCAATTCTTTCCATTGAAAATGCTTCGTGTACCACACAGCTTCCATCCCAAAGGATCATATCGCGGCCTGTTTTCTTAGAAAGGTATCTTCCCAAGTTTTTGTCAGGTGCAAAAATGATCGGTCTGTCTTTCGGAAGTGCTTCAATCACTGTTTCAGCGTTTGAACTTGTAACGATAATATCACTTTCAGCTTTAGTTTCTGCATTACAGTTGATGTAAGTAGCAATTAAAGCATTCGGGTGCTGCTCTCGCATTTTTCTCAGTCCTTCTCCTGAACATCCATCTGCCAGAGAGCATCCGGCCATGGTATCAGGAAGAACTACTTTTTTAGTTGGATTCAGAATTTTAGCGGCTTCTGCCATGAAATGTACTCCACAGAATACAATCATGTCAGCATTGGTATCTTTAGCCTGTCTTGCCAACTGTAAAGAATCTCCAAGGAAATCTGCGATGTCCTGAATTTCTCCGGGCTGGTAATAATGGGCAAGAATAACCGCATTTTTTTCTTCTTTTAGTTTGAGAATGGCCTTCACCAATTCTTCACCCTGAGGAATAGCAATATCTTTTATATCCAGAAATCCTCTGACAGGAATTGCAGATTTAGCTTTTTCTAATGTTTCGGTACTCATATCAACCTCAATTTTTTATGATCAGAAGCTAGAGGTTAGAAATTAGAAGTTAGATTTTGAGTGTAGTATTTTACTCCCATCCTCCTTCTTCCATCTTCCAGCCATTAATTACTGATAAAACTTTTTATTAAACTTTCTATTTCTTTTTTAGCTGCATCAAGATCTTCATTAATCACGATCTTGTCAAACCCGCTGGCGTAGGTCATTTCTTCTTCTGCCTTTGCGACACGGGTTTTTATGGTTTCTGCATCATCTGTGTTTCTGGAGATCAATCTTCGTTCCAATTCTTCAATGGAAGGCGGTTCTATAAAAATAGACAACGCTTTTTCACCGAAGTATTTTTTTAATGAAATGCCTCCTTTTACATCTACATCAAAAATAACAACTTTTCCCTGATTCCAGATTTTCTCCACTTCAGATTTTAAAGTACCGTAATATTTGTCAGTATAAACTTCTTCATATTCTACAAAAGCATCTTCGGAAATTTTCTGTCTGAACTCCTCCGGTGTCAGAAAATGATAATCTACGGCATGTACTTCACTTCCTCTTGGCTGTCTTGTCGTACATGAAATTGAAAATTCCAGTTCAGGAAATGTCTCCAGTGAATGCTTTACCAATGTAGTTTTTCCGCTCCCTGATGGTGCTGAAAATATAATTACTTTATCCATTTTTTTGGGTTTCGGGTTACGGGTTTCGAGTTTGGTGATCTATTCTTAGAACAACCACGCATCTCGTACCCCGTATCTATCATTACAATACGTTTAACGTTTGTTCTTTAATTTTTTCAAGGTCGTCTTTCATCATCACCACCAGTTTCTGGATTTCTGCGTGATTGGCTTTAGAACCCAGTGTATTGATTTCTCTTCCGATTTCCTGAGAAATAAATCCCAGTTTTTTTCCGTTGAAAGACTCATTGTCCATTACTTCTTTATAATATTTCAGGTGTTGGGCAAGTCTTACCTTTTCTTCAGAAATATCAAGTTTTTCAGTGAAATAGGCCATTTCCTGATAGAAACGTGTTTCATCAACATTTTCAAATTCTTTCAAAGATTTCTGATAACGTTCTTTCACGCTTACAATTCTTTCTTCTTCAAAAGGAATCACTTCGCTAAGATATTTGTCGATATTCTGAATATTTCTGTTGAGTTCTTCGTGTAAGATACCACCCTCAGTTCTTCTGAATTCTTCGAATCTGTCTACGGCATTATTGACAATCTTAGCCAGAGCTTCCCATTCACCTTCCGTTAATTCGTCAGGTCTTGAAGTGATGGCATCAGGAAGTCTTACTGCCATTTTAAGGTATTCGAAATTGGGACCGTCAGAAGCTATGTTTTTAAGTTCGTTAATATAAGAGTCAATTAAGTTTTTATTGATTTTTACATCGTTGGACTCTTCAAGATTCTCGATATTAACGTAGCAGTCTACTTTTCCACGGATAATTCTATCGTTAAGAATTTTTCTGATTTCAAATTCTTTTTCTTTATAACGTAAAGGAATTTTAATATTTAAATCAAAGCTCTTGCTGTTCAGAGATTTAATATCAATAGTAATTTTTTTTCCTTCAAAAACATCTTCGGCTCTACCGAATCCGGTCATTGATAAAATCATAGTTTTTTATTGTTCTACAAAGATAAACATTTAAGTCTATAGTTTAACTAATGTTGAATGGCTGGAAGATGGGGGCGAGAAGCTGGAAGGTTGTTGTAAATATATAATGAGATTTAATTAACCTCCAACCTCAGGCTTCCATCTTCCAGCAAATTAAATAAACCCATTTTCGTAAATTAGCGCTGTGAAAAAGAAAAATTTAATTTCTGTAGTAGGACCCACCGGAATTGGAAAAACGAGATTGGCAATTGATTTGGCGCAGCATTTCAATACCGAGATTATTTCCTGTGATTCCCGCCAGTTTTTTAAAGAAATGAAAATAGGAACGGCAGCTCCTTCAGAAGAAGAACTGGCGCAGGCACCTCATCATTTTATCGGAAATCTTTCAGTGGAAGAGTATTATTCTATCGGGCAGTATGAAGAAGATGCTCTTCAGAAACTCAATGAACTTTTTACTGCTCATGACACGGTAATTCTTGTTGGAGGAAGCATGATGTATGAAAAAGCTGTGATAGAAGGTCTGCATGATCTTCCGGAAGCCAATGCTGAAAACCAGGAAAAGCTTCAAAATATGATGGAGCAGGAGGGAATAGAAAAACTTCAGGAGATTTTAAAAGAACTGGATCCTGAATATTTCAGTGTGGTGGATATTCACAATCACCGCAGGCTGTTGAGAGCTATTGATATTATATGGCAGACGGATAAAAAATATTCTGAACATATTTCGGTTTCTCAAAATGGAAGAGATTTTAATGTCATCAGAATCGGGATAGAAGCTCCAAGGGAAGAATTATATGAAAGAATTAACCGCAGAGTGGATATCATGATGGAGAACGGCTTGCTGGATGAGGTGAAAAGTCTTGAGAAATTCAAAGGGTTGACAGCTTTGAATACTGTAGGTTACGCTGAACTGTTCAAATATTTTGATGGAGAATGGGATCTTGATTTTGCGGTTTCGGAAATTAAAAAGAACAGTCGCAGATATGCAAAACGCCAATTGACATGGTACAGAAAGGCGGACGATATTCATTATTTACAGTTGGGATATTCTCAGGAAGATTTTGAGGCTCTGTTAAAATGGATTGCTGAGCAATTTCAGGAATGAATTAAGCACTTAGTTTGTCATTCTGACAAAGGAACAATCTCATCGATTGTTTTTAAAGATTCCTCATTCCACTTTGTTCCATTCAGAATGACAAACCGGACGCTTCATTTATCCATACACTGTGTCATTCCTTAGGAATCCAAGTTTAAATTCATATTGTAGATAAACAGAAACAATACAAAAAATGCGGCTCTGAAAAGAACCGCATCTTAAAACAAATATAATTTAATTTACTACTTCCAACCGCCGCCTAAAGCTCTGTATAAATCTACAATGCTGCTTAATCTCTGTCTTTTTATGGAAGCCAGATTCAACTCTGCCTGTAGGGAATTCCCCTGTGCTGTAATCACTTCCAGGTAATTGGCTGAACCTCCTTTGTAAAGAAGTTGTGCACTTTTAATTCCATCTTTTAGTGTAGTTGCCTGTTCTGTCGCTTTTTGTTCCTGAACTTTTAAGTTTTCATTGGAAACCAAAGCATCAGAAATTTCTCCCACAGCATTTAATACCGATTGACGGAATGCAAGAACATTTTTTTCTCTTTGAATTTTTGCTACTTCCAGATCTGTTTTCAACTGTCTTTTCTGGAAAATAGGCTGGGTAATTCCCCCTAAAACCGATCCGAATAACGAAGCCGGAATCTGGAACCAGTTATCAAATTTGAATGAATTTACTCCACCATTCGCGGTAATTTTCAATGCAGGATACATATTTGCCTGAGCAATTCCTACCATTGCATTGGATTCTAATAAAACCAGTTCCTGCTGACGAACGTCTGGTCTTCTGCTTACCATAGCTGCCGGAAGTCCTGCAGTAATGTTTTGAGGCAGTGAAGTATCAGACATTTCAATGGTTCTGTCGACTTTATTGGGAAGTTCTCCAACCAGAATACTCAGTGCATTTTCCTGGATGGCAATATTTTGCTCCAGCTGGGCTATCAGAAGTTCTGTAGCCTGTTTCTGTGCTGCGGCCTGCTGAACTCCCAAAGAAGTATTATCGCCGCTTTCCCACATTTTTTGGGTCATTAAAAGGGTATTGCTGGTCAGTTCCAGATTGGATTTTGCGATCGCCAGTTGTCTGTCAAGCATCAACAGGTTATAATACCCTTGTGCAATAGCTGCTACTACCTGAGTCTGAACTGCTTTTGAACCTTCATAGGTCTGAAGGTACTGCATTCTTGAAACTTCCTGCTGGTTTTTGATTTTTCCCCAGATATCTGCTTCCCATGAAAGATTGAAGGCTGCGTTATAATCCTCAACATGGCTCGAGCCTAAAAATAAATTTAAGCTTTGCCCGTTCATGCTGTTTTTGGATGGTCTTGAAATCTGTCCGCTTACTCCGAACCCAACATCCGGATACTGCATATATTTTGCCTGTTTCAGTTTTTCCTGTGAAGCAGCCACCTGCTTTAAAGCAATCTGAAGATCATAATTATTTTTAATTCCTTTTTCAATCAGTCCCTGTAAAATAGGATCACTGAAAAACTGTTTCCACTCCAGGTTAGCTATACTGGCTGTGTCTGCAGTGGCAGTGTACTGGAATTTTTCCGGAAGTGGAAGCTCAGGCTCCGTGTAGGCCAGTTTAGACACACACGAAACAGAGCCGATGGCCAGCACAAATGTTAGAATAATATTTTTTACTCGTTTCATAGTTTTTAAACTTTTAATTGAAGACAAAACTTAGAGAGGTTTCTGTTGATGCAAAAATTTCTTTAGTAGGAGAAAATAGTTAGTTTTTAAAACCATTAAGAACAGGCAGGTAAATAGGTAAACCTATGATCTTAAAATTTTCTCTAAGTTTTTGTCATTCATTTTTTTATTAGTGACTAGCAGCTAAAAGTTCTTCCTCCATTTGTTTTTTCAGAAGTCTTTTCTTTTTTCTGCTTGGCATTTTTTCATGCAGGTACTGGAACACTACATACATTACCGGAATGATAAAGATCCCGAAGATTACCCCTGTAAGCATTCCTCCTACGGTACTGTAACCGATAGAGTGGTTTCCTTTTGAAGAAGCACCTTGCGTCCATACCAGTGGAAGCATTCCCACGATGAAGGCAAAAGAGGTCATTAAGATCGGTCTTAAACGTAATCTTGATGCCTGAAGTGCAGATTCTATCAATGTTTTACCGGCTTTTCTTCTCTGTACGGCAAATTCTACAATCAGGATGGCATTCTTCGCTAATAGTCCTACAAGCATGATCAATCCTACCTGAACGTAAATATTGTTATCAATTCCTGCTAATCCTGTGAAGGCAAATACTCCAAAAATCCCTGTTGGAATGGTAAGAATAATAGCAAACGGAAGGATATAACTTTCATATTGGGCTGCCAGTAAGAAGTAAACGAATAGAATACTTAAGAAGAAAATAAAAGCAGTCTGTCCGCTTGTTTTAATTTCTTCACGGGTAATCCCTGTCCACTCATATCCATATCCTCTTGGGAGTGACTGTTGAGCAACCTCTTCAACCGCTTTGATGGCATCTCCGGTACTGTAACCAGGTTTCGGAGTTCCGTTAATCGTAACAGCATTGAAAAGGTTATTTCTTGTTACTGTTTCAGGACCGAAAGATCTTTTTAGAGTAACCAGAGTTTTGGCAGGAACCATTTCTCCCGATTTATTTTTTACATAGATTCCTTCGAGTGAATTAACATCCGTACGGTAAGGAATATCTGCCTGAGCCATTACTCTGTAATACTTCCCGAATCTGTTGAAATCCGATACAAAGCTACTTCCGAAATAAATCTGCATCGTCTGCATCAGTTCTGTTACAGAAACGCCCAGCTGGTTAGCTTTATCAGTATCCACATCAATAGTATACTGAGGGTTTCCTGCGGCATACGTTGTGAAGGCAAAAGCAATTTCAGGTCTTTTCATCAGTTCTCCGATAAACTGCTGAGTGGTTGTTCCCAATTGTTCAAAAGAACCATTCGTTTTGTCCTGAAGCATGAATTCAAATCCGGAAACGTTACCGAAACCTTGTACAGTGGGGAAGTTAAAGAAGAATGCGTTGGCATCTTTTACCTGGCTTACCTTACCTGTCAATGTTGCAGCAATCTGATCAGGATCTTTCATTTCACCACGCTTGTCATAATCTTTAAGCTTAATGAAACCTGCAGAATAGGGAGAAGCGTTGGCATTACTGATGAAGTTCATCCCGTCCGCTACCCAAAGGTGGTTGGTTGCTTTTTCACCGTTGATAATTTTATCAATTTGAGCCGTAGCTCTGTGTGTTCTTTCCAGTGAACTTCCCGGAGGAGTATTCACCGCATACAATACGAATCCCTGGTCTTCCGTAGGAATGAATCCTGACGGCGCTTTCTTGATTAAAAATACACTTGCTGCTGTGATGATAACAAGACCTCCTATCGCAACCCATTTGTTTTTAATTAAAAACTTAAGGCTGTAAATATATTTTCTGGTCATGCTGTTGAAGCTCGCATTGAAAGCATTGAAGAACCTTGCTCCAAAACCTTTTTTATGACCGTGCTCCCCATGTTCTCCCTGAGGATCATTTAAGAACATCGCACATAATGCCGGACTCAATGTTAATGCATTCACTGCTGAAATTAAAATCGCAATCGCCAATGTGAAAGCAAACTGTCTGTAGAAAACTCCTGCAGGTCCCTGCATGAAACCAACCGGAATAAACACGGCACACATTACCAGTGTAATGGAAATAATGGCTCCTGAAATTTCACTCATCGAGTGCATGGTAGCATGCTCTACAGGCATTCCTGTCTGTTCCATTTTAGAATGGACGGCTTCCACCACCACAATGGCATCATCCACTACAATACCAATGGCGAGTACCAATGCAAATAACGTAAGCATATTGATACTGAAACCAAATAACTGCAGGAAGAAGAAGGTTCCTATAATCGCAACGGGTACGGCAATAGCCGGAATTAAGGTAGATCTGAAATCCTGAAGGAAAATAAATACTACAATAAATACCAAGATGAAGGCGATAACAAGTGTTTCCACAACCTGATGGATAGAAGCATCCAGGAAGTCTTTAGAGTTGTACATGATGATTGGCTTCACTCCTTTTGGAAGATTGGTTTCCATTACTTTCACCTGCTTTTCAATTTCCGTAAGGATTTCGTTGGCATTGGATCCGGCTGTCTGCAGGATAGCAAATCCGGCAACCGGTTTTCCGTCTACCCTGTTGGTCGCAGTATAGGTATAAGAACCGAATTCTACTCTTGCAACATCTTTTAATCTTAAGAAAGATCCATCACTGTTTGCTTTGATGGCGATGTTTTCATAGTCTTCACCCTTATTCAGCTTTCCTTTATATTTAAGGATATACTCGTAGGTTTCCTTACTTCCCTGTCCAAGACGGCCCGGAGCAGCTTCAAGGTTGTGGTCTTTAATGGCTCCCAAAACTTCCTGTGGAGAAAGATTATTAGCCGCCAGACGATCCGGTTTCAGCCAGATTCTCATGGAATAATCCCTTGTCCCGAATACCTGAGCCTGTGCTACCCCCGGAATACGCTGTATCTGTGGAATAACATTGATCTTCAGATAGTTTTGAAGGAATAATTCATCATATTGTTTTGCATCTTCACTGGTCAGTCCCATGAACATAATCATACTGTTCTGAACCTTCTGGGTTGAGATCCCGGCCTGTACCACTTCCTGAGGCAGCTGGCTCATCGCTTTCGATACACGGTTCTGTACGTTTACTGCCGCATTGTCTGCATCGGCACCCTGTTTGAAGAAAACACTCAGGGTCATGGTACCGTCGTTACTGGAGTTTGAGGTCATATAAGTCATGTTCTCAACTCCGTTTACAGCTTCCTCAATAGGAGTGGCTACCGAACGGGCTACGACCTCAGCATTGGCTCCAGGGTAGAATGCCGTTACCTGAACGCTTGGTGGAGCGATGTCCGGGAAAAGGGCAATCGGTAAATTAAAGAGAGACAAAGCTCCCAATAATAAGAGTATTATGGAGATGACCGTTGAAAGGACTGGTCTTTCTATAAATTGTTTTAACATAAGAAGTTTATTTTTTTAAGTCTTCTGTATTCGGAAAGAACTATAATGGTTTTGCTTTTAACAAGCTGTCCGAAGAAATATTTTTCGGCTTGATAGAAGCACCGTCTTTCAGGTTTCCAATTCCCGTGAATACAATTTTTTCTCCAGGCTTAAGCCCTTCAGAAATAAAATAATAGCTATCCGTTTTTCCTGATATTTTGATCGGTCTCCCGGTTACCTTCTGGTCTTTACCCATTACATAAACATAGGTTTTATCCTGAATTTCGAAGGTTGATTCCTGAGGAATTACAACTGCATTTGAAATGAGCTGTGGCATACGTACTCTTCCTGTATTTCCGGTTCTTAAAGTTCCGTTGGCATTAGGAAAAACAGCACGTACACTGATGGCTCCGGTAGTTTTGTCAAACTGGCCGTCTACAATGCTCAATCTTCCTTTTTCAGGGTAAGTACTGTTGTCGGCAATCACTAGATCTACCATGGGCATATTTTTCAGTTTTTCTTCTAAGCTTGCTCCCGGATATTTATTCTGGAAAGCAATGAAGTCAAGCTCACTTAAAGAGAAATAGGCATAGATTTCACTGATATCAGATAGTAATGTCAATGGATTCACATCTGTTCTTGAAATCAGACTTCCTTTTTTGTAAGGAATTCTTCCTATATAGCCGCTTACAGGAGCTGTAATGGTGGTAAATCCTACGTTGATTCTGGCGCTTCCTACAGAGGCTCTCGCTTGTGCAGCTGCTGCTACAGCCGCTTCATAATTGGCTTTTGCGGTTTTAAGCTGTACATCAGAAACTACTTTGGCAGCCACCAGCGGCTGAAGTCTGTCTACTTCTACTCTTGCTTTTTGAATATTGGCATTGGCCGCCTGAAGATTAGCCTGAGCCATATTCATCTGTTCGCCATAACTTCTTGAATCTATTTTGAATAACGGTTGTCCTGCTCTTACATATGCTCCTTCTTCTACGTAGATTCTGTCCAGGTATCCATCTACCTGAGATCTGATTTCTACGTTGTTTTTCCCTTCCAAAGCAGTTGGGAATTCCTGATATGTAGTAGCGGGTGAGGTGATAACGGTATAAACCGGAAGTTCTGGAGCTGGAGGTGCGGCATTGGTTCCTTCTGCGGCTTTTGTGCAGCTCTGTAAAAGAATTATACTTGCAATAAGTACAATAAACCTTGTTTTTCCAGGTAATTTCATTGTTGGTTTAATTTTTTTAATGAAGTGTTAGAGGTAAGTAAAAAATGTTTTGATAAATGCTGTATTTTTTCCTAACAGTGTTAATGATTTGTTCAAAAAAAATTACAGAATTTTTAATGTCCGATGAGGTCGATTGCTTCCATAATTGAAATTTTTTTAATGTATTGAAGTGTATAATGATGGTGTAAGGTGTGTTAATTTTACTAACAGTGTTAATTAGTAGACAAAAAATCACTAATTTTAACAACTTAAAATAATGAATGGCTTCATAAATGTTTGAGTTTTTAGTCAGGATTAACAGGAAATATATATTAATTCAGTGTTAATTTTCCTAACGGTGTTAATTTTTAATTCAAAAAAAATCTATAAAGACTTAATAAAAGCCGAAACAGTTTCGTCCAAAGTCGTTTTATTCATTGTTGAAGGGATATCAGCTGTACGCATCATCATAATAGAGATCATTCCATGTACGGCAGAAAACAGTGCATGAGACATATGACAGGCATTGTCCGGATTGGATCCGTTTTTCTTTATAATCTCATAAGTACATTCATAAATAAGTTCCTGGAATGATGAGAATTCTTTTTTCATCTGTCCTTTTCCACAACATTGCATTCCAAGACCAAACATAAGCTGGTAATATTCCTTATTTTTAAAAGCAAAGTTCCAGTACGCATCCACAATGGCAACAAGCTGCTCTTCCGGAGTATCGTGCTTCTGCTGAGCTTTTAACAGTTCAATGTGTAACTTATGAAAGCCATCTAAAGAAATTTCAAATAGAATAGCTTCTTTATTTTCAAAATAATCATATACAACGGGAGCACTATACTCAATAGCATCTGCTATCTTACGCATAGAAAGCGAACCCCAGCCTTCAGTTTTCGCCAACGTAAAAGCAGCCTGCAAAATATTTGCACGGATGGATTCTTTTTCTCGTTGACGGCGTTCATGTAGACCCATGATTTTTATTTACTAACAGCGTTAGCAAAACTACAAACTTTTTAATATAACTTCCAAGGGATATTGTAAGTTTTATAGGTTCGTCTGCTTTTTAAAGAAGATTAATTAAAGGCTCGAAGCTGGAAGAATGGGTGCTGGAAGTTATTTTGAAGGTTAAATAATATAATAATAGAATTTGACTATAACTATTTTTGAGGGCTAACAATCTTCATCCTCCAGCTTCCAGCTTCCTTACCTTATTAAAAATGAAAATGTCTTTTTCCTAATTAACAAAAGAAATAATTATCTTTGCCGGTAAAGAAATAAGGATATGAATACTCCCTCAAATATGTTGGCATTAGGAACAAAAGCTCCGTTTTTTGAACTTCCTAACCCGTCAAAAACGAATGAACTTCAGTCTTTGGAAGAACTGAAAGGAGAAAAAGGTACTTTGGTGATCTTTATGTGCAACCACTGTCCGTTTGTTCTTCATGTAATTGACAAGATCAATGAACTATACGAAGATTATAACGAGCGCGGAATTGAATTCATCGCCATCAATGCTAATGATATCGAAAAATATCCGGCAGATTCTCCGGAAAAAATGATCGAATTTCAAATTGAAAGAAGATTTGATTTCCCTTATCTGTTTGATGAAAGCCAGGCAGTAGCAAAAGCTTACGATGCAGCTTGCACACCGGATTTTTATTTCTTTGATGATAAGCTTGATCTTGTATACAGAGGTCAGATGGATGATTCAAGACCGGGAAATAATAAAGATGTTACAGGTGAGGATCTGATTATTGCTTTTGAGAATCTTTTGGCTGGAGAAGCTCAGGAGGAAATTCAGAGACCTAGCATGGGTTGCAATATTAAATGGAAATAATTGCTGGTTTATTTAGTTACTGGTTTTTACTCAATAATACAAAGCTGCTCTTTTGGAGTGGCTTTTTTGTTTCTTGCAACATAGTTCACCTATTATCCACACAGTCTGTCACTCCGGTAGAAGTCTTCTATTAAAAACTTATTTTAGCTTTAGTCTTCTTTTCAGTCTTTATATCTACATTAACATTGCTATGAGAATAATTCCTGATAAATTCTGAAGGAGTCTTTCCCGTATATTTTTTAAACATCCTGTTAAAGTAGGTCACATTATTAAAGCCACACTGGTAGCTGCATTCTGAAATAGATCTGTCCTGCGCCATCAGCAGACAGGCTTTATTAATTCTATAACGGTTCACAAACTCTGTAAACGTAATCTGAGTCGCTTTTTTAAAGAAATTACAGAAAGCTGGTAAAGTCAGGTTAGCTAGTTTTGCTACTTCTTCAATATCAATTTCCTTGTCGTAATGATGTTCTACATAGGTAAATATATTCTCAAGACGGGTTTTATTTTTAGAAATAATGGTGTAGGGCATGATTTCCTTGTTTAAAAGATCATAATCCTCACATTTTGAAAGTTCAAAAAGAATTTCCAACAGCAATAAGTATCTTTTATAGCCTTCTGATTCCAGCATCAGTTTCAGCCTGGGAAGCATTACCTTTTTTACTTTATGATGAAAATGAATCCCGTACTTTGAAAGTTCCAACAGGTTTTTAATAGATCTCGATTCTACTTCCTGCTCGGGAAACTGAAGGATTTCTTCTTTGAACTGAAGTACAATTTCTTCATGCGGATCAATAGAATTCAGACCGAATCCGGAGTGGGGAATATTGGACCCGATTAATACCAGATCTCCGTTCGTATAATTACTTTTATGATAACCCACGTGACGGGTTCCATTCCCGGAAATAACACATACCAGCTCAATTTCGGGATGATAATGATACTCCCATTTGAATTCTGAAATGGGAGAATTATTATGAATGGTGCGGAATGAGCTCTTTTCATTAGGGATTACCCTTTCAAAAGTAACTTTCATCTAATTAATCATATTTATTCACTAAAAATACTAAATATATTAATATAGTTCAAATATTGATTTACTGTGTTAAATTATCGTTAACAGAAATGCTTCTATCTTAGCCAACAAGAAATCACCTGAATGAAAAATCTTAACATCAAGGCCGTTTTATTTTTAAACTATTTTGTCTTTGCCATTCTTCTGAATTCTGTAGGAACAGTCATTCTACAGGTACAGCAGAATTTTGGGATTTCAAAATCTTCGGCAAGCGTTCTGGAAGGCTTCAAAGATCTTCCAATCGCCATATGTTCTTTCATTCTGGCTTCATTTCTTCCGAAGATAGGAATCAAAAAATCAATGCTGATTGCTTTATTGCTGGTAAGCTGCATGTGTTTTGTAATGCCTTTTACCAATGACTTCTGGGTATTCAAGTTACTATTTGCTACGGTAGGAGTTTCATTTGCATTAATCAAAATATCGGTTTTTACTTCTATTGGGTTGGTAACGGAAACAGATAAAGAGCATTCCAGTTTTATGGGATTTCTGGAAGGGTTTTTCATGATCGGAGTACTGGCTGGAAATGTTTTATTCAGTTTATATATAGATGATCATAATCCTAAATCTACAGAATGGCTGAATGTGTATTGGGTGCTGGGAGGACTTTCTGGTGTATCTTTTTTATTCTTATTTTTTTCAAAACTGAATGAACAGGAAGCCAAAAGTGAAAAAACAGATCTCTTGGGAGATTTAAAAAATAGTGTAAGCTTATTCAGCTATAAAAAAGTATTATGTTTTTTATTATGCGCTTTCCTTTTTGTATTGGTAGAGCAGAGCTTTCAAACGTGGACGCCCACATTTTATAAAGAGATTTTAAAAGTGCCTACCTCTATGAGTATCCAGGCGGGAGCGGTTTTAGCGGGAGCTTTTGCTTTGGGAAGATTTTTATCGGGATTCTTCTCTAAAAAATTCAGCTGGATCTATGTAGTCTCTTTCTGTGTGGTAGGTTTTGCTATCAGTTTATTGCTGGTTTTGCCCTTGACCCATAATATTCATATTGATACAAATACAAACTGGTTGAATGCTCCTTTGGTCGTGTATTTATTTCCTTTGATGGGAGGTTTGCTGGCACCAATTTATCCAAGTATTAATTCTGTGATTCTGGCATCAATCCCTAAATATCTGCACAGTGCGATGTCAGGATTGATCGTTGTTTTCTCAGCAATCGGGGGAACGATAGGTTCTATCATTACCGGTTTTGTATTTCAGGAATTCAGCGGGCAGCGGGCATTTTACCTTTCCCTGATTCCGCTTTCATTACTGATCACTTCGGCAGTGTTCATGAATAAATTAAAAATTAATCCTAAAAAATAACAATGAGTAGTCAGCTTTATATAAACGAAATTCAAAGTCTGTTTGATAATGTACAGAGATCTGAAATTTTTGAGGATCAGAAAATGATGACGGATGCAGTTCCTCTTTTTCCCATTGCAAAGATCAATGAGGATTATGAACAATCCAAAAATACGGAAGGTTTTGATCTGAAAGATTTTGTGATGACTCATTTTGACTTTTTAGGAGCAAGAGTTTCTGTTCAGAGACAAGATCAGCTCCCTATTGGTGAACATATCGAAAAGTTGTGGGATGAACTCACCCGTACAGCATATGAAGAAAAAGGGACCCTTTTAAAATTGCCAAAGCCTTATATCGTTCCGGGTGGTCGTTTCAATGAGTTTTTCTATTGGGACAGTTATTTTATCATGCTAGGATTACAGGTTTCGGGAAGAGTAGAAATGATGGAAAACATTATTGAAAACTGTTCTTATCTGATCCAAAATATAGGATTTGTTCCGAATGCAAGCAGAACTCACTTCCTGAGCAGATCGCAGCCTCCTTACTTTTCATTAATGCTGGATCTTCTTTTCGAAACGACAGGAGACAAGGAGATATATGTGAAATACCACGAAACACTGGAGAAAGAATATGCTTTCTGGATGAATGGGGAAGAAGGACTTGAAAACGGGTCCAGTGTAAAAAGAGTGGTAAAAACAACAGAGGGAGATATCCTGAACCGTTATTACGATGCAGAAAATACACCGCGGCCGGAAAGTTATCTGATCGATATTGAAGATCATGAGAAAGCTTCAGGTGATGAATTTTACAGAAATATAAGAAGCGCCTGTGAATCGGGTTGGGATTTTTCCAGCCGATGGTTTGCAGACGGAGAAAATATACAGACAATAGAAACGCTGAATCTAGCCCAGGTTGATTTGAACTGTCTTTTGTGGCATTTGGAAATGACTTTGGCGAAATCTTCAGCACTTCAGAATCTGAGTGAAAAAGAAAATTATTTTTCAGAAAGAGCAGCAAGCCGAAGACAGATGATCAATAACTATTTCTGGGATGGAAATACTAACAATTATAAAGATTATCACACTAAAAAAAACACAAAAACACCGTCTGAACATATTGCTGCTCTTTACCCTTTATTCCTTGGAATTGCAGATCAGGGGAAGGCTGAGGCTGTTGCTAAAGCTGTTGCTGAAAAGTTTCTTTACCAGGGTGGTCTTGTTACTACAACTAAAAACTCGGGTCAGCAGTGGGATCTTCCCAATGCGTGGGCTCCTTATCAATGGTTAGGATTTAAAGCAATGAAAAATTACGGCTTTGATGAGCTGGCAGAAAAAATTAAAAACAACTGGTGTTCCAATGTAGAAAGGGTCTACAAAAACACCGGAAAGCTGATGGAAAAATACAATGCATTAGACACAGAAACAATAGCAGGCGGAGGGGAATACCCTAATCAGGACGGATTCGGTTGGACCAATGGAGTGTATTTACAATTACAACAAAACTGAAACTAACAATAAAAAATAAGGCTATGAAAAAAAAATCGATCTTTTTAATCGCCGCAACAGCTACGTTATACTTTAATAATGCTTATGCCCAGGAAACACCGCAGGATTCTGCAAAAGTTTCTTCCATCGATCAGATTGTCATCACAGGAAACTCAAATCCAAAGAAAAAAATAGAATCCAGTACAGCAATTTCCACATTTAGTTCCAAAGAAATTCAGAAACAGAACCCGATCAGTGCTGCGGCTTTACTACAGCGAGTTCCGGGATTTGCTGTGGAAACTTCAGGAGGTGAGGTAGGAAACAACCTTTTTGCAAGAGGGATTCCTTCTGCTGGAGCTTATGAATTTGTACAGGTACAGGAAGACGGTCTTCCGGTTTTCGAAGACGGAGCACTTCAGTTTGCCAATGCTGACAACTTTTTCCGTGTAGACAATTCTGTCAACCGTATGGAAGCTTTGAGAGGAGGTTCAGGTTCTATTTTTGCAACAAATTCTCCCGGAGGTCTGATCAACTTTATTACCAGAGAAGGAACCAATGATTTCAGAGGTACGGCGAAACTTGAAACAAGTACCTACGGATTGATGCGTACCGATGTGAATGTAGGAGGCGCATTGGTTCAGGATAAATTGTTTTTCAATGTCGGTGGTTTTTACAGGACAGATGACGGAATCAGAAAAACAGGTTTCAAAGCCAATAATGGGGGGCAAATCAGAATGAATCTGAAATATGTCTTTGATAAAGGCTATGCAAAAGTATATTACAAAAAACTGGATGACAGAAATACCTTCTTCCTTCCAATTCCTTTGATCCAGAACGGAAATAAGCTGAAAGGATTCCAGGGCTTTGATCCTAATTATGGAACATACAGCTACAGAGCCATCAGCCAGCTGAATATTCCACAGGCCGGAGGCGGATTTTTCAACAGAAATCTTGAAGATGGAATCCATCCGAAAGTTGATGTATTGGGTGCAGAGTTTAAATATGATCTTGGAAATAATTTCAGTGTTTTAAACAAAACGAGATACACCAATATCAATATGAATTATACGGGGATTTTTCCGGCAGGAGGTCCAAAGCTAGCTTCTAAATATGCTACTGATGCCGTGAAAGATGGTGGGCTTGGAATGAGCAATTATCAGTATTCTCTCGTAAGCAACGGAGCTGTTGTTAATCCTGAGTATGTACAAAAATTAGGATTCTGGGCAATCGACAAACAGATGAATAATTTTGTGAATGATTTACAATTCAGTTATAAATTTGACAAAGGAAATGTTACGGCTGGTTTTTATAAATCCAACTGGAAATCTCAGCAATACTGGAACTGGAGTAATGTTCTGGCAACTGCTACAGACAGACCTGAACTTTTAAATCTGGTAAACCCGTCTATGAGCCCGTCTGATGATGGATATTCTAAAACCTACAATGGTGTTATGGATATGACATTTTTACAAAGAAGAACTCAGACTCAGGGAAGTTTGAATGATCTTTATGTAAACTTAGACTATAACATTACCGATGCTTTAAGTGTAAATGGAGGCCTTCGTTACAGCCATGATTATTATAAAGGAAATTTTGCCAATACCACCACTTCTAATTTAAATAATTCTGGATTAACAACTGATGGAACTCATGGTTTCAACACGACGACGGCTGATGATAATATGAGTGTATTGGGAAATAAATACACCTATTGGAACTTTAATGTGGATAAAGTTTCCTTTACATTAGCTGCCAATTATAAAATCAACAGAGAGAATGCGGTGTATGCTCGTTTCTCCAACGGTTTCAGATCTCCGAATGAAGAAGCTTATTACAACTATTTCTCCACTCCAAACCCTGATAAACCTTTAAAATCAGTAACCACCAATCAGTTAGAAGTAGGATATAAATATTACTCGCGTACCTTTGACATAGCGGTGATTCCATTCTATTCTACCTTGAATAATCTTTCATTTACAGATATCTTCTCTGATGGAAAATCTGAAAATACTTTTGCGAATACACAAAACTATGGAGTTGAATTTGAAGGATATGCCCGTTTATTCAATAATATTTTAGAAGTTGCATTCAATGGAACCGTTCAAAGCCCGAAATATAAAAACCTTGAAGCCGGAAGTGTACTTGAAGGAAATGTGGTAAGAAGAATGCCAAAGTTTTATTTTAATATCTCACCGGCGGTGAACATTACCAAGTCATGGAGAGCCTATGTAAGTATGAATTATTATGGAAAACGTTTCCAGGATGAGAAAAATGTACAGACCCTACCTTCTTTTACAGAATTTGGAGCGGGAATGTCTTACCAGTTAGGAAGAATACGTTTTGCAGTCGATGGTACCAATATCTTTAACACTATTGGTATTACAGAAGGAGACCCAAGAGCCGGATCACCGAATGGAGACGGAATCATCATGGCCAGACCTATCATGGGAGCTGCTGCCAGAGCATCAATCACACTGGATTTCTAGACTCTATTTCTTAATAAAAACAAAACCGTCAGAATTTCTGACGGTTTTGTTTTTATTACTAGTACTGTCTGATAAAGAGGATAGATATATTGAAAACAATATTTACGTCATAGATTAACAGGTCGCTCCTGCGGAGCTCTATTTTACCGGTGCCTCATTTTTTCTACTAACAGTTGATCCCGATGGGATCAAATACAGCTCCAATAGAAGCTAACTGTTAATGCACGGATTTGTTTTAAAATTATAGCTCCGTAGGAGCGACCTGTTAATTATGTTTAAATTTAATCGGACAAAATGATTTTTATATAAGTATCAGACTTAAGTTTTGATTTCAGGCGTTGGTACAATTCAATCCCTCAAACCTTTTTACTTTAAAAACGGATTATACTGTTTCTCAAAACCAATCGATGTAGGATTTCCATGTCCTGAGAAAACCTGGGTATCATTATCCAGAATGAAAAGTTTTGATTTAATTCCTTCAATCAGCTGATCATAATTTCCTTTATACAGATCTGTTCTTCCTATACTTCCTTCAAAAAGAACATCACCGGAAATCATGAATTTCTGATTTTCATTATGATAAACAACACTTCCTGGAGAATGTCCCGGAACATGATATATTTTGAATTTTTCTCCATCCAGATCAAGTTCATCACCTTCCTTTATATATTCTACATTCACTTTTACAGGATTGATCTGCATTCCGAATCTCATCCCGCTTGCCTGAAGCATATCCAGTACTTCCTGGTCTTCCTGATGCATATTCACAGGTACCTTAAATTTATCAAAAGCCCATTGAAGTCCCAATACATGATCAATATGAGCATGGGTCAGGAGTATTTTCCGAATCTTCAGTCCTTTTTCAGTAATGAAGTTATCAATAGCCTGAGTTTCCTGAGCATTCATATTTCCCGGATCAATTAACCAGGCATTTTTATTTTCGTTATAAAGGATATAAGTATTTTCGCTCGCAAAGTTGAATACGAAACCTTGAATCTGAAGCATATCTGAATATTTTTTATTCAAAAATACGATATTATTAAGAAAATGGCTATTTTTCGTTATCTTCGTCATAATGAAAACTTTGCGAATACTTTTACTTTCTTTGGGCGGACTGGTTTTTGGACAAAATATCCAAAGTGTTCAGCTGTTCAATCCTCAGACCAATGATGAGACTCCGGTAATTAAGATAGGCGAACAACTGGTTCTGGGCTTTGATGATCTTACGAATGGCAGTCAGATCTATAGATACACATTCAAACATTATGACAGAAACTGGAATGAAGATAATCTGTTTTTTACAGAATTTGCTACCGGAAGCATGAATGCACTTCTGGATCAGTTTCAATATTCTTTCAATACGTTACAGGCGTATACCCACTATAAACTTGTTTTCCCGAATGATAAAATCCAACTGAAAGTCTCAGGGAATTATGAACTGATTGTCTACAAAGATTCGGCAGACCAGCCTCTGTTCAAAAAACGATTTTATCTTGTGGAAGATGTAACATCCGTGGGCTTAAATATTTCAAGATTTGCAGACGCAAAAAATCCAAATCTTAATCAGAGGGTAGAAGTGAATGTTTCTCCGAAAGGCGGAGATATTTCTTCCAACGTCAATTCAATCACGATGAATGTGATGCAGAATAACAACCCGAATATGGTGATATCCAATCTTAAACCGAGCAGTGTTTTAGGAAATCAGGTTTTGTTCCAGCAGATGAATCTTGTTTTTCCTGGGGATAATGAGTTTTATTATTTTGATAATAAAAATATGAATATGGCCGCAGATATGGTGCGTGCTACCGAAATAAAAGATGATGTGAACCAGACGTATCTTCATCCGGTATGGGCGTTCCCTTTAAATTATCAGTATCAGCCGGATGTGAATGGAGCCTGGTACTACAGAAGGAACGACTTGGGAAGAGAGAGAGATGCAGAAAGAGAAGCTGATTATTCATGGGTACATTTCTACCTGGATTCCGATCCTGTGGATAAAGAAATTTATGTACTGGGAGGATTTAATAATTTTAAACCCAGTAAGGAAAATCAAATGCAGTATAATGCTTCTACCAAACAATATGTGGCAAAAATATTCCTTAAACAAGGTTTTTATAACTATGTTTTGGTAACAAAAGATGGAAACGGTTTGAATTTTGGAGAAGTAAACGGTAACTTCTGGCAGACAGAAAATCTTTATCAGGCGTTTCTTTATTATGCACCATTTGGAAGAAATTATGATGGGTTAATGGGATATGGAGAATTCAGAACACCCATTGCGAATAAACGTTAAGTAATTATAATTTAAAATATACATAAAAAATAGGGCTGTCTCTTAAGATAGTCCTATTTTTTTGTCCTTATTGAAAGAATTACTCTCTCAAATCTCATATTATGACTAATTTTCTTATAATATAATGCACTGCATAGTGAAAAATATTAATTCACAAAATTTTGATTTTAATTAATTTTTTTAACATGAAATTAACATTGTGGAAAAATTATATTTAAATAATTTTCTTTTTTTTAAAATCATTATTGTGTTTTATTTATTGATTTATAATATCAATTGAATTTTACTCATTGTTTTTGTTGTTTTATTGTGAAAAGTTTATAAATTCGTTACCACAATCAACCAATATTAATATGAAAACTAAATTTATCTTAGTGGCAAGCGTTGCTGCCTGCTCTTTTGTGTTTGGACAAAACACTCCATCGAAATTAGTTCCGGGTAAAAGCGGACTACATGCTGAATTTATGAGATTTGAAAAAAATGCACCTGCGTATCAGGGAACTCCTGTTTTATTTGACGAAGCTTCTCAGAGACTTTCTCCGGGACAAGCTCGCAAACTGGGGCTGGAAAAAGATGCATTGGGTTTTGAAACTCAAAGATTTCAACAGACCGTTAATGATATTCCTGTAGAATACGGAATGATGGCTGTTCAGACAAAAGACGGTAAAATTGTAGGACAGTCCGGAAAATGGGTTGTTAAAGTTCCGAAAGGGCTTGACAAAAGTGCCGGTCTTGCTGAAAATGCAGCATTGCAGAGTGCTTTATCTTTCGTAGGTGCTGACGCCTATAAATGGAAAAATAAAGAAGAGGAAGATTTTCTTAAAAAAGAAACAGGCGATCCCAATGCAAGCTATGCTCCTAAAGGTGAATTAGTATATTATTCAGATCCTGATGATGATAAGCTGAATGATTTAAGGCTGGCTTATAAATTTGATATCTATGCGGAGAAGCCATTAAGCAGACAATATGTTTTTGTAGATGCTAAAAATGGAAAAGTATTAGGAGTAGATGCAATCATTCATGAAGTAAATACCCCGGGAACAGCAGTTACCGGATATAGCGGAACACGTAGCATCACCACAGATTCTTATAACGGAAGCTATCGCTTAAGAGAAACCGGAAGAAATGCGGGAACTTCAGTAGAAACGTACAACCTGAAAAAAGGAACCAGCTATGCTTCTGCAGTAGACTTCACAGATACAGATAATAACTGGAATAATGTGAACACCAATAAAGACCAATATGCTACCGATGCGCATTGGGGAGCAGAAATGACAGTGGATTATTTCTATACAAAATATGGACGTAAGAGCATTGATAATAATAATTTTGCTATTAAATCTTATGTTCACTATTCTACCAACTATTTCAATGCATTTTGGGATGGTTCCAGAATGACTTATGGTGATGGAAGTTCAACAACAAATGGTGGAAAACCTTTGACAGCAATAGATGTATGTGGTCATGAGATTACACACGGATTGACTTCTAAAACAGCTAATCTTGCTTATCAGAGAGAATCCGGAGCATTGAATGAAGGTTTCTCAGATATCTTCGGAAATACCATTGAGCGTTGGGCAAGACCTACACAGGCAAGCTGGACACTGGGGGAGGATTTCAACTACGTGATCAGAAATATGGCGAATCCAAATGCTTATAGCCAGCCGGATACCTATATGGGAACCTACTGGAAAACTACTACCACTTCCGGTTGTGTTACACCAAGCCAGTCTAATGATTATTGTGGAGTTCATACCAATTCAGGTGTCCTTAACTTCTGGTATTATCTGCTGGTTACAGGAGGTTCTGGTACAAATGACAAAGGTTTTGCCTATAATGTTTCAGGAATTGGTCTGGATAAAGCCGGAGCAATTGCTTACAGAACATTAACGACTTATCTTACTTCTTCTTCTACCTATGCAAATGCAAGAACCTATTCTCTCCAGGCAGCAGCAGATCTGTATGGAGCAGGCAGTAATGAAGTAACCCAGGTTACCAATGCATGGAATGCTGTAGGCGTAGGTGGTGGAACTTCTCCGGCAGGAAAAGTGGCAGCCGCAGATACAGCTCTGTACACCATAAGTCCAAATCCTGCAACAGACAGATTTACCATCAATTTTGAAGGGAAAGCTGGAAAAGGAATTGTAGAACTGGTAAGCCTTACAGGTAAGAAAGAAATTTCTGAGAAAGTAGAAATGATTGATGGAGCCAATAAGCTTAACATCCAATTGCCTTCCAATATTCTTCCGGGAGTATATATTGTATTGGTAAACGGAGAGAAAGCAGGAAACCTTATTAAAAAATAGCACCAAACTTTTTAATATATTCAACAAAAAGGCCGCAAGAATTAACTTGCGGCCTTTTGTATATTTTTAACTAAAAGAATTAAACTAAATAAAAATCATTCAGTTTTTCTTCACAAAGTATTTTTACCACTTCAATCCATCGATCTTCGTCATTCAGACATGGAATATAATGGAAGTTTTCACCGCCGCCATGCATAAACTGTTCTTTTCCTTCTACTGAAATTTCTTCCAGGGTCTCAAGGCAGTCGGAAACAAATGCCGGACATACAACAGCCAGGTTTTTTATTCCCTTTTTACCAATGGTTTCCAGGGTTTCGTCTGTATATGGTTCAATCCACTTGTCTTTTCCTAATCTTGACTGGAATGAAACAATCGTTTTCTCTTTGGGTAAATTCAATTTATCAATGACAAGCTGTGTCGTTTTATAACATTGATGACGATAGCAAAACTGATGACTTGGATTATCTTCCCTGGAACAACAGTCGTTAAGGTTACAGGTCTTGGTGGGATCTGTCTTATAAATATGTCTTTCCGGAACTCCGTGATAAGAAAACTGCAAGGCATCAAAATTTTCAGGAAGCTTTTCTTTAATACTTTCTGCAAGACAGTTGATATAAATATCCCTGTTGTAGAAAGGCTGAATATAATTGATCTTTATAGTTGGAAAATTCTTTTTTCTCACTTCTTCCGCCTTTTCAATCACGGTTTCCGTGGTACTCATTGCATATTGAGGATATAATGGAAAAAGAACAATTTCAGTGACTCCCTGATCAACCAGTTTCTGGATACCAGCTTCAATGCTTGGTTGCGCATATCTCATTCCGATTTCCACAGGAACATCTACCACTTTCTGAAGTTTTTTCTGAATTTGTTTAGTAATAACAATCAGCGGAGAACCTTCATCTGTCCAAACTGTTTTATAGGCTTCAGCAGATTTTGCAGGTCTTGTTTTCAGAATGATTCCCTGTACGAGAAGTGCACGAAAGATCCAACGGTAATCAATCACCCTTTCATCCATCAGAAATTCATCAAGATATTCCTTTACGTCGTTTACAGAAGTTGATCTCGGTGATCCGAGGTTGACTAGTAAAATTCCTTTCTTATTCAATATTCTAAATTTTAATTATGAAACAGAACTTATAAAATCTGTTACTAATTTTGATACTTTGACAAAGGTATTACTTTCCAGTAAGCCATTGCCGTCAAATTTACCTTTTATCCCTTTTATTAATGCCTGATGTTTATCATCTGTTACAGCTCCAAGAGTTTTTAAAATTAATAATAACTCTTCGTGACCTCTTTCTCCACTGGCAGAAGCGGTAATCACAGCAACTGGTTTTTCTGAAAATACAGTTGTAGAAACACACCACTCCAAAAGATTTTTCAATCTGCCCGGGATACTGAAAATATATTCTGGTGTGGAAAATATAACACCTGAAGCGTTTTTAATATCTTCTCTGATTTTCAGAACTTCTTCCGGAGTATGATCATCCGTTAATGCCGTATTAAAATGCGGAAGAACAGAAAGATCAGTATACATCTGAAAATCTGTAGTGCCGATATTTCGCAGCACCTGTTCCAGCAGTTTCTGATTGCTGGAATTTGCCGAAGCACTTCCTATAATCACCAAAATTTTCTTTCCGGGAGGCATTTCGGCAGTTTTATCCGTTTACAGCTTCCACTCTTTCTACTAAGTCCGGAACGAATTGTTTTAAAATATTTTCAATTCCGTTTTTCAAAGTAGCTGTAGAACTCGGGCAGCCGGAGCATGCACCCTGTAGTAGCATTTTTGCCGTTTTATTTTCCTGATCGTATTCCATCAGTGAAATTTTTCCCCCATCATTTTCTACAGCAGGAGCTACATATTCATTTAAAATGTCAGAAATTTTCTGCTCATCTTCAGTATAATCTCTGTTGATAATTTTCTCAACAGGGTTTTCATGTTTCTGAGGTTCTATTTTTGAAATTTCACCTCCGTTCTGAAGATATTCAGCGATAAGTGCACGAACAGTCATCATTACCTGGTGCCATTCAACTGAATTATCTCTTGTAACCGCTACAAAATTGTCCGAAATGAAAACTTCTGTTGCAAAATCAAACTCTTTAAAAATAGCCTGTGCTAAAGGAACTTCTTCAGCCGCTTCTTTCGATTTTACTTCCACAAAACCATCCATCAGTAGTTTGCTCGAAACAAACTTCATTACATTTGGATTCGGAGTCATTTCAGCATAGATCTGATACATTTCTTTTTTCTTTTGAAGATAAATTCTAGGGTTGGCCAGTAATTCATCCTCAATTACATTTTTCAGACTTTCAGCGACATGTTCCCATTCTATGGTATCCTGTTTTGCTACTGCTACAAAATTAGCGGTAATGAAAACTCTTTCCACAAAAGGATAATTGAAAAGTTCCTGTGCCAGAGGAATTTCCGAAATATCTGAATTTCTGTCCAGTTCTAAAGACCCCGGGATGAGATTGTAATCTGCTACAAATTTCATCACTTTTGGGTTTTCAGTTGGTTCTATAAGTACGGTACGCATTTTTTCGTTAAATTTGAGATACAAAAATACACATTAGAAGTTAGAAGCTGAAAATTGAGAGTTAGATTTTTGCTATCACTGTAATTTAGAAGTTAGATATCAGAAAAGATAGTGTAATTTTCAATTGGGCACATTTTTACATTTCAAATAAATATTATGGCACTAATAAAACAGCTTTTAGGAAAAGCACCACAAATCGGAGAGAATACTTTCTTAGCAGAAACAGCAACTATTATTGGCGATGTTACAATGGGAAAAGACTGCAGTGTCTGGTATAATGCAGTGATCAGAGGTGATGTTCACTATATCAAAATGGGTGACAAAGTGAATGTTCAGGACAATGCAATGCTGCACTGTACGTATCAGAAATATCCTTTGAATATCGGGAACAATGTTTCCATAGGACATAACGCGATTGTTCATGGATGTACCATTAAAGATAATGTACTGATCGGAATGGGAGCTATTGTGATGGATGATTGTCTGGTAGAAGAAAACTCCATTGTAGGAGCAGGTTCTGTAGTGACTCAGGGAACGCACATTAAATCCGGAGAAGTCTGGGGAGGAGTTCCTGCAAGAAAAATCAAAGATATCAATGCTCAGTTACTGGAGGGAGAAGTGAACAGAATTGCAGATAACTATGTGAAATATTCATCATGGTATAAGGAGAATGTGAAGGATCATCAATTTTAGGATGCCAAGTGAATAGTGAATAATGAATAGTCAATTCGCTGTGCTTGTCAATTTTTGCGATCAGAATTCACCATTCACTTGTGAAGCAAAATTCACCATTGATCTATTTAAAAATAAATATAAAAGCTCTGTTCTGAAACAGAGCTTTTTCGATTTGATATAGAACCTTTGCTTTATTGTTAATTATTATCCGGTGTAATAAGTCTGATCTTGCCATTGACACATTTGAGTGATGTAGGTGGCTCGATCATCATACAGTCAGACGTAATATTATACTTTTCATTAAAAGCTTTCACTTTATCCGTATACTCATTCACCCTTGGTAAGAAAGTCGCTTCTATTTTCTTAGGGTAGGCAATGTATTGCTGAGGTCCACCGCAGGCTTTTGATCCCATAGGAGCAAATGCCCATTGGCTGGCATCCGTACATTTTTCTCCTGATACTTCAGATTCAATAGAAGCTTTTAATCTATCCAGCTGTGCCTGTTCATATTTCTGACTGTCTTCGTCAGCAGGTCTGTCAGCAATATCAATAGGAAGATTGGTATTGGCACTCTTTGATGTATTACACGAAACTAAAGTTAATGTAGTACACAATACTATTGCCGGGATATGAAAGAATAATTTTTTCACAATAAACTTTTTTCTTTTTAAGAATTTTCAAAACTTATGCCAAGGTAAGAAATTCAAATTCATTTCCGTATTTTTGACAAAGATGAATAATCATTTTTTTGACTTAATAGAATATACGAACAGAAGCGTTTTTTTAACCGGGAAAGCCGGAACAGGAAAGACGACATTTCTTAATGATTTTGTAAGGCGTACAAAGAAAAAGCATATTGTAGTGGCTCCCACGGGAATTGCTGCCATTAATGCAGGTGGAGTTACAATCCATTCCATGTTTGGGCTGCCGTTGAGAACCTTTCTTCCTACTACAGAAAGGATAGATACCAGTTTGGCTAATAATATTGCCGATCTGATGCCTCATTTCAAATACCGTAAAGATAAGCTGAAGCTTCTGAGAGAGGTTGAAATCATTATTATTGATGAGGTTTCAATGTTGAGGGCTGATGTTCTGGATATGATGGATTTTTCTTTGAGATTTATAAGAAGGAATAATCAGAGATTTGGAGGGGTACAGATGCTCTTTATCGGGGATTTGTTTCAGCTTCCTCCGGTGGTAAGGGATGAGCATATCCTGAAAATGTATTACAATTCACCCTTCTTTTTTGACAGCCATGCCATTAAAGAAATTCCAATCGTCACTATTGAGCTGACAAAGGTATACAGACAATCTGACGAAGAGTTTCTGGAAATTCTGAATGCAATCCGTGACGGCGATGTGGATAATATAGACTTTAATCATCTCAATGAAAGGTATGATCCTGACTTTGATATGGGAAAAGAATCCTATGTATATCTGTGTTCTCACAACAAAATGGCAGATGAGATCAATCAGGAAAAACTGGCAGAAATAAAAGTTGATCCTCAGGTGTATGAAGCTAAGTTGGTAGGGGATTTTAAAGAAAATCAATTTCCGAACGAACAGTTTTTAGAACTGAAAATAGGAGCTCAGATCATGTTTATCCGAAATGATATTTCCGGTGAGAAGAAATATTTTAACGGAAAGCTGGGCGAGATCATCGGATTGGATGAAAATGAAATCCGTGTTGTACTGGATGAAAGTGAAAGAGAAATTGTTGTCAAAAGAGAAACCTGGGAACAGAAAAAATATTTTCTTGATACTGATAAAAATATCCAGGAAGAAGTGTTGGGAAGTTTCGAGCAGTTTCCTATCAAATTAGCATGGGCGGTTACGATTCATAAAAGTCAGGGATTAACGTTTGATAAAGTGATTATTGATGCAGGAAAGAGTTTTACTGCCGGTCAGGTCTATGTAGCTTTATCCCGCTGCAGAACTTTGGAAGGAATTGTTTTAAAATCAAAAATTACCCCTGAAGTTATTTTCAAGGATAACAGAATTTTGCATTTCCACACAGATACGATTGCCAATGACCATGTAGAAGCTATTTTAAATCAGGAAAAATATGATTACAGCATCAGAAAAGTATTGCGTACGTTAGATTGTACATGGTTTTTAAAGGAAGTGGAGGAGTGGAATAACCTTTCCATTGTCACCAAGAATATAGACCACGTCAAAACCAAACAGCTTTATCTTCAGTTAAAACATGAAGCAGTAAATCTTGGAAAAATCTTTGAGAAACTGGAACGTATTATTTTTCAGAAAGTCAATAATTTTATTGAACAGAAAGAAGAATGGTCCGAGATTGAAAGCAAATCAAAAGGTGCGGTTAATTTCTTTTTTACAGAAACCAGAAATAAGATTTTCGATCCTTTGAAAGAATTTTATGCTGAAATAAAAGGAGCGAAAGGTTTAAAACAATATAATGAAGAATTTAAAAGCTGGCTGGAAGACATTGAAGAATATCTGAACAGTCTGAAAGATATTCACTTACTTGAAACTAAACTTTTAGATGAAAAGAATGATAAGGAAATCAATCTGAAAATTGCTAAAGTTCCGTCACAGGTTTTAACTTTCCAGCTGTTTGAGCAGGGAAAAACGATCGGAGAAATTGCCTTGGAAAGAGGGCTGGTGAAAGAAACCGTTATTGGGCATCTTGCCAAATTTGCCGAACAAGGCTTGCTGGATATTTCCCGAGTCATTACTTCGGATAAAATTAAGGCGTTTGAAGATGAATTCTATAAAAATCCACATGAAACATTAACCGAGTGGAAGAATGCACTGCCAAGCCATTTTGAATTTAACGAAATCAGGATTTTAATCAATCATTATAATTATAAAAAAGAAAAGAACTCATAAGAGTTCTTTTTTTATGGAGAGACGATTCTTAAAAATTTAAGGATACATCGCATTGATGGTATTGATATCTCCGGTAGTAAATCCGGTTCTGTTATAAGTAAAATTGCTGTTATCAGCTCTGGTAATTGTTGGTAACCCATTTTTAGAATAAGAGGTTGGCCAATACATCATCACAGAATTAATATTAAACGGGCCTATATCTGTTCCGGAATTATAGATGTTGAAATTATAAGATTGTCCATTTTGAATATTGTTCCACAGAATCTTTACATATTGATCTCTGTCTTTACGCGTATGTTCATGATAAAGTCCTACCGTATGCCCCATTTCATGAATCACTGAACCTACAGAAATGTACTGATCCAAAGAAATGGTTTGTTTTCCACCCTGATATCCGATATGAGCCCAGCCATCAGATCCTGATGAGCTTCCGAAAATAAATTCCACATAATTAGCCTGGTTGGTACGGTAGATCCACTGTGTATTCGTTTTATTATTGTACTCGCTGATGGCAGAGTTGATTTTGTTAACATTGATGGAACCCATATTGCCAGCAATAGTATAATAAATTTTACCATTCGGCCATCTTGAATAGCTTGCACCGCCTTTATTAACTTCATTACCTTCTGATAATTGTTTGTCGGTAAGAACAATATCTCCCTGGAAAAAATTCATTCCGTTTTTTCTTTCATAGGTAATTTCCTGGCCGTTCAATTGTCCTTTTTTTACATTGTCTGCATTGAAGGCATTGGTTTGAGCTTCAGAAGTAATTTCTTCATTGTTTTTGCTACAAGACGAAAATATTGCAGCAATAAGAAAACTCATAAAGACAGTTTTTCCTGTCAACATCTGCTTATAAAACAGGCTGTTTGTTTTTTTGTTCATATTAAAGTTTTTAAAAATTTGGTATACGAATATAATAAATATGTCTCTTTTTGTTGAATTATTTTCGTTAAAATATGTTTTTTAATATGATTATTTAATTTTAAGATCATATAGGTAAAACGATGTAAGCAAAATTTTCATTCCAATAGTTTTTCCCTGAACTGATCAATTGTTTTTATTAATTACAAAAAGTAACTAATGCAGTTTTTATGTTTTAAATTTGCCTTGTTTTTCAGATTAAAGAAAAATTAACATCATAACATGAAAAATTTTGAAATTTCTGTTTTAGATCTTGCACCGGTAAAGCAAGGTAAAAGCATTCATGATACTTTTCAGGACAGCTTATCACTAGCTAATCACGCTGAAAATTTAAATTATAAAAGATTCTGGCTGGCAGAACACCACAATATGGAAAGTATTGCAAGCTCTGCAACTTCTGTTTTAATTGGTTTCATTGCCAATGGAACGAAAACAATCAGAGTAGGTTCAGGAGGAATTATGCTTCCTAACCACAGTTCTCTGATCATTGCAGAACAGTTTGGTACTCTGGAATCTCTGTTTCCGGGAAGAATTGACCTTGGATTAGGAAGAGCACCGGGAACAGATGGCTTAACAGCACAGGCTTTGGGAAGGAATCCAGCCATCATCAATGAACAGTTTCCAAGACAGATCCTCGAACTTCAAAGATATTTTTCAAAAGAAAATTCAGAGGCGATGGTTCGTGCCATTCCGGGAGAAGGATTGGATATTCCACTATATATTCTGGGGTCAAGTACAGACAGTGCATGGCTGGCTGCAGAACTAGGGCTGCCTTATGCATTTGCGGGACATTTTGCACCTGAGCAGATGGAAATGGCTTTTAAAATATACAGAGAACATTTCGAACCGTCAAAATATCTGGATAAACCTTATATCATTGCGTGTGTAAATGGGGTAGCGGCTGAAACTTCTGAGGAAGCTCATAAAATTTCCACCACTTTATTCCAGGCATTCATCAATATTGTAAGAAACGACAGAAAACCTTTTGCTCCACCCGTGGATGATATGGATGAAATCTGGTCGCCAATGGAAAAATCTATGGTTTTACAGAAACTGAGATATACTTTTATCGGAGATAAGGCTGAAGTTCAGGAAAAGCTTAAAGATTTCCAGGAAAGATTCCAGGTGGATGAACTGATGATCAATTCACATATCTACGATCATCAGAAAAGATTGAGATCTTACAAGATTTTCAGAGAGGCTGCAGACTCTTTATCCAAAGCGTAATAAACCATACATAATTAATTGGCAGATGCTTATTTTTATGAGTATCTTTGCACAAATAAAAAGTAAAAATGTCCGATATTAAATTAAATACTATTCCAGAGGCTATCGAAGACCTTAGAAATGGTAAAATAATCATAGTAGTAGATGATGAAGACAGAGAAAATGAAGGTGATTTTCTTTGCGCGGCAGAACTGACAACGCCGGAAATTATCAATTTTATGGCTCTTCACGGAAGAGGGCTGATCTGTATGCCGCTTCCTGAAAAAAGATGTGATGAGCTTGGACTTGAAGTGATGGTAAGCAGAAGCAGCGATCCTAAGGAAACTGCTTTCACCGTATCAGTTGACCTTCTGGGTAACGGAACATCTACCGGAATTTCTGCAAGTGACAGAGCAAAAACAATTTTAGCATTGATGGATGAAAAATCCAAGCCTACAGATTTTATGAGACCTGGCCACATTTTCCCGCTTCGTGCAAGAAAAGGAGGAGTATTGAAAAGAGCTGGACATACTGAAGCGGCCATCGATCTTACGAATTTAGCAGGATTGAAAGAAGGAGGTGTGATCTGCGAGATCATGAATGAAGATGGTACAATGTCCCGTCTGCCTGAACTTCATGCTTTTGCCCAAAAACACGATATGAAGATCGTTTCTATTGAAGATCTTATCCACTATCAGCTTAAAAAAGGAAATCTGGTAGAAAGACTTGAAGAGAAAAAAGTAAAAACGCACTACGGTGATTTTGATTTTTATGCTTTCAGAGAAACTTCCAATGACCAGATCCACTTTGCATTGACAAAAGGAGCTTGGACGGTAGATGAGCCTGTTTTGGTAAGAGTACAGTCTTCAGATTCTTATTTTGATGTATTGACCAGATTGAACAACGGTGAAAAACCATTGTTGGAAAAGGTCACAGGTATGGTGAATGAAGCTGGAAAAGGAGCTATTATTTTTATCAACAACGTTTCCAACTCTGAAAATACATTGAGAAAACTTCAACAGTTCCTGAACTATCAGGATGGTCAGGAGCAGCATCCTACATTAGCGTACAATTACAGAGATTATGGAATCGGAACGCAGATCTTAAAGAATTTAGGAATCAACAAGTTTAAAGTAATCACTCAAAATCCTAATATCAAACCTCAGGTTGGAGGATATGATGTGGAGGTTACTGAGATGGTACAGCTATAGAAAATGCACGGTCAATAGTGAATTGTTTTCACAATAAATGACCGTTTGTAATACAAAATTATAAGGTTTAGGGTTTTTCTAAACCTTTTTTTATTTTTAAACCATGACTGAGTCTTTAAAAAAACACATCCGGGGATATATTGATATTTCAGACGAAAAGCTGGATAAATACTGCAGTGCCTTTAGTCTTCAGAAAATAAAGAGAAAAGAATTCCTTTTAAAAGAAGGAGAGATTTGTGAATTTGAAGGATTTGTGGTGAGTGGTTGCTTTAAAGTTTTTCATACCCATCATAATGCTGCCGAACAGATATTGTATTTCGGAATTGAAAACTGGTGGATCTCCGATATTGATAGTTTTGTGAATCGTATTCCCTCAAAGCTCAATATTCAGGCGCTGGAGGATAGTGAGATTCTTCTTATTCCCCAAAAGGAAAAAGAGAAATTGTATACTGAAATGCCGGAGATTGAAAGATTAATGAGACTTAAGTTTCAAAAGTCGATTATAGCATTACAGCGTAGAATTATTGATAATTTAAGCAAGCCTTCAGATGAACGTTATGTTGAATTTTTAAAAGATTATCCACAGACAGCCAACCGGATTACCAATATTCAGATTGCTGCCTATCTGGGAGTAACCCCGGAATTTATAAGCAGAATCCGAAAGAAAATTGTCAGTAAAAGCTGATGGCTGAAAAATAAAAAGTCCCAAAAGTATTTACAGATAGACTTTTGGGACTTTTTTATGTATAATGATCTTATTTTTTAGGCTAATGCAATTCCATCGAAGTTTCGGAAACCATTCAGAAAATCTTTTACCAACATTCTTTTTTTACCTTCCAACTGAAGCTCCAGCGGATAATAGATTCCGTCCTGAGTATAGATTTTAAATTCATTCTTAGAAATATCAAGACTTCCAGTTGGTTTTCCGTGGCCAACAAGTTCAAATTTACCCCCGAATATTTTTAATCCCTTTTCTTCGTTGTCAATCTTTAAAGTGGTGAAAGCTGCAGGATAAGGCGACATTCCCAGAATAAACTGATGAATGGTTTTTGAAGGCTGTTCCCAATTGATCCTCGTATCTTCCTTGAAAATTTTATAAGCATTTTTAGGATGTTCTACATGGGGCTGAGGTTTCTCTTCAATAGCATTTTCGGCAAGACCATCCAATGTCTTAACCACAAGACCTGAGCCCATTTCCATGAGTCGGTCATGAAGGCTTCCGGCATTTTCATCCGGTAAAATTTCCATTTCCTGCTGAAGAAGAATATTTCCTTCGTCAATTTTTTCATTAATAAAGAAAGTAGTTGCTCCGGTCTTTTCTTCTCCGTTGATTACAGCATAATTGATGGGTGCAGCACCTCTGTAATCAGGAAGCAGTGAAGCATGAAGATTGAAAGTTCCCATTTTAGGCATCTCAAAAAGCACTTTAGGCATCATCCTGAAGGCAACCACTACAAAAACATCAGCATCCAGTTTCCTAAGTTCTTCCAGGAATTCAGGGTTTCTCAACTTTTCCGGCTGAAAAACAGGAATATTATTTTCTTCAGCATAGATTTTTACCGGTGACTGGTGAATTTTCTGTCCGCGTCCGCTTGCCTTATCAGCTACAGTTACAACACCTACTACCTGATGGTGAGATTGGTGGATGGCCTCCAAAGAGGTTTTTGCAAACTCAGGAGTTCCTAAAAAAACAACTTTCAATGATTTCATACTGCAAAGATAAGTTTTTGATCTGAGAGTCGGAAAATATCAGGGTTTGAAGGTAAGAGAGTTTTAGAGTGTGAGCGTTTGAGATTTAGGCAGGTTGAGGGTCATAATATTTATCAATCATTACTCATTACTCATTACTCATGATTCAGCGCATACGTTCTGAAATTCAGCATTCTTACCTTTCCTGAATCCAAAAGAAAAATCAGATTCTCCAGTATATTTTCTTTGGAATGATAGCTGAGCTGGATAGACAGTTCTTCAATGGTAGCCGACTTTTTAGCTAATAAATTAATGATCTGCTGGGAAATATTTTTTCCAAAGATAGACTGCTTATTTTTTTCACAGACAGAGCACTGTCCACAGTTTTTTGAATTTTTTTCACCAAAGTAGGCCAGGATAAGTTTCATTTTACAGTAGTCGTTATTTTCTACGTAAAACTTCATCTCTTCCCATTTTTGAATTTTGTTCCTTTGGATATGTTCAAATAATTTCCAGTAAGTGCTGTTCACAGCTCTTTCATCACGAGGTTTCAGGAATTTGATACTGGCTAATGCCCCATCGATATATTCAAGATAATTCTTTTGCTGAAGTTCTTTCAACCGTTCTTTGATCAAAGGAACACTGATATTGATTTTGTTGCTTACCTGTTGTTCACTGAACATTACTTTGTGGGTGGTAATTCCTGATATATTACGGAAAAGAAGCTCTATAAAATAGGCATCTTTTTGAGGAAGCTGTTCCAGCTCATCAGCTTTGATAAAAAGCTCAAGTGAAGACAGACTTTTGTAATCGTTGTAGTAGACAATTTCCTGGTTGTGGAGAAAATTGAGTACATTGTTGATCTTTGCTTTCGACAGTTTTGTGAAATTCTGTATACCAAGATTATTCAGCTGAAATGTTTTTTCCGGAAGTTCAAACTCTGCTACCTGAAAAATAGAATAGAGGTAACTAATGATCTTCAAAAACTCAGCTTTGTTGGGTGTCTGATTTTTTAGAACCTGATCAAAATTCAATAATTCCTGTTTGTTCCAAAGCATGAAGGCAAAACTGTCTTTTCCATCTCTTCCGGCTCTTCCGATCTCCTGATAATAGTTTTCCAGAGACGCAGCAGGGGAATAGTGAATCACAAAACGAACATTGTCTTTGTCTATACCCATTCCAAAGGCATTGGTAGAAATAAGAACATGGTTGTCGCTATTATTCCAAAGGTTTTGTCTTGCATTTTTTTCCTTGGTTGTGAGACCTGCATGGAAATAATCTACATTTTTCAGTTGGTTTTTCTTCAGGAATTCTGCCAGCAATTCTGCTTCTTTTCTTGTTCTTACATATACAATTCCGGAGTCATTGCTGTATTTTAAAATATCAAAAACACGTTGGAATTTATCAGATACTTCATCGGTGAAAATTTTAATATTCTCTCTCTTGAAACTTTTTTGAAAAACAAAAGGATTTTTCAGTTCCAGTTTACTTTTGATCTCTTCAAGAACTTTTGGAGTCGCTGTTGCAGTCAAAGCAAGACAGGGAATTTCAGGATTATTACTTCTGAATCCTTTTATATTCTGATAACTGGGCCTGAAATCCTGACCCCATTCTGAAATACAGTGAGCTTCATCCACAGCAATGAAGGATAGTTGAATTTCCTCCATGTTTTGAATAAACTGACTATTGGTAAGTCTTTCAGGAGAAACATAGAGCAGCTTGGTAAGTCCTTCTTTACAGCGGTCATAAATGGTTTCAGCATCATATTCATCCAATTCGGAGGAAAGATATTCTGCTTCTATACCGCGGGCTTTAAGCTGATTAACCTGGTCTTTCATCAATGCCAGCAAAGGAGAAACAACAAGGCAGGTTCCTTCTTTCAATAGGGCTGGTAATTGATAGCATAAAGACTTTCCTGCTCCTGTAGGTAAGAGAACTAGGGTATCTTTTTCATTAATAACAGCATTGATAATTTCTTCCTGAGAATCTCTGAAGTCGGTATAACCCCAGAAATACTTAAGAGTATCATATTTTAGCTTTTGAAAATCCTGCGGAGAAATCATGTTGTAAAAATAAGGAAAGAATTAGACAAAAAAAGTCACGCAGGGCGTGACTTTCATATGATATATCAATATATTTATTATTTAGCTTCGAAGTATACTCTTCTATTGGCTCTGTTTTTCCATTCAGGGCACTTCGTTGCTGGTTCACACTCAGGGTATTTAAGGTCTTTTTCACCTTTTCCTACTGCCTGTAGTTTACCTGTTTGAACACCGTTTTTGATCAGATAGTTCTTAACGTTGTTTGCTCTTCTTTCTGATAGTTTTTGGTTGTAAGCATCAGTACCTCTTGTATCAGTAGCTCCGATTACATTATAAGAACCAGTTGAAGAATTGATGTAGTTTACAGCATTATTTAAGATTGGAGTATTTGATGGCAAAATTCTGTCAGAATTTAAATCAAACTCAATTCCCTCCAACTTAGTTTCTGTTTCTACTACAGGTCCTGTTGTAGCTACAGGACATCCGTTGTTTTCAACAGGTCCTGGAACTGTTACACACTTATCGTAAAGGTCAATTACACCGTCTAAGTCTGTATCAAGCGCAACTCCGGCACC